>NZ_JAKWBD010000001.1:0-1219939 GCF_056835965.1 Hymenobacter sp. R533113
CCTCCGGGTCTTTGCCCAGATTTCCAACTAAGATTACTTTGTTTACTCCTGCTGCCATCACTTGATTAATAAGGGGTTACGAAGCAAAATACGCCGCTTCCTATTCCTTTAAAGATACAAAAAGGCCCCCTGGCATCCAAACAAAAAATCGCTTAAAACCCAATTCTTTCCAAGTAATTACTGATCAAAACGGCCTTGGGCAACTGCTCGATTTCGGCCCTAGTGAAAGGCGCCAAACCGCTAGCTGCCAGCGCCGCCGCCGGCAGCGGAGCCTGCAGCCGAACGGCATGAAAACGAGCCTCCACCTTCTGATGACTGAGCACATGGCGGGCCGCATACGCGGGCTCCTCAACCGTATTTGTATCTAATTTGCCCCCCAGGTCTTCTACTTTATTCACCAGGTCGGTGGGGGGCAAATCCGGACTTTCCGACTCAGTGAGCGCAAAGTCGTAGAGGCCTTGCCAAATGTCTTTATCCGTGCGCTTGCGCAGATACACGGTATCCTCGTAGCGCAGCACCATGTAGTGAAAGTAGCGCGTGCGGGCCGCCTTGGCCCTGCTTTTGACGGGCAACTCCTGCACCATGCCGTGCTGAAAGGCAAAGCACTGGCCCTGTAGCGGACAAAACAAGCAATCCGGCTTCAGCGGCGTACACTGAATAGCCCCGAACTCCATAATGGCCTGGTTAAACTCGGCGGGCGCGGCGGTCGGAATAAGCGTATCGGCCAGCTGCTGAAACACTTTGCGACTGGCGGGCGCGGCAATATCGGCGCTAATGCCGAACACGCGGGCCAGCACCCGGTACACGTTGCCATCGAGCACGGCCACCTGCTCATCGTAGGCAAAAGAGGCAATGGCCGCGGCGGTGTACTGTCCCACGCCTTTGAGTTGCAGCAAACCCGCGTAGGAGCCCGGAAATTGCCCCCCAAACTCGCTGGTGACCTGTTTGGCGGTGTAGTGCATGTTGCGGGCCCGCGAGTAGTAACCCAACCCTTGCCAGTGGCGCATCACCTCATCCTCGGGCGCGGCAGCTAAGTTCTGCACGGTGGGGTAAGATGTAACAAAGTCAAGGTAATAGGGGAGGCCCTGCTTCACGCGGGTTTGCTGCAAAATGACCTCGGAGAGCCAGATAGCGTACGGGTCGCGGGTATGGCGCCAGGGCAGGTCGCGGCGGTGGCGCGGGTACCAATCGAGGAGAGCCGAAGCGAAGAAAGGGTGGGCGAGAGTAGAATTGGAAGAAGGCAATATATTGAGAGCAAATAATTTAGGAAAGAAAGGGAGAGGCGTGGGGAATCAGGGAATAATGTTGCAAAACCAAAAAAGGAAACTACCTTTGTGGCCCGAATTCATAAGCGAACAGCCTGCCGGGCAAAGGCTTACGTATTGAATCGGAACTTTTTGCCCTGCCTATTTTTTTCTCTTCATAGTACATTTCATTTACCAGCGTGACTAAAGCAGAAGTAATCGCCGAGATTGCCGACAAGACCGGCATCGAAAAAGGAGACGTGTCAGCTACCGTTGAAGCCTTCTTCAAAGTAGTAAAGGATTCGATGGCCGACGGCAACAACATCTACGTACGCGGCTTTGGCAGCTTCGTAAACAAGAAGCGGGCAAAGAAAGTGGCTCGTAACATCTCGAAAAATACGTCAATCATCATTGACGAACATTTCATTCCTAGCTTCAAGCCGTCGAAAACCTTCATTGGTAAAATCAAAAACAGCAAGAAAATCAAGGAAACGGCTCAGGCTTAATCCTTCTTTCTCTTCTACTTATCTCTTTGCTGGCTAGCCGTCGGGCGCTCCCTAACAGGAAGCCCGGCGGCCTGCTTTTTCTGCATGGCTTCACGTCCTTTGTCGCATCAATTACTGGTATTAGCTGTCGCCCTAGCGCTGATAGCTGGCTTGTTTGTGCTGCCTAAAGTAATGGTGAAGCCCAAAGAAGGCAAAGGTGAGCTAACCCAGGACGCGGCCCGCACGGCCAACCGCGACGGCGGTGGACCTGCTACTAATGGCTCTAAAGCTATTGCCTCTTCGGGTGAGCAGGAGCAAACCGCCGACCCTATTGCTGGTACGCCCGAGCAGCCTCACCAGCAAGCTACGGCCGAGCAAAGCCGCGAGATAAAGCAACTGGCCGCCCGCTACAATAAGGAGCGCGACCCGCAGGCTCGCCTGCGCGTGGCCTCCGACCTGGCCGCTAAGTATAAAGCCATCGCTAAGTTTGACAGCGCTGGTTATTACTACGAGCAGGTCGCTATTGCGCGTCCGGGCGAACAAGCTTGGAAACGGGCCGCTGATGAGTACTTTGAAGCCTTTGGCTTTGCTGCTACCGAGGAACGGGCCAAAGCATTAAGCACTAAAACTCGGGAACTGTATGAGAAGGTGTTGAAAAACAACCCCGATAATCTCGACGCTAAAACCAATTTAGGCATGGCCTATATGGCTAGCGACAACCCCGTGCAGGGCGTTACGTTACTGCGCGAGGTGCTGGCTGCCAACCCCCGCAACGAGAAGGCGCTCTATAACCTGGGCATCCTCTCTATTCAAAGCAATCAGTACGATAAAGCCGTAGAGCGTTTTCAGGAGCTTGTAAAAGTGAATCCGAATAACGTGAACGGCCAGTTTTATTTAGGCGTTTCTTTGGCCCAGACGGGTGCCAAAGACGAAGCCCGAACGGCTTTCACCAAGGCCAAAAGCTTAAGCAGCGACCCAAGTCTGGCGGCTTCCGTGGCCGAGGAGTTGAGCAAGTTGGAATAAATCAGCAGATTTGCGCTTCCAACGCCTACTGCTTTCCAGCAGTAGCGGCGGATGAGCAAGCAGCTATTCGAGCATAAAGTAATTCAACCATTTAACCTACAACCACATGCCCTGCGGTAAAAAGAGAAAGCGTCATAAAATCGCCACCCACAAGCGCAAGAAGCGTCTGCGCAAGAACCGTCACAAGAAGAAGTAAGCCCCGCGGGGTTAGCTGGCGGACGGTTGAGGCTTCAACCAAAGTCCGTTTATCTCTCATTTAGTATCCTTGAGAGTGGCTGGTTTGATGCTTTCCCCGTGGCTCGGAAGGGAAGCTGGTGCCTTGGTGCACTGGCTTCCCTTTGTGGGTTTCGGGGGGCAAATTCGGGCGCTTTTGGGGAGATTAGTTAAGCTACCGAGACATTGAGTAACGAATTAATCATTAATTCTGCTCAGGATGGCGAACGAATTGCCCTGCTCCAGGACAAGCGGCTCATCGAATACCATTTCGACCGCAACGACACCAACTATTCCGTTGGTGACATCTTCCTGGGTACGGTCAAGAAAGTGATGCCCGGTCTGAACGCTGCGTTCATTGACATCGGGTATCAAAAAGACGCTTTTCTGCACTACGGCGACCTGGGCGAGAATTTCCTGTCGTTGAATAAGTGGGTGAAAGGCGTACAATCGCAGAAAACTACCGTCGGGCCCCTGAAAACCTTCCAGTTTGAGGAACCGCTCGACAAAGTCGGCAAGATCGACAACGTGCTCAAAAAGGGCCAGCAACTGCTGGTTCAGATTGTAAAAGAGCCCATTTCGACCAAAGGTCCGCGCCTGTCCACCGATATTTCGATGGCGGGTCGCTACCTCGTATTGGTGCCTTTTTCCAATACCATCAGCGTTTCCAAGAAAATTGTCAGCCGCACGGAGCGGGATCGGCTCAAGCGCCTTATCGCCTCCATCAAGCCCGACAACTTTGGCGTTATCATCCGGACTGTAGCGGAGGGCCGCGAGGTAGCCGAGCTGGATAAGGACATGCAGAGCATGACGGCCAACTGGGAACAACTCTTCCAGACCCTGCGCACCGCCAAGGAGCGCGATAAGATACTGGGGGAGCTGGGCCGCACGAGCTCTATGCTACGTGATATGCTCAATGAGTCCTTCGATGCCATTACCGTCGATTCGGCGCCGATGTACGAAGAGATGCGCGCCTATCTGGAGAAAATTGCGCCTGATAAGCTGGGCCTGCTCAAGCACTACACCGGCAAGGTGAAGATGTTTGAGCAGTTCAACATCGAGAAGCAGCTCAAAACCCTGTTCGGCAAAACCGTGACAGTGCCCGGCGGCGGCTATCTTGTTATCGAGCACACCGAGGCCCTGCACGTTATCGACGTGAACTCCGGCAACAAGAGCAACCAGGAAAGCGACCAGGAAGCGAATGCCCTGCACGTAAATATGTCGGCGGCCCGTGAGGTAGCTCGTCAGCTGCGTTTGCGCGATATGGGGGGCATTATTGTCGTCGATTTCATCGATATGAAGGCGGCGGAGAGCCGTAAGAAGGTGGAGGACGCGGTGAAGGACATTATGAAGCACGATAAAGCGCGCTACACCATTCTGCCCATCACCAAGTTTGGGTTGCTGCAAATCACGCGGCAGCGCGTGCGGCCCGCCGAAAACATCATCACCGGCGAGCTATGCCCTACCTGTGGCGGCACCGGCAAGATTTCGGCCTCTATTCTCGTCACCGATGAGATTGAGAACAGCATCGAAGACTTGCTGGTGACCCAGAATCAGTCGGGCATTACGCTGCACGTGCATCCCTTCCTGTACGCATACTACACCAAAGGCTTGGTTTCCAAGCAGATGAAGTGGTATCTGAAGTATTATAAGTGGGTAAAAGTGACCAAGGATACCAGCCTGGGCCTCACCGATTACCGCATCGAGGACGAGCGCGGCGAAGACATTGAGCTGCACTCACCCGCAGCCGCTATGGCTCGTCTCCAAGACCGCGAAATAGAGATTACGGACTAACGGTTTTTTCTGCGAAAAGCCCCTGACCAAGACGAAAGCCCGCCTCGCTCTGGATGAGCAAGGCGGGCTTTATGGTGAAATAGTGAGTGGTGAAATGGTGAGTTTGACGTTCTCGCGCCGCCGACCACACGAGGATGATAACAACTAGAACGGTAAACTCACCATTTCACCACTCACTATTTCACCACTTAAAACTTAATGCCCAAGTCAAGCGCTACTTCCCCGTTTTTGATAGTTACATCGTTGTCAAAATAACGGTCTATGTTAGCAAGACCATGATGATACGAGAGGCCAGCAAATACTTTCGTGCTCTGTCCTACTTGGTATTCAGCCCCTAAGCCGCCAAGTAAAGCTGCATCAGGAATAATAAAGTGAGTGCGAGACCTTTCATTACCTTGGTAAAACTTGTCGCCGTCGATGCGAGCCGCCACTACACCACCAATTTTGCCCCCCAGCTGAAAATAGAGCTTGGTATCCGTGGTAATATCGTTGGTGAACAGCTTCACTGTCAGCGGTATTTCCAGGTATTGAAGACTAATCTTCTGCTTGTTATTTGAGTCGAATCCGCTGTAGGAAATTGTGCCGCCCTTGCTGGTAAGCTGCAAGCCCGTGCCGAAAGCGTAGTTCTGCCCAAAGAAATAATCGACGACCAGGCCACCACCGATGCCCAGCTTGCTCTTCTCTGATTGAAAATTGCTTGCGCCCGGCGAATCAGCCCGCAGATAGGCGATAGAAGGCGAAAGCTTGATGCCTATCTCAACCTGAGCGGAAGCCGTACCGAGGGAAGCGCCAAGTAAGAACAGGGCTAAGAGTATTTTTTTCATAATTAAACTGATAAAACGACACCTGAAACACGAAAGCTGACCGGCTAGCGTTTCGTTTTGGCTATTTTCGTCCCAAAGATAGAACCGTGTATTACAAATCTGCCCCCCTGCGTACCTGTTTTGCTATTTGGTTGAGTACTCTATTGCTGTTGACTGGCTGCAAAAAGGCCACTATCTGCGAAATAAACCCAGAAATAGCCAAGATAGAGGCTCCTGTACAAGTCGAGCGGCTGGAGCAATCATTCTTTGCAATCAAGAATGAGGCAGAGGCACAGCAGTTTTTGGCTCGAAACCCGCTGCTGGCTAACCAGTTTTTACAGCGCCGGCAGTATCCCTCCGATGCGGCGCTGGCTGCTACGCTTACCCGCCTGGCTACTAATCCGGGTTTGCAGAAGCTAGGCCGCGAGACGCTGGCTGAATTCTCCAGCACCGACACCCTGCAGATGGAGCTAAAGCAGCTCATGCAGCACGTGCGCTATTACTTTCCCGCTTTTCGGGTGCCGCCGGTCAAGACGTTTGTGAGCGGGCTCAGCCAGGACTTATTCGTGAATGATAGCCTGATGGTGCTCAGTCTTGACTTTTTCGTAGGTCCCAAAGCCAGTTACCGCCCCAATGTGCCCGCCTATATCCTGCGGCGCTACACCCCGGCTCACCTTATGCCGACAGTCGCCCAGGCTATTTCCAGTAAGTATAACCAGGCGCCGCCTGCCAAACAGCAAAACATGCTCAGCGAAATGGTACAGCTAGGTAAGGCGCTTTATTTCACGCAGGAAATGTTACCCTGTGCTCCTGATTCAGTATTGATCGGATATACAGCCACTGAGCTAACCAATCTGCAGTTCAATGAGGGCAAAGTATGGGCTCACTTTATCGAGAAAAATCTGCTTTATAATACCAGTCCATTCACAATCCAGAAATACGTGAGTGAGCGGCCTAATGTGCCCGAAATCGACAAAACGGCCCCTGGCCGCGTCGGGGCCTGGGTGGGGTGGCAAATTGTGCGTAAGTACATGGATACACACCCCAAAGTGACGCTCGCGCAGCTGATGGCGAATAAGGACCCGCAGGCGATTCTAAACGAGTCGCGCTATCGGCCGAAGCGCAAATAGGCTACCAGTATCAGCGGCTTTAAAGGGGGCAAAGAAGCGCTCAACTAGTGTACACTTATCAAATACCAGGTGCACATCGCGGTTTTCAGTCAGTATCATACGAACCCCGATTGTCCGGCTACCAGTCGGCACTATACGCTGCTGGCTCACCTAGCTCGTAAGCACCGCGTATCGCTGATTACTACGCATATCTGGGAGGCGCAGGCGCTAACTAAGCAGTTCCCGTGGCTTCCCGAAGGCGTAGAAATGCGGGCCGCTGCGGTACCTTATAACAACAAGATGGGCGTGGGCCGGCGGGCGCTGGCTTTTGGGCAATACGCGGCCTATGCTGTGCGCGAGGGACTGCGCCTGGACAAGCCCGATGTTATCTGGGGAATATCTACTCCGCTCACCGCTGCTTGGGCCGCCGCGCAAGTTGCGCGGCTACGTCGAGTACCGTGGGTGTTCGAGGTGCAGGACTTATGGCCATCATTTCCCATCGCCATGGGCGCGGTGCCCAGTCAGATAGCGCAAAAACAGTTATTTGCCCTGGAAAGGCGATTGTACGCCAGCGCCGCTCACATAATACCTCTGTCGCCCGATATGGCGAGTTATATTGAGCAACTGGGCGTAAGTGCCGAAAAAACAACCACTGTACTCAACGGCACGGATTTCGATTTAGCCGCTATTGCTACTGATAGCGCCGTGGCCACTCTACGGCAAGAGAAGGGCTTAACGGGCCGACGCGCTATTCTCTACGCCGGTACTTTCGGCCGGGCCAATGACATCCCGACGCTGGTGGCCACCGCCGAAAAAATGGCCCCCACGCATCCTGACGTACTCTGGTTATTTATGGGCCATGGCTTTCATGAGCCTCTGATTCAAGCAGCCGCGGCGCGCTGTGCTGGTATTCGGCTAGTCCCTCCTCAGCCCCGCCACGCGGTTTTTACCTGGTTCCGGATGGCCGAAGTTTCGGTGGTTTCTTTCCTAGCGCTGCCGGTGCTCGATGCCAACTCGCCGGCTAAGTTTTACGACAGCCTCGCCGTTGGCACCCCCGTAATAGTGACCAATAACGGCTGGACCCGGCAATGGGTGGAGAACTACCGCTGCGGTTGGTACTCGCCCGCCGGCAATGCTGACGCTCTGGCTTCGTGTATCAGCACCTTGCTGGCCGACCCTGCCAGGCTGAAGCAAGCTGGCACTAATGGGCAAGCCACGGCCCACGCCCACTTCGACCGACAGACATTAGCGGCGACAATGCAGACAATTTTAGAGTCAGCAGCCGGGCAGAGAGGTGTTAATACTACTTAAGACTAGTTTTGTGCTAAGTTGTACTGATTAGATAATTTTTTAGGCATTGGGGGGCAAATCTGAGTTGTTTGGCTCCGAAATGGGCGCGGCAACGTGCTGAGCGTAGTATTTGCAGAAATCAGTGAGAGGGCAGATAGCGCACTTAGGCTGGCGCGCCACGCAGATGTAGCGACCATGCAGGATTAGCCAGTGGTGAGCCTTCGGGACTAAGTTTTCCGGAATGTAGCGCACCAACTCTTTTTCTACCGCTAAGGGCGTAGTAGAAATGCGGTTTACCAAGCCGAGCCGATGCGAAACGCGAAACACGTGCGTATCCACGGCCATAGCGGGCTGATTATAAATGACCGAAACCACGACGTTGGCCGTTTTGCGCCCCACGCCCGGCAGGCGCTGTAGCTCCTCAATGGTGCTGGGCACTTCGCCGCCAAACTCTTCTATCAGCATCCGGCCCAGGCCCGCCAGGTGCTTGGCCTTGTTATTCGGGTAGGAAACGCTACGGATAAATGGATATACTTCTTCGGCCGAGGCGGCGCCCAGGTGGGCCGGCGTCGGGAACTGGCGCAGCAGTTCGGGCATCACCAGATTTACGCGCTTGTCGGTGCACTGGGCGCTGAGCACCACGGCCACGAGTAGCTCGTAGGGGTTGGCGTAGTGCAGCTCCGTTTGGGGCTCCGGAAAGTGCGTGGTGAAGTACTCTAGAAAGCGACGAAACCGCTCAGTCTTGCGCATAAAAAAGAGGGAAGGAGTAATGGAGCAGCAAAATACGCTACTCTCGTTACTCCTCCCCTCTGCTTTTTTGCTAAGAGGGGGTTAGAAAGGTCCGCGAGTACTGCAGGATAGCCTGCGTCGTGGCGGAGTGGGGGCCGCGCTGCAACCCGTTGAGGCAGCGTTGGGCTAGTAGCAAGTCGGCACAGCGGGCAGCCAATTCCGCATCATGTACTAAGGCTTGCTCTACTTCCTGGTGTTCCTCATCCGGCAACTCGTTGTACACGTACCGGATCAGCTTCTCGTGGGTAAATGTTTTGATCATAGAAAACAGGTTGCGCGGCCATTTTTTTCCGCAGGTTGATGAGCGCGTAGCGCATCCGACCCAGAGCGGTATTAATGCTGACCCCTGTCGCATCGGCGATTTCCTGAAAGCTCATATCGCCATAGTGACGCATAATGAGCACTTCCTTCTGCGCCGCGGGCAGATCCTGAATTAATTCGCGCAACCGGGCATGGGTCTCTTCGCGGGTGATGGCCGCTTCCGCGCCCTCCTCCGCTAAAGCCAACGAATTAAAGGCGTGGCTTGTTGTATCAAGACTCAATAAAGGCTTGCGTTTTTCGCGGCGGAAGCAGTCAATGGCCAAATTATGGGCAATGCGGCATATCCAGGAAGAAAATTTACCTTCCTCATTATAGCGTCCACCCTTCATGGTGTGAATGGCTTTAATAAAGGTGTCTTGCAACAGGTCTTCGGCCACCGCTTCATCCCGCACGATGAGCATAATAGTGGTAAAAACGCGGGCTTTATGCCGCTCTAGTAAGAGCGCAAAGGCATCTTCTTTGCCGGCAATGTAGAGCGAAATCAACGCGGAATCGCTCGGCTGCATGGTTTCCATAAAGGCTACGGGTTAAGGGAACGTAGAGCTTCAGGTCAAATAGTGCAGTTTGCCGGTGAAAGAGATAATTCTTGTAAAAAGATAACTGGGAAAGTCAAATGTAGAAAACTACTAGGGTATTCACAACGCCAATAGAAGCCAAACGAAACTTTTTTTTCTGTTGAGCTAAAACAATCTATTAAATATTATAAATCAATTATTTACTATTTCAGACGCACCAGACTTTTTAAGCGGACATTAGAGAAATGGTGAATAATTCTAGATGCAGCAAAAATAACACCGTAGTCAACTGCAAAGCGTTGTAGGTTCTCAGCGACTTGACGCAATTGCCCGAAACTGCCTGAAAGCTACGCCTCTACAATACGAGGGCTTTATAGCATCCGGATTTAGCAAGGCCAACAGTATATCGCGCAAAAAAAAGCCCCCCAGCGACGGTAGCCGTACTGGTCGTTGGTGTGAGAGAAGGTAAAAAGCTCCAGCATACTGGGTTCAAGCAGGTTGCGCTACCTTTGCCCGCGCTTTTGATTTGCGCCTTTCTATGTCCGCTATTTTTTCTGCTGGCTCCCACGATCCATACGCGGCCCTGCGGCTGCCGGAGTTTCGTCGTTTATTATCGGCTCGCGTGTGCATGACCGTCGCCACCCAGATTCAGGGCGTGGTGGTGAGCTGGCAGATGTTTCGGCTGACGAACGACCCGCTGGCTTTGGGCTTGATTGGTTTGGCCGAGGCGATTCCCAGCATTGTCGTGTCGCTCTATGCCGGGCACGTGGCCGACTCGGTGCGGCGCAAGAACATAATTGTGGCGGCCGTCGCGGTATTACTGCTGTGCTCTGTTTCACTGTTTCTGCTCACTCGGCCTGTTGGGTCGTGGCTACTGGCTAAAGATCAATTTTATACCCTGCCACTGTACGCAGTCATTTTCGTGAGTGGCATCGCGCGGGGCTTTCTGGGACCGGCGCTGTTTTCCTTCATGCCCCAGCTCATGCCCGACCGCGAGCGGCTGGCCAACGCTATTACCTGGAATAGCACCACGTGGCAAGCCTCGGCGGTGATAGGTCCGGCTGTTGGGGGCTTTTATTTGCCAAAGCCGGCATTAATACCGCTTATGGAGTAGACGCGGTGCTAATGGCCGTGGCCTTATTGCTGTACAGTAGCATTGCTAGTCGAGCATTGCCTGATAGGATAGGCGAGCGGCTAAATCTTAAGGAAAGTGTACTGTCGGGCGTGCAGTTTATCTTTAGCAACCAGCTGGTGCTAGCGGCCCTGTCGCTCGATCTATTCGCAGTGCTTTTTGGCGGTGCGGTAGCTCTGCTCCCTATTTTTGCCGACGATATTCTGCGCACTGGTCCCGAAGGCTTGGGTTTCCTCCGCGCCGCGCCGGCCGTTGGCTCAGTACTTATGGCCGTACTGATGACGTATTATCCGTTGCGTCGCCGCGCCGGAAGCAAGCTATTATGGGCCGTAGCAGGCTTTGGCGTAGCTACCATCTGCTTTGCGCTGTCGCACAGTTTCTGGCTGTCGCTGGTGCTGTTGTTTCTCACCGGCGCCTTCGATTCGGTATCGGTTATTGTGCGGTCCACGCTGCTGCACACCTTCACGCCGGAGCACATGAAAGGGCGGGTATCGGCCGTGAACAACATCTTTATTGGCTCCTCTAATGAAATTGGCTCCTTCGAATCGGGGGTGGCGGCCCGACTAATGGGCGTGGTGCCGTCGGTCGTGTTTGGCGGGGCTATGACCTTGCTGGTCGTGGCTATTACAGCTATTAAAGCTGATAAATTGCGCCGCCTGGATTTGACTCCCGAGCCTAAGCCTGTGGCCGCAACCTAGTCTGGCTTTTCTCGGTCCTTGGGGCATTATTTAGCTGAGTGTCTTTTTCAATTAAAGGATTTATCAGCTAGAATATAGCAATGTGTTGTGGGACATCATGTTGCAAAGTCGTAATGTTGCACCCAATTAGCCGGTACAGTATTTAGCTCCATCACCGGTTACGATCAAAGCTGGTTTTCAGCGGCCAAAATCCTACTGCCTGCTTATCCAAGGTAGCTGATAGCAGAGCGCATAATTTCGCTGTAATAAACCACGGAAGCGCGCTTGCTACACAGAGTGTACGAACAGTAGTTCAATCTTCCGCCGCTGTTATGACCACCGCTACTAACCCAGCCGCTGCCCTCGAACAACGCTTGGCGGGGCTGCAGCAAACGGATGGGGAAGCATTTATGGAGGCGCTGTATCGGGCCTACTACCGGTCTCTGGCCACGACTGCGGTGCGGGTGGTGCAGAACCGAGCGGTGGCCGAAGATCTGGTGCAGGAGGTGCTGCTCAACGTGTGGAAGAACCGCGAGACCCTCGTCATTACCTCCACTTATCAGGCTTACCTCACCCGGGCCGTGCTAAATGCGGCTTTACGCTACACAGATCGCCACAAGCGCCAGGTGGCTTGGGCCGAGGCGAGCCTGCCCGATGCGGGCCGCAATACGACCGAGGAGCACGTGCACGGGCAGGAGGCGGAAGCGGCCGTGGCGGCGGCGCTAGCCACGCTGCCCCCACAGTGCCGAGCGGTGTTTCTGCTCAGTCGCCAAGACGGGCTGAGCTACCAGCAAATTGCTGATGCTCTGGAAGTGGCCCCCAAGACGGTGGAAAACCAGATGGGCAAAGCCTTGCGCCTGCTCCGCCAGGGCTTGAAGGGGCTGTTGCCTAGTTTTCTATTATGGTAGAGAGCTGGGGGCAAAAAAATAGTTGTGAGCGGCGTAGGGGTAAAGCCGGAGCTGTGACTCTTAGTACTGAAAGCATCCTCATCTCCCACTCTATCACGTGTACGCTATGAAAAAGCTACTGCTCCTATTGGCTCTACCGGCCGCACTGCTCACCACTGCCTGCCACCACGAAGGCGACATAATCGGACCCAGCGTGCGCGGTACTGGTCCTAGCCAAACGGAAACCCGGACGCTCAACAGCTTCAACCGCCTGGAGCTCAAGATTGACGCCGACGTAATTATAACCCAAGGCAGCCCCCAGCAGGTGCGGCTGGAAGCCCAGCGCAATATTCTGGACATCCTCGAAACCGAATTGTCCGGCGACAAGCTCGAAATAGAGTACGGGCGCTACCGGGTGCGCGGGCACGACCCCATACGCATCTACGTTACGGTGCCTACCCTGACGGAAGTAGAGGTGTCGGGCTCGGGCAAAGTAAGCAGCACTTCGTCCTGGACGGCGGCAAGCTTCCGGGTCGGCGTGTCGGGTTCGGGCGAGGCCAATCTGAACTTAGCCCAGGTGGAGGCCCTGCGTACGAACGTATCGGGGTCGGGTGAGGTGAAGCTGAGCGGTACTGCTCCGAGCCACAATGTCAATATCAGCGGATCGGGGCGGGTAAGCGCTTTCGAGTTGGCTACCCAAGATAGCTACGTGGCTATCAGCGGGTCGGGCAGGAGCTATGTGCGGGCGGCGCGGACCCTCACCGCGGATATAGCGGGCAGTGGCTCCATCTATTATCGAGGCAACCCCACCGTAAGCAGCCGAATTTCCGGCTCTGGCAAGGTGCTGGCTGATAACTAAAGCAAGTATTTTGCTTTAGGATAAATGCTAAACTTCCTTCCAAGCCCCCGTCCGGTTTCCAGAAAATACCGACTTTAGCAGGCTCACTTGCCGCCCTCCTTCATGCCCGACCTGTATTTCGATGCGGAAGCCCCCTGGGACCTCCTGGCCAAACACCTGGCCGGTGAAGCCTCTGCGTCGGAACAGCAGGAATTGCATGCTTGGATAACGGCCACTCCCGACCATCTGCCCCTGCTTACCGATGCTACCAGGGCCTGGGAGCGAGGCGGCACCGTAACTGAGGAATTTTCGGATGCAGATGTAGAAGTAGCCTGGCAGCAGTTTCGCGTAGCCGCCGAATTAGCTCCAACTCTAACCGCCGTGCCCGCGCCGATAGTGACGGAAGGCAAGGTGGTACCGCTCTGGCCAGCCGCGCAGCCCTGGCTGCGCGTGGCGGCGGCTGTACTGCTGCTGATGGGCGTATGGAGCTTGTTGCGCATTTTTCTGCCACTCAATCAGGAGGAAATGGTAACTGTGGCGGCTGGTGCCCAGCGTCAGCAAACCACCTTACCCGACGGCAGCCAGGTCTGGGTAAATCGCCATTCAACCCTGAGCTACGCCGCCAACTTCAACGAAACGGTACGCGAGGTGCAGCTGCAAGGGGAGGCATTTTTGAAGTCAAGAAAGACCACGGCCGCCCCTTTACGGTGCTAGCCAACGAGACCCGGACGCAAGTGCTGGGCACCTCGTTTAACGTGCGGGCCTACGGTGCCGAAGACTCGGTGGAGGTAGCCGTAGTGACGGGGCGCGTAGCCTTCAGCCCGGTGCGCCGCCTACTAACCGGCTCCGATTCGGTGCTACTCACGCCGGGCCAGCGGGGTGTAATTCATCGAGTGGCTCCCACGGCCGCCGTCCAGAAACCTATTATAGATCCCAACTTCCGCGCCTGGCAGCAGCAGGAGCTGGTGTTCGATAACCAGTCGCTGGACCAGCTAGCCCAAACGCTGACTCGCTACTACGACACGCCCGTGACGCTGGCCAACCCAGCCCTCGGCAGCTGTCGTTTCACCGGCAATTTTGCCCGCACCAGCCTACCCCAGGTGCTGCGCGTGGTGAGCTTATCGGCCAATCTCACGGTAAGCCAATCGGCTACTGGCTACACACTTGACGGACCGGGCTGCCGCTAGCGCCCCGGCTTTTTCTCTCGCTTTTTATTTCCCTACTAGCTATGCGAAACCGCATATGCCTGGTCCTTGCCTTGTGTTGTGCATTGGCCGGCTCGCCGCTACCTGCTCATTCCCAGACCCGGCCCAGCTCCGTGCTGGACCGCCGGGTAACGGTCACCTTTAGCCAAGCTCCGCTCGAATCGGTGCTGCGGACGTTGCGGCGCGAGTACGGAGTGCGCATCTCTTATAGCAATACGGCGCTAAACTTAAGCCAGCCCGTGACGCTCAGCGTGCAGAACCAACCGTTGCGCACGGTCCTGAATACAGTGCTGGCAGATAAGAACATTGGCTACGAACTGGTAGGTGATCAAATTGTGCTGCACTCCGTGAAGCCCGCCAAGCCCAACCCGCCGAGTGATTCACCATCCAGCGCCGGCGGCAAAAGCTCAGCCGCCAAGCCTATTCCTGCTGATTCTCCGACCGCAAGAAGTAAGGCAACGGCGGCCGTTAAAGCGCCGGCTGCCAAGCCAGCACAGGTCAAGCAGCCGGCTCCTCAACCCAAAGACAGCAGCCCCACTGCCAGCTCTACATCGGGTGCTCAATCGGTTGAAACAGATGCGCCGGTAACACCTAGCACTACCGCCGTTGTTACGGCTATAACGGCAGCCGATTCGGTGGCACAGCCTGCTGTTGCTGAGCCGGAATTTGAAGAGCCAGCGCGGCCTACCCGTACCAAAACCGCGCAAGTATCTTTCCTGGGACCATTGGGCTCTAATGGAATACGTAGCGGGCAAACGGTAAATAAAGTGTCACTGAACGTGCTGGGCGGCTACGCGGCGGGAGTCGATGGATTTGAGGCCGCTGGCCTGTTCAACGTAGACCGCGACTCGGTGCGGGGCGTGCAGGTAGCGGGCCTGGCCAATGTGGTAGGCCGCCACCTCAACGGTTTTCAGGGAGCGGGCCTGCTGAACGTGCTAGGTGGTACGGGTACAGGCTGGCAGGCCGCAGGCTTGCTCAATGTCGCCACTCGCCCCGTGAGCGGAGTGCAAACTGCTGGTTTATTCAACTATGCTGGCCCTGTTAAAAATGCCCCCCAGGCAGCTGACTCAGCCAGTAGCGCCGCAAAAATGCCCCCCAGCCAGGCCACCATACAGGCGGCCGGCTTATTCAATGTAGCCCTGAGCGAAGTGCGGGGCGTACAAGCTGCGGGCTTGTTCAATGCGGCGGGTACTGTGCGCGGGGTGCAGCTCGCGGGCCTGCTCAACATTGCTGACTCGGTAGATGGCGTCAGCATTGCGCCGCTCAATTTTGTGCGCCGGGGCTACCACCGGTTCGAAGTGGTCAATACCGAATCCTGGCCGGTGAGTGCCAGCCTGAAACTAGGTGGCTCGGCCAGTTTTTACACCTTTTTCACAGGCGCCTACGACGGCTTCGGCAGCCGCGACCGGCGTTGGGCGCTGGGCTACGGCGCTGGCACTGAGTTGCTGGCCCGTCGGCGCATCAGCCTGAGCCTCGACGCAGTAGCCATGCACGTAAACGAGGAGAGCCGCGGCTGGACCGACGAGCTTAACCTACACAACCAATTGCGCTTCCTGGTAGGCTTTGCGCCGCTGAAGGCCGGGGGCCACTTCCGCATTGTGGCCGGGCCTACGGTGAGTGTGCTCGTCACCCAGCGCTACGATGCCGATAAGGGGCAAATTTACTCCAGCCTCCTGCAAAACCGCAGCCTCTGGCTCGACGAAGGCAACACGAATACCCGCGTGCTCGGCTGGTTTGGCTACTGCGTTGGGATCCGCTTGTAGCTGTGTGTGAATAGTCGCCTACGGTAGAGACGCAAAATGTTGTGTCTCTACCGCGTTCTGGGGGCAAATTCTCCCTCAATTTCCAACTCAAAAATATTTTCGAGGGAGGCGTAGGGGGAAAGCCCAGTCTATGTCTCTTATAAGCGGAACGTTCCGCTAAGCCGCCTCGCGCGGCACCGCTTTCTCTTACTCGGGCTTCGCGGCCAAATTCTGTCTTTTCCTGCTTTTCACCGACAGCTGCTAGCAGCTGGGCCAGCTACCGCAAAAATGCCCCCATGCCTCGCACATCATTTCCCTCGACATTCGAAATGCCAGCAATAACCAGAACATCTACGGCCGTTTCTACGATCGATATTCTCAGCAAATAGAAACCACCTATCAAACCTCACTCGTGCCGTTTCTGAACTACAGGGTAGAGTTTTAACCTAAAACTCAACATGCCCAACTCCTTCGCCAGTGCAATTGAGGCATCAGCGAACGAGTTGAGCATGTTGGGTTTTGACTTGATAAAACTACCGGCTGGCCTGACTTTTAGGCTGCTTAGTAGAGCTAGGCTTCAGACGTTTGAAGAAAGAAGCGGAAGACGCTAAAAATGAAGATGATGGCTTTTTAGCGTCGGGCTGACCGCTGCGCACCATTACCCACTCCCGAATAGTATCCAGTGCCTTGGGCGAGAAGGCAGGCTGTTGCTCCCCATTCACTACGGGCCAATCTTTAGCGTCGGGTTGAAAAGAGTGGTTAACGCCGGCCAGCTTCTCCACGGTTACGTCGCGGTTGGAATTCAGACCTTTCGACAAAATGATAAGGTTAGCGCGAGCCGCTACCTGCAAGTCATCGAGTCCATTGAGAGCCAATACCGGACACTTTACGTCCGTTAGCTTGAGGCTGGGGTCGAAATCCATAAAGTAGCGCGACCACGGCGTGGTAAGCTGAATGGCGCGGGCCTTAGCCATTACCGGATCTATATTCGTGTTGTTCAGCCGCAGAATGCCAGCCAGCTTAGCCCGCGCCTGGGTATTATCGGGCGTTTGCCGGATCACCTCTACCATCCGGTTGTATAGCTCCACGGCGGCTTTTACCTGCGGCGCATCAGCCCCAATCAAGCGCATAATTTCTACTTGCTGGCGCAGCAGCACGTCCCGCCCAGACACACCATAGCCAGCTAGTGAGACCACAAAGTCAGGAGTCTTGGTATGCTGGTCGGCGGCAGCCAGCAGCGCTACGTTGGCACCTTCTCCGTGGCCCAGCAAGCCCACATGCTGCGGATCGATGAGGTCGCGGGAGCGGAGGAAGTTCAAGGCGGCTTGCGCATCACCGACCAGGTCGACGGTAGTCGCGGTACGGTAGTCCCCACCCGATTTGCCTACGCCGCGGTCGTCGAAGCGTAGCACGGCAATACCGCGGCGAGTCAGATAATCAGCCAACTGCCCAAACATGCGGTAGTCCTGCTGTCCTGCGTCACGGTCTTGAGGGCCCATGTCGGAAAGTAAGACCACGGCGGGGAAAGGGCCGGGTCCGGCGGGCACAGTAAGGGTGCCGGCTAGCTTAATTTTGGCCGCAGCATTAGTAAATACTACGTCCTCTTCCCGATAAGGCGGGGTTAGGCGGGCTTTTTTGGCAATTGGGGGCGTCGAGACCAGTACGCGCTTCAGCACCAGTGGGGCCGTGAGACCGGGCTGCTTCCAGGTGCCGGTAATAGTAGCTGCCTCTTGGCCCACTTTGCCCGTGAAGCTGCTGCCGGCCTGCTCTATGCGTAGTACCAGATCGTTGCCTTTTAGCTCCACTTCTACCGGCATCCGGTTCACGCGTTGCTTGGGCACGTCGAGGGCCGCGTAGTAGGAGCCGTTCGTGAGCGGCACAATCGTAATAATCAGATCCAAAGTGCCCCCCGGCACTTTCAAGAGCCCCTTCCATTGGCCTTTCAGAGGGGCCGGGTCACCAGCCACGCCCACTAGCGGCAGCCACAGCGTCAACCAAATTAAGAGGGAAAAGAGTAAGCTTTTCTTCATAAAATTAAATTATAATCAACGGTTAAGATGCTTTCTGCGAAAGGTACACTAGAAATGATGAAATAGCCATAATCTTACCAATCATGCTTTTACGCAAGTAATAGGAATAATATATAGCAAGATTATTTCGCGCTTTCGAGAAATAAATAGCTTAAGGCTTCAGCAAGCTATATAAAAAAAGGAACAATTCGCTCGCAGCACCGCGCCCAGCAAATTGTTCCTTTTAGATAGTCCGCGCTAGGTACTAGCGGCCAGCCGCGTATTACTTAGCTCGTTGAGCAATCCAGTCGCCCATGGCTTGCAGAGCGGTGGGGGAGAAGGTTTCAGTAATGCCCTCGTACTCGGTTACGGCACCGGTAGAAGCCGTCTGAAAAAGATGATTCAGACCGGATAACTCCCGCACTGTTACGTCGCGGTTGCCACCGTTTTTTAGAGCTTTCTCGATAGACTTCAGATTAGGCTCGGCAGCGACCAGCAGATCTTTGGAGCCATTGAGGGCCAGCACCGGGCACTTGATGGTGCGCAGGTTGCGGGGCGGATTATCCTCCAGCATAAAGCGGTAGGCGGGAGTCGTCATCATGGCGGCTTTGTCCTCGGCTAGCTTCTGCATCTGGGCGGCTTGCTCGGGCGGCAACGGGATAGGCGGAATCATGGCCGGAATGAGGCGGGCCCGCGCGTGCTTATTGTCGCTGATCTGCTGCACGATGTTGAGCAAGGCCCGCTGGCGCTGCTCTACGCCAGCTAAGATTTTGGTGTCATTGGTTTTGAGGCGAGAGATATCCAAGGTCTGACGCACAATGACCTCTGGCCCCAGCACGCCAGGCGTAGCTAGCAATATTAAGAAGTCGGGGCTTTGCGCTTTATTGGCGGCAGCAATGGCAGCTGTGCCGCCTTCGCTGTGGCCTACCAGTCCCAGGTGCTTGGCGTTCAGGTCGCGGCGGGTGCGGAGGAAGTCCAGCGCGGCCTGGGCATCAGTAGCGTAGTCGGCAGCCGTAGCCGTGGCCGAATTGCCCCCCGACTGGTCTACACCCCGGTCGTCGAAGCGGAGCACGGCGATGCCGCGGCGGGTGAGATAGTCGGCAATTATCCAGAAGGGGCGGTGGCCAAACACGGCCTGGTCGCGATTTTGGGCACCAGAGCCGGAAAGCAATACTACCGCCGGAAACGGGCCGGCGCCTTGCGGCACCGTCAGGGTACCAGCGAAATTGATGCCGGCACTTTTGTTCGCAAATCGAACTTCCTCCTCGCGGTAAGGAAATGGTCCCTGTGGCTCTTGCGGGCGTTTTGAGTTCTTGCTTGCTACCGCTTTAGCAGGCGTGATGGTTGGCGTAGCGGCTGCGGCTGCGGCCACTACTGCGGTGCTCGTGCGCTGCAATAGAAGCGGAAGCCGCGCGCCGTTTTGCCGCCATTTGCCGGTTATCAATCCACCATTGGGTGCAATGCGGCCCGCAAAGGAGGCCCGAATAGCACTAGCCTGTAAGTGCAGACTGTCGCCCCGCACCTCCACGCGCTCCACGGTAATATCGTGAGCGTTTTGGGTGGGTATGTCGAGGCTGGCGGTGCGCTTACCATTCGTATCAGTGATATCGATTTGAAGCTGGAGCAGCTTACCGCTTGGTATTTTCAGGGTGCCGCTCCATTTGCCCCCCAGTGTCGGGAGTGGCGCAGCGCTCAGCGAGACTGCGCTAAAAGCAAGCAGTGCTTGAAAAAAAGCAGAAATGAGGTGGCGGGGCGCATAGGATGGGATAAGAATAGCTGACGCAACTAGGTGCAAAACGCCGGCCAGGGATACGAATAGTATAATCTTCTCGAAATTTTACTACACCAGAAATCTATACTTCGCTACTCCTAAGCAGGAGGCGCTAAAGTGAAACGCCTTTAAACAGGTTAAATTTTCGTTGCTGAAAGTTTATCTGGTCTGTGTGCTGCTGCCAGCCAACTCCAGTTTAGTAGTACCTTATCAAGCAGTCTCACTCTTTTCTGTCTACCCGTATGCTTAAGCCCAACTACCTGCAGTACAGTTTTGCACTTCTGCTGCTGTCGTGGCTGACGCTCACTAGTTATGCCCAAACGGCCCCGCCAGCTGTAAATCCTGCCCAGTGGACAATGGAGTTACAGGCTTTTGCCCGGCAAGACAGCCTGAAAAAGCCCCCCATAGCGTCCATTTTGTTCTACGGCAGCTCCTCCATCCGCATGTGGGAAACGCTGGCTACCGACTTCCCCGACCAGCCGGTGCTGAACCGCGGCTTCGGCGGCTCGCGCTTTCCAGATGCTATTCAGCTTTTCGATAAGCTGGTCGTGCGCTACCGGCCGCGGCAAGTGGTGCTCTACGAGGGCGACAACGACATAGCCGCCGGCGCCACGCCCCAGGAAGTGTACGCGTCATTCCGAGCGTTTGAGAAGCTGATGCGCCGGAAGCTGCCCAAGACGCAGCTGGTTTTTCTCGCCATCAAACCCAGCCTGGCGCGGTGGGAGCTATACCCCAAAATGCAGGAAGCGAACAACCTCATTCGCCAATACATTCAGGCTCACCCCAAGCGGTTGCGCTTCGTGGACGTTGGCGCGCCCATGCTGGGCGCCGATGGCAAGCCCCGCCCGGAGCTATTCTTGGAAGATGGCCTGCACATGACCCGCGCCGGCTATGAAATCTGGACGCGGGCGGTAGCGCCGTTTCTGGTGAAGTAAGGAAGCTGTTTAAGCGGTCGTCTGTTTGAGAGGTCGTCCGCAATAGTTTTGAACGTCATGCAGAGCGAAGTATCGCGCGCGCTGATGCTGAGCTTGTCGAAGCATCTCTACTGGATACTAACCACAAGGCCAGTGCAACGAAGCGGTAGAGATGCTTCGACAAGCTCAGCATGACAATACCGTTGCACGCGAGATGCTTCGCTGTGCTCAGCATGGTGGTCTAAAACTTTATAAACGGCTTTATTAAGAATAAAAAAGCCCCCCAGGCATCCTTTCAGGCTACTTCAGGCATCTGTTCGCCTACAACCTATTCTTTATCAAAAGCTAAACAGCAACAGTGAAACAAACACTACTTCTCCTCCTCACTACTACGCTGCTATGCGCAGGCTTCAGCAGCCACGTCAGCGCCCAGGCTCCCCTCGAAGTCGTGCTGGTGGCTTCATCCCACGGCAACCCCAGCAAGCCGGAAAAATATCGGCCTATTATTGACAAGCTAAAGGCCTATAATCCGGATATGGTGTTTGGCGAGTACATGTTGCCGGCGGAGCTGGCAGTGGCCGACGACAGCACCTACAGCCGCTTTGCGTTTATGCCCCGCTACCGCTATATCCTGCGGCGTACCCCGGCAATGCCCCGGAACTTGGCGCGGGAAATCAACAAGCAGGAAAAGACCATTCGCAAGTCGCCCGACAAGCACGCAACCCGGATAGAGCTGGCCCGCAACTACGTGCTGGCCTACGACTGGGCTAACGTCGAGTACCAGCTGCACATTCTGGAAAAGTATCAGAAGCCCAAATTCAGCCCCGCCGACCTGGCGCATTTCGATACGGTGCTCGGCGGCACCGACTCCCTGCGCAAGGTGAAGCTGCTGCGCCCCGGCACCGAATACGACCGCATTTATTTTCCCCTGGTGTATGAATTGAGGCACAAACAAGTGTACCCCATGGATTGCCAGAAGTACGATAAGCAATGGAGCGAGGAATGGAGCCGTACTACAGTTGCTCTAGAAGCGCTCCAGGCGCGGGTAAAAGCGGATTCCACTTCCGCCGAAGCGCTAACTGCCAGGAAAATGCAGGCCGCTGTGGCAGCCTACCAAACATTTGGCGATGATACGCAACCCAGCGAGACCCTGACGCAGGAGATGCTTACGTATCAGCTCCTGAATACGCCCGCCTACGATACGGTAGACGAGGCCATGAATTTCTACGGCGGCGAGGCACTCTACGGAATGCCGGGCTTTCCCACGGAGTCCGTGAAAGGCATGAAGGTGCAGTTTGAGCGGCGCAACCAGGGTATGTGCGAAAACATTGTGCGCCAAGCGCGCCAGCAGGGCGCTAAAAAGGTAGTCGTTGGGGTTGGGGCTTCGCACGGTAAAGGCATGCGCGACATCCTAGCGGCCATGCCCGGCGTGAAAGTGCTCAACTACAACGATCTGCCTTAGAGTGTGTTTGAATTTCAATTTTTTGTCATGCTGAGCCTGCCGAAGCATCTCTCCCGCTTCGTTGCAATAACGTTGAGATTACCATTGCGGGAGAGATGCTTCGACAAGCTCAGCATGACGTTCAAAAGGTGTTTCATCAAAATTCAAACAGCCTCTCAGCCCCCGCTGGGGGGCTTTTTTACGTCGGTGGCAGGCAGCTTGTAGCGCTGGGGGGCAAATTTGCCAGCCGCGTGCAGGCGGTTTCGGCGCGGGCTACTTTCTGGTCATCGGTGGGAGCGGCGGCTACCCACGCCACCCAGGCCTGTTGGTGCGCGGCGGGCAGCTGCTCGTAGGCTGCCAGCGCGCCGGGCACCTCCGCCAGGCACTCCCGAAAATCAACTTCTGACACGGTGAGGGGCGCCGCTTCCTCGGTGCGGAAGAGCACCAGCCGCACACTGTCCCCGGCCTGCTTACCGATCTGCTTGCGAATAGCGGCCTTCACCGGCAAAAACAGCCGGCCCTTGCCCATCGACATCAGGTGGGCCTCCGGCAACTCAAACGCATCAATGCGCCCGCTCACCCGCAGCGTGTTGAAATACGTTTTGGGGCCCGACTCAAACCACGGTACGGGCGCGTAGGTCCAGCCGCCTTTGCCGGGAAAGCGTTCCAGCGTCACGTCCGCATTGATGATTTCGATGGGCATAATGGGGAGGGAGTTTAGCCTAAAACGCCCGAGTGCTGGCGCGAGTTTAGCGCAGCGTAACTCGTGACTAACCCTGATGTGGGGGCTGTGCCTCCACTGCCGCGTTAGCGGCAAACTCACGTGAGAGTTAAGTACCGGGACGTTCTGATGCGAGGCACAGCCTCGCCCGAATAGGTGTCACGAGTTACGCTACGCTAAACTCGCGCCAGTTGGGGAGCCGGAATATTGCCAATGCAATGTTAGCGGCTGCCTTGGCCACTCCCATTTGTTGCATTTTCAGTCTCAATAATAAAATCCATAACAGGTTTAGCGCCTCTCACTGAATTGTGAAGGAGGCAAGATGTTACTAAATTTTCAAATGAGTTATCCCCACCTTGACTAACTGGTTGTATATGGTCAAGTGTCGCACTAAATCTAGTCAACTGCTTGTTACAATAGTGACATTTATAACTGTCTCGTTCAAAAACTTTTTGTCTATTTTCCTTAATATTATAATAGTCTGCTTCTTTTCTGGGATCAACCTTAGGTAGTTCTTCAATAATTATTTCTTTCATTCTAGCTTGACATATTTCGATTTCCTCAGGAAGAAATATTTGGTATAATGTTCCATCTCTATTCGTGTCACCAGCCTTTTTAATTACTCCTTTATTTTCTAATCCATTCAAAGCGGCTTGAACTCCATGATAACTTAATCCTTCCGATTGTCCCGAAGATGACTGGATAACCGTTCTTGGCTTGCCAAGTCCTCTTGTACTTACACGAACAAAAGTTTCTCCTGTTGAAATAATGCTTCGTCTAAACATGTACCAATAGATTGCTGCTTCATAAGGAAGTAAGAGCGGCTGCAAAAAGTCAATTACAGAAGAAATAATGTCAGGAAGTTCAAACAGTTCAAATGTCTCCTTAAATGACATTTCATCGTTTGTAGATTTGTCATTTTCAAGTTTGTCAAGTAATTCCCGAATTTGCTTTATTTCTTCTGTCATGATTAATTGTTATGGTCTGTCTGTAGGGTTGCAGCTAACATTTGTATTGCTGCTGCTCCTCAAAGCGACAATACGTCCTTAGCACGCAAGATAGTAGCGTAAAGCACACTAAAGGTAGAATGATTTACGCCACTCAACCATCTACTAGCAGCAACGCAAACAACTGTGCCATTACCAACCCAGCCACCCCCGCCGTACCTTTGCGAATTCAAACCACCGCAGACGAAACCTTCCGCCCGCTGCCGGCTGTTACGTTACCTATGCCCAAAACTGCTTCCCTCCAGGTGTCGGCCCCCGCGGACGACCCGATTGATGCGCTTGATCCGCGCGAGTTTATTCTGATTAAAAATGCCAGGGTTCATAATCTCAAAAACCTGAGCGTAGCGCTGCCGCGCAATAAGTTTATCGTGGTGACGGGGCTGTCGGGCTCGGGTAAGTCGAGCCTGGCGTTTGACACGTTGTACGCTGAGGGTCAGCGAATGTACGTGGAGAGCTTGAGCAGCTACGCCCGCCAGTTTCTGGGCCGCATGGACAAGCCCGACGTGGATTATATCCGGGGCATTTCGCCGGCTATTGCCATCGAGCAGAAGGTCTCCATCAAGAACAACCGCTCCACCGTGGGCACCAGCACCGAGATTTACGATTACCTCAAGCTGCTGTTTGCGCGGGTGGGCCGCACGTTTTCGCCCGCCAGCGGTGAGCAGGTGCGCAAGGATAACGTGGCCGACGTGGTCGATTTTCTGTTTAAGCTGCCCGACGGCACCCGCGTGATGCTGCTGGCGCCGCTGCTGGCCTCCGAGGAAGGCCGGAAGATGAGCAAGGAGCTGGATTTGCTGCTGCAAAAAGGCTACTCGCGGGTAGTGACCGAAGATGGCGAAGTGTCGTTCATCGAAGACCTGATTGGGGAAGGCAAGCCGGAAGTGAAGGGCGCGGTGCACATCATGATCGACCGCGCCGTTATCCGGCCCGGCGACGAGGACTTGCAGTTTCGCCTCTCCGACTCGGTGCAAACGGCCTTCTTCGAGGGCCACGGCATCTGCCTGGTGCGCCTCGACGACGAAACCCGCACCTTCTCCGACCGCTTCGACCTGGACGGCCAGAGCTTCGAGGAGCCGAGCGTCAACTTCTTCAGCTTCAATAACCCGTATGGCGCCTGCCAGACCTGCGAAGGTTTCGGCTCGGTGCTGGGCATTGACGAAGACCTGGTTATTCCCGACCAGAACCTGACCGTGTACGAGGGCGCAATTGCCCCCTGGCGCACCGACAAGCAAAGCGAGTGGCTGAAGCCCTTGCTGAAAAACGGCATCCGCTTCGATTTCCCCATTCACCGTCCTTATAACGAGTTGAGCGAAGCCGAGCGCACCTTGCTTTGGAAGGGCAATAAGTACTTCGACGGGCTGGATGATTACTTTAAATGGGTGAGCACCCAGACCCACAAAATCCAGTACCGCGTGCTGCAAAGCCGCTACCGGGGTCGCACCACCTGCCCCGATTGCCGCGGCACCCGTCTGCGCAAAGACGCTCAGTACGTCAAAATCGACGGCCAGAGCATCACCGACGTGGTGCTGCTGCCGGTGAGCAAGGCTCTGGAGTTTTTCAACAACCTGGCCCTGACCGAGCACGACGCCAAAGTGGCCGAGCGCCTCGTGACGGAGGTGACCAACCGCCTGGGCTACCTGCACCGCGTGGGCCTGGGCTACCTCACCCTCAACCGCCTGAGCAGCACGCTCTCGGGGGGCGAATCGCAGCGCATTTCGCTGGCTACGTCGCTGGGGTCGGCGCTGGTGGGCTCCATGTATATTCTGGATGAGCCCAGCATCGGCCTGCACCCCAAGGACGCGGAGCAGCTTATTGGCGTGCTGCGCTCTTTGCAGAAACTCGGCAACACCGTGATTGTGGTGGAGCACGAGGAGATGATGATGGAGCAGGCCGACCAGATTATCGATATCGGTCCCGAAGCTGGTTCGGGTGGCGGCAACCTGATGTTTCAGGGCACTTACCCGGAGATTCTCAAAAACACCAGCACCTACACCGGGCAGTATCTGGGGGGCAAAATGGAGGTGAAAGTGCCCACCTCGCGCCGCCCCTGGCGCAATGCGCTAGAAGTAACCGGCGCCCGCGAAAACAACCTCAAAAACGTCAACGTGAAGTTTCCGCTGAACGTGATGACGGTGGTAACGGGCGTATCGGGCTCGGGCAAATCGACGCTGGTGAAGCGCATTCTGGCCCCAGCGCTCATGAAGCAGCTCGGCGGCGGGGCCGGCGAAGCTACCGGCCGCTTCGACCGCCTCATGGGCGTAAACGGGCAGGTGACGCACGTCGAGTTTGTCGATCAGAACCCGATTGGCAAATCCTCGCGCTCCAACCCGGTGACGTACGTGAAAGCCTACGACGCTATTCGGACCTTGTTTTCGGAGCAGCCGCTGGCTAAAGCGCGGGGCTTGAAGCCTTCGCACTTCAGCTTCAATATTGAGGGCGGGCGCTGCGAAGTATGCCAGGGCGAAGGGCAGGTGAAGATTGAGATGCAGTTTATGGCCGACATCTACCTGACCTGCGAAAGCTGCAACGGCCACAAGTTCAAGCAGGATATTCTGGACGTGAAATTCCAGGATAAAGGCATCGACGACGTGCTCGACATGACCGTGGCTGATGCCGTGGAGTTCTTCAAAGGCCAGCCCAAAGTAGCCGAGCGCCTCAAGCCCCTCGACGACGTAGGATTAGGCTATATCCGCCTGGGGCAGTCGGCTAACACGCTTTCAGGCGGCGAGGCTCAGCGCGTAAAGCTGGCTTCCTTCCTGACCAAAGGTGCCACTTTGCAGCAGGACAAGATCCTGTTCATCTTCGACGAGCCCAGCACCGGCCTGCATTTCCACGACATCAACAAGCTGCTTAAAGCCCTGAACGCGCTCATCGAGCAAGGCAACTCGGTCCTTATCATCGAGCACAACATCGACATCATCAAGTGCGCCGACTGGGTTATAGACCTTGGCCCCGAAGGCGGCCTGAACGGGGGGCATTTATTGTTCGAAGGCACGCCCGAGGACCTGGTGAAGCTGAAGGACACGAATCATACGGCGCGTTTTCTGGCCGGTAAGGTATAGCGCATCGTACAGTTATTTTTAGCGTATAGAAAAGGAGTCGCGGCTATGCGGCTCTTTTTTTGTCCATACGATGTTACTAGGCGCTGAAGAAAAATTCTTAATAGGAGAACCAGACCCAGGGGAAGAGAATCGATTAATTGATAGTAAAGATTCACGCGAGGAGTTTGAAGTCATGTTCGACGATGATGGCACCACCGGGTACTTCTATGCTTTGCGCAACGCCGAGGAATTAGAATTACTCGATGCGCTTCACATCTACAACGTAGCCGATATCGAGGATCGGGAGGTGCCCGTAACTGCCCAGATTTTCTGGGACGAAGCCCAAAACACGGCCGTGCTGCTCATCAACGGCAAAAGCCATGCGCTTTATGATTTCCAGCGCCAAGCTGGATTTTGTCGTAACGCTTTTCCGCCCGCCAAAAATGGACAGCTAAGCTCACGGGAGCTAACGGATGAGCTGGTAGATAAATACTTTGCTGCCTGAAGACGGATTGGGGGGTAAATTTGGCTGTCAGAACGATGTAGAGACGCAACACTTTGCGTCTTGTCGTTGCTGATGTTGTTATGACTGAATCCTACAGTTCTGGTCGCTCAATGGCCGTAATGATGAGACGCAAAGTGTTGCGTCTCTACACCGTTCTGATAAACAACTATTGCTCCGCTGCCAAGCTGCGTCAAATGCCCATTTTTAGGCTGATTGGCTTCGTACTCTGGTACTGCTGTCCCAAATAGCATATAAGTATATTGAACAAGAAACTACTATCACTGTCATAGTACAGACGAGGAGCTTACGGAGCAGTGATACCGCCGCGTCCTAGTATTAACACCAGCGCCAACGCCTTCGTAAGAAGAGATACATGGCCTACACATCTACTCCTTCCTACGCATGACGACTACTGCTTCTTTCGGCTCCCCCACGGCTCCCGTTGCGGCCGCGCGAGTCTGGCGCTGGCTCGCGGCCCTGAGTATTCTGGGCAACATCGCCCTTAATTATTACAGCCAGGCGTACCCGTTCAATGGGCAAACGATGGGCGCAGTGTCGGCCCAATACCCCACCATAATCACCCCGGCGGGCTATGCTTTCAGCATCTGGGGGGCAATTTTTCTGGCCCTCACCATTTATGCCGTGTGGCAATTGCTGCCCGCTCAGCGCTACAATCTGCTGCCCGATACCATAGCCGTTCCGCTCACGGTGGCTAGCGTCGCTACGGCCGCCTGGGTGGTGCTCTTTGCCTACGAGCTGATCGGGCTCAGCGTACTAACCATGATACTTATTCTAGGCGCCCTGATCGTCGTTTATGGTCGGGCACGGCAGCAGGTGCTAGCCGAGGAAGTACCCCGTTGGGTCAGTGTGCCCTTCGCCTTGTATCTGGGTTGGATTTCGGTAGCTTCAGTCATCAATATTACCCTCGGATTGGGCGAAGTGGGCTGGCAGCCAGCCCTCAACATTGGCGTGCTGCTCGCGTTTGGCCTGCTGGCGGTAGTAGTTGCGCTGGGCCTGCTCATCAGCTCGGCTTTTCGGGAGAGTGTGTATCCGCTGGTGCTTACCTGGGCGCTGGTCGCCATTTGGGTGGCGCAGCGCGCTACCTACCCCGAGTTGGGTTGGGCGGCTCTCATCGGGGCCGTGATAGTAGGGCTGGGGGCATTTTTCTGTCCCGAAGTCGCACCTAGCGCCAACCCCGGTAGCCATTGCCGATACTCCACTTAACTTGCGGCTCCATCCATTCTCTCATCCTCTTACCCTTCGCTTATGCGCCAAAACCTCGTTGCCGGCAACTGGAAAATGAACATGACCTACCAGGATGGTCTGGCCTTGGTCTCTGAAATCACGAACATGGTAGCCGACGAGGTGTTCGGTCCTGATTCACCAGCGGTAGTGATTTGCCCTCCATTTCCATTTCTGCACAGTATTGGTCAATCTCTGCGACCTGGGTTTCACCTTGGTGCCCAAAACTGTCACCAGAAAGAAAGCGGCGCTTATACCGGTGAGGTTTCAGCTAAAATGCTGGCTTCCGTAGGCTGCGAGTACGTGATTCTGGGCCACTCGGAGCGACGCCAGTATTTCCGGGAAGACGACGAGCTGCTGAGCCAGAAGCTGAAAGCCGCGCTGGCCGCCGGCCTGAAGCCTATCTTCTGCGTGGGCGAAAGCCTGGATACGCGGGAGATGAACGAAACCAACGACTTTATTGGCAAGCAGCTCCAGAATGGCTTGTTTCACCTCTCCAATGAGGAGTTCGAGCAGGTAGTTGTCGCCTACGAACCCATCTGGGCCATCGGAACGGGCAAAACCGCCACCAGCCAGCAGGCCCAGGAAGTGCACGCTTTCATCCGCGAGCAGATTGCCCGCGCCTACGACGCCAAAGCAGCCCTCGATACCACCATTCTCTACGGCGGCTCGGCCAACGCCCAGAATGCCCGCGAGCTATTCTCTCAGCCCGACGTCGACGGTGGCCTCATCGGTGGTGCATCGCTTAAGTCGCGCGACTTTACCGAGATTATCAAGTCCTTCTAAGTAGTGAAGGCCGAAGTCACCGAACCAAAGCGAACGATAAATTTGTCTGGCAAGCAGGTATATTCTTACTAAGAAATCATGATGTTTTATCTGCTGCTCGTAAGTTGGCTGACGTCAGGTTGGGGGGCAAATTTTGCCTCCCAACCGGCTCCCGTTTTGCCCCCCGACGCGGTCCAGTCCATTGAGCCTTGCCGCATCTACGGCAGCATTTACCTCGAAACGGACCCACGCCGCCGCAGCAACTGCTTTGCTACTATCTACTTAGAGCCCGACGAAGCCTTCGCCGATGTGCTGGTGTTCAAGGAATCCAACAAGCTCTTCGCCGATAAGGCTGGGTTCTGGTACTTCACTATGGCCCGCGACTTCGCCGATTATTCCCTCTTTGTAACCGACAACCGCAACCTCGCCGACTTTAGCATTCACTACACCGACGTGCGCTCCTACGCCGGCTGCCGCAAGCAGTAAGCAGCCCCCACGGCAGCGTATTTTTTAGCGTAGCGCCCACCCAAAATAGTTTGGGTGGGCGCTATCTTTTTGTGTCATGGAGTAGATAGCGCCCGGCTGGTTTATGGTACCTTGTTGGCAAAACTGTTTGGGGAAAGCGCTCTGCTTATTCGCGTTTATACATCTTGTTATATGGAGCTAGAATTACGCAGTATTACCAAATCTTTTGGCCCCAAAACGGTCTTGCGTGATGTGTCGTTCGCGGCGCAAACGGGCTGTTGCGTGGGCGTGCTGGGTCGGAATGGAGCCGGTAAAAGCACCTTATTCAACCTACTCACCAACGTGCTGCTGCCCAGCAGCGGTGAGCTGTTGTTGGATGGCGTTCCGCTGGGCGAAACCTTTCCGGTGGCCGTAAAGCAGCGCATGGGCGCGCTCATCAACCAGGGCTACTTAGTAGAAGAGCTGACGCCCGTAGAATATTTGCAATTCGTGGCCCGCATCTACGAGCTGCACGACGCCATGACGCGCATCGAAAGCCTGCTGGCTCACTTGCTGGAAGACTACGAGACGGTACGCACCAAGCGCGTCAGCTCCTTCTCCACGGGTATGAAGCAGAAAGTAGCCGTGGCTTCCTGTCTGCTCCACCGCCCCGAGCTGCTTATCCTCGACGAGCCGTTCAATGGCCTTGATGTGTTCTCGGTTGAGCGTATGTTGGCTTTGCTCAACAGCTACCGTCCGCAAGCCATCACGTTCGTGTCGTCGCACAACCTTACCCACATCGAGAAGGTAGCCACCCATCTGCTTATTCTGGACGAGAGCGAAGTAAAATACTGGGGCACGATAGGAGACTTTCTGCAGGGCCAACAAGCTTACCTCAACGACGCGCTACTTCAGTTGCTCCAACCTACTACCGCCTCCACCCAGGACCTGACATGGCTGACAACCCAACGCTAGGGCACTTTCTGCCTTACCTGATAAAGCGGCGCTTTCTAGCCGTCGTCTGGCCCGCGGCTGGTGAAGAGCGCGCCGTAAGTATGCTGCTGCTCGGCGCGGGTTTATTCTACGGTGGGCTGCTTGGGGCCGTTTGCAACAGCGACATGAAAGTGGCCACACTACAGAGCTTCCTGCTGGGACTGAATAGTGTTCTGTTCACCTCTACTTTGTTGATAGATTTTGTACCCTCCTTTCGGACGGTGCAGCGGCCTTTGCCCGAGCATTTTCCCGTGTCAGGAAGGCTGAATTTGGTAACGGCTTTTCTACTTGATATTATTTCTCTGCGTCGGCTTGCCTTGGTTTTTGGGCTGCTGCTGGCCCTGGCCATCGCGCAGCGCCTGCGACTGGAGATAGGGTTGAGCCTGCTGCTGATTCTGAGCGCCACCGCTTCCAGCTTCAACCTGCGTTTGCTGTTGTCGCTGGGGCGCTGGCGCCATCCGGTAGTCGTGCTGCACTTGATTAGTCTGGCGGCAGGCGGCGTGTGGCTGGCTTTGCCCAAAGCGCCGTACCACGCGGCGCTGGGAGTAGTAATGGCCTTGCTGGCGTGGGTACTATGGGGCGTGCAGATGTGGTGGCTGGGGGGCTTTTTCAACGCCCGTCATCTGATAGCCGATACCACCGAAAGGTCTATCCGCCTACTGGACCGCTTAGCGCCCGAGAGCAAAGCCTACGTGTTGAAAGTCTGGGCGCCGCTGCTGGTAAGCCTGTTGTTCAAGTTAGTCATGATGGGTATTTGTACCATGATGGAGCTAATAAAAGACGACGGTACCATGAAAACGAATGGTATCTTCTACATAGCCTTCCTACCCGTGCTGAGCTTCACGTACATCAATAACAACCTCTTCGGCTACCTCATGCCAATGGTTGCCAACGAAATCCAGCGAATCGGCCTGACGCCGCGCATATTGAAGCTGTACTTTCGGCTGACGCTCCCCGTGGTGTTGACCGATTGTCTCATATCGGCGGTGTTGCTGCTGGTGCTGTTTCCGTCCAGCGTGTGGGAAGTGCTGTGGCTGTTGCCGCTGAGCGTAGGCGCGTTGATGAGTGTAGGCTTGTGGGCTAGCTTCTGCCATGCCAAGCCAGTGAAAAAAACCAGGGAGCTGAGTGCGATGCGCAATAATACCTCCCAGCTTATGAGTGCGGGGTCTGCTTTGCTGTCGGCTGACTTATGGTTCCTGCCGTGGTGGTGGGTGCGCGTAGCTATAGTAGCTGTCCTCATGGCGTCGGTGTGGCTTTTGGTTGGCCGTGTTCGGCGCAACGAGGGCTCCCTGCGCCGCCAGCTGTGGAGTGCTATCGGGGCCTAAGCCCATCACTTACGCCCGCTGTAAAGCAGCCTATTATAGCTGAGTTTTTCCTGCGAACTTTGCCGCCCCATCTTCGGGCGGCATTTTCGTTTCTGACTTTTCTTTTTGACCCTTATGGATTTTGTGGAAGTGCGCGTACTAGCCCCGCGCGAGTTGGCCGACATTCTGGTAGCCGAATTGGCCGAGGTTGGCTACGACACCTTTGAAGACAACGACGAGGGTTTTTGCGCCTACATCGGCGAAGGCGACTTCAACCCCGATGCCGTGGCCGAAGTCATGGCCCGCTACTCGGGTATCGGTACGCTCGACTACAGCCACCGCATCATCACGCGCCAAAACTGGAATGCGGAGTGGGAGAAGAACTTTCAGCCGCTTGTGATTGCTGATAAGGTATCGGTGCGGGCGCCGTTTCATCCCAAGCCCGAGCCCATTGAGTACGACATCGTGATTATGCCGCGCATGTCGTTCGGCACGGGCCACCACGAAACCACGGCCCTGATGATTGAAAACCAGTTGGGCGTAGACCACGCGGGCAAACGCGTGCTGGACATGGGCTGCGGCACGGGCATTCTGGCCATCATGGCCGCTCAGCTGGGCGCCCGCGAGGTGCTGGCCGTGGACGTAGAGCCCTGGACCGTGGAAAACGCCGCCGACAACGCCGCCGAAAATCACTGCGCCAATATCGAATGCCGCTTAGGTGGTGTGGAAGTGCTGGAAGGAGAAGCTCCATTCGACCTGATTCTGGCCAATATCAACCGCAACGTGCTGCTGGAAGATATGGTCGCTTACGCGGCCCTGCTGCCTACTGGCTCACCCATTCTGTTCAGTGGTTTTTACCAGGAGGATTTAGCCCTGATTGAGGAGGAAGCTAAAAAGCATAAGCTGGTTTTTCAGTCTCATCTCACCAAAAATAATTGGATTTCTGCCGTCTTCACGAAAGTAGCATAACGCTAAGCTTCGCGCTACACACTGACTTTTTTCCGGATAGAAGAATCCCGAATAATTAAGTCGGGCTGAAGCACGATGCGACGGGGTGAAAACTTGGTATTTTTTTCCTCTACCAGCTCCAGAAACAAGCGCACCGCCGACTGACCCATCTGCTCGCAGCGTTGGTCGACGGACGTAAGCATGGGCTCGGTGAGCGACGTGAACGACTCATTGCTGAACCCTACCAGCGCTATATCCTCCGGCACCCGCAAGTGGTGGGCTTTAAGCACCTGCATCGCCCCCACAATAGAAAAGTCGCTGGCCGAAAACACGGCATCCGGTACCTCAGGCAGCTGAAGCAGATGCTTTATGCCCGTAATGCCGTCTTCCAGAGTCATATCGCAGTAAAAAATCAGATCCTCGTTAATGGGCAAATCGTGCTCCCGCAGGGCATCGAGGTAGCCTTTGCGGCGGTTTTTGTAAATATTCAGGTGCTGCGGACCCGCAAAATGCGCAATGCGCCGACAGCCTTGGGCGATGAGGTGCTTGGTGGTCAGATAGCCGCCTTCGCGGTCGTCGATTACCACGGCATTCACATCCTGACCTTCCAAAACACGGTCGAAAAACACGAGCGGGATTTCACGCTTGCGGACTTTCTCGAAGTGCTTGAAATCGCGGGTGGTGCGGGCCAGCGACACCAGAATGCCTTCTACCTGCGCATTGATGAGCGTTTCGATGTTTTTCCGCTCGTGCGTCACATCTTCATTCGACTGACAGATCAGGACGTTGAAGCCCGCTTTGCTGGCCACCGTCTCGATGCCGTGCATCACGGAAGAGAAAAAGTGGCCATCGATATGGGGGACTATCACGCCCAGCAAATTGCTTTTGCCTTTGCGCAACGCCGCCGCCAGATGGTTGGGCTGGTAGTTGAGGTCCTGCGCCAGCTTCCAGACTTTTTTCTTGGTAGCCTCACTGATGCTGGAATGATTGCTAAGGGCCCGCGAAATGGTAGAAACGGATACATTCAGCTCTTTCGCCATATCCGAAATGGACGCTCGCTTGCTGGCCACAGATGTAAATTTTAGATAGTAGAGATGGAATAGCGCAACACTTTATGCAAAAAATAGCGCAAAACGTGGGGTAATCTACGCAAAAATCATCTTACTTTTTGCCCTCCGTAATACCTGGCCAGCTATCGGTGCGAAAGGAAGAGGCGGGCAGGTTTTCTCTGTTATAGAGATTGACGAAGGGACTGTTTCCCCAGGCGTAGCGCACGGCTACCGGCTTTGGTACCTGGTCGCTGTAAAGCACGAGCGTATTACCCTCCAGCTTGCCCTGTGCCCACACAAACTTGCGGTCGGGGCCGGCAATGGCGAAGCCTTTCAGGTGCGGGCCGCTGCTGTCTTTCAGCGCCAACCCACTACCAACATTATCGAATTGCAGCCGGACGCGGTTGCCATCCACCGTCATCGACTTATAAGTTGGCCCGGAAGAAATGACCGAGTTATCGCCATAAGCCACTCGTCGGGCCTCCAGGGCTAAGCGGTGTCCCACATCCTGCTTATTTAGAGGGTGAATGTCGTCGGGGTTGCCGAGGTCCAGGGCGACGGCCATGCCGGTGCGAGGCTGAGCGAGCGTCATCATTTGGGCCTCCCGCAACTCGGCCCAGGCATAGTCGGCGGGTTGGGCTTGCTGGGGGCCAAAGCTGGCAAGCTGCACGTATAAAAACGGCAACTCCTGCTGCCCGAACTGCGTGCGCCAATCCTGAATCAGGGCCGGAAAAAGCGTGCGGTACTGATACGCCCGCCCGGCATTGGCCTCGCCCTGATACCATATTATACCTTTCAGCGCGTAGGGGACCAGAGGAGCAATCATGGCATTGTAGAGCATCGCCGGCTGGTTTTGGGTGCCGCCGGGAAAAGGGTTTTTAGGAACGCCGGTCGGGTCGTAAGCCGTTTGGTATTGCCAGGAGCCGGTTAGCGGCATGGTTTGGGTGGCCGTTTTGAGGTAAAGCTCTTCGGGCTTGCCCCAGATGCCCCCACTTCCGCCGGTATCTACCACGCGCACCGTCAGCACGTTGCGGCCCGCGCGTACTGCCGCGGCTGGCACGGTATAGCGCCTGGGCTGATTGTAGCCCCTTGTGCTGCCCACCAGTACACCGTTGAACCAAGTAGAGTCGCGGTCGTCAATTTGCGCGAGCGAAAGGGTAAGCGGCTGTCCGGCCGCCGCCACCGGCAACGTTACTTCCCTGCGTAGCCAGAGGATGCCGTCGAAGCCGCTAAGCTCGGGATGATCGGTTTGTTCCTCCCAAAGGCCAGGCAGCTGCATAAGTGGCCAACTGGTAGCTACATAGGCCGGATCGGCCCAGGAAGGCTGCCCAGGAATTAAGCCACGATCTTGCCCGGCGGGGCTTTTCTTCCACGCGGCCAGGGCGGCCTGATAATCGGCCTGCTGGCGCGCCGGGCCCGTGCCGGACTCCAAAGCTGCTACTTGGGGGGCAAATTCCGGAAATTTGCGCAGGGTCTGCCCGCTGGTCCAGGCTTCGGCGGGCGTGCCGCCCCACTCACTCGAAATCAGCCCAATCGGCACTTTATATTGTTGGTGCAAATCGCGCCCGAAAAAGTAAGCTACTGCCGAAAAGCCCCCCACCGTCTGAGGGCTGCATACTTGCCAGCCTTCGCTGCTGAACTCCGTCTGCGGTGTGGCGGCCGTGGCATCCTGCACATTGAGCAAACGAATACGCGGAAAGTTAGCCTGCGCTATTTCCTGCTTGAAGTTGACCACATTCTGTTGCAGAGGCCACTCCATGTTCGATTGGCCCGACGCCAGCCACACATCACCGAGCAGAATGTCACGAATTTGAAGGGTGTTCGTGCCCTTAATGGTCATCTCATACGGGCCACCAGCTGGCTGAGCGGGCAACGTTACTGTCCATTTGCCCCCCGCTCCACGCGTTTTAGCCGGGTAGCTTTTTCCCCGGAACGCAACCGTCACGGCTTCGCCCGCGTCGGCCCACCCCCAGAGTTGTAGAGGTTTATCTCGCTGAAGCACCATATGGTCGCCCACCAGCTTGGGCACGCGCACGGTGGCTTGGGTGGGGAGTTGGGTGAATAAAGCCAACAGTAAGAAAGGGTATTTGATACGTCTCATAAATAGTAGTACTTAGAAAAGCAACTTGCTGGAAGACAGTTGATTAATAAGAGGCGGTCATGCTGAGCGGAGTCGAAGCATCTCTACTGGTTAGTAATCAGACGAAGCGGGAGAGATGCTTCGACTCTGCTTAGCATGACCTTTCGTAACCTAGCATCAGCACGCGAGATGCTTCGCTGTGCTCTGCATGACCGCCTGGGGGGCTTTTTGCGAAATTCCCTATGTCAGGCGGGGCTGGGGCGTGTAGGTAGGCCCTTGGCAACGTGGGCCTTCGGGCGTCCAGAGGAGCGGGTCGATGCATAGCTGCCGCTCTTTCATTGCTTCGTCCCAGGCATGATACACGAGCACTTCGGTTTTACCATCGGGGCTCATGGCGTGGGAATGATGACCGGGGCCGCGCACTTTGCCGGGCACTGAGTGCAGCACGCGGGCTCCTTTCTCGGCTCCGGCATCAGAGTATGGGCCGAGGATAGAATCGGCCACTACAAAATCGACGCCGTAGCGGTCGGTCAGGAAGTTGGCGCCGCTGTAGAAGCAGTAGTATTTGCCTTCGTGCTTGCGCATAAATGGCCCTTCCAGCGTGTGCCACTGCGCAAATACGCGGTTGTCGTAGATGGGCATGCGGCGGTTGGCTTCAAATAAGGTCCAGGGGTGGCGGGCCCGCATCACGGTCCGGCTCTCATTGCCTAGCTTGGTCATATCCACGAGCCGATCCACGACAAGGCCAGTACCGGGGTAATAGCCATTGTCAGTGTCGATGAAGTCGCGGGCGTAGAAGATGTACCACGAGCCGTCGGTGTCCTGAAAGGGGTGAGCATCAATGGTAAACTTGCTTTCCGGCACATCCATCAGCGCCACTTCCTGGTACGGACCGGCCGGTGTGTCACTGGTAGCCACGTGCAGGCGGTGGCCTACATTGGCATTGATGGCACCACCACCCCTGGAGTAGTACATGTAGAACTTGCCGTTGGCAAATACCACTTCCGGGGCCCAAAAATCGGCCCCTTCCGAGCCGGCCGGCGGCGTAAGCGCGCCGCCCGCTTCCTCCCAGTCGTAGAGGTTTTTTGAAGTCAGAATAGAGAAAATACGCCCATCTTTCTTCTGGCTTTGGCCAGTAGTGGCGAAGGCGTAGTAAATGCCTTCGTGCCGCAGCACAAACGGATCGGGAAATTGCCCGGCGTACACAGGGTTGGTATAAGTAGCGCTGGCTTTGCCTTCAGTAGCAGCCGTTTCTGCATCGGTGCTGGTGCGGGAAGTGCAGTAGGGCAACAAGGCAAGCGCACCCAGACCGAGAGTGCTACGCTGAAGAAATTCGCGACGGGAGGAGAAAGGAGACATGCGAGGGAATGAAAATGCTAGAATGAGAGGTGGAGCTAGCTCAAAAAGACGAGTTGGCATCAGTGCAAGTATGCGCAAACGTTTGCACAATATAATAATCTACCATAGATTGCCCTTAGCCTGCGTCCAAACTTATCTGGGCAACTTCCTACTCAGCTCTGGGCAACTTCCTACTCAGCAGCAGAAATCAACTGCGGCTACTTATGGACGACGATTTTTGTGCAGAATCAAAAGCTTGCGTGTACCATCTGATACCTCGCCTTTCATGAACCCCAAACGGCAATTTCTTCTGCTATTCCTGCTCATTGGCTTGACGTTCAGTGGTCAGGCTCAGGAAGCACCGGCTACCTTTACCAACCCGCTCCTGCCCGCCGGCGCTGATCCGTGGAGCATTTACAAAGACGGTTATTACTACTACACCCACACCACCGGCCGCAACATCACGCTCTGGAAAACCAAGTCATTAAGCCAGCTGAAAAATGCCCCCCAGAAGGTGGTCTGGACGCCGCCCGCGATGGGACCGAACTCCAAAGACATCTGGGCACCGGAACTCCACTTTCTGGGGGGCAAATGGTACCTCTATTATGCTGCCGACGCGGGTACGAATCAAACCCATCGGCTCTGGGTGCTGGAAAATTCGTCGCCCGATCCGCTGCAGGGCACTTGGGTAGACAAAGGCAAGATCTCAGACCCTACCGATAAGTGGGCTATCGATGGCTCGGTCTTCGACCATGCGGGGCAACTGTACTTTGTGTGGTCGGGGTGGGAGGGGGACGTGAATGGCCGCCAGGAAATTTATATCGCCAAAATGAAAAACCCCTGGACCATCGAAGGGGCGCGGCACAAGCTGTCGACGCCCGTGTTTCATTGGGAGCGCAACGGCGACCTTAATACGCCAACTGACCCGCCGCACGTCGATGTAAACGAGGGTCCGCAACTGTTGCGCCGCGGCCAGAAGCTGCACCTGATTTATTCGGCCAGCGGCTGCTGGACTGACACTTACGCGCTGGGTATGCTCAGCGCCTCGGCTACCAGCGACTTGCTCCAGCCCGGCTCCTGGACTAAAACCACCGTGCCCGTTTTTCAGCAGGTGCCCGTGGCTGGGGTGTATGCGCCCGGTCACAATTCCTTTTTCAAGTCGCCGGATGGCACCCAAGACTGGATTCTATATCACGCCAACGACGAGCCGGGGCAGGGCTGCGGCCGTTTTCGGACACCTCGTGCCCAGAAATTCACCTGGAACGCCGATGATACCCCCAACTTCGGGCAGCCTGTTTCGACTCAAACGCTCCTGCCAAAGCCTTCAGGCGAAAAGTAAAATTGCCTGCTTCTCCTACTGACTAAATTCTTATTCCACCCGAAAAATTTACACGCATGAAGAAAGCCCTGCTATTTGTCCTGCTACTGCTGCTGGCTGCTCCCGACGTTCAGGTACAAGCTCAGAGCCGGAAAGCGAAAGCGGCCAAAGCTGCCGTGGGTACGCGCTGGACGCCCGAGAAAGCCAACGCCTGGTATAAAGCGCATGACTGGCTTTCGGGGGCCAATTTTACTCCCAGCACGGCCATCAACCAGCTGGAAATGTGGCAGGCGGCCACCTTCGACCCCGCCACCATTGACAAAGAATTGGGCTACGCTGAAGGCATTGGTTTTAACACCATGCGCGTGTTTTTGCATCACCTGGCCTGGGAGCAAGACCCCAAAGGCTTCAAGCAGCGCATGGGCCAGTACCTCGACATCGCCGATAAGCACCACATCCAGACCATGTTCGTGTTCTTCGACGATTGCTGGAACAAAGATTACAAAGCGGGCCCTCAGCCCGCGCCCAAGCCGGGCATTCACAACTCAGGCTGGGTGCAGGATCCCGGCGGTGAGCCAACTTCCCAGGATTCGACCCAGTTTCCGGCCTTGCAGAAGTACGTGACCGACGTAATGACTACGTTTAAAAATGACAAGCGCATTCTGCTCTGGGACTTATACAATGAGCCGGGCAACAGCAACCACAAGGAAAACTCTTTGCCGCTGGTGCGCAACGTATTCCGCTGGGCGCGGGCCGTGAATCCCGACCAGCCGCTCAGCGTGGGTTTGTGGGCCTGGGAATTTGAGAAGCTGAACACCTTTCAGGCGCTGAATTCGGATATTATCACCTACCACTGCTACGACGATACGCCCGCCCACCAGCGTATCATTGAGCTGCTGGAAACCCACGGCCGGCCGCTCATTTGCACCGAGTATATGGCGCGTATTCGCAACAGCCGCTTTGCCAATATTATGCCCCTGCTCAAAAAACAGAACGTAGGTGCCATCAACTGGGGCCTGGTAGCGGGCAAAACTAACACGAAGTACCAGTGGGATACGCCCCTGACCGACGGCAGCGAGCCTATTGAGTGGTTTCACGAAGTGTTTCACCCCGACGGTACGCCCTATCGCCAGGATGAGGCGAGCGTGATTAAACGACTAAATGCTGAAAAGCCCGATGCAGCCATTGAAGCAGCACTGAAGGTCAAGTAGTTATTAGCTTCACAAAAAAGCCCCCCAGAGCGACTCTGGGGGGCTTTTTTGTGAATTCATAGCGGCTCTCGCAGCTAAAGATGCTCAGCTTATGCACTAAGCTACGGCCTATACCATGCGATTCAGCTAAACTAAAAAGCCACTGCGCTAAAACGGATACCTGACAAAAGCCTCCATTGCTTCGTATTCCGCCAACCCAAGCTCATTATAGCAATGAGCCGTCTCCCGGTTACGATCTTCGGCCCGCACCCAGAACTCACGCGCGTCATCCCCAGGGAATACCGGCCGGTCTTTCTGCGACTGATGCTTATAGATGGCATGACGCTTCTTCAGCACTTCCTGCGGCGAAAGCGGAACCGCCATTTCTATCTCATGGGTTTCAAACTCGTGCCAGGCGCCCCGGTAAAGCCACATCCAGCAGTCTTTTACCCAGTCCTCGGTTTGCTTTAGGCGCTGTAATGCCGCGAGCAAGATGTGAAAGCAAACTAAGTGCGTGCCGTGCGGATCGGCAAAATCACCCGCCGCAAACACCTGATGCGGCTTGATTTTTTGCAGTAAATCGACGGTAAGCTGTACATCTTCTTCGCTGAAAGGCTCACGCTTTATTTTGCCTTTTTCGTAGAAGGGCAAAGCCATAAAATGAATATTCGCGTCAGACAAACCGGCATAGCGTGCGCTTGCCGTGGCCTCGCTCTTACGAATTAGCCCCTTTACATTCATTATCTCCGGGGTGTCCGGCTGATTGGGCTGCTTGTGCTGAATAAAGGCCCGCATGTCCCGATAGATAGTCTTCAGGTGGTCAGCATCCTGGTGCAAAGTGGTTTCAAAGTCGATTGCCACTTCCATATAGCGTAATACTTCGTCATCCCAAACGGCGGTATTTCCCGAAGTCTGGTAGGCGACGTGTACCTCATGGTCCTGGTCTACCAAACGGATGAAAGTGCCCCCCATCGAAATTACGTCATCATCGGGGTGGGGAGAAAAGATCAGCGAGCGTTTCTTTACCGGCAGCGCACGCTCGGGCCGTTGCGAATCATCCGCGTTGGGCTTGCCGCCCGGCCAGCCAGTTATGGTATGCTGTATCTGGTTGAAAATGTCGATGTTGATATTATATACCGGGCCCTGTAATACGGCTAGCTGAGCCATGCCGTGGTTGTTGTAGTCCTCTTCGGTCAGCTTAAGCACGGGCTTTCCAAGATGCCGACCCAGCCAGATTACCGCCTTTTTCTTGAGCTGATTCGTCCATACACAATCCTTCACCAGCCAGGGAGTATCAAAGCGGGTAAGCTCAGAAGCAGCATCTTCGTCAAGCACAAACTCCACCTGATCGGATAATTGCAAATACGTGGCGGGCACTTCACTGGAAAGCTCGCCCTCCACCGCTTTTTTAATGATGGGGGCCTTTTTACGGCTCCACGCCATCAGTATTATTTCCCTGGCCTTAAAAATGGTGCCTATGCCCATGGTGATGGCTTTGGTCGGCACGTTTCCTTTGCCGCCAAAATCGCGCGAAGCATCGCTTCGGGTCAACTCATCCAGGGTAACCAGCCGGGTACCCGAATTGGGGGCCGAGCCCGGCTCATTAAACCCAATATGCCCCGTACGACCGATACCCAGCAGCTGTAAGTCAAGTCCGCCCAGCTCTTCAATCTGCCGCTCGTAAGTAAGGCAAAAGTCAACGACAGACGCTATGGGTAGCGTACCATCCGGAATATGGATGTTAGTCCGCTGTATATCGATATGGTCAAATAGATTCTCGTTCATGAAAGCAACATAGCTCTGCTTTGCTTCCGGCCGCATCGGGTAGTACTCATCCAGATTAAACGTAATAACGTTCTGAAAGCTTAGCCCTTCCTCCCGGTGCATCCTGACCAGCTCCGCATACACCTGCACGGGCGTGGCGCCGGTAGCCAGCCCCAGCACAGCATGTTTACCTTCTGCCTGCTTGGCTTGCACAACCGCCGCTATCCTTTCTGCTACCCGCACCGACGCTTCTTCGGCACTAGCATAAACTGTTACCGGTAACTTCTCATACCGGGTTTCTTCCAAAAAATTCAGTCTTGCCATAAAAGAGTTAGTAAGCTTTGGTTTTGAGATCAGAACTCTCTGTCAGTTTGATTTTATCCAACGTAGTCCATACCTGAAAAAGGGCTCGGGGTATGTGAAAGCAGCCCTTCCATTTCCCTCCTTTCAAGGGAAGCAATACCTCACCCCGACGGTTGAGGTAGCCAAACCACTCCCCGTACTCCGCGTCCCGAAAGTGGCTCCAGGTATACTGGTGCAACTTTTCAAACCAGTGCAAGCACTGCTTATTCCCGGTCAATTGGTAGGCTTTGGCCATGCAAACTAAGGCTTCTACGTGAACCCACCATAGCTTCTGGTCCCACTCCAGCTGCTGTACTGGATGATTTTTCAAGTCTTTGAAATATAGAATACCCTCAAACTCCTCGTCCCAGCCATACTCCACCATCCGAAGCGCGATAGCCACGGCTTTATCAATTAAAGCAGGATTATTCAATCTGGAACCCAGATCCATAATAAACCACATGGCTTCAATGGCATGCCCAGGGTTAACCAGCCGTCCTTCATGCGAATCAGATAATTGCCCATCGGCCTGAACGTTCTCTACAATTAACCCGCTTTCCTCCCGATAAAACACGTGCATTACCTCATGGATAACCTCATCAATTAAATTATTAATAAGCGTAGTATCCAGCAGGTGCTCCAATTCCAACGATAAGTTACACAGTATCATAGGCAGTGAAAAATTCTTTAGATTCCGGGTTCCGGGATAGGTTTTATTGTATTCCCCTTTAGGATTTTCTCGCCGCTTAAGAATATTTTCAAACGTAGAGCGCGCGGTTTCCGCATACATATCTTTAGGGTCTGCTTTATACAAAGCCCCAAAACCCAAGGCAGCAAAACAGTCCGAAAATATATTATAAGGCTGAACCAATGGGTTTCCCTGCTGATTTAAGGAAAAATAAAAATTGCCAGCATCGTCACGGCCATTCTTGAGTAAAAAATCCGCGCCATGCTGAGCAATTTCTAACCATTCTCTATTCTGCCCGACCTGATTATACAGCATGGAATAAGTCCAGACCTGCCGTCCTTGCAGCCAGATAAATTTATCCGTATCATACACCCGCCCGTAGCGGTCAAGGCAAGTGAAAAATCCTCCATGTTGATTATCAATAGAGTGCTTGGTCCAGAACGGAATAATGTTTTCTAGTAATTCCGTTTTATAAAGCTGCGCATGTTGTTTCATGATGACTTAAAATGCGGTTATATATTCTTTATATCGATTGTACAAATGCCCCGCTTGCAAATAAGCAGATTGAGGACTCATGAAATGTGAGAACTCAAACGTGATGGCTTTATCGTAACCTGCTTTGCGGGCCGCTTCCAGTTTTAAGCGAAGCTTTTCGAACTTAATGGGCAAAAATTTGATCGGCATATCCCGATCAAACGTTTCCGCATTTGTCCAGCACTCCAAGCCGAATTTGTCTGCCATGCTTTTATTAACCGCAAAAAAATCGTCCAGCTCATGGTAATCTATATGCCCATCCTGAAAAGCAACGGCATCTACGGCACCTTGTATGCCTTCAAATATTTCGCTCCACTCTTTCTCATGCTCCAGCACCGAAATGCTTTCTTGCTTGCTCAAAGATGCGGAAGCCGCTAATACCGCTTTTTTGCCATCTATCCAGGGAGAAATAAACGTTGGTAGCCCGTTGCTCACTGCTTTGCATTGTAATCCCAGCGTACGAAAAACGTCGGTCGCTTCTTTTGTTTGCCGACTAATTTCCATACTCAAGTACCATCCGCCGAAGCTTTTATAATGCCCATATTTGGTCCAAACTTCATCAATTACATAGCGGTTGGCGTCAATTTCGTGTTGCAGGTCGCCCGTGTCCCAATAATGACCACTATCATATAAGCCGAAATAAAACTTCATGTCATATTTATCCGCTAGCTTAAGATAAAGCTCAACTAAATCAACTGGTGGTTCATAGCAGCCAAACGTGTTTTTGAGGTAAGCTGATGGGTACGTAATAAACCGACGATACCCACTCCTAATCAGAATAACAGTATCAATACCTATAGCTTTCATATAAGCGAAATCACGGTCCCATTCCATTTCTCCCCAGTTTTGGTGAGGAATATCATGAGAGATTTCATCTATAAAAGTTCCGGTTAATTTCATCTTTACCCCGTTTTATCTAAGTTGTTTAATGGCTGACTTTTTGTTATTGTATATCAAAATCCTTTAAACGGTCCCACCAAAACTTCTTCAACCAGATACTAGTTAGTATTAATATTCCACACCAGATTATCATTTGCGTATTTTCTCTAATCATGAAGTAAATAGGAATAACCACTTGGGCCATTTGCCATATAATGCCTATAATAATATTAGAGAAGTCTCTTTGAAAGTCTTTGTTAGGTATAAAAGTGGCATCTTCAGCCATTACTTCTTTTTTAATTGGCCCCCAAAATCCCCATGGCTTGGTCGTGCGATAAAATTCTTTAACAGCTGCCAAATTGGAGAGTGGTTCTATATACGTACCGATAATACAGCCAAGTGTAGATATAAATAGAATTACTGGAAAAAAGTATATATCAACAATCTCTGGAAAGAAGAACAATTTAGTTGTAGAAGCAATAAGCCCAAACAGCATTCCCCAGAAATAACCATTGCCGGTAAATCGCCACCAAACCCATTTTAATAAATTAGCAGCAACGTATCCGCCATATAAGGCAGACGTTAGCCATAGGGTGAGCTTGGTTAGGGATGAAGCGTAGAAGCCGAAACAAATACCAACGATTACTAAAACAATAGAGGATATGATACTTAAGCGTATATATTTTTTATTTGAAGCATTAGGATTTATATATTTTTTATAGATATCATTTACAATATAAGCAGGGGCAGCATTCACAAAAGCAGAAAAGGTGCCCATAAAGGCGGAAAGAAAGCCAGCTAAAATTAGCCCCTTTAAGCCAATGGGCACGAAGCGGTTGATGGCTAGTGGCAGCACTTTCTCAAAATCAATGCTACCGCCCATCTTGCTCATCTCTGGGCCCAGGTATACTAAACCTAGCACTGCAAAAGATGCAACCATCAGATAGCGTGGAATATACATCACCAAGATGGTGCTGAAGCTCATCTTAGCTGCCTCCGCTGGTGTTCGTGCCGAAAGCACCCGCTGCATATCGTAACTCGGAACGGGGCCAGCAATGGAAGCAAATACGCCTTTGAAAAGCATCATCATGAATAGAGCACCGAACATGCTAAATCCATCATCTTGTATTTTATTGTTTACGTTTGGAAAAGCGGTTTTACTCCAGTCTAAATTCAGCTTCCAGCTAAATAATAAATCACCCCAGCCAGCAGGCACAGCCGCCTGAATTTGCTCAGCTGTGACACTGGTATAAGCAATGTATCCAATGCAAAAGCAAGAAACTGTCATAATCAGAAACTGCAGTACCTCAGTGGCCACCACACTGTACATGCCACCCTTAACCGTATAGATCGTAGTAAGCAGACATATAATAAGCGCGTATGAATGTTCCGATGACAACTGCCAATTGCCAATTTTGTAACTTAAGTCCCAGGGTAAGACTGCTGTACAGTATTTACCTATTCCTTCAAAAAAATACGCGATAAATCCAACGACGCTGATTACTGCAAAGACAACGATAATGATATGCGACAATTTTGCCCCCCGGCCCTCACCAAAACGGAATGTTATCCACTCGGCGCCCGTCATGACACCAGACCGACGCAGCCAAATTGCCAGATAAACAAAAATGAATACCTGATTCCATACCGGCCAGAGCCATGGTATCCAGGCGCTTTTTAATCCGTAGATAAATAAGATACTTACGGTCCACATAGTGCCTGACGTGTCAAACATGCCGGAGGCATTGCTTAAGCCGAGGTAATACCATTTTAATGTATTGCCCCCCAAGAAGTAGGAGTTCAAGTCTTTTGAGGCTTTTTTTGAGATATAAAAACCTAAAAAGAGTATGCCTACAATGTAAAGCAATATGATGGCTATATCGACAAAGCTTAAATTCATGAATTCTTAGTTAAATTCTGGTTTAGGTTGCTTAACCATAATTTTATTTTAAATTTGCCTTAGCTGTTTTTTTCAACGAATTCATTTAAATAATATTTAATCAACTCCTAAGTTACATAACCGCTATAATTTGTTTACTGAATTTATTGTTTGACTATCAAGCTTAGCTGATTCGATTTTTCCATTGAAGTTAATAGTTTGGGCAAAAGGATTTAAAAAATGGTCTGTTAAGACTGCAATAGCCCTTCTAGAAAGATTTTCTTTCTGTATTCCCTGGTATGGCTCTAGATCTTGTAACTTGAGATAATTTGAAATATCATTGGTGGTTATTGTTTTTTTTGTAATTAAAGAAAAAAGCCCCCCACAAAACTCTGTGTCAACTAATTTTCCTGAAGGAGTAGCAATATCAAGTTGTGGATAAAACGACTTAAACCCTTCAACTAATTCTAATTCATTAATTGGCATTTCGGGATAAAACCAGGTTTGGTTAGCCCACTTATAAGTAATGCCAGTGCCTTTAAGTATACCTGTTGCTCCAATTCGCTGTATTTCTTTGAAGTATTTATCGTCTGGTTTAATGTCAATGTAAGGCATGATATAAGCCTTACTGTCTAATAGAGCTGATTGTACATCCCGGATATTAATTTTTGAGACGGGCTGATTACGCTTAATAGAGACAGCCGCCAAAGCACCGGCAGCTTGACCTATGCCTAACACAACTGGCTGAAGCCTGGTAGTGCCAGCAACAATATTGCTTACACTGATACTCTTTTCCGCAACAATAATTCCTTCGGCGTTCACCGGAATTAAAGCGCCCAGGGGAATAGTATAAGAAGGCACTTTTACGCTGATAAACTCAATTTTTGGGGCCTTCGGGTTTTTGGCGTGGTGATGGTCTATTGGATAGTCACCTACCGCGATTCCCGTGCGGTACAAGGCGCTTTTTTGGTGATACGGCTCCGAAAGATCATTCGCCGTAAGCAGCACTTTTCCTTGTAAGCGTCTGGCTTCCCGGTAATAAGGAATTAATGGCAAATGGTCGGGGGTTGGATACTCATCTTCTGCCAATCCTAAGTTCCTGTACCCAAGCTTTGTCTGCATATAATAAATAAATCGTAGACTATGAGCTTTTGCTTCTTTTATAGCTTCAAATCGACTGTTTCTGTCCATGTCGATAAGATTTACATAATAATCATTTCCACATTTTGGCCAGTTGATCATGTATTTATTATTCGGAAGTTTACCATAGCCAAGCATTTTATCGCAGTCTGACTGGGATTTCACACCAGATGCTGCTGAACTGTCTGCCTTACACGAACATTCAAATTCAGCTGGGTCATATTTTGCTGGTTTAGTTATCGTTTTATCGGCAGTCGAGCCATAATCTTTTAAAGTTGCTACATAAGTTAAATCCTGAACAATATTATTGTTCTTATCAGGCGCAATTGTTTCACCCGTAACTTCCTTGCTGTCCATTCCAAGTGAATAAGGAATTTTAAGGTAGGCCATTACGTCACCTAGCTCAGTAGCATCAATAATCAACTTGGAATGAATAGTGGATTTTTCTGATTTGTTCTTAACTATAACTTCCCAACCATCCTTCTTTTTCTTGATGTCTATCCACTCTGTCTGATATAAAATAGAGAGGTTAGGGTTTTTAGCTAAGTCCTTGAGGAGCTTATTGGCTACTGAAGGCTCAAACAGCGTATTACTTACCCAGCCGGTCTCTACTGCTTTCGGTCCACCATAGTGGTTATAAAGCTTTTCCCGAAATTCTCCCCAGATACCTGAGGGCATTTGATGATTGCCGTCTATCGCAGATACGCCTGCTGCGCTTAGCATACCGCCCAGCCAAGGGGTTTCTTCCACTACCACTGTCTTTACCCCCATGCGTGAGGCCTGGATAGCTGCGGCAGTACCACTAGCGCCCCCGCCAATAATCAGAAGTTCTGTGCGTATGTCGGCTGCCAGTGCCGGGCGCAGGATAGCAGTTGCGGCTGTCAAAGCTAGAAGCAGGCACCTAAAGAACCGGTTCTGGTTTACCATAAAGCCATTCTTGATTGTAGTCATCGAGGCAAAATTGGAGGCGCTGTCCTTCAGGTGAGTAAGCCTGCTTTGCTGCTCGTGTGCTGGCTGGTTCTAGTATCAGAGCAGAGCAATGAGCTGCAAAGGGTGGCTATGGTGATGAATCTTTGTTTTATCAGGACTTCAGGGCTATGACTCGCGTCAAATAAAACTCCCAGATCAATTGGTGAGGCTAAATATACCTACACAGTTTTATTAAAAAAATTAATAAAACTGTGTATATTAAAAAATAAATTTTGTAACTATCGATGTTATGCTTCGGCAAATACTTCAGGCACAACACCAAGCTTTGTAACAACCCGCGCAGACACGACTCGATGGTAATCGGCTTAAGCTCGCAGGATGCTCGTACTCTTCGCGTAGTCGAAAGGCACAGGCAAGGCCATCAGTCTCCTGCGATTAGCGTGTCTGCCGGACGAATGACTGTTCGGATTTGAAGATATTGCAGGTGTTCCTGCTATGCGAAAGCCTGGCAGTATGGTTTAGGTGTTGCACACCTTCATAGTTGTTGTCATACTGAGGCAAAGAGTATGCTTTCTGCGCAAACACCTTACCTGAGTAGCTAGATTGTATTCTTAAGGCAGACTTTTCTATGTACTTGCGCATAGAAAGATACCGTAACGTTGCTTGGTAGCGCTAGAGTGATGAACTTAAATCCGCAAATTCAATTACTTGTAAAAGATGACTTTTTTGAAGAAATTAATCAAGAAAACTTAAGTGGAGTAGCTTATAAGAATATTGCGCTCAAAAAATCTATTATCTCTTTGTTCGCAAACAATGGCAACTGCACCATTGCAGATATTTGCGTAGAGGTTGGACTAAGCGCACCGAAAATAAATGCGGTGTTGACCGAGTTGATAGCCGATGGCTTAGTTATGGATTATGGTAAGATAGGATCAAAAAGCGGGAGAAAACCAAATTTGTATGGCTTGGTATTAGGGTCTGGATTTTTTCTTGGAGTCGACGTGAGGCAGGATTTTTTGTATTTTGGTTTCACTGATATTCAAAAAAATGGAATCAATCTCTTTAAGAAGAAGGCGTACCAATTTCAGAATAACAAAGAGTCACTTATTGAGCTGTGCTCAATTATAAATGCTTACATTAAAGAATCACGAATTCCGAAAGATAAAATATTGGCTGTTGGTATTAATCTTTCGGGAAGAATAAATTATTCTACGGGCTATAGTTTTAGTTTTTTTAACTTTAGCGAGGAACCATTAAGCAAAATGATCGAAAGCCGGATTGCATTAAAGGTTTATCTTGAAAATGATTCGCGAGCCATGGCTTACGGAGAGTTTTGTCTGGGTGTCGTTCACGAAGAGAAAAATGTTTTGTTTCTTAACGTTGATTATGGTTTAGGTATTGGCATCCTGATAAATGGCCAATTATATTATGGCAAGTCGGGATTCGCGGGTGAATTTGGTCATATTCCTTTCTTTAATAATGAGATTATATGCCGCTGTGGTAAGAGAGGCTGCCTGGAAACAGAAGTCTCTGGCTGGGCTTTAACAAGAATTTTTAAGGAAAAACTTCAGGAAGGTTCATCTTCAATCTTGTCCTCAATGAAAATTGAGGATATATCTATGGAACATATTATTAAAGCAGCAACAGATGATGATGTCTTAGCTATTGAATTGATTGCTTCCATTGGAGAAAAATTGGGTAGAGGAGTAGCCACACTTATTAATATATTTAACCCTGAATTAGTCGTTTTAGGAGGTAGGCTTGCCGCTGCCGACAGCTACCTGCGGCTGCCTATTAAGAGTGCGTTGATTAAATACTCATTGAGTTTAGTAAATAACGATACCCAATTAAAAATGTCGAAATTAGGGGAGCAAGCTGGAGTTGCCGGAGCATGCTTATTGGTCAGAAACAGGATGTTGTCTTTGTAAGGATCGTGCTGTTAGAGACAACACTCACCCATTGCTCTATATACAATTAATGCGTTAAGCGAGTGCATCCAACAGTCATAGTATTTGACATTGTTATTGGGGTTTATCTATCACTTGCTGAGCTAGGCCAGCTCTCTGGTTTTGCCCCCAGCGCAGGTTCGGCTTAGGTCCCATTACAAATTGTAAGGTGCCGCCTTGCATCAAATCTGAATGAGTTAAATACGTTTGGTCGTAAGGCCTACCATTCAGCTTTACGGATTGTATATATTTATTTTGTTTAGAATTATTCTTTGTGCTGATTACCATTTTTTTATTCGGCGATACCGTTATAGTAACTGCATCTGCCAAGGGACTGCCAAAAATGTATTGTCCGCTCACGGGATTTGCGGGATACATACCGGCTACATTCCATATTAACCAAGCACTCATCTGGCCACAGTCTTCGTTTCCGGCATACCCGTCCGGCCGATCGTGATACATTGACTCAGTAATCATCCTGACTTTTTCCTGCGTTTTCCAGGGAGCACCAACAAATGTGTATAAATAAGCGATGTGGTGGCTGGGCTCATTACCATGAGCATATTGCCCTATAAGGCCACTAATATCACCGGAAATATTTTCGCCTTTTATTACCGAGCTTATAGTGAACAAAGAATCCAGCTTTTTAATAAAGTTATTATAGCTGCCATGCTGCATTGCTAACCCTCTGGCATCGTGGGGGGCAAAAAATGAATGCTGCCAGGCATTACCCTCTATATAAGCAGCTTTTTCTTCGTGCTCGGAATAATAAGGGTCAAATGGTAAATCCCATTTTCCGTCTGAATTCTTTGCTCTGATAAAACCCGTAATCGGATCAAAAAGCTTTGTATACGCCATTGATCTTTTTAAATAGTTTTGGTAGTCATCCGTATACCCTAATTTTTTAGCAACCTGGGCAATACAATAATCATCGAAAGCGTATTCAAGCGTAACGGTGACGCTCCAACCGCCTTTGTCTTGGGGCAAATAGCCGTATTTAATATACTCTGGGGTACCTCTCTGCTGTTGCAGAGAGCTTTTCTTCATCGCTTCGTACGCTTTTTGTGCATTCAATCCAGGAAATCCTTTCATAATAGCGTCGGCTATAACCGGTATAGCATGATACCCGGTCATCGTATTTGCTTCCCAGGTGCTAATATCCCAGACAGGAAGTAGCCCATTCTCCTCATAGAAAGCCATCATGGAGTTCAGCATATCCGAATAGCGCTCTTTTTGCAGAACGGTGAATAGGGGATTTAGGGCCCGAAAAGTATCCCATAACGAATACACCGTATAACGCTGGCTGCCGTCAGCCATCTTTAACACTTGTCCTTTCGCGTTCTGATACTGCCCATCTGCGTCGGAGTATAGTATGGGCGCCAGATTGGTGTGATAAATCGCAGTATAAAATGTGCGTTTTAAATGCTCATCTGTAGTGCTGATCTGTATTTTTTCCAGTTCGCTTTCCCATTGTTTTTCTGCGGCAGCTTTTACTTTATTAAAATCCCAATCAGGTATTTCTTGCAAGGCTAGAAGTGCTTTATCTGTATTTACGGATGACAAGGCTACTTTCATCAGTATTCTTTTTACGGTTTGAGGAAATACGAGCTGGCCTTTTACAAGTAGTCCCTTAGCCTTAGGAGAAGGCACGGAAGAGCCATCAGCATATACTAATAGCTGCTTGAAAGGCACAGATGTGCGGGCCGCAAAATATACTCGTTGATTTTTTGCCCACCCGGTAGAAAAACGATAGCCAACTATAGTCGAGTCGTTTAGCTGCTGTATATATGCTTCGGTTGGTTTATCCCAATTAATAGCAAAACCAAGATCAAAGCGAATGACAGGAACGCTTTTATCTGGGAAACTATACTGATGTAGACCGCAGCGCGCCGTGGTAGTAAAAGAGGCTGCGATGCCATTATCTAGTGTAACACCATAATAGCCGGGGCTAGCTTTTTCATTGTTATGGCTGAACTTTACCTTAAATCGTTTAATGGTATCAGCTATAATATTTGTATTGGGCATGACCGATATATCGCAATAATCGCCGATGCCGGTGCCGCTTAAATGGGTATGGCTAAAGCCGGCAATAGTTGAATCGCCATAATAATAACCGCTGCTCCAGTCCCAACCTGCCGAGCCATTATCGGGGCTAAGCTGCACCATGCCAAAAGGAACAGTGGCTCCCGGATATGTGTGCCCGTGGCCACCCGTGCCGATGAAAGGATCTACATACTTCGTTAGCTTTTGAGAAAACAAGGATGTAAAACAAAATAGCAGCAAGTGCAGGAGTATGAGTTTTCTTTTCATTTGCGAGTTTTTGATAGTGCAGCAATAAAAATTATATGCTGATACTATTTGCCTATATTATAATAAAACAATTTATATTAGTAGCTGCAAATAAAGTAAAATCTTCTAATCATAAACGCACCTTGATGAGAGCTCAATTAAACAAAATTTCACGTGCCATCGTAGCGGCTTCTTTGCTAACAATATCTGCTTTTGCAAATGCTTCGCCGTGCGCAGCTAATACACAGAAAGAGGAAGAAACCGCCGCTGCTAATGACCCTATCAGAGGAGTTTGGCTTACGAATGTCGCTAGTAAAGTTTTAGATTCGCGGGAGAATATTCGGGAAGCGGTTGCTTTATGCGCACAAAGCGGAATTAATAACATCTATGTGGTTACCTGGAACGGCGGCCACACGCTGTATCCTAGCTTGGTTATGAAAACAACATTTAATAAGTTAATTGATCCAAGGTTTGCCGGCCGTGACCCTTTGCGGGAGTTGATAGAAGAAGCGCATCAAAAAAATATTAAAGTACATGCCTGGTTTGAGTTTGGTTTTTCTCCCTCACACAAGCAAAATGGTGGCGATATTATCAAGCGTAAACCCCATTGGGCTGCTATCGACAACCAAGGTAAGCTGGTTTCTAAAAACAACTTTGAATGGATGAATGCTTTTCACCCCGAGGTGCAAAGCTTTATGCTGTCGTTGATTAAAGAAGTAGTAGAAGAATATGATGTTGATGGAATTCAGGGAGACGATAGGTTGCCAGCAAATCCTTCAACGGCAGGCTACGATAAATATACTGTATCCATTTATAAAAAAGAACACCAGAATTTGTCCCCCCTGCTAATTATCAGGATGCTGCCTGGGTGAATTGGCGGGCAGATAAGTTGAATATGTTCATGAAGCGTTTGCACGACGAGGTAAAAGCGGTCAAGCCAACAATTATTATATCTATGGCGCCAAGTATTTTCCCGTGGAGTAAGGAGGAATATTTGCAGGATTGGCCAACTTGGGTTAAAAACCATTGGGTTGACTATATCTTTCCACAAGTTTATCGCTATAATATTGAGGCTTATACGGCCGCGTTAGACGCTAACCTGAAGCTTATATCTGCGGCTGATAAGAGTATATTTTATCCTGGGCTGCTTTTAAAAGTTGATGACTATTCTCCGTCGCAGCAATTTTTAAATCAGATGATCGAGGTAAATCGTAAGCGAGGAATCAGGGGAGAAGTCTTCTTCTTTTATGAAGGATTAAAATTGCATCCGGAGTTTTTTAAAAGTTACAGTTTGTCCCGCTGAATTCGCTCAAGGCTATATTCTTTAACATAAAATAGTGGTTTGCTATTTCTTATGGAATACGTTCTGCGCTTTGAGTAGCGCCCGTACTCCTTGCTTTAATTTAAATTGTAAGAGTTGGGACAGGTGGAAAAAGTACCCCAATTAAGGTTTATACTACTAAAAACAAATTGCCAGGCGTTCATCCCGGCAATTTGTTTTTAGTAGTATAAAATTTACTTCTCTGGGAGGCTAGTAATAGCTTTGTGTATAGATAGGAACCTACCGCAACTTATGGTTTGTCCCACCACACCCTGGTAGTCATGGTATTTGGCCCCTGAGCCGCTATTGCTGCCTGATACGCATCGGCATTTAAGCTGGCCTCAGCGGGTGGGTAGATAACCCGACGGGGAACCGTGCCGTTGGTTTCGCCTTGGTTAGGAATTGGCAGCAAAGCGGGGAAGCCGGTTCTCCGCCACTCGGCCCAGGCCTCAAATCCATCCGGGAATAAAGCCAGGTATTTCTGGGTAATGATCCGTTGTAAAGAGCTGTTGTAGGCTACGGTTGACTGGGCCAGATAAGCGTCTACCGCTGCCGTATTCGTAATGGCTCTTTTGGTCATAGAGGCGCGTATGCCCTGCTCATAGAAGGTAGCGGCGTTGCCGGAGACCCAGCCTTTCTGCACGGCTTCGGCCTTCAGGAAAGACACTTCTGGATAGGTAAGAACGTCGATCGGGGTGCCTTCCGCCCGGATGACGGTGCCCATTTTGGAATACAGGGTTTTGGCGTTCTGGGGCTGGGCCAGCTGCTGGGCATTCAGCCCGTTTTGCAAGCCCGCGTACGTTGCGGGGGTGACGCCCTCAACAACCGGCTGGGCATACGCGGCCAGCCGGGGATCATTCAGGCTTTTTAGCAGATCAACCATGGTTTTGCTGACCCGCAACTCATCGAAGTTGAATAGAATGGCTAAGGGGTAGCGGTTGATGAACTGCCCGGTTGGCTGGGTGTTCATCTGGGCGTTTTCCGCGTTGGAAGAAATCAGATTGTTCTCGGCCATTACTTCTGCCACCACTGACCGGGCAAAAGCAGGATCAGCCTTACTCAGGCGCATGGCTAACCGCAGGCGCAGGGAGTTGGCAAACTTCTTCCATCGGTCAAGGTCGCCCCGGTAGATCAGATCGTTGGTAGTGAACTTGATCGTGTTGGTGTTGTCAAGGGCCTGGGCAGCTTCTTTTAGCTCCTTGATCATGTCCTTGTAGATGAATTCCTGGGCGTCGTACTTGGGCGTGCGGAGGCCCGCAAACCCTTGGCCGGCCTCGCTATACGGAATGTCGCCCCAGTAGTCGGTGGCGCGGTGAAACAGCCAGGCCCGCCAAATACGAGCGACGTTGGTTTTGTTGCTCTGGATAGGATCCGCTTGGGTCAGGCGAATAACCTCTTGAATATTAATAATGTAATTCGAGTAGTACGTGTTCCAGAAGGTAGCCGCCCAGTTTGGATTGCTAACGTACTGATCGGTTTGAAAGCCAGGGTTAGTGTTGGCGAAATACTGCACAAACTGGTCAGCGTGCAGATTCTGCCCGATCTGATAAATATCCCAGTTTAAGGTGCCATTGCGGAGCGCGCCGGAAAAAAGCAGCTCCGGCGAAACCTCCGTTGGACTTACGGGATTGACGTTCAACTCATTGAATTTTTCGCAGCCCGACATGCTCAGCAATCCGGATGCGAAAAGAAGTATATACGTGATTTTTTTCATGATTTCTGATGTGTGCTCCGCTGAACTTACAGGCCTACGTTAAGATTAAATCCAAGGCTTCGGGTGCTGGGGAAGGCGGCAGATTCGATGCCCTGCACGTTGGTGATGTTGTAGCTGGCAACATCGGGGTCGAAGCCGGGCGTGTTGCTCTTCAGCAAAAACAAGTTGCGGCCAATAAATGACAGAGAAGCATTCTTGAAGGGCGTTTTAGTCAGCCAATCTTTAGGCAAAGAGAAACCGAAGGAAAGCTCGCGGAATTTGATGAAGCTGGAATCGTAGATGAAGGCTTCCGCGATGGCCGCATCAGGGGAAGCTACTCGGCGCCAGTAGGCTTCGGGATCGACAAACTTGGTATTGGGGGAGAAGGTGTCGTTGCCGTTATTAACCACGCCGGGCACCAAGAAGCCGCCGGTGCCGCTATACCAGGCATCTCGTCCTTCCAGGGTAAAGGCGGCGTTGCCGTTCTGGGCTGCGTAAATGTTGCTTAACGACAAAATATCACCTCCCTGGCGCATGTCTATCAGGAAGCTCAGGCGCAGATTTTTGTACGTAATAGTGTTCGTCAGGCCACCGATCCAATCAGGTAGGTAGTTGCCCAGCACTTCATCCACCGCCCCTCTGGTGGGCAGGCCATCAGCCCCCACGAGTATATCGCCATTGACATTGCGCGCGAAGCGCCGCCCCGGAAGTCGCCAAACGGACTGCCCGCCGAGGCTGCGATGGTGATGTTCCGGTCGTTGCCGATAAAGAAATTGTCGACTCCGTTGGCGGTTTCAACAATCTTGGAGCGGTTTCGGGACCAGTTGACGCCTATATCCCAGCGGAGCCCGGTGGCGGTGCTCACGGGCGTGCCCGTAAGCACAACTTCTACGCCGCTGTTCTGCACATTGCCTGCATTGATGAGGCTGGATGTGAAGCCCGCCGTAGCAGAGATGGGAGGAGTAAAGATCTGGTTGAGCGTGTTCTTTTTGTAGTAAGTGAAGTCCAGGCCGAGGCGGTTGTCGAAAAAGCGGATATCGGTGCCAAACTCCAGGGCGCGGGTAATCTGGGGCTTCAGATCGGCGAAGGGCAGCTGTGGCCGAATAGTGGCCGAGCCCTGATTCAGGTGGGGCAGACCCAGGTTATAAGTCAGGGCGAGCTGATAGGGTTGGGCGGCGCCGCCCACTTCGGCTACTGAAGCCCGCAGTTTGGCGAAGCTCAGCGCCTTGGGAGAGGATTTGAGCGCGTCGGTCAGCACGAAGCTTAGGCTGGCGGACGGGTAAAAGAACGAGCGGTTCTCTTCGGATAACGTAGAAGACCAGTCGTTGCGCGCCGTCAGGTCAAGGTACAGGTAACGTTTGAAGCCCAGCTGCGCGGTGCCGTACAGCGAGTTGGTTTGCAGCTCGGCAAAGCCGTACAACGGCACCTGCGCGGCTCCGTTGCTGATCGTGAACAGGTTAGGAATGTTTAGGCCGCTGGTCTGCGCGCCCACTTCCTCGCGCTTGAAGACGCGAATATTGCCCCCCGCCGTGGCGCCTAAAAAGAAGTTCTCGTTCAGGTCCTGATTGTAAGCCAGCAGAAAGTCGGAGTTGGTTTCCTGAATGGTGTGGGTAGTGATTACGTACTTGCCCCGGTCAACGGAGCTTTCAAACAAGGTGCGGGTAGCGGTGCGTTCCTCAATGCGCTGGGTGCTGTAATCAGTACCGCTCCGCACCTGCAAGCTCAGCCAATCAGTAAACTGATAGCGTAAGGACAGAAAGCCCAGAAACTTATTCAACTCGTCGTTATTGGTGTTTTTATATACCGACCAAAAGGGGTTTTGCCGGCGGCTGGTCAGAAAGCCATTCGTCGGATCGACGCCGGTTTGGGCCCAGGTAACCGGATTGCCAGCCTCGTTCTCGTACGTTCTTAAGTCATCCAGATCAATGCTTCTCGGCATAAAAAGGAAGCCGTAGACTGGGTTATCCGGGTTGTCCGTCAGGTTGGGACGGTTAAACGAGGATTGGTTGATGTAGCTGATTTTGCCATCGGCCGTGAGCTTATCCGTGATGGAAGCCGTGGTGCGTAAGCTCAGGGTTCCACGGTTTAGCTTGCTGTTGGGCAGCAGGCCCTTGTTATTCAGTAAGCCAGCGGAAAAACGGGTCTGGATTCGCTCGTTGCCGGAGCTGATGGCCAGCACATTATTATAGGTCTGGCCGGTTCTGTAAAAGTCCTCAATATTATCCGGCTGTGGCGAAAATGGCCGCACCTGCCCGGTCCAATCCAGCACGGGCTGCCCGGCCATGCGCGGCCCCCAGCTCGACTCGATGTTGCGGGGAATAAAGGCTTGGCCCTGCGCATTGATTGGATGCGCGCCGCCAACTCCCTGCCCAAACTCATTCTGAAAGTCGGGCAATACCAGCGGATTTTCAAACGTAGCGCTCGAAGTAAAGTTGATTCCGAAGCCCTGAGCGCCTTTTTTAGTAGTAATGATAATAGCCCCGGCAGCCGCCCGCTCCCCGTACAAGGCGGCGGCGTTGGGGCCCTTCAGCACGTTTACCGACTCTATATCCTCTGGGTTTACCGCGCCGATTCCACTACCGTAGTCTATACCGCCAAAGCGGCTGGGCGTGCGGTTGTTGGAGTTGTCCAGCGGAATGCCGTCTACCACGATAAGGGCGTTATTGTCGGTACCGGTCAAAGAATTTGCCCCCCGCAGCACTACCCGCGACGACCCGCCCACACCCGTAGCCGATTGCGTGATCTGCACGCCCGCCACCCGACCTTGCAGGGAGTTGAGCACGTTCACTTCCCTGGCCCGTGTCAGGTCTTCGCCTTTCACCTGTTGGGTAGCGTAGCCCAGGGTACGGGTGCTGCGCTCAATGCCGAGGGCCGTAACCACTACTTCTCCCAGCTGTTCAGTGCTTTCTTCTAAGGTGATGTTCAGGGTCGTTTGCTCACCAATGGTCACCTCTTTGGCCTGATAGCCAATAAAAGAAAATACCAGCACCGATGAAGGTTCGGCCGGGATGCTGAATCGCCCGTTTGCGTCGGTGGCGGTTCCGGTCGTAGATTCGCTAACCCTGACGGATACTCCGGGTAAAGCCGCCCCTTTGGCATCCGTCACAATACCTCCTACTGTCTTACTCTGAGCCATAGCCGCCAATCCGAAGATTGTCAGTAGAAAGCTCAACATTAGGCGCACAAGAAGTTTGCTTTGATGAGTAAGAAAATTTTGCATAATGGCCGGTTTAAAGTGTGCATTAAAAAGTGTTGTAATTAGCAAATTATTTTAATAAAAATACAGTGTTATTAATAATATTTTAAAATGCAGTCCACTGATACTCAATGCTTGGTGCAGGGAAACGCCTAGCCATAAAAATTAAACAAAAAAGCCCCCCAGAGCAGCTCTGGGGGGCTTTTTTGTGAAGGCCACTATTCGGATTCTCTATGGGGAAAAAATGCTGATTTGCTTCTTTCGCCTAATTGGGCCCCTCTTCTGTAGACGCTGTCTGCTTATAATGCACGGCCGGCAAGCTGCGCAAGCGTTCGGCGGCAAACTCGGCGGTTACGTCGCGCTGCGGGTTGGCCAGCATTTCGTAGCCTACCATAAACTTGCGTACCGTAGCCGAGCGCAGCAGGGGCGGAAAGAAGTGCATATGCAGATGCCATTCGGGGTGCTCCTGGCCGTCGGTGGGGCGCTGGTGCAGACCGGCCGAGTAGGGGAAGGAAATCTGGAACAGATTGTCGTAGCGGATGGTAAGCTGGCGCAGAATGGCGGCAAAAGCGTCTTTCTCGGCGCTGGTCAGCTGCTCAATGCTGGTTACGTGGCGGCGCGGCACTACCAGCGTCTCATAAGGCCAGATGGCCCAAAAAGGCACCAGCGCCACAAAATGCTCGTTTTCGACCACCACGCGGGCTTTATCGCGCAGCTCCAGCTCCAGGTAGTCGCTGAGCAGACTACGGCCGTGCTCCGCGAAGTACGCCGTCTGGTGCACGGTTTCCTTGGCCGGATCGGACGGGACGGTGCGCTGCGCCCAGATCTGGCCATGCGGGTGCGGATTGCTGGCGCCCATCATCGCGCCTTTATTTTCAAAAATCTGTACGTAGTTAATATCCGGCCGGGCGCCTAGCTCCAGATACTGCGCTACCCACACGTCCACCACGGTACGAATGGCCGCTTCGTCCATTTCGGGCAAGGTAAGATCATGGCGGGGCGAGAAGCAGATGACGCGGGCTAGCCCCGATTCGGCTTCGGCACGCAATAAGCCGCCCACGTTTATCTCGCCCACGGGCGCCTCGGCTTGCAGGGCGGCAAAATCATTAGCGAATACAAATGTGCTGTCGTAGGGCGGATTCACGATGCCGCCCACGCGGGTGTTGCCGGGGCAGAGGTAGCAGGTAGGATCATAGGTGAGCCGCTCGTCGGGCTCCGATTCCTCCTGCTGGCCCTGCCAGGGCCGCTTCGAGCGGTGGGGCGACACTAAGATCCACTCGCCGGTAAGGGCGTTATAGCGGCGGTGAGAGTGTTCGGCGGTATCAAATTTCATGGCGAATAGCGGAGTAAGGTTGAGCAATTAAGTAGTCGGTAGCCGGAGCCCAAGGCGGGCGAGCACCCTCGCCAGCAAAGGCGGGGGGCTTTTCTGACGCCTAGCGGCCGGCTAGCACCGCTTCCATTGCTTCCACGCCGTCCACGATAACAGCCTGGTACGTTTCCAACGATAAGTTTAGCTCCCGCTGATACCCAGCCGTCATGCGCTCCACGAAGCTCTCTACCTGCGCAACCTCTACCAGATTAATGGTGCAGCCGCCAAAGCCGCCACCCATCATGCGGGCGCCCAGCACGCCGGGCGCATCCTTGGCCAGCTCCACCAGTACGTCCAGCTCCCGGCAGCTTACTTCATATTTGTCGCGCAGGCCGGCGTGCGAGCCGTACATCTCTTGGCCAAACGCGGGCATATCGCCCGCCAGCAGGTGTTGGCAGGCCGCCTCCACGCGCAGGTTTTCCTCTACCACATATGAGCAGCGCCGGTACAGCACATCGCCCAACTCCTCACGGTGCTCTTCGAGCTGTGGTAGGGTTACGTCGCGCAGGGTCTTCACCTTCGGATAATAGTTGTGCAGCAGAGCTACGCCCTGCTCGCACTCCAGCCGTCGATTGTTGTACTCGGAGCTGGCCAATGAGTGCTTCACCCCGGTATTGCAAAGGATAAGGTGATAAGCGGTAGTATCAAAGGGAAAGTATTCGTAGTCGAGCGAGCGGCAATCGAGGCGAATAACGTGGCCCGCCCGCCCGTGCAAGCTGGCAAACTGGTCCATAAGACCGCTTTTTACGCCGGCAAACTCATGCTCGGCCGCCTGGCCCATGTGGGCCAGCTCCAGCCGGTCAAATTTGCCCCCCAGCAGCTTGTTTAGGGCAAATGCCAGCCCGCACTCCACCGCCGCCGACGATGACATACCAGCCCCAATCGGGATATTGCCGCCAAATACGCAATCGAAGCCGGGCACTTTGAGACCTCGGCGCTGCAGTTGAGCCACTACGCCCTTTATATAGTTGGCCCACTGCACATCACCGGGCTTTACCTCCTCCGTCAGTGAGAAGTCATAGCTTTCGTGCAGATCGTGGGCAATGAGATGAGCGGTGTCAGTCTTATTCAGGCCTACGGCAAAGTGAATCTCCTTATCCACAGCCGCCGGCAGCACGAAGCCAGCATTATAATCGGTGTGCTCACCAATCAGATTAACCCGGCCCGGCGCCCGCACTATTAGCGGAGCATAACCGAAGTGGCGTTGGAAAGCAGCAGATACAGATTGAGTCAACATAAGCGCGTGCGGCTAAAAATGGAACAAAAACAGGTAAAGATATGATCAGTCATAAAGGTGAAAAATGAGCACGGAAAACGCAAACGATTGCGTTGTTTGTTTCTTACTAAAGCTTCTCTTCGCCTCTTTATTACCGAGTGAAATAGAGCTTAACATGATGTTTAACAGCCGGGGGGTAATAAGCCGGATTTTAATTCCTTGGTCATATAGTTATTTAATCTGCTTATCGATATAAGTTGTTGACAAACAAAATCTTAATAATAAAACTGACATTTACTTAGACGAGATTCAGGCCCTGAGTTCGGTCGTGACAACGTAAGGGCTGTGAAGTGTATGGGAGGCCACTATTTTAAATGTAGCTGAACAATGGTTGGATATGGTGGCATACATCCGACTCAATATTGTACAGAAATTTCTGCTAACAATTTTATAGCTATAAAGTTAGGTACATAAGAATTGAATGATTTACTTTGGTATTAGTGCGATTTCATGGTACTCTTATACCGTTTTACAGAATGTAAGTGCACCCAGTGAGGCGCTTACCTGTTGAGCCCTCTCACCAATACAACCAGATTTTCAACGCAACTCAAGGACAATAAATCAATGGAGATTCTGTTTTTTTGTCCCTTACTCCGCAAACGTTTGCGGAAACTGCGTTCCAAACTTGGTTTTAGTCTTCCTGTTTACTCTCATCATTTCCCACCACCACCTAACGATTCCATATGAAAAAGCCCGTACCCAAACTGCGTTGGCTAGCCATTCCAGCGCTTCTCTGCTCCTTGCCGCTGACTGTGGCCGCTGAAGCCAGTGCCGCGGCTAGCGTTCGTGCGGCCCTGCCTTATGCGCTACTCCAAGCCGCCGATATTACGATCAGTGGTCGCGTCACCGATGAAAGAGGCGAAGGCTTGCCCGGCGTGAATGTGGTCGTAAAAGGTACTACCAACGGCGCCCAGACCGATGTAGATGGTCGCTATACCATCACTGCTCCCGACAATGCTACTCTAGTGATTTCCTATGTTGGCTATACATCTCGGGAATTAGCTGTGGGAGGCCGCACGACCATTGACGTGCCGCTAGCGCCCGATGCGCAGTCGTTGAACGAAGTAGTAATAGTTGGTTACCTTACCCAGAACCGCCAAGATGTAACGGGCTCGGTAGCTTCAGTTTCTTCCGAAGATATTCGGCGGGCACCGGTAGCCACCGTGAACGAAGCTATTCAAGGCCGCTTGCCCGGTGTAACAGTTACCAGCTCGGGTCAGCCAGGTCAGGCATCGAACGTAAACGTGCGGGGCATCGGCACGCTGGGCGGCAGCAGCAGCGGACCGCTGTATATTGTCGATGGTCTATGGACTGATAACGTGCGTGATTTCAATCCGGCTGATGCTGAATCAGTGCAGGTGTTGAAAGATGCCGCATCGCTGGCCGCTTACGGTTCGCGGGGGGCAAATGGCGTAATCATTATCACTACGCGCAAAGGTAAGGCAGGTACTCCAGCCATCACATTCAACGGCTACACCGGCGTGCAGAATATCGCCAACCGCTACGACCTGATGGGCGCACAAGAGTGGGCCGCGGTGAACAACCTGGCGTACGAGAATGCTGGCTTGCCGCGGCAGCCTGCATCCAGTCAGCTTACGGGTACCGATACTGACTGGCAGGATGAGCTGTTTCAAACGGGCCGAATCCAGGATTATAATCTGGGCTTTTCGGGTGGTGGCGAGTCGTCGAACTTCCTAATCTCGGCGGGCTATTTCAACCAGAAGGGCACCATCGTGGGTCCTAAGTTTGAGCGCTATAGTCTGCGCCTCAACTCAGGCTTCAATCGGGGCCGCTTGCGTGTTGGGCAAAATGCCTTGCTCACCCGCGCCGATCAGGTGCGCGTAAATGGTCTGCCCTTTATCGATGTAGTCCGGCTTCCCCCTACGCTGCCCGTCTTAGATCCGGCTAATCCAGGGGGCTTTGCGTTCGGTAATTCCAACAACAGCACGTTCGGAACCAACCCTATCGCTTCCCAGGATTTGTTGCGTAGCACGGGCCTTTCCTACCGTTTGCAAGGAAATATCTACGGGGAAGTATCCATCTTCGATTTCCTGCGTTACCGGCTCAACCTGGCAACCGAGCTGCACAACTTTCGCGATGAAGACCGCCGTAAATATGGACAGCAGCGTCAGAATGACCCCTTGAATCCCTCATTCTTGTTTCAGGGCCGGGGCAGTGAGCTGTTCCTGATGGCCGAGAACACGCTGACCTTTGACCAAAGCTTCGGCAACAACAATATCACGGCGGTAGCTGGCTACTCGGAGCAGAAGAATACGTTTGAAATCTCGCGCGCCACTAACCGGGGCTATGGCACCGGACCTACGTACTACTGGTCGTTGGATGCGGGCTCTCAGAACCCCGCCGTAAGCGGCGCCACCGACACTTGGACCAAGCGCTCTTATTTTGCCCAGGTGACTTACGACTACAACCAGCGCTACCTGCTGACGGGCGCGTATCGCCGCGATGGCTCGTCCCGCTTCAGCCCCGAAAACCTGTACGGTGACTTCTATGCTGCCTCAGCTGGCTGGCGCATCTCCGAAGAAGCTTTCTTCGATGGAATAACGGCCATCAGCAACCTGAAGGTGCGGGGTAGCTACGGGCAGCTCGGCAACGACGGCCTACCTGGCAACTACTTATATCAGGGCTTCATTAATCCGAACGTGAACTACCCTTTCGGCACAGGTCAGACAGTGCTGAATGGCAACGTTCAGACGCAATTGGCTAGCACCGGCATCAAATGGGAAACCCGCGCCACCACCAACATCGGCTTCGACATAGGGCTGCTGGAAGATCGGTTTACATTCTCGGCCGACTATTACGTATCGCGCACCAAGGATGCATTGGTGAATCCGGATCCGGCTTTCTTTTTGGGCAATGCTGGCATCAATCCTTACATTAATCTGGGCCGCATTGAGAACCGGGGCTTTGAGTTTATTGCGGCCTATAATGAGAACCGAAGCAAGCTTCGCTACGGAGTTCAGGCTAACCTGAGCACTATAAAGAACGAAGTGCTGGAGCTGACCGATGTGCCAGGCCAGGTATTCGTGGCCGGTCCTGAAGGTGGCATCACCCGTACCGAAGTCGGCTACCCTGTAGGTTCGTTTTATTTGTATCAGTTTGATGGCATCTTCCAGACAGGAGACAACATCGCCAACAGTGCCCAGCGTGATGCACAGCCCGGTGACGTGCGCTACAAAGATCTGAATAACGACGGAGCAATTACCGAAGCCGACCGGGCCCACTCTGGTAGCCCTTTCCCCAAGCTGCAATACGGCGTCAACCTGACCTCCGGCTACGGCGGATTCGACTTGGCGGTGTTCTTCCAGGGCGTTGCAGGCAACGAAGTTTGGAACGGTACCCGCTTCTGGACCGATCGGCTGGACGAGAACAGTGCATATCGGAGCGATTTGAATCCGTGGACTATCACCAATCCCTCAAACAGTACGCCTCGGCCAGTGAAAGAAGGTCCATCGGCTCGTAATAACAGCCGGGCGGCTTCTACACGCTGGTTGGAAAGCGGATCGTATCTGCGTATGAAAAACGTACAGCTCGGCTACACGCTTCCAAAAGAAATGATGGAGCGCGTGAAAGGGCTAGGCAGCGTACGAATCTACCTCACGGGCCAAAACGTGTTCACTATCACCGACTACACCGGATACGACCCTGAAACCATCGGTGGTGTAACGGGCGGAGTACTTACCCGTGGCCTCGATGAAGGCAGCTACCCCAACGTGCGAACCTTCACAGCGGGTATCCAGTTGGGTTTTTAGCCTCAGTCGTTTCCTCCAACTCTCAACTGATCAGACATGAATATTTCAAAACTCGGACTTTGCGCGCTGGCTGGCTCTCTGCTGCTGACTACAGCCTGCGAAAAAGATCTGCTCGAACAAAATAATCCTAACATAGCCACTACCCAGTCGTTCTGGCAAACCAGCGACGATGCTATTAAAGGGGTAAACGCCGTCTATAGCGGTCTGCAGCAACTCGGCACTTACCGGCGCTGGATTCACTTTGCCTTTGACCTGCGCTCCGATGATGGCTTTAGCTCCAGCCCCTGGGGCGAGTTGGCTGACTTTACCAAGTTCAGACAGGTAAACTATGACTTCGAGCCCTCGCGTGATATCTGGCGCGACCATTACCGGGCCATAAACCGAGCTAATCAGGTTATTGCGTCGGTGCCGGGCATTACCATGAACGAAACCTTGAAAAAGCGGGTGATTGCGGAAGCCAAATTTCTGCGGGCGCTTTACTACTACAACCTTGTGTCTTTGTACGGTAACGTACCGCTGGCTCTGGAGCCAGCTACGGTAACGTATCGGCCTGCGCAGGGTACGGAAGCTCAGGTATGGGACCAGGTTATTGCCGATTTGCAGGCAGCCGAGCCTGACTTGGAGGTAGCTTATACCGGCAGTGATGTTGGGCGTGCTACCCGTGGGGCGGCGGCTACTTTATTGGGTAAAGTGTATATGCAGCTGCGGCGCTGGCCCGATGCATCCACTCAGTTCCAGAAGGTGCTAGCCAATACGAGCTACAGCCTGGTAGCTAATTATCAGGATAACTTTAAGCATACCACCGAATACAACTCGGAGTCGATTTTTGAAGTTGGCTTCTCCGACGTGAACCTGGGGGGCAATGATGGCGACGACGCTAGCTCATCAGAAGGTGGTCAACGCTCGCAGTTCTGGGGCGTGCCGGGCGACGGATTTACCGATGGAGAGGCGCGGCCCTGGGTGCGCGATGAGTTTCTGACAGAAGCAACGGCTGCTGGCACCCGCGACCCACGCCTCGGAGCGACCTTCTTTTATAATCCTCAGCTCACTCCAAATACTATTCCCCGTGGTGCCGAGCCCATGGTATATGGTGAGCCGTTCAATACCCGTTTTGCCCCCGGCAGCGGTAATAACTCCCGCATCTACTGGCGTAAGTACTCCACCGATTATTATCGGACTTTCGAAAACTTCGACTCACCCATCAATCACCGGGTGATGCGCCTCGCCGACGTGCTGCTGTTGCAAGCTGAAGCACTGAACGAGCAAGGGCAGACTGCCGCGGCTATTCCGCTAATCAATCGGGTGCGGGCACGGGCTGGCATGACGCCGCTGGTAGCAGGCAGCTTTACGCAGGCCACTTTGCGCACGCGCATCATGCACGAGCGGGTAACGGAACTGTCGGGTGAAGGCCTGCGCTGGTTTGACTTAAAGCGCTGGGGCGTGGTAGATCCGCAGCCGGGCATCGACCAAGCAGCGGCGCTTAATGCTGCCAGACAGCGCGACCCTGACTTTACCAGCTTCGAGCTGAATAAGTCACGCTTGATACCCATCCTCCGTACCGATGTCGACGTAGCTCGTCTCACGCAGAACCCAGGGTGGCAATAAACGCCAGCCTAGTCAAATGTAGCGTAACAGCCGCGCCGGCCCAGGTCGGGGCGGCTGTTTCGTTGCCGGGCCTGCCAGTTTGTTCACCGCGTACGTGGTTTTAGCGTATTACTAATACCAGTTACTAATTACTCAACTTATGCTTCCCACCCCGTTTCGCCGCCTTCTGAGTTGCATGTTGGTGTTGGGGCTGCTAGCCTGTGAAAAAGACAAGCCTCAGGCCGTCGTTCCGCAGCCTACTCCCAGCGTTGATGCCACTACTTTCCAAAATCCTGTACTTTCCTCCGGCCCCGACCCGTGGGTAACTGAGAAGGGCGGGTTTTATTACTACATGCACACCACGGGCAACAACCTGCGGTTGTGGAAAACGGCGAAGATGTCGGAGCTGGGCTCGGCGACGAGTAAGGTCATCTGGACGCCGTCGGCTAGCGGTGCGGCTTCGCGGGATATTTGGGCCCCCGAAATTCACTTTCTGGACGGCAAGTGGTACGTGTATTTCACAGCCGGCCCTGGTAACTGCTGCGGTGGGCAGCGGATGTGGGTATTGGAAAACGACGCGGCCGATCCTACCACGGGCACCTGGGTGGAAAAAGGCCAGATTGCGGTGCCCAATCAAGATTTGTGGGCCATTGATGCGACTATTCTGGAGCAAAACAACAAGCGCTACCTACTATGGTCGGGCCAGGAGGCTGGCTCGGTGGAGCAACGCCTGTACATTGCCCCAATGAGCAACCCCTGGACTATAAGCGGTCCACGGGCAGAGCTGAGCCGACCTGAGTACCCGTGGGAAAGAAACGGCGAACCAAAGGTGAACGAAGGCCCCCAGATACTGAAGCGCAACAACAAGACCTTCATCGTGTACTCGGCCAGCCACTGCAACACCGACGACTATGCCCTCGGCCTGCTCTCCACCAGCAGCACCGCCGACCCTATGATTCCCACTTCCTGGACGAAGTCGGCTACGCCCGTCTTTACCAAAGATCCAGCGGACCGGGCGTACGGACCGGGCCACAACAGCTTCTTTAAATCGAAAAACGGTCAGGAAGACTGGATTCTGTACCACGCCAACGCGGGGCCCAACCAGGGCTGCGGCGACGCCCGTAGTCCGCGCATGCAAAAGTTTACCTGGAACGCGGATGATACGCCCAACTTCGGAACCCCGGAGCCCATTGGGGTTCAGTTGCCGGAGCCAGGCGGCGAGTAATCCTGAAAAATGCCCCCCAGCGTGCCTCCACCCATTAAAGTACTTGTAGCTCTCTCCTTTATGACACTAGAAAAGCCTACAAACCTGGTTTTAGGTCTAGCCCTATGCTTGCTCGGTGCTTGCCAACAAACAGCGTCTACTGTTGTCAGCACCCCGACGGCCAACACAGCCGAAAACCTGGCCGAAGCCGATGTGCCCGCGTTGAACATCGTCAATCCAGTATTAGCCGGCGACTTTCCCGATCCATCGATTACGAAGGTCGGTGACACCTACTGGGCCACGGCTACTTCCTCCAACTGGGGGCCGGCATTTCCATTGCTAAAATCAACCAACCTAACGGATTGGGAGCTGGCGGGCCACGTATTTCCGAACGAGCTGCCAACCTGGGCCGACTATTATTTCTGGGCGCCGGAAATCAGTCAGGAAGGTAACAAGACCTACATTTATTACACGGCTCATAAGAAAAATGGTCCCCTGTCCGTGGGCATAGCCAGCGCCGACAGCCCGGAAGGTCCTTACCGCGACCACGGCCCCATCGTAGGGCAGGAGGCCGGCTCCATTGACGGCTTTCCCATGCGCGATGAGAAAGGCGAGCTGTATCTGATCTGGAAAGAGGACGGCAACAGCCGCAACTTACCGACGCCCATTTGGGCCCAACGCCTCAATGAAGAGCACACAGCGCTAATGGGCGAGAAAACGGAGCTGTTTCGTAACACGGCGCCCTGGGAAGGCAACCTGGTGGAGGGCGTAGCCATGGTGAAGCGCAACGACTATTACTACGCTTTCTATGCCGGCAATGGCTGCTGCGGGCACACTTGTACGTATGGAATTGGGGTAGCCAGGTCCAAGACTTTGCTGGGCCCTTGGGAGAAATATGACAAGAATCCCATTCTGACTAAAAACGAAAAGTGGGCTTGTCCGGGCCACGGCACCGTATTCAACCGCGGCGACCGCTGGTATATGCTGCACCACGCCTACGACACCGGCAGCTTCGAGTTTGTGGGCCGACAGGGCGTAATAAGCGAGTTCACGTGGACCGCTACTGGCTGGCCTGAATTCCGTAGGGATGAGAAAATGCCCCCCACGGCTGCGCCTATGGCCAAGGCTCGTAATCTGAACGACGAATTCGACAATACTACCTTGTTACCCACCTGGCAATGGCCCGTGGAAGAGCGTCCCACCGTGGCCGTGCGCGACGGCAAGCTGCAACTAACCGCCCGGCCGCAGCACAGCGGAGCCGTGCTCGGCCAGCACACAACCACCGCCAACTACACTGCTACAACTATATTGCTGAGCCCCAGTACTTTGCCTGCCGGCACGGTAGCTGGTATTGCTGCCCACGGTGACCCGGAAAATACGCTTGCCTTAACAACGGGCAGCGGAAAGCTGCAACTATGGCAATTGGAAAAGGGCAAGCAGAAGACGCTGAGTGAAGTAAAACTGCCCGCTGCCTCGGCTCTGACCTTGCGCATGCAGGCTCAGGGCGGTAACCAGTTCAGGTTTGATTGGAGCGTTGATGGCGGCAAAACCTGGCAGTCTATGCCGGGCATTGCGGGTGCCATCAACGGCACGTATTTGCCGCCCTGGGATCGGGGTGTTCGGGCGGGAGTATTGGCCAAAGGTCCGGCTACGGCCACCGCGGCCTTTGAAAATTTTACGCTGCAAAATCAACCCGCCATTGCCCAAGCTACTGACACTAGAGAAGCTAAGTAAAAGAGGCGCATTGCGTCGTTCTACGATGCTTCGCACTTGCTCCTATCTATCGGCAAGGCGTTCTGGCTACTCAAGATTTAGCAGCCAGTGATGCTTTGCAATTCGACACGGCTTAAGGGTTGCCAGATTACATAGTGCAGTTAATATACTTAGAGGCCAGCTTGGTATATAATTTCTTATTGTACTGATTTTGGTGCAATAGTAATCATACAGTCAAGACGCATAACAAGCAAGGCGCTTATTACGGGTTTACTTGTGATTCCACAATGATAAAAAAGCCCCCCAGATTCACGACTGGGGGGCTTTTTTGATACATGGTTATTTTGAAGCGACTACAACTCTAACCCGACTGCTGATCTGAAGGACTCCGCAATAGGTTTTTTGTTTTTGTACTTTGGTAAGATTAGGTAGGAGGGTTTGGTTTCATTTATAGTGTATTAGCTAGGTACTATGCTATTCAAAAAGCCGCAAATCCTGCAACTACGCGGTTTTAAGGTCGTCACTAACAAAAACTGCGTGGTTTTTGCGAAATTGTAGGCGTCTTATTATGGTCCTGATGGCGTGAGTATGAAGTATCTTGTCTTTGGCTGGCTTTGGGGTTGGTTTTGTTTGCTGATAATAGGGGAAGCGTGCCCGTGTGGGCGCAGCAAGCCAAGCCGCCAGTCGCAGCTGCGCCTCGGACGAAGGCAGGCAAGCTTTCACCGGAGCCAGCTCAGTATATTCTGGATGTGCAGGCCATGATGGCCAGCACCAACAACGTGGCGGCTAAAGCCTCCGCTGCCAGCTTGCAGCAGCTATGGGCCAGCAATAAGCTTACGGCTACTCACCAGGCCACGATTATCGCCGTTTCCCAGCAGATGCTGGAGAAGAAATATCGGCCCCGGCCGCACTTTGAGTCACTCTTTAACGCCGTGCTGGCGGGAGCAAGCCAAAACCTCTCCGACCAGCAGACGACTGAGCTACTTGGGGTAGTAGCCAAAGCGGTGGATAAAGAGGATTTGCTGACTACAGAGAAGTTTTTAGCCAGCACCACTCAGTTTTTGAACACCAAGACCCTGTACCGCTCGCGCTACAACAATCTGCGCGTGCTGGGGGGCAATTTTACCTTTGCCTACAATGAAAACGACAACCCACTGCCTGCGCCGCCCCGGCCCAAGCCGGTAGCCGCACCCGCGCCAGTGGTGAAAACAGAACCGCTGGCTGCCACTCCCGCCGCCAAGCCTGCTGCCAAGCCCAAGCCCGCAAAGAAGAAAAGCAATGACGGTTGGGACACTGCCGACCTCTGGGACTCCGGCAGCGATAATGGCTGGGGCAACGACGATGGCTGGGGCACGCCCAAGAAGAAAGCCCCGGCGAAAGCGCCCGCCAAAACCGCCTCCAAAACGCCGGCTAAAGCCGCGGTACCCATAAAAGCGCCCGAGCCGGCTCCAGAGCCCGTATTTGCCGATAACAGCTACGATACGTACATGGCTCCGCCCACGCGCGGCCCGGTGCTCATCATAAAGGAAGCCGACCTGCTGATGGCCACTCCCGGCGACAGCATTGTGCTGCGCAAAACCAGCGGCATTGTGGTGCCCGGTCGTAGCCGCTTTGTGGGGCAGGGCGGGCAGATGGCCTGGACCTTGAACAATAACCCCGTCACGGCTGACATGACCAGCTACGACTTCGATATTGCCAAGGCCGAGTTCACCGCCGAGCCCGTCACGCTGACGTACCCAGCGGTGCTGGAGGCACCCATTGAGGGAGCATTTTCTTATAAAAGCGTGAAGAAAAAGCCCGGCGCTACCGACTCAGGCTACCCGCGCTTCATCTCCCTTACCAATGATGCCCGCGTAAAAAACCTCGGCGATAATATTCGCTACGTGGGGGGCTTTTCGTTAGCTGGCAGCAAGATGCTCAGTGCTTCCCTCGACGGCAGCCTGTCGCGCATTACGGTGGAGGCTGACGGCAAAACCAAGTTTGCAGCCACGTCGCGCGCCTATGTGCTCGGCGACTCCATTATCACGGCAGCCCGCGCCGGCGTTACCATTTATCAGGATAAAGCGGATTCCCTGACGCATCCCGGCGTGAAGCTTAAGTACAGCAAGCGCGGGCAGGTGTTGCAGCTAAACCGGGAAGATGGCTTGTATAAAACCACGCCTTACTACGACTCCTATCATCAGATGGAAATCGCGACGGAGCTGCTCACTTGGCCTATTCGCACGCCGCTGATCGACTTTTCCATGCTGACTGCCAAGAACCAGGTAACGGCCAGCTTCGAGTCGAAAGAGTTCTACACCAACACCCGCTACCAGCAAATCAAGGCCATTAACAAGCTTCACCCTCTACAGATGGTGGTGGGCTACAGTCAGACCCACGGCGATGCCAAAACCTTCACGGTAGCGCAGATGGCCGCCGATTTGAAAGTAAAGGAAGCCAACGTGCGCTCCGCCGTGTCCGGCCTCGCCCGCGACGGCTACGTGGCCTGGAATGCCACCACCGACGAAGTAACCCTGCTGCCCAAAGCCAGCCACTATGTGCGCTCGTCGCGGGGCAAAAAAGATTACGACCACATTGCTATCAAGTCGTTGTCGCCGAGCGGCAAGAATGCGACGCTCGACCTGAACAGTAACGACCTGATTGTGCGCGGCGTGGACCGCTTCAACTTCTCCGACGACTCCATAACGGTGTACGTAAAGCCCGACAGCAGCACGATTCGCATTCAGAAGAATCGCGGCGTGTTGTTCAACGGTACCGTGGTGGCCTCGGCGTTTATCTTCAAAGGCAAAGAGTTTAAGTTCGACTACGACGGCTTTTTCATTGATCTGGTGAAGATTGACTCCATCATCGTAAAGGGCAAAAACTCGAAAGGCTCCGTGATGAAGACGCGCAAGGACACCGACTTCGCCTTGACCAACAAGAAGAAAAGCTCGTCGGGAAAGCTCTACATCAACGACCCTAAGAACAAATCGGGCCGCAAGAGGCTGGGCGCGTATCCTTCCTTCGACGCTTCCACGGGAGCCTACGTGTTCTTTAACAAGCCCGAAGTATTGGGCGGCGCCTACGACACAGCCGTGTACTTCGATATTCCGCCCTTCCGCCTCGACTCGCTGAATAACAAGAACCGCTCGGCGGTCGGGTTTAAGGGCACCTTTATGTCGGGGGGCATTTTGCCGCCTATCAAGACCAAGCTTAGCTTGCAGGAAGACGGCTCGTTGGGCTTCAACTATAGCGCGCCCAAAGAAGGCTTGCCGGTATACGGCGGCAAAGGTCGTCTGTACAATAAAGTGCAGATGAGCAACCGTGGTATTCAGGGCAACGGCGAGCTGACTTATCTCGTGGGCAAGCTTCAAAGCGAGCAGTTTATCTTTTATCAGGACTCCGTCGTGACCTCGGGTAAGTCGGGGAATATCGCGCAGGGGCCGCTGAATGGAGTGAATTATGCCAACGTGGCGCTGTTGCCGGGCTATGAGATGAAGTGGGTAGTAAAAGCCGATTCCATGTACATCAGCACCCCGCGCGACGGCATGGCTATGAAGTTCTACGCCGGCGACTACGGCTTTAAGGGCACGACTATACTTACGCCTGGGGGGCTTTATGGCAACGGCGGTATGGACGGGCCGCAGTCATTTATTCGCTCGCAGCAGTTTACCTTTTTGCCTACCAGCTACAAGGGCAAAAAATCGACACTCAGCATTAAATCATCGGAAGCCAATAAGCCCGCGCTGACTGCCAACGAGGTAGCGTTCGACTACGACATCAAGCAAGGCTACGCCAACTTCACCCGCGAAGAAGGCAGCAAAGCCAGCATCGATTTGCCATACTCCGATTTCAAAACCACGCTGAGCGGTGGCCGCTGGGACTTCAAGAAGAAGTTGGTGCAGATGCGCGTTGCGCCCGGCGCCGATTCTACGAAATCATTCTTCTTCTCCACTAAACCAGAGCAGAAAGGGCTGAAGTTTAGAGGCACAACGGGCCAGTATGACCTGAGCCGCTACCGCCTGGTAGCGGGTGGTGTACCCTACATTGCCGCCGCCGACGCCTGGATTACGCCCGACAGCAGCAAAGTATATGTGCTGGGCAGCGGCCAGATGCGTTCCTTCCAGAATGCCGGCATCGTGATGGATACGCTGAGCAAATTTCACGAACTGTACAAAGGCCAAATAGAAATTAAGTCGCGCACGTCCTTCACAGGCAATGCTTTGTACAGCTACCAGAATGCTACGGCCGACTCGTTTGCCATCAAATTTGCCAATTTCGCCGTCGATTCGGTGGCCGTGAAGGGTAGCTTGGCTAGTGCTGGCAAAGGCAGCGGCAAAGGGTTGCTGGGGGGCAAAAAAGAGAACATCATGAGCCCCTTGTCGCCGCCTACGGTGGCGGTAGCGAATATTCAGGCCGCCGAAAAATTCCGGCTGGCACCGCGGGTACCTTATCGGGGTAATGTGCGCCTGAACTCCCAGCGGCGCGGCTTCATCTTCGATGGGCAGGCCCGCCTTGACTTCAGCTCACAGCCGTCGGCGAGCGGCTGGTTTGCCGTGCAGGACAGCATCGACCCCAAGGACATGCGCATCAAGGTGCAGGATTTGACGTCGGAAGATGGCGTGCCTATGCTCACGGGCCTGTTTATGTCGGGAAGCACGGCCAAAGTGTATCCGCTTTTCGTGGCCGTAAAGCCCGACGTAACCGACCTGAACATCTTTAGGGTGGACGGCACCATGCGCTTCGACGCCAAGAAGCGCAACTTTACCATTGCCCGCCACGACCCCAGCGACATCAACATCTATGAAGGTCAGGTATTAAGGCTGGACGACTCCACGGGCGTAATGAATTTCCGGGGTAAGATGGAACTCATAGCTTCCAACAAGGACTACTCGCTAACCGCCGCCGCCGTAGGTCGGGCCAAGCCCGATAGCAACCGCTACGAGCTGGACACCTTCATGGCATTTGATATTAACATGCCCGAAAAAGCCATTGAGGCAATGGCAGCCGACATAGCCGGTAGCATTAAAGGTGCTCCTGAGGCACTGGACGGCTCGCAGAATGAGCTGTATAAGCTGGGCGAGTTCATTGGCAGCAAAGCAGTGCAGGGCTACGCGGCCCGCAAAGGCAGCTATGTGCCCCTGCAAAAGCTGTCTTCCAAATTCCTGCATACACTGGTGCTGAGCAAGGTGAACCTGGAGTGGTCGGAGAAGAAAAAGGCCTGGTACTCGGTGGGCAAAATCGGTCTGGCGAGCGTCGGCAAAAAAGACCTGAACGCCCTGATTGATGGCTACATCGAAGTAAAGCGCGAGAGTGCCGGCGACGCGGTTGAAATCTATCTGGAAGCCGAGCCCCGCACCTGGTACTACATCAAGTACACCAACAACGTGGTGCTGGCCAAAGCCCAGCACGGCTCTTTCGACGAGATTATCAGCCTCAAAGCCAAGGGCGACTACAATACGGCCACCCAATACGGCTTCTACCTCGGCGACGACCAGGAGGTGCAGCTCTTCCTCGACCATTTCCGCAAGGATTATCTGGGCGAAGACCTAAAGAAGCGCAAAGCAGCCCCCATCGTAAGCGGCAACGACGACACCGGCAACTTCGATAACATGGTGGACAGCGGCAAAAAGAAGAAAAAGAAAAAGCAGGAAGCCGTAGTTGACGAAGGCACCACGCCCGCCCCCGACGCGCCGGTAGAAGAGCCCAGCCGCAAGAAGAAAAAGAAGGACGAAGCCGTAGACCAGGCCGCCCCACCCGCCGACGCCCCGGCTCCGGTGGAGGAACCCAAAAAGGAGAAGGAAAAAAAGAAGAAGAAAAAGGCTGACGAGGAAGACCCCTTCGGTGGCTCGTAAAGGCTTCACGTATAAAAAAGCCCCCCAGAGAATTTCTGGGGGGCTTTTTTATATGTGAAGCCGTTCTAGGTGGTCGGTAAAGTGTGTCGTGGTACCCATTATGACGGCCTTTTTAGGTAATCTCATGTAGCAGGCGTTACCACTTGCGTATAAGGGTGGAGTCAACTTCTATCTTTGAGCAACTCCGCCCTTTCTGCCCTTCCGCCCTATGAACATTGCTACCGTGCTTGGCCTCCTTGTGGCCGCTTACCTTGTCGGCTCCATTCCCACGGCTTTGTGGGTAGGAAAGTGGTTTTTCGGGCTCGATATCCGGGAGCACGGCAGCGGTAATTCGGGGGCTACCAATACCTTCCGCGTGCTGGGCAAGCGCCCCGGCTCCGTAGTAATGGCCATTGATGTATTCAAGGGCTGGGCGGCTACGTCGCTGGCCACGGTGATGCTCAATCAGGGAGCCATTCAGGCCGGGCACCTGCTGTACTTTCAGCTGGCGTGCGGTGTGCTGGCCGTGGTGGGTCACATCTACCCCATCTACGCGGGCTTTCGGGGCGGTAAGGGCGTGGCCACGGTGCTGGGCATGATGCTGGCCATTGCGCCGGGCACGGTAGGCGTGTGCATTCTGGTGTTCTTGGCCGTGCTGCTGCTCTCCCGCTACGTGTCGCTATCCTCTATGGCGGCGGGCGTGGCCTTTGCCTTGCTGCAGCTGCTTCCCCCGTTTCGCCCGGATAACTCGCTGCTACTCGTGTTTGGCTTCGTGCTGGCCGGGCTCCTAATTTATACTCACCGGGCTAATATCGGGCGGCTCAAAGCCGGGACGGAGAGCCGGGTGCCACTGTTTGGGCGGAAGTAGAAGAACAAAAACACTTTGTGTTATGAAGATTTTCTGGAAGTGTTGTAAGGAGTATAATGATGCTAAAGATTATTCTGGCGTCATCTATCTACATGAGTGGAATAGTAAACCTTTTTACTGGGGCAAAGCTCATAACAGCTTCTTTGGAGGCAACCGACGCCTCAGAAATGGCGTGAATTCATGCGGGCGCTATAACTCAGGCTATAAGCATTGGATTGAAGGATGCTTACGACATGGCGGGCTCTTGTATATAGGCATCCTCACCGCTGAAGCTCTACCATTGATCAATGAAATCGAGAATTTTCTCATTGATAGCTATCCATCTGAGATGAATCGTAAGTTACCAATACTCCGACCTGCTTTACAATTAGAGCATGAAGGCGATGTTCCGGTATCAATAAGGCAGATAGTGAGTTTTTCAATATAGAGTAAGATTTCCCCACAGTCGAGCGACGACAAAGACTCCTCCGCAGCCGCTCGGCTGCGCCGAGTGACGACGCCTACGCCGGAGCGGCTGTGCCGCGAGCATCCCGCGCCGGTCGCCCAACTATCAACCAGTCAAAGCAGATGCACACAGCACAGCTGCTTGAGCATAAAAGTCACGCGGCGCAGCCGAGCGACTGCAAAGAAAGTTTACTCTATTTGCCCAAGGGCGCTACCACCAATAACCCACATAGAACCAAGCTTAGAAAAACTATCGCCCCAACTCCTATTTGTTGGCGCGCAGTATTATTGGCTTCTACCGGATTCAGGAAAGGCAGGGCAGCATATAATAATGATGGCATCACAACAAGGCCAATAAGCATGTACTTACTACCGAAAGTATCTGCTCCGCCGCGCGAGAAATGTACGGGAATCTGCATGGGTAAGGCATTCCATTGCCACAGAAGACATCCAATAGGCATGAGAATAAGAGCGAACAGAAGCGCTTTTTTACCCGTCACTTGAGCAGGGGTCTTTAGAATGTTCATAATTAGATTATCAGGTTATATTTCCTGAGTTGGATATATCAAGGTAGGTAAAAGTCAACTCTTTAGCTTCGGAATAATGGCGCTCTGCCTGGTTGTCCTAAGTAGGCTTACGCTAGTTATCGAGAAAATTGTGCAAGCGTACCGTAGCAGTCAGCGTAAGGGGAGGAGATAAGCTGGAGTTAAGCAGAAATGCTGTTTATTGGTAATTACAACTATTATCGTGCAACGACGGGCGCGTACAACGTGCCCCTACTACCTTCGCATTCCCAATCAACCTCACCGCCCTATGCCCACGTACCTCGACCAAAACAAAGACCGTTTCCTCGCTGAGCTGCTCGACTGGCTCCGTATTCCCTCCGTTTCCGCCGACCCCAAGTTTCAGGGCGACGTGCTGAAGGCCGCTGATTTTCTCAAAACCCGCCTCGAAGAAGCTGGCGTAGAAAACGTGGAGCTGTGCCAGACCGCCGGATATCCCATCGTGTACGGCGACAAAATCATTGACCCCAGCCTGCCCACGGTGCTCGTGTACGGCCACTATGATGTGCAGCCCGCCGACCCGTACGAGCTGTGGACGTCGCCGCCGTTTGAGCCGGTAATTAAGGACGAAAAGATCTACGCTCGCGGGGCCTGCGACGACAAAGGCCAGGTGTACATGCATGTGAAGGCCTTCGAGATGATGAGCCAAGAAGGCGGCGTGCCCTGCAACGTCAAGTTTATGATTGAGGGCGAGGAAGAAGTAGGCTCCAACAACCTCGGTATCTTCGTGAAAGCCAACAAGGAAAAGCTGAAGGCCGATGTTATCTTGATTTCGGATACCGGCATGCTGTCCAACGACGTGCCCAGCATTGAGGTAGGCTTGCGTGGCCTGAGCTACCACGAAGTGGAAGTAACCGGTCCTAACCGCGACCTGCACTCGGGTATTTACGGCGGCGCGGTGCCGAACCCCATCAACGTGCTGTGCAAGATGATTGCCAGCCTGCACGACGAGCACAACCACATCACCATCGCCGGCTTCTACGACAACGTAGACGAGCTAAGCGCCGCGGAGCGCGCCGAGATGGCCAAGGCCCCGCACTCCGACGAAGATTTCAAGCAAAGTATCGGCCTGAAAGACATCCACGGCGAGCAGGGCTTCAGCACCATCGAGCGCACCAGCATCCGCCCCACGCTGGACGTGAACGGCATCTGGGGTGGCTACACGGGCGAGGGCGCCAAAACGGTGATTGCCTCCAAGGCCTACGCCAAAATCTCGATGCGCCTGGTGCCTCACCAGACTTCAGCCGAAATTACCCAGAAATTCCAGGAGCACTTCACGAAAATTGCCCCCCAGGGTGTCACGGTGAAGGTAACGCCGCACCACGGCGGCGAGCCCGTCGTGACGCCGACCAATTCCGTAGCGTATCAGGCGGCGGCCCAGGCCATTGAAACGACTTACGGCAAAAAGCCGGTGCCCACGCGCGGCGGCGGCTCTATCCCGATTGTGGCCATGTTCAAATCGGAGCTGGGCCTGGATACGGTGCTGCTCGGCTTCGGCCTGGATTCCGACGCCATTCACTCGCCGAATGAGCATTTTGGGGTCTTTAATTTCTTCAAAGGCATCGAAACCATTCCGCACTTCTACCGCAACTACGCGGCAGCCAGCAAGTAGCTTGTTCTACGATAGTGGTACTACGAGGCCCTGCGGGCGACTCGTAGTACCACAAAAAGCCCCTCAACACATGTATTGGGGGGCTTTTTGCTTTATTTCTTCTTATTAAAGAATCGATACGCGACATAAAACTGAAGCGCACCATTTCGAGCCTGGAGCTGCTGTATTTCATTCTCCGAAAACTGCACGGCCTTAAAAATATTGCTGAGGCCACCCAGGTAGCGCCAGCCCGCGCTGAGTCCCCCCGGATCCTGGTAGCCAAAGCCGAAGGCATAGCCATACTCCAGCTGACGAAAGGGGCCTTTTTCTAAGCTGAACTCCTCTACATTATCCAGATTGCTCTTCACTGACAGCAGACGCCCCATCTGCGGGCCGGCTTCAAAGAAGATATCGGTGGTAGTGTAGCGCAAGAGCACCAGGCCATCCAAGTAGCGCAGCTCCGATAAAATGTTCGGGCCGTAGGCCAGCGACTTGTCGCCTTTTATCGTGTACAGCCCTTCCGTCTGCAACGAAAAACGCTCCCCAACGCTCAAATTCAATGTAGCGCCACCGTGGTAGCCCACCCGGAACTTGCTGTCCTCCACATCCCGGCCCACGCCGCTGCTCAAATTGCCCCCCACCTTAATACCCGGCCGCAGGCGCACGAGCTGGGCGTGGCTAGTGGTGCTGGCTATGAGCAGCAGTAAGAAGCCTAAAAATGTCTTTATCATGTAGATGTCGAGGGCGAAAGACTACTAACGAAGTCATCAGTCAAAAGTAGCTACAGATGCTGAGGCTTTTTTCCAGGACTACTATCATAGTAAAAAGCCCGTCTTCCAAGGTGGAAAACGGGCTTTTCCAGTTTTTGCGAGCCCTAGTTTTTACTTAGCACCAAAAGTATAGCCCGCGAAAACCTGGAAAACAGAATGGTAACCTATTAACCGCGCCGAATTTGGGGGCGGGAACGGTTGAAAAATATTGCGTAAGCTTCTATTATAGCGGGCTGTTAAATTAAAGTGTTTAGAGACCCGGCAACCTAGCCCGGCTGCAACTCCTACATCAAGGCGATTATAAACCTCGTAGTCATAATTATTGGTAATCAGTATACCTATTTGCGGGCCAGCTTCGATAAAAAAACGTTTGATATTTAGTTGCGCTAGCACAGGAAGGTTAAGATAATTAATAGGTTCACGGTAGCCTCTGCCAAGACTTATTCCGAAGCCGCCACCACCACCAGAATAATACTGGAAGCCCTGCATAGAATAAAGCAGTTCTGGTTGCACTGAGAAGCGGTCTGATAGAGCAACGTTTAGAGTAATACCACCTGCCGCGCCCAGAATGGCGTACTGATCGGTGGGAGTAGTGCCAACGACAGTGGCTAAGTTGGCACCAGCTTTCAATCCAAGCTTTACGCCTTGCGCACGGCTAAAGGATGTAACAGTAACGGTTAGTAAGAAAAGAAGAACTAGCCTTGTCATTAGTTAGAAGAAGTTGGATTGTAGCACATGTTTGATTTCAAATATCGTTTCAGGACTGTAGAGTATAAACTATGCCACTTCTTCGTGAAAAAGCCCCCCAGCCTATCAAATAGATAGACCGGGGGGCTTTTTCGCACGGTTACTTACTCTAACTACCGGCTCGGAATCAAATAGCAGAGCGACCCCTGAACCACCTGATTGCGGGCGTTGCGCAGTTCTTCATCGCGGTAGTCACCGTTGGCAAAACCGGTGAAGGAGCCGTTGTAGGCCCCGCAAAAAGGAACTATCCGAGTTTTCAACTGCACAAAAAAGCGGGCTGCCATACCATGGCAACCCGCTTTTAAGAAGCTGAACAGCAACTACCTATTTTGTCGGAATCAGATACCCCAACTGTAAGGTGAAAGCATTGTTAAATGCTTTCGGCTCGTTGTCCTGATTCTTGGTGTCGATCAGCGAATTGAAGCCACGAGCATAACGTAGCCCCAAGCTTAGCCCGCCTTCCGTCATGTATCCGAGGCCGGCTACACCACTGATGTCGAACTGCGCCAAGTCAGACTTGTAGGCGTCGTCACGGCTGACGCCGGTGTAATCGCGGAAGCCTGAGTTGTCTTCAACTTTGTCCTTATCGCCGTTAGTATACTTGGTGGTTGTCTGGCTTTTGCTCTTAGAGCCGAACAAGTAGCTCACTTGCGGGCCAAGCTCAAAGAAAAGCCCCCCAGCGTTGATTTTAGCCAGCAAAGGCGCATCGATGTAGTGTAGTACGCGCTGCTGCTCCACTTCGAGCTTGTCGATCCCGGCTCCTGCGTTGCTTTGCGTAGAGCTAATTTCGTAGCCTTTACGGTTGTATAGCACTTCGGGAGCGAAGGAGAAGAAGCCATCGGAGCTAAGCGGAATGGTGAGTGCTACACCAGCATTATAGCCCAGTTTGTAATCGCCAAAATCGCCGCTATATCCTGCGCCGGTGATCTGCTCTACGTTGTCACCGCTGATGTTCGAGTAAGTGGCACCGGCTTTTAAGCCAATGCGAAAGCCGCCCGGGTCCTGAGCTTGGGCGACGGAGGCCGTCAGAAGGCCTAGAGCCAGTACTGCAAACTTTTTCATAAAAATGAATAAATGGTTTTGTAAAACATTGTAAATCTGGTGTTAATGCCAGAACGACAAACAATTGTCAGGCCCTCATATCGTAAAAGCGAGTATAAAAGTTGCGGCCCAGGTTGTAATTAATGTTAGTTTAATAACAGCGAAAACCTATTCTTAGCGCTTGTGTTTCCGACAAGTGCAATAAGGTCAGTTGCTTACTCGCTTGCTGGTCGTGGCCTTGTTTCCCAAACGCGGTGCCATAGGTTTTGCTAATTTTGAGTCGCGACACGCTGCTCTATGGTTATTTTTGGTCGGTTGAATTGGGGCCGTATTGTATTAGCTGCTTTTGCTGGACTCAACTTATTGGGCCAGTCAGTGCAAGCTCAAGGCACAGATGCCGCGGGGGCGCCACGCGGGCCGCTGGTGTTGGGCGCTTACGTGCAGGGCGGGTTTATTATTGCCCATACGCCGCGGGTAGTGCACCTTGTGCAGGCGCACCCAACGGGTTTTGAGTTGAACTGGCAGCGCCAAACCACCGGAAATGCCCCCTGGCACGCGTGGTATCGCTATCCGAAAGTGGGCGTGGCCTTTACCTACTACGACTACCACAATCCGGTGCTGGGCAAGTCGTACGCCGCTACCGTGTACCTGAACAAGGCGTTTCTGCGCACGGTGCGCCATGAGCTGAACCTGCGAATGGGCACGGGCCTGGGTTACTTTCCCGTGCGCTTCGACCAGGAAACCAACCACAAAAACCTGATTGTCAGCTCGCGCCTGAACGCGACCTTGCAGCTGCGAGCCGAGTACGATGTGGCCATTTCAGAGCATCTGGGCTTATTGCTGGGCGTGGGACTCAATCATTATTCCAACGGTGCTACCACCAAGCCCAATTTGGGCATTAATATCCCGACAGTAGTGCTGGGCTTGAACTATCATCAGCAGCGCCCGTTTCGGCCGGTGGCTGCGGTGCCGGGCTACACGCCGGAGAATATTGGCCGGAATTTCCTCAACCTAAGTAGCACGCTCGGCTACAAGCAGCGCAACGAATCGAGCCGGCAGAAGTACCTGGTAAACTCCCTGACGGTGGTTGCCGGCCGGCGTATTAATCGCAAAAGCAACCTCGTGGCCGGCGTAGAAGGCTTCTACGACCGTGGCCTGCTGGCCGAACAGCGCGATACTATTCGCAATGGGGAAGCCCTTATTGACGTGAAAAAAGCCGGGGTCCTTGTGGGTCATGAGTTGCTGTTTGGGCGTATGTCCGTAGTTACGCACCTAGGCATTTACGTGTATAATCCCTACAAATCGAACAGCTTTTACTACGAGCGCATTGGCTTGAAATACCACGTCACGGAGCGCCTTTTTGGCTCCATTGACTTGAAAGTGCACCGCGGCGCTGCCGATGTAATTGAGTGGCGGGTGGGAATGAAGCTCTAGGTAATTCAGCCATTACGGCGCTTTACGCGAGGTTGACCCGATAAAAAAGCCCCCCAGCGGCGCTCCAGGCCAGCAGCGCCACTCATCAGCCTAAGCCGTTACTTCGGCTGGTTATTCCTACGCTTCAGTATCTTTTCTGGCACACGCAGCCTGATTTCGTCCATGTTTGACAGCAAACAACCAGAATTGGTTGATATACTCGACGCTTATTGCTGCTGTCATGGAGGAGTTGTTGCTACTAAACCGCTGGGTACATATTGGCGCCGGCTTTGTGGGCTTTTTTGTGGCGCCGGCTGCTCTGGCGGTGCGCAAAGGTGGCGCCGCGCATCGGCTCTGGGGGCGTATCTTCTTTTGGGCCATGGTGATAGCAGGCACCACGGCTGTCTTCTCGGCCAGCGTCAAGGGGCTCACCTTCTTGTTGCTGACTGGTATCTTCAGCTTATACCTGGCTTGGTTCGGCTATCGCTCCCTCTACCACAAGCACATGGGCCAGGGCCAGCAAGCTGCCATCTACGACTGGATAGGAGTAGGGCTGGGACTGACGGTTTTTGGAGGCACTGTTGTCTATGGCTTGGTTACGCGCACTGTCATTTCGCTCGTGCTTGGCAGTATTGGGGTCAACTTTGCCGTGCAGCAGCTGCGCGCGTTTCGCCGCCTCGGTCCTTGGCCCGTAGGTCAATGGCTGCACAACCATATATCGGGGTTCGTGGGGGCTTATATCGCGGCAGTGTCAGCTTTTTCGGCTACCAGCCTTACGTTTATTCCCTGGCCCTGGAATTTTCTGTGGCCTACGCTGGTCATGGTGCCGCCGCTAGTGTGGGTACAACGGCGTTACAAGGCTAAATTCAAGCAAGGTCAGCGGCCCGAACAGATGGTAGAAGTGCGTTTGCAAAAACAAGCGCCAGCTTAAGTCTTCGTTGCCAGCACCAGCCGGAAAATTCTCTCTTGAGCTAACTAATACTCATTCAGAACGTCATGCAGAGGTGGAGCCGAAGCATCCTCGCGTGCTGACGTTGCCAAAGCTACTGTCATGCTGAGCGGAGTCGAAGCATCCCTACTGGGTACTGACCTCACGGCATTGCAACGAAGCAGCCACGATACTTTGACTTCGCTCAGCATGACCGCCTGTTTATTGGTGGATAGTACTCCAACCTCAGCACGCGAGATGCTTCGCTTGCGCTTTGCATGACGTTCTTATTAGAAAAGGTTATCGTACTAAGGCCTGATTGATACGCTTCACAAGCGCCGGGCCTTCATAAATAAAGCCGGTGTAAAGCTGTACCAGCGCCGCGCCGGCTGCTAGTTTCTCCTGGGCATCGGTGGCCGAAAAAATGCCCCCCACACCGATAATTGGCAGCTCGCCATTCGACTTTTGGTGTAAATACCGAATGACCTCCGTGGCGCGCTGCCGCAACGGACGACCACTCAGACCGCCTGCGCCTAGCTGCTGTACCTGCTGGGGGGCAATTTGCAGCCCTTCGCGACTGATGGTCGTGTTGGTGGCGACCAGACCGCTCAACTGCGTTTCGCGGGCGATGAGCAGAATGTCATCGAGTTGGCTATCGGTGAGGTCGGGCGCAATTTTGAGCAGCAGCGGCTTGGGATTGGGGTGGCTCTGGTTGCGGTTCTGTACTTGGTGGAGTAAGTCAATCAGGGGGGCTTTTTCCTGGAGCTGGCGCAAATTGGGCGTATTCGGCGAGCTGACGTTGACCACGAAATAGTCTACAACATCAAAAAGCGCGTCGAAACAGGCTATGTAATCGGCGGCGGCGCGCTCATTGGGCGTGTCCTTGTTTTTGCCAATGTTGCCGCCGATAAGCATAGCTGAGCGGCGCTGGTGAAGGCGCAGGGCTACTGCTTCAGCGCCCTCATTGTTGAAACCCATGCGGTTGATAAGGGCCGCATCGGCCGGCAGCCGAAACAGACGCGGGGCCGGATTACCCGGCTGGGCCTTGGGCGTCACCGTTCCAATTTCGACAAAGCCGAAACCCAGCGCCGCTAATTCATCGGTGAGGTCGGCGTTTTTGTCGAAGCCCGCTGCTAAGCCGACGGGGTTCTTGAATTTTAACCCAAAAACCTCTCGCTCCAGGCTGGGATGCTGAAAATCGTAGAGGCTGCGCAACAAGGCCGCTGTGCCGGGCAGCCGGTAGCCGCGCTTGAGATTATCGAAAACAAAGTGATGCGCGCGCTCCGCGTCGAGTTGAAAGAGAATAGGTTTGACGAAGCGCTTATACATTTAACAAGTAACATTTAACAATTAACACTGTGCAATTAAGCTATGAGCGTTAAGCATGTCAATCAGTTGATGTGCATTGCTCATTGTTAATTGATAATTGTCAAATGAAATCATCCTGCCCAGCCTTCCCGGTCAAGACTACGGTACTGAATGGCCTCGGCCAGGTGCTCGATGCGGATTTCCTCGGTGCCCGCTAGGTCGGCGATGGTGCGGGCTACTTTCAGGATGCGGTCGTAGGCGCGGGCCGAGAGGCCGAGGCGCTCCATGGCCGTTTTGAGCAGGGCGCGGCCGGCCGTATTTATCTGGCAAATGTCCTTTACCATTTGCGAAGGCATCATGGCATTGGAATGAATATCCGGGAAGTCTTTAAATCTGTTGCTTTGCACGGCCCGCGCCTTTTCTACCCGTTGCTGAATGTCGGCGCTGCTCTCCGATTTGCGGGTTTCGGTCATCTGATCGAACGTGACGGGTGTGACTTCCACATGCAAATCAATACGGTCGAGCAAGGGGCCGCTCACTTTATTAAGGTAGCGCTGCACCACGCCGGGGCCGCAGACGCACTCCTTCTCCGGGTGATTATAGTAGCCGCACGGGCACGGGTTCATGCTGGCGATGAGCATAAAGTTGGCCGGAAACTCAATGCTCACTTTCGCCCGTGAGATGGTTACGCGGCGCTCTTCCAATGGCTGGCGCATTACCTCCAGTACCGTGCGCTTAAACTCGGGTAGCTCATCCAGAAACAGCACCCCATTGTGCGAAAGCGAGATTTCGCCCGGCTGCGGATTACCGCCGCCACCTACCAGCGCCACATCCGAAATAGTATGGTGCGGTGCTCGAAACGGCCGCGTAGTCAGCAAGGAAGCATTGGTGCCCAGCTTGCCCGCTACGGAGTGAATCTTGGTGGTTTCGAGCGCCTCCTGCATGGAGAGCAGCGGCAGAATACTGGGCAGGCGCTTAGCCAACATGGTTTTGCCAGCGCCCGGCGGGCCAATCATAATGGCATTATGCCCCCCAGCCGCCGCTATTTCCAGCGCACGCTTGATGTTTTCCTGACCCTGCACGTCGGCGAAGTCAGCGGTGTATTGGTTAACCGTGTGCTGAAATACGTCGCGGGTATCGATGCGCAGGGGGGCAATTTCCTCGCGGCCCTCAAAGAAGTCGATAGCCTGCTGCATGCTGTCCACCGGAATAACGTCGAGGTTATTGACGATGGCGGCTTCCTGGGCGTTTTCGCGGGGCAGAATAAAGCCTTTGAAGCCTTCTTTGCGTGCCTGGATAGCAATAGGCAACACGCCGCGAATAGGCCGCAAGCCGCCATCGAGCGCCAATTCGCCCATGATAATATACTCGCCTAGTCGTTCAGTATTCAGCTGCTGGGAAGCGTGCAGAATACCCAAAGCAATGGGCAGATCGTAGGCCGAGCCTTCCTTGCGTACGTCGGCGGGGGCCATGTTCACGACTACCTTAGTGCGTGGCATCCGATACCCCCGAAACTTCAGAGCTGCCTCAATGCGCTGCTGGCTTTCCTTAATCGCATTATCGGCCAGACCGACTACGTAAAATAACGTGCCTTGTGATACAACTACCTCAATCGTAATAGTATTGGCATTTACTCCCTGCACGGCCGAGCCGTAGGTTTTGGTAAGCATTGATAAAAACTAAAGAAGATAGGTCGAAAGCTGGACCAAAGATAGACACCAAAAAGCCGGCCTCATTTGGAGGCCGGCTTTTTTCGCTGGGTTAATAAGAAGCTGAGTCGATTGTGTAAAGCCCTTGACAGGATTTAGCTTTCTGCTTTTTCGTTTACCAGCTCTTCAATCAGCATAATCATGATGTGAATGGCCTTGATATGAATCTCCTGAATTCTGTCGGCATAACCCGAATGTGGCGCCCGAATCTCCACGTCGCAGAGGGCAGCTAATTGCCCGCCATCCTTGCCGGTGAGACCTACAACGCGCATTCCGGCAGCTTTGGCGGCCTCGGCAGCGCGAAGGATATTGGGCGAGTTGCCGCTGGTACTGATGGCCAGTAGCACATCGTTGGGGCGACCCAAGGCCTGCACGAAACGGCCGAAGACGTGGTCGTAGCCATAGTCATTCGCTACGCAGCTCATGTGCGAGGCATCGGTGAGAGCAATGGCCGCCAGGGCAGGACGGTCGTGGCGGTAGCGGCCGCTGAGCTCCTCGGCGAAATGCTGCGCATCGCAAAGAGAGCCGCCATTACCGCAGCTCAGAATTTTGCCCCCCAGCCGCAAGCTGTCGGCCATGAGTCGAGCGGCTTGCTCGATAGCGGTAATGTTGGCCGGATCAGCCAGAAAACGGTCGAGGACCGTGCGGGCTTCAATAAGCTCAGCCTGAATGCGGTTGGTAAGCGAATTGGTCACTAGGGTTGCGAAGAGGGATACTGTGTAGTCCGCGGGGTCTCGAGGTCGGCGGCAGAAGCAGGCGGAACGTTAGAGTGTGGGGGCGTCTCGACTACACTGGTATTGGGGGGCAAATTGGTATCCGGCGTAGAATCAGCGGGCACTACATATACCGGGTCGAGGCGGGTAGTGGTGGTAGTCGTAGTTGCGGCTGGCGCTGGAGTTGGCTGCGCTACGGGAGTAGGAGGCGCAACGGGCGTAACGAGCGGCGCTGTCGTAACAGGTCGAGAAGGTGTTGCTGGAGCGGGGCGCGCTTGCAAGTCCCGGTCGCGCTGTTCCATCTGGTGGTCGTAGAGGCGGGCTTTCAACTCGTTTACCTTGCCTTCCTGGCGGGAAAGGTCGCGTTTCAAAGCCACGTTGTACAGGTTCTCCACGATCAACTCCAAAGCCAGCAATACGGCTCCGATGACAAACATCGTGTTATAAAATGTTGCCAACCCCAAGTCGCCACTCAATCCCATTGATGACATCATAAAGTCGCGGGACGCGGGCATCAGGATGAACAGCAGCGCCAGGAGCAAGTACACCATGACGACCACATTGACTAAGCGTTTGAAAGCAAGCATAGGAGGGGAGAGCTAAGTGGAAGAAAAGCCGGTGATTGGACCACGCGTGGAAGCCACAACGGCGGGCTAAATATAGGCCTTTACCCATTTTAGTCGCGCAGTGCAACCCCGGCACCATCCTGCTAAACGCAACCAAGCCGTATTCGGTTGAATGTAAGTGCTTTTTCCAAGGTCTGGGGCGCTTTTTAGGCGAGGCTCATTTATTTTCACCCGAGTTTTATACTAGTGCTTAGTCAGGGGGATTGGTTAACAAAACAAGCGGGTTAGCGTTGGGAATCTATGGCCCGTCCAATCACTCCCTTTCCCCTGCCGGCTGCTGACCAAGCCGCCCTCGAAAATTTTACGCGCACTGGTCGCCGGTCGGTACGGGCGGTGCGTCGCGCCCAGGCCCTGCTGGCGCTGGCCACCGGTATCGGCCAGCAGGCCGCCGGCCAAGCCGTGGGCTTAAGCCGACAGGCGGTGAGTCAGCTCCGCCGCCGCTACGAAGAAGGCGGCTGGCAAGCCGCCCTCAGTGAAGCGCCACGGAGCGGCGGCCCGCGGCGTTTCGACGGGGCAGACCGGGCCGCTATCACGGCCCTGGCCTGCACCCAGGCCCCGGTGGGGCACAGCCGCTGGACCCTGCGTTTGCTGGCCGACAAAGCCGTGGAACTGGCCCTGGTGGAAACCATTTCCCACGAAACAGTGGCGCAGGTGCTCAAAAAACGAATTGCAGCCTCACCGCCAGCAGCACTGGTGCCTGGGGGCGGTGAGTGCGGCCTTTGTGGCGCGGATGGAAGACGTGCTGGCCGTCTACGAGCGGGCCCACGATCCACGCTTTCCCGTTGTCTGCTTCGATGAGCGGCCCTGCGTGTTGCACGGCCAGCCCGTCGAGCCGCTGCCGCCTGTGCCGGCCCAACCCGCCCACGACGGCCAGCGCGCCAAAGCCGGCCGGCCCCGGCGCGAAAGCAGCACCTATGTACGCCAGGGCACGGCCTGTTTGCTGGCCGCTTTTGAACCAGCAACCGGCCAGCGCCTGGTCGAGGTTTCCGCCCGCCGGACCGGGGCGGACTACTGCCGTTTTATGCAGCGCCTGGCGGCGGCCTACCCGCAGGCGGAGAAAATCGTGTTAGTGCAGGATAATCTCAACACCCACACCGATGCCGTCTTTTACCAGCACCTGCCCGCCGCGCAGGCCCGCGCCCTGGCCGCGCGCTTCGAGCTCCATTACACGCCCAAAAATGCCTCCTGGCTCAACATGGTCGAACTTGAACTCTCGGCCATTGCCCGCCAGTGTCTCCACCAGCGCATCCCCACCCAGGACGAGCTCACCGCCCACGTGGCCGCTTGTGTAGCCGAGCGAAATGAGCGCCGGGCCACGGTCAACTGGCAGTTTTCCCTCGAAAAAGCCCGCACCAAACTCGGCCGACATTACCAGAAAATTAGGGTGCCTAATTCCCCTGACTAAGCACTAGCATACCGTTGGTTTGCATGCTATTCAGGCGCTGGTACAGGCCGCCAGCCTGTGCCAGCAGCTCTTCGTGAGTACCGCGCTCCACGATGCGGCCATTTTGCAGCACCACAATCTCATCGGCGTGCTGCACGGTGCTCAGGCGGTGGGCAATAACCAGCGACGTGCGACTGTGCATCAGGCGCGTCAAGGCTTCCTGCACCAGCTTTTCCGACTCCGTATCGAGGGCAGAGGTAGCTTCGTCCAGAATCAGAATGGGCGGATTGCGCAGAATAGCGCGGGCAATGCTGAGGCGCTGCCGCTGCCCGCCCGAGAGGCGCGAGCCCCGGTCGCCGATAAAGGTTTGGTAGCCCTCGGGGGTTTGCTGAATGAATTCGTGGGCGTTGGCAATCTTGGCCGCCTCTATCACCTGCGCTTCTGTGGCCTCCGTGTTGAAGCGGATATTATTGAAGATAGTATCGTTGAAAAGGATGCTTTCCTGCGTTACAATGCCCATTTGCTCGCGCACAGAATGGACAGTACAGTCGCGCACGTCGTGGCCGTCGATCAGAATTTGCCCCCCAGTAGGGTCGTAGAAGCGCGGCAGCAGGTCGGCCAGGGTCGACTTGCCGCTACCCGATGGACCTACCAAGGCCACAGTTTTGCCTTTGGGAATGATTAGGTTGATGTCGGTGAGCACAGGCTGGTCGCCGTAGCTGAACAGCAAATCGCGCAGCTCGATCTGGTGCTCGAAAGGAGGAAGCACATGCGCGTCGGGCTTGTCGCGAATAATGGGCTCTGTATCGACCACTTTCAGAATTCGCTCGCCGGCTACCAAGCCCCGCTGAATGTAGCTGAAAGCACCGCCAAGGGCTTTCACCGGCACCAACACCTGGGAAAACAAAATCAAATAGCCGATAAAATCCGATGCGGTTAGCTCCGATTCGCCCGACAACACCAGCGTGCCACCATAGAACAGCAACCCTGCTACTACGCCCACGCCCAAAAATTCAGAGATGGGCGACGACAAATCGCGGGAGTTGGCCATAGCCCGCAGCGTACGTGCGTACTCGTTGTTCTGCGCCCGAAACTTGCCCATGATATAGGGCTGGGCATTGAAGGCCTTGATAACCCGAATGCCTCCCAGCGTCTCGTCAATTACCGACAGCATGGTGCCCAGCGACTCCTGGCTCTGGTGGGCCTGCCGCTTGAGCCGCTTGGAAATACCCGAAATCAGCAAGCCCGACACCGGCAGAATAAGCAGGGTAAACAGCGTGAGCTTCACCGACATATACAGCAGCAGTATGAAATAAGCCACGATAAACAGCGGGTCGCGGATGACGCCGGTCAGCGTGTTTACGACGGAGCCTTCTACTTCCTGCACGTCGTTGGTGAGGCGCGACATCAGGTCGCCCTTGCGCTCGCCCGAAAAGTAGCCGAGCTGCAGCTGCGTGATGCGCTCGTACAACGCGTGGCGCATATTGCGGATGACGCGGGCCCGAACGCGGGCAATAAGGCGCAAGCCCAAATACCGGAACAGATTGCTCAGAAAAACTGAGATAATCAGAATCACACATACGAAGCTCAGCGCGCCCAGCTTGCCACGGGAAAGCGTGACCCGTGTGAAGTAATAATCGAACGTCGTTTTGATGTAGTCGATTGACAGCGCAAAGTCCGGCGGCGCGGCAGCAGTGGCGGTATGCTGCTCCGTGGTGCCAAACAGCACGTTGAGCAGCGGAATGACCAGCGTGAAGTTGCAGAGTCCGAATATGATGCCAAGCACCGTATACAGAAAATACAGGGGCACGAAATCGGCGAACGGCCGCGCATAGCCCAAAATGCGGAGGTAAGTTTTCATGGAAGCCGCAAAGGTAAGGCCGTAACGCGAAGCGCCGCTTCGCCTCGCGTTGTGGTCGTTGGAATGTAGCGCGAAGCTTCTGCTTCGCGTACCCTTGCTGAGGTTGAACAATTTCGTTCAACGATACGCGAAGCAGAAGCTTCGCGCTACATTCCAACGACTCACCAACCGAGACAACGCAGTCAGGCTGGAGCTTGGCGTTACACTATCCGACCACTCTCAGCAGCCATTTCTTCACCCACGCATGGCGCGCCAGGCCAAAGCCCGCGTTTACCAGCCAGGGCTTGGTGGAAATAAACCGCATCAGCCGGTAGCTGCGGGCCAGCTTCTTGCCTATCTGTTGATACACCGCTTGCTCGTACCGGCGCATTTGCGCCGCGCTAAAGTCCTGCTGTTCAAAGCAGCGTATGACCTGTTTAGCCGCCAGTATGCCGCTCTGAATGGCCGTGTCGATGCCGTGGCCTTGCAGTGGGTCGATAAGGGAAGCTGCGTCGCCGCAGAGTAGAAAACGGTGGCCGCTAATAGGCCTAGATTTGCCCCCCAGCGGCAATCCAAATCCGCTGACCGCGCTCAGCTGCTGAGCCTGGGCAAAGCGCTTGGCTACCTGCGGATGCTCGCGGGTGATGGCCAGCAGCACTTTCTTTAAATCAATCTTCTGGGCCGCCACGTCAGACGAGAGCATGCCGAAGCCGATGTTATAAACGCCGTCACCCACCGGGAAAATCCAGAAGTAGCCAGCCAGATACTCGCGCAGGAAGTAAAACTCGGTCGTGGTTTCGTCGGTGTCGGTGAGGCCCCGGAAGTAGGCGCGTACGGCTACGCACTGATGGGCGCGGTCGAGGGGGCGTTTAATAAGCTTGCGGGCCGCTACCGAGTTGGCCCCGTCGCAGCCAATCAGTAGCTGGCAGGTAAGCGGCGCCTGGTCATTGGCCGGAATTAAAGTGACTTGCCCGGCCGTGATGTGAATATCCTTGACCGGAAAATCAAGCTGCACCTGCGTTGCGGTATGCGCTTTTACCATCTCCAGTAGCCGCGCATCGAAGTGCAGGCGTGGACTGTTGAAGGTTTGAATCTGCCAACGCACCCGAATATCACCACCGTCGGGGGCAAACAGCCGACTGTCGCGGGTTTCGGCTTTCTGCGGCAGCGCGTACAGCTCCTCATACAAGGCGGGCGAGAGCTGTCGAATGGCTTTTAGCGCCAAGCCAGGAATGGCGTCGCCGCATACTTTATCACGAGGAAACTGGTCTTTATCTACCAGGGCCACGCGCAAACCACTTTCTCGGAGCGCCAGCGCGCAAGCCGTGCCCGCCGGCCCGGCCCCGAGAATAATGACATCGTAGTGGTTGGTCATTGTTTGTAGCGCGAACTTTCAGTTCGCGTATCGTTGCTAAAATGCCCCCAAGCTGCCTCGTTCAACGATACGCGAACTGAAAGTTCGCGCTACATCAAAACTCGTGGAGGCGCTGCGCGATATTCCAGCGAAAGGCCAGAGACGGGTACACCGTGCTATTCGTCAGGTTGTCTACGTCGGGGCTGGTTACGCGGCGCATAATGAGCTTCGCATCAAGCCATACATTGTGGCGGGCCTGATACGTAGCGGTAAAATCGGTGTGGATAAGGTCAGTTTGGATACCATCGCCCACCCGAAAGTCGTCGATGCGCAGGTTTCCATCTTCCTGGAGCGGACGGTTGGTGTAGGGCAGGCGTACATTGCCCCCGTAGTTTATTAGAAAGCCATTCTCGTCCACCACATCATTGCCCTGAACGGTGTAAAATCCTTTGGCCACTAAGTTCAGACGCGGCAAGGGCTGGTAGCTAATAATGCCGAGCAGCTCCACCAAATTGCCCCCCATCGGGTGGGCCAAAGGCTGATTGTAGTGCTGATAGTTGCGGTACTGATCGAGGTGCTGATAGGTGTAGGGCCGGATATAGTTGAACTCGCCCTGAAAATCGAGGTTCCGGATACCCGCTACGTTAATATAGCGGCCCCCTAGCTGTACGGATTGCTTGTTGCGCCACGAGCCTTGGCCCGCCCGTGCCTCACTAATAACGAACTCATCCAATACTACCTGCCCATACAACTGCAACCGCCGCTTGATATTCCACTTGAAATCGAGGCCCAGCAAGGCATTGTCGTTTGAGCCAATAGCCTGCTCAACAGATCGGTAGAAGATAATAGGGTTGAGGTATTGCAACTCATAGCGCCCCTTGCCCCGCCCAAATACCACCGACTCAAATACGCCCACATTAAAGTTAGGCGCCAGATCAAGGCTGAGGTGATGGAGCGCGAAGTACTTCTTTTGATAAATAGTGTCCTGATTGGCCTTTTCAGCCGTCATTTCCGCAAACAGATTCTGATAATTAAATTTCCAGATGCGAGTATTTACCTTCAAAAACAAATAAGGCGCCGCGTAGTCCGACAAAATAAGCGAGCGGTAGCCGTTGCCGATGGTATTGCGGTCGTAGCCAAACTGTAAGTTGATGTGCTTCGTGGCCGAGTACGTCAGGTAGCCGCGGCCCGAAAGGAAGTCGTACTGGTCGGAGCGGTCTTTGTAGGTTTTCCAGAAAGCCTCGTGAGGTACGATGTTGTCGCGCAGTACCCGTTGCTGTACATAAAATGGCGCTGCCGTCTGATTATCGGCCAAAAAGGTATAAAACCCCAGCTTCTGGTCGATGGTGCCTTCCACCTGCACGCCGCGGGTATTGAGGTAGCGCAGTCCGTCAATGTCGGTGTCGTGGCCCACGGAAAGATTGGCTACCGGATTCACGCGCAAGGTGAAACCAGGTGTTGCTACATGGAAAAAATCGGACTGGTTGCGGTAAAAGCGCCCTAGCACCGGCTTTTTTGAGGTATTGGCAGCGACACCCTGCTTGGTAAACTGCCAGTTGTCGCGCAGCAGATAACGGGCGTTGAAGCGGTCGGCGCGGGAAATGCCCGCTGTAGTACTGTCGCGGATGATGCGCTCGGCCAGGCGAGCTACGCTGGCGCGAGTGTAGGGCCGCACCGAAGTATGCGGGTCGTTGAGCGAATCGGGGCCGAAAAGGATGGCATAGCGGTCGATAAGCCGGTACACATCGCTGTCGAGCGGCACATACGTAGTGCCCTGCACATCGCTTTGCGGCTGAGTCGGAACGACTGGCGGCTTGGCGCCCAGCGTATCAATGCGGAGATACGTGGGGCCAGCTGGGTTCACCTGGGCGACGGCCTGCCCAGCCAGAAAGCTCAACGCTGTGAGCAGCAATACTGATTTTCTCATACTATTTAATAGGACCAAACGACCACTGAGGTGCCCGGCTGTACAAAACTACGCACTTGGGGGGCAAAGTAGGTTGCGCGCGAAAATCGGTCCGGCTTCGCTGGCTAGAATGTTCACTGGCTAAAATGTGGGTAGGCTGGTTTATTGAAACTTTTCATCTTAAAATAGCCCCCCAAGGCCGTGCTCCTTTTGCTTCGGGTTGCCGTACTAAGCTTCGTAACTTTCGACCGTACCCTTGCCGCTTCGTTACCTACGTCATTCTGAACTCAATTTGCCCGCTTGGGAAGCCTGCATCGCTGCCGCGCCCGAAGCTCTGCCGTATGTGCGCGCTTGGTGGCTGGCGGCAACTGCTGGCCGCTGGGATGCCGTGGTAGAGGTGAACGAGAGCACGGGCGCTTATGCCTCAGTATTTCCGCTGCCGATAAAATCGCGTCCCTGGGGCCGCGACGTGTATCAGCCGCCTTTTACCCAGCAGCTTGGCCTGATGACCACCGCTGCCAGTCGCCACCGCAATGTGCTTGACTATCTGGCTTTGCTGCCCGCTGGTCGGTTTGCGCATCTGTATTTGCAGCTAAGCACCCAAAATGAACTGGTATCCGCGCCGCCCAGCTTTAAGCTGGGGCAGCGCCAAACCTACCAGCTCAGTTTGGCGCCCGTTTATGCTACGTTGCTGGCCGCCTATGCCCCCGACTACCGCCGCCGTATTAGCCGTAGTAAGGAGCAGCCTCAGCCTTTAACAGTTGTTGAAACTACATTGGCAGCGCCTGTTATCGAGCTATTCAAAAAGGAAAAGGCCACTGTTGGGTTGAAAAGCCAAGACTATAAATGTTTGCTGACTTTGGTAGAAGCCTTGCAGATGCACAGCCGATTGCTGATACTGGAAGCGCGGGCGCCGGACACTGGCGAGTTGCTGGCTGGGGCACTGTTCGTCCGGGATGCTCACATTATTATTTATTTGTTCGCCGCCGCCTCGCTGGGGGGCAAAAAAGCCGGCACCCCACTGCTGCTGCTCGACCATGTAATTCAGCGCTACGCGGGCTCGCCCGGTTTAGTCCTCGACTTTGAGGGTGGAATGATTCCTTCTATTGCTCGTTTTTTCGCCAACTTCGGCGCCACGCCCGTGCCTTACGCGGCCCTCACTCAAACCCGCCAACCCTGGTATTTGCAATGGATGCGCTAAACCCTACGCCCGAAGCCACTTCCGACCTTTCCGAGCGCGTGCACATTGTGTGCGCCGAGCCTTCCATCGCTAATCATTTCCTGGCCGAGCTGCGCGACGTGGACGTACAGCGTGATAGTCTGCGCTTTCGGCGCAACCTTCAGCGCTTAGGCGAAATCATTGCCTATCGCATCAGCTCTTTGCTTAGCTATACCGATAAGGCCGTGCAAACACCTTTGGGCACCGCTAACAGCCAGCAGCTCCGCGACTTTCCGGTGCTGGCTACCGTGCTGCGGGCGGGCTTGCCGTTTCATCAGGGCTTTCTGAATTATTTCGACCAATCGCCCAGCGCTTTTGCGGCTGCCTACCGCATTGAAGGCACCTCGCAGGTGCAGGTACAGGTCGATTATCTGGCTGCTCCTTCCCTGGATGAGCGGGTACTTATTCTGGCCGATCCGATGCTGGCTACGGGTAAGTCGCTGGTGCTCACGTATCGGGCGATGCTGCGCTTTGGCACGCCGCGCCAGGTGCACATTGCGGCCGTTATTGCCAGCCCGGAGGGGGTAGCGTATGTAACCCGCGAAATTCCGGAGGCGACGCTTTGGGTAGCTGCCATTGATGAGGGCCTGAATGCCCAAGCCTACATTATGCCCGGCCTCGGCGACGCCGGCGACTTATCGTACGGGAGCAAACTGTAAGTAGGGGAGTGCTTGTGAGAAGGCGGCTTCACGAAGACGGCACACAACCTGCCGGCGTATAGGGAACCAAAGGTTGCACAGGCTTCGTGTTACCTTTACGCCCCGAAGCTATTGGCTGCTATTTGTCATTCAAGCTGTAAACATCTCTTGCTCGTGCTACCCGAACTCGCCAAAGAACTGGCCCAATATGCGTCCGTTTACCTGCTGAGCACTCTGAAGTTCTTTGCGGGCCCGGTTGCGGGCACGGCGGCGGGTTTGTCTTTCGCTCTTACCTGGGGGCTGACCGTGGCCGGCATGATGACCAGCGTCCTGATCGTGTCGGGCGTGGGTCGTGCCTGGGCGCTGCACATTCGGGAGCGGCGGCAGCGCAAGGGGAAGCCCGTATTTAGCAAGCGCAGCCGCCGCATCGTGAGCATCTTTCGTCGCTTTGGCATGCCTGGCATTGCTTTCCTGACGCCTATTCTGTTTAGTCCCATTGGTGGTACCGTCATTGCTACCCAATTGCACGTGCCCCGCTCCAGTATTCTGCTGCACATGCTATGGAGTGCGGCTCTCTGGGGTGTTGCCCTCACCTTTATAACCATCAAGTTTAGCCACCTGCCCATTTTTCAACATTGACACTAAAGTTGCGTGATATAACTACGTAGAAATGCCCCCCAGACTATCGGTCTGGGGGCATTTCTACGTAGTAAAAATTATGACGAAAATACCCTGATCTGGGTATTGGTTACAAGGAGATTATAGTGTTGCTTTGATGTAAAGTAAATCATAAATATTTGTGCTAAAGATAGTTAATCTTCGTTCGTGACCTATTATAGTTAGCTCTGTCTATTATCTAAGTTCTTGTTCTTCTCTCCCTCGCTGCTATGAAACCCCAATCATTCACCTTGCAAGGTCGTTCTTCAACCATACACGAACGGTCGTCTGCCGCTCCTGTATTGGTTTTCTTGCACACTAATGCTTTAGGAGTCAGGGTATATCTGCCGCTGTGCGAAGAAACCGTGCGGGCGGGCTATCGTCTGATGGCTTGCAACGAGTAAAACGGAGGGTAGAACCAAACTTTATTTGCGACGATTGCGGGCCTTAGCTACCGCTTTTTTCGCTGGCGACGACGACCGTCCCTTCGACGGATTAGCCTTACGCCCTTTCACGCTCCGGTTTGGGCCTTCTACATAAGGCAAACCAGTGCGCTTGTCGATATCCTTTTGCAGCGGTACCTTCTTCTCGTGGAATGCGCCCTTGAAGTTCGGATCGAGGCGGCGACGACGCTCATCCATCTCCCGATCCATGCCCTGTTGCTCATCAAAGGCAGTAGCGGCCACCGTTACGTCCGGCGGCAGGGGCAACTCTGGAATTGCTTGGTTAATAAGCTCCGCAATGCGACCCATATGGTGCATTTCGGCGGCGTTAGCAAACGTAATGGCCGCGCCCGTATGCTGCGCCCGCCCCGTGCGGCCGATGCGATGCACGTAATCGTCGTATATCAGCGGCACATCAAAATTGATAACATGGCTTACCTGCGGCACATCAATGCCGCGGGCCGCCACATCGGTAGCCACCAAGAAGCGCAGCTCACCAGCACGGAAAGCCTCCATCGCGTTGATACGCACATTCTGGCCCTTGTTGCCGTGAATAGCGCGTACCTCTCCCGTGCTTTTACGCCCCAGAAAGTGAGCCACGTTGTCGGCGTGTTCCTTGGTGCGGCAAAAAATCATGACGCGGTTGAAGACTTCCTCATCGCGCACCAGATAGCCCAACAAGTTGATCTTAGTGAGCAGATTAGGCACCTGATACATCGTCTGGCTCACGTTTTGGGCTGAAGTAGCCGATGGCGTCACTTCTACCCGCACCGGAAACTCCAGAAACTCCTCGCTCAGCGTGGCTACCTTATCCGGCATGGTGGCCGAGAACAGTACGTTCTGCCGCTTCGTCGGAATGACCTCCAGAATACGCCTGATCTGGGGCATAAAGCCCATGTCCATCATCTTGTCGGCCTCGTCGAGCACCAGGGTTTTTAGCTCTTTCAGAACCAAGTCGCCCTTCAGGTACAGCTCCAGCAACCGCCCTGGTGTGGCGATTAGAATATCAACGCCCTGGGCCAGGGTTTCGATCTGCGTTTTGGGCCCCAAGCCGCCATAAATAGCGTAAATCCGCAGGTCGGTTTGGGTAGCAAGGCGCTTTATGTGCGTTTCGAGCTGAATGGCCAACTCACGAGTAGGGGCCAAAATTAAGGCCCGGGGATGAATACCCTGCGCGTATTTTACCTTCATGAGCAAGGGCAAACCAAAAGCGGCGGTTTTGCCGGTGCCAGTCTGGGCAATGCCCAACACATCGTGCCCGGCGAGGAGAAGCGGAATGGTTTGCTGCTGAACCGGAGTAGGCTCCGTAAAGCCTGCTTCAGCCACGGCCGTAAGTAGCTGCTTATTGAGCTTGAAATCGGCGAAGGAAATAGGTTGGGGCGTGGCGTCGGACATGATAAAAAAAGCTAATGCGAAAGACAAAGGTACGACGCTTCGGTAGGAGAGTAGCGCGAAGCTTCCACTTCGCGCACGAGCATAGCGAGTTCCTACGCGTTGGCATAAGCAGGGCGGTGCCGCATACTCGTGTTGCTCGTGCGCGAAGCGGAAGCTTCGCGCTACTTCCGCGCTGCTCAAAAAACTCTCTCATATTTTTTGATTAACCCCGGCATACCGCTACTTTTGTCCCTCCATTACCCATCTGGTAGGCATAGCTCAGCTGGTTAGAGCATCGGATTGTGATTCCGAAGGCCGTGGGTTCGAGCCCCATTGCTTACCCTGAAAAGGTCCCCGAAAGTTTTTCCGGGGACTTTTTTTGTTTGTGCCGTTGTCAACTTCAAATCATCTGCTTGAATCACTTTTATTCCCTCTTCTTATGAGTCTGGTAGTTATCGGTTCGGTGGCGTTCGACGCCCTGGAAACGCCTTTCGGCAAAACGGACAAAATTATTGGTGGCGCGGCTACTTACATCACGCTGTCAGCCTCTTACTCCGTGAAGCCGGTGAAGCTGGTGGCCGTAGTAGGCGACGATTTCCCGCAGTCAGATGTGCTGTTGTTGCAAGAGCACGGCGTCGACACGGAGGGGTTGCAAATAAAAGAGGGGGAGAAGTCTTTTTTCTGGTCAGGTAAATATTCAACGGATCTGAACTCGCGCGAAACTCTGCAAACGGAACTCAATGTGCTGGCTGATTTCGACCCTATTATTCCAGATTCTTACCAAGACTGCAAATACCTGATGCTGGGCAACCTGACGCCCCAGGTACAGCGTCTGGTTATTCAGCGCCTCGTCAATCGGCCGAAGCTTATCGTGCTGGATACCATGAACTTCTGGATGGATGTGGCCCTCGAAGAACTCATCACGACCATTGAGATGGTGGATGTGCTGAGCATCAATGATGAGGAGGCTCGTCAGCTTTCCGGTGAGTACTCGCTGGTAAAAGCGGCCCGTAAGATCATGGCTATGGGGCCTAAGTATCTGATTATCAAAAAAGGGGAGCACGGTGCATTGCTGTTCTGCAAGAACAAAGTGTTTTTTGCTCCCGCGTTGCCATTGGAAGAAGTATTTGATCCAACCGGCGCCGGCGACACTTTCGCAGGCGGCTTCATCGGCTACCTCGCTGCCACTGATGATATCAGCTTCGACAACATGAAGCGCGCCGTCATTCACGGCTCGGCAATGGCTTCGTTTTGCGTGGAAAAGTTTGGCACCGAGCGCCTGATCAATTTGACCAAAGAAGAAATTGAAGCCCGCGAGCGGCAATTTGCTGACCTGGTAAACGTAGAGCCGATTAGCGTAGAAGCATAAGCCTGATTAAACCAAAAAAGCCCCCAGCCGTCGGTGCTGGGGGCTTTTTTATGTGCTTGCTTCTACCCTTTAAGCAACTAAATAAAGAGAAGCTGGGTAAAAGAGCGAAGTAATCTTCTCACCCTTAGCTCTACTATCATGGCAGAAAATAAGAAGCCCTCGAAGAAGAAATCTGTAGCCTCTGACTCGCCGCAGAATGAAATCAATTCTGTAGCACCGGATATGAAAGGCGGCTCCAATAGCGGCGGAACAAAAGTGCAGAACGCCAACCAGAATATACTCACCGAAGCGGGCAACAATATTAAGGGCAATACGCCCGGCGGCAACGTCAACGAAATATTGTCGGCTCGTACCAACAAGCCGCGCAGTAACCCCAATCCTTCCCAGCAGAAGGCGAAGTAAAAATTGGTATATCGCACAAAAAAGCCTCCCACAATTACATCTGGGGGCTTTTTTGTGCGATAAGCTACTGAGGCAGCAACAGACGCGCATACTTGATCTGAGGGGTGCTATCCGGGTAGTACTGCCGGATGATGAGCGTTTTATTATTCAGCCAGCGTACTTCTTCCGGTCCCCAAGTATTCACTACACGGTTCCAGCGCAACATCGGAATGCCACTCTCCAATGACCAAACCTGCAGGCCATTAGGTGAATAGTGCGCTTCCATATCGGAGTTGGACGTGACCAAGTGCGTGCCGTTGGGCGCTAACACTGGACGGCCCCAAAGCCGGGTGCGCCTACCCGTATGCTGATTAACGAGGAGCACAAATCCTGACTCCCACCGCGTAACATCCAGCACCCAGAAGTCGCTGTTATCTAAAGGTCCCCGAAAGCGGTAGACAACGTGTTTTTCCTCGTCGGGGTCGGTTATATTATTGGTTAGCGTAAGCGTACGGCCATTTGTGAGCGTAAGAAGAAGTTGATCAGCGCGGCGGTGGGCACGGCCCCCTGCCAACTGGATATATTTCTGTTCGGTGGTGTCAGTGTCAATGCCATTGAGGCGAGCAAACTCAGCTTCGCGGGCTGGAGTAAGCTGAGCTATACTGCCGTTGCGAAGCCGAAGAGTATCCGTCTCTGAGCGAAGGATTTTAGCCGTAGGTGCCGCCGTTGCTGGGGTAGCGGGTGCCGCAACCTTTGGCTGCACAGTTGCTACAGGTGGCCCTACTTGGGTTTTAGCGCCTTCTTGGGGACTACTATCGCAGCTTATCAGCGAAATGCCCCCCAGCGTAAGAAGAATCGGATACAAGTTCATACAAGCACAGAATTAGAAATCTTGCTTCAGCCACTGCCGAAAGCTCATTTGCTGTTCTGGCGTAGCATCGGGGCGTTTTTCAATGGTAATCTTCGGCCAAAAACGCTTGCTTGGATCAGCCACTAGCTGTACAGTAAGCAGGCGACTCTGACGAAACACGCTTACTTCATAGCTTGGTGCTCCGCTGTTGAGCAGCACCTGTAAGTTCATCTGCACCCGCTGCCCATTCACCGCTATTATTTCGTCGTCAACGGTAAGCGCTGCGGCCGCGGGCGAGTGGGGGAGGATGTTCGTTACTTCGGTTCGCTCGTTTTTAACAATTGTTTTAAAGCCAAATACGCCTTCCGCAGCCGATACGTTTTCCTGCTGCAGGAGAGTGCAGCCCACAAAGTGTAAAGCCTTCGTCAGAGGCTCTTCCAAGGGGGCTATGCCATAAATAAAACTGTCGAAGTATTGTCGCATGGGCCGGCCTGCTACTTCTTCTACCAAGCGGATATAATCGTCCTCGGTGTAGCCCACACCCGGCTGCCCAAACTCCAGCCACAGTCGCCGCAATACGTCGTCGAGGCTGCGTTGATGTTTGGAGAGCTGCCGCAGCGCCAGATCCAGGAGCAGCGCTACCAGCGCACCCTTGTGGTACACCGACACTTTACGATCGGGCACGCCGTTCTTATAGCCATCCAGCCAAAGGTCCACCGAGGCATCGGCCAGCGACAGGTTGAAGCGGCCGTCGTCTTCGTAGTGCTTGCGCAGCACCGTATTCAGCTCCTGAAAATACTGTTCGGCCGTGCGCACGCCGCTGCGCGCCAATAGGTACTCACCGTAATAAGTCGTGATGCCTTCGGCGATGTAGCAGGTGCGGAAGTATTGCTCCTGGGTATAATCGTACGGCAATAGCTCTACCGGTCGGATGCTTTTAATATTCCAGGTGTGGAACAACTCGTGGCAGCTTACCCCCAACAGTTCTTTATAAAGCCCCTCCGTCATCAGCAGCGGCGCGGGTCCCAGCGTGATAACCGTGGAGTTGGTGTGCTCAACGCCGTGATAATGGCTGTAAGGCAGTATTTGATTGAGAAAATGGTAATCAGCCACCGGAAAGCTGCCGAATAAACTTAGCTGCTCGTCCGAGAAGGCCGCAAAATCCTGGAGCAGACGCGGCCAGTCGGGGTCACATTCGCCCTGCACCCAGACATGAAAGGGTATACCCTGCGCCTGGTATTCGTGGTGCTGCAATGTGGGACTGGCTATCAGCGGACATTCGATGAGGTGCTCAAAACTATCGGCTTGCAGCATGTGGGGGGCTTTTTGGGGCAAGCCACACGCAATCTGATAGGTGTCGGGCAGTTCCAGCGTCAATTCGCAAGGCTCCTGCTGATGGCCCTCGGCGTACAGTAAGCATTGCACGCCATTTATGTATAGCTGACTCTCATCAAACCAGGAGCCGCCCGCATCCATCTGATGAGCATAAAAGTTGTAGCGCACCCGCACTGTTCGGCCCGCTGCTCCCGTCAGTTGCCAGCGGTCCTTTGTCAGCTTACGGTAGGGGAGAACTTCGCCCGAATCGGCATCATCTATCACCACCCGCTGAATCTTTTGCGCAAAGTTCTGCAATTCATAGCGCCCAGGGCGCCAGGCTGGCAGCTGCAGCTCCAGCGCCTCAGTAGCTTCAGCCGGCACAGTCAGGGTCAGCTGAATTTGCAGATAAAAAGTAAGCGGATTCTCAAACGAGACGTGATAGTGAATCATAAAGGGGATATATGCTTCGCGGCTGCAGTGTACGTCGGTGCTCCAAAAACAAGGTAGGTTGCTGAAGTCAAATGTATACGGAGTAGCTTCCCATACAAGCTCAAGCATATGGCTGAATACCTAAATAGGCCTGAAAGTCAACAAAGCAACTACTACTTTTCTATACTGTTTGGCATTTACAAATGAAGGCCTTACCTTTGCCGGCCATCCCCGAATAGCATTCCAAGACGATGAAAAGAACATTTCAACCCTCGCAGCGCAAGCGCCGCAACAAGCACGGTTTCCGCTCACGCATGGAAACCGCCAACGGCCGCCGTGTGCTGGCCTCCCGCCGCGCCAAAGGCCGCAAGCGCCTGACGGTATCCGACGAGGGTCGTCATAAGCGCTAAACCGCTGACGGCTCCCGCCGATTCGCCCCAGCCCGCCAACTCTATGGCGCCGGGCGCGCGCTCCTACTCATTTCCGAAAGAAGAACACTTGTGTCGCAAAAAGCTCATTGACGAGCTTTTCGGCCGGGGTTCTTCTTTTGGTTTATACCCTTTGCGGCTGGTCTGGCTGCCCGCGCCTGCGCCCACTACGGCCCCGCCCCAAGTACTGGTGAGCGTGTCGAAGCGCTCCTTCAAGCGAGCCGTGGACCGCAACCGGCTAAAGCGCCTGATGCGTGAGGCGTACCGATTAAATAAATATCGGCTGCTGGAGGCACCTGGGGGGCATTCTGTTGCATTGCTGGGCATTATCTATTCGGGCAAGGAAAAAAGCCTTTCGCGCTGGTTGAAAAAAAATTAATTTCAGGGCTGGAGCGTTTGCTAACTGATGCAACCCCCACCGTTGAGGTGGTGCCTGTATCGTAGGTTGTTTTCCACGCTTTCAGCCTTTTTATGCGCAAAAAATATCTGGCTGCCCTATTTTTAGGTGGGGCCACGTTGCTCGTCTCTTTCCGCAGTGCCTCCGATAATGAGCGCTACTTCGAGATTGCCAAGAACCTCGACATTTTCGCAACCTTATTTAAGGAAGTGAATACGTATTACGTGGACGAGATAACACCCGCGAAAATGGTGAAAACGGGCATCGACGCTATGCTCAAGTCACTGGACCCGTACACCAACTATATTCCCGAAGACGATATTGAGGACTTCCGTACCATGACCACCGGGCAATACGGCGGCATCGGGGCTGTGGTAGTAAAGCGGGGAGCAAAAACCGTGGTTCAGGCTGCTTACGAAGGCTATCCGGCGCAAAAAGCTGGCTTGCTGCCCGGCGATGAGATTCTGACTATTAATGGAGTCAACGTTGCGACCAAGAATAATTTCGATATCAGCAAGTTGCTGAAAGGGCAGGCCAACTCCGTGGCGAAGCTGTCGGTGACGCGCTATGGGCAGGAAGTGCCGGTAGAAATCAACATCACCCGCGACAAGATTCAAGTGGAAAACGTGCCGTATTACGGCATGCTGACGCCCGACATCGGCTACTTTCAGCTGGCTGGCTTTACCATCGACGCAGGTAAGGAGGCGCGCCTGGCCGTGATGAAGCTGAAAGAGCAGGGCGCTAAAAAAATCGTGTTCGATATACGCGATAATCCGGGCGGTTTGCTCAATGAAGCTGTTAACGTTTCTAACCTCTTTGTAAATAAGGGTTTGGATATTGTGAGCACCAAGGGCAAAGTCACGGACTGGAACAAGACCTATAAGGCGCTCGATGCGCCTCTGGACACGCAGATGCCGGTTGTGGTGCTGACCAGCAACCGCTCTGCTTCCGCCTCTGAAATCGTGTCGGGCGTACTCCAGGATTACGACCGGGCCGTGTTGGTCGGCAAACGGACGTTCGGCAAAGGACTAGTGCAGGCTACGCGGCCTTTGTCCTATAACTCCCAGTTGAAAGTAACAACGGCCAAGTATTACATTCCTAGCGGGCGCTGCATTCAGGAAATAGACTACGCTCATCGGGCCGACGATGGCACTCTGGGAAAAGTGCCTGATTCCTTACGCACCGCCTTCAAAACAACTAGCGGCCGCGTGGTGTACGATGGCGGCGGCGTAGCTCCCGATGTGGAAGTGCAGGAGCGCGCCATCGCCGATATCACCCGTGTGCTCCTGACGAAAAACTATCTGTTTGACTATGCTACCCGCTACCGCGCCGCGCACGCTACTTTGCCCCCGCTCGCGAGTTTCACCTCTCTGATGCTGAGTACCAGAAGTTCATTCAGTTTTTAGGGGGCAAGGATTTGAGCTACTCAACTGATATGGAAAAAAGCCTTACTCAGTTAAGTAGCAGGGCAAAGGAGGAAAAACATTACGACGACGTAAAAGCCGAGATCGAAGCTATTCGTCGTAAGGTTTCTACCAACAAGAGCAACGACTTAACTCGCTTCAAACCCGAGATTCGGGAGTTGTTGGAGCAGGAAATCGTGTCGCGCTACTACTTTCAGAAAGGCCAGATCGAAGCCAGCTTCGATGATGACCCGGATATCCTTATGGCTATGAATGTGTTGAACGATCAGGCGCGCTATGCAGCACTCCTAAAGCCAGGCACGCCCGAGGCCAAATCTCGGCCCGAGGGAAAGAAAACAGGGGAGAAGTAACCATTAGGCATTTTATGATAAGCAAAAGCAGGCTCCGTAGGGGTCTGCTTTTTTTAGTTTTGCCGGCCGAAAGGTGACTTTCATCCGATCAGCATGGCGCCTCTTTCTAGTTGTACCTTTGCACAAATAACCCTGGCTTATGCTTATTCTTTCCCTTGAAACCTCTTCTCCTGTGTGTTCTGTGGCCGTGCACCAAGCGGGTGTTTTAATGGGCCAGGCGGAACTGCGACGGGAAAAATCGCACTCATCTCACCTAAGCGTGTTAATAAACCAGTTGCTGGAAAACACGGGTCACAGACTGCAAGACGTGGCGGCGGTGGCTCTATCCGATGGGCCAGGTTCGTACACGGGCCTGCGGATCGGTGGGGCGGCCGCCAAAGGATTGTGCTTCGCCTTGGATATTCCGTTGCTGGCCGTTAGTACGTTACAGGCATTGGCTTGGCAAGTAGCCGCCTATACCGCGTCTCCCGAAACCTGTCTTTATTGCCCCATGCTAGATGCGCGGCGCATGGAAGTCTACACCGCTTTATATACCCACGACAGCCAGGAAGTTTTGCCCCCACAGCCTTAGTGTTGACTCCTGATGCACTAGCTGAACAATTAGGTGAGCATCGGGTGTTATTCTTTGGCAACGGAGCAGTTAAATTTCAGCCACTGCTAGCTGGGCAACTCAACGCTGGCTTCTTGGTGGGCATCGAGCCGTCAGCGGTGGCGGTGGGTGCTTTGGCCTGGGGGGCATTTCAGCGTCAGGAGTTTCGGGATGTTGCGTACTACGAGCCGTTTTATTTAAAGGAAGTATATACAACTACTCCAAAGGCGAAGTAGATAGTCTTAGAAACAATGCCATAGCGCTCCTGAGTCATCGAAGCTGTTTAGAAAGTAGTCGTTGGTCAACAGAAACGCAAAGGACTCCCACAATACGGGCGAAATTTGGGGTGCGACCCACCTCATCTCACCTGCTTCATGGAAGTCCTGCCCAAAGATATTATTCGTACCTGGATTCTGCCACATCTGCCCCAGTCTCCCATTGGTCGCCCTAGTCGGGTGGACCCGGTCGAGTTGCTTGAAGCGCTGCTCTACAAACTCAAAACCGGCTGCCAGTGGCGCTATTTGCCGGTTAAACAGTTCTTCACCGGTGCCATTGTGACTTGGCAAGGCGTATATGCCCGGTTCAATAAGTGGCGCAAAGATGGGTCGTGGAAAGTAATGTGGCTAAACGTGTTACGGCGCAACAAACACCTGCTCGATTGTTCCAGCGTGCAACTCGACGGCAGCCATACACCGGCCAAAAACGGTGGGGCGGCCGTGGGCTATCAGGGGCGCAAAAAGGCCCGCACCACCACGGCCCTGTTCCTGGCCGACAATCAAGGCCAGCCCCTGGCTTGTGCGACCCCGCAAGCCGGCAACCACCACGACAGCTACCGCTTGGCGGTCTTGTTTGAGGAGTTGTGCGTACTGCTCGAAGCGGCCGGCATTGCGGTAGCTGGGCTGTTTTTAAACGCCGATAGCGCCTTCGATACCACCGAGTTGCGCCAAGCTTGTGCCGCCCGTGACATCGAAGCCAACATCGCCCGCAACCGCCGCGCCACCGATTGGCAAACGGCTGATGACACGTTCTTTGACCCCGAACTCTACCGTCGGCGCGCCGTGGTGGAACACGCCAATGCCTGGCTCGATAGCTTCAAAACCTTACTCGTACGCTATGAAACCAGCATCGGCAACTGGCTGGCGTGGCATTGGTTGGCGTTCATCGTCCTCTTTCTGCGAAAAATCAACCCTAAACCGACTTTCTAAACAGCTTCATCTATTGATGAGTAGCTGAAGAAAATCTTTGCACTAATTTGAAGCCTTTTGGGTCTTATTTATATGGAAGAAATCATTAACCGCGTAGCACAAAGCGCCCTCACCACGCTTAATCTGGAATTGCTATTGCATCCCGGCGAGCGCATCGTGTATGATATCAAAGACAACCTATTTCAGGGGCTTATTCTGCGCGAAAAGGACTTTCGCGAATTCGTTAAGACCCACGACTGGAGCCAGTACGACGGTAAAAACGTAGCTATCATCTGCTCGGCCGATGCCATTGTGCCTACCTGGGCTTATATGTTGCTGGCCACAAAACTTCAAGGGCACGCCCATCGGTACGTATTTGGCGACTTAGAAGCCTTGGAGCAGGAGTTGTTTCAGGAGGCCATTGCAGCCATCGATGCCGAGGAATATCGCGACGCGAAAGTGGTAGTGAAGGGTTGTGGCAACATTCCGGTGCCGACGTATGCTTATGTAGCTATTATGCAAAAGCTATTGCCAGTAGCAGCCAGCATGATGTACGGGGAGCCATGCAGCACCGTGCCATTGTATAAGCGTCCTAAAATATAGCTGCTGATTTTGCAGTACAGTGAGCCAGTATAAGTGAGGTTGGTTTACGCCCTGTCTTATTATATAGAATACACTTGGTAAGAATGTGCTCTGAACTTGCCCTATTAGATAGGAAGACTTAACCGCCTTGCATGAGTAAACCCACGGCACCCGTTCCTACCATATTAGCTACTACTGGCGTTGCCTTAGTAGTAGCTAATATGGTAGGAACGGGTGTTTTTAACACCTTGGGCTTTAAGTTGCTTAATATCCAAAGTGGCTTTGTGGTGCTGATGCTGTGGGTTGTTGGGGGGCTTATTGCCTTATGTGGCGCCTAGTGCTACGCCGAGTTGGCTGCTGCCATGCCTCGCTCCGGAGGCGAATACCATTATTTATCCCAGATATATCATCCGGCTGTCGGCTTTTTGTCGGGCTGGGTATCCGCTACCGTGGGGTTTGCTGCTCCGACGGCGCTTGGCGCAATAGCCTTAAGCAGTTATGCTACCAGTGTATGGCCAGCCCTGAATCCGCTGTGGCTCTCTGTAGCGGTAGTGCTAGTGCTGACGGCTATTCATGCCACGAGCAGCCGGGCTGGAAGCTACTTGCAAGTGGTTATTACCGCAGTCAAAGTGATGGTGCTGCTGGCATTTATCGGAGCTGGATGGCTGCTTGCTGAGCCACAACCTATCCAATTTGCCCCCCAGCCTACCGATTGGAGTCAGTTGCTCAGTCCGGAGTTTGCTGTGTCATTGATCTATGTCTCGTATGCCTACTCCGGTTGGAATGCGGCTGTGTATTTGACCGGCGAGGTAAGAGCCCCCCAGCGCAACTTGCCGCGTATCTTGCTTATAGGTATATCAATAGTATCCTTATTATATGTGGCACTAAACTTCATCTTTTTTTATTCAACTCCTATTATCAAGCTTGCTGAACAAGTAGAAGTAGGATATATAGCTGCCAACCATCTTTTTGGACCGTCAGTAGGACAACTCATGGGGGGCATCATTGCCGGCTTGCTCTTGTCTACTATCAGTTCAATAATTTTTGCCGGCCCGCGGATCATGCAGATTATGGGTGAGGATCTGCCAGCTTTGCGCCAACTAGCAGTCGTAAGTAAAGCAGGTGTTCCAGTGCGTGCCTTGTTGATTCAAACGGCCCTCACGCTCCTGTTTATTTTTACCTCCACGTTCAAAGCGGTGCTGCTCTACGCGGGCTTTGTCCTCAGTTTGTTCACTTTTCTGACAGTAATGGGCTTATTTGTGCTCCGATGGCGTCAGCCCGACCTGGTGCGGCCTTACCGCGCGTGGGGCTATCCCCTCACGCCGATCCTATTTTTAACCCTTAGTGGCTGGACGCTACTTTTTATTCTTCGTAATAGCCCTACTGAATCAATTTATGGGTTGGCAACGATCTTGGTGGCTTAGTAGTTTATTATGGAGGGCACCGAACAAGGGCAAAGTCCTGAATGTTCATATATAAAGGTCTCAATCTGCCGGGCTTCTAGTAAACATCATTGGCAGAGATAATTACATGATATCACAACCACCTATTGCTGATATCATGAATGGTGATTTCCATATACTCTTACAAGCCTAGTATCTACAACCAATTGAGCTGTATTATTGAGGCAGTAGCGCTCTGTTAAAATAATTTGGAATAGGCAGTGGTACTAATCTGTTGTGTATCAGCACCATAATGGTTATTTAAGAAATTCGATGTCAAATAAAGCTCGAAAACACTTTTTCCCGCTTGCAAACAACAAATTTATCCTGCACTTTTGCGCTCCCAATCCGAAACGCGGTGGGCAAATAAGATGATTTGATTAGACTTAATGTAGTGAGCAAACAATTTTATAAAATTTATTTGCCTCTTTAGTTAAGACTTTCATATCTTTGCACTCCCAAATCGAGAAGCTAGTAAGTCAGGCAAAGTATCAAGGGTTTAAATTTGCATTCGAAAGAAAAACAGGGCTCAAGAAAGAGTTGAAATAAAGATTGTAAATTTTACCTCTTTCGCTTTACAAGCCAAAAACAACTCTTATATTTGCATCCCCAATCCAAAAGAAGGTTGGTTTTTAACAACAGTACGAGTCGCTCGACTCGCTAGGTTTCTTCGAAAGGAAGAGACAAATGTTCTTTGAATGATTGGAAAGTAACAAATGGTAAAGCTTTTAATTAGCTCTCGGTAACACGGAAGGCAAGTTAAAACAAGTAGAACCAAGCAACACGAATTAAATGATTACGTCAATACGTGAGCAAGGATTACGCCCAAGACAGCAGCCTATGTTCGCATAGGTGAAGAGAATTTATACAATGGAGAGTTTGATCCTGGCTCAGGATGAACGCTAGCGGCAGGCCTAATACATGCAAGTCGAACGGGTGTAGCAATACACTAGTGGCGCACGGGTGCGTAACGCGTAACCAACCTACCCGCAACTGGGGGATAGCCCGCCGAAAGGCGGATTAATACCGCATAATATAGAGTGACGGCATCGTCGTTTTATAAAAGATTTATTGGTTGTGGATGGGGTTGCGTAGCATTAGCTAGATGGCGGGGTAACGGCTCACCATGGCGACGATGCTTAGGGGACCTGAGAGGGTGATCCCCCACACTGGCACTGAGATACGGGCCAGACTCCTACGGGAGGCAGCAGTAGGGAATATTGGGCAATGGGCGAGAGCCTGACCCAGCCATGCCGCGTGCCGGATGAAGGCCTTCTGGGTTGTAAACGGCTTTTCTCAGGGAAGAAAAAGGTCTTGCGAGACCAACTGACGGTACCTGAGGAATAAGCACCGGCTAACTCCGTGCCAGCAGCCGCGGTAATACGGAGGGTGCAAGCGTTGTCCGGATTTATTGGGTTTAAAGGGTGCGTAGGTGGCTTGGTAAGTCCGGGGTGAAAGCCCACAGCTCAACTGTGGAACTGCCCTGGATACTGCCAGGCTTGAGAGTCGTCGAGGGTGGCGGAATGGACGGTGTAGCGGTGAAATGCATAGATACCGTCCAGAACCCCAATTGCGTAGGCAGCTGCCTAGGCGACATCTGACACTGAGGCACGAAAGCGTGGGGAGCGAACAGGATTAGATACCCTGGTAGTCCACGCCGTAAACGATGGATACTCGTTGCCAGCGATAGACTGTTGGTGACTTAGCGAAAGCGGTAAGTATCCCACCTGGGGAGTACGCTCGCAAGAGTGAAACTCAAAGGAATTGACGGGGGCCCGCACAAGTGGTGGAGCATGTGGTTTAATTCGATGATACGCGAGGAACCTTACCTAGGCTAGAATGCGCGTGACCGGTTCAGAGATGAGCCTTTCCTTCGGGACACAAAGCAAGGTGCTGCATGGCCGTCGTCAGCTCGTGCCGTGAGGTGTTGGGTTAAGTCCCGCAACGAGCGCAACCCCTACTTTTAGTTGCCAGCATGTCATGATGGGGACTCTAGAAGGACTGCCTGCGCAAGCAGTGAGGAAGGCGGGGACGACGTCAGGTCATCATGGCCCTTACGCCTAGGGCTACACACGTGCTACAATGGCCGGTACAGAGGGTCGCTACACGGCAACGTGACGCCAATCTCACAAAACCGGTCTCAGTTCGGATCGGAGTCTGCAACTCGACTCCGTGAAGCTGGAATCACTAGTAATCGCGTATCAGCAATGACGCGGTGAATACGTTCCCGGGCCTTGTACACACCGCCCGTCAAGCCATGGAAGTCTGGTAGACCTGAAGCTGGTGCTCGTCACAGAAGCCAGTTAGGGTAGAACAGGTAACTGGGGCTAAGTCGTAACAAGGTAGCCGTACCGGAAGGTGCGGCTGGATCACCTCCTTTCTGGAGCTACCTTGCTCACGACATAATTGTTCGTGCCTAATGATTTTACATGCCATTTGTTACTCCTTTCATTCAACGTTTTTAGGATTCGCTTTGCTTTCATTATAAAAATGATGGCAAAGTTGACTCGGGCTAGTAGCTCAGGTGGTTAGAGCGCGACACTGATAATGTCGAGGTCCGTGGTTCGAGTCCACGCTGGCCCACGGGAGAAGGTTGGATAGACAGAACATGGGGGATTAGCTCAGCTGGCTAGAGCACCTGCCTTGCACGCAGGGGGTCAACGGTTCGAATCCGTTATTCTCCACCTATATGCAACTACAATTGGTAGCTGCGTAAGGAGAGTAAACAGTACTAGTTAGCTGTCTTGGTGACAAGCAGCTAACACTATGTCTTCAACAGGAAGACACACGTTCTTTGACGTAGGATAACGAGTAAGAAGAAAAAGAAAGAAGCGAGGACTACTTTTAGTGGTTTCTTGTTACGAGCCGGCCTTCCTGTTTACGGGAGGGCTAGAAGGTAAGTAAGTAAGGGCACACGGGGGATGCCTAGGCTCTCAGAGGCGAGGAAGGACGTGATAAGCTGCGAAAAGCCGCGGGGATTGGCACATACGAAGTGATCCGCGGGTATCCGAATGGGGCAACCCACTACCGTGAAGCGGTAGGGCCTATAGCTTTAGTGCTATAGGGGCAAACCCGGGGAACTGAAACATCTAAGTACCCGGAGGAACAGAAAATAACAATGATTCCCTAAGTAGTGGCGAGCGAACGGGGACGAGCCCAAACCGAGTTGGTTACGGCCAGCTGGGGGTTGTAGGACCTCAAGATCTGATTGTTTGATTTTAGCTGAACGACGTGGGAAAGTCGACCAGAGACGGTGAGAGTCCGGTAAGCGAGCAAGTCAAGCACGGTAGAGGATTCCTGAGTAGGGGGGGACCGGAGAAATCCCCTCTGAATCCAGCGGCACCATCCGCTAAGGCTACATACTCCTGAGAGACCGATAGTGAACCAGTACCGTGAGGGAAAGGTGAAAAGAACCTCGAATAGAGGAGTGAAAAGAACCTGAAACCGTGTGCTTACAAGCGGTCGGAGCCTTCTAGTGGGGTGACGGCGTGCCTTTTGCATAATGAGCCTACGAGTTACTCCTCCCTGGCAAGGTTAAGTGTCTGAAGACGCGGAGCCGCAGCGAAAGCGAGTCTGAACAGGGCGCAGAGTCAGGGGGGTAGACGCGAAACTTTGTGATCTACCCATGACCAGGGTGAAGGTTGGGTAAAACCAACTGGAGGCCCGAACCAGTTTCCGTTGAAAAGGATTTGGATGAGTTGTGGGTAGGGGTGAAAGGCCAATCAAACTGAGAAATAGCTCGTACTCCCCGAAATGTATTTAGGTACAGCGTCGCGGTCAAGTCAGCCGGAGGTAGAGCTACCGATTGGACTAGGGGGTGTCACAGCCTACCGAATCCAGACGAACTCCGAATGCCGGTTGATATACGCGGCAGTGAGGCGTGGGGTGCTAAGGTCCCATGCCGAGAGGGAAAGAACCCAGACCATCCGCTAAGGTCCCTAAATCCGGACTAAGTTGAACAAAGGAGGTCCACTTGCCTTGACAGCCAGGATGTTGGCTTGGAAGCAGCCATTCATTTAAAGAGTGCGTAACAGCTCACTGGTCGAGCGAGAGGGCATCGATAATACGCGGGCATCAAGTCCGGTACCGAAGCGATGGATTTACACGGATGTGTAAGTGGTAGGGGAGCATTCTAGCAGCGGAGAAGGTATGCTGTCAGGCGTGCTGGAGCGGCTAGAAAAGCAAATGTAGGCATGAGTAACGATAAGGCGGGTGAGAAACCCGCCCCCCGATAGACTAAGGTTTCCTGCTCAACGCTAATCGGAGCAGGGTTAGTCGGGACCTAAGGCTACGCCGAGAGGCTACGTCGATGGACAGCTGGTTGATATTCCAGCACTTACTCTAAGAAGTGATGCAGTGACGCAGAAGTGAAAGATGCGCGGGCGGACGGAAGTGCCCGTTGAAGCGCGTAGGTATAGGGTTGGTAGGTAAATCCGCCGACCTTGCTGAACCGTGATAGTACCCTACGGCCTCGGCCACGGGGATAGTCATCCTAATCAGACTGCCAAGAAAACCTGCTAAGCGTTTTAACCTTAGAGTAACCCGTACCGCAAACCGACACAGGTAGTCAAGGAGAGTATCCTGAGGGGCTCGAGTGAATCACGGCCAAGGAACTCGGCAAAATGGACCTGTAACTTCGGGAGAAGGGTCGCTTCCTCTTAGCAATAAGAGAAGCCGCAGTGAAAAGGCCCAGGCGACTGTTTAACAAAAACACATGACTTTGCGAACGCGCAAGCGGAAGTATAAGGTCTGACACCTGCCCGGTGCCGGAAGGTTAAGAGGGAACTTAGTGGCGCAAGCTGCGAAGGTTTGAATCGAAGCCCCGGTAAACGGCGGCCGTAACTATAACGGTCCTAAGGTAGCGAAATTCCTTGTCGGGTAAGTTCCGACCTGCACGAATGGTGTAACGATCTGGGCGCTGTCTCAGCCGTGAGCTCGGTGAAATTGTAGTCTCGGTGAAGATGCCGAGTACCCGCCACGGGACGGAAAGACCCCGTGCACCTTTACTATAGCTTGACATTGACGCTGGGTAACACATGTGTAGGATAGGTGGGAGGCTTTGAGCCGGGGGCGCCAGCTCTCGGGGAGCCAACGTTGAAATACCACCCTTGTGTTACTCGGTGCCTAATCTCCTGAACGGGGAAACAGTGTCTGGTGGGTAGTTTGACTGGGGTGGTCGCCTCCAAAAGAGTATCGGAGGCTTTCAAAGGTCCGCTCAGACCGCTTGGTAACCGGTTGTAGAGCGCAATAGCAGAAGCGGGCTTGACTGTGAGGCCTACAAGCCGAGCAGGGTCGAAAGACGGATATAGTGATCCGGTGGTTCCGCATGGAAGGGCCATCGCTCAAAGGATAAAAGGTACGCCGGGGATAACAGGCTGATCTCCCCCAAGAGCTCATATCGACGGGGAGGTTTGGCACCTCGATGTCGGCTCGTCACGTCCTGGGGCTGGAGAAGGTCCCAAGGGTTCGGCTGTTCGCCGATTAAAGTGGCACGCGAGCTGGGTTCAGAACGTCGTGAGACAGTTCGGTCCCTATCTGTGGTGGGCGTGAGAGATTTGCGAGGACCTGTCCTTAGTACGAGAGGACCGGGATGGACCAGCCGCTCGTGCACCGGTTGTGGCGCCAGCTGCAGCGCCGGGTAGCGACGCTGGGATGAGATAAGCGCTGAAAGCATCTAAGTGCGAAACTCACCTCAAGATGAGATCTCTTATATAGGAAGAGTCGTGGGAGACGACCACGTGGATAGGCTACAGGTGGAAGGTCGGAAACGGCCGAGCCGAGTAGTACTAATGACTCGAACACTTACCAGACAATGCTCTTTTTCTGCTTTCTTCTTACCCGTTACCTGCGTCAACGTTATTTGTTGTGTCTGTGAACTAGACACGAGCGCCAGTAATGGTGGCTTTAGCCCGGGTGTTCACCTCTTCCCATTCCGAACAGAGCAGTTAAGCCCCGGTGCGCCTATGGTACTACCTTCACCGGTGGGAGAGTCGGTCGCCGCCAACCTTATATTCCAACAGCCCCCCAGCGTCCCACTATCCGGATGCGGGGGCTGTTCCCGTTTAGGCCAACTTGGAAGTAAAAAGAGGCTACCCGTCATAATTCTCGTTTTCAACTGAAAATATATTCCAACCAACTACTCTTCCCTTAACGTGTGCTAGAACTTCACTATGTATAAGCATAATAAAAGAGCAGCTATAGTTTGTGACTATAGCTGCTCTTTTATTATGCTTATACATAGTGAATTGTCAGTGTTTTCTAGTTCAAGCGATATGGAAGTTTCGGTGATTGTGAGTCAAGACCACCTATCGAACTGGTCCAGCAACTACTTCAATCATATTTTCAGGCGACAAGTATCTCTGGGCTAATTGCTGCAGAGTATTAGAATTCACTAAATTGATTTGTGCTAGAAAGTCAGAGTAGTGAGAACTGGGTAGACCAAGCAACACGACAGCTTTGTACTTGTCACACTGCTCGAAAACAGTGCTCAGCTCATTGGCAAATTTACCGGTCATATATGTTTTAACGGTTTGTAATTCCTCATTTGGAATTAGTTTTTCCTGCAATTGGCGTAATTCATGATGTACCTCTTTGATTGCTACTTCAGCACTTGCTGCATTTACATCAGTGCCGATAACAAACATATTTGCATGTTCACGGGGGGCTATGCTGGAATAAATACCGTAAGTAAATCCTTTATCCTCCCGGATATTCTTCATTAAACGAGACCCAAAATAGCCCCCCAATACCTTAACTAGTACTTGCAGATGATGTGCATCAGGGTGTATAGGTGCTGGCCACAAACGCCCGATTCGTAGTGAAGCTTGTAGGCTTTGTGCCACAGTAACATACTCGTGTTGAGCAACTGTTATGCTATGGGGGGCGTTTTGTTCGTTTAATGTGCCTGCCAAATCGGAGCCCTGGCCAAGAACTTGAACAACGAGCCGTTCGTGTTGGTCCGAAATGTCACCGCAAAGGAATATCTCTGCAGAGCCAAGTTGGTAAGCCGAATAATAGAAAGCCTTGACTATCTCAGGAGTAAGATTTTTAAACGAATTCTCATTAAAGGTTACACCATAAGGATAACCGTTGCCAAACAGGTTATGTGAGAAGCGTTCGGCAGCCAAATAACCCGTTTTTTGCCGTTCAATTAGCACGTTTTGAATCGTGCGTGACTGTAGTAAATTAAATTCAGTAGTTGGAAATGTAGCCTCTGTAGCTACATCTAGTACTAATGGTAATAGAGCTTCCAGATGGCGTGTAAGACAGTAGAGGGTTAAGGTAGCTCGATCGAAGCCCTGCTCACACTCAAGTGAAGCGCCATAAAAAGCTATAGTATCAGCAATTTGGCGAGCTGTGCGGTTGCTCGTGCCCTCCAGAAGCATACGAGCGGCAAGAAGTGATACACCAGGTTGTGGCTCATACCATTTGCCAGCCGGAAATACTATTTGCAGTCTGATTACAGGCTGCGCATCATTGCGCAGTACGTGCAGACGAGCACCATTAGGGAGTGAAAACACGTCAGCCGCGGGCAGTGTAACACTGGCCAGCGGCTGAACGGGAGGAGCGACTTGACGGTCGAGCATAGAAGCGAGTTAGTTGGTAGAGGAAGCGTCGCTGCCGAAGGCTTCTTCCAGCTTATTAAAGTTAAAGTGTAACGACACTCGAATAGTTTGGGCTAGGGGATTCGCGCGGGAGTTGGGCACTAAGTAAGCACCATCGATACCGAACACTTGGAACCGCCCTCCTAAGCCTAGGCTGAGGTAGCGACGGTCGCCTTTATCGGGATTTTCGTAAAAATACCCTACACGAGCCATCAACAAATCTTTGTACGTGTACTCCAGACCAGCCGAAAGGTTAATTTCTTGCAGCTCTTCTGAAAAGCCCCCCGGTGCGTCACTAAAAGAATTGGTAATAGCACTAACTACGCCTTGCTGTCTTCTTTTTTCATTCTCGGCATCACGACGCGCTAAGTACGCGCTTTGACTGGCATCATCAGTAGGCACATTATCTTCATAGTAAGGACTAGGAACCAATAGTTTAGTGCCATCGAGAGTCAACGTGAGCTTGTTATACGGATCAAGCTCGCGGGTGATGGCTGTGCCCAGCTTGATATTCATGGGCAGAAAATCGGCCTGATTGGCATCGGTATAAGTCATTTTGTTACCGAAGTTCGCAATCGCAGCACCCAGCGCCAAATTATAAGCTCCACCACCAATACTCAGGTCACGGGTATAATAAGTGCCTAAGTCAACAGCCAGCGCATTTCCAGGCTTGGAATCACCACCGCTGATAGGGCCAACAAGGTTGGACCGAATATAGCGTGCCGTTACGCCTACGCCTAGATACTCGCTGAGCTTCTGCCCGTATGATAAAGCAAAAGCGTACTCCTTTGGGTTAAACTGTCCTTCAGACTTATTAAATGCAGAGCGCAATTCAATTTCTCCCAAATCAAAATACGAGAGCGCCGCGGAAATAGCTGCCCTTTGGTTGAGCTTAGCGTAGCCTGATAAATAGGCTATGCCCATGTCGTCAGCAATAGGGCGCAGCCACGGCGAGTAAGATGGCGAAACGCTGTATTGGGTAGGTACGAAGCCTAATTTGCCAGCGTTGTAAAAAGAGGAGTTGGCATCGGGTGAGGTAGCCACACCAGCATCACCAAGCGCCGCGCCGCGCGAGTCGGGGCTAATCAAGAGAGTAGGGACGGCCGTAGTAATAACTTTGGTGCCGTAATCTTGAGCTGTGGCCACAAGTGACAAACCCAGCAAACCGGGGAGAAGCGCATAGCGCAGTGGCAGCTTCGACAAGAGCATATTAAGCGGGAAAAGATGAGCTGAAAGATAAACGTGAGGCCAGTAAGTTAATTCAGAAGAACTAGTTTTTCGTATTTGGAAGCAGTAGAGCCATCACGCGGGGAACGCACGCTGACCCGGTAGACGTATACACCGCGGGCTAATTGATCATTAAATTCATCCCGCCCATCCCAAGTAACATCGCCAAGGTGCGAGCCGCTGCTAATGGCTGTTGTGCGCAAAGTGCGAACCAATTTGCCAGATACGGTAAAAATCTGCACTTGAATGTCAAGATCGTCGCCGGCGCGGTTGTGGTCAAAGTGAAATGCTGTGGTGCTTGCAAACGGGTTGGGGTAGTTGAGTACGTGGTCGAGTGCCAGTTTTTCGGTGCGGGCCGCAATAAATTCAATTTCTTTTTCAGCGGAGTTATTAAACGTATCCCAGGCTTTCACCCGCAGCAGATGAGGCCCAGGAGCAAGATCTTCGAATTGGTAGCGGACCCGGCCAACTTGGAAGCTATCAACCTCGGCTGTATAATAATCGTTTAGAACGACGAGTTGGCTTACATCATTATCCAGGGTGGCCGTTATTTCGTGGCCAATACCTGAGCCCGCCGTGTTAATGCCATTATCGTCGCGCAGACGACTTATCAACGTGGTGGAAGTACCCGTAAGCCCGCCAAACACGAAGGACTCGGTATCCATGAACAGGCGGATGTCCGGCGGTATTGTGTCGGTGGCTGCATTGTCTAAAACGCCCCCCACAACTAAATTTGTGGCGCCGCTGGCATCGGTTCGCCGGATGGTGTCGGCGGCATAAAGGCTTATTTTACCTTGGCCGAAGCTGTAATTGATATCTTTGGGTACGATGAAGGTGAGCTTGAACTCACCGTTGCGCACGCTGGCCTGACCATCGTAGATGATATCGCGCTGCACGGCTACCGTGGGCCGTCCGTCGTTTATTTCATTGCCAAGTAGCGTAACAGCGGAAGGCTTATCAAACACGGTCACCTGCACTTTGCCTGTAAAACCAGCGTCGATGGTACCAGCGGCTGTTGTTACATCGCCAGCCAACTCCACTCGGGAGAGGGCCCGGAGCGTATCGGTAGCAGCAGCGAGTGGCTTTCCATTCAGCTGCCGAATAGCCGCCGACTGCTCGGGGTAGGCTAAGCGCGCAGAAGGGTCACCGAGCAGGGAGAAATTTCGATTGTTGTCGCCAGCCTGGCTACCGTTTTTGGTAAGCGCCATCACATCTCCTAAGCGGGGCATCCGACCATTGACGGGCGCAAAGACAACGGCAAAGAAACGCTCATTCAGAAAGCGATTAAACGTGGAGATAACTACGCGGGTCGTCGTGAGCAAACCGATAGCACCACCCGCCACATTGGTGAGCGCCACCTCGCCCGCTGAATCAAATTCTGGGTTGTCATAGGTACTAAAGTCGCAGGTGGCGGTGAGCATAAAAGTGGGCCGCGTGACGTTTTTTAAATTCAGAACGTCTGATTTGGTGAATATCTGCTCCTGAGTCCATCCCGTTATTCCTCCGTGACCAGCATAATTGATAATAAGCGACCCTTGCTCAATGGCTTCATCGATGGCACGGCTGGCACCAGGTGAATTTTGCTCCCCAGCACCGGCTACCTGCGGATACATATCGAGGTAAACCTTGTGCACGTTATACGCGGGGCGGCGCGATAGTAAGTCGTTAGCCAAGGGCTCAGTGGATGACAACACGTGCTCATTGGCGTCCCCATCGTCGGCAACGAAAGTCACGCGGTTGCGCCATTTGCCATACGCGGCCGGCGAGTCGTAGGTAATAAGCTTATCCACTACCAGCTTGGCCTGAGCAGTAGAGCGAGGCTGGTTGGCGGGTGTGCGCACGGGTAGGCGCCCAATTCCAATATCCAGGCCTTCACTAATGGGGCGGCCGCCTTCGTCCCAGCGGCCCTCAGTATCATCTAGGAGGCCGAAATAATCATCGGAGGAATAAGAAAGTGCCGGGGCGCCGGGGCGGGGAAAAACCAGGTTAAAGGATTCCCGCGACTCGTACACCGGCACGAAGTTTTGATTGATTCTATCGATATCAGGCGAACCACTTTCGGACAGGCGCCGCTGTTTCCACCACGTTGGAACTTTGGTCAGGTCGTTCGTAGGGTCAGATTTATAGTCATATGAAGCGTCGCCGAAGAGCAAGAGCATCGTGCGCTTGCCAGCCGGGGTTCGGTCATAAATCATCTTCATAAAGTCGCGGATGGCCGTTACATCCTGGCCGCCGGAGCTGAACTCGTTGTATATCTGCTCAGTAGTAACTACGGCTACGTTCAGCCTGTCAACTGAGCGGACGGGGTTGCGCCGATACTCGGCCAGGCGCTCAGCTTCGGCCCGAAACAGCGGGTGCGTAACGATGACAAAGTCCAGCCGTCCGTCGAGGTTGAGCGCGTGCAGGTTTTGGGGCGCTACCCGGCCAAAGCTGCGCGGAATTTCAAAGCTGCTGCCTGTAAAAGCGATGAACTCGCGCAGGGAGTCCGTTGGGGCTACAAAAGTGCCACTGGCATCAAGCGAACGAGCTACCGGACGACGTGGGTTAGTGACATCCCACACCGTAGCACTGGCTGCATTCGCTAAAGTGAATCGACTGAAAGCACCCAAAGCAATATTCTCGAACGAGCGAAATTCAAGCTGGGGAGCTACAAAGCGCAACTGACGCTGGGCGTTCAACTCCAGAAAGTCAAGGTAGCCGGCAGCGGACGGGCTATTAGCATTGTAGGTCAGCGATACACGCAAATCAGCGGTGCCCGGTGCTGGCACGGCCACCGTGAGTAAGCTGGTATTGGCTATTTCGGGAAAGAAATTAGAGCTATAGCCAGCTACCGATTGGGAAGCCACATTTTGCCCCCCAACGCTGATTTGGAAGCTAGAAGCACTGTTTGAGGCGGCCGCTACCGATGAAGTAAGCTGCACCGGGGAGCCGGGTACGAGGTCTGGAATGGTAAACGGAATTTCCTGGCGACTCCCTGACTCAAACTTCTCGCCCAGCCATTGCCGTCCCGATTTAAGCAGATTGATCAGATCAATCTCATAGAATTTTCGCTCAGCGAAGGTCGTGATGGTGGCAGTAGGAGCAGCCGTTACGGCCGGAGCCATGGCCACCCGCTTGCCCGACGCCGCGCCAACCGTTATAAAATAGTAGGCTGTATCGGTGTACAGGTGGTAAGAGTGACGAAAGCGGTTAACCGTAGGCGCCTCGCGTTCCCAGATGTGCGGGCCGCGGGCATAGAACAGCACGTACTCGTTGTCGTTGAAAGTGGCATCGTTGTTATCGTTGGCCACAAAAACGGCATTTTCAATTAAGTCATCGGGCCGGTAGGTGCTGTTGGGCTGCGGTAGCATACCCGTGGCGTTGCCGTAGAGTTGGAGACGGCGCGGATCAAGGGTCTGCGGATTGAGGCCCATAGCCGACAAAGCGGCCTTATCAAGCTTATAAATACCGCTAGCCGGCACTCCAATCTTAAACCAGTCGCCTTGCTGAAGTACTGAAGCATTGGGATGAGGACGCCCACCGCGTGAAGCCGTTGGCGGGGCAACTATATAGGTGTACTCGAAGGAAACCAGCCGTTCGGCCTGCCCACTCTGAGCGTGGCGCCGTACGGGCTGGAGAGTAAGAAAACTCACGGGAGCGCGCAGCTCCGTAGCGGTACGCAAGCTTAGTGCGGGCTCGGGGAGCAAATTTGCCGTAGCCAGAAGAGCGGCGTCAGCGGCAGGGAAGGGCTCATAAATGGCATTGCGTAACTGGCCGCTGACTACCCGACCAGCGAGGCGCAGCGTGAACATGCCAATGCGGTCGGTGGGGGCATAGGTGGCACCCCGAAACGAGGGGGTACGGCTGGCTTGCCCAGCCCGCGTGTACACGGTTTCGTAGCCCTGCCACTCCACGATGGTTTGCGCTGTCTGCTCAGTGGCTTGGGCCTGCGCAGTATTCGCAAAGCTCACCAACCCGCAAATGAGCAGCAAAAGCCGAAAAAAGCGCATAGATGTATAAAACGATAGAGAGCGGATATGCGAAGGATAAAAAACAGCTGCAAGCGAGCCAGCTATATAACTACCAGCAGATACAAATATTGTGGTACGCAGTTTCACGCCGGCAAATCATCCAAAAGATGGTTGAAACAAGGAAAGCAGCACGTAGAGTAAAATAATAAGCGGAATGGCTGCTGCCTGCAAAACAAACAACAGGATCATTGATACGATTAGAAACAGGAAACGCACCGAATTGTCCTGCCAGCGTAGGTTCTTAAACTTTAAAGCAAACAACGGCAGTTCCGCTACCAGCAAGCCCGACAATAACAGCGTCAGGCCAAGCAGCACCCACGGATTCAAGATAATCGACGTTAGATTGTAAGTGTCGTAAGCCAGAATCAGGGGCAGAGAAGCTACTACCAGCGTACAGGCCGGCGTGGGCAAGCCAATAAAAGAGCTAGTCTGGCGGGTGTCGTTATTGAACTTAGCTAAGCGTAACGCCGAAAACACGGTCACGATGAAGCCAGCGTAGGGCAGCCATTCAGGCAGTGAATTTGCCCCCTGACCCAGCAAATGGTACAGCATAGCACCTGGCACCACGCCAAAGGAAACCATATCGGCCAATGAATCAAGGTCTTTGCCAATGGGCGAGCTGGCGTGCAAAGCGCGGGCTACCAATCCATCGGCGAAATCAAAAACAGCAGCCAGGCCTACAAGGTAAGCGGCCAGCTCCAGGCGGCCGGCAAAGACGTTGCAAAGCGCCAGACAGCCCGCAAATAAATTAAGACAGGTAATTGCGTTGGGCAAATGATTCTTCATGAAGACTAAAAAACGACGTTAGCGCAAAAACGGATTGGAACGCCGTTCGGCCCCAATGGTAGTAGCCGGCCCATGCCCAGGATACACGGTCACCGAATCGGGGAGAGGTAGAAGTTGAGTACGAATACTTTCGATGAGCGTGTCATAATTGCCCCCCGGCAAATCGGTGCGGCCGATGCTGCTCTGAAACAGCACGTCGCCACCGATGACGGTTTCAGTAGGCTCGTGATAAAACACGACGTGGCCGGGCGCGTGCCCTGGAGCGAAGCGTACTTCCAAGCTAGTCTCGCCGAAAGTGACGGGCTCGCTAGGCGTTAAAAACCCAGTGGGTTCGGCTGGGTTATAATGGGGAAAGCCATAGCTGGGCGCATAAGTCGGTACAGCCCTTAGAACGCTCAGGTCAGCTTCGTGAATCAGGAAAGGCACCTGATACGTGTCGATTATAAACTGATTGCCAAATACATGGTCGATGTGGCAATGGGTGTTCAACAGCAATACAACCTGTAACTCCTGGGCTTCAATGAATGCTTTCAGGGCTTGTTGCTCAGCCTTCTCGTAGCAGCCGGGGTCAATGACAACGCACTGCCTAGTGGCATCATGCAGCAGGTAAGTATTTTCGGAAAAAGCGTTGAAAGTGAAACCAGATACGGTCATGGAGCTACTAAATGGGAACCGGCGCGGGCCGAATGAAATTGGGAGGGTAAGTTACGAGGAGCGGCGCGAAGTTGCGCGAGCACCGGCTAAGTCAAAAAGCGAAAGAGGTCCAAGCAATGTGCTTGAACCTCTCTGAAGCTGGATAAGCCGAAGTTATAAATTGGCTTTACAGAAACCGATACCGCAGGCCCAGGCCATAAGCGCGGGTGAGGCCGCCGGGTGCATCCAGGTATTGATACGTGCCCTTACTGAACTGCTCAATATTGCGGTTGACCAGCAAGTCCAGCACGGCCTCTACCCGGCGCGTCTTGCCGAAGCCGAAGCGCCCGCTAACGCCTCCGGTCAGGTAAGTGCCGGTGGTTTTTTGCGCATCGCGGTATTCCTCAATAACTTCGCTGCCTACCTCATATGTGCGGCGGGTATTGAAGCGAGTGCTAATGAAACTGACTCCAATTGCTCCATCAACTTGGAAACGACGCGTGGGCTGGCGGGTAAGGGTATAGCGTACTCCTATCGGAATAGCTGTGTTCCATGTGTTGTAGACGGCTTTAGTCGCAGTAGGCTCGCCCGTATCGCTGGTACCCGTACCAATGGAGCTTAAATTTCTACGGCGATATAAGCCACTAATTTGCACCGCTAAGCGCGGTGATAACCGATATCCTATAACCATCTGAAAAGGGTTAGGGCTACCCATACTAGGTAAACCCGAAGGATAAATTACAGCATAGTAATGAGAGGCCAACTGCGCACCAACGTACCACCGATGGTATGTTGGCTGGTCGGTTGACTGACCCCGGCAGGGAGTTCTACACCACAGCATTGAAGCCATAATCACAAACAAGATATGCTTGTTCATAGAGTATATCCTAACGGTTTTTATAGCAGAAATAAATATAATCACCTCCGGCCCTTTCATTCAAATCTTGATTATCAGCTTTCCTCCACCCTGATGGTGGTTGGATACTACTGCTATTCCCTCGTAATACACCTACTTCAATGCCTCGGCCCGTTGCTGTTTTACCCATGAATGGATAAATATAGTAGCCGCCAGCCCCATCATTTAAGTCTGGATGTTTCCACTCATTAAAGAAGGGGCCTGGGGCCCACACAGGAATACCATCTGGGATCCCCCATTTGTCCATATTTCCAGTTACAAGGGCAAAAGATTGTATCCAGCGTACAGCCCCTCTGATAGTGCGGTCGGTGCGGCCGGCTTCATCGCCGAGGCGTACTTTGCTGGGGTCACGGGTGAAAGTCAGGTAGATAGTTTGCCCACCCGCCCCGTAATTCAAGTTTATGCGGATGCTAGTGTAACCATCTAATGGATAAGCGTCAGGCTCGAAATTGGGGGCCTTCGCGATTTTTAAATCCAGGATGTCCCCGGCAAAGTTGCCGGCCCCACTGTAAGGAGCAATGCCCTCACTGCTTAAAAAGGCCGTGGTAGGGACGGGTGGGAGAGGAGGGGAACTGCAATCCGGGTCGTCGGGCCGGTCCTCACAGGGAATTTTCAAGATGCCGACGTCTCCATATTTGCTTGTCAACGCGACTCGTTCCGACACATCTAGTTTAGGCCGCATCGGGCGCGGGCTGGTGCCGTCACTCTCCACCCACGTATCATCGCTCACGTATTAGCCCACGGGGTCTTTCGCGATTCCTTTGCGGACATCAGTCACAAACTTGTCCCAGGCTTTTTGGGCTTTCTCAGCCGTGGAGCCGCCTTTACTCTTAGCCGCTTGTTGAGAAGAAGCCGCAGTCGGGCCGGTTGGCTCTAATTCTTCTTTGCCGCAGCTGTAGAGCGTGCAGAGGGTGGCGGCCAGAAAGGTCGCCATGCCCATATGTAATGGATGTCTCATACGAAATAAGGAATAAGTGAAAAAAGGAAATACGACACGACCGGCGCGGGCAATAATTGCCTGTTAAGCTCTCGGGCAAGGAGAGCCGGGCACCGGAAAATATTGCAATAGGTATAGGAGGGGCGGGTAGTCGGATTAGCAATCCGGCTATGATAGTTCTAGGTATAGAAAAATTACGATTAAATAATTACTAGGACAAGTGTTTATTTTTCAAGTTGTGACAATCACCTTTTAAAGGTATTGTAGCAAAGGAGGTGCAGTTAAATAAATCTAAATCAGGCGGCTGTTCATTACTCACCCTTTGTCTATAATAGCCAGGCTTCACCAAATTGCATCCTGTTCACCTTGCCCTCAATGACCACTTACGACTATCTCATTCTCGGTCACGGCCTGGCCGGCGCTACCCTGGCCTACGAGTTGCGGCAGCGCGGCCACGCGGTACTAGTGCTCGATGAACCCCGACCTGACTCGGCCTCCAACGTAGCCGCCGGCCTGATGAATCCCGTGACCGGCCAGCGCTTCGTCCTGACCTGGCTAGCCGACGAGCTGCTACCCGCCGCGGCCGTGTTTTACCGGCAGCTGGAAGCAGAATTTAAGCAGCAGTTTTTCTTCGAGACGCCTATTCTGAAGCTATTTGCCTCGGTGAAGGAGCAAAACTATATTATGGCCCGTAGCGCGGACCAGCCCTGGGGGGTATTTGTGGATGAAATCAGAACGGACCTGCCTGCCATACCAGGCGTAAAAACTGGTCTGGGGGGCATTTTTATTCGCCATTGCGGCCATGTAGCCGTGCGCGAAATGTTAGCCGCTCTTGCCGCTGATGGCCTCGAAAAAGGCTGGCTGCGGCACGAAACTTTTGCCTGGAATGACCTTGTTATCGACTCGGCTGGTGTGACTTACAAAGGCGCAATCCAGGCGCGTCACTTTGTTTTTTGCGAAGGCGCCACTGCCATGCAAAATCCGTACTTCAACTGGCTGCCGATTATTCCTAACCAGGGCGAGGTACTGGACGTGCAGTGCGAGGGTTTGTCGGCGGCGCAGGTGCTGAACAAAGGTGGCTACGTGGTGCCGCTCGGTGACGGGCAGTTTCGGGTAGGTGCTACGTACCGCTGGCCACCACTGCCGTTGGGCACTACGCCTGAGGCACTGACGGAGCTTGGGCAGCGCTTTATGGAGATGTCAGATCAGCCATTTACGGTGCTTGATCAGCGGGCCGGTTTTCGGCCCGCCGTGCGCGACCGAAAACCCGTGCTGGGCAGACATCCAGCTTGGCCGGTTTTGAGTATATTTAATGGCTTCGGCTCCAAGGGCGTGATGCTGGCTCCGCGGCTGGCAACCCATTTTGCCAACGTGCTGGAAGGCACCGAAGCACTTTGGCCCGAGGTCAATATTTCGCGGTATCATTCGTTGTATATTTCCGTACCTGCTGAGGTCGGCGTTTCTTCCTGATTTTCTGCCCTTTTGCTTTCTATATGGAGCACCTATCCTTTTTTATAACGCGCCGACTTTGGGTGGTTGGAGCGCTACTGCTGGGAGTATTGCTGGAGGCTGGCGAGGCCCAGGCCCAAACGGCCCAGGAGCAGTTCGGGCGCGTGCGCATCCAGTATAAGAATTTTGACTGGCAGCTGTTCAGCACTCAGAACTTCAACATCTATTACTACGCTGGCGGCGAAACCACCGCCCGTCGGGCCGCTGAGTACGCTGAAAAAGAGCTGCAGCGCGTCTCTTCCCTCATCGGCTACTACCCTTACTCGAAGACCACGCTTATGCTCTACAACTCCGTGGGCGACCTACGGCAGAGCAATATTGGCCTCGACAGCGACAAGTATCAAACCGGGGGCGAGACCTCGCTGCTGCGCATGAATAAGGTGCAAATCGCCTTTCAGGGCCAGCAAACGCTCTTCAAGCGCGATGTAAGCTCCCAGATTACCCGCGTGCTGCTCAACGATATGATGTATGGCGGCTCGCTGAAGGAAGTTATTCAGAGCACCTACTTATTGCAGCTGCCCGAGTGGTTTATTGCCGGAGCATCGTCGTACGCCGCCGAGGGCTGGAGCGTGGAGATGGACGACTACATGCGCGATATGACCCAGCAGTACGAGGGCGCCAAAACGGCTCCTTTCTTTCTGCGCAATCCGCAGCTGGCGGGTCAGAGCGTCTGGAATTATATTGCGGAGCGCTACGGCTACACCACCATCCAGAACATTCTGAACCTCACGCGTATTACCCGCGACGTAGAGGTAGGTATCAGCAGCTCGCTGAATGTTCCTTATAAGGTTTTCCTGCGCGATTGGCTGGCTTATTACCGTCAGCTGAACGCTCAGCCGCTGGTACCGCTAGTGCAGCCCGACGAGAAAAACCAAGTAGTAAGCAACAACCGGAAAGCAGTGCTGTACTCGCAGCCAGTGCTGAGCCCCAATGGGCAGCGGCTGGCGTACGTGGTCAATGACCGCGGCCGCTATCGGGTAATGACCGTCAACCGCAACGGTTCGGGCCGAACTACTATTCACCGTGGCGGCTACAAAACGCCTGATCAGCAGGTAGAAAATCGGCTTCCAGTGCTGGCTTGGCGCGGCAATGGCCAGGTAGCCGTGGCTGAGATGGACAAAGGCTACATGGCCTTGCGTCTGCGCCCTGCCGATGGCGGCGGGTTTGGTAGCATAGTAGACAATCTGCTGGAGGCCCTGCCTTTCAGCAAAGGGGGCTCATCTATATTCCAACCCTTCTCCCAGGTGCTCGACCTGGCGTACTCGCCCGATGGTAAGTCGTTGGTATTCAGCGGTACGCGTGGGGGGCAAAATGATCTGTATTTGTTGCGGGCCGGCAACCGTACGCCCGAGCGCATCACCAACGATCTGTTCGACGACGTGCAGCCGACCTTTCTGCCCAACGGCGCGGGCATTGTGTTCAGCTCCAACCGGTGGTCGGACGGCACGGCCGAAGGCAGCTTTGCCAGTGTTGTGAACAACTACGACTTGTTTCTCTATCACCTCGACGGACGGGAGCAGCCGGTTGAGTCGCTGGTGAGCACTATCTCTAACGAAGGCCGGCCGCGGGCCGTGTCCGATACTGAGATTTTGTACTTGGGTGAGGAAAGCGGCATACGCAGTTTGTACCGCTTCTCACTCACTACCCGTCAACGGACGGCCGCGAGTAACTTTTCGACCAACCTCAAAGACTTCGACTTCAACGCTAGTACCGGTGCTCTGGGCTTCGTAGCCGCCGACCGCGCCCGCGACATGGTGTATGTGTACCCTGCGTACGCATTGCCGGAGAATATGGCGCTGGCCAAAACAGCGCGTCAGGAAATACTGGAAGAGCGGTCAGCTCCCGCGCCGCCACCCGCTCCAGTTCCCGCGCCCGTACCCGCGCCAGCTCCTGATTCAACTTCCACCCTTGCAGATCAGACTGGGGGCAAATTACGACTGACTCGACGGCGACGCCGCAGCCGCAGGTGGCTCAGAAGCAGGATGAAGCGCCCATCAATACCAGCAACTACGAGTTTGATGAGGACGCGCCCACTCGCACGAATGCGCGGCGGCGGTCGGCTACGGCGGCTAACCTACCCACCGCCCCACCGGCTGATGCCTTCGCGCTGACGGGCCCCTACCGTTACCGCCCCCAGTTCAGCATCGACAATGTGGTGTCGTCGGTATATGTAGATCCGTTGCTGGGCTTTGGCTTGATCGGGCAGGCCAATATGACGGACCTGTTTGAGAACCAACGGATTCAGGCAGGCATCTTTGGTCTTACTGATTTAAAGACCAGCAACATATTCGCGGAGTACACTGACCTGCGCCGCCGCTTCGACTGGAGCATCCGCTACCAAAAACAAGCTTACTTCTTCGACCTTACTGGCTTGGGCCGCACCCGCTACGGCCGCCACGAGGTAGCGCCGACCATTGCTTACCCACTCACGCACAACCTGAGCTTGCGCGGCGGACCCCGATTTGTGAACGTGAACCGGACGCTGCTCAACGTGTTCGACGATTCGCTGGACGTGAGCCGCAACTATTTGGGCGCAACCGGCGAGCTGGTGTATGATAACGCCATTGCAACCGGCGTCAATATGTTGCAAGGCACGCGTATGAAAGTGGGCGTAATGAAGCTCAATAGCTTAAATGACAAGTCACAGAACTTCGGCAAGATCTACGTGGATCTGCGTCATTACCAGAAAATCCACCGTCAGATTATCTGGGCCAACCGCGCCAGCTACGGCCAATTCTTCGGTGATACGCGGCAGCAGTTTCGCCTCGGCGGCATGGACAACTGGCTCTTCAATGAATACGAGGGTGACCAGCGCGTTTTGCCCTCGACCTTCGATCCGACGCAAATGTTCTACCAGCAATTCGTGACCAACCTGCGCGGGTTTGACTACAGCAAGCGCGTGGGTCCGAAGTATGTATTATTCAACTCCGAGCTGCGGGTGCCCATTATTCAGTACCTCACCCGTAAACCCGTTGAGTCAGGGTTCTTTCGCAACCTTCAGCTGACTGCTTTTGCTGATGCCGGCTCGGCTTACTCCGGCCCGAACCCATTCAACGAAAATAACTCCTTCAACACCCAGATAGTGGGCGGCAATGGCAACGCCTTCTCGGCTACTGTTGTCAACTTCCGCAACCCCTTGCTCGTCGGCTACGGCTTCGGAGTCCGGACAACTTTGCTGGGCTTCTACGGAAAAGGAGATATTGCCTGGGGGCAGGAAGACTATAAGCAGCTGGGACCAAAATTCTACCTTACGCTCGGCTACGACTTCTAAAGTCGAAGGGCTGAAAACCTCGTTTTTTTAAGCTGAAATACATTGTAAAAAGCCCCCCGGAAATAATCTGGGGGGCTTTTTTTGGCCCTTCATTGTTTAGCTGCCTGCATAGCCTACCCCCTAAACATCAGGCCTGAAGCGCGAAAAACCAGCGGCCAGCGACTATCTTTGTGGTCCCATTCACTAGTCCCGTGGCCGTGTTGCTCCTTCGTGAGATTTGGTATTTAATGCAGAAGGATTTTCGTCTGGAGTGGCGGCAGCGGGCGGCGCTGAATGGTATGTTGCTGTACGTAGGCAGCACCGTATTTGTCTGTTATCTCAGCTTTGCGCTGCGTGGGGGGCAATTGCCAGCCCCAGCCTGGAACGCGTTGTTTTGGATCATCCTGCTTTTTACCGCTGTAAATGCCGCCGCCAAAGGGTTTTTGCAGGAAAGCCGGGGCCGCCTGCTCTACTACTATACGCTGGTCCGGCCCCAGGCCGTGATTCTGGCCAAAATAGCCTACAACGCGGTGTTGCTGCTGGGTTTGGCGCTGGTTGGCTTTGCGCTGTACGCCGTAGTACTGGGCAATCCGGTGCAGGATGTGCCACTCTTCGTTGGTAACGTTGGACTGGGCGCAGTGGGCTTTGCTACCACGCTCACGCTGGTGTCCGGTATTGCAGCCAAAGCCACGAACAGCAGCACGCTCATGGCTGTACTCGGCTTTCCCATCATGATTCCGATGTTGCTGCTGCTCATCAAGGTTTCCAAAAACGCCCTTGATGGGCTGGAGTTTGAGGCCAGTAGCGGCTCCCTGCTCACGTTGCTGGCTCTCAATCTGATTGTGACGGCCGTGTCGTACCTGCTGTTTCCGTTTTTGTGGCGCGGCTGATTTTTTTAGAAGTGAGAAGTGAGACAGGAGAAGTTAGAAAAATGCCCCCCAATTGTCACAAACCACTACATCGGCTTGTTAAGCACAGTAGCTACTGCCTACGCCTTCCACCATTATCAGTTCTCATGTCTCAGTTCTCACCTCTCACCTCTACTTAAAGACTCATGTCTATAAAAAGAAACTGGTGGAAAGTGCTCGCTATCGTGTTGGTGCTGTACACGGTAGTAGCGGGGTTGTTGGTGCCAGTGCCGCGGTTGGATATCGTGAATGAAAGCATTCGCAACCTCTACTTCCACGTGCCCATGTGGTTCGGCATGACTATCATTCTGACCACCTCGGTTGTGTACTCAGTTCGCTACCTCCGCACGCCCACTGCCCGCCTCGATACGCTGGCGCACGAGTCTGCCAAGACGGGTATCGTGCTGGGAATGCTGGGCTTAGCTACGGGCAGTATATGGGCGCGCTACACCTGGGGCGCCTGGTGGACCTCCGACCCGCGCCTTAATGGGGCCGCTATTGCGATGCTTATCTACGGAGCTTATATTGTGTTGCGCTCTTCCTTTACTGATGAGCAGCAGCGGGCGCGCATCAGCGCCGTGTACAATATCTTTGCGTTCGCGGCGGCTATTCCGCTGCTTTTTGTGTTGCCGCGCCTCACCGATTCGCTGCACCCCGGCGCGGGCGGCAACCCTGGTTTTAGCAACTATGACCTGGATAGCAACATGCGCATGGTATTCTATCCCGCCGTTATTGGCTGGACGCTCATTGGCTTTTGGATTACGCAAGTGAGCAGCCGCCTCGAATTCCTCAAACAGAAAATTTATGAAAAACAGCTGGCGTAACGCCTTTTTGCTCCTGCTGACGCTGCTTGCCTCTGCACTGCAAGCCGCCGCGCAAACCGCTGATACGCCTGAAATGGCAGACGCCTTGCGCCAAAGCGGCAAAATCTATGTGGTTGTAGCCGTGATTTTGATTGTAGTCATTGGCCTGATTGGCTACCTGATTTCGCTCGACCGCAAAGTGAGCCGGCTGGAGAAGGAGATTCAGTAAGCGAAATACTCATCTATAATTGCCCCCCACGGATTTTTCAGTCCACTTTAGTTGTTCAGAATTACCGACCCGCACCTTTCGCAACATGAAAAAAACCCACATTCTCGCCATCGCCGTAATTGCCATCGCTATTGGTATTATTATGAGCGCGGCCGGCGATGCCAGCGTCTATGTATCCTTTAAGGAAGCGCGTGAGCGCGCCGCCGAGGGCAACATGACCAAAGTACACGTAGTGGGCCGTCTGCCCCGCGACAATCAGAAGAACATCACGGGCCTGGAGTATAACCCCACGCTCGACCCTAACTACTTCGCTTTCACGTTGGTAGATACGAATCGAATTGCGCAGCGGGTGATTTATTTTAACCCAAAGCCCCAGGATTTCGATAAGTCGGAGCAGGTGGTAATTACTGGCGCTATGCGCAACGACATTTTCGTCGCCGACAAAATCCTGCTGAAGTGCCCCTCCAAATACGTGGAGACGGAAGTGAAAGGCGCAACAGCTGCTGTTAATTAAGGACTAGACGAATGGGTAAAGAACAAGCAGATTTGTGGGCTGAGAATGCACAAGTGCGTTTCTGGCTGCGCGTTTTCGTTGTTCAGATTCTCATTCTTCATTTTCCATTCCTTACTGAATCTGCGGCCGCGCAAGTCGCAAACGATGACATTGAGCGGCGCCTCGTGTTGAAGGCCGAGCAAACCTTGGCATCAAACACCACTAACTGCACCGTGCAGTGGCCATGCGTAGATGAGGCGCTAACAGGCAAGCGCATCAAGTACCACAACGACCAGTGGTTTGAGTTTACGCCAAAAGCTGCGGGCCGCTATTTCGCGAACATTGGGGGGCAAAAATGCCGCGATACGCGTGGGGTGCAGCTAGTGGTAATGACCGGCGAGCCGTGTCAGCCCAGTACCTACCAGATAATATCCTGCACCTCCCTAGGGACTCAGGATGATGTGTTTGTGACACTAAATAGCCTGAAAGCGGGCCAGCGCTACTTGCTCAACGTGGACGGCTACCTAAACGACTTCTGCTCTTTTGCTCTAACAGTAAGCACGACACCAAAAGGTTTGCCGGTAGCTGAACCAACGGATGCCGAGGCGGTTTTTACTCCGACGCAACTCGTAACCTTGAACTGGACCTTGCCCGATTCTACAACCACTACCCGAAGCCGTATTCTGCGGCGTGAGGCGCGCCAGAAGCAGGCTACGGCGGTAGGTGAGCAATCGGTGGTGCGCACTGTGTACGGCGGTCAGCAAGCCGACTATGTTATTACTGATACGTTGCCCGGTCCCGGACGGTATCATTATCAGGTAATCACTGCCGCCACCGATGGGCAGCCGCCCGTGGTAGTAAGCAGCCGTTGGGTGACGTGGATGGGTCCAAAGGTTAAGCGCAACGTGTACGAAGCCTTTTTGCCGCTGCAAGGTCAATCATCCTCGGCCGCTAAGGCAGCATCTTCCGCAGTAAGTGCAGAACGGCGCGGTCATCAGGCTCGAATGAAAAAGCTTATCCACTCGCGCCGCAAAGCAAACTAACGATTGGGCTCTGACCGGCTAATTCCTGTCAGCAGCCCCTACATTATACCCGATAACCATGCTTAATACTTTCATCGGCGACCTCGGACACTTAAGTGTCATTATAGCGTTTGTGGCCGCCACCGTAGCGGCCTATGCCTATTACATGGCTACCAACCGTCGGCCCCTAGGTGAGGACGACACTGACTGGCGCCGCTTGGGCCGGGGGGCTTTTTTAGTGCACGGCGTGGCGGTGCTATCCATTATCGGCTGCTTGTTTAGCCTGATTTATGGCCACCGCTACGAGTATTACTACGTTTGGAGCCACTCCAGCAACCATTTGCCGGTGTACTACATGATTTCCTGCTTCTGGGAAGGGCAGGAGGGCAGCTTCCTGCTCTGGATATTCTGGCAAGTAGTGCTGGGCCTGGCCATCATTCGCTTTAACAGAAAGTGGGAAGCCCCCGTGATGACCGTGTTTGCCGGCGTGCAGCTCTTCCTGACCTCCATGATCTTGGGCGTCGTAATCGGTGAGCTCAAAATCGGCTCGTCGCCGTTTATTCTGCTGCGCGACTTCCTCGTCGATCTGCCCGTCTGGAAAACTGACCCCAACTTCGTGCCCAAAGACGGTACTGGCCTGAACCCCCTGCTCCAGAACTACTGGATGGTGATTCACCCGCCCACACTCTTCCTGGGCTTCGCGCTTACGCTCGTGCCATTCGCTTTTGCCATTGCCGGCCTATGGAAAGGGGAGTTAAGCAAGTGGGTGAAGCCCGCTTTGCCCTGGACCTTGCTTGGCGCTTTGGTGCTGGGCGTGGGTGTGATGATGGGTGCTTACTGGGCTTACGAAACCCTGAACTTCGGGGGCTACTGGAACTGGGACCCAGTTGAAAATGCCGTGTACATTCCTTGGCTGGTGCTGGTAGCCTCCATCCACGGCATGATTCTGTGGAAGCGGAGCCGTTTGGGCCTGCGCACCTCTTTCGTGCTGGTTATTGCCTCCTTCCTGCTCATTCTGTACGCTACCTTCCTGACCCGTAGCGGTGTGTTGGGCAATGCGTCCGTGCACTCCTTCACCGACCTGGGCCTGTCGGGCCAGCTGCTGATTTACATGGGCTTCTTCTTTGTGGTGGCCATCAGCATGCTGGTGTGGCGCTGGAAGAGCATCCCGATTTCTGAGAAAGAGCTGACTACCTATAACGCTGAGCTGTGGGTATTTGTAGGGGCTACGGTGTTGTGCCTCGGCGCTTTCCAGGTACTGGTAACTACGAGCATTCCCGTTTATAATGCTTTCCTGGGCTTTCTGGGCATCAAATCCAACCTGGCCCTGCCCGCCGACCAGATTGCGCACTACACCAAGATTCAGCTGTATATCGGCGTAGGCGTAGCCTTACTTTCAGGCTTGGCGCAGGTGATGTGGTGGCAGAAAAACGACAAGCAAAGCCTGACGAACTCCTTGGCCGTGCCCGGTATCCTAACCCTGCTGGGCGCGGCGCTGGTTATTCTGCTGGTGCGCTATAACAAGCTGCAGATGAGCCCAACCTATATTTTGCTACTCACGGCGGCCCTGTTTGGAGTGCTGGCCAACCTGGGTATGCTGCTAAATCTAATCATGCGACGGGTGAGCTTGTCGGGTGGAGCTGTGGCTCACATTGGCGTGGCGCTGATGCTGTTGGGTATTCTGGCTTCGGCCGGCTACTCCAATATTATTTCCGCAAACGTGTCGGGTCTGGTGTATTCGCGCGAATTTCCGGAGGAGATAAACCGCGACAATGTACTACTCTGGCGCAACGACACCGCGCCGATGGGCAAGTACGATGTGAGCTATACCGGACAGTATTTTGAAGTGCCCGGCCTGCCCGACTACGTCAATAAAGAGTTGATTTACCGCACTGATGATGAGTACAAGGTCATTGCGCGGGGCGACATAAAAATCAAGGACAAGACGTATTACAAGACCGGCGATACGCTCGAAATCCTGCCTGAGAATACCTACTACCGCGTCGAGTACAAAGACCGTGAAACGCAGGAGGCTTTCACGCTTTTCCCGCGGGCACAGGTAAACGAGGAGATGGGCCTGCTGGCCTCACCGGCGCTCAAGCAGTTCGTTGACCACGACATTTACTCGCACATCAGCACCGTGCCCGACCCGAGCAAGGAGAAAGACTGGACCGAGGTAAAAGAGCACGAGATTACCGTAGGCGACACGATTTTCCTGAATGATTACTTCGCGGTGCTCCGCGCCATCGAGCCGGCTCATCAAACGGCTGGCCTGGGCCTGAAGCCCGGCGACTTAGCCATCCAAGGCGATTTTATCGTGCATGGGGAGAAGAAAAAATACCACGTGCACCCTATGTTTGTAGTGCGCGACCGGCTTATCGGCCGGGTACCCGATGAGGTGGAAGACCTGGGCCTGCGTCTGTCTTTCATCAACGTAGATCCTGAAAAGGGCAAGTTTACCTTCGGCGTGAGCACTACGGCCAAGGATTATATTATCCTGAAAGCGATGGAGAAGCCTTTCATCAACCTGCTCTGGAGCGGCACGCTGCTCATGACAATCGGCTTCGGTATGGCCTTCACGAAGCGCCGCCGCGAGTTGCGCGAAAATACCCCCAGCCCGTTCCCGCAGGCGCAAGCACCGTTAAGAAGACTCCCGCGCCGCGCCGCGCAGAGTCGGTAGCGTAGGAAGAGGTTGGATTTAAAGCGCTTGCAGTAAACTAAATTGATGACCTAGTAAAGAAGCCCTTCAGAACTTATCTGGGGGGCTTTTTTGTGAAGTTGAAGAGCTATTTCTGAATACTACTGCGCTTCACAGTTATTTAGCTATCGATCTAGTTCAACTACTGGTTTGTTGTGAGTAACCAGCTAATCGGTAGGGCCAGATTAAAGAATTAAGCACTTTCTTGCGCCCGATGAGTACCCTTCAGCCAACATTTGCCCCCCAGCGTATTGCCTTGCTTGGCGCGGGCCGCGTAGCCAGTCAGTTAGGCCCTGCGTTGATAGAAGCGGGCCACCTGGTCGTCTCGGTTTGGAGCCGAACGGCTGCCAGCGCCCAAAGCTTAGCCGCTAAGCTACCCGGCGCGGTTGCTAGCACCGGCCTCGATTTTGCCCCCCAGCCGCCCGCTGATCTTTATCTGCTATCGGTGCCCGACGCGGCGGTGCCGGTGGTGCTGGCTGCCGCTAACTTTCCGGCTGGTGCCTTGGTGGTCCACACTGCTGGTGCTTTACCACTGGCTCTTTTTGAAGCCTACCCCAAGGTGCGGGGGGCGTTTTTTACCCGTTGCAAACGTTCAGCCCCGGCCGCGTGATTGATTGGTCGGCCGTGCCGCTTTGTATTGAAGCTGCCAATGAAGCCGGGTTAGCCGTGCTTCTGAGCTTAGCACACAGTTTGAGCAAAATGGTACAGCCGGTTGCTACCATTCAGCGCCAGCATCTGCACGTAGCGGCCGTATTTGCCAGCAACTTCACTAATCACCTGTTGGGCATCAGTCACGCCCTGCTAACGGAGGCACACCTGCCCTTTGATCTGCTGGCACCCTTACTGCGCGAAACTGTGGAAAAAGCGTTGGCTGCACCACCTTTCAGCGTGCAAACCGGGCCCGCTGCCCGCCGCGACGCGCCCACGCTGGCCCGCCACCAGGCTGAGCTAGCTGCTCACCCCACGTGGTTAACTTTATATAAGTCGCTGAGCGACAGTATTCAGCAGCAATTGCCCCCCACGATACCAAACAACGGAGCGAGGTTCTAGCTTTGATTCGGGACCAGTGGTGCGTACCTTCGTGCCCGCAATTGCCCCCAAGAACCCTACTTTGTGAACACCGTTAACATCACCTTCCAGTTTCAGGATGGCCAGCCCACGCAGACTCACGTGGCAGCCCAAGGCGAGTCGGTGCTGGACGTGGCCCTCAACAACGATATTCAGCTCCAGCACAACTGCGGCGGTGTATGCGGTTGCAGCACCTGCCATGTGTACGTGCTGCAAGGCGAAGATGAACTACCCGAGATTTCTGATAAAGAAGAGGATTTCATCGACCGCGCCGTAAACCCACGCATCAACTCCCGGCTGGCCTGCCAGTGCGTAGTGCAGGCCGAGGGCAACGATCTGGTTATCCTTATCCCACCCCAGGATTTCCTGGGTCACTAAGGCTACTTTTGAAAGGTGGGAATGAAAGAGTCAGCAAGCTGGAAACTGCGTTAAGTCAGTTCTAACTAGATTCTTCTCTTCTCCACTCGCACACTTTCGTCTATTCAATTTCTGACCTTTCCAACGTCCAGCTATGAATCATTTCGAGCCCCCTATTCAGTGGAGCGACCACGAGGATATCGCCATTGCTCTCTACGAAAAGTTTGGCAATGACTTTACGGAGGCAAAAATTTACCGCATCCGCTTCACCGAGCTGCTGGAATGGGTACTCACATTGCCTAACTTCGAGGGCAACCGCGAACAAGCCAACGAAGGCCACCTAGAGCAGATTCAGGCCAAGTGGGTGTACGAATGGCGTGATAATCAATAGATACTTTATATGGTTAAATGGCTGGGGGTTAAATGGCTGCTTGTTCTTGTTTTAGCAACTCGTTAAACAAGCAGCCATTTAACCTCCAGCCATTTAACCATTCTTATTTTTACAATGGATACAACCATTACTCCTTCTAAGTTGCTTGCTATTCAGGCCTTTATCCTTGATGTAGACGGCGTACTTACCGATGGCACCCTGCTGGCCCTGAACTCGGGTGAGCAGGCGCGGGCCTTTCACATCCGCGATGGTTACGCTATTCGCTATGCCCTCACCAAAGGCTACCGCATCGTGGTTATTTCGGGCAGGGAGGAGGAGGGCGTCCGCAGGCGCCTGGAGTCGTTGGACGTGCGCGACATCTACTTGGGCGTGGATGATAAGATGAAGATTTTTAACACCTACATCAACTTGCACCGCCTCGACCCGGCTCACATTGCCTATATGGGCGACGACCGCCCCGACGTAGAAGTAATGCGCCGCTGCGCCATAGCCGCCTGCCCCGCCGACGCCGCTGCCGACGTGCGCGAAATCAGTAACTATGTGTCGGGGCTGCCCGGCGGCCACGGTGCCGTGCGCGAGTTGATCGAGGCAGTGATGCGGGCCCAGCAAACCTGGTAGTGTCTGGTAATGCAGGCGTTACGGCTGAGTAAGTAGATAATTTCTTAACCTCGACAGTGGGTTAATACAAGTTGTGTTTTTCCAAAATCCATTTATATTTACCCCATCATCCATTCAACCCATTTTTTATTTTTTGCATGAAAACAGGAACCGTAAAATTCTTTAATGAGTCGAAGGGCTACGGCTTCATTACAGATGACAATACGAAGGAGGACTTCTTCGTACATATTACCGGCCTTAACGGGGGCCAAGTCCAGCAAAACGACCGCGTAGAGTTCGAAACGCAGGAAGGCCGCAAAGGTGTAAACGCGGTAAACGTAAAGCGCGTGTAGGTTTCCTACCTGAATTTTACTTTCCAGAAAGCCTCTCCCTACACGGAGAGGCTTTCTTTTTGAACGTTTGGGGAAGATATTTGTCGGCTTACTTCGTGGGGGGCATTTTTATCCGGCCTCTCTGGTTTTTTATTTATGCTGCCTCCCGTCGCGTCCGCCGCATTTGCCTCTGCACCAGGAGGGACCACCGAGCCCCGAGGGTGGCGGCCGCTGCTGCGCTTGGTACGCCTGCCCAACCTGCTGCTCATGGCCCTGTGTCTGCTGCTGGTACGGGCCTGCTTACTCCAGTCGCCTCAACCGCTGCTCACCCTCTCGTTTGGCCTACTTATCCTGGCTTCTTTGTGTGTAGCGGCCGCGGGCTATATTATCAATGACTATTACGATGTCAAGATTGACAGCATCAACCGACCCGGTCGGCTGGTAGTAGGGCGTATCATCAACCGGCGCCATGCCATGATGGCGCACTTAGTCCTGACAGGTATAGGCTTATTGGTGGCGGGAGCTTTGTCGCCGCTGCTGGGATTGGTGCATCTGGGGTCGGCGCTGCTGCTGTGGGGGTATTCGGCCCGATTCAAGCGGTTGCCGCTGGTGGGCAACGTCAGTATTGCAACGCTTACGGGCGCTTTGGTGCTGCTGCCGGAGCTGCAATTGCGCACTGGCCATTCGGCGGTGTGGGTGTACGCATTGGCTGCTTTTCTGCTCACAGTAATACGCGAAATCATCAAGGATGTGGAAGATATGCGCGGCGATGCTGCACACAAATGCCTGACACTTCCTATTGTGTGGGGGGTAGCGCGCACCAAATGGATAACCGGCCTCTTCCTGCTCAACTTACTGGTGCTGATTGGCGCGGCCAGTGTGCAGGCCTTAGTAGTGGGGCAAACCCGCGGGCTGGGCTTATGGCTACTGCTGACTGTGTTAGTGCCATTATTAGGGCTGGGGTGGCGCTTATTGCGCGCCGATAGAAGGCTTCATTTTACGACGCTAAGTACTTGGTGCAAATGGATTATGCTGGCGGGTGTGCTGTCTATGCTGTGGGTAGCGGGCGGCAGCTAAAACAGTTTGGTTAGCTAAGCCGTTAGCGATGAAAACTGAATGGCATTTACTACCTTATCTGTGGGTTTGTGCTGCGGTTCGGTTTCCCCATCCTTTCTACCAAGCCATTTTATGCGCTTTCTCTACTCGTTGCTGACCCTAAGCGTGTTAGCTGCCCCCGGCGCCTTCGCCCAAGTAACTTCCACGCCCGACTCAGTCACCACCGCTCCGGCACCTGGCCTTAGCCAGCCGCGCAAATCTGCCTTTGCTCCGAGCGACAAGCCCAGCTTTATTCCGGTGCCGATAGCTTTTTATCAGCAGGAAACGGGCTTTGCGGCCGGGGCAGCCATTTTGCCGGTGTGGCGCTTCGGCACCGATACCACGGTGCGCAAGTCCAATGCCCGCCTCATTGCCTGGTTTAGCCAGGAAAAGCAGAGCACCCTGCAACTGACGCACACCATTTTTACACCCGGTGAAAAGCTTTTTCTATCCGGCGAGTTAAGCCGCTATGATCAAAAGCTGTTTTACTACGGTATTGGCAACGACAACAGGGAGGATGCCGAGTCGGATCTGGAGTTTAAGCTGATCGTTTTCGACGAGAAAGTAATGCCGCGCATCGCGCCCAATTTGTTCGTGGGCCTGCGCTACCGCCTTACTAGCCTCACCGATATTGAGGCGCCCGATAACGCCAAAGACGGCGGCCCCAACTTTTTCCTGCGTGATAACTTCCGCATTGACCCCCGCGAGCGGGAGAATACGCTGATATCGGGCATCGGTCCTTCGCTGCTCTATGATGGTCGCGACAATGTGCTGGCTACCTATAGCGGCAATTTTTTGGATGCCCATGTGCTGGTAAATGGTGGCGCGCTGGGTAGCGACTTTAAGTTTACGCGCTACCAGCTGGATGCCCGCCACTTTCAGCCTTTGTTTGGCTCTAATAATACGATTCTGGCCCTGCAATATCTCACTCAGCTCCATACCGGCGACGTGCCGTTTCGGGAAATGGGTGGCTTAGGGGCCAATTTGGGCGGTGCTATCTACAACAATGCGAGCCTGATGCGGGGACTTTATGAAACCCGCTTCCGCGACCGGCAGATGATGACCTTTCAGGCGGAAGTTCGTCAAAAGCTCTTCTGGCGCATCGATGCTGCTGCCTTCTTAGGCGCCGGTCAGGTAGGGTATAAGCTCTCAGATTACAGGTTTGATGGCACCAAGTTCGCCGGGGGCGCGGGCCTGCGCTTCCGCTTCAACCGCCGCGACCGTCTGAACATCCGCTTGGATTACGCTGGCGGCACCGATACGGCTCCTAGTATTTACTTCGCAGTAGGCGAGGCGTTCTAAGCCAGCTTTTCTGGTCAAACCCATCACAAAAAGCCCCCCAGCCGTCATTCGGCTGGGGGCTTTTTGTTTTATTTTAATTTAACTCAAAGCAAGCTCCCGCTACTCAGCGAAACGCAGCTGCAAGGAAGCCTCGGCGCAAAAACCATATTCCTATCCCAACGCGTATCTTCCGGCGCTACGGCTTGCTCTGGCCGTTTTTTGTTTTCGATATGCGCTTTTTATACTCCTGTTTGCTGGCTGGCTTTATAGCCGGTTCCGCCACCGCCCAAACAACACCCGCAACTCCCGATTCGGTTGTTGCCATCACTGAAAAAGCCCCCCAGCCTAAGCGCGACAAGCCCAGCTTTATACCTTTCCCCATCGTTTTCTCTCAGCCCGAAACCGGCCTCGGTTACGGCGCAGCCGTGCTGCCGGTATGGCGCTTCGGCACCGATACTACCGTGCGTAAGTCGAACGCTCGCCTCATTGCCTGGCGCACCCAGAAAAAGCAGAGCCTGGTTCAACTCTCCCACACCATTTTTACGCCCGGCGAGCGGTTTTTGCTTAGTGGCGAGCTGAGCTATTACTACAAATTTCCCATCAACTACTACGGCTTCGGCCCGAGTACAGATATTGATGATGCGTCGGTGATTGAGTATAAAGTGCTGATTTTTAATCAGCGGGTACTCAAAAAAATAGCCCCCAACCTGTTCGCTGGCTTCCAATATCGCCTCACCGACCTACGCGACGTGCAGGTGAACGCCGATATCAACGAGGGCAGCCCCACGGAGGAGCGTCCCAGCCGCCTCTATGAGCGCGATGCCCGCGAACGACAAAATACGCTCAGTTCCGGTCTCGGTCCATCTATCCTCTACGATGGCCGCGACAATGTGCTGAGCACTTTTCGGGGCAATTACCTGGAGCTGAGCAGCTATTTCAACGGCGGCCTGCTGGCTAGCGACTTTCGCTTCAGCCGCTTCCTGCTCGATGCCCGCCATTTTCAGCCGCTTACCAAAGACAACAAAACCATTCTGGCGACGCAGCTTGTGGGGCAGTTTCACACGGGCCGCGTGCCCTTCCGGGAACTGGCCAACCTAGGGGGTGAAAAAATACTGCGCGGCTACTACGAGGGCCGCTACCGCGACCGGCAACTGGTTGCCTTGCAGGCGGAGGTGCGCCGGCACTTGTTCTGGCGCTTCAATGGAGTAGTATTTGGTGGGGTGGGGCAGGTCGGAAACTCGCTTTCCTCGTTCGATGAAGGTGGGCTAAAGGCAACCGGCGGTGCCGGGCTGCGCTTTCAATTCAATCGCCAAGACCGCCTTAACGTCCGCTTCGATTATGGGGCGGGGCGGGGCGGCTCCTCCGGTTTCTACTTTAGCATTGGCGAAGCATTTTAATTTCCCTACTCAGGTTGACAGAATAAGGTAGTCGGATGTAATTTATATATCTGATTTCTAGCGTAATACCTCACTACTTCGCTGTTGCTCTAAACCATAAAAAACTGCGCCTGTTTAGTCTGCAAGTTCAACTGATGAAGCACAGCCTACCCGCCCGTTTTCATGCCGCCCAAGAGGCTACGGCCGCGCCTCCACGTATCCGGCTAGTGGCAGGGCCGCCGGCCGCTGAGCTGTTGGCTTCCGTTGTTATTCCGGCTAAAGACGAAGCCGAAAATCTGCCGTTGGCGTTGGCTGCTTTAGCTGCCCAGATCGATTTGCAGGGCCGGCCGCTGCCCCCACGCAGCTACGAGGTTATTGTATTAGCCAACAACTGTCACGACCAGACGGCGGCCGTGGCGCGGACGTTTGCCCGGCTTCACTCCCAGCTTGTCGTTCATGTGGTTACCATTACGCTTCCGTCCGCCCAGGCGCATGTAGGAACTGCCCGTCGCCTACTTATGGATGAAGCTTGTCATCGACTGGAGGCCGTAGGGCAGCCGATGGGCCTGATTGCCAGCACCGACGCCGATACGCAGGTCAGTAAGACTTGGCTTGCGGCTATTATGGCCGAAGCCGCTGCCGGGGTGGAGGCAGTCGGGGGCGTATTCTGACTACGCCTTCCGCCAGCCTCGAACCCTCGGTACGCCGCTATCACCTGCGCGATGCATCCTATCAGCTATTACGCGCCCAATTAGAGCATTTGCTCGATCCTGATGCAGCCGACCCCTGGCCGCGTCACCACCAACACTTTGGCGCGAGCCTGGCGCTTACGGCTCGGGCTTACCGCCGTGTGGGCGGGCTGCCAGCCGTCAGTTTTCTGGAAGATGAAGCCCTCGTACGGGCCCTGCGCCGCCACGATATCAGCGTGCGCCACAGTCCGCAGGTGCGCGTGTTTACCTCTGATCGGCAGGAGGGTAGGGTGGCTGTGGGCCTCTCGTGGCAGCTGCGCGTGTGGGCCACCATGAGCGAAGAGCAGCACGAGCCCCTGGTGGAAAGCGGCCCGTACTTATTTGCTCTATGGCAGGCCCGGCAAGCGTTGCGCATGCATTGGCAGGCTAGCCGCACTAGTCTGCCCGCCGCCATTGGAAATCATGGCTTTAGCAATGCGCTGGCAGCTACACTGCACGTGCCGGTAGTAGGGTTGATGAAAGCGTTTTATCGGGTCTCCACCTTTGGAGAGCTATGGGAATGGGTGCAGGCGCAGCAACACAAAACAATGCGGTGGGCCCGCCGGTGGCCGTTGGTGCCCTTGGGCCAGGCCCGCGGTGAGCTACGCCAACTTATAGGGCAGCTGGGGGGCTAAATTTTCTCTAGCAAGTCCAGCCGGTACTGCTCATAGCGTTGGCCGTGGAGGTGGCGCAAGGGGCCGTTGGCTAGGCTCTTCTGCAAAAAGAAAGCGTGTACCTCGTCCCCAGTGAGCGGGTAATCATGCACGGGTGGGGTCCAATGCACCAGCAATAATTGCCCCCCAGGTGCTAATCCATCCACTATCTGGTCAGCGGCACGCAGCAAATCGGCTGACGACCAGTAATAGCCGACTTCCGACACCACAATCAAATCGAAGGCAGCCGGTGCCGGAAATTCTTCGGGTACGCGTAGAAGTTGGAACTCAACCTGCGGTAAGTGCGCGCACCGCTGGCGGGCACGTAGCAAGGGCGCTTCCGCAACATCTACCGCCAGCAAATGCCCGCACCGGGCCGCTAACTGCTCGGTAAGCACGCCTAGGGAGCAGCCAATTTCGAAGGCCCGCGCATACTGTGAATGGGGCAGCGCGGCCAGCGTGGTAGCGTATTTCTCCCGCTCGTACGTGCTGGTTTCAAATTCCCACGGGTCCTCTTTAGCCCGATACACGTCATCGAAGTAGGCGGGTGGCAGGCTGTTGGGTTGATTTGGGTTCATAACAACGCAGAATTACTCCCTGATTTAAATTCGAGGTATACTTCAAATGGCTGGGCAAAGTGGGCCAACATAGCCGGCGAAAGTTGAAAGCCACTGGGGTCGTCATCAATCAGATCGGTAAGCTGGGAGCGGTGGGCAGCAATGCCTTGCTGTTTTTGCTCCAGGACCGAAGTAATATCCAGCCGCCAGCCTTCCACCTCCCCGGGCTGAGGCAAATCGGCGGGCGTGGCCCGCTCCCATGCCCACACTACGTATTCCAGGAGACGCGGTGGGGCAGTCAGCTGGGCTAACGCGGCCCGCACCAGCTGACTGGTAGCGCGGTGGTCGGGGTGCGGGTCGCGCCGCCAGGGAGCCACTACCGTAGTGGGAGAGAATTGACTGAAATACAGCCGTAGCTGCTCCACGGCCGCTTCGAAGCCTGCTGCGCCCGTTGTTGGCACGTTGCCATCGGGCAGGCCCAAGTAGTGCGGAGCCGTTGTGATGCCCAAGGTAACTAACGCCGCTTCAAACTCCGCTTCCCGTAATTGCCGACGAGCTGCCGGTGGGTATTTCCGCGAGTTGGGGTGCGACATGGTGCCATCCGTTATAAGAATGGCCATAACTGGCACTCGTGCCTTACGCAAAAGGGCCAGCAAGCCGCCGCACCCCAATGACTCATCATCGGGGTGGGGGGCAATGACTATCGTAGGGCCTAGCTGGGGGGCAAATTCTGCCGGGCGCAGCGGCTGCTCAGCAAAAGAGAACGGCGAGGTTTCTGACATGACTGAGGCGGCAACCTGCGCTACTATTGCCAGAGGCGGTGAGCGGGTTCCGTTTGAGTTAACGCAAAACGGCCGGCATCCGCGATGGCTGCATCGGGGGCGGGCTGGCGCAGATAGTGGGTCAGGTCGCGGTGGAGGCGCTCAAACGGCTCGGGCCGAAGCAGACCGCGGGCCCCCACGCAGCGCTCCGCTAGTTGCAGCACACGTAGGCAGATATCCTCAATGGCCGTGCGCACCAGGTTGGCATACGCCACGGTAGCCGTGGCCTCCGCCGCGGCCGTAGGGCGAGTGGCGTGGTCGGCGGCGCCGCGCAGCCACAGGTTACCGCCTTCCACTAGCCCCGCCAACTCGCCCAGGCGCATTTGCTGATACGGGTCGTCAGTTCGGCTAAGTTCCTGTAAAAAGCGTCTGGTTTCGTTGAAAACCGCCTCCGCCGCGCCCAGCTGCACCGCCGCAAACCGAATGGCACCCCCGCTGAAATCAGGCTGACGGTAATAGTCGCCGGGCTGGCCTACCAGGTCCTCCGCCCTGATTTCCAAGTCCGTCAAATCGACCCGAAAGCTAGCGGTGGCCCGCATGCCCAGCGGCCGCCAGAAGCTGGCGTCGAGCGTGGGGGGCATTTTGTCGGTTGGTAGAATAAACAGCTGCCAGCCGCCGTCGGGCAAAGCACCCGTGATAAGGGGGCGCGTCACATGGCCCGCACCCGAGCCAAAAGTTTTACTGCCCGCCAGCCGAAAAAGCCCCCCAGCCAGTGGCTCCAGCCGCACACCATCGTGGGCCTGCGTATTCCAGACGCCGAATAGGTGGCCAGCGTGGGCATCGGCCGCCCAGCGGCTGGCTTGTTTGGGCTGGGCGTAGCGCTGCATTAGTTGCAAGGCGTTTACGTGGCCTTCGTACACCCGCCCAACCGCTAGGTTGCCGCGGCCGATGTGCTTCAGGGTTCGAAGCAACGTCAGAGTGTGGGTGGGCAAGTGCAAATCGGCGCCACCCAACGCTTCGCTTAGAGGGGCCGTGAGCAGAGCCGCTTCGCGCAGCCACTCAAATTCCGCCACCGGAAAACTGCCTTCCTGATCCGACGCCGGGGCTTGCGCCGCCAAGCGAGGCACTAGCCGGGCGGCAGCCTCCTCGGGGGCCAGTGAGCCAGCCGGAGCCGCTATAACTGGCAAAACACGCTCTGTAACCTGTTCAACTTGCATACGCAACAGTGAGGTAGAATTAGCTCAACTTTGATAAGCGGGCATAGGTTTAGGTTTTATTGAAAAAGGCAGTTGCAGAAATCCAGCAGTGATATAGAAAGGCCTTATCATAATTCCGTACCCGAAAGAATTTGGTGGGGGCAAAGGCAGAGGCCTACCTTCGTACTGTCATTCTTTCAGCCCAAGCCCCTGTATTATGCCTTCTCAGCCAATTCGCTCCGCGCTTATTTCCGTGTATTACAAAGACCGTTTGGAGCCGCTGGTGGCGGTGTTGAAGCAACACGGCGTGAAACTGTACTCGACGGGTGGAACGCAGCAGTTTTTGGAGGAGCAAGGCGCCGAAGTAACGGCGGTAGAAAGCCTGACTGGGTTTCCCGCCGTATTTGGTGGCCGCGTCAAAACCCTGCATCCGAAGGTGTTCGGCGGTATTTTGCAGCGGCGCCACGAAGCCAGTGATACCAAAGAAGCGGAGCAACACGAAATTCCGCCCATCGATCTGGTGATAGTGGACCTGTACCCATTCGAGGAAACCGTGGCTTCGGGCGCGCCGGAGGCCGACGTGATTGAGAAAATTGACATTGGCGGCATTTCCCTGCTTCGGGCCGCCGCGAAAAACTTCCGCGACGTGCTCGTGGTCAGCGGCCGCGACCAGTACGAGGCCGTAGCCGCGCTGCTCACGGAGAAAAACGGCGCCACTGATCCGGAAGACCGTCGGCAGTACGCCGCCGCCGCTTTCGCCGCCACCTCGCACTACGACACCCAGATTTTTAATTACGTGAGCCAGGAAACGGACCTGGGGGGCAAATCTTTGCGCGTAAGTCAGCAGCCGGCCACGCCCCTGCGCTACGGCGAAAATCCCCACCAGGCGGGCACCTTCTACGGCGACTTGTCGACACTCTTTGACCAGTTGCATGGCAAGCAGCTTAGCTACAACAACTTAGTAGACGTAGATGCCGCTGTGGCTCTCATGGCTGAATTTGAGGACAGCCAGCCAGCTTGCGCTATTCTCAAACACACCAATGCCTGCGGCGTGGCCCAAGCCAACACGCTCCACGATGCCTACCTGCAAGCCCTGGCCTGCGACCCGGTTTCAGCCTTCGGCGGCGTACTCATTGTAAATAAACCTGTGGATGAGGCCACGGCGGAAGAGCTAAACAAGCTTTTCTTTGAGGTGCTTATTGCACCGGAGTTTGGTGAGGCGGCGCTGCCCATCCTGCAAAGCAAGAAAAACCGCATTCTGCTGCGCCAGAAACCAGTAAATTTCCCCCCAAGCAAATCAAAACGCTGCTTAACGGCATTATAGCGCAGGATTTTGACCGTCAGACCGAAACCGCCGCTGACTTCAAGGTCGTTACCAACTCGGCCCCGACAGCCGAAGAAACTGAGGCGCTGGTATTCGCGGCCAAAGTTTGCAAGCACACCAAGAGTAATACGATTGTGCTGGCGCGGCGCGGCCAGCTGCTGGCTTCCGGCGTAGGCCAAACCTCACGAGTAGATGCTCTAAAACAGGCCATTGAGAAGGCCAAAGCGTTCGGCTTCGACCTGCACGGCGCCGTCATGGCCTCCGACGCCTTCTTCCCCTTCCCCGACTGCGTGGAGATTGCCGGTCAGGCGGGCATCCGAGCGGTGGTACAACCCGGTGGCTCCATCAAAGACCAGGACAGCATTGCCGCCTGCGACCAGCTCGGCATGGCCATGGTCATGACGGGCGTACGGCATTTCAAGCATTAAAGACTTGAAATATAGAGGGTGACGCAAAAAAGTTTGCGTCACCCTCTAACTAGGCAGCACTATACTATTGTGAATGCTGGGGGGCATTTCTGCCACAATTCCGGCGCTCTTTTTTTGTTAAAGGGCCTGTTTAACTACGGAGTACCGTAATTTTTACTGGTAGCGCTTCGGTCAAACTTGCGTACTTTTGCCCCCTATTTGCGTGGCGCAACCCGCGCATTATCTTCTAATTGCCGTAAAATCAATGGGTTTTTTTAACTTCCTCACCAGCGATATCGCCATTGACCTGGGAACGGCCAATACCCTCATCATTCACAACGACAAAATCGTGGTGGATGAGCCGAGCATCATCGCTAAAGACCGCACAACCAATAAAGTAATTGCCGTGGGCCGGCAAGCGCAGCAAATGCACGAAAAGACCCACGACAATATTCGCACCATTCGGCCTTTGAAGGACGGCGTAATTGCCGACTTCCACGCCGCCGAGGAAATGATTAAGGGCATGATTAAGATGATTGACACGCGCAATCGTCTGTTTCAGCCCTCGCACCGCATGGTAATCTGTATTCCCTCGGGTATTACAGAAGTAGAAAAACGCGCTGTGCGCGACTCCGCCGAGCACGCCGGCGCCAAAGAAGTCTGGATGATTCAGGAGCCGATGGCCGCCGCAATCGGTATCGGTATTGATGTGGAGCAGCCCGTGGGCTCCATGATTATTGACATCGGTGGTGGCACCACCGAAATCGCGGTTATTGCCCTTTCCGGTATCGTCTGCGACCAATCAATCAAGACGGCCGGCGACGTATTCAATCAGGATATTCTGGATTACATGCGCCGGCAGCACAATCTGCTGATTGGTGAGCGCTCAGCCGAGAAAATTAAAATTGAAGTAGGTGCCGCCCTCACTGAGCTGGACGTTACGCCTCCCGACTACGAAATCCGGGGTCGTGACCTGATGACGGGTATTCCGAAGGTAATCAAAGTGACTTCTTCCGAAATTGCTATTGCCCTGGATAAGTCGGTGGCCAAAATTGAGGAAGCAGTGCTGAAAGCCCTGGAAATTAGCCCCCCAGAGCTGTCAGCCGACATTTACGACAACGGCATTCACCTGACCGGCGGCGGTGCGCTACTCCGTGGCCTCGATAAGCGCCTGGCAGCCAAAACCAAGCTCGCCATTCACATTGCTGACGATCCACTGCGCGCCGTGGTGCGCGGTACAGGCGCCACAATTAAAAATTTGCAGGGCTTCCGTAGTGTTCTGCTCTCGTAAAGAATAAGTGAATGGGTGAATGAGTGGATGGGTGATTGCTCTACGTTTGAGCAACAGGCCTTTTTCTCATTTACTCATTCACCCATTCACTCATTGACCCTCCGTGCGTAATCTTTTCACCTTCATTTTCCGCTACCGGGGCATCCTGGTGTTCGGGCTATTGGAGGTGTTAAGTTTGTATCTATTGATTCGAAACAGCTCGTACCAGCGGGCTGCTTTCTTCAATTCAGCCAACACCTACGCCGGGCGGGTGCTGGAAATGCGCACCCAAGTGCTCGATTACTTTCGGCTGGTTGACGTAAACCGGGGCCTGGTGGCCGAGAATGCCGCCTTGCGCCAGCAATTGTATCGCCCCGACCTCGCGGGCCGCCTGCCCGATAGTCTCGCGCCCGTTGAGCCCCTGCGTCCGGCCCGCCGCGATTCTATCTTACTGGGTTTACGCCAATTGCCCGCCACCGACCCTGATTATCCGCTCATTCCAGCCCGTGTGATAAGCAATACCCGTCGACGGGTTGATAATTATCTGACAATTAATGCCGGCACCCGCGAGGGCGTGCGGCCGGGAATGGGCCTGCTATCGGCCGATGGCGTAGTGGGTCGAGTAAAAGTAGCCAGCGAGCATTATGCTACGGCCACATCCGTATTGCATTCCAAAACGGTTATTTCAGCCAAGATAAAGCGCGACGGTACCGAAGGCGGCATCAAGTGGCTGGGCGACGACGCCGCTCACGTGCTCCTCGACCAGATTCCGCGGCAGAATGAGCTGGTACGCGGCGACACCGTCCTGACTTCCGGCTACAATGCCGTATTCCCAGAGGGGGTAATGATTGGTACAATTGACGCCTTTAGTAAGGAGCCAGACAAGGATTTCTGGACCATACGGGTGCGGCTGGCCGTTGATTTTTCGCGCCTGACTTATGTGTATGTGGTGAATAGCCGTCCCAAAGCGGAGCGTGACACGCTGCAAATGCGGGCCGGAGCTAAGCCCGAGGAAGAAGAGGAGATTCAGAAGCCATGAGAGCAGCCGGCGGATTCGTACTACACCTGATTTTGCTGGTTCTGTACGTGCTGCTGCACGTACTGGTGGCTAGTAAGTTGGTGCTGTTTGATCTGGGCTGGTGCTTTTTCTACCTCGGATTTTTGTTGTTTTTGCCTATTACTACACCTATCGTAGTGCAATTGCTCCTGGGTTTTGCGGTAGGCATCACTATGGATATTTTCTACGATACGGGCGGGGTGCATGCTGCTGCCGCTGTGCTAGTTATGTATTTGAGACCCTGGGTATTGCGCTTGCTCACGCCCCGTGATGGTTATGATGCCGCCGATGCCGTGAACGTGCACCAAATGGGGTGGCAGTGGTTCCTCGTGTATATGGCTTTGCTAGTAAGTATTCACCACTTAGCATTTTTTCTGTTGGAGCTGGGTAGTTTTCAGATTATTGGTGTTACGCTGATTAAAGTGGTAGTAAGCACCTTATTCACGGGCATCACACTGCTGATTGTGCAGTTGCTGTTTTTTCCGTCGCGCCGAAGTAATAGGTAGGAGTTGAGGGATGGCCACTTGTCTTACAGACTAAACAGTGAGCCTGTGTGTTGTGTACCTTTGTAAACCCAGATACTAGGCTGGGGGCTTTTTATTCAGTTTCATTCGCTTTGCAATACCTTGAAGGTCGTAAGTATGTGGTGCAGACCATTTTCGTGGTCGTGGCCCTACTGTTTGCGGCGCGCTTATTCTATATCCAGGTGCTCGATGGCAGTTATAAGCTGGCCGCCGACCGCAACTCCTTGCAGCGCATCGTGCAGGTACCCTACCGGGGCCTCATCTTCGATCGCAACGGGCAGCTGATAGTACAGAATACGCCGGTGTACGACCTGATGGTAGTGCCGCGCGAAATAAAACAGCTCGATACCGTTCGCCTCTGCGAGCTTCTTCAGCTGCCCGTCGAGGAGTTCCGCCTCGCTTTATCGGCTGCTAAAAGCTATTCGCGGGTAAAGGCCTCGCCTTTACTACAAAACCTAAGCACGCCCGAGTTGGCTGCTATTCAGGATAACCTGATCGATTTTCCGGGTTTCAGCATCAAGGCCCACATGGCCCGCTCCTACAAAACCGAAAACCTGGCGCACGCCCTGGGTTACGTGGGAGCTATTACTCCTAAGCTGCTAGAAAGCCCTAAGTACATCAAATACATTGCGGGTGATAATCTGGGAATCACAGGCTTAGAGTCTTTTTACGAGAAAACGCTAATGGGACGGCGCGGGGTGCAATACCGCATGGTGAACGTGCGCGGTATTGAGAAAGGCGCCTTCCGGGGAGGCGAATTTGACACCCTCTCAGTCGCTGGCTTAGATCTACACACCAGTATTGACAGCGAACTGCAGCAGTACGGCGAAATGCTCATGGCCCAAAAGCGGGGCTCGATCGTAGCTCTTGACCCCAAAACGGGCGAAATTCTCGCTTTCGTATCGGCCCCGAACTTTGAGCCGGCTCGGCTCAGCGGCAAGGGCATGGGCAACCGCTACATGGACCTGCTCAATAATCCTGAGCGGCCCCTTTTCAACCGGCCCCTGATGGCAACTTACCCGCCGGGCTCGGTATTTAAGCTGGTAAATGAGCTGGTGGCCTTGCAAATGGGAGTGGTTACCCCTTACACAAATTTTCCCTGCAATCAACGGCTGGTAAAATGCACCCACCGCCACGAGCCGCCCACCAATGTGGGCATCGCCATTAAGCAGAGCTGCAACCCGTATTTCTACCAAGTGATGCGCACGGCCATTATGCGCGGGCGCTCCAGCAACCCCAAGGAAGACGCCCGCCTGGGCCTGGCTGAGTGGCGCCGACAGGTAATGTCATTCGGGCTGGGCCAGCAGCTAGGCGTAGATCTGGGCTCGGAGCGCAAGGGCTCTATTCCATCGCCGGAACTGTACGATAAGATGTACGGCCGCCACGGCTGGAACTTCCGCACGATTTACTCTTTAAGCATCGGCCAGGGCGAAATCGGAATTACGGGTCTGCAAATGGCTAATATCATGGCTACTATTGCCAACCGCGGCTATTATTACACGCCTCATTTCGTGCGAGGTATTGGTCAGGATGGCCCGTTGCCGGAGTATCGGGAGCGCCATTATACAAATATTGCCCCCCAGCATTTCGCTGCTATTATTCCGGGTATGCAGGCGGTGGTAGATGGCCGTGGCGGCACCGGTAATCTGGCTAGTCTGGCGCAGTTTGGCATTTCGGTGGCGGGCAAAACCGGGACCGTGCAAAATGCCCACGGTCCCGACCACGCCACCTTCGCGGCCTTCGCACCCGCCGAAAATCCTCAAATCGCCATTGCCGTATTTATCGAAAATGCCGGCTTCGGCGGCACCTCCGCCGCCCCGATGGCTGCGCTGATGATCGAGAAATACCTGCGCGGCAAAGTGGAGCGCACACAGTGGGAAGCCTGGTTGGAGGGCGACGCTTCCAAGTTTATCAAGAAAAAGCACTGAGAGACGCCGCGCTTAATGAGGAATGGAGAATTTCGTTCTACCAGCCACTTCCTCATTCTTCATTCCTCTTTCTTCATTCAAAAAATGCCCTCCTCACCCGCCAGATACAGTCGCAGCCTTGATTGGGTAACCATCGGTATTTATGCCCTGATGGTGGGCTTGGGCTGGCTCAACGTGTACGCCGCCAGCTACTCACCCGATGCGCCTGCCGGCTTCGATGGCCAGAGCTTTCAGGAGCTGATGGCCAACAACTGGTTTAAACAAATCATCTGGATCGGAACGGCCATGGTGCTGATGGTCATTTTGGTGGTAGTCGATTATAAGGCGTACGATACGTTCGCCTATGTTTTCTACGCCGTGGTGGTCTTGCTGCTGCTCGTAACGCTGTTTGTTGCGCGGCCAATTGCAGGTTCCCGGTCGTGGCTGGAGCTGGGGCCAGTACGCTTGCAGCCGGCCGAGTTTGCCAAATTTGCCACTGCTCTGGCCGTATCACGCTTTATGGCCGGCATTAACCTGCGTCATCAGAACTGGCGCGACCAGGCAGTGCTGGCCGGGATGACCCTGTTACCGCCTCTGCTCATTATTGCCTCCAACGAAACCGGCCAGGCGCTCGTGTTCGGCGCGTTTCTGCTGGCCTACTTTCGCGAAGGAATGTCGCCGCTCATTCTCATCATTCTGGCCGCCGCGGGTGTCATTCTGATTCTGGCTTTGCTAATTCCCAAGCTCTGGCTCATTGGGGGAATCACCCTCATTCTGGGGGGCGTTTTCCTGGTCAATTCGCGGGTGATGCGCCACCATTTGCCCTTGGCCTTAGGCGTGTGGGCGGTAGTAGTCGGGATGGTATTTGGGGTTGACTTCTTCTTTAATCAGGTGCTCCAGCCGCACCAGCGCAAGCGCATTGAAGTACTCATCAACCCGTCGGCCGACCCGCTGGGCGTAGGCTGGAACGTAACCCAATCCAAGATTGCCATCGGCTCGGGTGGTTTGATGGGCAAAGGCTTTCTGGAAGGTACCCAAACCAAGTTCGACTTTGTGCCCGAACAAAGTACTGACTTCATCTTCTGCACTGTAGGCGAGGAGTGGGGCTGGATGGGCAGCCTGGTGGTAATTATCCTGTTCATGGCCCTGCTGATGCGCCTGGTGTACATAGCCGAGCGCCAGAAATCCGTATTTGGGCGCACCTACGGCTACTGCGTAGCCAGTATTTTCTTCTTCCACTTTGCCGTCAACGTGGGCATGACCATCGGTTTGGCGCCGGTAGTCGGTATTCCGCTGCCGCTGTTCAGCTACGGCGGCTCCTCGCTTTGGTCATTCACCATTCTGCTGTTTATCATGCTGGCCATTGATGCCTACCGCAAGCAGGATTTGGTGCGCTAAATATGAGCCATAGAGCTATGTAAATAGCCGTGCAGGGCACAAAAAAGCCCCCCAGCAAGTCGCCGGGGGCTTTTTTGTGCTTCTCTAAGCAAACTTTCGGTCGATGAGCTTAAGGAGCCGGCTGACGTGCTCTTCCTTACGCGTCCAGTCATATTTGGCCGACAGGTCCTGAGTCACGTAGCGTTTGGCCGATTCAGGATCATTGAAGGTATCAAGGTGCTGGATAGCATTATGATACTCCATATTTTCCCCATTAAACAACTCGTTGATAAAGCCAAAACGCTGATTAATGGAAATGGCCTCGCGCAGTGATTCCACTTTGGGGGGCTTCTCTGCCAGCGTAGCCCCGGCTTTTTCCGGCCGGAGCGTTTCGCTGAGCGGAGCAGCAGCAGAGCGTTCCGCTTTTAGCTTTTCGTAGAGAGGTACGCTGGTCGGGCCGGCTTCCGTGAGCGGACGACGGGACGCTACGGTCGGCTCATAAGCCGGCTTGGGTTCGGGCGCTGGTGCTGGCGTAGGTACGAAAGCGGGTGTGGGCACAAACGTAGGTGCCGCTACTGATGGCTGGGGGGCATTTTGTGCCGGGACAGGCGTCGGTATTGCTGCAACCGGTGCAGCTACCGGCTCCGGTGTATGTGCAGCAGGCTCGCTAGCGCGCACAGGCTCTGCAACTTGCATGGGTTCTGGCTTAGGCTCCGGCTGCGGCTGAACCGGACGAGGTGCTTCCGCAATGGGCGGCGCAGGTGTGCTCACGGGACCATCGGCCCATAAATCAGCCTCGGTGAGCGGGAGCAAAGCGCTGAACTCTGCTACCAGCTTTTCCATCAACTGGTGACCTTTATACGTAGCCTCCTGGTGCAGCCGGAAGCGCTCCAGCAGAAAATCGCGCTCCAGTGGCGCCTCTGGCGAGAGGCTGTCGATGAACTCCGCGAACAAACCCTTATTCAAATCCAGATAGCGCAACGCATCGCGCAGTTGGGTGGCCGTTGCGGTTGGTTGGTCGCCCAGCAGCTTTTCCTCAAAAGTCAGCACCGGATCGGCCACTACGCCGAGCGTGTCGGCAACAGCACGAGCTAATAATGGCTCGAAAGCTCCCCGCGTTAGCCGGATGCGGCGCGAAAGCGTGTTCATAAATTGGGTGAGCGCCTGCCGTACGTCGGGAGCCTCAAAGTCGAAATAGGGGCTGCGCAACCGAGCCATTTCGGCGGTCCATTGCGCCAACAATTGCTGCACTACTAACAGATTTACCTGCCGGATAGGAGTGAAGCGCAGTACCGCCGGGCCATCGAGGGTGGCGGTGGGCTGGGGGCCAAAATGCTGGTCGCAGAGGTGAGCGGCCAGCCGGCGGCCGTAGTGTTCGCGCTTGGCGTGGCTATATTTGTCCTTCATTTTAGATCCTGATTCAATCGGCAATTTAAGGAAAGATGCCTAGTCTGACCGTGCAAAACTTGCCGGACGCTGTAGTTTCGGTGCCCGCTGGCTCCACCTTGCTGGCTGCCCTGCATGCCGCCGGCCACGACTGGATGCACGCCTGTGGCGGCAAAGGTCGCTGCACCACCTGCCGTTTGGAGGTGCTTAGCGGCGCGGAAAACCTAACGCCGGATACGGAGGCAGAATTGCGTTATCGTCGGGCCGGTCGTTTGCTGCCCCACGAACGGCTCACGTGTCAAGCTCGCTTACCTGAGGGCGAACTTACGGCCCGTGTGCCGGAAGCTACCAAACTGCCGCACGTAACGTACGCGAAGTAGCGCGCAAATCCGTTCCGTGCTACTGGCGAAACCGTTACTTTAGAGGTTTAAAGTAAAGCCACGCCACGCGCGGCTGTCTTATATAAAAGTCCCTATGTTTCTAGAACCCCGCGTCGGCACCAACCGCGAGGCCCCTCGCCGGGGCTGGATCGAGGTAGTGTGCGGCTCCATGTTTTCGGGCAAAACGGAGGAGTTGATTCGCCGCCTCAACCGGGCCACCATTGCCCGGCAGCGCGTTGAAATTTTCAAGCCCGCTATTGATACTCGCTACCACGACCATGACGTGGTGTCGCACAATGCGAACAGCATCCGCTCGACGCCCGTGGCTTTGGCGCAGGAAATTCTGCTCATGACCAGTGGCTGCGATGTAGTCGGCATCGACGAGGCGCAGTTTTTCGACGAGTCGCTGGTGGAAGTGTGCGTGCAGCTTGCCAACCGGGGTACCCGCGTCATTGTCGCCGGCCTCGATATGGATTATGCCGGTAAGCCCTTCGGTCCGGTGCCCGCTCTCATGGCCGTGGCCGAATACGTAACCAAAGTACACGCCGTGTGCATGTGCTGCGGCGAGCTGGCCTCGTATTCGTTCCGTATTGCGGCCTCTAAGGATAAAATTTTGCTGGGCGAAACCGACTCCTACGAAGCACGCTGCCGGCCCTGCTTTTTAGAGGGAATGAAAGAAAAAACCTCTTCAGCTCGCGTTACCGCCAGCCACGATTCCTTATAGCACGAAGCTAAAGGTAGTGCAGCCACATACGTGGCCTGGGGGGCTTTTTGCAGCGGAACCCATCAACTGCCTCGCCGCGTCGGGCTGGGCTTCGCGTTATATCCTATTTTCGCCCATGACCTATCTGCTACGTACCTGCCGTTGGCTCAGCTTTATTGCTGCCTGGCTTTTCAGCCTGACCTCGGCCGTTGCTCAGGGGCCCGTAGGCTTTGGCGACTGGCAGCTGCATTTGCCTACCAACCAAGCCAAAGCGGTAGCCGATGCGGATAAGCGGGTGTATGTGGCTACTGAAAACTCTTTTTTCTATTTCGACAAAGAGCTGAACACAACCCGGCTGCTTTCCCGCCGCGACGGCCTCAATGACGTAGGCGTCAGCACCGTAGCCTACGATTCGGTTAGCCAGCAGCTACTTATCGCCTATAACAGCGGCAATCTTGATGTACTGCGTGCCAATGGCTCCATCCAGAACGTAACAGATATTCTGCGGGCTGGGATTAGTCAGGCAAAAACGGTCAATCACATAAACTTTAGTGGGCCTCGGGCTTATCTGGCGGGCAGTTTCGGTTTGGTTGTATTTGATATGACGCGCCTGGAAGTGCGTGATACCTACGTCAATATCGGGCCGGGCGGGCAGGCGGTGCAGGTGTACGCCAGCGCCGTGCTCCGCGACTCCGTGTATGCGGCTACCTCGGCGGGCCTACTGCGGGGCCGCCTGACGGACAACCTTGCCAATTTTCGCAGCTGGACCATCGATTTGCCCGCGCGGGCCGGTAATCCGTTTCGTACCCTCGCTACCCACAATGAGAAAGTATATGCGGGTGCTAATGGCGACCAGCTATACCGATTTACGGGTGGCACCGGCGCGGGCAGAGGCTGGCAGCCGGTAGCAGGTTTCACTGGGGGGCAATTTCGGCAGCTTACGACCTCGCGCGCTGGCTTATTGATAGTTGGGCTGGATAACCTATCGGTGCTTGACCGGCCGGGCGGCACGATCCGAACGTATCGAAATGCCTTGCTGCGCGATACGCGGGCCGCTGTCCGCTCCCGCGACGGTGCATTTTATGTGGCTGATTTTCAGAATGGCTTAGTGAAAACAACCGGCGCTCAGCAGTTCGAGAACTTTGTAACAAATGCGCCGGCCAGCGCCCGTGCTTTCAGCGTGTACAGCGATGCGCGTACGGGCATCACCGACGTCTTCAGCGGCGGCTTTTCCGACCGGTTTCTGCAAAACGGCTCTTTCGGCGGCTTCTACGAGTACAAGGACGGCCAATGGACCAACATTACCCCCCAAACGCTTCCTAACCGCACCCAATATCCCAATTTTCAGGACCCAAGCCACGGCGTACGCACCCCCGATGGTACCCTCTACATTGCCAGCTACGGCAATGGCCTACTGGAATGGAAAGGTCCAGGTGCTTTTCGCCAGTTTACTGATGGGAGCGGCAGTAGCCCGCTGAAGACGGCGCTGGCGCCGCCCAGGTTTCTCAACGTCGACCCCAACTACACTCGCATCACCGACCTGACCGCTGATGCGGAAGGAAACGTATGGGTAGTGAACCGGCATGAGTTTGCGGGAATACCGGGCGTACATATCTTTAATCCCGTAGCTACTACCTGGCGCTCACTGCCTTATTTTGCCGGAGTTGATAACCTCAATGGCATCGTGCTCGACGATAATGGCTACGTCTGGCTGTCTACCTCGCGCCAGCCTACGGGCAACGGCGTTATCGCCTACGACGAAACCACGCGCACGCCGCGCTATTTCTCCACGGCCAATGGCCTGCCTTCCAACGATATCTATGATATGGTGAAGGACCGGCAGGGCAGCATCTGGGTAACAACCAGTGCCGGCGTGGCCGTGCTTACCGATCCTGGTCAAACCTTTCCCACCAGTTTAGAAGCTGAATTTCAACCGCCTATTATTCTGCGTGGCCCACCAACTAGTCAAGGTTTTCCAGCCCTGAATAGCGATGTAGTGCGGTGCGTAGCCGTGGATGGCGCTAACCGCAAGTGGTTCGGGACTGACCGGGGCCTGTGGCTATTCACCGAAAGCGTAGATGAGGCGCTGCTCAATTTTACCACCGACAATAGCCCGTTGCCTTCCAACCGTATTCTGGATGTGGCGGTGAACGACCGCACAGGCGAAGTATTTGTCGTCACTGATGCCGGGGTGGTGTCTTACCGCGGTTCGGCCACCGTTACGGAAGGCAAGCCAGCCTGCGCTAAAGTATTCCCCAATCCTGTTCGCACCGATTTTACGGGCCAGGTCGGCATTTCGGGGTTAGCCAATAACGCCATCATCAAAATCACGGACGTAACGGGTAAGCTCGTGTATCAGACCCGCGCCAACGGCGGTACCCTCACCTGGAACCTGGCCGACTACAACGGCCGCAAAGTGCAGTCGGGAGTGTATATGGTTTTGTCGTCCGACGCTGATGGCAAAAACGCCTGTATAAGTAAGATAGCGGTGGTCAAGTGACATCTAACATTTATCAATTAACATTTAACAACCGGGCTATGATTGGGGGTAAGGAAAATGTGTTGTATGAAAAGGCTTATGCTTTCGCCCTCCGCATTGTGAAGGCATATCGGTTTCTGGTGGCAGAGAAGAAGGAATTTGTTTTGTCAAAGCAGCTGTTGCGTTGCGGAACAGCTATAGGAGCAGATATCGCGGAGGCCAACGGCGCTATTTCGGATGCCGACTTTTCCGCCAAAATTTCTATTGCCTATAAAGAAAGCTTGGAGGTAAAATACTGGCTTAGTTTGCTCCACGACTCGGAGTTTATTGGTACTAAAAACTTTGAAAACATACACGCCGACGCCGACGAGCTAAGCAAAATGCTGTTCACCACCATTCGCTCCACCAGAACTATGAAAAGTGCTCTACCCCAGCAAACAACATAAATAGCGGCTGTTAAATGTTAATTGATAAATGATAACTGTAAATCCGTGCTTATAAAAACGCGTGGCTTGGTTCTGAGCTACATTAGGTACCGCGAAACCAGCATTATCGCGCGGGTTTATACGGAGCGGCTGGGCTTGCAGACCTACATCGTAAATGGGGTGCGCAAGGCCAAGCCGCCGGGGCGCATTGCCTTATTTCAGCCCTTTACGCTATTAGACTTGGTGGCGTATACCTCGCGGACGGGCGGTATCACGCGCTTGTCGGAGTTTCGCTGCGCCGAGCAGTTTGCCAGTATCCCGTATGACGTGCGCAAGGGCAGCGTCGTGCTGTTTTTGTCGGAAGTGGTGAGCCGGACGGTGTTTGAGGAAGAAGAAAACGAGCCTTTGTTCACTTTTCTGCACGATTCTATTCTGGCTTTTGATAAGCAGGCCGCTGGCTACGAGAACTTTGCCCTGGTTTTTCTGCTTCAGCTGGCGTCTTATCTGGGCTTCGGCATCTTGTCGGGGGAGCAGGTCACGACTCAGGTTGCTTTTGCCGGGGAAGCCAGCAACCCGGCCACGAGCAGCAGTGCTCCCACGGTGCTGCGGTTCCGCGAGTTCGACCACTACTTCGACGAGCTGCTCCGCGACCCCGCCACGGCTACCGTGCCCAATGGTCGTGTACGGCGGGAGCTGCTGGCCGTGCTCATTCGCTACTATCAGCTGCACATCGAAAAGCTCGGCGAGATTCGGTCTTTAGCAGTTCTTTCGGAAGTATTGGGGGAGTAGCGCCCACTATTGTTGCCATAAAAAAGCCCCCCAGCGACGCTGGGGGGCTTTTTTATTTATTCACTTTCACCATTTCCAACTCAAATACCAGATCAGTATTCGGTGGAATAATGTAGCGGTTATCATCGTCGGGGTTGCGGGCGCCTTTAGCCCCGTAGGCCAGCGCGGCCGGTATCCAGACGCGGGCCCGGCTGCCGGCCGGCAACAGCTGCAATACTTCGTCCCAGCCTTTAATTACCTCGCCCCGCCCTACCCGGCAGCGCAATGGGCCCCCATCCGAAGCGGAGGAATCGAAGAGCTTACCATTGGGCAAAAAGCCCGTGTAGTTCACCGTTACTTTGTCGCCCACCTTGGCGGTAGCACCTTTGCCGGGCTGATGAATGTAGTAGCGCACGCCCGAGGCAGTACGAACCGTATCCGCCAGCCCTTGTGCCTGGGTACGCCCCGCGCTGCTCAGGAGCAGGAGTAGCAGCGCGATGTGCCACCCGTGAAAGGTTGTGGGGGACTTTTTCACCGAATTTCGGTGATTTCAACGTCGTAGATCAGCACCTGATTGGGTAGGATGTCGTAGGAGCCAGCACCGTTGAGGCGCCCGCTCGCCCCGTAGCCTAAATAGGACGGAATAATGAGCGTTTTACGTTCGCCTTTTTTCATCTCAATAAAGGCCTGATCTAAGCCCTTTAGCCCACTGTCGCCAGCTAAGAATTCGCCGCAGTCACAGGGAATGCGGCGGTCGAAGGAGCTGTCGAACACGACGCCATTTTCCAGAAACGTAGCCCGATACTTCACCGCCACCCGGTTGCCAGCTTTTACCTGGGGGCCGGTGCCATTTACAATCGGAACCATAAACAGGCCCGAGGGCATGCGGGTGAACTCCGTAATATTATTTTTGGTCAGGTAAGCCTGAATTTTGGTCTCATCAATTACTTTATACTCTTCTTCCTGCTTGCGCAGCTCTTTGGCAAATTTCTCTTGGGTGGTGTCGCCACAGGCAACCAACAAGGGCCCAACGGCCAGCAACAGCAAGAAAAGGCGGTTGAGCAAGGGGTAAGTAAAAAAAGTCTTCATCATCGTATCGCCTTTATTTTTAGAAGTAGCCAAGTAGACTTACAACGTAGTAGCGCGCCTTATTATTTAATGCTCACCAGCTCCACATCGAAGCGCAACACTGCGTTGGCCGGAATAGCTCCACCAGCACCACGAGCGCCATACGCCTGGGCTGAGGGAATCAATAGGATGGCTTTGCCGCCTTGGTTCATCAGCGAAATGCCTTCGTCCCAGCCAGCAATTACCTGGCCTACACCCAGTTGAAAATCAATTGGCTTGCCGCGCTTCACCGAGTTATCAAACTCCTGGCCGTTGAGCAACGTGCCCACATAATGCACGGATACCGTCTGGCCGTCCTTGGGCTTTGCGCCGGTGCCTTCCACTACTGGCACATAGTACAAGCCTGACTCCTGACGCTGAGCACCGGCAATATTATTCTGCGCGATGTATTCCTGAATGATTTTTTCATCCTCCTTTACATAATCGGTTTCTTTTTCGCAAGCCGTGAGCAACGGTACGCTGGCTAACAGCAGAACGGCTAATCGGGAGAAGATAGAGCGTTTGAGCAACTGAATCATAAAGGCAAAAAATGGATGATAAAAAAAGCCGCCGTGGCCGGCCTACCTAAAGTAAAGGCCCGCACACGACGGCTGGGGGGCTTTTTACTTTACGTCAACCAGCTCCACGTCGAAGCGGAGCACGGCGTCGGCTGGAATGTCGGCGCCGGCGCCACGCTGGCCATAGCCCAGCGTAGAGGGAATAAGCAGCGTAGCCTGGCTACCTTCGTTGAGCAGCGCAATGCCCTGATCCCAACCCGGAATTACCTGGCCTACGCCCAACGGAAACTCAATGGGCTTGCCTTGCTTGTCCGACGAGTCGAAGACTTTGCCGTCGAGCAGCATGCCTTTGTAGTTCACGGCTACGGTCTGGCCCTGCTTGGGCTTCGCGCCGGTACCGGCCTTGTTTACTACGTAGTAGATGCCGGAAGGAGATTTCTCGGCCTTCAGGTTATTCTTCTTGATGTAGTCCTGCAGGATGACGTCGTCTTTTTTGATCTGCTCTTCGGCGTAAGCCATCATCTTTTTCTGCTGCTCTTCCATCATCTTCTGCTGGTCGGCCATAGCCTCCTGCTCGGTCTGAAGCTTGTCAGCCTTCACGAACATGGTCATCGTGTTGCCGGCTTTCTTCATGAAAGGCGGCACGGGAGCCTTGAATGATTTAGCGAAAATGGTGTCTACGTTGAAGCGGAACACGGCGCTGTCGCCGGGCTGAAGCATAGAAAGCGCTTCCTCCAGGCCACCTTTGGTCTTCAACTCTTCCAGTTTTATGCGCATCGGCACGCCCATCTGCGCCTTACGCGAGTTGAAAAGGATTGAGTCCTTGGCGGTGCGATATTCTACGTTCAGGGCCAGAATCTTGCCCAGACGGTCTTTATAGGTTGCGTCGCCCTCGGGGCTTACTTCCCGCTCGGTGTACTTGCCACCTTCACTCTTGAAAAGTTTGTACTCAAAGCCGGATTTGGCCTTTGTGAAATCACCGCCGCCCTTGTTGCAGGAAGCGAGGCCTAAAATGCCGGCGGCAAGCGCCAAGCCTAGGAAATTGCGTTGAAAAAGCATGAAAAGGAAAAGAAGGTGAGTTTAAAATCGAGGCAAGTTACGCCACGGGCGGCGCAACCGCTAGCGGGGCCGTCACGAGCTTGGTTTGATACTGAGGCAAATAGCTTAGGAAGCGTTGCACGGTGTCGTCCAAAGACTCGTAGCTGATGCCACCCGATGCATTATGGTGGCCGCCGCCCTGGAAGTGCTGACGGGCAAATTCGTTCACCGAAAAGCCCCCCACCGAGCGGAAAGAGATTTTGACGGCCTGCCCACGGTCGATGAGTACGGCTGCAAACACCACGCCTTCAATGCTTAAGGCGAAATTAACGAGGCCTTCGGTGTCGCCGGTTTTGGACTCATACTGGCGCAGCTCATCCTGCGTAATGGCGATGTAAGCCGTGTTGTATTCGGGCAGCACCACCAGCTTATCCTTGAGCACAAAGCCCAGAAAGCGCAGACGCATTTCGGAGTGCGAGTCGTAAATGCGGCGGTGCACGGAGCTCAGGTCGATGCCTGCGTCGAGCAATTCAGCAATAATCAGGTGCACATTGCGTGAAGTGCTGGGGTGGCGAAACGAGCCCGTATCGGTCATGATGCCCGCGTAAAGGCTCTCGCCAATGCCCACGTCAATCATGTCCTGGTCGCCCAGGTCGCGGATTACCTCGAACACCAGCTCGGCCGTAGCCGCCGCTTTGGGATTGGAGAAATCGAGGTGAGCAAAGTTCTCCGGCTCGAGGTGATGGTCGATCAAGACCTTGGTGCCGGGGGCGTTGCGGATGTAGCCGCCCAACTCGTTAATACGACCCAAACAGCTAAAATCGAGGCAGAAAATGACTTCAGCCGTACCAATTATCTCACGTACCTGCGCATCATTGCGGCGCGCATCATACACGATAACATCCTCATTTCCGGGCATCCAGGCCAGAAAGTCGGGATAATCGGAGGGGGTGACGACGGTGACGTGGTGCCCTTTTTGCGGAGGTAGCCCGCCAGGCCCAGGGAGGAGCCTAGCGCGTCGGCGTCGGGTTTGTGGTGTGTGGTGATAAAAATCTGCCGGGGCTGCGCTAGCAGCTCCTTCAGAGCGGAGATTGTGGACATTGCCTACTGATAGGTGGCTGAAATTCGGTGGTTTAGGCCGGAAGCAAGGCGGCAAAATTCGGAAATAATCCGCAAATAATTTTCGTCCTAACAATAGACCGTTGGGTTTAGGTTCGGTAAGCGAGTAGGAGGCGGTAAAGTGTTGGGGTAAAGATGTTTCTGTTTTTGAGGCGCTTGTACTTCTATCATGTGGCCATTAGGCGCAATGCTCTGCCAATGATCGTCCGTAAGAAGTATGGCCGCCTGAAGCAGACTGGGGGGCTTTTTTCGTGTTGTTTGTGGCTTACCAACTCCTTACTATCTCAACCCGACCAACTTTAGCCTACTTTTGCCGCCGCAATCGCCTAACGATTTGCGCATCGCAAGCATTCCACATTTCCCAACATCACTTTACAATACTAGAATGGCCACTAACCGCACATTCACGATGATTAAGCCCGACGCGGTGCAGGAAAACCACATTGGTGGCATCCTGCACATGATCGAAGAGGGTGGCTTCCGCATCGTTTCGCTCAAGAAAGTACGCCTGACGCCCGAGCGCGCCGGCAAATTCTACGAAGTACATAAGGAGCGTCCTTTTTATCAGGATCTGGTAACCTATATGTCGTCGGGCCCCATCGTGGCGGCTATTCTGGAAAAAGACAACGCCGTTGCCGATTTCCGCACCCTGATTGGTGCTACCAACCCGGCTCAGGCCGAAGAAGGCACTATCCGGAAGAAGTACGCTAAGAGCATTGAGGCCAACGCCGTGCACGGCTCCGACTCCGACGAAAATGCCCAGATCGAAGGCGACTTCTATTTCAGCGCCGACGAGCAATTCTAAGCTTCTGTCGTTCTGAGCGGAGCAAGGACTCTACATGAAGGGTCTTGACAATTTTGACTCAGATTCCTCGCTTCGCTCGGAATGACAACTAAAAACCCGCTCTGCATTGTGCAGGGCGGGTTTTTAATTATACTAAGAATAGACTTATTTTGTGCTAATTTTATACTTCAGCGATGGTCTGCTCTCAATTATAATTCACTGGCGGTTAGTAACGGCCCGGTTGGCTCCACTTCTTCTTCGGCTAGTGAGTTGTGTTTATGTTTGAACAGGATGAGAAACAGCACCGCGACGACCAGAGCGTAACCGGCAAAAGACAGCCAGATGCCTTGCCAGTCCTTGGTGATGCCATCGGCGGCGGTGAAATACTCTTCGATAACAAAGCCACTTATCAGACTGCCGAAAACGGCACCAAAGCCGTTGGTCATCATCATAAACAAGCCCTGCGCACTGGCCCGGATAGACGGGGCGGTCTGCGTTTCGACGAACAGCGAGCCGGAGATATTGAAGAAGTCGAAGGCCATACCATACACGATGCACGAGAGGATGATCATCCACAGCCCGTCGATGGGGTTGCTGTAGGCGAGCAGCCCGAAGCGCAGCACCCAGGCTACCATGCTGAATAACATGACTTGCTTGATGCCGAAGCGGCGCAGAAAGAAGGGAATAGCCAGAATAAACAGCGTTTCGGAAATCTGCGAGATGGACAGGATGATAGCCGGATGCTGTACCGTGAACGTGTTCTGGTAGGCCGGTACTTTATCAAAGTCGTGCAGGAAGGTGTCACCGTAGGCGTTGGTGAGCTGCAAGGCCGCGCCCAGCAGCAGCGCGAACATAAAGAACGTGAGCATCTTGGTGTCGCGCAGCAAAGCGAAGGACTTCAGGCCCAGTACATCAACCAGCGAGCGGCTGGGCGTGTCTTTGGCAAGGGGCGGGCACTTGGGCAGCGTGAAAGAGTACAAACCCAGCAGAATGGCCGCGCCGGCCGCCACGTAAAACTGGTTGGCCGACTTCTCAAACCCCAGCAAGCTAACCGCCTGCATAGCTACAATGAAGCCAATGGTGCCCCACACCCGAATGGGCGGGTAGTCCTTGACCACATCGAGCCCCTCGCGCTTGAGCACCGAGTACGACACGGCAATGGACAAGGCCAGCGTGGGCATGTAGAAGATCATGTTCAGCAGCATCACCCAAAACATGATACCGGGGTCATTCACCATGGGTATAGTGAACAGCACGATGGCGCCCAGGATGTGCAGGGTGCCGTACAGTTTCTCGGCATTCACATACTTATCGGCGATGATGCCCATGATGGAAGGCATGAAGATGGAGGCAATGCCCATCGTCGAGAAGATGGCCCCGAACTGCGCCCCCGACCATTGCTTGGTCTGAAACCAGTATGCCCCGATGGTTATCAGCCACGAACCCCAAATAAAAAACTGTAAAAAGCTCAGGATAATGAGACGCAGCTTGGTACTCATGTATTATCAGGTTAGAGGAGGGGAATTTTCGGTAAGTGAGACGACTTGGCAGTTCCACACTGCCAAGCTGTAGCGTAGGCGTCTGAACATCGCCAGGAGCCACGAAGCTGGAACCAGGCCGATGAGCCGGACTTCTGAAAAGAAGTGAGAAAGGCAGAAAAAAGAACAACCCGGCCACTTGCGCAGACCGGGCATTCAAAGATAGAAAAAAACGAAAACGAAGCAGGCCGAAGTACGTCTGCTTTAGATAGTAAAAAAGTTTGCGTTGTAATTTGGTTTATAATGTAAAGTAGTTTACGTTTGTCATGTCCAATCACTACTAGCTACTCCAACCCATGAAAACGCTCGCCAGCTTCGCCGCCTCTGTTACCGCTAGCAACTTTGATAGCTCCGCTGCCGCTACTCCCAGCCAGGTAGTAGCGCTGGCTGATTTGCGGTCTTACGCCTTCACGTATATGCTCCGCGGCTCCGTGGTACTGATAGCATCTCTCAGCGAAGTAGTATTGGAGATTGTCGGATTTGCCGCGCCCTGGCTGCCTTGGATGATACTGATGCCGTTGATGGCCATTGTGCTGAGCGTGCGGAGCCGGCGGGAGCGGAAGCTGCGCCCGGCCAGCACAACTCCAGTCGCCAAAACCATGCGTCTGCTGCAGAAGAGCTTCATCATTATCATGCTCATCGCTATCATCTGCGCCATGCAGTTTGGTTGGGTAACTGCCCACCCCATCCTCCTGCTCTTTAACGGACTGGCCGCGCTGATTGCCGGGCGGGTGCTGAGCTTCCGGCCGCTGGTGCTGGGGGGCATTTCTTCGGTGGTGTTGGGCGTGGCAATCATCTTTATGCCGGCTCACATTCAATTGATTGTCATTGCCGCGGCTATGCTGGTGAGCTACGTGATTCCGGGTTATCTGCTCAATGCGCAAAGCCGCGCAGCTGCTTAGTTCGCGCACTGCTCTTTCCTCTGTCTTTCAACTTTACTTTTTATGGAACCCTTAGAAAAATCGATGTCGCCAGCCGATAGCATGCGCCTGATTCAGGAGATGATTCACACGGCCAAGCAGGACCTCAGCGACCACTCGTTTGAGCTGCTGCTGTGGGGCTGGCTGGTGTTTGTCGCGGCCCTGAGCCACTATGGCCTGCTGCAAATCGGCTACGACAAGCCGTGGCTGGCCTGGCCGGTGCTCATGAGCCTGGGTACGGTAGCTGCCTTCGTAAATGGAGCCCGCCGGAGCCGCCGTGAGCGGGTGCGCACTGCCCAGCACGACTTTATGATCTACCTCTGGGCCGGCTTTGGCGTACTAATGCTCATGCTCATCGGCGTGGGAACCGTCGCGGGTTGGAGGATTGCGTATCCGCTTATCATTGCTTTGTATGGTCTGGGCACGTTTGCCACGGGCGGGGCGCTCCGGTATCGGCCTCTGCTGTGGGGTGGGGCGGCCTGCTGGCTGCTGGCTACCGTCGCGTTTCGCGTATCATTCGAGACGCAGCTGCTGCTGGTAGCGGCGGCCGTGCTGGTGGCGTACATCGTGCCCGGACATTTGCTAAAAAACCAATACCGCCGTGGCCGCACCCTTTGAAGACCTCGATCCGCTATTGCACTCCCAGCTTCGATTGGCAATTATGTCCCTGTTGCTGAGCGTACGGGAGGCGGAGTTCAACTTCCTGAAAGAGAAGACCGGAGCTACGGCCGGCAACCTGAGCACCCAGATCAGTAAGCTCAAAGACGCGGGCTACCTCACCATGACCAAGGAGTTTAGCGGCAGCTATCCGCTCACGCGCTGCGCCATCACGCCCGAAGGTGTCACGGCCTTCGAGAACTACGTGCAGAGCCTGCAACGCTACCTCAAGCCCGAGTAAGCCTCCTTTCCTTTTCGCTGTTTTTTCCCTCTCTGGCCACTTTTTCGGGCTGGTCGGGCCGTGCCTTGTCTTTTTTTGTCCACTGTTTTTTCTCTACAACTATGAAAAAGTACCTGCTTCTGCTCGCGTTTGTGTTGTTGGTAATGCCTGGTCAGCTGTTGGCGCAGGCTGGGGGGCAAAATCAGTCGGCGGCTTCCGTGCTGACCAACATTCAACAGAAAATAACCTGGCGTACCCCCGCCGATTCGCTCCGACAAGTGGCGGCGGCCCTGAATGAGCTGCGGGCCAAAAGCCCCAATGCCTACCTGAGCTACTGGGGGGCTTTTACGCAATATCACCTGTATTTTCGCGCTGGTCAGGATAGGAAAACCGCCGAGAAAGCCCTGCAAACCGGTATTGCCCTGCTGGAAGAGGTCTCTGCCAAAACCGCCGAGCACTATGCGCTGCTTTCCCTGCTCCAGGGCCTGAACCTGGAATTTGCCAGCTTCCTGACCATTCCTTTTAAGGCGAATGCCGTGAAGGAAAATGCCGAAAAGGCCCTGGCCCTGGACCCCAACAACCTGCGCGCCCACTACGCCCGGGGCATCAATGACTTTTACACGCCCTCGCAGTACGGCGGCGGCAAAGTAGCGGCCGAGCACTTCAAGAAAGCTATTGCCCTGCCCGAAAAAACTGATCCTAACCCCTACGCTCCCGACTGGGGCAAGGCCGATGCCTACAGCTACCTGGCCCAGACGTATCAAAAAGCCGGGCAGGCGGATCTAGCCCGGCAGATTGCTGCCGAAGGCTTGGCCAAGTACCCAAACCACAGCCAGCTGAAAAGTCTGGTAGCCAAGCTGTAACGCGAACCGAAGGACGGCAAAGCCAAGCGGCGCTTCGCCTCGCGTTGAAGCCGGCTAAAAAGCCCCCCAGCGTCATCGTTCAACGGGCGAAGCACCGCTTCGTGGTACTCCCAACGCTTAACCTCCCTTCCCCATGTCACGTCTTTTCGCTTCTCAGGCCCGCCTTATGGTGCTGGCTCTGGCCTTGCTGTGCGCTTTCAGTAGTCCAGCGGCGGCGCAAAACCGCCTCGTATTGCGCGGCACCGTCACCGACCGCAACACCGGGGAAAAGCTGCTCGGGGCCACGGTGCGGCTGAGCAGCCTGCCCACCACCGCTACGGCCACCGACCTCGACGGCCGCTTCGGGCTGCCCACGGTGCTGGCTCAGGGCGATACGCTGGTCGTGACCTACATCGGGTACGCGCCGTATCGGCAGTTTCTGGGGGCTGGGGGGCAAAATCAGGCGGAGATACTGGTGCGTCTGCGGCCCCAGGCCAGTCAGCAGCTGGGGCAGGTGGAGGTGACGGCCAAGCGGCCTATTGCAGAGGAGTTTATTGTGCGCGAGCTGGATTATCTGCAAATAGTAACCAACCCGGCCGCCGCCGCCGATCCGCTGCTGGCCGTGCGCACCCTGCCCGCCGCCTCCAACACGGACGAGTCGGCCAGCATCAGCCTGCGCGGCTCCGACCCGGCCCAGACGGGCATTTACCTGAACAATGTGCCGATTTATGATGCCGTAAAATTTGCCCAGCTCAGCGGCATCGGCACGTTCAGCATCTTCAATGTGGATCTGGTGAAGTCGGTGCTGGTGTTTCCCTCCAATCCGCCCCTGGAATACGGCAATGCCGGCGCGGGCCTCATCAGTCTCACCACCGACGATAAGCCGCGGCCGCGCTTTGTGCAGGGTGGGTTGGGGCTGGCCAATTCGGGGGTGATGGCGGGCACGCCGGTAGGGGAGAAGGGCATGCTGAAAGTGTACGGCAACTACCAGACGGGCGAGCTGATCAAAGCCCTGAATCCGGAGTCGTTCCGCAAGCTTTCCAAGTTTGGCAACCGGGACTTTGGGGGGCATTTTTCGACCAGCCTGGGGCAATACGGCACGCTGAAGCTGTTTGCCTACGGTATCAGCGAGCAGTACGCCTATCAGTTTCAAAGCCCCTCGCTGAATGATACCTACCGCTACCGCAAAAACCGCAGTTTTGGCATCGCCAGCTACGAAAAAGTCTGGACCGGCGCCGACCTCAGCCTGAGCCTGGGTGCCAGCCGCAGCCGGGCCACCGACGGCGTGGGCAACTACCGCGCCGCCCGCCGCAACGCCGACTACTACGGCAGCGCCCACTACCGCCGCTACTGGTCCGATACCCTTTCCACCCGCGTGGGCCTAAGCTACGATGAGCGTACTATTCGCGTTGGGGGGCAATTTCCGGCCTTACCCTACGCCATGAGCGAAACGGCCCCGGCCTATGCGGCCACCATTCGGCAGCAGCGCACGCTCTGGGAGGCCTACCAGTACACCAAGTGGAAGCACCAGCGCTGGGTAGTAGGCGTGGGCCTGCGCACCAACGTGCCGCCCCGCCAGCAGGCCGCCTACCTGAGCGGGCAGCTCAACCTGCGCTACGATATCAGTCCGCGCCAGTTCCTGAACCTCTCGGGCGGGCAGTACACGTCGTTTTCCTCGCCTGATGCCGCGTATTATCCCTTTCTGCGCTACCGCACCCGCCAGGTAGCCCTCGACTATGCCTACACCTCCGACGAGCTGAACTTGTCGGCGGCCGTGTATGCCAAAGATGAAAGCTCCTTGCTCGACAGCCGCGTGTACGGGGTGGAAGTGTACGCCCAGCGCACGTTTTTCAAGAAGCTGAGCGCCGATATTTCCCTGGCTAGCATTCGGTCAAGCTTGCAAACGGATGACCCGGAGGCCGCGGCGCTGGTCCTCAATCAGCGGCGGTATAACCTGCCGTTTATCGTGAAAAACAACCTGAAATTTGGTTTTAAAGGCGGCGAAATCGGCAGCTTTACCCAGTACCGCTCGGGCGCGCCCTACACGCCCGTTTTGGGCGCTCAGCTCGACCCCGAATCCGGGTTTTTTGCCCCCCAGTACGCCGCCGAAGCCGGCACTGGCCGCTTGCCCAACTACTTTCGCACCGACCTGACGGCCAGCAAATTCATCCGCAGCCGTCAGAATCAAAACACGCTTGTGCTCTACGCGGTGCTAAGCAACGTGCTGAATACCCGCAACGTGAGCAGGTATTCGTATTCCGCCGATTACACCCAAGCCAACCCGGAGTATTTCCAGCGCCGCTTCCTGTACTTCGGCGCCGTCGTGACTTTGCAGTAGAGGTACAATATTTTGTGTATTGTCATTGAACGACCAGTCCTGCACCGGAACAAAGTCAGCAACGACGAGACGCAAAGTATTGCGTCTCTACAACCCACTAATTCATAAAAAAATCCCCTTAGCAGTGTGCTGGGGGGATTTTTTTATGAATGAAGAACGTCATGCTGAGGCAGCAAAGCGTCTCGTGGGCCGATGTTACCAAAGAAAAAGACGGTCATGCTTCGACAAGCGGACGCCAGATCCAGTATGACTGCCTCTGCATGACGTTCTGGCGTAATTGCTGGCTACCGTCTTAAGCGGCGGCTTGGAAACGCTTGTTCACTTCGTCCCAATTGATGAGGTTGTAGAACGCGGCGATGTAGTCGGGACGCTTATTCTGATACTTCAGATAGTAAGAATGCTCCCACACGTCGAGGCCGAGTACGGGCGTGCCTTTGCAGCCGGCGTCGGGCATGAGCGGGTTGTCCTGGTTGGGCGTCGAGCAGATTTGCAGGGAGCCGTCTTGCTGCTTGCACAGCCAGGCCCAACCCGAACCGAAGCGCGTGGTAGCGGCTTTGGTGAATTCTTCCTTGAATTTATCGTAGCTGCCAAACGACTGCGTGATGGCCTCACCGATAGCGCCGCTAGGCTGTCCACCGCCATTAGGCGTCAGGATCTGCCAAAACAACGAGTGATTCCAGTGGCCACCACCGTTGTTGCGGACGGCTGCCGGAGCGGCGGCAATGTTTTGCAAAATGTCCTCAATAGACTGGCTTTCCATCTCCGTGCCCTGAATGGCATTGTTCAGGTTGGTAACATAGGCCTGATGGTGCTTGGTATGGTGAATTTCCATCGTCTGCGCATCGAAATGTGGTTCGAGGGCGTCGTGGGCGTAGGGCAGTTGGGGCAGTTCGAAGGCCATGGGAAAGAAAGGTTTGGAGGTGAAAGGAAACGCGTAAGGCCGCCCGGCGTTCGAGCAGCTACTATATTTACTTAACTGACAAAGCCGCCGCAGGGTTAGAATTTGCCCCCCAGCCGCCACCAAAAGTAGTTATTTCCGCTTGCGGGCAAAAAACTCCTGCATTAGCTCAGCGCTTTCCGCTGCCATGATTCCGGTAACCAACTCCGTGCGCCGGTGCAGAAGGTTACCGTGCCGCCGAAACCCATGTTTTTCCTCCGGCGCGCCGTATACTAAACGCCGCATCTGAGCCCAGGCGCTGGCGCCCGCGCACATCACGCAGGGCTCCACGGTAACGTACAAAGTGCAATCGGTGAGGTATTTGTTGCCCAAAAAGTTAGCCGCCGCCGTGAGGGCCAGCATTTCGGCGTGTGCGGTTACGTCGTTTAGCTTTTCGGTTTGGTTGTAGGCCCGCGCAATAATCTGCCGCTCCAGCACTACCACTGCCCCGATTGGAATCTCGTCTTCGGCCAAGGCGTAGCGCGCCTGCTTCAGCGCCTCACGCATGTAGCTCTCGTCGCTATAAAGGGAAAGTGTCATAAGCTAATTGATAGTTCTTATGCTAAACTGAAACAGGCGGTCATGCAGAGCGGAGCGAAGCATCTCGCGTGCTTCGTTGAGTTACCCTTGCAACATCAGCACGCGAGATGCTTCGCTTCGCTCTGCATGACCGCCTGTTTTATAGTTACGTTACTTCAACGCAATACTTTTCATCATGGCTTGCGCCGTGGGCTGCCACTGGGGCTGCTCCTCGGCCGGACAGTTGAAAGTAAATACCATCAACTGGTCGCCCTCAATGGCGTACTGCACCAATTGGTAGCGACGGATGGGCGCCAAATTGCCCCCTCGCCGCGTATCCGCCACCGACGATACGAATTCTAGCACCACAAAATCACGCTTGTTGATGGTGCGGATGTCTTCGGCCAGGAAATCCACTTTGGTGTAGGTGTTCTGAATGCTGGCTTTGTAAATCTTGAGTAGAATGCCGTAATCCTTGCTGGTGAAGGTGCTGGGTTTCTGAGCTACGCTGAAATCGACGCGGCCACTGGGGTTAGTAAATACGGCCAGGGGCTTGCGCGGGGCGGGATATTTGGCGGCTATGCCATCGTCGGGCAAGGCTGAGAAGCCATCGGGCACCCCGATGGTGAGGTTTTTAGTGATCTGGGTTTTCTTGAGTTTGGGTGCCACAAAAGCGACCAAAACCAGGAGGAGCAAGGTCCAGGGGGCAAATCGGAGCAGACGCAAAGAGCTTTTCATATTGGGGAGAATCAAACGAGAAAGTTGCAAATGAACGGTGTAGAGACACATACTTGTGTCTCGCCGTTGCGGACACTGTTTAGTTCTGTCATCCTGAGGAACGAAGGACCTTATAAAATGAGAACGACAGGCGTAACAAAGACATGTGTAGATGAAATAAGGTCCTTCGTTCCTCAGGATGACAGAACTAAACAACTCTGCTAACATCACCACAAATAAAAAACCTCCGCAGCCGAAACGACTACGGAGGTAAAAAAGCTAACTAAATAGGCGGATTTAGCGTCGCTTCTTTTTTGCTGGCCACCGGTACCGATGGATACTTAATGCGCACCTTTTTCCAGTACACGTAGTTGCCGGTTTTAGCCTCTACCAAATATGTGCCAGCCGGAATGCGACCCAGATCTACGGGCTGGCCCGTGTTGTTCTGGGGGTTGATGGCGGCGGTGTACACGGGGGTGTTTTTGTAGTTGGTCATCACCAGCGTGCCGGGCTTAGTGAATTGCTGGGTGAAGCTCAGAAAAATAGTATTCGTATTCGGATCTGGGTACACGTCGATGCCCGAAAGGGTTTCGACGCGCTTAATCGGGCCATCCAGCACAATGGGCTCGGCGCTGGTCTTGGACTTGACGCTGGTGCCGTTGACCTGCGTTTTGGTCTTGCCTTTAGTGGAAGTTTGGGCTTGGGCAGATGCTACGGTGAGGAAGGCCGCGGCGAGAAGAGCAGTATATTTCATAGGAAGAATAGACAAAAGGCCGGAAAACAAGAGTGTCTTCCGGCCCTTTGCACAATCCGGGCCAAACCCAAAAAGCCCCCCAGCTAGCTCCGCGGTAAGTTTTTTAGGTTGTCGTCTGGGTCGCGGTCAATTAATTCATTAAATGGGTCAATACCAGCCTTTACGGGTTTCTCGGCCACAATAATTTCCAGCTTATTAGTGCCGGCTTTTAGGCGCGTTTTGCGCCGGTACAAAGGCTCGTCGCGCCACTTGCCGTTTACTTTGCGCTCGGTAAGCACCGCAATATCCACCCAGTCGTTCATGGGCGCGGGCCGCTCGTTACCCAGACTATCGGCGTAGAATTTCTTGCTGTTCAGGTTCAGCGTAACGCGGTATTTGCCCCCCGGCAGCTTTTTGTAAGACACCGAATCGACCCGGTTTTCATACAGCGTAATGCGCTCAAACATATCCGTGACCAGGTACTGCAAGGAGTCGGGCGTGACCTGGCGCAGGTGGCGCACCAAATCCGGCGAGGTAGTATAGGGCGGTTGCTGAAATTTCACCTCTTTAATATAGGCCGCCAACGCTTGGTTTACCTTGTCTTCCCCCACGTAATCCTGCAAGGCGTACATCGCCACTGAGCCCTTGCGGTAATGAATATATTGTTGATTTTCAACCTTATATAAGGGAAGTTCCTTGCTTTGCTCGGTGGCCCGGCCCGTGAGGTAGCGGTCCATTTCGTGCTTCAGGAACTTGCGCATCCGGGCCTCGCCGTAGAACTGCTTCATCACCATCAGGGCCGCGTACTGCGAAAGGGTTTCCGACATCAGCGTAGAGCCTTGCACGTTGGCCCCAATTACCTGGTGGGCCCACCACTGATGCGCCACCTCGTGGGCGGTCACGTAGTAGGGGTAATCCACGTCTTCAGGGTCGGCGGAGTCAATTCTGGCGACAAAACCGATGTTTTCAGAGAAAGGAATAGTGTTGGGAAAGCTTTGGGCGAAGGTCTGATAGCCCGGAAACTCGATAATGCGCACCTGCCGGTGCTGGTAGGGGCCGAAGTTCTTGGTGTAATATGTTAGCGCGTCCTGCACGCCGCGCACCATGCGGTCGAGATTGTACTCGTGGCCGGGCTGGTAATAAATGGCGATGTCCACGTCGTTCCATTTGGCCTTGCGCACGGCGTAGCGGGCCGATTGGAAGGAGTAGAAGTCGAGAATGGGCGCGTCCATCTCGTAGCGGAAATAGCGTCGGCCGTTTTCTTTCCATTCCTTTTTCAAATAGCCCGGCGCAATAGCTAGCTGGCCGGGCTCGGTGCTGACGGTGGCCGCGAAGCGCACCCAGTCCGAGTCGTGGCTGATATACGTGTTGCGCCGGGCGGCCGTATCGGTAAAGGAGGCCATGCGTGGCTTGGGGGGCAAATTGTAGTCCTTGCGCGTTTCCTCGTCGCTGATTTCGGCGTTGGAATTATAGCCAATGCTGGGCATGAACTGGAGGTTGTTGATAAAAGTGCCGTTGTATACCACGCCGGTACGGTTAGTCACGTTCTCAAAACCCGGCGCGGCGTAGTACAAATCGAAGCGCAACGGCAACGAATCGCCGGGCGCCAGAGGCTTAGGTAGGCGCTGCACGTAGAAACCCAAAAGTGAATCGGTGAGCACGGTGCGGGCCGGCGTAGCCCCAGCCACGCCGAGAGCCAGCAGGCGGATTTTGGCTTCGGCAGGCAGATTCAGATGGATGGAGTCGATGGGAAAGCTGGTCTTGTTGCGCAGCCAGTACTGGCCCCGCAGGCGCACTTCCTGCTTGCTCGGAAATAAGTCGGCTTGCACCTCCACGGCCGTGATACGCGGTTGGGGGCGACGGCCCAGGCGGCTGTATTTCTTCTCAAACTCAACCGTCAGCTTCTCCTGGGTTTTGGAGCCCTGGTAGCGGTTGAGTACATTGGTATTATAATAAATAAAGCCCCCCACAACCAGGAAAGTAAGCAGACCGGCACCCATCGCCAGGCGCGCGGGGCCAGTAAAGCGACTGGCTGCCAGCTTTTGGCGCACGCTGCCGCTGGTTTCGGTGCCGCGCACCCAGAGCAGATTGGCCCCTACGGCCAACACCAGCGCCAGCGCCGCCCAATACAGCTTAAACCATAAAAACGGCCCGATGAAGTGACCGAATTTATTCAGGGCCGAGTACTGCACGCCGGGATCGGAGCCATATATCGCCAGGTTGTGCTCCAATCCGATTTGGCTTGCGAAAAGCGTGAACATGTAGTAAAGCAGCATCACGAAGTGGCCCAGATACTTATGATTGACGAGCACGTGCACTGCTATTGCCAACACTACCAGCAACCAATAATCGATAAGCCGCAGTCCGAACAGGTATTGGAAGTACAGCCCTAACTCGAACTGGTAGTAGCCGGAGAATATCTGCGTCAGGAGGCCGCAAACCAGCACGACTACTTGCAGCACCACGGGCACCAGCAGCAGCGCGGCTAGCTTAGAAGCCAGAGGCACCCAGTTAGGCAGCGGCAGCGCGTCGTAAATCTGGTTGAGGTGAGCGTCCCGCTCCCGCCACACCAGCTCGCCGGCGTAGAAGGTGATAATTGCCAGCGAGAAGAGGCTAAATGACCCCGACAAAATGATGGCCACCTGAGCCGTTACGGGAAAGGTTCTGGTGTCGAAGATCTTACCGATCTGTAGGGCCGCGGCCAGCAAAAAGGCCAGACCTGCCACCACGATAGCAATGAAATAGGGGCTGCGGATAATGTCCAGAAACTCCAGCTTCGTCAGGCGCGCCCATTGCCGCAGATATTGACTAGTGCCAAATTGCTGGTGTACGCGGGGCAGTACCACGCTGGCTGTGGCGGGTACTACATCCAGGCCGGGCCGCTCAGCGCGGCGGCGCACAGGGCCTTCGGCGGCACTTTGGGCGAAGCGGAAACGCCAGAAGCAGAAGCCCAGCAGCGCCAGGCCCACCCCCAGCCACACCAGGCGGTTGCCGAGCAACAAGCCGGTCAGCGGTACGAGCTGGGTGTTTTTCTCGGCTGTCGTCCAGTATTTGGTGAGTTGGCGGGTGGCGCCGCTGCCCATCGGGTCGAGCAGGCTGCCAATGGTTTGGTTGTCGAGGTCGGAGAGCTGGCTCTGGGCTACAAAATACAGCACCAAAAACACGATGCTGCCCACATAGGTTGCCAGAGCCTTGCGCGTGAGCGTGCCTAAGGCAAAGAAAATGCCCCCCATCAGCACTACGTTGGGCAGCACCAGCGTGAGGTAAGGATTCACGTAGCTCATTAGTCGCTGCGGCCCAATGCGGTCAGCCGGCATGCCCGGTATCAGCGTTCCAATAAATAAGCCCACCGCAATGCCGCTGAGCACCAGCATTGTAATAACGAGCGTGCCGGCGAAGCGCCCGCCCAGATACCCCAACCGCGAGATGGGTGTAGTAAAGAGCAGCGGGTGCATGCGGGTTTCAAAGTCGCGCAAGATAGCCGGCCCGAACATAGCCGAAATCAGCAGCACGCCCGGCACCAGGGTAAGTACAGTGGTATAGCCATTCAGGGAGAATGGCGAATTCACAAACACCTTACTGCCCACACTCACCGATAAGTCCTTAAAAAAGCCCCCCGACGTGAGCATCAGGAGAAAAGCCAGCAGCAGCAGGATGCCGAAATAGATATACGTAGCTGGTCGCCGCAGTCGGTACCACAGCTCAAAGCGGAATATTTGGAGGAACATGGGAGAGGATGTTTTGAAGTCTTATGGATGGAGTGATAGTGACCTCACCCCCTAGCCCCCTATCCCCGGGGAGAGGGGGCTAGGGGGTGAGGTCACTAAGCCACTACTGTCACACCCCGTTCAGCCTCCGCAATGCGGGCGAAATACACATCCTCCAGCGAAGGCGTTACCGGCTCATAATCCGGCCCCGGCGACCCGTCGCTGACCACGTGCACAATGGTTTGACCGGCATACAGGCGGGAGGAAATTACCTGCTGCTCCTGCTGCAACGCCGGTAGCTGTTCTTTGGCAATGGCGCGGCGCCACACCTGGCCCTGCAACTCGTTCATCACCACCAGCGGGTCGCCGGTGAGCAGCACCTGGCCTTTATTGATGATGGCCATATTGCGGCACAAGTCACTTACATCCGACACGATGTGGGTGCTCAGGATGACGATAATGTTTTCTCCGATTTCCGACAGCAGGTTATGAAAGCGGTTGCGCTCGGCGGGGTCGAGGCCGGCTGTGGGCTCATCTACGATGATCAGGCGCGGGTTGCCCAGCAAGGCTTGCGCAATGCCGAAGCGCTGCTTCATACCGCCCGAATAGCCTCCCAGATTCTTGCGGCGCACGTCATACAAGTTGGTTTTGTGCAGCAGGGCCGCCACGGTGGCTTTGCGTTCCTTGCTGTCTGACAAGCCTTTGAGCACCGCGAAATGATCGAGCAAATCCTCGGCGGCTACTTTGGGGTACACCCCGAACTCCTGGGGCAAATAGCCCAGAATCCGGCGCACGCTGTCTTTTTCGCGCAGTACGTCCAGCTCGTCGAGGTGAATGCTGCCGCTGTCGGCTTCCTGCAGAGTGGCAATCGTGCGCATCAGGCTGGATTTGCCCGCACCATTGGGCCCTAGCAGGCCAAACATACCTGTGGGGATGGTGAGGTTCACGTCGCGCAGGGCCTGCACACCGTTTGAGTAGGTTTTCGACAGATTTTTAATGACGAGGGCCATGCGTAAGGGAAGAGAGTAAAGGGAGGAAGAATGGTAAACTCTAAAAGGTGGTCATGCTTGATCTGGCGTCCGCTTGTTGAAGCATCTCTATTGGGTAATAATCAAAGCATTGCAACGAAGCGGGAGAGATGCTTCGACAGGCTCAGCATGACGTTCTGGTGGAAAAGGCGGAAAGAATCAGCTGAAAGATAGAGCATAGGCTATAATAGTTGCCCTTATCGACAAGAATCTTTTCCAGCAGCTCAAGCCATAAATCGCAGCCTTGATGTGGGTATTACAGCGCCGAAAAAATAAAGTAGCCAACCCCGGCGCATTTTCGGGCCCGCCATATCTTCCTACCTTCGCTCTCAAAGTCCCGATTACCTCTTACCGACTATTCAAGCACATGCTCCGTACCCATACCTGCGGCGAACTTCGCCTCGACCACGCTGGCCAATCTGTTACTCTTTGCGGCTGGGTGCAGCGCACCCGCGACAAAGGCGGCATTCTCTGGGTTGACCTGCGCGACCGTTATGGCCTCACTCAACTGGCTCTGGAAGAAGGCGTTGAAACGGCCGAAGTCCGGGAGCAGGCCCGCCAGCTGGGTCGTGAGTTTGTGCTCTGCGTGACGGGCAAAGTAGCCGAGCGCCACTCCAGAAACGATAAGATGCCCACCGGCAACATCGAGATTCGGGTGGAGAAGCTGGATGTGCTGAACCCGGCCAAATTGCCCCCTTCCTCATCGAAGACGACACCGACGGCGGCGACGACCTGCGCATGAAGTACCGCTACCTCGATTTGCGTCGCTCGCCCATACGCCGCAACCTGGAGCTGCGCCACCGCGTGGCCCAGGCGACGCGCCGCTTCCTGGATGGGCAACAGTTTATTGAAGTAGAAACGCCAGTCCTCATTAAAAGCACGCCCGAAGGTGCCCGCGACTTTGTGGTGCCTTCGCGCATGAATCCGGGCGAGTTTTATGCCTTGCCCCAGTCGCCCCAGACGTTTAAGCAGCTGCTGATGGTGTCGGGCTTCGACCGCTATTTCCAGATCGTGAAGTGCTTCCGCGACGAAGATTTGCGCGCCGACCGCCAGCCTGAGTTCACCCAGATTGACTGCGAAATGTCATTTGTGGAGCAGGAAGACATTCTGCGCACCTTCGAGGGGCTGGTGCAGTATCTGTTTAAGGAAGTAAAGGGCCTGGAAATCGGGGAGCTGCCGCGCATGACTTACGCCGACGCCATGCGCTTCTACGGCAACGACAAGCCTGACACGCGCTTTGAAATGAAGTTCGTGGAGATGAAGAATGCCGAAAAAACGCCCCCCACGGCTGCTCAAACGCAGGATATCGTGTCGGGGCAAGGCTTTCCGGTATTCGAGAATGCTGAGTTGGTCGTTGGCATCAACGCCATCAACTGCGCCGTGTACACGCGCAAGCAGCTCGACGAGTTGACCGAGTTTGTCAAACGTCCGCAGATTGGCGCTACTGGTCTCATCTACGCCCGCGTGGAATCTGATGGCAGCGTGAAATCCTCGGTTGATAAATTCTATTCGCAGGAAGTTTTACAGCAGTGGAAAGCGTCGTTCAACGCGGCTCCCGGCGACTTGCTGCTCCTGCTGGCTGGCGAGGCCAGCCGCACCCGCAAGGCGCTGTCGGAACTGCGTCTGGAAATTGGCCAGCGCATGGGCCTGCGGGATAAGGATACGTTCTCCCCGCTTTGGGTGGTGGATTTCCCTTTGCTCGAATTCAACGAGGAGGAAAACCGCTACTTCGCCATGCACCACCCCTTCACCTCCCCCAAGCCCGAGGATATTGCCCTGCTCGACAACCCGGAAACTATCGGTCAGGTGCGCGCCAATGCCTATGACATGGTAATTAACGGCGTGGAAGTGGGAGGAGGATCCATCCGGATTCACGACCGCACGGTGCAGGCACGCATGTTCTCGCTGCTCGGCTTCTCCGATGAGGAAGCGCAGGCCCAGTTTGGCTTCCTGCTCGATGCCTTCGAGTACGGCGCGCCGCCCCACGGCGGCATCGCCTTCGGCTTCGACCGCCTCTGCAGCCTCTTCGGTGGCGCCGACTCCATCCGCGACTTCATCGCCTTCCCGAAAAACAACTCCGGCCGCGACGTGATGATCGACTCGCCTTCGCCGATTTCTGGGGGGCAATTAAAGGAGCTGAGTATTGCTACGGCGGTAGTGGGGAAGTAACAAGTGTAGCCGAAGGAGTACCCTCACGTTTTTTACAACGTGAAATGGGCGGGTTACTTTTGCCTTTTGTTCGGTATAGCAATCGTTCTGCTTGCCGTGTATGGGGTAGCGGTTAGGCCAGTAAATGGATTAGCTACATTCTGGGTTTTATGTGTTGGTTGTGTTTTTATATGGCTTGGCAAAAAGTCCGCAATGGAAACACAACCAGCCTTGCAACTTAGCCCTGCCGGACTTTGGACTCCGAAACTTGGGTTTGTAGCATGGAAACAAATTCAGGTGAGAATTGAGTCGGTTTCAAGTGGTAGAACTGGGCTTATGAAATATCTGATGATTGCTCATCATCAGACACGCAAACATTTAGATGCAGTATGCATTACCGCACTATCAGGCTCAACTCATGACTTGGAACATTTGATACGCCAGTATCAACAAGGTAGAATAGTTAGGTAATTGCCTAAAGCACCTTACGAAATAGGTGCTGCTTTCTTTTTTGCGATAAGGCACTTAAAAGACAAAATTTGCCCCCAGCGCCCAAAAACGCTATCTTCAGCAGTATCGCTCGCTAACCACACCTGTCTGCCCGCCATGCACTTTCGCCTCGACCGCACGGCCTTTCACGCCGGTACGCACGAACAAAACGCGCAATACCACGCTGCCCAGCAACCCGCTACGCCCACCGAGCGGCTACGGGTAGCAGCGTACTTAATTAGTGTGGCCTTTAGATACGACATTAACAACCCTCCTCGGTTAGACCGTACGGCATTCTCTTGCCGGCAACATACGCACAACCGTGAGTAACCTCTTTCATATTGATTTTCAGGATTTTTTGAGGGCTTTACAGCTAGCCCAGGTAAAGTACGTGCTGGTCGGCGGCTATTCCGTGATTCTGCACGGCTACAGCCGCACCACCGGCGACTTGGATATTTGGGTGGAGAAATCGGCGGAAAATTATGAGCGATTAGCGCAGGCATTTCAACGGTTTGGCATGCCTGTGTTCGATATGACTCCGCACAATTTTTTGCATAATCCGACGCTGGACGTTTTTACCTTCGGTCGTCCGCCAGTAGCTATTGATATTATCACGCGACTGAAAGGCTTGAATTTCACCGAAGCACACACGCAAGCAGCAGATACTGAAGTAGATGGAATAACTGTGCGCCTGATCCAGTATAAACACCTGCTTCAAGCGAAGCGAGCTGCCGGACGCCCCCGCGACCAAAATGACATTGAAAACCTAAGCAGAAGGGAAAGCCTATAGCGTAGCACATCTAGAAGTGGTTCAGAAGATAAGATTTGCCCCCCAGCGCCCAAAAACGCTATCTTCGGCACTACCAGCCGCTAGCCACACCTATCTCATGCAGATTCTGCGCAAAACTCCGCTCGACCAGATCTTTGTCCTCGACATTGAAACGGTGCCGTGCGTGGGCTGCCACGACGAGTTGAACGACATGCTGCGCCTGCTCTGGGAGCACAAGTGCCACGCCCTGCGGCGCGACAAAGGTTGGCGCACCGGCCCCGAGGAAGTGGAATCTATGCCCTCGCACCTGGAGGCTGCCAGCTTATTCGCTCAGGCGGGTATTTATGCTGAGTTTGGCCGGGTGGTATGCATTTCGGTGGGTTGTTTCAACTTCGATAGGCAGGAAGAAACCTGGCGCTTCCGCGTGAAGTCCTTCGCAGATGAAGACGAGAAGCTGATGCTGCGCGAGTTCTCGGCGCTGCTGGCCCGCAAGCCGCAGTACTTGCTTTGTGCCCACAATGGGAAAGAGTTCGACTTTCCTTACTTAGGCCGGCGGCTGCTCATCAACGGCCTGCCGCTACCGCCGCAGCTGGATATTGCCGGCAAAAAGCCCTGGGAGGTAGCCCACTTCGACACCATGGAGCTGTGGAAATTTGGCGACCGAAAATCCTACACGTCGTTGCCGCTGCTGGCGGCTATGTTCGGCATTCCCACGCCCAAAGACGACATCAACGGCGGCGACGTGGCCCGCGTGTACTACGATGAGAAGGATTTGCCGCGTATTATCAAGTATTGCCAGAAGGATATTATCACCACGGCGCGCGTGCTACAGAAGTTTCGGGGCGACGAGCCTTTTCACGATGAAGCCGTGGTGTACGCCGATGAAGCTAGCACGGTGATGCGGCGCTCCTAAAAGAGGCATCTGTAGCCCGTAGGTAGATGAAGTCGTATAAGACTCTTATAAGGCTAAATCCGGACCGGGGCAACCTCACTACAGGTGCTTCTCATACGTTGGCTGCTTCCTGTATACACTGTTGAGTTCCAGTATTTTGCTTCACAAAATATGATATTTATTCAATAAAAATTATTAATATCATGTTCTTTCGACGCATATTCATTCATCTACTGCTATGATTTACAATTTACTGGAAGCTGTAAAAAACCACTTCTCTTCAGAAGTTATTCGGCAAACCGGAGTAGCGGCAGTCGGAGAGAGCGAAGCTGGTATTGAGGGAGCTCTTAGCCGAGTTGTTTCTTTGGTAATAAACAGTTTAGCCACTCTGGCTGAGCAAGCTGGTGGTGCCGAAGTGTTATGGGGCATGGCTCGCGAAGCGCATGAGCAGGGCGTGCTGCGGCCAACCACCGGCCGACTAATCGGTGGCGGTGGTTGGCAAAGCCGGGGCGCTGAACTAATGAAGTCACTCCTTAGCGATAGGTATAATGGTACCATTGAGACGGTTGCAAATGGTGCGGGGAGCCATAATACGACCGTGGTCAACCTGCTAGGCTTGGCCACACCTATTACACTGGGCCTATTGGGCCAGCAGGCCGCCGAAAGAGAGCTGGATGCCAACAGCTTGAGTCATTGGCTACAGGAACAGCGCCGCATGATGGGTACGATTCAGCCCGAAATGACCCAGTCTTTTGCCTCTCAGCCTCGCTCAGAAGCCCAAGTTCAGCCGCAGACTATTCCCCGGCCGAGTCCGATGAGTTTCGAGCCGCGCATGAATGGGCAGGGATACAGCCCCGATATGGTTGGGCTACAAAACCGACGCACAACAGCCGTCGGCGATTACTATCATCCGGAAGAGGCGCCGGCCAAAACCTCCATCTGGTCCTCTAGCTGGCTGGGCTTGGGCATACTGCTTATAGCTATTGCCGCTGCTCTGGGCTACTTCTTGGGCCAAGACCGGATAGATGCAGGCTTGAATAGTTTGTCTGGGAACTCCGAATCGAATACTGAATCGACTTCAGCTACTAACGTGGTAGCTGCTGGCCCGGCCGGCGCTGGCCAAGGACGCTATGATGAGGCTACCGGCAACTACATTTACGACACCGGACTTCCCACTCTTATTAAGCTGAACGATGGCACCCGGCAAATGGTGGGCGCCAACTCGACGGAAAACCGGTTGTATCAGTTTCTGGCCAATGATGCCGCTCAGGTAGATTCGGTGAACCGAACGAAAGGCTGGATTAGCTTCGATCGGATTTATTTCGCTCCTTCCAGCGCCGTGCTCACCCCTGAGTCGCAGCAACAGCTTCGGAATGTCGCGGCTATTTTGAAAAACTTTCCACGTACTAAAGTCCGCATCGGTGGCTACACCGACAATAGCGGCAGCTTCGCCAGCAACATGAAGATGAGTGAGGACCGGGCCAATGCGGCTATGGCAGTTCTCGCCGATTTGGGCGTTGATGCTACCCGCATCACGACCAAAGGCTATGGCCCGAAAATCCCGATTGCCAGCAACGACACTGAGGACGGCCGCGCCCTCAACCGCCGCATTAGTCTGCGCGTTACCCGCAAGTAGATATTAGTGCCCCATTTTCATAAAAAAGCCTGCCTTATATACGAGGGGGCTTTTTTATGAAGATAGGGCACTAAAATGCCCCCAGAAGTTATCAAATCAGCCGACCTGGTTTGCGACTAAGCTATGCGGTAATGGAAGTATATTATTGGAAAAATGGAATGGCAGGCATGGGAATCAACTGGGGCGAGGTTTTGGCAAATGTTAGCGTATATGCGCTGCTCATTGGGGCCGCCTCGTGGGTGGCGAAGGCGCTGGGCGAGCAGTTTCTGAAAATGCGGTTTCGGGCGTATGAGAAGGAGTTGGAAAGCAAGTCGATTGAATTCAAGGCGCAGCTTGATCGGAGCCTGGAGCAGTTTAGGGCCGAGCTACAGCTAGCCAATACCAAGGATTCGCGGCTCCACGAAAAGCGCATGCTCGTGCTGGAAAGCCTGTACCAAAAAATAGTAAGCCTGAACGCGGCTCTGAAAGAGATGACGGCCACGCTAAAATTCATTCATGCGGATGCCGATCTGGAAGAAGAAGAGCGGATTAAAACCGCCAGTCAGGCATACGAGGCTTTTCTAACTTATTACACCGCAAACAAGATCTTCTTTTCTCTGGAGTCTTGCGCCCAACTGGATGCGCTGCGCAATAGCTACTTCGATAGTATGCACAAATACAGCGCGTCAGGATTTGGTGGGGAAAATGACTATTTCCGTCCTGATTTTGCGAAGGCACAGCTAGCTTCTGAAATAGTGCGAAAATCAATTCCGGTAGTTATGCGCAATATTGAAAATGATTTTCGACAATTATTAGGAGTTAAATAGGGCAGCCGCTTGCCTAAAGATAAATACAAGAAGTAATAGCGAATAAATCGTCTGTCATGCTGAGCAGCGCGAAGCATCTCGCTTGCTGATGTGGAATTAGTAACCCAGTTAAACACGCCAGATTCTTCACTGCGTTCTGCATGACCGGCTAATTTGAATCTATAACAAGAAAAGAGCGGCTTATTAAGCCGCTCTTTTCTTGTTATAGATTCAAATAGTATTCTCCTATAAAATTCCGCTTACTAAGCCAGGCAATATGCCAAGTACCACAGTAAGCAAAGCAAGGACAATCAGAACGGCCGACTGAAAGCTGCTTACAACGATAGGAGCCGCCGCTTCATCATCGGCAGGCTTCATGTACATGGCAATAATGGGCCGCAAGTAATAATAAATACCGACCATGGACATGATGACGGCGAAAACAACCAGGCCAATATAGCCTTTATCTACCGCCGCGCCGAAGAGGAAGAACTTGCCAAAAAAGCCCCCCGTAAGCGGAATACCGGCCAGGGAGAGCATAGCAATTGTCATCACGAAAGCCAGCAGCGGATTGGTGCGGGCCAGGCCGTTGAGGCCGTCGTAGTCCTCGCGCTGGCGCTGATCGTGCACGAGCTTGAGCACCCCGAAGGCGGCAATAGTGGCAATGGAATACGCCAGCGAGTAAAAGAAAATACCGTTGGCCGACAAGCCACTAAGCTGTCCATTGAACGCGACCAGACCGATAAGCAAATAGCCTGCGTGCGATATACTGGAGTAAGCCAGCATCCGCTTTACGCTCTGCTGGGCAACGGCACCCACATTGCCGATTAGCAAAGTGAGGGCGCACATAGCCACGATAGTCGGAATCCAGAAGCCTTGGGCGGCGGGGAAGGCCTGCACCAGCAACTTCAGAAAGGCGGCAAAACCAGCAGTTTTCACCACCGTACTCATGAAGGCGGCGAAGAACGTGGGCGTGCCTTCGTACACATCGGGCGTCCAGTAATGGAAGGGCGCCGCCGACACTTTAAAGCCAATACCAATGAGCATCAGCAGAATGCCGATATAAAGCATGGGCCGCAGCGAGTCGTTGGCGGGATTGGTAACCGCCGTGCCGATGTCGCTGAGCTGGAAAGCACCGGTGGCACCATACACTAAGGCAATACCAAAGAGCAGAATGCCGGTGGCAAACGAGCCCATCAAAAAGTACTTCAGCGCTGCTTCATTGGAGCGTACGTTGCGCTTGTCGGAGCCAGCTACCACATACATGGATATGCTCAGAATTTCGATGCCCACGAACAGCATGAGCATGTTGTCGTAACTAACCATCATAATGGCCCCCACGAGCGAGAACAGCAGCAATGAGTAATATTCAGCGAGGTTAGCCTCGTTGTCGTGCACGTACTTTTGGGAGAAAGGGAGCAGCAACAGCGTGGTGAGCACCACAATGCCCGTGAAAGCGACCGAGAAACGGTCGATGGTAAGCATGTTGTTGAAATACGACTGAGATGGCGCATTCCAATCGAATAGGTTGGCTCCGAAAACAATCAGCAGAATAACCATGGCCGCGGGCAGCAGCATGCGGTTGGAGCGCAGAAAGCCTAAGAAGAGGTTGGCGATGCCAAGAACGGAGAGTAATATAATAGAGGCCATTGGCAGAAGGTTGCCCCAAGCTCCAGCTTGGGGAATCGTTGAACGAAGTCGTTGTTTGTAGCGCGAACTTTCAGTTCGCGTATCGTTGCAGTTATTGAACAAGCCGTTGCAAAAGACCCTCAACCGGTCGTTTAACGATGCGCGAACTGAAAGTTCGCGCTACATTCTACCGCTGCATTAAGCTCAGAATCCGAACTACGCTCGGCTCCGACATTTGCAGGAACGTATTGGGAAACAAGCCAATCCAGAAGATCATAACAATCAGGGGCACCAGAACGGCCAGCTCGGCGCCGTTCAGGTCGCGGAAGGCAGCGGTAAACGAGGTAGACGGACCCAGCATCACGCGCTGGAACATGCGCAGCAAATAAACGGCCCCCAGAATGATGGTAACGCCCGCTACGGCGCCCAGCCAGTTGTTGTACTGAAACACACCCGCCAGCAGCAGAAACTCACCCACGAACCCACTGGTCAGGGGCAGGGCTACCGTGGCGAGCAGCACTACCAGGAAGCTCACGGAGAGCAGCGGCGTAGTTTGGGTCAGGCCACCCAGTTCCGGAATCAGGCGGGTGTTGGTGCGGCGCTGGATGATGTCGGCAATGAAGAACATGCCGACTACGTTCACGCCGTGGGCCAGCATCTGCACGACGGCGCCCTGCAAACCCATTTGCGTGAGCGAGAACACGCCCGCCGCCATCAGCCCGACGTGGGAGAGGGAGGAGTAGGCAATCAGGCGCTTCATATCGCGCTGCCGAATGGCGATGATGGCGCCGTAGATAATGCCGATAACGGCTAGAATCATCACCAGCCAGCCCCACTGGCTAACTCCCAGCGGGGTAATGGGCAAGAGCCAGCGCAAACAGCCGTAGATGCCCATCTTCAACATAATACCCGACAACAGCATGGTAGCCGGAGCCGGGGCTTCGGTATAGGTGTCAGGCTGCCAGGTGTGGAAGGGGAAGATGGGCATCTTCACCGCGAAGGCAATGAAAATCAACCAGAAAAGCCACGATTGCTCGGCCGCGGTCAGGCTCAGGTTGTAGAAAGCCTGGAGGTCGGAGGTATGGGGGGCCAGGCCATTGGCGGCGGGGCCGGTTTGATAATAGAGGTACACGAAGCCGGCCAGCATAAACAGCGAGCCGATGATGGTGTACAGAAAAAACTTGAACGTGACGGCCACGCGCCGCTCCCCGCCCCAAATGCCCGCCAGAAAGTAAATCGGAATGAGCGCCACTTCCCAGAAGAAGTAGAACAGAAACGCATCCATGGAGGTAAACACCCCAATCAGGCCGGTTTCCATAAACAGCACCAGCGCGTAGAAAGCCGACTCGTTTTTATAGTCGTGGCGGAAGGAAGCCAGCAGAATCAGCGGCACCAAGAAGGTGGTGAGCAGCACGAGCAGCAAGCTCAGCCCATCCATCCCGACGTGAAAACTGATGCCCGCCGAGGCAATCCAGGGCAGGTTCACCTCCAGCTGTCCGGCGTTGCTGCCGTTGAACGTAACCGCCGCATACACCGCGACCAGAAACTCCAGCAGCGCCGCCCCAAGGGCGAATACACGCCCGGCTTTGCCTTTGACAAAGTGCAGCAGCAGCGCGGCGGCAAGAGGGAAGAAAAGGAGAAGAGCTGTAAGCATTATTTACTGTGTGGTGCGTGTCGAGAATTATTTAATTTTTTTTAGAAAATACCCTATAAATATCTATTTAATAAACTTCCTTTTCTGGTTTATTCTTGTGAATAAAAAAATACTGACTGCTATTAAAGTAGTAAATAAGATTGGTGTTGACACATAAAAAACCTGATTAAAATAAAAGCTGAAAATATTGGTGTCACCAATATCTCTCACTAAAAAAATGTGCAAAACCAAATTTTGGATGAGGACAAAAGCGAAAAACAGTTTTATATAGTTTAAAAAGAATTTTTGAGAATTATAATATTTGATGATAAACGCCAAGCAAATAATAAATGGAATAAAAGTGAGCACTGCAACAATAAAAAGAATTACTACAGTATCAGTTATAATTAAATCAAATAACAGCATACATAGTATTCGTCTAGAACTTGCCAAAGTTCAGCGCCAGAATAAGCACGATACCTACCACCATTAAAATCAAATACACGCCAATTGTACCCGTCTGTACGTAGCGTAATAATTGCCCTCCACCGAGAGTCAGGCGGCCCAGTCCATTTACCAGCGGGTCGATGATGCCTTGCTCCACGAAGCGGTACAGTCCGCGCGATAATCCCATGATGGGGCGCACGAAGAGGGCGTTGTACAACTCGTCGATGTAGTATTTGTGGTACACCAGACTCTCGGGAGCCGAGCGTTGCGCTTCGTCCGAAACTGGGCGTACGCCGCGCGTAACGTACTGCACGTAGGCGAAGATGATACCTAGGACACCGGCCGCCACGGAAGCGCCAATAAGCATGAGTTCGGTGCTATGGTCAATTTCGCCGGCGAAGGCGGCCGGGTTGAGCTGGCGGGAATAAGTAAAAATGGGAGCTAAGAAGTCAGCCAGGTAATGTTTGCCCCCCAGGAATATGGGTGCGCCCATAAAGCCCCCCACGGCCGCCAAAATAGCCAGGATAATCAGCGGCAGCGTCATGGAGGCTGGCGACTCGTGCAGGTGGTGCTTCTGCTCCTCGGTGCCCCGGAACTCGCCGAAGAACGTGAGGAAGAGCAGACGGAACATGTAGAAAGCCGTCAGGAAGGCGGTGAACAAGCCGACTGCCCACATGAGCTTGCTGTGCTCGTAGGTATGCGCCAGAATTTCATCTTTCGAGAAGAAGCCCGAGAGCGGCGGAATACCTGAAATAGCCAGGCAGCCAATAAAGAACGTGAGGAAGGTAATGGGCAAGGCTTTGCGCAGGCCGCCCATGCGACGAATGTCCTGCTCGTTGCTCATGGCGTGAATCACGGAGCCAGCGCCAAGGAACATGAGCGCCTTGAAGAAGGCGTGGGTCAGGACGTGAAACAGGGACGAGGTATAGCCCATTACGCCCAAAGCCAGGAACATATAGCCCAGCTGGGAAACCGTGGAGTACGCCAGCACCTTCTTGATATCGTTCTGCGCCAGCCCGATGGTAGCCGCGAACAGAGCCGTTGCCAGACCGATAATGCCCACTACTTCGAGCGTAGCCGGAGCCAAGGTGAAGAGCACGTTGGCCCGGAGCACCATATAAATACCCGCCGTTACCATGGTAGCCGCGTGGATCAGCGCTGATACGGGCGTGGGGCCGGCCATGGCGTCGGGGAGCCAAGTGTAGAGCGGCAGCTGGGCCGATTTGCCCATGGCACCCACGAAGAGGAGCAGCGTAATGGCTGTCAGGATGCTAACGGTGTAGGGGCCAAACTGGCTGAGCGCGGCCTTCTGAAACACCTCAGCGTACTGCACCGAGTCGAAGGTAAGGTAGATGAGAAAGATGCCGAGCAGGAAACCCAGGTCACCGATCCGGTTGATGATGAAGGCTTTCTTGGCGGCGTTGTTGTAGTCGTGGTTTTTGTTCCAGAAGCCGATGAGCAAATAGGAGCATAGACCGACGCCTTCCCAGCCAATGAACAGAATCACAAAATTGGCCCCCAGCACCAGCACCAGCATACTGAAAATAAACAGGTTGAGGAAGCTGAAGAACTTACCCACGTTCTCATCGTGGGCCATGTAGCCGATGCTATACACATGAATCAGGAAGCCTACGCCCGTCACCAGCAGCAGCATAATCAGGCTGAGCTGGTCGATCTGGTACTGGAAGGGAATGCGCATGGAGCCCACCGTAATCCAGTCGAAGAGCTGCACGGTGTACTGACGCTCGAAGGTGGTAAACAGGTAGATCGAAATCAGGAAGGAGCCCAACACCGTGGCGCTGCCGATCAGGCCCGCCACGGTGCTGGATAGGCGCTTGTTGAGCAAGCCATTGATCAGGAAGCCCAGGAAGGGCAACAGCGGAATCAGGACGTACAGCAGCGTAGGATGAGGGGCGCCGTAATTGGGTAAAACGAGTTCTTGCATATGCTGGTGGGGACCTCATCCCCTAGCCCCTTCTCCTCGGGGAGAAGGGGGACTAGTTTTTAGCTTTTCTAGCTGCTAGTTATTCTACAAGATTAAAGCTAGTCCCCCTTCTCCCCGAGGAGAAGGGGCTAGGGGATGAGGTTACCATTACCACTTCAAACGACTCAATAAATTGACGTCGGTATTCTGAAAATTGCGGTAGATCATCACGATAATGCCTAGCCCTACGGATACTTCGGCGGCGGCCACGGCCATAATGAAAAATACGAAAACCTGCCCATTTGGGTCGGCGCGATACGCGGAGAAAGCGGTTAGTAGCACGTTTACGGCATTGAGCATCAGCTCTACGCACATGAAGATAATAATGGCATTGCGCCGCGTGAGCACTCCTACTACGCCAATGGCAAACAGGGCCGTGGCAAAGAAGACGTAGTACTGAAGCGGGACGGTGCGAATGACTTCCGGGATGGTCTGTTCCATGCAGTTGGGCTAGCCGACAAAGCAAAAAGCCCCCCGAAGCTCGGTCGGGGCTAATTAGCTGGCAAAGGTATCCTGAAAATCGGAAAACGCACACTCTATAATAGGTAACAACGCGCGCTTGCCCGGAGGGAGGTGGGAGTAGTAGGTACTTTATCGGCCTCCCGGGAAGACGATGGCTGGGGGCATTTTTAACAAAGAGTACCTCGGCACACATACTTTGTCGGGCATAAAGTAATTTACCGATTCATCCGTCTGTGTGAGCAGAATGGAAACGCTACCCCTCACGCTTGACGCCACGCTGGCCATGACCGCAGGCCACCAGGACCAGCAGATACAGGAAGCCGTACGCACCCAGCGCGGCCGGCTGCTGCAATTCATCCGCCGACGCATCCCCGATGAGGCCGAGGCCGAAGATGTGCTACAGGATGTCTTTGCCGAACTCGTAGAAAGCTACCGCCTGCTAAAGCCCGTAGAGCAAGCGGCGGCCTGGCTTTTTCGGGTGGCCCGCAACAAAATCACCGACCTCTACCGCCGCAAAAAGCCGGTTTCGCTGGAAAATGAACTCATTAGCGGCTTTGATGACGAGGAGAATTCTCTGCTGCTCGCCGATGTGCTGCCCGCTGCTGCTGACTCGCCCGAAAACCGTTTGTTGCGCGAGACCTTAATGGAAGCCTTGGCGGAAGCCCTGGAAGAATTGCCCCCCAACCAGCGTCAGGTGTTTGTGTGGCACGAGCTGGAAGAGAAAACCTTCCGCGAAATGGAGGCCGAAACCGGCGTCCCGCTCAAAACCCTGATTTCGCGCAAGCACTACGCTGTGCAGCACCTGCGCAAGCGCCTGCAGAAACTGTACACCGAGTTATTCACTGACTAAAAAAGCCCCCCAGAAGGCAACGCTCCGCATGAGTGCCTCCTCGGTGACAAAAATACTTCATAAATCGACCCTCATGAACCGTTCATTCTGGCTGCTGCGCGGCCTCAAGTTTTTCTTCTTCGCCACGCTGTTTGTGGCGGCTGCCGGCTTTGTAACCATGAGCTTGTGGAACTGGCTGGTGCCAACGCTTTTTAGCGGGCCTGCCATCGGCTTCTGGCAAACCCTTGGTTTATTGGCGCTTACCCGTATTCTCTTTGGTGGCTGGGGGCGCGGCGGCCGGCCTGGGGGCTGGGCCCCCAGCCGCGAAATCTGGCGCAAAAAGATGGAGTCCCGCATGGCTCACCTGACGCCCGAAGAGCAGGAGAAGTTTCGGCAGAAAATGCGCTCCAGCTGCGGCCCAGCCTGGATGCGGCGACCGGAAGCGCAGGAAGCCTCGGCGGCTACCACTGTTCAGTAATCAAAAAAGCCCCCCGATGCGTCGGGGGCTTTTTTGATGTACTACCACGCTGCCGTTTTATTCCACGCTACCACCAGCGGCCCAGCGCAGCGTGGCCTGTGTCTGGGCATATTTAGCTTGTAGCTCCGCCAGCTTTACCCGCGCACTGACCAGGGAAGCTTCCCGCGAATTGAGCAGGAACACCGAGCTTTCACCGTTCTCAAAGCGAATCTGCTCGCCGTTGCGCAGAGTCTGCGAGTTCTGAACCACTTGCTCTTGTACACGGAGCTGCTCGCGCAACGCCTCCCAATCATTGGCGACAGTACGCACGGTGGTTTGCACTTCCCGCGTGTCCTGCTGCAGATCGAGTTCGGCTTCGCGGCGTTTGAGCTGGTTGAGCTGGAGCTTGCTTCTTTCCTGGCGCAGCAACAGCGGATATTGAAAGCTCAGGCCCAGCTTATAGTTGTTGGAGAGGTAGGTGTTAGTCCACTGCATATCGCCTTCCGGTTGGAAGGGCTGACCAGTACGCAGGAGGTTATAATCAACCGAGAGCTTAGGTAATAGCTTGTTTGACAGGAGCCTGCGTTCTACGCCTAGCTGGTTGAGCTTAGCGCGGGTCTTGGCTAGTTCAGGATGAATCTGGCTGGCTAAGGTTACCAGCGCTTCTACCGAGTCAGGCGGTAGGGAGAGCCAGGCGGTAGGCGCGGGCAGCGCGTCGGGGCGCATTGTGGGGGGCAATTCGCGCGGCTGATTCTGCTCGTCCCAAAGGTAGTTGCTGAGCAGCAGCGTCACGTTTTGCCACTGCACCCGCGCCTGCACCAGCTGGGCCTGACGGTTTTGGAGTTCGGTAAGTGCCTCCACCGAGTCGATAGCCGCCAAATCGCCCTGCCGGACACGCTCGCGCACAGCCCGGAATCGTACTTCGGCCAGCTCCGCATTGTAGCGTAAAAGCTCCAGGCGCTGGTAGCTTAGGCTCCACTCCCAATAGTCCTTAGCGGCCGACAGCAACAGCTTGTTGAGGGCACCGCGGCGCTCAGCCTCCGCCAGGCCAGCCAACGCCTGAGCTTGGCGAATAGCCGCCCGCCGCTCATCAATAAGTAAGCCTTGCGCCAAGGGTACCGATACTCCTAAGTAGCTCAGGCCGTTTTCGGGCGTGCGTACTTGCTGGCTTACATAGGTGCCCACATTGCGCTCGAAGCCCGCTTTTACGTCGAAGCCAAACCACACCGGTATCCGCAGCGTGTTGTCCCAGGTGTTGAAATAGTCCTTGCTACCCAGGGTCTTGCCATAATACTTGCTGCTCACGGATGGGTCAAGTAGGCCGCGGGCATACCGAATTTCCTGCCGTGCGCGCTCAGGCAGCAAGCCCGCCTGACGGGCTATTGGGTGCCGCAGTGTGACGTGGGTAACCAAATCGGTAAGCGTGAAGACGGATTGCGTCGTATCGCGCGGCACTGCTTGCGCCGTCGCCCGGCTAGCCGGCAACAGCCCAAGCACACCAGCCAGAAGCACAACCAGCAAAAAGGCGTAACGAGCCATGGGGGGCAAAAAGGGGATATATGTGCAGCGAATGATAATGTCTTGCAACCTTCTGAACGAGCAAGGTTTATTCTTCAGCAGTGACGTACTTTTCTGCTTGAGCCGCTTTGTCGCCGGCCTTTACCAGCTTAGTGGCGCCGTTCGGCTGACCTACAAAATCAGGGGGAAGCCGTTGAGCTGGCGCCATAGCTCATACCAAATCGGTACGTCGTCGAGCAAGGCCCAGCCATACACGCCACTGCCTACGCGCAACGGGGCAGGCCAGGCTTCCTCAGCAGGATCAGGGGTGACGAGCACGCGGTACTGTCCTTGGCTATCGATATTATCAATGACGGCCACCACGCCCCCAAAGGTGCCGAAGCTGGTGCCAGGCCACCCCGAAAACACCAGCGCTGGCCAACCATCGAATTGCAGCCGAACCTTCCGGCCCACTGAGAGCAGCGGAATATCCATGGGCTTCACGTACAGCTCTGCCGCCAGCTGTGGGTGCGAGGGCATCACCGTCACGATGGGCTCGCCCTCCTTGATGATTTCGCCCAAACCTTGTTTCAGAGCACGTACCACGTAGCCATCCTGGGGGGCAGTTATGCGGTAAAAGGCGTTGCGCAGGCTCAGGTTTGCATATTCATTACGCATTTTGGCAATCTGGCCCTCCGTGTCAAACTGGTAAGCGGTGGCGCTGCGCCGGTCGCTTTCCGACTTAGCCAGCTTATCCTGATACTCGGCGCTTAGCGAAAGCAACTCCAGGCGCGAATTTATCAGCTCCTGCTGGCTGCCGCCCAGCTTGTTGGTCACCGCCTGCTGTTTAGCCGTCGACTCCTGAAACTTGAGGCGGCGCTGCTCCAGCTCCGTCAATGACTTCAGGCCCTGCTGGTAGAGCGTTTCCTGGCGAGCGAGCTGCTGCCGCGCAATGGCAAAATCGGCATTTACAGCCACTAGCTCGGCGCTGTCGCTGAGCACTTTAAGGCGGCTTTGGCGCACTTTGTTTTGAGCTTTATCCAGGCTCACCCGCAAAGCCTGCCGTAGTGCTACCTGCTGTTGGCTCAGCGCGACTGTCTTCGCACTATTCTCGCGTAGTGAGCCCTCTTTGGCCTGCAGTTGCTCACGGGTACGCAGCAGCAACTCAGGATCGAAATACTTGTCCTTGATTTCCGCTATTTCCACCAGCGTATCACCGCGCTGCACGAGTTGTCCCTCTTGCACGCGCCACCGCATAATGCGGCCGGCAATGGTGCTCGGTACCGTCTGAGGCCGGTCTTGGGGCCGTAGCGTAGTTAGGGTGCCCGTAGAGCGAATATTCTGAGTCCAGGGCAGAAAACCACATAGAAGCGCCAGCACACCCAGTGCGCCGCACCAACGGGCCAGCACCCGCCCAGTACGGGGCGTCTGCACCCGCGCAAACGACGTGAAGCGTTTGGCTTCGGGGTGCGTCTCAGGAAAAGTATACTCAGCGAAAGGCATGCTATGAAAAGCTAATAAATGTCAGGTAGAGGCTTGAGCGGCCAATGCTACTTTTTTCAGCATCAGAAGGAAGAAGCTGCCGGGGTAAAAGTTCTGGATTGGAGCCAGGTGAATCATCAATCAAAAACCGGCTGCTAGGCTACCTGGGCTTATATCAGACAAGCAGGAGATCCTGTAGGTGAGGCTCCTGGGCCATAGACTCGTAATCACCGCTAGCTACCAAGCGGCCTTCGCGTAGCACCGCGATGCGTGGGCATAATGCCAACAAGCGCGCGTCGCTGGAGGCCAGAATAAGCGTCCAGGGCATGCCAGTGGCCAGGAGACGCTTGAGAATTCGCAGTCGCTCAGCCAACTCTACCCCGGGCAGAAAGTGGTCGAGTAACAGCAGGCGGGGACGGCGTACCAAGGCCCGGGCCAGGAGCAGCTTCTGTCTCACATTGTCGGGTAAGGGTGTACCAGCAGTTATGTGCGTGGTCAACCCGTGTGGCCAGGCGTGCAGAGTATCACGCAGGCCTACCAGCTCCAGTACCCAGGCTACGTCGGTGGGCTTTATCTCCGGCTGATTAAGGGTCAGGTTTTCTACTACGGAGCCGCTGAATAAATGCTGATGCGACAAATTCTCGCCCAATGCCCCCGATAAGGCCTCGGGGGCAAGGTCGCGAAGCGCAATATCGTCGTAGGTTAACACGCCTTGATAGGTATCCAAAAGTCCACCCATAATGCGCAGGAGCGTAGTCTTACCCGAACTATCGTAGCCTGCTAAGCCCAGGTGCTCATTTGGTTGCAGCTGCATCGATACCTCCTCAATAGTAGAATGGTCGGCGTCGGGGTAACGGTACGAAACCATGCGCAAATCCACTTGCAAGCCCTGCGTATTGGTAGCCAAAAAGGTGAGGTTAGCTCCCGACTGCTTATTGATGGTGGGTAGCTCCAGCACATGGCCAATTTTATTAATTGAGGTCAGGGCGTCGTACAGTACATCCAGCTTGATTAAGATCTTTTCTACCGCTTGAATTGTCAAAATGATAACAATCTCAGAGGCTACAAACTGACCAATATTGATTTGCTTATTGACCAGTAGCCAACAGCCTATAGCCAGCAAACCCGCTGTTATAAGCGTTTTGAAGCCTACAAAGCCTAAATACTGCGTCATTAGTACCCGGAAATGCAAGCCGCGGGCCTTGAGGTAGCCATTTACATGGTCGTCGGTGCGGTCGAGGATTATCGCTTGGCGGGGAGCCAAGCGAAATGTGTGTACCGTGCGAGCTACGTCCTCAAACCAGGACACGACCCGGTATTTGTATTTAGACTCAGTCAGGCTCGTTTCGAGGCCTCGCCGCCACGTGAGACGCAACAGCAGGGTGAGCATGAAGACCAGTAAGAGGCCAAAGGCAATAAAGATGGGGTGATAAAAAGACAGCAGAAGCAGCCCAAACAATATTTGTAAGCCCGCCGATGAAAAGTCGATTAGCAGAATGGCTAATCCTTTCTGTAAGGTGGGCGTGTCGAACATGCGGTTCATGAGCTCCGGCAGGTATTCGTCGCCGAGCGCTTCCGTGCGTACGCGCGGTAAGTGCACGGCAAAATCGAAGGCGACCCGCGCAAACAAGCGCTGCTGCAAGAACTCTACAAGATAGATCTGCATGATCTGCAGGCCGCCCACCAGCACCGTGCCCACCGTAATAAAGGCAATGAGCACCACCAGCGACGTACTTACTGCTCCACTCGACACAAAGCCAATGACACTCTGCACGCCCAATGGCAACGATAAGGTAATAAGGCCAGCCAATGAGGCGTAGACATACAGATAAACGATGTCGCGGCGCTCAGAAAGCAACAACCGCCATAAGCGTCGGCCAGGGGTTGACTTTAATGGGGTTTTAGCCATGAGTATAGCCTGTTGAGGGTCAGTTATTGTGAAGAACTGAAAAGGCTAGGTTTTCTAGAAACTTAAAGATGTCCTGGCCAGCGGTGGCCGGCGTAGGAGTATCGGCCAGGGAGGGCAGATGCTGCGAGAAAAAGAGCTGTTTGCGGGCCGTTTCCAGCAAGGTGCTGACTAAAGCGTGCGGATAAAGATAGTGGGGGGCAATTTCCTGCACCACGGCTGTCACATCGGCACACAAACCTTTGTACTCACGATAAAAGCCGTTGTGATTTACTTCGTCAACGTCGTGCGTGAGATAGGTTTTGGAGGCCTCTGCCACCACTACCCGGTACAGCGCAGCCTCGTCAATTTCGGCGGTAGTAGCGCTGTCGCGATAAGCATTAGTGATGATGCTCAGAATTAGCCGAAGCCGTTCGCATGGATCAGCCACATTATGAGTATGAAACCGAATTTGAAAGCGAAGCCATGCCCAGTGCCAAGAAATAAGGTACACCAGCAGGCGATGCTTATTCTCGAAATAGCGGTAGAGCGATGCTTCCGTGGAGCCCATTTGCTGGGCTAGCTTTTTAAACGTAAACTGTTCAAAGCCAAGCTCATCAATAAGCCCTATGCTAGTTGCAACGATCTTGCGCCCCAAGTCAGTTTCCTGTGGATCACGTAAGAAAAGCTTGCTATTAAGCTCCGGACGTAGAGTAGTCATTGTAAGGAAGTGAGTATACACGATTAGGCTTGTAGGCCAGTATTTTAGTCCTGTGTAAGAGCTATAATCTGCTTCTCCAGTGCAAATATAAGCTACTTCTATGTATAATAGCTTTACTATTATACATAATTAATATGCTTTTAATAATAGAATTAAAATCAGATAAAAATCGAGTTGCTCAGAACGAATAACCTGACACGGTAGCTTTAACAAAAAGAGCGCGACCCCTGATGCATCAGGGGCCGCGCTCTTTTTGTGGGAAAGAACTTTAGAAGTTTCGCTCGCCGGTTTCCCGCTTACCCAGCATCATGGCACCTACCATAGCCACAATAAACAAAACCGACACCAACTCAAATGGCAGCATGTACTGCTTATAAAGTACCATACCCAGCCGGTCTACCATCCCAATTTGGGAATCGAAGGTAGTAGCGTTGGCGCCACCAGGCTGGATATCGCGTAGTGCTGCTACCAGGATGAGCAGTAAGGAGCCGCCAGCTATAGCCGCCGCTATTTTAGATAAAGCTGACTTATGAGGCTCCGTGTCAGCGTTTAGGTTCAGGAACATAATCACGAACAGAAACAGCACCATAATAGCCCCTGCATACACGATAATGTTCACGGCCGCCAAAAATTGCGCATTCAGCAGCAAGTAGTGCCCTGATATCGTAAAGAAGGTCAGAATCAGGAACAACACACTGTGTACTGGGTTCTTGGCGAGCACTACGCCCAAGGCGCTGAACAGGGCTACAAATGACAGGAAGAAGAAGAGAGGAGACATAAGCGAAGGTAACACCAAACTTCAGCTTGGCGAATCAGTGAACAGTATTAGGGCGGTAAAGATACTTCTCCACAACGCGAAAATTGTCATCATTGCACGCGCTGTACTAAATCACATTAGCTCTAAGCACATTTTCACTAACGATAATCATCCGGTAGCCAATGTCAAGGCAGTAAATAAAATCAGGTAGAAAAACGCAGATGCTTGTTGCTAGAAAAGCATCTGCAGAAGCAATGCAGGCGAGTTTATTTACCTGTTGACCAAACAGAAAAGGCAGCACAAGTGCTGCCTTTTCTGTTTTTTACCAATCAATCAGGAGTTATTCTACCGTTTCCAGCTGCTTAACTACCTGCTCGGCAATCCAAGGATACGTTCTTTCCAGTCCTTGACGGAGGTTAAGCTTAGGCTCCCAGCCAAGCTTTTCCCGGATTAGGGTGTTGTCGGAGTTCCTTCCGCGCACGCCAGTTGGACCGGGGATGTTCTTGATGTTCAACGGTTTGTTACCAATTTCCATTACCATCTTGGAAAGGTCGTTAATGGTAATCATCTCCTCCGAGCCGATGTTAACGGGACCAGAGAAATCGGAATCCATAAGCTGACGAACAGCATCGCAACAATCCTGTACGTGCAGGAAAGAACGGGTCTGCTTCCCATCACCCCAAATCTCGATAGTGCCACCTTCATCGGCAGAAGCTACTTTCCGGCACATAGCTGCAGGCGCTTTCTCCTTGCCACCCATCCAGGTACCTTCTTCTCCGAAGATGTTGTGAAAGCGGGCTATGCGCACCTCAATACCGTGGTTCCGGTTATAAGCGAGATACAGCCGCTCGCTAAACAATTTTTCCCAGCCGTACTCACTGTCGGGGGCAGCGGGGTAAGCCGACTCTTCGGAGCATTTAGGGTTGTCAGGGTCCATCTGATTGTATTCAGGATACATACAGGCCGAGGAGGAGTAAAAGATTTTCTTTACTCCTGCCAAGCGGCTGGCTTCAGCAATATTGAGGTTGATGGTAGCTGAGTTATACATCACAGCCGCATCGTTGTTACCAGTGAAGATGTAACCTGCCCCACCCATATCAGCGGCCAATTGGTAGACATCTTCTATGTCTTTTACTACTTCCCGGCAAATCACCGGATCAGTTAGATCACCCACGATAAACTCATCGGCAGGCGAGGAGCTGAATTCATTATGCTTCAGGTCACATACGCGTACCCAATAGCCTTCGCTTTTTAATCTTTTGACTAAATGGCCGCCAATGAAACCACCGCCGCCACAGACGAGAACTTTTTTGCTCATAACTGTTAATGTTAAATTTTTGAGTGTCTTAAATTTAAAAAGTTGTAGTAAACGAACAGCGGCACTATTTGTAAGTAGCGCTTCCAAAGACGCTTAGGCTCTACACACAGGCGGAAAAACCACTCCATGCCCATCTTTTGCATAAACCCCGGGGCCTGCACTACATTCCCAATATGAAAATCAAAGGCGGCCCCCACGGTGACAATAAAATGTACGTTAGTATAGCGAGCGAGTTGGTAAGCGAACTTTTCCTGCTTGGGGGTGCTAATGCCAACCCACACGACATTGATATCCAGGGAGTTGATTTTGTCACCTAATTCTTTGAATTCCTGATCTGATAATTCTCGGAAAGGAGGACAAAATGTCCCAGCGACGTTATGATTGTCGAACTTACTAGCGCAAGCCGCCTTCAGTTCGTCTGCCACTCCTTCCTTACCACCGCAGAAAAAGTGCCGGATTGGCGCTTTGCTCGTCGATTGCATCATTTCAGCAAAAAAATCGGGGCCGTAGCACCGCTGCATCTCTTTTTCTCCCTTCATTCTCCCCACCCATACCGTAGGCATGCCGTCGGGCAGATTTATATAAAAGCTAGAGAGAATATTTTTTAGGTTTGGGTCGGAGTGAGCCGTGACTAAGCCATGCGCCCCTGTAGCACTGATACAGTAATTGTGCCGGGGTTCTTCCCGCATCTCATTCCTCAGAATGCCAGACGCCTCCTGAATATTCCCCGCAAACAGAGGGATGTCCAAAACCTGGACTGATTTGATCTTTTTCATTAAAAGCGCGATTTGCAGCGAATACGAAAACGCAATAAAATCAGATGAAAAAATATGAAGATTTCTAACTAAATGACAGATAAGAATGAAGAAACGTCCAATTAGAGCAGTGTGCCTTGAGCTAAAATGTTACTTCTGTAAATAAGTGGAGTCCAGATGGCAGAACACTAAATGGCCTAGGTCAAGTTATAATAAGTGCAGTATAAAAGCTGACGTCCATATGGGCTTGTATCAAATTATAGCCCTACTGTCAAGGAGCTACTATTAGGGAACAGCATGGGCGTACGTAGCAATTGTCGTAGCATTTGAAGCTTGACTCACCTTTTAAGTGAGTCAGCTTGCTCTTTTACTATATGGTGAGGTATTGGTAGCGTCGCCGGACTTTACGATATATCCGGCTACAAGTTGGCAGATGATACTACACTACAACTTATTAACCTTTTGGGTATGGTTGCACAGAAGCTCTAACCAACCATATTTCGCACAATGAATGTAGCTAAATGGCCAGGTATGGCTAGTCCCCACGGCACGCAGACTAGGTGTATGGATGCAGGGAAACTGCTACATTATCCAACGCGCAATCAACTCCGCTTACTAAACAAGCGAAAGAATAGACGACGGCGGGCTCAAGCGGGCTGATTTATGATCAGTAGCCGCTCTATGGTTGTATGTAGATACTCAGAGTGCAGTTCACTATGTGTTGGCTAGTCGGCGGCAAGGGACTCAAACTGCACCTGGAGCCACGCGTTACCTCACCTGTTCGTGAATCGTAGGGCCGTTCCGAGTGCTTTAAATCTCGCCTACCCAGCGCAAAAAGTTGACCTCAATGGCATTCCGTATGGATGTCGTTTATGGAAGATGCTCCGCTCTTATTTGTCTTTAGCACAGATAAAAAGTCTGGCCTTCTATCACGCACCTAATTTAGATCACCTTGTGTACGGTACTCAGTATAATTATCAAGTGGAAGCAAGCTGTCTGTGAAATTCAGAGAGCTTGCTGGGCCATTTTATTATGTAATGCCTCCACCTGATCCGGCGTAAGCTGAATGCCGCGCTGGGAGCGGGCGTCCGGCGAAATAGGTTCTACCAGTCGGTCTTTACCGTAAATGAACTCATCACGCTCGAAGCGTGGTGGAGCCATTTTGTCGGCTTGCAGGTACACGGCAGCTTTCGGGCATGCTTCTTCACACAGGCCACAGAAGATGCAGCGCAACATGTTTACCTCGTAGCTGACAGCGTATTTTTCCTCGCGGTAGAGGCCTTCCTCACCTTTTTTACGCTCGCCGGCTACCATAGTAATAGCTTCGGCGGGACAAGCCACCGCGCACAAGCCGCAGGCGGTGCACCGCTCCCGGCCCTGCTCGTCGCGCTTGAGCACGTGCAGGCCCCGGAAAATAGGAGAAAACGGCCGCGTTTCCTCCGGGTACCGAATGGTAGCCTTCTTGGAGAAAAAGTGCCGCATGGTAATGCTTAGACCTTGGAAAATAGCCGGCAGGTATGCCCGCTCAGCGAGCGTCATCGGCTTCTTCGCCAGTATCTTGGCTCTATTGCTTAAGGGTTGCATGATGGTTGGGTTCTAAATCCGATTGAATCGGATGAGCAGCCTAGGAATCCACTTTTGGGCTGATTTACTGTAACAGCCACCACTTGGGCACCTGTGGGATGACGTTGAAAATAATTAGCCCCCCAGTGAGCAGAATGTTGAAGATGGCTAGCGGAATCAGGATGGTCCAACCTAGGCGCATGAGTTGGTCGTAGCGGAAGCGCGGCAAAGTCCAGCGCACCCACATAAAGAAGAAAATGAAGGAGAAGATCTTTACAAAGATGGCCACTACTCCTAAGCCCGTCACAATGTTATGAGCTGCAACCATCCCCTGCGACTCTGCCAGGAAAGCCCGTAACTCGTACTGGAATGGGAAGTTGAAGCCACCAAAGTACAGCACGCTCATCACGGCAGAAGCCACAAACACGTTGATATACTCGGCGAAAAGATACAGACCCATTTTCATAGAGCTGTACTCGGTGTGGTAACCGCCTACCAATTCTGTTTCGCACTCGGGCAAGTCGAAAGGGGTGCGGTTGGTTTCGGCAAAAGCGCAGACAATAAAGATAATAAAGCCTAAAGGCTGCTTTACAATATTCCAGAAGTGCCACTCGCCGGGTACTGACTGTTGCAGGGTGATTTCGCGCAGGGATAAGGTCTCACTGATCATTAAGACAGCAATCAGCGCCATGCCCATTGCTAGCTCATAGCTGATATTTTGCGAAGCAGCTCGAATAGCTCCCAGCAGGGAAAACTTGTTGTTGGAAGCCCAGCCGCCAATCATAATACCGTACACGCCCAGCGACACCACGCCAAAAATGTACAGCATACCAATATTTACCTCAATGCCCTGCAGCCAGATAATGGTGCTACCGAATTGGAGGTAGTTGCCGAAGGGAATGACTGCCGACGCCATCAGGGCCGTGACCATAGCCAAGCAAGGACCAAAAACGAAAAGCGCACGGTTGGAGCCGGCCGGAAAGAATTCTTCTTTGGTGAAGAGCTTCACGGCATCAGCCAGAGGCTGAAGTAGGCCGAAGGGACCAGCACGGTCAGGGCCGACGCGGTCTTGCAGGAAGGCCGCAATAACGCGCTCCGCATAAGTAGAGTAGGTAGCGATGAGCAGCGAGACGCCGAACACTACCAGAATAACGAGGGCTTGCCAGCCCAGTGCGGGAAGTTCCATGTGGAATGTTACTAGTTTTGGCGCTGGTTATGACCTGTCGTTTAGCTAATTAGCAAACCAATAGGCATAACTAGAGCCTAATTAATTACCCAATTTCAGGGGAGGATTTTGCTCCAAATCGCGAACTGAACTCTCGGGCAAATCTGCAATAATCTGCGGATTTACCACGGGCAGCTCATAATGGTTAGCTGCAATAACGGAGGCCCGATTAATGTGCGCGGGGCCTTCAATGGTCCAGTTGGCGGTTTCTTTTTTCTCGAAGCGGCACTCGTTGCAGATCCACTCTTTTACTTCGCCATACTCGTTTTTGCGAGCAGTTATACGCAGTACGTCTTTGCCTTTGTACCACAGCACAACGTTGCCAGTGCACTTGGGGCAGTCGCGGTGGGCGTTTACGGGTTTCGTGAACCACACTCGCTGCTTAAAGCGCCAAGTCTTGTCAGTCAGAGCACCAACCGGGCATACATCAATGACATTACCGGAGAAGTCGTTGTCGATGATATTCTCGATGTACGTACCGATTTCGGACGCATCGCCGCGGCCTAGTACGCCGTGCACGCGCTCGGGGGTGAGTTGGTCGGCGGTGTACACGCAACGGTAGCACAGAATGCAGCGCGTCATGTGCAGCTGAATCAGCGGTCCGATATCGATCTTCTCGAAGGTGCGACGCTCCTCTTCGTAACGGGTAGTGGATACACCGTGCTCGAAAGCGAAATTCTGTAAGTCGCACTCACCGGCCTGGTCGCAGACGGGGCAATCCAGAGGGTGATTGATGAGTAGCATTTCTACAATACCCTTGCGCACGTTGAGCACCTGCTCGGAGGTGGTATTTTCTACTACCATGCCGTCTTGCACGGGTGTAATGCATGAGGCCACTAGCTTGGGCATCGGCCGCGGATCCTTAGTGGAGCCAGCGGCTACGCGCACCAGGCAAGCCCGGCATTTGCCCCCTGAGCCTTTCAGCGGGGTATAGTAGCACATGGCAGGCGGCACGATACCGCCGCCAATCGTGCGGGCCGCGTTGAGGATGGTTGTTCCATCTGGAACTTCTACCTCGATGCCGTCAAAAGTTATTTTAGCCATTGTGAATGGTCAGAACCAATTAGCTTGAAGCAAAGGTAGTTCCCGCAGAGTTTCGCAGAAGAATACGCAGAGTTTCGCAGTGTTCGGGAGGAGTAGTTAATCAATTATTTTAAGCAAGCACCGCTTTGCCTGGGTATACTGCGCCGGGGCGAGTGGCCTCCTGCGAATGCTTTACGTGCCACTCAAACTCGTCGCGGAAGTGACGCACCGCAGCTGCCACCGGCCAGGCCGCCGCTTCACCTAGGGGGCAAATTGTATTGCCCTCAATCTGTTTAGCCACACTCACCAGCAGGTCAATGTCGTGCAAGGAGCCGTGGCCATGCTCTAGGCGATGCAGCACTTTTTCGAGCCAGCCCGTGCCTTCGCGGCAGGGCGAACACTGACCGCACGACTCGTGGTGATAGAAGCGCGAGAAGTTCCAGGTGTTACGCACGATGCAGGTTGTCTCGTCCATGGCAATAAAGCCCCCCGAGCCGAGCATAGTGCCGGTCACGAAGCCACCATCGGATAAGGACTCGTACGTCATCAGACGTGGCTCGCCAGCGGCAGTTTTCAGGATAAGCTCTGTGGGCAGAATCGGTACAGACGAGCCACCAGCTACCACGGCTTTCAACTCACGTCCTTTCCAGATACCACCACAGTATTCGTCGGAATAGATGAATTCTTCAACAGGAACACCTAATTCGATTTCGTAGATACCTGGCTTATTCAAGTGGCCGCAAGCGGAGATAAGCTTGGTGCCCGTGCTTTTGCCGATACCGATTTTAGCGTACTCGTCGCCGCCTTCGTTCACAATAACGGGCACCGCCGCAATCGACTCTACATTATTAACAACCGTAGGCCGAGCATAAAGGCCTTGGACAGCCGGGAATGGCGGCTTGTTGCGCGGGTTGCCTCGCTTGCCTTCCAGTGATTCCAGCAGAGCAGTTTCTTCCCCACAGATATAAGCGCCACCACCAGGGTGCACGTGCAAATCCAGTGAGTAGCCAGAGCCAAGGATGTTTTCGCCTAAGAAACCAGCCGCATATGCTTCTGCAATGGCTTTTTCCAGAATGCGCAGCACATACAGCAACTCGCCACGAATGTAGATATAGCTGGTGCGCGCACCTAAAGCGTAGCTACCAGTAATCATGCCCTCGATTAGCAAGTGCGGTAGCTTCGACATCAGTTGACGATCCTTGAAGGTACCGGGCTCCGATTCGTCGGCGTTGCAGACGAGGTAGCGCGGCACACCTTCTGGCTTAGCCAGAAAACTCCACTTCAGTCCTGTAGGAAAGCCCGCGCCGCCGCGCCCGCGCAGGCCCGACTTCTTGACTTCCTCCACCACCTCATCGGGCGTCATCGTCTTGAGGGCCTTTTCCACGGAGCGATAGCCGCCGTGTTTGCGGTAGACCTCAAACGTGTCGATTCCTTCGACGTTTATATGTTCAGTTAATAGCTTGCGTCCCATAAGTGCTATTCGTTTTCCGACTGACTAATGCGACCTTCGTGGTTGTCTAAGCGTCGCCGAGTTTCCTGAGCTTCATCCCGAAAAGCATCAATTAGCATCGTAGTGTTCTGGCGATTATCCTCCATCAGCGCTCGAAACTGATGATTGGTTTGCTGCTGCTGCGTCAGCATCAAGGAAGCCATTTGTTGCAAAGCCGTTTTGACTTCGCGCATATCCTGCTTCATCTCGTGCATCTCAATGAGAATTTCGGAGACAATTAATGGCAAATCTTTATTTCGGTCTTCCATAGTATCAGTGCTTAGTTATTAGCTACTGCGTCTGGCAGACCCGTTTCTTCCCAGGGCAGTGCCGGCCGGTGTACCATGTTGCGCAGTTCGTTCAGCATAGCGTCTACCGCTTCAGGCGTTTCGAGGCTCTCGTAGTACTTCTCCCGCACCTGCACAACCGGCGCAAAACCACAGGCCGCCAAGCACTCCACCATCTTGATAGTAAACATGCCGTCGAGTGAGGTTTCACCTACTTTAGCTCCCGTGATACGCTCCAGATTCTCCGTCAGCTCATCCGAACCGCGCAGCATGCAAGGGCCCGTGCGGCAGATTTCGAGCACATGTTTGCCTACCGGTTTGAGGTTGAACATGGTATAGAAAGACGAAACCTCATATACCTCGATTGGTTTGAGGTCCAGCGTTTCGGCTACCAAGTCCTGTACTTCGGGGCTTACCCAGCCACCAAACTCTGCTTGGGCAATGTGTAGCACCGGCAGCAAAGCCGATTTCTTACGGTCTTCTGGGAATTGCTTAATGATGCGCTTAATCTCGGCTTGGGCAGCGGCCGAAAACTGAGGCTTAGCGGGAGCAGTTGTAACTTCCATAGGGGGCAAATTCAGCAAAAACTACGCGTCCAGCTCGCCGGCAATTACGTTCATCGAACTCAGAATCACGATGGCGTCGGAGAGGCTGGTGCCTACCACCATTTCGGAGTAGGCTTGGTAGTAGATAAAGCAGGGGCGACGGAAATGCAGGCGATACGGCGTGCGGCCACCATCTGAAACAAGGTAGAAGCCCAGCTCGCCATTGCCACCTTCCACGGAGTGATACACCTCGCCTACCGGCGCTTCAATCTCACCCATAATGATTTTGAAGTGGTAGATCAGGGCCTCCATATTTTTGTATACGGCCTGCTTGGGGGGCAAATAGTAATGCGGCGCGTCGGCGTGGTAAGGGCCTTCAGGCAAGTTGTCAAGCGCCTGGTTAATAATGCGCAAGCTCTGCCAGATCTCCTCGTTGCGAACCAGGAAACGATCATAGGTGTCGCCGTTGGTGCCTACCGGGATTTCGAAATCGAAATCCTCGTAAGACGAATAGGGATTCATCACGCGCACATCGTAGTCGACACCGGCGGCGCGCAGGTTGGGGCCGGTAAAGCCGTAGTTCAGTGCCTTTTCTGCCGTGATTGGTCCCACGTTTACCACCCGATCCATAAAGATGCGGTTGCGGGTAAACATAGTCTCAAACTCGCGCATCACGGCCGGAAACTCCTTCAGCCACTTACGCAGCTTCTCGATAGCCACGGGCGTGAAATCCCGTTCCATACCGCCCACGCGGCCCATATTGGTTGTCAGGCGCGCCCCGCATACTTCCTCGTAGATCTCGTAGACCTTTTCCCGCTCCTGAAACACATACAGGAAGCCGGTAAAAGCGCCCGTATCTACTCCCAGAATCGAATTACAGATCAGGTGGTCCGTGATGCGGGCCAGCTCCATCATAATCACGCGCATATACTGCGCGCGCTTCGGAACGGTAATGCCCAATAGCTTCTCCACCGTCATGTGCCAGCCCATATTGTTGATGGGGCTGGAACAATAGTTCATCCGGTCGGTGAGGGGCGTGATCTGGTAGAATGGGCGCCGCTCGGCAATCTTTTCGAAAGCCCGGTGAATATAGCCAATGGTCGGGACGCCGGAAATAATCCGCTCCCCGTCCATTTGCAGGATATTCTGAAAGATGCCGTGCGTGGCAGGGTGCGTTGGTCCCAGATTCAGCGTCGTCAGCTCCTGGCTGAAGTCGTTGAGGGTGGGCACGAGCTGGTTATGCTGCTGCTCGCGGGCCTCTTGGTGAATCTTATGGGTACTTTCCAGCGTGTCGTTTACTGCCATGATAAGGGTATCAGGGGCCTAGCGGCCGAAAAACAGATCAGTTTTGTCTTCGCGGGTACCATCCTCCAGCGGATATTCACGCCGCATGGGGTGGTAGTCCATATCCTCAACATTCAGAATACGAATGAGGTTGGGATGACCCGTGAAGATGATGCCGAAGAAGTCGAAAGTCTCGCGCTCCATCCAGTTTGCCGTGGCATAGATGTCGGTGAGCGTAGGAACGGCCGGATCGGTAATCGGGAAGAAGATTTTCAAACGCAGGCGCACATTATGCACCAAGCTGTGGAGATGATAAATCATCCCCAACTCCTGATCTTCCTGCTCAGGATAGTGAATCCCGCACATGGTAGTCAGAAAGTTGAACTGCATGGTTGGCTCGCCATGCAGGGTCTGAATGATTTCGTGAATCCGCTCGCGCGTGGTAGTGGCCGTAAGTAAGCCGTAGGGCTCTTCTACATCCGTAAAAGCATCTTCGCCAAATAGCTGATGAAGGGTAGTAAGCACCCGCGCATTAGTCAACTTATTAGGGTCGGTTTCGGCTACAGCAGTTTGAGCAACAGTGGATTCTTCGTTCGATTCAGCCATTGGAGAGAGGTGAGAAGTAAGAAGTGGGAGGTGAGACTTTTGGCACTTTTTGGGGTAATGAGCCTCACCTCTCACTTCTCAATACTCAGGTCTATTTAATGTTATAGGAAGCCAACAGCGCCTGGTATTCAGGAGAATTGCGGCGCCGCATAGACTCGTTTTTAGCCAAATCCTGTACCCGCATTAGTCCGTCGAGTACTTGCTCAGGACGGGGTGGGCAGCCAGGCACGTACACATCTACGGGGATGATACGGTCGATGCCCTGAAGCACGGAGTAAGAGTCAAAAATGCCCCCCGAGCAGGCGCAAGCACCCATAGCCAACACCCAACGAGGCTCAGCCATTTGTTCGTAAACCTGTTTCACAATGGGCGCCATTTTCTTAGCAATGGTACCCATTACCATGAGCAAGTCGGCCTGACGGGGCGAAAACGACGGCCGCTCTGAACCGAAGCGAGAAATATCGTAGTGCGAGCCCATGGTAGCCATGAACTCAATGCCGCAGCAGGAAGTAGCAAAAGGTAACGGCCAGAGCGAGTTAGCGCGGGCAATACCAACGACCTTTTCCAGGGAAGTTGCAAAGAAGCCTGCGCCCTCAACTCCTTCCGGTGCGCCTACTGTTTTGATTTCAGGAACTCGTATATCAGTCATAAGAAAGAGTCAATTTCAGAAATGGGAACACCCATCTGACGAACACCAACCAAGTCGCAAAAGTTTGCCTTTTAGCGCTCTGTCCAGCGTAATACGCCCTTTTTGATGACGTACACAAAACCTGCCATGAGCAAGGCCAGAAATACAATCATCTGCACAAAACCTTCAGTACCTAACGAGCGAAAATTGACGGCCCAGGGATACATGAAGATCACTTCCACGTCAAATAGCACGAAGAGAATGGCTGTCAGAAAGTATTTGACCGAAATCGGAGTGCGGGCGTTGCCCACCGACTCGATGCCGCACTCGAAGGAGCTGTCCTTGACGACGCTCTTGCGATTGGGGCCTACTAGGTGAGATACGATCATCGCAAAAGCAACGAAAGCCAAAGCAAACCCAAGCTGAACCAGAATGGGTAGATAATCAGAAGGCTGGTATTGCGCAGCGGGAAGGGCAAGAAACATAGTAGCTAGATTAGGGCTAGAGGTAAATTCAGCACTGAAAAGCAAAGGTAAGGCCTACGGGTTTGGGAACAAAGGTGAAGGTGAGGGAGGGCGTGAAAGCCTTATATTTGAGAAAATGGAACAGCCAATGGAACAGGTACGTAACGCAACTACTCACTACACGGCCGAGGAGTACATGGCTTTGGAAGCGGCTTCTGAGGTGCGGCACGAGTTTTATCGTGGGGAGATTATGGCCATGTCGGGCGCAACAAGCATCCATAATCTGATTGTTTTGAATTGTGCATTTGGCTTGCGCTCTGTATTTGGAAATGGTTGCCGAGTATTCACAGAAAGTGTACAACTGGAAGTAGCACAGGGCCTTCAGTATACTTACCCCGATGTAATGGTAACCTGCCACGATGAGGATGTGACGGCCGAGCGCACTATGCGTCACCCGTTGCTGCTCATCGAGGTGCTTTCTCCTTCCACCAATGACCGCGACCGGGTTTGGAAACTGTTTCGCTACCAGCGCCTGCCATCGTTGCGGCACTATCTGCTCATTTCTCAGCAGTACCAGGCCGTAGAATGGTACTACCGCACCAGCGAAACCAGTGAATGGCAGCGGCAGCTATTGACCAAGCCGGAAGACGCAGTGGAAATCCCTGAGTTAGGAACTCGCCTGTTGCTGGCGGATATCTACGCTAATCTGCGTATTCCATTAGTAACCGACGACGAGCCGCAGGAACCTCAACTTTAACACTTAGCATATAGTACAGAAAAAGCCCCCCAAACATTTGCTTGGGGGGCTTTTTTATAAACAAAGAGAGTCGATTAGAATCCGCCTTGCCCAGTTATGTTCAGGTTCTCGCCCGTTTCAACACCCAGGAAAGGATAACGATAATCTACGGGTGTCACGAAGGTTTCCTTGATTGCGCGCGGCGACACCCAACGCAGCAGGTTCAGCATAGAGCCGGCCTTGTCGTTGGTGCCGCTGGCGCGGGCACCACCGAAGGGCTGCTGACCCACCACGGCTCCGGTTGGCTTATCGTTGATATAGAAGTTGCCGGCGGCGTTTGCTAAGCGCTTCGAAGCCAGATCAATAGCATAACGGTCCTGGCCGAAGACAGCGCCGGTCAGCGCATAAGGTGAAGTGCTGTCAACTAAGTCGAGGGTTTCCTCGAACTGGTCCGCGTCGTAGACGTGCATAGTCAGTACCGGGCCGAACAGCTCCTCACACATAGTCACATACTTGGGGTCTTTGGCCACCAACACCGTCGGCTCCACGAAGTAGCCTTTCGACTTGTCATATTTGCCCCCCGCAATGATTTCTACCGCCGGGTCCTGCTTGGCGCCGTCGATGTACTTGGCTAGTTTATCGAAGGAAGCTTCGCTGATAACGGCGTTGATGAAGTTGCCGAAATCTTCTACGTCGCCCATTTTCATCGACTTCAAATCTTCCTGCAAATAAGCTTTCACCTCCGGATACAGATTAGAGGGAATATAAACGCGACTCGCGGCTGAGCACTTTTGCCCCTGATACTCAAATGCGCCTCGGGAAATAGCGGTAGCCACCTGGCGCGGGTGCGCCGAATGGTGCGCTATGATAAAATCCTTGCCGCCCGTTTCGCCCACGATGCGCGGGTAAGACTTGTACTTGTGAATATTCTGACCAATCGTCTTCCAGATATTCTGGAAAACACCCGTCGAGCCAGTAAAGTGAATACCCGCGAATTCAGGGTGATTGAAAATTACATCGCCCGCTGTTGGGCCATCCACATATACCAAGTTGATAACGCCGGCCGGCACGCCTGCTTCCTGGAACAGCTCCATCAGCACATGAGCCGAATAAATCTGCGTGTTGGCGGGCTTCCACACCACCACGTTGCCCATCAGCGCCGCCGATGTAGGCAGATTGCCGGCAATAGAAGTGAAGTTGAAAGGCGTTAGCGCAAACACGAAGCCTTCCAGTGGCCGGTGCTCCAGACGGTTCCACATGCCAGGTGCCGACTCCGGCTGCTGCTTATATATTTCCTGCAAGAAATGCACGTTGAACCGGAAAAAATCAATCAGCTCGCAAGCTGCATCGATTTCGGCCTGATAGGCGTTCTTGCTCTGGCCCAGCATCGTAGCTGCGTTCAGGCGAGCACGATAAGGGCCAGCCAATAGCTCGGCGGCTTTCAGGAAAATAGCAGCCCGGTGCTCCCAGGGCAGCTCCGCCCAATCGCGGCGAGCAGCCAAAGCAGCTTCGATAGCCTGCGTTACGTGCGTGCCATCGCCCTCGTGAAACTGGCCCAGTACGTGCTTATGGTTGTGGGGGGGCGAAATGGTTTTGGTCTTGCCCGAGCGCACTTCCTGCCCACCGATATACATCGGAATATCTACCTGCTGCTGCTTCAGGTCTTTGAGGGCCTGCTGCAACTCGGCGCGCTCCTTGGAGCCGGGCGCGTAGCCTTTAACGGGTTCGTTAATCGGGGTGGGAACGTTGAAAAAGCCGTTGGCCATGGAGTTAGTCTTTGGGTGTAGGTTTATGGATGGGGGACGGGGGCAAAGGTAACAGGGAGTTGAACAACCATAATTGGACCTAGCTGCTTGCGCATCTCTGTGCCCAATTTAGGCTTGGCCTCGTCGGGAATGCTATAGGGCTACGTCTACAAACCAGCCAGTAGCGCCAGCACTTGCTCCTTTAATTCTTCCTGTGAGCCAGTATTGTGGATAATAGTAGCGAAGTGTGGATAAGCGTCCATCATCGTTTCGCTGGGGTGATTATCATCGCGGGTGCCGTCGCCGCGCTGACTGAGCGGGTCGCCTTCTATGCGCAACATTTGCCCCCCACGTTCCCGAATAGGGTCAGCTTCGTTGGCAAAACGTATATCAGGCACAATAACAAACTGATCCTCGGGGAGGCGAGCAAAGAAGGCTTTTACCCAAATTTCCGGCTCCCATGCGCGTAGGGCGTGGCCTACTTGCTGGAGCATTTCGCCGCGGGTACGACCAAAAACGGGCAGCAGCTGCGCCTTGCCGTCCTGGTAGTAGTAGGGGGCAATTGCCTCGCCGGCTAAGGTGGCGCACACCGCCTTGATAGCGTCACCAAAGGAAAGAATTTGCCAGTTGCGCTCCGGCTGTGATTGTTGGATGAGGCGGGCTACCGTATCCTTGCCGCTGCCTCGGCGGCCCGAAATACCAAGTAAGTGTATCATATCGGCGCAAAGGTAGGCGGCATCGGGGGGCTTTTGCTCCTACAATATCTCCTTTAGCTCGCTCAGGCAGCTAATCTCGTAGGTTATCTCGTTAAAGTGACGCCGCTTTTCCGGGTTGAAGTACACCTGATCAATGCCGGCATTAAAGGCACCCAATACGTCGCATTCGAGGTTGTCGCCAATCATAAGGCTCTCGGCGGCACTGGCACCGGTACGCTCCAGCGCGTGCTCAAACATGCGCCGGTCGGGCTTGAGGCAGCCGCTGCACTCGGAAGTAATTACCTCCTGAAAGTAGGGCGTAAGCTGCGATGAGTCGAGCTTGATATATTGGATTTCCTTGAAACCATTCGTGATTAGATGCAGCGTGTATTTAGTCTGCAAATACTGTAGCATGTCGTAGGTGAAGGGAAACACGGCCGACTTAGTAGGCAGCAAGTCGGTGAAATGCTGAGAAATACCCTCCGGCACGTCAGCTTCCTCTACGCCCAGGCGTACTAGTGTGCGCGTAAAACGCACGCTACGCAACTGCTGCTGCGTGATTTTGCCCCCTGATACAAGCGCCACAGCGCGTGGTTGATGTCGCGGTAGCGGTCGATAAATTCCTCCACTGTGAATGTACCAAATCGGCCTAAATCATAGTGAGTGAAAAGGGTGCGCAGGGTTTCGTCGGCGTTCTTCTCAAAGTCCCAGAGCGTATGGTCGAGGTCGAAGAAGAGGTGACGGTAGGCCTTAGTGGGGCGAAAGGAAGTGCTGGGGGGCATTTTTAATCAAGTAGGAGTTTAGATACAACGCGCCCGCCAAGCAGATGTTCGCGCACAATGGCTGAAGCGTCGTCGGGCTGCACGTCGCCGTAGAGGGCGCCTTCCGGATACACAACGACTGCCGCGCCGCAACTTTTTTTGCAGTGCTTGCACACATCGAGGCAGCCGGTGGGCATAGTGCGGTTGAGCTTTTTGCTCAGGCCGTGCTTTTTAATTTCTTTTTTGAGGGCCTTCACAACGTCGCGGCCTACCTCGTTTTTTTGGTTGGTGCAAACGTAAAGATGATGTTCGTACTTCATAAACTGCTTAGGTAAGCCCAACCGCTCCGTGAGCCAACAATGTTAGGTTTGTGGTTGGCCGGTCCACCGCCGATTCTGGAGCTTGTACGCGGCCAGTTCCCGATTCGACCAGAGTGTTTGGTAAATCTGCTGGTCGCGCACGAGCTGGGCATCTTTTTCCATATAACTCAAAAACTGATGAACCAGGTCCGCCATTTCGTCCTTTATAAAATAGAACGCCCAGTTGTCGAGGCGCCGAAAGCTGACCAAGCCCGCATTCTTCAGATACAATAATTGGCGGGATGTCTTGGTTTGGGTGAAGTCCAGCACCTGTTCGAGGTCGGAGATGCACATTTCCTGATTGCGCCAGAGCAAATGCAGCATCCGCACCCGCGACTCGTCGCCGAGGGCCTTAAATAGTTGTTGACCAAATGCAACGCTGAAGTGTTTGAGGCGCATCCTTTATCGAACAAAGCAGGGAAGTGCCCCGTGCATCGAACTGAACAAATTTACACCCCGTCCGGCTTCGACCTTCTAAAGAGCCGTATTATTGCAGTATAGCACGCCCAAGTATGTTTGATAAAAGTCGATTTTCTTTTGTTTTCGCCACCCTGGGGCTATTGTTAGTGCTGTTCGTGCTGGCACCCACCGCGAGCCATGCCCAAGGCCAACGACGCGTAGTACAGTTCTCGGGCATCGTGGCCACTGGCGACAGCCTGCTAGGCGTGCCGGGCGCTACTGTATTCGTGCCCTTGGCGGGGCGGGGTACGGCTACCAACCTCTACGGCTACTTTTCCCTGCCCGTTCTTACCGGCGACAGCATCGTGATTCGCTCCTTGGGCTATCGCAATCAGTACGTAATTATTCCGCCTGATTACCCGCGCCAGAGCTATTCAGTCATTGTCTCGCTCCAGGAAGATGTAACGGTGTTGCCGGAGGTTCGCGTTTTTCCTTATGCTACAGAAAAGGAGTTTAAGGAAGCCTTTCTGGCGTTGAAGCTGCCGAAGGAGCGCGGCAGTAGTGCCGCGAACAACCTGAGCGCGGATGTGCTCAAGCAAATTTTCATTAATGCGCCCGTCACCAGCGCTGGCAATTACCGCCAAACGCTTCAACAGCAGCAGAACAACTACGACCGCCGCATGGGCGTTGCCCCCAATCCTCAATCTAACAACCCGCTCCTGAATCCATTCAGCTGGATCCAGCTGATAAAGCAAGTCAAAGACGGCGAGTTCAAGAAAAAGGAGGGCGTAGACTACTAGCGTCTGTTTAGAGCAGTAAGCAAACAACCGATGATCAGGCAGAGGCGGAGCCGAAGTATCTCGCGAGATGCTTCGGCTCCGCCTCTGCCTGACCACTTACTTTACCGCCGCCTGATTTTTAGTTGGTAGAATAAGCGCCTAGACAAGCTGCCAAGCTCAACCATCTGAAAAACAAGACAACAAGTGAATGAGTTTTACTGTAAAACCATCTGTGCTAGCTTCGTGTGGAAGTTAGCCAGTGAGTGCTCCACGCAGCACCTTACCCCTTGTTTTTCAATTTTATGGATACGAACCTTCCGGTCTCTTCCCATCCGCGTGTCGTCATTATCGGCTGCGGATTCGCGGGTTTGCGGCTGGCCAAAGAGTTGCGCCACGCACCCGTGCAGGTGGTCATCATCGACCGCAATAATTACCACAACTTTCAACCTTTGCTTTATCAGGTTGCCACCGGCGCCCTCGAAGCAGACAGTATTGCTTACCCCATTCGCAAAATTTTCGCCGGCCAGAAGAACTTCTTCTACCGCATGGCCGACGTGCAGCGCGTAGATCCGCAACGCAATATGATACAGACCAGCGTGGGCGATATTCGCTACGATCATCTGGTAATTGCCACGGGCTCGCTCACCAACTTTTTTGGTATCGAGAGCATCGAGAAGAATGCTATGCAGATCAAGAGCATTCCGAATGCACTGAATCTGCGCAGCTTTATTTTCCAGAATTTTGAGAAAGCCCTGCTCACCGAGAACCCCGAGGAAAAGCAGGCCCTACTAAACATTGTAGTGGTAGGCGGTGGCCCTACGGGCGTCGAAATCAGCGGCTCGCTGGCTGAGATGCGCCGCCACGTGCTGCCCAAAGACTACCCCGAACTTGATCTGCGCCAAATGCAGGTCATTCTGGTAGAAGCTGGTAAGGAAGTGCTCGGGCCTATGTCGGTGAAGTCGCAGCAGGAAGCAAAGCAATACCTGGAGGAGCTAGGCGTGATTGTGCGCTTGAACACGTCCATCAAGCGGTTCGAGAATTGCCGGGCTTATTATTCTGATACGGAGTACATTCCGACCGAAAACCTGATCTGGGCCGCCGGTGTGAATGGCGCCGAAGTGCCCGGTTTGCCCCCCGAAGTGGTGGCCCGCAACAAGCGCATCACGGTGAATCAGTGGAACCAGGTGCAGGGCTTCCAGAACGTCTTCGCCATCGGTGACGTGGCTAATATGGTGACCGAGGATATGCCCAAAGGTATGCCCATGCTGGCGCCGGTAGCGCAGCAGCAAGCCGAACTATTGGGTCAAAACTTACAACGCATTATGCGCAATGAAGCGCCAAAAAACTTCAAGTATGTCAATAAAGGCGTAATGGCCATCGTGAGCCGCAACAAGGCCGTAGTTGACCTACCCAAAGACGTGCATTTCAGTGGTATTCTGGGCTGGTTTACCTGGCTTTTCGTGCACCTAATGACGCTGGTGGGCTTCCGCAACAAAGTGGTAGCCTTCGTCGATTGGGCTTTCAGCTATTTCAGCTCCGACCAGGCCCTACGCCTCATCATTCGTCCTTTCAGCCGCCGCGACGTGAAGGACGATCAAGGCAAGAAAAAAGCCGAGCATCAGAATTCTACGCCGGAGTATAACCCCACGCCGCCCGCTATTCAAACGCCGGTAGCGCGGTAAATCGAGGACGCAAAAAAGCCCCCCGGCAGCTGCTGGTGGGCTTTTTTATGGGTTTTTTGATAAAGCCGGCTACCGGCTAAAACGTGTAGCGGACACCAAGCTGAATCTGATACGGTGTGCCGTTTTTCTGGATGACGCCCACGTTGGGATTGATTGAGTAACTGTATTGCTGCGTTCCTTGGTCGAAGCCCGCGACGTTTAGTAAATTCCCATTTACATTACTTAAGTTAAAATTGCCCCCCAATCCTTATTCAGCAGGTTGGCGAAGTTGAACACGTCGATGGACAACTCCAGGGCCTGTGTTTTAAACGTCTTAATGGTTTTCAGCAAACGCACGTCTACTACGCCCGTCAGCTGCTTGTTTTCGCCGCCGTTGCGGTCCGCGATTTTGCCGAAGCTCTCCCGGATGTAGTCTTTGGCGCGGCTGTCCGACTCGTTCAGCAGGCGGTTGAGATCGGCGCGGATGTTCTCGGGCGTGTTGGGGTCGTTCGGGTCGGGCACGAAGGCCAGGTCATTGCGTACGCCGGTCTGGCCCACGAAGTCGCCGTTGATGTCGCCGGCCACCAGCAGGGAGTAGCGCGTGCCGCTAATGCCGCTGAAGCGGGCATTTAGGCTAAACCCTTTCCACACCGGCGACACCCCGTAGAGCACCACTTTATGGCGGAAATGATTGTCGGAGTAATTCAGCTCCGAGAGGCTGCGCGGGTCGCTCTTCACGGGTCGGAACGTGGAGGTGTTGGCCACGTTGCCGTTGTAGGAAGTGTTGTCGCGGGCATCATTCAGCGTGTAGCTGGCGTTGAATGCCCCGATTTTGGGTAGTTCCACCTGCGCGTCCACGATGAGAGAAGCGGTACGTAGCTTAGCGCCGTTGGTCAGAATCAGGGTGCGGCCCACCAGCGGGGAGCGGCGGCTGAGCACGTTGTTGGTCTGGCCCCGGCTCGAAATAGAGCTGGCGGGCACGAACACGCCCCGGTTGTCCTCGTTAGCCAGCCGGAAATCCGGCTCATCGCGCAGGTTGCCGTCTAGGTACACGTAGTTGTTGTTAGTGCGCGACACCAGTGCGTTCACGCCCACCCGCAGCCACTCGTTCACGATGCGGTTGTAGCTCAGATTGGCCTTGTACACGGTGGGCACCTCAAAATTGGGGTCCGTCAGGTTGATGGTCGCTACCGAGGTAGTGCCGGCCGGCACGCCCGGCACCGTAGAGGGGTCCTGGCGGTAGCTGGGAAAGTCGGGCCGGGGCACGGGGTTGGGCGCGGCAGGGTTGTTGGGCCTGGTCACGTCGATGGCCGCAATCTGGGTGCCATCGTTCTGAATATTGTTCAGCTGGGCGTAGTTGATGACGTAGGCCGAGAACACGCCCCCGCCCAGGCGGAAGATATTGCGGCTTTTGCCCCCCACGTCCCAGGTCAGCTGCAAGCGGGGCTGGATGTTGTTCCAATCGGTAATCTGCGCGTCGGTGCGCAAACCCAGCTCCTGATCCACCAGCGGGTTGTAGGCGGCGGGCGTGAGGTAGCTGGTTACGTCGTAGCGCACCCCCAGCTGGGCCGTCACGTCGGGGTGGGGGTTGTAGAGGGCCTGGGCGAACAAAGAGGCGTCCAACACAGCATGCTGCACGTCGGGAATGCCGTTCAGGGGCACCTCGCGGGCGTAGCGGGAAGGATTAAGGTTATTGAATTCGCGTAGGCTGTTGAAGATAAAGCGCCCGTTCTGCTCATTCGACACGTAATTGTCCAGGAACGTGAGCATGTTATCCGTACCGAAGGTGAAGTTGAAGCGGCCGGCCGTGAGGTAGCTCGTGTTTACCAACTGGAGTTGATTGACCTGCTGGGTTTCGGGCGTGAAGCGCTGCCCGCCCAGCTGCACGTCGGTCTGGCCCGTCCGGCCGTCGGGCAGTACCGAGCGCACCGTCACGATGGCCCGCGGAATATTATTGGCCGGCAGTTGGGAGTTGGGCTCGATGGCGTTGTACGAGTACACGTACTGCATTTTCAGCTCATTGAGCAGCTTACTGGAAAACGTAGAGCGCAAGGACAGCGCCGTGCTGTTCTCGCGGGAGCTGAAGCCCGCCCAGGTTTCGTAGAGGTTGATGCGGGAGTTGTCGTTGGTGCTGGTGGGGTTATCCCAGTCGCTGTAGTTGTTGCGCAGCGTGAGCCGGTGCTTGTCGTTGATCTGCCAGTCAAGGCGGGCGAAAATGGTATTAGCTACGGTCTGGCGGTCAAACGAGCCGGTTTGGCGCTCACTGCTCAGGCCATACTTTTCCCGTCCGATAGTCAGCACGCTGTCCAGTACGCTGCGGGTAATACCTAAAGCCTGCTCGTCGTCGGCCCGCTGAATGTCCGCAATGAAAAAGGGCAAGGCCTGCTGCTGCCGGTCCAGGGCCACGAAGAAGTGCAGCTTATCCTTAATAACAGGCCCGCCGAGGCTAAAGCCGTACTGGGTGGTGCTGAAATCCACGGTGCGCTCGTTGCCCCGGATGTCGCGCGGGTTGGCCAGCCAGTCGGCGCGGTGATACGTAAAGGCCGAACCCGTAAAGGTGTTGGTCCCCGACTTCGTAGCCGCGCTGATGGAGGCACCGCCCTGCCGGCCCTGGGTCACGTCGTACACATTATAGGCGACTTCAAATTCCCGGATGGCCTCCAACGACAGCGTGTAAGGGCCGCGACCTATCGGCCCGCTGGTGAGCATATTCCGGGCGCTCAGGCCGTCAACCAGGTAGTTAGTGGAGGAGGGCAACTGGCTGCCGACGCTGCGGCCGTTTGAGGTAGGTGCCAAGTCAGCTAGACTGGTAAAATCGCGGTTAAGGGCGGGCAGGCGGCTTATGGCCTGCGCCGTGATGGCGGTGCTGCTGCCCAGGCGGTCGACCCGGCTCGTCAGGGCATTCTCCGTCACCACCACCTCCTGCAGCTGGGCGGCCGACTCGCTGAGCTTGAAATCCACCGCTATCCGGTCGCCCTGGTTCAGGGTGTAGCCCGTGCGCTGCTGGGGGGCAAATCCTACGAAACTAACGTTAATCTCGTAGGGTCCGCCCAGGGGCAGTTGGCGCAAGGCGTAGCGCCCGTCTGCGCTTGTCGCTACGCCGGTCTGGAAGCCAGTGGAGGTGTTTTTAACCACAACTGTCGCGCCGGGTACGGCCTCACCCTGAGCATCTTGCACAAAGCCCGCGATAGATGCATCCGTGGATTGGGCTCGTGCCGGAAGATAAAGACACAAGAGGACCAGCGCCCATAGGAGCGCTACTGCTACGCGGGGCCGTTGCCTAGATGGCAGTAGAATAGGTGTCATACAAAGTGAAAGAGGTTAGATGGATTGGTACCCAAAAGTATCTCACCTTTGTATGGTTTTGCTTACCTATTCGTATGCTTTACATAAGCTTTATTGTTGGTTAACAGTGTGTTAACATTGATGAAACGTATATTATGTCTTGATTAATTTAAGATTGACTATTGGTTTTAAGCTATGGTTTGCTACTAGTATCGCCTGATGCGTGCTCACTTCTTGGATTGGTGATAAGCTGCGTTCACGTTAGCGTAGTGGAAAGTTAACGTTATGTTATATCTATATTAACTATAAAATATTCTGGAATAACGTGTCTTTGGTGCTCTAGCTTTGCTCCGCATCCTGCTCTATTTCTGCTCAATGAGTTCACGGTTACTTAGTTTCTACCCGCACTTAGCTGCGATCTGTTTAGTAGCCGCTCCAGCCGCCGCCCAGACTTCCGCAACGCCCGAAGCCGACACGACGCGGCGGGTTCGTATTCCCGAAGTCACGATTCTGGGCAGTCAGCAGAATGAGCTGTTTACGAACATTCCCGGCTCAGTAAGTAAGGTATCAGCCAAGGAAATTCGGCTGCTGGCGCCCGTGAGCAGCAATGAGGTATTTCGGCGGGTGCCCGGCCTGAACGTGGTGGACGAGGAGGGGGTGGGTTTGCGGGCCAACATCGGTATTCGCGGCCTCGACCCCGACCGCTCCCGCACGGTGCTCATCCTCGAAGACGGCGTGCCGGTGGCCCTGGCACCCTACGGCGAGCCGGAGTTGTACTACACGCCCGTCATCGACCGCATGGCTGGGGTAGAAGTGCTCAAAGGCAGTGGGCAGATTCAGTTTGGTCCCCAGACCATCGGTGGGGTCATCAACTACCTCACGGCCGACGCGCCCACGCAGGCGCTGACTACCGTACGGGTACGCGGGGGCGGGCGCGGCTATTTCTCGGGCCTGGCCAGCTACGGCAATACTTTTGGCAACACCGGCCTGATCGTGACCTACCTGCACAAGCGGGCTGATAACCTCGGGCCGGTGCAGTTTCGCCTGCACGATCTGAGCGCCAAGCTCACCGTAGCCCTGACGGCGCGCCAGACCCTGCGCCTCAATCTGGGCGCCTACGACGAGTTCAGCAACGCCTCTTACCTGGGCCTGACCCAAACCCAATACGACCGGGGCGACCAGGATTACGAACAATTGGCCCCCGACGACCGTCTGCCCGTGCGGCGCTACTCGGTCAGCGCCGGCCACACCGTCCGCCTCTCCGACCGGGTGCAGCTCAGTACCACCGCCTTCGGCTACACCACCAGCCGCAACTGGCAGCGCCAGGATTTCTCGTCCTCGCCCACGGCCGCCAACCAGACCGGGGTGGTGTGGGGCGACCCGGAAGTGCCCGGCGGGGCGGTGTTTATGCTAAACAGCAACGGCCACCGCAACCGCCAGTTTCAGGTGGCTGGCCTGGAGCCGCGCCTGACCTTAAACTACACGCTCGGCAGCCTGAACGGCGACCTGACTACGGGCGTGCGCGTTCTCCACGAGCAAGCCGAGGAACAATATATAGTAGGCAAAAAAGCCGACGCCCGCGGCGGCGATCAGCGCGACTTCGAGATTCGTAAGGGGCTGGCTTTCAGCGCCTTCGCGCAAAACAAGCTCCAGCTCACTGACCGCTTGGCGGCTACAACTGGCCTGCGCGGGGAGCGTTTCGCCTACGAGCGCGACATCCGGCGCGGCCTGTTTTCGATAAATGGCCGCAACCAGGTGCGCGACACCGTAGTCGTGGCCGAAAGCAGCGTCACGGCCCTGATTCCGGGCGCGGGCCTGAACTACACGCTCAGCGACCGGGCCACGCTATTCGCGGGCGTCCACCGCGGATTTGCCCCCCGCGCATCAAGGACGCTATTTCCGGTGCCGGCGTGGCCCTCCAGCTCGATGCTGAGCTGAGCTGGAACTACGAGCTGGGCACCCGCGCCCGCCCGCTGCCTGGTCTGGACGCGGAAGTAACCGGCTTTGTGATGGATTTCTCGAATCAGATTATTCCCGTCTCGCTGTCGTCGGGCAACGCGGGGGCGGGCTTCCTGAATGGGGGTGCCATCCGTCACCTAGGCGCGGAGGGCAGCCTGGCGCTCCATTTTGGCGAGCTGCTGACCCTGGCCCGGCCCGTACTATTGGATGTGAAAGCAACCTATGTGAAGGCCACTTACACCGACGACCGCCTCGCCGCGACGCCCACCAATGAGCAGCGCAACATTAAGGGTAATCAGACGCCCTATGCCCCCAACGTGTTGCTCTCGGGTGGCCTCAGCGCCGAGCCCCTGCGCGGTCTGAGCCTGCGCCTGACCGGCACCTACGTCGGCCAGCAGTACACCGACGAGCTGAATACGGTGCCCGCCACGGCCAATGGCCGCACCGGTCGCCTGCCTGCCTATGGCCTGCTCGATGCCACCATCCTCTACCGCCTGCCCGGCGACCATGTGAGCTTGAGCTTAGCCGGCAAAAACCTCACGGATGAGCGCTACATTGCCTCCCGCCGCCCTCAGGGTATTCGCGTAGGCACGCCAAGGCTGCTCACCGCTGGCCTGGATGTAACGTTTTGAAGCTGATTACGCGTAGGGGCGGCTCGCAGCCGCCCATTTTCCCGCGCGGTAGTGGGTGCCCGTGCCGCTCGTTATTCAACCAAATGCCAACATCAGCCAACGCCGGGCGGCTGCGAGCCGCCCCTACAAAACCCTCACTACCTATGAAACTTTCTGCCTTACTCGTCCCCGTTCTGGGCTTGCTGCTAGCCGGCTGCGCCTCCACAACGCGCCCGGATAAGGCCCCGGAAACGGCCGCTGCGCCGGTACTGCCGGGGCCAGTGGCGGCCACGCAGCAAACGCTCCTGCCCAACGGCTGGAAATTGGCCCCCGCTGGCCGCCAAGTGCCGCTTGGGGATTTGCCCCTGAATCTGGTGGTGAGTCCTAGTAACAAGCTGGCGGCCGTTATCAACTGCGGCTGGGGGGCAAATTCGGTGCAATTGCTGAATCCTACTTCCGGTGCCGTGCTTGATGAGCAAGTCATCAAAGCTGGTTGGGTGGGGCTAGCTTTTGGGCCCGAGGAAAAGACGATTTATGCTTCCGGGGGGCAAAAAAACCGCATTTATTGCTTCAAGATAGAAGGCCAGAAGCTGGTGCCCGACAGTGCCATCGTGTTAGGAAACGAGTGGCCTAAGCAGAAAATAGGGGTAGCCGGCCTGGCCGTAGATGCGCGCCGTCAGCTGCTCTACGCCGTCACCCGCGAGGATAGCGCCCTGTATACCTACGACCTGCGTACCCGCGCCCTGGTGCGCCGCCTGCCCCTGGGCAGTGAGGCCTACACCGCCGTCCTGGCGCCCGATGGTAATGCCCTCTATATCTCCCTTTGGGGCGCGTCGGCGGTAGCCGTGTACGACCCGCGCCAGCAGCGCCTCACGGCCCGGATTCCCGTCGAAAGTCACCCTAATGATATGACGATCAGCCGCGACGGCCGCCGCTTATTCGTGGCCAACGCCAACAGCAACTCCGTGTCGGTGCTGGATACGCGCGCGGGCCGCGTCATCGAAACCTTGGCTACCACGCTGTTTCCCAACGCCCCCGCCGGCAGCACCACCAACGGCGTGACGCTTTCAGCCGATGAAACCCAGCTTTTTGTCGCCAACGCCGACAACAACTGTCTGGCCGTATTCGACGTGCGCGAACCGGCCAAAAGCAAGTCCCTGGGCTTTATACCGACGGGCTGGTACCCTACCGCCGTGCGCACCGCGGGCCAAACGCTGCTGCTAACCAACGGCAAAGGCAGCGCTTCCGCCCCCAACGGCCAGGACGGCCCCAACCCGCTCAAAAATGGCCCCCGGCCGACCCAGTACATTGCCGGGCTGCTGCGCGGCTCCCTCTCGGTGCTGCCCGTGCCCGATGCGGCCACGCTGGGGGGCTTTTCGACCCAGGTGTACGCCAACACGCCCTATACCAAATCCCGCGAGCAGGCCCCCGATGTGCCCGCAGGCAACCCCGTACCCCAGCGCGTGGGCCAGCCTTCGCCCATCAAGCACGTGTTCTACATCATCAAGGAAAACCGCACTTACGACCAGGTATTGGGCGATATGCCCGAGGGCAACGGCGACAAAAGTCTGTGCTTGTTCGGGGAAGACGTGACGCCCAACCACCATGCTCTGGCCCGCGAGTTCGTACTGCTCGATAATTTCTACGTGGATGCCGAAGTCAGCGCCGACGGCCACAACTGGAGCACGGCCGCTTACGCCAACGACTACGTGGAAAAAACCTGGCCCAGCAACTACTCGGGCCGGGGCGGCAGCTACGACTACGAGGGCGGCCGGGGCGAAGTAGCCGTGCCCAAAGACGGCTTTATCTGGGACTACTGCCAGCGCGCCGGCGTGAGCTACCGCAGCTACGGCGAGTTCGTGGCCAAAGGCAAAGCCACCGTCAAGGCCCTGGAAGGCCACGTCGCGGCCGATTATCCCAGCTACGATCTGAAAGTGCTGGACGTAGACCGCGAGAAAATCTGGGAGCAGGACTTCGATAAGCTCGTGGCGGCGGGGCAGGTACCCCAGTTTCAGGTGATTCGCCTGCCCAACGACCATACGGCCGGTGCCCGGCTCGGTGCCCGCACGCCCCTGGCCTACGCCGCCGACAACGACTTGGCCCTGGGTCGCCTGATCGAGCATTTAGCCCAAAGCCCGGTCTGGAAAGAGTCGGTGGTGATGGTAGTGGAAGACGACGCCCAAAACGGCCCCGACCACGTGGATGCCCACCGCAGCACGGCCTACCTGGCCGGCCCCCACGTCCGGCGCGGGGCCGTCATTCACACCATGTACTCTACCTCCGGGATGCTGCGCACGATGGAATTAATCCTGGGTTTGCCCCCCATGAGCCAATACGACGCGGCGGCCGTGCCCATGTGGGAGTGCTTCACCAATAAGCCGGACCCCGAGCCCTTCGTCGCCCTTCCCGCCCACGTGGACCTGAATGCCAAGAATGTAGCCGTCAACCGCAGCTCCCGCGAAGCCGAAAAGTTTGACCTCTCCCGCGAAGATGCCGCCCCCGACATCCCCTTCAACGAAAACATCTGGCGTGCTATCCGCGGCGAGAACAGCATAATGCCCGCGCCACGTAGAAGCTCCTTCGTGCGCGTTGTGGCCGGGAAGGAGGAAGATGAGGATTAAAATAGCCTACCTTAGAACGTCATGCGCGGAATGCTCTGCATGACGTTCTAATCGAGCTTGTGAAAACAAAAAAGCTCCCAGACTGCTCTGGGGGCTTTTTCTGTGTTAGAAATTACTTGTGACTACAATGCGTAATCAGCCAGGGCCTTGCTCACGTCGTATATATTCCGGTCGTTGCGGAAGGTTTTGCTGATAGCATCCGTCTGGCCTCGCACCCAGATTTTTAGCTCCGCGTCGAGGTCGAAATGGCCGGTGGTTTCCATGGAGAAGCGCTCAATGCTGCGGTAGGGTACGCTCAGAAACTCCTTTTTCTTACCCGTTACTCCTTGTTTATCCACCAGAATCAGGCGCTTATTGGTGAAAATAAGCTGATCGCGGATAATGACGAAGGCTTTCTCTACCCGTTCGTCAGTGGCCAGTAGGCGGCTGAGTTCCTGTTGTAATTCCTGGGCATCGCTCTCCGAAGCATTGCCGATTAATCCGTCGAGAAGTCCCATAAGTGAGTAAGGTGAAATGGTAAAAGTTATAGGACTTACGCACTTGCGGGGAGCAGGGCAGGAATGAGGGGCTTGGCGAGCAGCTGGCTCAAGTAGGGAGCCCATTGGTGCTGGTGGGCCTGATAAATCGTTTGGGCCGTTGATCGGGCAAACTCGCGCAGGGACACCCACGCCAGGTAGCAGCAGGCCAGATGGTTGCGCTGGGCCTGGGCACGGCGGCACTGGCATTTCTCGGCCCCGGTCAGCTGCTTGAAGCTGCGGTGAAACTCTTCCACCTGCCAGCGGGTGCGGGTGGTGGCCTCGACCAGCGGTTGGGTAAGCGTAAAGGCGAAGTTGTTGGTCACGACCCATTCAATGTCGCCGTTTGGGGCGACCAGCCGGAACAAGCGCACCGCAAACGGCACCTTCTGCAAGCGTACTTCCAAGCCGGTGCTCCACCCACCCGGCGGCGGGGCTACGTCGGCCAGGGACTGGTAGCCCCCTCTTTGCTGGCACTCACTAACCGGTTGCTTTTCAGGGTCGTGAAAAACGTCCAACCGGCCCGCTGAATCAGCTTCAGGTTGTCGCTGCCGCTGTACCAGGCATCGAACAGGAGCGTGCGGGCCTGAATTTTATTTTCCGCCACGACGTGGGCGAACATGGCCTGGAAATGCTCGTTTTTGGTCAGGCCATCCAGCTCCGGGGCATAGACGCGGTAGTCCAGGGGCAGAAAATCCCCGGCCTGTCCGCTGCTGTGGACCAGGTTAACCAGGCAGATGCCGGTGACCAGGCCATGTTCGTTGCCCGAATACTGGCGTTTGGCTACTTCAATGAAGCGACTGTAGCGCTTGTCCTGCACGCTATCATCGACCAGCAAAAAGGCCTCCGGCGAGTCGTGGAGCAAGGGCAAGACCAACTCGCGCAACTGCGTGGGCGAAAACGAGCTGCGGCGCAGAAATCGGTTCACTTGATCGTGGCTCACCTGCGACAGGTGCTCGGCCAAGTGCGTACACGTATAATTGCGGGGCGTACTAAGCAGGTACTCGATGTAAGTCGCTTGCGTCACCATAAAGCCAGGCTTTTTCTCAAGTTACTACTAAGTGCGTAAGTCCTAAGTTAAAAGAAAAAGTAGCCGTTATGTGCTCTTAGCAAGCTGCCGCCGCAGCCAGTGAGTCAGCCGATTGGGGAGCCAGAAAGCCTCCATCTACGATAATAAGGGTAGCACCGTGTTCAGTAAAGGAGCGGTGTGAGCTTAGCTCATCCGACACTTTATACGACATGCCTTTGGTCATGAGATAAATTCTGCCGTCGGCTAGTTCGGTGGTCAACTCGCCTTCGGTTAAGAAAAGTAAATGACCTTTTTGGCACCAATGGTCAGCTTTATAACCAGGAGAGAGCTCGACCATGCGTACCCGCAAATTGCCAAACTGCAACGTGCGCCAGTAAGCCATACCGGTTTCGCCGGGATGCTCAGTGGTGGGAATATCTTGCCAGTCGGTTACTTGAAAAGGAATAGTCATTAGGGGTGCGACGGGCGTGAACAGAACGGGATGATAAAGCCCAAAAGACAAAACGCCAGATGATTGTCATCTGGCGTTTCTTAATTGGTTAATTCTAATTCGTACCGCCGCCCGTAGCACCGCTGCTGGCTGGCACGGTCGGCTGCGTGGCGCTGGGCTGCTGTTGCATAGGGTTGGACTGCGGGCGCTGCTGCTGCTCAAACAGCTCGAAGCGGCTGGGGGCCAATTTGCGCGGATAAGCGTTGTTGCTCAGGTCCGTGTCGGCGGTTTGCAGGAATGGGTCGAGGGTGAAGGCTACCACGGGCTTATCGGTTACGAATACCTTGGTCACCTGCTCGTTGTTGCGCCGCCAGATTTCGGCCGGAATGTTCACCACTTCCTGCTTGCCGTCTTCATAGGTCATTTGCACGACTACGGGCATTACCAAACCGCCAATGTTGCGCAGGCCCACTTCGTAGAAGTGAAGACCCTCATTGAGGCGCTTCTGCTGCTCGGGCTTCAGCGTCTTTACGTACTGCTGGTAGCGCTGTTTATCGGCCTCGGTGGTGGCGATGGGGTCATACGTGTTGTAGAAGTCCTTCAGGCCGGGCTTTTCATCGTCTACCAAGGTGCGCTTGATATCCTGAAGGTTGCGCTGCTGCGACAAGGTCTTCGGCTCAGCATTCAGTTCCTGCCGCTTGCGGGCATTCTCAATTTCGGGGTTTTTGGAATCGACGGTATACCACTTCACGCCTTCAATAGCTAGGTCGGTGCGGTCATTCGTGTAGAACCACCCGCGCCAGAACCAGTCGAGGTCAACACCGGAGGCGTCTTCCATGGTGCGGAAGAAGTCGGCGGGCGTGGGGTGCTTGTAGGCCCAACGGCGGGCGTACTCCTGGAAAGCATAATCGAATAGCTCGCGGCCCATAATGGTTTCGCGCAGGATATTCAGGCCGGTAGCGGGCTTGCCGTAGGCGTTGTTGCCGAGCTGCAATACCGACTCCGAGTTAGTCATGATCGGGGTTTGCAGGCTCTTATCCATGCGCATGTAATCCACGATTTTGGCCGGCTCGCCGCGGCGCGATGGATAGTTACGCTCCCATTCCTGCTCCGAGAGGTACTGCATAAAGGTGTTCAGACCTTCGTCCATCCACGTCCACTGCCGCTCGTCGGAGTTCACGATCATGGGGAAGAAGTTGTGACCCACTTCGTGGATAATCACCGAAATCAGGCCGTATTTGGTGCTGGCCGAATACGTGCCGTCTTTCTCGGGGCGGTAGCCATTGAAAGAAAGCATGGGGTATTCCATGCCGCCAATAGAGCCGTGCACCGAAATAGCTACCGGGTACTGATACGGAATGGTACGCTTAGAGTAGGTTTTGAGCGTGTGCGCTACGGCCTCCGTCGAGTATTGGCCCCAGAGCGGGTTGCCCTCTTTCGGGTAATACGACATGGCCACAATCGGCTTGCCTTCGATCTTCAGACCCATCGCATCCCAAACAAACTTGCGGGAGCTGGCGAAAGCGAAGTCACGCACGTTCTTAGCTGCAAAATTCCAGGTCTTGGTGCCTTTCGCGCGGCCTTTCTCGGCTTGCTCAGCCTCGGCTTGCGTCACGACAACCACGGGCTTTTTGGCATCGGTAGCCTGAGCCAGGCGCTTGCGCTGGGTGGTGGAAAGCACCTGATCGGGGTTTTGAAGCGTGCCCGTAGCGCCCACCACGTGGTCGGCGGGGGCGGTGATGCTCACCTTGTAGTTGCCGAAGGGCAGGGCAAACTCACCGCTGCCCAGAAACTGCTTGTGCTGCCAGCCGTTCACATCGTCGTACACGGCCATGCGGGGGTAGAACTGCGCAATTTCGTAGAGGTAGTTTTTATCCTCGGGGAAATACTCGTAGCCCGAACGACCACCAAGCTTAGGCTGGTCGTTGATATTGTAGCGATACACAATGCTGAACGTGAAAGACTGCTTGGGCTGCAAAGGCTGGGGCAGATCCACACGCATCATGGTATGGTTTACCACGTGCGGCAGTGCCTTGCCGCCTTTCTGCTTCACTGATTCAATCTTATACCCGCCATCAAAATCGGCGCGGGCTAAGTAGTCCATGGCTCCAAACGACATGCGCGGCTGTAATTCGGCCGTCTGCGTGGAGGTAGTCATGGAGTTTTGGGCGTAGATATTCTGGTCGAGCTGCACCCAGAGGTAAGTCAGCACGTCGGGCGAGAGGTTGGTGTAGGTGATGTCCTCGGTGCCCGAAATGGCTTGCTTCTCGTCGTCGAGCCGCACATTGATATCGTAGTCGGCGCGCTGCTGCCAGTACTGGGAGCCCGGCGCGCCCGACGCCGTCCGAAACGTATTGGGCGTGGGCAGCTCCGTGCCGAGCTGGGCAAATTTGTCGGTGCCGGAGTTGATGTTCTGGATGGAGGGCGTTTGCGCCAGAAGTGGCGCGGCGCTCAGGCCAACGCAGCCGACGAGCAAGAGAAGATTTCTCAACATAAAAACAAGCAGAAAATCAGGAAGGAGGAAAGCAAATTTACAAAAAACCACTTAATGATTCCGTAACAGATAATCTCTATATAATACCGTTATACAAGTTGGAATTTGCCCCCAGAATACGCTTTTAGTCAGCGAAGTTCCCCAGCAGCAGAATAACGGCAATGCCGGCTGCCGCGCCACTTATCACCAGCACCCAGTCGCGACGGGCGGCCCGAAAGCCGCGTAGCACGATAAAGCCTAACATTAAAATGAGCGTTACAATCAGCAGCTGGCCTATTTCCACGCCAATGTTGAATGCCAGCAGCTCCAGCACGGGGCGAGTATTCTGCCCCAGCAGCTCGCGCAGATAACTGGAGAAACCCAGCCCGTGAATCAGCCCGAAGATGGCTGCCAAGGCATTGGGTAGGGTCACTATAATAGGCTGATTACGCTTGAAGTCGCGGCTGGCCCGGCTCATATTTACCAGGCAGGTAAGCAGAATGGTAGCCGGAATTAAGACCTCAATCAGGCCCGCGCTGTACTGCACAAAGCCCAGCGTAGCCAGCGCCAGCGTGATGCTGTGGCCCACCGTGAAGCTCGTAACCAGGGCCACCACCCGCCGCCAATCACTCAAAACGTAAGGCGCACACAGGGCCAGCAGAAACACTAGGTGGTCGTAGGCCTGCAGGTTGAAAATGTGGAAAAAGCCGAGCTGTAGATAAGTTGAGAAAACGGACATGCAGCAAAGCTAATATTTATTCTAACGTGTGCTTTTCAGGGAATTAATACCAAACAGTGCCTTTTAGCGAGAAGGCAGAGCCGTAGTTTTTTATTCGGACCCGACCAGCTACTTTTCCGAATCTACACCATTCCCTGGTTTCCTCTTCTCATGCGAGTAGTAATAATGCTTTCCTGTAATGCTCCTTGTCGCTTCAGCAAAGCCTTTCTACCGCTGTTCCTTCTGCTTTGCGGCACGATGCTTCATGCTCAGACAATCATCCCGCCTTCGCCAGCCCCTGTCCCTGCTTCAGGTGGAGTGATGCTCGTAAATGACTGGTATTTACCGCCATATCAACCAACTGGATCTGAAGCGGACACTACCGGCGCGTTGCTCGCTTTATTTTTGAAGCAACGACGTGCGGGCTATGCGTTTGTGATTCCCTTTTTCACGGGAATGTTTCTGACTGTACCTCTTTCCACTAGTCATGGTGGCTACACCCAAACGGCTGAAAAGGCGATTTCACCACCACTTGGTATACCTATCCTAGCCGCTACAGTTGCAGGCTTTATTATCCATTCTACCTCCAATAATAAAGCTCGCCTGCTCGCTATAGACCAGGCATATATGGCTGGCAAACTTATCCCAGCTAAATACAGGCGACGTCTGAGACAGCAGCACTTTAGTGAAGCCGCCTGTATGAGGGAATCTTTTTTCAGCAAACTCAGTGTCAAGGCAACAACAAATGAGATGGTAAGCTACAGTAAAAAGCCCCCCAGATAGTGCCTGGGGGGCTTTTTACTGTAGCTCTGAATGATTGCCTGCAAGCTTTATGTTACCTAACAGAATACCGCTGGGCTACATGAAATTAACCTTCACAATCTCAAAAAACGGCGAAGTAGCCTGGTACGGATACAATACATACGCATCGGTGAGGCTGCGGCGGGTGATGGTGGTAGGGCCAACGGCGCCCGTAACGAAGCTGCCGGTAGCGCGGGCGGAGGCCCAGGTATCGGTGCTATTGAGGCGAAACACCGTCTGCTGACTACCGGATACTACTAGCAGCGTTTCGGGCGTGAGCAACAGCAGGCCATCGGCACCTACCAGGCTCTGCGTTTTGCTCACAGTAGTAAAGCTTTGGGGGTTGTTGATGGGCACCTTAAACAACGTCCCGTCATTGGCTTTGGCTACCAGCAAAAAGCCTCCTTCCCCCGGATGAAACACAATGCCATTCAGCCCAAAGCCCGTGCCGCCACTGAGCTGTGGGTTTTCCAGGAACACCGAGGCATTGCCTTGTAGATCTACTTTGTAGATAATAGGGGAGAAGCTGTCCGTGACGTAAGCATTGCCTTGCAAGTCAACCGTTATATCGTTGGCAAAATGCTGCTGGCCGGGGCGCAGGGCGCCCAGATCCACGTAGCGCTGGAGGCTGCCGTTGTTGGAGTTGAAGATGGCCAGTCCGGCTAGTTGCCGCAGCGTAGCTGGCGTCGAGCGGCTGGTGTTGCTTCCTCCATCCGACACGGCCGCCAGCAGGCGCTGCCGGGGCAAGTCGAGGTTCAGGCCGATAGTAGATACCAGGCGCGGATCGTCGGCGAAGGTCTGGTAGGTGCCGTTGTCCTTTACGGTGCCAATGCGCCCCTGCGTGCGGGAGCTGACGATGAAGCGCTGATTCAGCTCATCGTACTGCACGCCTTCGGGGTGCAGCCGCGCTTCGGCCACGGTTACTTTGGCAGGATTAAACGGGTTAGGAATAGTGCCGTCTTCGTTGACGCAGCTGGGCAGCACGCTGGTCAACCCAATGGCTAGTGCAACCAGACGAATAAAGCGCGGCAGGACAACGAGTCCTGGCCGACGGAAAGAGAAAGGGTGGAGCATAGAAATGGGTGTTAAAAGTCAATAGTTCAATTGACTAGCTATACGCACCCCGGTGTGAAGCGACTGCCCAAGGCAAAGATTATATACACGCCTGCAACAGAAGTGGGGCGGGTCGGTAAGCACCCGCCCTGGTACCTATATTCTTCTGGCAGAGCATGCAGGATCACGCCTACCGACCGGCATTAAGGTTAAAGCTGAACATTAGTGACACGTACAGGCTTTAGTAAAAACATTCCTGCCTTGAACATTCATTGCGCTGCTTAATAAGGAATACGTAAGCAGAAGACGGCTCTGCAAGAGTTTGCTACCTGCTCGACTATCCGTAACATAACTTTACCCCAACTATGAGCCCAATAATCATAGCAGCCCAACTTGTAGTGGCCTTTTCAATAGTGATTGTGTGGGTGTTTCGCTTCGATAATATCGTTAAGGAATTCAAGCAATACGGACTGCCCGATGTGGTGCGCACGATGGTCGGTGCTACCAAAATAGTCCTGGCTACTCTGCTTGTTGTGGGTATTTGGTATCCCGATCTAGTAGTTGTTCCCGCCTTGCTGATGGCCTTTTTGATGCTCTGCGCGCAGGTTGCCCACATTAAGGTGAAAAACCCTTGGCACAAGTATGTACCGTCGTTTTTCCTGCTGCTGTTGTCGCTCCTTGTTGCCGGTGCTTACGCGGGCGTTATCACCATTTAGGCTCAATGGAGACCATTCCTATTTGGGTTTCAAGCATCTCTTTCCTGTTTTTTGGAATTCATTATTTCGCCTTCCAGCACCTCAAGGACGAATTCAAGCGCTACGGCCTGGAAAAGTTTGGCCCACTCACGGCAACGCTCCAAATACTAGGGGCAGTGGGGTTGTTGGTAGGTATGAAAGTGCCGCTAATTCTGTCAATATCATCGGGTGGTTTGGCCCTTTTGATGCTGTTAGGCTTTGGCGTCAGAATCAAGATTAAAGATGGCTTTTGGCTGTCGTTGCCTTCGCTTCTGTTTGCGCTGCTGAATGGTTATATCCTGTATAACTCGCTGCAACTTATATAACTCGTTTTAAGGATTAGCAACGCCAAAATGAGCCTGTAGAACCAGCACATCCAAGCGCAATATTTCTTTTAATATCTTTGATTTATTCTGCACAAAAAAGCCCCCCAGCACAACGCTGGGGGGCTTTTTTGCACTCAAACCAAATGTACTCACACGCCCGGAATCTCCACGTTCACGTTGTTGAAATGAATGTGCCCGTCTTCCAGCACCGCTTCTACCACAGCGTCTTTGCTCACGCGACCCGAGAGGATGTCTTTCGACAGCTCATTCAGCACCAGGCGCTGCAACACGCGCTTGAGCGGCCGCGCCCCAAACTGCGGGTCGAAGCCCTGCTCGCCGAGGAAATCGAGCACGTCGTTGGTGGCTTCCAACCGGATGCCGGCCTCGTTCAGGCGTTGCTGAATCTGCTTGAACTGGATGTCCACGATGCGGCGGATTTCCTTGCGCTTCAGCGGCTGGAACATCACGATTTCGTCGATGCGGTTCAGGAACTCGGGGCGCATGTGCTGGCGCAGACGCTCAATTACTTCCTCACGGGTGCGGTCCACCACTTCGTCGTGGTTGTACTCATTCAGCTCCTTGAAATTGCGCTGAATGAGGTCGGCGCCCGTGTTGGAGGTCATGATGATGATGGTGTTCTTGAAGTTGGCCACCCGGCCTTTGTTGTCGGTGAGGCGACCATCATCCAGCACTTGCAGCAGGATGTTGAACACGTCAGCATGCGCCTTCTCAATCTCGTCGAGCAGAATCACCGAGTACGGCTTGCGGCGCACGGCCTCCGTGAGCTGCCCGCCCTCGTCGTAGCCCACGTAGCCGGGAGGTGCCCCGATGAGGCGCGACACGGCGTGGCGCTCCTGGTACTCGCTCATATCAATGCGCACCATCGAGTTTTCGTCGTTGAACAGGTATTCGGCCAGAGCCTTCGCCAGCTCGGTTTTACCCACGCCGGTCGTGCCCAGGAAAATGAATGAGCCAATCGGCCGCTTGGGGTCCTGCAAACCAGCCCGCGAACGGCGCACGGCATCCGAAATAGCCGCAATGGCCTCGCTCTGGCCCGCCACGCGCTTGCCCAACTCTTGTTCCAGGTTCAGCAGCTTCTCGCGGTCCGATTGCAGCATCTTGCTCACCGGAATACCGGTCCACTTGGCTACTACTTCGGCAATATCCTCGTGGGTTACCACTTCCTGCAGCATCGAGCCACCATCTTTATTAGCGTTGGCCTCATCCTGCAAGGCCTTGAGCTTGGCCTCGGCTTCCTGAATCTTGCCGTAGCGCAGCTCCGCCACGCGGCCGTAGTCGCCCAGGCGCTCGGCCTGCTCGGCCTCCACCTTAAAGCGCTCAATGTTTTCTTTCTCGGTTTGAATGCTGGTCAACGCCGACTTCTCGTTTTCCCACTGCGCTTTCAACGTGTCCCGCTTGGCGGTCAGCTCGCTGAGGTCTTTCGTAAGCACGTTTTCCCGGTCGTGGTTTTCCTCGCGGCGGATGGCTTCCCGCTCGATTTCCAGCTGCATAATGCGGCGCTGCACTTCGTCCAGCTCCACGGGCATGGAGTTTAGCTCAATGCGCAGCTTGGCGGCCGCTTCATCCATCAGGTCGATGGCTTTGTCGGGCAGGAAACGGTCGGTGATGTAGCGGCTGCTCAGCTCCACGGCGGCAATGACGGCATCGTCGGTGATGCGCACGCCGTGGTGCAGCTCGTACTTCTCCTTGATACCGCGCATGATACTGATGGCGTCCTCAATGCTGGGCTCATCCACCATCACGGCCTGGAAACGACGCTCCAGGGCCTTATCCTTCTCAATGTATTTCTGGTACTCCTTGAGCGTAGTAGCGCCGATGGCGTGCAGCTCGCCCCGCGCCAAGGCAGGCTTGAGCAGGTTGGCCGCGTCCATCGCGCCTTCGCCGCCCGCGCCGGCCCCAATCAGCGTGTGCATCTCGTCGATGAACAGGATGATCTGGCCGTCGGAGTCGGTTACTTCCTTGATGACGGACTTGAGGCGCTCCTCAAACTCGCCCTTGTATTTGGCCCCCGCAATGAGCAAGCCCATGTCCAGCGACATGATGATCTTATCCTTGAGGTTTTCGGGCACGTCGCCGGCCACAATGCGCTGGGCCAGGCCCTCCACAATGGCGGTTTTGCCTACGCCCGGCTCACCCAGCAGCACGGGGTTGTTCTTGGTGCGGCGCGACAGAATCTGGAGCACCCGCCGGATTTCCTCGTCGCGGCCAATCACCGGGTCCATCTTGCCGGTGCGCACCTGCTCGTTGAGGTTGCGGGAGTAGCGGTTGAGGCTCTGGTACTGGTCCTCGGCGGTCTGGCTGGTCACCTTGCGGCCCCCGCGCAGCTCCTTGATGGCAGCTTTCAGGTCTTTTTCATTGAAGCCGGCATCCTTCATCAGGGTAGCTACGGCATCTTTGCCCCCCAGCAGCCCCAGCAGCAGGTGCTCCACCGACACGTACTCATCCTCAAACTCCTTGAGGAAGCCGGTAGCCCGCTGCAAAGCCGCATTGGCATCATTCGCTATATATGGTGAGCCGCCGCTTACTTTCGGATAAGCCGCCACCAACGCATCAAGCCGGGGCGTAAGAATATTCAGGTTCACGCCCAGCTTCTTGGCCAGAAACGACAGCACATTCTCGTCGCTCTGGAAGAGACCGAGCAGCAGGTGGCCCGTCTCGATGGCCTGCTGCTGATTGCCCCCGGCAATTTCAGTGGCCTTCTGCACGGCCTCCTGGGCCTTGATCGTATAGTTATTAAAGTTCATGGCTGCTAGGTCTTTAGTAGTTGCTTCGGGTTAAGAAGTTCTACGAGAGGCGTAGCAAACGGGGTGCAGAAGAGGTTAGGCTGACGTTTTGGCGGGTTTTAATGAGACGTTTTCAACGAAAGCAGACTAAATTTCAGTTGGTCTCGTTGTCCCCTAATGCATCCGGTTTCGGCTGATCAAGTGCTTGTGGAATAATGTATAGCTCCCGAAACATCTGTTCCACCTGGGGTAGCAGGTCGGGTTCCAGGTTCGTTTTATTTTCCAGGAAATACGCGCTGATTTCAGGCATTGGACGGTGCCGAAACGATGTAGTGCTCACAAAAGTCACTACGGACTGGAAGTATACTCGGAAGCGTTTCGTGCGTGCTATGTCCTCACCTGCCAACGCCTCCCCAACGAAACCGGCCGACGCCAGCGGGTCGCGGCGTATGATATCAGCAAACACCCGCAAGCAGGTGCTCAGGATACGAAAAGCGTCGCCATCGTGTACCAGGAGTTTGAAGCGGTTAGGAGAATGCTTGAGGGATAAGGGGTAGAACTTTAGCACATACACATGATGCTGATACTGCTCGGCCTCCACCACGTAGCGACGGTTCTTGCGGGTTCGAAACGTATAAAAATGCGTGCAAACCAAAGGGCCATCCTGATGGGACGGCCCTTTGCGGTAAATAAACGAGTAGCCTTCGCCGGGTAGGCGCGGCTCAAATGAGGTAGGCATAAGCGTTGCGACGCAGGCGTTTCAATTCTTCCTCACTCAGCGTATCGAAGGTAAAGCGTTTGGCGTATTCGCGGGCCTGGGCCAAGCGCTGCTCTTTAGTGAGCTTGATGCTATTGGTTGGCTTGGGAGTATTGTCGGTGGTACCCATAATGCAGCGGAGTTAATAGCTGTATTACTGCGAAGGTACGGTAAAAGGTTCAGCAGGTGGTTCGTATTGGCAGTGCGGGCGTATTCGCAGCGTAGCTGCTCACACCCCCGCAGTCACTCGGCGCAGCCGAGTGACTGCGGGGGTGTGAGCAATTATTTGTTGATATTTTAGCTATATATAGCATATTTATTTCTTTAATATTAGCTCCTGTGTTTTGTTGTCAAAGCTCCATTGACTGAACTTATTGAGAAAGCTCTTTCCTAATAACAAGTACGGTGCATCAGGAACAACACATACTTCAGTATTTGGAATAGAGTAATTGCCTAAAATAATATTTCTTAATAAAAATCTTCTTGCCAATATCTTTCTACCATCTGCAAGGGTAATACTAACTGGAGGTAAATAGCTTAATTTAGTAATCAATCCTTCTAATAATAATTCTCTTTCCTCATTATCCGAAATAATTGTCCAACTAGCTCCTGTGTCAATAATAGATTTTTTATTATTTGATAATCAGTAGCTTGTGGGCATTAACAGTTCTTTTCATTTTTGTATGGCTTTCAGCATCTACCACAACCTGCGAACGGACAACCAATACAAAGCGGCAACCGGGCTAACTCAAGTTCAGTTCGACCAGCTTTACGAGCTATTCGCGCCTTTTTATGAACCCAAAATCCCGCAACCCTACCTAAAATCAAACCCGGTTTTAACCGATACACGCGAAGCCTTATTTTTTATTCTGCACTACTATAAAGCCTATCCCACGCTGCATAATATGGCCATCTACTTCGGCTTTTCTGAATTTGCGGTGAGCCAGTATTTAGAGCGACTAAAACCGTGTTTAAAAGCAGCTTTGCAAGCACAAGGCCTGACACAACGCGTTTTATTTACCAAGCAGACGCAATTTGACGACCTCTTCGCGGGTATCGACGATTTAGTCATTGACGTAACCGAAGTTCCGATTGAACGGGCTGCTAATCAGCAGCTTCAGGAGGAATTTTATAGTGGTAAAAAAAGGCACACCCTGAAATGGTTGCTCATCTGCTCGCTCAGCGGCCGGCTGTTGTGGATCAGCAAAGCCTATAGTGGCCGAACGCATGACTTCACTATTTTCAAAGAAATTTTCGCACATATAACCTTAAAAAACTATCGGATTCATGTGGATGCAGGCTTTGTGGGTATTAAAAAATTTATTAACTGCAAGTATGTTTTTATTCCTTTTAAGGCGCGAAAAAATCATCCACTCACGCCACTCGAACGTCTTATTAATCAGGTGTTGGCTCCACTTCGCGTCGTGGTGGAGAATGTCATTGCACGACTCAAATCGTTTTTCGTGCTTCGTACAACCAACCGGATGAGAAAAAGGAAAAGCTAACCGATGCCTTCGCTTTGTGCGCCGAAGTAGCACATTTCAAGAATATCTGCTCAATCTGCTGATTATCAAATAATAAAAACTCTAATAAAATAATAATTCTTCTCTGCCATTCTTATTCCAATAGCTTGGAGTTGATTTTCGAGAGTTAAAGTCTGAATTCTAGAGGGGTCTGTAGGTCCGTCTACACTACCGAGTATATTATTCGATCTGCTAAACACTTTGCTATCTGTTTGGGACTTCTTGGCGGATGTAACACACGGTAGAAGGACATTCTTCGCGTAGAAGCCATTAGGGTCCTTTACTTCTGCAAACTCCTTTTCACCAGGGTTGATGTATTTTATCTTATCATATATACACTCCAGTGCTACATTTATGTCTATATCCATTTTTGCAAGCGCTACTGTATCCATACTTGCAAGCATAGCCTTCTTCAAAGATTCTTTTTCAAAGACTTCAATCTTGTTAGGCCCTTTATTAATTGCAGATATTTGTATAAGAGTAGAGCTAAGACACTCTTTTAGCTTCTGATCAATCATGGGGTGGTCACCGTTGGCATTTTCAAAGGCTTTTTTATCAACACTGTTTGCATTAGTGTACCAAGTTAATAATTCAATTGATGCACATTCAAACCATATGTCCTCTACTTGACTAGAATACATTGTTGTATGGTGTTCTTTGAGGAGATTTTTTGTCTTATTGACAGCAGATTGATCGAACTTCTTGCTTTGTGCAGCGCTTGGAAATATTTGAAAAGCATATATTAATGTTATAATAATAATATTTCTCATATTAAAAAAGACAGTGTGAAATTTAAATGCTCTAACTCGCCCCCCAACTGGCGCGAGCTTGTAGCTCGTGACCAGCCATGCGGTGGAGGTTGTACCTCCGTTGGCACGCAGCGACAAGCTACGCAGGAAACAGCCCGGCTGCAAGTGGTGCGGCCAATAGAGGGAGCCAGAATGGGAAGCAGTGAATTTGGTGGCTACTTAACCAAGCTGTATTTCCTCCACAAACCCTGCCAGCGTCAGGATACGGGTTTTACGAATGCTGCCTAGTACCAGCAAATCCTCGTCGCCGGTGAGTAGCTAATCAGCTTGGCTGTCGAGGGCGAGATTGAGTAGAAAGTTATCCTTCGCATCGCGGCACAGCGTGACGGCCGACGTAACCGGCGTTGTTGGGAAAGCATCGAGATAAGCGCGGTATATTTCCAGATCAGCAGGTGTAAGATACTTGCGGAACTTAGGCCGCTGCATAACTTGACGGATTTCGTCTTTCAGCTCCTGACTAAAAACCAGCTCCAAGTCCTTCGCAGCAGAAAGCCGCTTCACTCGCTGACCAGTAAGGCTACCAGGCAGGATAAAGCGGCTTATCCAGGAGTTAGTGTCGATAATGACCCGCTGCTTACTTGCGGCGGGCATAACGCGCGGCACGTACGGTTTCTACTTCGCGGGCAATGTCTTCGTCGGTTAGTGCCGTAGGAGCCTGACGCACTCGGTCGTGTACCTTCTGGCTAGTAGCATCGGCCAACGAACTTAGGTTTCGCTGGATGCGGTTTGCTAAGAGTGCCTGCTGCTGCGGCGTGCAATGTAGTACGGCATCCGCTATTTCCCGGAAGTTGCCAGAGGAGTTTGAAACGGAGGCCATAAGCTGTGAGGATATAGTATACAATCAAGGCAACCAAAGTAACGAAGACACAATTTGCTCAGTTCAGTTTTCCCCCACCTAGCGCGAGCTTGCAGCTCGTGACCAGAAAGGGTGTACGTTGCACCTCCACCGGCGCGCAGCGACAAGCTACGCAAGAACCAGCCCGGCGGCTAGCGGCGCGGCTAACGGGAACAAGATACTGATACCAAGCAATATCGTCAGCCGATACCGCATCCTCTTCCTTATCAATCCAGTTCTCTAACTGAATGCCGCTCAACTCGGCGAAGTGGCGGGTGTTGCGGGTGACTAACGTGAGGCTGTGCGCTAGGGCCGTGCAGCCGATAAGAATGTCAAAATCATCAATGCGGCGGCCGATTCGCCGCAGGTGCACTTTCTGGTCAGCGAATAGTTAGAGGGTGGGGCCAATAGGCAATACTTGCTCGGCAAACAGCTCCCGGAATTCTGCTACCTGTCGGTGCTGCCGAGTCTGCCAGACCGGGGAACTGTTAGCTGCGCCAAAGAGCAGCTCCGCAATGGTTATCTCGGACACGAAGCATTGCGCCAAGCCAACCGTAGCCAGCTTCGTATCAAGCTGATGCTCTCCCCGCAGAAAATGGACGCAGATGTTGGTGTCGAGCAGATAGCCAGCGTTCATAGCTCGATATCGGGGCGGTTGCTTTGGCGGGATTCCCGCAGACGCTGATTTATTTCGTCGCCGGTCTCATCGGATGGCCAAGAGCCGAACAGAGCCATAAAACGCCGCTCCCTCTCGTCCAGTGATACTTTAGCTGCCGGCGAAGCCGTGGCTTTTACCCCCAGTCGCTGCGCCAGACTTAGCAGCAAATGCAGGTCAGAATCGTTGGTTGGCTCTAATACGATGGTAGTGGGCATAATTAACTGGACTACAACTGTGATAGGAAAAGGCTGCGCCTCGTTAGCTAAGTTACGATGAGTCCTGCGTTTCGCTACAGGTGGCGGCTCATAGGTCTACTGCGCGGGGCTGGTCTTGGCGGTCGGCATAGATGCGGCGCACCATTTCATCTCCGCTTTCCTCGGATTTCCACGAGCCAAATACCTCATGAAGCAATCGGGTTTGTTCCTCCGCAGAAGGATCAGCCTCTTTGTTAGTAGTGGCACCAGCCGACGCGGGATGTGATAGGATGCGGGCCGTAACATCGGGCACGCTTTGGAGCAGCCGTAGCACACGGGCGGCTTGATCGTCGGGAAATTCCAGTTCGAGGGCGAGTTTCATACTCTTGAAGATAGGATGTAGGCTTGATAACTGATGTTACGCAGCAACTGCATCCATTAGTCGGTAAGGCTGTTTCTGAGCGTAGCAAAAGCCGCTTTTTGAAGCGCAGCAGCAAGTCGTGCGTAACATGAGTTGATAACTCTACAACTACAACCTGAGTTTCTCCGAACACCTTCAGCCGCAGTTGTGGTGGACGCTGGGGGGCTTTTTTTGTCTTGCAGGGAACAGCTAGAATGTATGAGCCAATGCCACTACCCTAACCGGCGCGAGCTTGTAGCTCGTACCAAGTTATACCTCCACCGGATGGGTTATTTGCGGCTTATTTTTGCTTGCTGAATACCTTCTTGAATAGCAGCACTATTTTTTCAACCACAAAACCAATCATTAACCCGGCAACCGCACAGGCCAGCGCCTTGGCAAGCCAGGCCACAACCGGTATGTGAGCTAAAGCCTCATCCAGATCGTCCAGTAAATGACTGGTAAACGGAATGCCGTGGGCTATGATTTCGGCCCCTACCCACAGCATGGCGGCCGTACCCACGTAGCTTAAGATACTCAGGAAGTGCGGCATAAATTTCACGATACCGCGCCCCAATTTTTGAGCAGCGGGGTGGTATTTGTCCTGGGCCAGGTGTACCCCTATATCGTCGGCTTTCACAATTAAGCCCACAAAGCCATATACTGCCACGGTGATAAAAACGGCCACGGCCAGCATTACGACAATCTGGTTTACTATCGGCTGGTCGGCCACCTGGCTATAGGCAATGGCCATGATTTCGGCTGACAGGATAATATCGGTGCGAACGGCCCCCGCCACCCGCTGCTGTTCCAGCTCCTCCGGCGTAATCACTTTCAACTGCTCGCTTTCAACCGGCACGTCGGGGGGCTTGCTAAACATGGAGTGCACCTTTTCATACCCTTCGAAGCATAAATAAGCCCCCCAACATCAAAATGGGCGTAATAGCCCAGGGAGCGAAATACCCCAGCAGTAAGGCCGCCGGACTCAAAATGAGTATTTTATTGATCAGTGATTTCTTTGCTATCTGGTAAATGATAGAAAGCTCACGGGATGGGTCGAGGCCCACGACATACTTGGGCGTAACCGCCGTGTCGTCGATGACAATGCCGGACACTTTACCGGTGGTTTTGGCTACCTGGGCAGGCACATCATCTAAACTAGCGGCGCTTACCTTTACTAAAGCGGAAATATCATCCAGTAGCGCAAAAAAACCTGAGGCCATATTCTATGTGTTCGTTACTTGATTCTCGTTCTTAGATGGTTATGCGTTTTTGCTTTGCTCAGCTTGCCAGCAAGTTATAGCGATTTGGCTAACGGTACATGACTTGCCCTGGCTACGCAGCACCGTGCCCCCAACTGGTGCGAGCATGTAGCTCATGCCTAGCCGTGTAGCAAGCAACAACGCCCTGGAACCTGTGTGGTTGCGGGGCGTTGCTTGTTTTTATGTAGCTATGAACCTTTAATTACTTGTCTATCAATTCTTAAAAGACAATTCCATGGTTTATAAATTCGTCAACTGTTACACGGTCAGTTGCTATTGTGTGCAGTTTCGTGCCTCTACACCCCGCTACGCCAGCTGTCGGTTCTGATTGGAGCCTGTAGCGCTGGCGCGCCGAAACAGCCAACCCGCACCGGCCCACACTGCGGCGAAGAGCGCATTTGCAGCTATTTCATTAATCCTAAGCACGGAAGGTTCTGTAACCTCAGCCGAGGGCTTCCAGATGAATAAGGCTATTACGGTAATCACCACATAGGTAAGCGACGCGGCGAACATGGCGTTGGACATGCCTAGTGGCCGGAAGCGCGCAGCTATGGCCCCGATGATGGCGACGGCCAGCACCGCACCACACAGCAGGTTGGCGGGGTTGTCTTCGCTACCGACGAGCCCTACGGCCAGATTCGCCCACACGAGCATGAGTCCGGCTCCCACCGCTAAGCCAGCGGCCAGTCGATAGGTGGTATTGTCCCCCATCCGCGCAATCAGGACAAACGTGAGGCCCGCGCCGAATAGCAGGATGCCAGCGGCAACAAAATCGCCCACGGTCCAGAGCATATCAGCCATGACCAGCTTGGCCGTCAAGGGTATGAGCAACAGGAGCGCCGTAGCAAGCGCAACGAGAGAAATGCTTTTGGTGAGTGTCATGACAATTGGGTTTTGGGTTCAAGGATGAATGAAAAGCTCTGTTGCTAGTGGTATAGATGCTGTGCTGCCGAAAAGGTAGGCGGTTACTTCTGCTGCTCCTGAAGTGCTTTGCGAAAGGCTCCTTCTGCCTTATTAATGTCCTCCAGATACCCTTCCCGATCAATAAATGGGGTCACTGGGTCTTTTGCTGTGGTGCGTTCCTCAAACTTGCGCTTCAGGCTAAACGGCCGCGCATGGGAGGAGAGATAGATGTCGGCTGGAAGGCTCCGGAGCGTTGCAAAGCTGCGCTCCAGCTCGCGGCGCAGAGTCGCATCGTAATTCCAATTAAACATGGAGGTGGGCATGGGCAACGATAGGCTCCCAACGCTAACTGCCAGCAACTCTTGGTTGCCGTCGCGGACCGGAAACGCCCAGGTGGTGCAGCCCGGCGTGTGGCCTGCCGTAACATGCGCAGTGAGTTGAATAGGCCCCAGGCTGATCTGAGCGCCGTCCTTGAACTGGTGGTCCACGCGGGGCGCAGGGTATTTGATGAGGCCTAGGTACACCAGCCAGTTCACCGGAGCCATATTTCGGTAGCTGACCCCTCCCGACGAAATCATGTTGGCATCTCCTTCACTTATCCACAACTGCGCACCGGATGCTTGCTGCAGGGCCGCCAGGCCACCGGCATGGTCAAAGTGGGCATGTGAGTTGAGCAGAATTTTTACATCCGTGATGTGAAATCCGAGGGTAGCAATGTTCTTCAGAATCATGGGGGCGGTTCCGGGGTAGCCGCCATCAATCAGCACGTGACCCTTGAGGCCGGTGAGTAAAAAGGACGTTACGTCGCGGGCGCCGACGTAGTAGAGGTTGCCCGAAATGCGAAACGGTTGCCGGGGCAGCTGTCCGCCGTTGTTGATGGCGGATTTCCACTTCGTAACAACCAGCAGGGCACCCACAGTAAGAATAGCTGTAATACCGGCTAGAATCTGCCACTTGCGGTTCTTCCCGGGTTTGGTGCTTTCTGTGCTACTCATGGAAACAACCCTACGAATTCTTTGGTAATGTTCAGCCTGCATTGTTACGTCTTCAAAAGTACTTTGTTTTTCAAAGTAAACAAGCAAAGTCAAATAAATCTTGTCCTTTTCGCTCATGGAGCTACAGAGTAGCTACTGCAGCCGGATGGTCTGTTCCGCCCTCAGTTCCGGAGCCGCGTAGCGCCCACCGTTCGCCGCTTTGCACCTAGAAGTACAGGGCCTCGCGCCCCAGCAGGCGCGGGCCATAGCTGAAAGTCCATGATTACCGCCGCTCAACGTGTATGTTTGGGCTTTCACAGTCTTTCGTAGCTCACCCGTAGTCTATGCGCACCATTACCAGCTTAGTTGAATTAGAAAGCCTCGTAGGGCAGGAAATGGGCGTCTCGGCCTACCACACGGTCACCCAGGAGCAGATTAACCAGTTTGCCGCCGCCACGCTGGACCACCAATGGATTCATGTGGACCCCGAGCGGGCGCTGGCAGAGTCGCCATTTAAAACCACCATTGCTCACGGCTACCTCACGGTGGCACTACTGCCGTACCTGTGGCAGCAGATCGTGGCTATCGAGAACTTGAAAATGCAGGTCAACTACGAAATCGAGCAGCTGCGCTTCAACCAGGCCGTGACCGTGAATAGCCAGGTGCGCCTGCGCGCTACGCTGCTTTCGGTGGCTAATCTGCGCGGCATTGCCAAAGCGCGGCTGCAGGTTGCGCTGGAAATTCTGGATTCAAAAAAGCCCGCGTACACGGGGGTAATTACCTTTCTGTATCATTTCCAAGAGCAGTAAAATACTAGGAATAGGGCGACCCTGCTTACATGCCAAGCGTGCGCTGAGCTCATCAAATGGAAGGATTTGATGAAAAAAAGCCCCCAGACTACCGGCGGAAGCAAGACATAGCACGCCTTGTATAGGATAAATCAGAAGCAAAGTCAAGGCAGATAAGTAGCACCAAGCAATGCTAAGAATTTACTATATTTAAGTAGGCTCTCGCGTTTCCTCTCCCGTGTTTTTCCCTGATCCAATGAATACTGACACATTATTAGGCCCCCTGAAAAACGCTGAGCACCATGAAATCGGCGGCGTGCAGGTTGACGTAGTACGCACCGGCAATTCGCGCGTGAAGCGGCTGGTGTATCCGATTGGTTTCCGGTGGTCCAAGGATGTGAAGCCGGTGATTGGGACGGAGCTATGCGAGCATGCTCACGTCGGCTTTCTGGCGGCGGGCCGCCTTGCTATTCAGTACCGCGATGGAGAAACGGAAGAATATATCGCCCCCCAGATTGTAGCTATTGCGCCAGGCCACGACGGTTGGGTAGTGGGCGAGGAGCCCGCAATTCTTATTCAATTTGATTTTGAAGGCGAAACAGTGGAGCGTATGGGCCTGAAACGAAGCTAAGGCTCCTGAATCTCCCCTCCGAATTGGCGTGGCCCTCGCGTACGCAAGCCACCGCCGACATAATCTGGCCGGGCGTGCAATAGCCGCACTGAAAACCGTCATGCTTCAGAAGTGCTTCCTGCATAGGGAGCAGGTTGTCACCGTTGGCCAAGCCCTCAATGGTCGTGATTTTGCGACCTTCCTGCATCACGGCCAGCGTTAAGCAGCTGTCGATGCGTTGCCCATCGACGTGGACGGTGCAGGCGCCGCACTGTCCATAATCGCAGCCTTTCTTGGTGCCGGTGAGGTGGAGCTGTTCGCGCAGCAGGTCGCGCAGAGTGGTGCGCGGCTCCACCGGGAGCTTATGCCGCACGCCGTTCACATCCAGCTTCAGGGGTACCTTGTCGAAGGCGCCGGCTACTTTTTCGTCAAACTGCGCCGCGGCAGCCTGCACAATGGGGCCGGGCGTGAGCGCCATGGCCGTGAGCAGGGAGGACTAGTTGAGAAAGGTACGCCGAGCCTCATTAGGAGAAAAACCCGGTTCAGCGGGGTTGGTTTCCGGTTTATCGGCTGCCATGACGTGGTCGGTCAGGTTAACAACTCAGCGCAGAGGTTAGCAGGCTGAGAGTTGGTGAATGGCTGTGTATAAACCAAGGACGCCAATAACGAAGTAGCTGGTTGAGTAGAACGGGTAGAGACGCAAGAGTTGGAGTCTCCTTATTCAATAACCGAAACTACGTTATTTAGGTAGAGCAACCTCAGCACCCAAAGGTCAGCGGAGCTAACGACAAGACTCCAACTCTTGCGTCTCTACCCGTTCTGATCTTTAATGGCTAATTCAAACAGCTTCTCGGTAGGGCAGCAACTGATGCACTATATTCTGCAGTTGCTTGACGGCGTCAGGAAATGCTTTAAGCACACGCTGACATTGCTTGGTTTAACCGTGAGTTTTACGGGGTGGGCCGGCAAATGGCTGGGTATTTTTCAATGAAAAAGCCCCCCAGGTTTAGCTCGTCGGCAAAGCTGAACAGGTGCGTAACACTGAAGCTGCAGAAGAGTCTGTTAGAAACGCGAGCGTATGATCTGTTGGGAAAAAGACGGGTAGCAAACCAAAAATCACGTACAAGCCAACTTCATTCCATCCGTTTGCTATGCCTACGTACTACATTGGCTGCTCCGGCTTTTCCTACCGCGACTGGAAAGGCATTTTGTATCCCGAAGGCCTGCCGCCGCGCAAGTGGTTTGCATATTACTGCACCCAGTTTAATACGCTGGAGGTAAACGTAACCTTCTACCGCATGCCGGAGCTGAAAGTGTTCGAGACCTGGTATACGCAGAGCCCGGCGGATTTCCGGTTGGCCGTAAAAGCCCCCGCATCGTTACGCACTACAAGAAGTTCAACGCCGAAGCTGCACCCGTGCTGGCCGACTTCTACGGCACGGTGCGCGAAGGCTTAGGCGAGAAGCTGGGCCCCATTCTGTTTCAATTGCCCCCCAAAGCCGCTTACACCGAGGAGCTGCTGGGCCGCATCCTGGAGCAGCTCGACCCTGATTTTCATAATGTGGTGGAGTTTCGGCACCCGAGCTGGTGGGAAGGCGAAATCCTGCGGGAGCTGACGCGGCACGGCATCACGTTTTGTGGCCAAAGCTACCCGGCCGCCCTGCCCGATGAGGTGATAGTGAACACGCCGCAGGTATATTACCGCTTTCATGGCGTGCCGGTGCTCTATACCTCGGCCTACGACGACGCCTTTTTGCAGCGCGTGGCCCAGGAAATTCGGGCGCAGCCGATGGTAAAAGAAGCCTATATCTACTTCAACAATGGCATCGGTGGGGCTGGGGTGTTAAATGCGCAGCAGCTGCAAAAAATACTAGGCGCACAGCCTGCAATCAGCGCAAGCGTGGCGCTTACAAATAGTTAAAAAGTGCCGTAGCAGCATAGTCAGCCCTTATAAAAATGGCAAAGCCGTAGCAGGCGCTATCTTCTGCAGCAGGCTGAGCATAAGATGATATACTTCCCGTAGCTGGGCCGGATCTACAATAGCGGCGTCTTTGGTAAACATCAGATAAACTTCGGCGGCGGGGCTTTCGGAGGTGGGAGCCAGGGCAAGGCGCGCAGTAGGGTGGTGCAGCAGGGTTTGGCGTAGCTCGGGGTCGGAGAGCAGCAGGTCGCGGAGCGCATCGGCGCTATTGGTGGTGGTAATGAAGGTGGCATCCAGCTCCGGGTCGCCGAGCTCTATGTCGGTGAGGCCGAGCAGCTTCCCAATCTCATGCACCCAGTCCTGCTCGTGCATGGAAAAGCGCAGGGGCCTATGGTTGGGAACCAGAGCAGTAAAGGCCGTGGTTTCGAAGCCGCCCTCAAAACCGCCCCCCAGGTCAATATCGATGGCCATGCGGATCTGGTAGCCTGCCTGCACCAGTTCTACATCGTATTCAAACAGCTCGCTTTGCTGCTGTATATCGGCAGTTACTTGCTGCCACAAGGCGTCTTCCGTATCGGCGGAAAAAACGCGCGGGGTATCGGTATCCATTATTTGCAAAGAGTAAGGATTGATGGGGCAAGCCCGCGTGAGTGTCAGGTACAAATAAAAACGCCCCCCAGCCGAATTGGTTGGGAGGCGTTCTCAGCGGAGGATTGGTTTAGCGTCTGGCACTTTGTAATTGGGTGTTCATCAGGGTGGCCAGCATGGAATCGGGGAGAACCAGGCTGGAGAAAAAGTTGAATTTGGCGCTGACGGTGGGCAGCGAGCGGGCCTCGCCTTCCATCATGTCGTCGTAGCCGCCCTGGGCCACTTCGCGGGCGGAGGCGGGGTGGCTGGCGGCGCGGGTATGCTCGGCGTGGGCTACATGGAAGAAGTTGGTATCGGTGGGCGGTGGGCAGAGAATGGTCATCGTGACGGCCGATTTCTGCTGCTTCAGTTCGTGCTGCACGGCCTCGCTAAAGCTGAGCACGAAGGCCTTGGTGGCGGCGTATACGGCCTGGCAGGGGCTGGGCGAGAAGGAGGCAATGGAGCCCAGCTGCAAGATGCGGCCGTAGTTGCGCTCCACCATACCGCGCAGATACAGCTTGGTCAGGTGCACGAGCGAGGTCGCATTTACCTGAATCATGTTCAGCTCGGTGTCCATATCGGTATCGACGAAGTAACCGGTTTCGCCAAAGCCGGCATCATTCACCAGGGCGTCAATCTGTAGGCCACGCTTATTCGTTTCCTCAAAAATCATTAGAGGAGTTTGGGGATTGCTCAGGTCGAAGGGCAGCAGTATAATGTCAACACCTTCAAATTCCTGATGAAGCAGGCGGGCAGCCTCCTTTAGCTCATCGAGGTGGCGGGCTATCAGCACAACGCGATAATCGTCGCGGGCGAAGCACCGGGCCAGCTCAAAACCAATGCCGCTGGAGGCACCGGTGATCAAAGCGGTTTGGTCGTTCATGACTGAGAGGGTTTAAAGGTGATGATTGAACCTTAAGTTACTGATAAACAGACAAACTAATTTGGGAAAGGTGGCTTATTGGGTCGAGGATATACTAGCGTAGTATGGATATGATTTTGGCCTTCCCACCGTATGCGAAAGCCTCCTGAACAAAGCGCCTACCCTAAAGCAGCGGATAACGAGTTTTGCGCAGTGCTTACTTATGCTTTCACCCGGCGAATCGGGCAAAAAAGCCCCCCACGCGCCGACTCTTGCTCCGATTATCTTCGGCCCGACTGGAGCAGCTACTCAGTAATCCAAACCCGCATTTTTTGGATAGGAGCACGCTGATAACACTCCGCTAAGCCATCGGCCGTAAGCTCATCTTTGCGTAGCTCTTTATAGGGCAGCGTCACGCAAAAGTCCTCATCGAAGGGAAATGGCGCGACCTGCACTTGGCTCTTAGAAACCCATTTGGTTTGAATTAGCTGGTGGTCGGTGAAGTCGAAATAGTCGGAAAACGGAATGCCGTCTTTGTACCAGGGGTGCTCATGTTCTTTGGTCGCGCCCGGCTCATTCAGGCACAGGTACAGCGACAACCGATCAAGAAACTTGAGCAGCTGCACGTGGAAGTCGAGGGTAAGCTGCGACGAAGAAGTGAGGCCCAGCTGCCGCTTTAGCCGCTGCTGACGGCTTTCCTCGCGCTTTAGGAACTGCCGGCCCGCCTCGATTTTGTCCATCTCAGGAAACCCAGTGTAGTGCAGGCTGGATAGCAGACCCGCGTAAGGCGTAAGGTTCTCCAGCTCCGTGATGCCCTGTTCGTAGTGACGAAGGCGGGGCGCGGGCGGGAAATCCCGGAAGGAAAAGGGCGCCTGCTTCTGTTCGTTCCACAGTGGTTTGGCATCCAGCGACATCCAGCCGCGGTCGTGCTCGTACACGGCCAGCACGACATCTGCCCGACGCGCTGCATCGCCAAAATACACGCCCAGCCAATGATCCACCATGACCCCGGAAACATGGGCGTGGTCGTGCTGGCAGATGCAGGTAAAGCTGGAGGGCGTTTCTCGAACAATCATAGCTTAATAGAAAGCGCTAGTGGTGGATGAAGGCGAGAAAGCATACCGCACTTACAGCCGGGCCGCAGATCCGCAGAGCACATGGGCGCAGTAGTAAGCTAGAAAAGAAATAGGGTGGGTTGCAAGCGCCACCGTGGTCCGTCAGCGGAATTTCGGGCTGGTATTACGTTAGAAAAAGCCCCCCAGAAATGCTTCTGGGGGGCTTTTTTGATCTTTATTCACATTTGAAGTAATAGGCAGACTAGCCACCTGATGCTGGAGAACTATCTACGGCGCCTTTACTGACTTATGGAAAGCAATTGTAAGTTCCAACTCCCGGCTACGGTTAAGCTAGCGTGGAATTATCCATATATTTAGAACCTTAAACTTTATCAAAATAATAAGCCTGGGCGCAGAGTGTAGTTAGTCGCTGCGGAGACTTTATAAGCTATTTATGAAAATCAGATTCCTTCTGCTGGCCGTCTTGGCGGTAGTATTTTTATCCTCTCTGCCTGCTTTGAGCCAAAGTAGCATTCCCGCAGATAGCGGCGCTGTGGCAGCGGCGGTTGAAGCCGCAACCACGCGCTACACGAAGGCAATAGGTGATAACTCGCTGCTATACACGGGGCCTGAATACCTGGATTACAGCCAGCCTTATATGAACGGCAATCAATTTTTTGGTGCCGGCAAATTGCACAGCGGTACCGTCCATTATCACGGAACAGTCTATACCAAGGTTCCGCTGCTGTATGATATCAAGCTGGATCAGGTGGTAATACAGCCTCCCGCAAATCCGCTGCAGTTCAAATTGGTCGATGAAAATGTGAAGTATTTTGTAATCGATGGCCACACTTTCGTGCGAATTATAAAGGACGATACAGTACAATATTCGGTGCCAACGGGCTACTACGATTTAGTGGTTGATGGCCCGGCAAAAGTGTTAGCAAAGAGGACGAAAAAAACACAGACCCGACGCGGCCTTTACGGCTTGGAGGGAAGCTACCGGGAAGAGGCAAAATTCTACCTCCAAACAGACAATAAGTTTCATTCCGTGACGTCCCGGCAATCAATTGTGCGTCTATTTAGCGCTAAGAAAACGGACCTGGATAGCTATGCGCGGCAGCAGAAGCTGAAGTTTAAAAAAGCCAGTCAGGAAGCCTCCATTATCGAGCTGGTGAAGCACTATAATTCATTACAGAGCCAAACAACACAAACAAACTAAGCAGTGAAAGAAAATCTACACTCTCAAAAAGCGCCAGCTACAGTAAATGAAATTATTTAGCTGGATTAGCCTGATTTATCTTATTCTATTTAGTAGCCTTTCGGGTTATGCGCAAGAGTTGGCGCCATTAATTAGCGGCAGTTTTGAGAAGACAGACTTTGAAACTTTCGCCAAATCGGTAGAAGCAAAGACGCCGTATCGGTTTTACTTTAATCCTGCTACGGTCGATAGCGTGGTCATCAACGCGCAGGTACAGGAGCGGCCTTTAGCGGAAGTGTTGGATCTGGTGCTGAAAGGCACAAACCTGCGGTATGCAATTGACGCCGAAAAGCGCGTGTATATCACCGCTGGCTCACCGCTCACCACAGAATTGCCCCCCGGCTATTTCAGCCAGGAGCCCGCCGATAATCTGGCCACTACCGACACCGATGAAGAGGATGCTAGCAGGAAACCGGTGTCGGCGGCTACGCTGCAATTGAAGGTATATGAAATCGGGAGGAGCGGCGGCGCGAATGCGAAGGGCAACGCTACGCTGGCCGGGCATGTGCGCGACATCAAATCGGGCGAAGCGGTAATCGGCGCATCGGTATTCATTGAGTCGCCCTCCATTGGCGCCGCCACGGACCAGTTTGGCTACTACTTTCTCACGCTGCCAGTGGGCCGGCACGAGTTGAAAATAAGAGGAGTAGGGGTAAAAAACACCAAGCGGCAGATCGTGCTCCGCTCGGACGGCAAGCTTGATATTGAGGTGGAAGAGGACATCACTACGCTCCGGGAGGTGGTAGTGGAAGCCGAGAAAGACAAAAACGTAGCCGGCATGCAAATGGGCCTCGAACGGCTCGATATCAAAACCATGCGGCAGGTGCCCACCGCTTTTGGCGAAACGGATATTCTGCGCATTGTGCTCACGCTGCCGGGAGTAAAGTCGGTGGGAGAGGGCAGTACCGGCTTGAACGTGCGTGGCGGCTCCACCGACCAGAATTTGATTCTGTTCAACGACGCTACCATCTACAATCCGTCGCACTTATTCGGTTTCTTTTCGGCTTTCAATCCCGATATCCTAAAGACCGTAGAGCTGTACAAAGGCACCATTCCGGCGAAGTTTGGCGGGCGTCTGTCGTCGGTGCTGGATATAGCCACCCGCGACGGCAACAAAAAGAAATTTGCGGGCTCCGGCGGCATTGGTCTGCTGACCAGCCGGCTGGCCTTTGAAGGCCCAATTGTAAAGGATAAAAGCGCTTTCCTGGTGAGTGGGCGAACCAGCTATTCTGACTGGATTCTGAAACGGCTGTCGAACAGCAAGCTAAAGCAAAGCTCAGCGGCTTTCTACGATTTGAATGCCCACATCAGCCACGACATAAATGATAAGAACTCGCTCTACCTTACCGGGTACCGGAGCCGGGATGAATTTCAGCTGGCCAGCGACAGTGTGTATCAGTATGAGAACACCACGGCCAGCCTGAAGTGGCGGCATACGTTCAATAACCGACTGTACGGCGTGCTTACCAGCGCTTACAGCCAATACCAGTATAATATTTCGAGTCAGGACAATCCGGTCACCAACGCGCGCCTGCGCTACAGCATCAGGCAGCTAAATACGCAGGCTGATTTTAGCTATTTGCCCAGCGCCAGGCACACCATTGATTTTGGCGCCAGCTCCATTCTGTACAACGTGTCGCCGGGCAGCTTTTCACCCGTGGGGGGCGAATCATTGATACTTCCCAACACATTAGCCCGCGAACAAGCGTTGGAAAGCGCCCTCTACGTTTCCGACCTGATTACGCTTTCCCCGCGGCTGTCGGTTTCCGTTGGCCTGCGCTATTCGCTGTATAATGCGCTGGGGCCCAGAGAGGTGTATGAGTACTTGCCGAATGTATCGAAGTCGGTGAATACAATAACCGACACGCTTCAGGTTGGCAAAGGCAACGTACTGGCTACCTACCACGGGCCCGAATACCGTCTGTCGGCAAAGTATGCCCTCTCCGATAAATCATCGGTAAAACTGAGTGTCAACCGGATGCGCCAATACATCCACATGCTCTCGAATACGGCTTCTATGTCGCCCACGGATAGCTGGAAACTAAGCGACAGTAATATCCGGCCGCAGGTTGGCGACCAGGCATCAGTGGGCTATTACCGCAACTTTAAGAACAACACCATCGAGACTTCCGTGGAAACCTATTATCGGGTGATGCACGATTTTCTGGACTATAAAAGCGGCGCTACCTTGCTCCTGAATCCGCACATCGAAACGGACGTGGTAAACGCCGAGGGCAAAGCCTACGGCGTGGAGATGATGGTAAGAAAGCTGACGGGCAAGCTGAATGGTTGGCTTAGCTACACCTATTCTCGCTCCCTGGTGCAGGTAAACCTGGGAACAACCGGCGATATGATTAATGGGGCGCGTTTTTACCCCAGCAATTTTGACAAGCCGCACGACGCCACGCTGGTGGGTAACTACCGGTTTAGTCGGCGCTTCAGCGCTTCGCTGAACGTTAATTACAGCACTGGTCGCCCCATTACGCTGCCGCTGGCCAAGTACGTTACAAACGGCTCGACCAGGGTATTTTACTCCGAGCGAAACGAGTACCGGGTACCCGATTATTACCGCGCCGACTTTGCCCTGAACATTGAAGGAAACCACAAGGTGAAAAAGCTGGCCCACAGCTCCTGGACCGTGTCGGTGTACAATCTGACGGGGCGCAAAAACCCCTATTCTATTTATTTCAGATCCGAAAACGGGCAGATAAAGGGCTATCAGCTAGCCATTTTTGGCCAGCCCATTCCGACCGTTACCTATAACTTCAAATTTTAGATGCGCTGCTTTTTACACCTGCTGCACCGCGCCGGGCTTGGCGTAGTACTCCTGACGCTTGCGGGCTGCATCGATACCTTCGAGCCGGAAGTTATTGCGTCGGCCGAAAACTATCTGGTGGTGGATGGCACCATTAATAGTGCCGGCGTGACCACTATTCGCCTCTCGCGCACCGACAACCTAACCAGCACCGCGCCTCCACCCGCCGAGGCCAAAGCCACCGTATTTATTGAAGAGGAAGCAGGTCCGCGCTACACTTTATCAGAAACAGCCCCCGGCATTTATACATCTACCGCTTTGATGTTAGCCCCTTCCAGGCGGTATCGACTGTTTTTTCGGACCCAGGCGCGGCGCGACTACGCCTCAGACTACGTGGCTGCAAAGACTACCCCACCCATCGACTCCGTGACGTGGAAAGCTAGTGCCCAGGGCCTGCAAGTGTATGTGAGTACCCACGATAACAACGATGCTTCCCGCTTCTACCGCTGGGACTACGACGAAACGTGGGAATTTACCTCTGCTTTCCGCTCCTTTTATGAGTACCGAAATGGCCGGCTTGATTTCCGTCCCAGTGGAGACATCTTTTTTTGCTGGGGAAATGAGAGATCCTCAGCCATTAAGCTTGGCAGCACCTTAGCTCTTAGTCAGAATGTAGTGTCCGATTATCCGCTCACGCTCATGCCCCCGACTTCCACTAAGCTGCGGTATAAATACAGCATCTTAGTTAAGCAGTATGCACTGAGCGCGGAAGAGTTTGCCTACTGGGAGTTGCTGCAAAAGAACACCGAAAACATCGGTACTATATTCGACCCGCAGCCCAGCCAGCTTACGGGCAACGTGCGCAGCCTCACCGACGCAGCTGAGCCCGTTATTGGCTATGTAGGTGTGCAGTCAGTTACGGAGAAGCGTATTTTCATTGAGCGCAGCCGGCTGCCCCAAAGTTGGAGGGCTCTCACGGGCTACGAGAATGACTGTGGCCGGCCCGATACATTAAGGCCTGCAGTGATAGATTTTTTTAGGAATAGCAATTTTATTCCTATCGATGTGCTGGAGGGCGGCGGGTATCTTTATTCTACTGCTGAGTGCGCAGATTGTCGCAAGCGTGGCACCAATGTGAAGCCAGCTTTTTGGGAATAGATGGCCTGCCTGCACCACCAACCAGTCTAGCTTAAGTCTGCTTGCCTTCTACCGTTATTTCAGATGAAAACACACAAAATTATCCTGTTCTCTGTCTTCGTCTGGGCACTAAGCAGCGGTAAAATACACGGCCAATCAGACTCGCTCAAACGCATACAAAAACAGTTTGATACCTACAGCCAGCAGACGCTGCAGGAGAAATTATACGTGCACGTAGACCGCCCTTTTTATGTGAGTGGGGAGATACTATGGTTTAAGATAAACGCCGTGGATGGCACTCAGCACAAGCCTTTATCACTTAGTAAGATTGCGTATGTAGAAGTGCTGGATAAAGAGCACAAGCCAGTGTTGCAAGCGAAGGTTAGTTTGCAGAATGCAGCCGGCAGCGGCTCCTTTTCATTACCTGCTTCTTTGGCGTCCGGCAACTATGTGGTGCGAGCTTACACGAGCTGGATGAAAAACTTTAGCCCCGAATTTTATTCGTACACGCCTGTCACCATCGTTAATACCCGAAAGAATTCGGGGCTGAAAGCCAGCAAAGATTCGGCGGCATTAGATGTTCAATTTTTTCCGGAAGGCGGTAATCTGGTTAATGGACTAACGAGCCAGGTAGCCTTCAAAATTGCTGACAAAGCAGGCAAAGGAGTAGATGCCGAAGGTGCCATCGTAGATGCGCAAGGTGCGGTGCTAACTCAGTTCAAAACGCTGAAATTCGGCCTCGGAAGGTTTACTCTCACGCCAACGCAAGCAGGCTCGGGATACACGGCGATACTGAGGTTTGCAAATCGGCCGAGTGTTACCCAAAAACTACCCGTCGTGCAGGCGCAAGGGTATGTGCTGCGTTTGGAGGAGAAAGGCCAGGGCCAACTCAGGATAGCGGTAACAGCAAACGTGGCGGATAAGTCGGAAGAGGAGCTGTTTTTGGTAGGGCACGCCGGGCAGAGAATTTCCGTTTCGGCAACTACGCGCCTCGCTAACGGACGGGCAGAATTTGTGGTAAACAAGCTGGGTTTAGCGGATGGTATTACTCACTTTACGGTCTTCAACGGCCGCAAACAGCCACTTAGTGAGCGGTTATATTTTCAGCTCCCCAAGCAACAGTTAATCATTGCGTCCGCAACCAATAAGCCGCAGTACAGTACGCGGGAAAAAGTGTCGCTCCAACTGTCTGCTGCAACTTCCGGGGGGCAAATTTTGCCTGCTGATATGTCGCTTGCTGTGTATCGGCTGGACTCTTTGTCAATGGATTCCGGGGCTGATATCAACAGCGTTTTATGGTTGACTTCGGATTTAAAAGGGACTGTTGAAAACCCCAATTATTACTTCACCAGCACGGGTGCCGAAGCAGCTGAGGCAGCTGATAATTTGATGCTGACTCATGGCTGGAGTCGCTTCCGTTGGACGGACGTATTCTCGAATATTCTACCAAAGTTTGACTACCTGCCGGAGCTAAACGGGCACCTGATTGAGGGCAGAGTAATACACCGGTTTACGGGTAAACCGGTGCCGAAAATTGGCGCTTATCTGACTAGCCCCAGCCGCCTTAGCCGGTTATACACCGCTACCAGCGACGAGAGTGGCCGCGTCCGGTTTGAAACGCAGAATTTGAACGGTATCAAGGAGTTGATGGTGCAAACCAACACCCAGACGGATAGCATGTACCGCGTGGAAATCCTGAATCCGTTTTCGTTGCAATACCGCGCTGCGGTGATGCCGCCGCTGGTTTTGTCGGAGGCTTCCCGTAGTGATTTAAGCAAGCGCAGCCTGCAAATGCAGGTGCAAAACGCCTACTTCCGCAAGCAGCTTTCTACTTACCGAATGCCGGTGGCAGATAGTGTCTCGTTTTATGGCAAGGCGAATGAAACCTACAAACTAGACGATTATACCCGGTTTAAAGTGCTGGAAGAAGTAATGCGGGAGTACGTGCCGGGTGTGCTGGTCAGGCGGCGAAATGATGGCTTTCATTTCATGGTAGTGGACAACGTAAACGGCGGCGTTTTCAGTAAAAACCCGATGGTACTGCTGGATGGATTTCCGGTGTTTAACATCAATAAGCTTATGACCATCGACCCGCTTACTATTCAGAAGCTGGAGGTGTTTACCAGCCGTTACATTCAGGGTGCTATGATGTACGAAGGGCTAGTAAACTATACCACGTACAAAGGTGATTTGGGTGGCTTCCAGCCCAGCCCTAACGTGCTGGTGCAGGAATACGAGGGACCACAATGGCAGCGCGAGTTTTACTCGCCGCGCTACGAAACAGCCGCAGAAAAGCAAAGCCGGCTACCAGACGCGCGCAACCTTTTGTACTGGAATCCCAGCGTTGCTACCACCGCTGATGGCAAAAAAACCATCGAATTTTATACTTCCGACCAGCCAGGAAAATACATGGTGGTAGTGCAAGGAATTGCTCCGAATGGACTGGCCGGTAGTCGGCATATTGTCTTTGAAATAAAGCAGCCGCTGTAGATAAAAATTGAATTTTAGATTGTACTCACAAGTAAAAAAGCCCCCCAGAGGTAATTCCGGGGGCTTTTTTAGGCTCTAATTAGAATGCTGCTAGTTGGTAGCAGCCGAATACGGCACGCCCATGTTCTGAAACATGAAGGCCCATTTGTCGGTCTGCTCGCTGATGACCTGGGCGGTAGAGCGGCCCGCGCCGTGACCGGCTTTGGTCTCGATGCGGATGAGCACGGGCGCCGGACCTTTCTGCATTTCCTGCAAGCGCGAGCCGAACTTGAAGGAGTGCGCGGGCACTACCCGGTCGTCGTGGTCGGCGGTGGTGACCATAGTGGCAGGGTAGGCGGCCGGCTTCAGGGCGTGGTAGGGCGAATACTTGTAGAGGTACTCAAACATCTCCTTGCTGTCCTGGGCCGTGCCATAGTCGTAGGACCAGCCGGCGCCGGCCGTAAACTGGTTATAGCGTAGCATGTCCATCACGCCCACGGCGGGGAAGGCCACCTTAAACAGCTCCGGGCGCTGGGCCATCACGGCTCCCACTAGCAAGCCGCCGTTCGAAGCGCCCGAAATGGCCAGGTAGTCTTTGGAAGTGTAATTGTTCTTCACCAAATACTCGCCGGCGGCAATAAAGTCGTCGAACACGTTCTGCTTTTGCAGCTTGGTGCCGGCCACGTGCCACTTCTCGCCGTACTCGCCGCCACCGCGCAGGTTGGCCACGGCGTAGATGCCGCCGTTTTCGAGCAGCACGATGTTGGAGGTGCTGAAGCCGGGCGTCACGCTGCTGTTGAATCCGCCGTAGGCGTAGAGCAGCGTGGGGTTTTTGCCGTTCAGGGCCACGCCCTTTTTGTGGGTGATAATCATCGGGACGCAAGTACCGTCCTTGGAGTTATAAAACACCTGCTTCGACTCGTACTTGCTGGGGTCGAACTGCACGCCGGCCTTCTTGTACACCGTCGATTTGCCGGTGGTAATATCGTACTTGAAGATGGTGGGCGGGTAGATGTAGGAGGTGAAGGTGTAATACGTTTCCTTCTCCTCTTTTTTGGTGCCGAAGCCGCCCGCCGTGCCCACCGAAGGCAGGGTGATGCTGCGTTCCTTCTTGCCGCTCATGTCGTACTGCTCGATGAGCGAAGTGGCATCCTTGAGGTAGTTGGCGAAGATTTTGCCGCCGCCGGTGGTGGCGTTCAGCACGTTTTTGGTTTCCGGAATCAGGTCTTTCCAGTTGGCGGGCGTGGGGTTGGCCGCGTCCACGGTCACCACGCGCCTGTTGGGCGCGTTCAGGTTGGTTTCGATGTAGAGCTTGCTGCCCACGTTGTCGAGCAAGCCAACTTCGCTCTTCTCGTTGTCCACTACCTGCACAATAGCGCTGTTCTGCTTGCTTAAGTCCTGGATGTAGAGTTCGTTGCCGCTGGTAGTATTAGCCCCGCTGATAACCAGAAACCGCTCATCCTCCGTCAGGTAGGCGCCGATGTAGCGGCGGGGTGTTTTCTCACCGCCGAAAATTAACTTGTCGGTCCTTTGGGGCGTGCTCAGCTTGTGGTAGTACAGCTTGTGAATCTGGGTTTTGCCGGCCAGCTGGCTGCCCGCGGTGGGCTTGTCGTAGCTGCTGTAGTAGAAGCCGTCGTTGCCGCGCCAGGCCAGGCCCGAAAACTTCACGTCCTTCAGCGTATCACCAACGATGGATTTATCGGCCGCTTTGAGCACGATAACCTTACGCCAGTCGGAGCCGCCTTCCGAGATTTGGTAGGCGGCCATGCTGCCATCTTTTGAGAAGGAAAGGCCAGCCAGCGACGTAGTGCCGTCCTTGGAAAACTTGTTCGGATCGAGGAATACTTCCGGGGAGCCCTGCCCCACCTGCCGATACACAACAAACTGGCTTTGCAGGCCGGTATTTTTCGTGAAATACGTGTATTTGCCTTCCTTAAAAGGGGCGCTGTATTTTTCGTAATTCCAGAGCGTTTCCAGGCGCTTGCGGATGGCGTCGCGGTAAGGAATCTGGGCCAGATAGTTCTGGGTTACTTTATTCTGCTCCTGCACCCAAGCCTTGGTTTCCGCCGATTGGTCGTCTTCCAGCCAGCGGTAGGGGTCGGCTACCTTCGTGCTGAAGTAAGTGGTGACGGTGTCTACCTTTTTGGTTTGCGGGTAGGGCAGCGTTTTCGGGTTGCCTTGCGCGAAAGCCTGACTGCCAAGCAGCAAAGCAGCCAGGGCGGGAAGAAGTAGTTTCATTGTGTGAAGGCTTAGTGAGCAATAACTTCCGGTAAAATACTGGAAGTAACTCAGTTTTGCCTTCTAACCATTTCATTATCGGCTACAGCCCGCGGGAGAGAAGCAATAGTTGGAGTCTTGGTATTGCTGATGTTGGTAAGCTAAACGGCGCAGCTTCGATCATTGAACAACGAGACTCCAACTGTTGGGTCTCTACCTCGTTCTGGCGAAGCCAAAAAAGCCCCCCAGATAGTCTGTTTACTTAACTATTGCACCTGAATACAAAGTAGCTCACCACCGCAACCAAAAAAAGCGAGCCGAAGCGAATCAGGAGAAATACCCAGGCGGGAAGCTCAGGGCCTTTGGAGTTTTTTAGCATCGTTAAGGTGAAAAGAATTTAATCAGCCAATAGTTGCTGGTCTTTGAGCCAGTCGAAAATCAGCTGATCGACGGCCGATACCTGGGGGCGGTGCTGGTAGGTGAGCCAGACTACTTCCTCAATCTCGGCAGCGGGCTGTAAGTGGCCGGTGTAGCTGGCGCTATAGCACGTCATGCGAACAAAGACATCGGCCGCGTGGCCGTGTGCGGGCGCTTCAAACGTACCCCGATATAAGAGGCTTTCGGGCATCAACTCCACGGTTAACTCTTCCCTTATTTCGCGCCGCAAGGTTTGCTCATCTGTTTCGCCCGCCTCGCGCTTGCCACCCGGAATGTAGTAGCAGTCTTTGCCTCTGCTGCGCGTGCTTAGCAGCTGGCCGTCGTGCAGGTGCAGCCAGGCTATTTTGTCGATAAGCGTAGGGCTGGGGGGCATTTTTTGGCCTTGCATCAGCTGAAGGCCTTTTCCTGGGGCATGGTTTGAAGCAGCCATTTATATAGCTTGTCCACGTCGCTTTTGTGGAAAAGCTCGGTGCCTGGGTTCATGGTGGCGGCCGTGCCGCAGGCTACGCCCAGCCGTATTACTTCGCGTAGGGAAAGGCGGCTGGCCAGGCCATACACCATACCGGCCACCATGCTGTCGCCGGCACCTACGGTGCTGCGTTTTTTCACGGCCGGGGCGGGTACGTGGTCTGTCAGGTCCTGGGAAATAAAGCAGGCGCCTTGCGGGCCCATGGATGCGGCTATAAGCTCACATTTACCATCAGCAATAAGCTCTCGTGCGGCTTCCGCCACGCAGGCGCTGTCCAGCTCACTCACTCCCAATAGCTTGCTCAGCTCACCCAGATTGGGCTTAATCATAAACACGCCCCCATCTTCTACCACGCTCTGCAAGGCTGGCCCCGAGGTGTCAATCACTACCTTCACGCCCAGCTGTTTGGCGGCTTTCGCAATCCTGACCACAAATTCTGGCTCGACGCCCGGCGGTAAGCTGCCGCTGATAACCAAAAACTCCGGTCGTGGCGTGATGGATCTGAGCGCATCCAGAATGCGCTCCTGCTCCGCTGCTGTGAGCTCCCGGCCGGGCATGCCGAAGCGGTACTGCTGGTTAGTCGACGCATCGACCACTATAAAGTTCTCGCGGGTCCAGTTAGTCGTTTCGATGGCTTGCTGGGCAATACCTTCCTCTGTGAGTAGATGCTGAAGCAGGATGCCGGTGGGGCCGCTAGCCGGAAAAACCGCCAACGAATCGCCCCCCAGCCGCCGAAGCGCCCGCGACACATTGATGCCGCCACCTCCGGGCTCAAATTTGGGCGTAGCACACCGCAGCTTATGCTCGGGCACAATTTTGTCGACGGAGGTGCTTTTATCGACCGTGGGGTTCAGGGTAAGCGTAACTATAGGCTTCATCGGGAAGGGCCAAAAGACGATTTTCGTGACCAAATGCAGCTTCGGTCAGCGTTCATTACGTGTGTACTGACCACGTAGCTACGGGTTGCGAAGATCCGGCTAAGAGCGGGTAGCTATTGCATTGTAGCTGGTTTGCTTTAGTATAAAGCGGGGAAGCAGCTACGTAGCAAATTACTTGTGCTACTCAGATTTAGGTTTCGGAAACTGCGGATTCATATCCTGTAAAGCTTGGCGCAGCATTTTGGCTACCACATACGCTTTGTGCCAATTCTGGTCGGCGGGCACGATAATCCAGGGGCAAGATTTGGGGCTGCAATGGCGGAAAACGTCCTCGTACACGGCGCGGTATTCGGGCCACTGCTTGGCTTTGTCTTCGTCGCCGGCCTCGTATTTCCATTGTTTGGCCGGGTCCTTTACGCGCTCAGTCAGCCGTTCGCGCTGCTCCTTTTCCGAGACGTGCAGGTAGAATTTTAGCACCGTCGTGCCGGCCTGCTGCAACAGCTTTTCAAATGCATTGATGGCCTCGAAGCGGTGTTTGGCTTCCTTATCATCAATGAGGCCCAGTACGCGGGTGATAAGCACATCTTCGTAGTGAGAGCGGTTAAACACGTGGATCATGCCGTCCCGCGGCGCATGTTGATGCACGCGCCACAAAAAATCGTGGGCCAGTTCCTCTTCAGTGGGCTCTTTGAAAGCGTGCACCCGCACGCCCTGCGGATTGATGCCGCTGAAAACCCGTCGAATCAGGCCGTCTTTGCCGCTGGCATCCATGCCCTGCAATACCACCAGCACGCTCCGCCGGTTTTCGGCGTAGAGGCGGTATTGTAGCTCCTCCAGCTCCTGACGAATAGCCTCCAGCTCACGCTCGGCGTCTTCTTTCTCAAGGCTCTTAGGTGCGTGGGAGGAAACCGTGAGCAGGTTGTAAGCAGCAGGAGTTTTCATAGATAAAGGCTAAGTAGTTACTTATTCAGATACGCGCAGCCGACCAGAGCGTTAAGCTGAACCCTAACAACTCTGGCTTTTTGCCCAACGTAGCTTTAAACTGGTCGCTAGAGTAGCGAAGGAAGCTAAAAAAAGCCCCCCAGATGAAAAACCTCCTTGTCGGGCTGCTAACGTGGGCGCTGTGGCTGGTCAGTTCCGCGGCCTGGGCCTGCCGCGTTTGTCGGCCCCGCGTGCAAGCCACCATTCACACCCCCGAATACACCGGTAATCTACTGCTATTGCTTTTGCCCATAGCTATTCTGCTGGCGGGAGGCATCGGGCTGTACTTCGCCGCCCATATCAAACGCTTTTTCTTAACTCTACTTACGCATGACTAAACACGTACACCGAACCCCATTGGTCGCGGCCGGGGTACTAATGGGCGCCGGCCTGGGCGGCTTTGTTGATGGCATTGTGCTGCACCAGATCTTGCAGTGGCACAACATGCTATCCTCAAAAATGCCCCCCGATACGCTGGTCGCCGCTAAAACCAATATGTATTGGGATGGCATGTTTCACGCCGCCGTGTGGGTAATGACGGTCATAGGACTGCGCATGCTCTGGGCCGCCGGCCGCCGAACGGACGTGCCCTGGTCGGGTCGCACCTTTGGGGGGCGCTGGTGCTGGGCTGGGGCTTGTTCAATGTCATTGAAGGCGTGATTGACCACCAGCTGCTGGGCCTGCACCATGTGCACGAGTACGTGGCCGACAAGCTGCCCTGGGACTTGGGTTTTCTAGCCTTTGGGGTAGTGCAGCTGCTCGTCGGCTGGCTGTTGATTCGAGCAGGTCGGGCAGATGCAGTCGTGCGTGGATACTGATTAAAGTGTTATCTGAGTTAAAAAGAACGTCATGCAGAGGCGGAGCCGAAGCATCTCGCGTGCTGACTCATGATTAGTAATCAAACGACCGCGAGCGAGATGCTTCGTGTTGCTCTGCATGACGTTCTTTTTTGCAATAGAAGTATTTCACAGACTTAGCCTCCCAACTAACACTAAACCAACACGCTATGCCTGTTTGGCATAGTGGCTGTTCGGGGTATCACTATCGTCATTGGCGGGGCGTTTTCTATCCAGAAAAGCTCCCTATAAAGCGTTGGTTTGACTATTACAGTCAACACTTCCGGACGCTGGAGCTGAACGTGACATTCTACCGATTTCCGCAGCTCTCTTTTCTGGAAAACTGGTACCAAAGCAGCCCCGCCGACTTTCGCTTCGCCATGAAAGCGCCCCGACTGATAACACACTACACACAATTCAACGACGTAGCCCAGCTGTTGGCCGATTTCTACGGCGCAGCGCAGGAAGGCTTGCGCGAGAAGCTGGGGCCGATTCTGTTTCAACTGCCGCCCCGTCTTGCTTACTCCGATGAGCGTTTGCACCGCATGATAGAGAGCCTGCACTCAGAGTTTACCAATGTACTGGAGTTTCGGCACCCGAGCTGGTGGACGGGCGAGGTGTACCAAACCCTGGCCCGCCGAGGCATCAGCTTTTGCGGACAAAGCCACCCGCTGCTGCCCGATGAAATGGTGGCCAATACGCCGGTGCTCTACTACCGGCTGCATGGGTTGCCGGCGCTGTACCATTCGCCTTATGGTCCGGCAGCTTTGCAGCGGATAGCAGCCGAAGTAACGGCCGCTACCCACGTGCAGGAGGCGTATTTGTACTTCAATAACGACATCGGCGGCTCGGCCATTGGCGATGCTACATGGCTGCAGGCGTACGTGGGCGCAGGGCGCTAAGGGCTAACCCGATTTTTACGCCCGCTGGGAAGTAGAAACCACGGTGGCCGTAATCGGAGGAGCCAGCACGGTACTGACTGCCTGCAAACTCCGACTTGGTGTGGCTTTGGCGCCAGCCCAGACCTACGTAAAGGTCGAGGAAGACGGGGCCGGGCGGCAGGGGCGCCTGGTAGCCTATCTGCACGGATCCGCCGTAGCGAATGATGTTTTCGGTGAAGCGCACGGGTCCATACTCGTAGTAGGGCAGGTCGCCGGGGCCTTGGACTTCGCGCCAGCTGCTACGATGAAAAGCCATCGAAAAATACTGAAGGTGAGGTCCGTAGCTTAAATAAACGCCCGCTGGAAAGGCTGCCCTCTTGGCGGGCACGACATAGAACCGGTGCTGGCCCTGTACGCCAAAGCCGCGCACCGACTCATCTTCGTTCAGCGGGTTGGCTTCCCGCGTGCCGTCGGGCCGGCCAGTGGGGCCGCTATAAAGCTGCGGGGAAAGCGTGAAGCTCTGCTGCGGGTGGCGGGCTAACTGATGCTCTACTTCCAGCCAGTACCCACTCATTACCAGGTGCTGGGGGGCAAATTTGAGCGCCAAGGAATTTAGCGAAGGCAAATTTTGCCCCCCAGCCTTCAGACTAAAACCCAGCAAAGCCAGTACCAGCCCGAGGCCACCCCAGCGCGGCGCTGGGGGGCAAATTTGCAGCGGGGTAGTCATTACTTTTTCGTAATCGGTAAAAAGCTCAGCTGCTGCAGCTGGGCGCCGGCGTAGCTGTACTGGTACAACCCATCGGAGCCGATAGCCAGCAGAGTGCCGTTATTAGGAATCACGTCGGTGACGGCTACTTTATAGTGCTGCTTCTGCGTCAGCAAAGGGGCCTGACTGGTATCGAAAGTTTTCAAGCCGTCGGAGTCGCACACGAAGAGCTGATTTGTATCTACTCCTAAGCCTTGCGGGCCGGTCATCGGGTAAGTGCGGGCTAGTTTGGGGTTGCTTAGATTTGTGAGGTCAACTACTTGCAGCTCATTTACCTGCATGCCCCCGCCCCGGCAGAACATAGGGCCCGTGCGTAGGGTCACGTAGGCGAAGCGGTTGTCTACTACCACGGGGTCGCAGCTCATTACGTGCTGAAAATAAGAAACCTGGCGGGGCGACTTTGGCGTGGCGACGTCATAAATGTACATGCCGCGCTGGGTGCCCAGAAACAGGTAATGGTCGTAGGGGAAGATGGTTTCGACGCCAAACATCAGGGGCAGCTTGGGGCCGGGCGCGGGCGCGGCGGGCGAAGCAAGATCGAAGAGGCGCAGACTGTTCTCATCCACGGTGTACAGCATGTCATCGAGCACCGCGAACCGGGCCAGCGACCCAGCTTTACCCGTGCCGCCAGGGCCCCGATCCGAGGAGAAGAAAGTAGGTGAGTTGGCGGGCGACAAGGTGCGCCAATTAACTGCTGGGTTGATGGGCATGGTAACCTCTTTTTTCTGCCAGCCTACCACCACCGTATTCTCGGGCCGCTTGTCGGTATAGCACTCCGGATGCACGGGCATTTGCTCCGGCACCGGCAACTCGCGGAAGGCATCACGCACCCGGCTCACCACGCTCACCGCCACCGGATTGCTGATGTCAATAGTAACCAAGTCGGGCCCGTTGTCGGCGTAGAGCAGGTTGTCTTTGATGGCAATGTCTACGTTGCCAGGAATGCGCAGGAAGCTAATAATGCGTGGATTTTTCGGGTCCTGATTATCAATTACGTGCACGCCCTCATAGCGCTCATTTATGAACACATAGCGACCGCGCAGATAAATCTTGCCGGTGTTGTGCATGGCCTGTGCCGGCCGCGACGCCACCGATTGCTCCAGCACTTCGCGCGATATGAGCAGGGGACAATACGCCGTCATGCTGTTGCTGCCGCCCGGAAGCGTACCGGCCCAGTTGGTATCAATAAGCCTGCCCGGCTGCGGGGTTTCCTCCGATCCATCGGAGCAGGCGCCCAGGCCCAGTAGCAGCGCGCAGCTGAGCAGGTACGTGTAAAATCTAGCCATTGCAATAAGTAGCTTGAAGTGGAAGGAATAAGTATTGGGAGCGAAGCGTGGAAGTAAAGTCGCGGCTTCATTACTTGGAGACAGGAGCAGCGGAAATAGTTGCAATGCTTTTTGCGAAAAAAGAACACGCTAATTACTTAAGGTGGTCATGCAGAGGCGGAGCCGAAGCATCTCGCGTGCTGATGCAGGATTACTACTTTAATGACCGCTAGCCAGATGCTTCGCTGCCGCTCAGCATGACCGCCTTTTTTGGAATATTGGCTCAACGGCACAAAAAAGAACCGCGCCATCGGCGCGGTTCTGTAGGTTAAGCGGTAATTATACTTTGTGCTTAATTTGCCGGTGGAGTGGGGGCTTCTTTCACGTATTTATTCAGCCACGAATCCATTTCCCACAGCATGTGCATGATGGACTCGCGGGCCGCGTAGCCATGCGACTCGAACGGCAAGACTACGTAGCGGGCGGTGGCGCCGTGGCCTTTCAGGGCGTTGTAAAACCGCTCGCTCTGGATGGGGAACGTGCCGGAATTGTTGTCGGCCTCGCCGTGAATAAGCAGGATGGGGGTCTTGATTTTGTTGGCGGCCGTGAAGGGCGACATCTTATCATACACCTGTGGCGCTTCCCAGTAGGTGCGCTCCTCGGCCTGAAAACCAAAAGGCGTAAGCGTGCGGTTGTAGGCCCCGCTACGAGCAATACCAGCTTTAAACAAATTGCTGTGGGCAAGCAAGTTTGCTGTCATGAAAGCGCCGTAGGAGTGACCCATCACACCCACGCGCTTGGGGTCTACTACGCCTAGGCGCTGGCCTTCCTCAATAGCCGCTTTGGCACCGGCTACCAGCTGCTCGATATAGGTGTCGTTGGGCTCGGCATCGCCTTCGCCTACAATCGGAATGGAGGTGTTTTGCAGCACGGCGTAGCCCTGGGTTACCCAAAAGATGGGTGAGCCCGAGGTGATGCGAGTAAAAGTGTAGGGCGAGCCTTTTACCTGGCCAGCGTTGCTTTTGTCCTTGTACTCAGCGGGGTAGGCTTCGAGTAGCGTAGGCAGCGGGCCATCCGACTTTTTATAGTTGGGGGGCAAATACAAGTTGGCCGTGAGCGGTAAGCCATCGGCGCGCTTGTACTGGAGCACTTGCTTTTTGAGGGTGCCCAGGGCGGGGTAAGGGTTGGGGAAACTGGTAAGCGCGGTCAGCTTGTTTTTCTTCTTCGCGTCGCGCAAAAAGTAGTTTGGCGCCTGCTCCACCGACTCGCGGCGAGTTACGAGTAAGCGCTTATCCACGTCCAGAATATCGACGGGTACCTCATAAAAAGGTGCCTCCGAACGCCACCAGCGCTCCGTTTTGCGGGTTTTTAAGTTCAATTGATCCACAAAGGGGCGGTTGCCTTCGGGCGAGGCACCTTCGCCCAGCAGGTAAATAGTCTGCTGGTCGGGGCCGCCGAGGGCCAGCACGTAGCGACCCGCGGCGTTCTGCTTCTGGTAAGGCGTGCCGGGGTCTTTGTACGTGTCCTGGGAGGAGCGCTCAAAGAGGACTGTGGGGGGCATTTTCGTGCGCGGGTTAATAACCCAGGTCATCACTTTGCGGTCGGCCCAACGGTAGCCATTGACCAGGGCCGTCGAGTTGTTGCCCCACGTAATACCCCGAAAACGCAAAGGCAAATCCACCAGATCCATGGGGGTGGTGAAAGGCGCGGCCATAGTCACCACCTTGTCGCGTACGGCAACCACCTTTTTGGGGTCGCCGCCGTCCTGGGCTTCTACCCAATAAATAGTAGCCGGAGCGTCGTCGCGCCAGTCGTGGTTGCGCGGGCCGATAGGCACCGCGTCGAAGCTGGTGGGTACGTTGTCGGCCAGCGGCAGATCAGCTATGGACTTCACCAAATTGCCCGACAAATCCAGCACGTCAACTTTTACCGGGAAGCTGCCCACGGTGAGCTGGTAGGAGTAAGGCCGATGGCGGGTTTCCACCAGCAGGTACTTGCCGTCGGGCGAGGGCGAAGCTCCTTGAATCACGCCGGGCTGGCCCAGCGGCTGGCTTTTGCCATCCAGGCTCACTTTCATGAGTTGGGTGGTGGCGTAGTAATCAAAAATCTTCTCGTCGGCGGGGTTTTTCAGCAAGTCCTGGTAAGTGCGGGCAGCGGCGGTGCGGCCCACGTTTTCCTGCACAATGGGGCCAGTAGGCGCGGCGGTAGCATCCGGCACCTGGCCCCGATTGGCGGGCACGGTGCGGGCAATCATGGTTTGGTTGTCGGGTAGCCAGCGGTAAGCAGTGCCAAATACGCTGTTCAGGCGCACCCCCGGAATCTGGCGGGCCGTGGCGGTGGCTACATCCAATACCCACAGCTGAATTTGCCCCCCAGCCGCGGCCGTGGCCTCCGTGGTAAGCGTGAAGGCAATCTTGCTATCGTCCGGCGACCAGGTCACCTCGCTGATTTTAGCCGGCGCGGGTAAGCCCTTTACCGGTATTTCGGCGCCGCCCGAAAGGCGCTTCAGCCTCAGCGCCGTGGAGTAGCTCACGCGGCTAGGGCCGTTGGTGCGCGGATTCAGGCGCAGGCCGGCAATACGCAGTTCTGGCTGCGACAAGTCGGCGATGGTGGGCAAATCCTGCACGTCCATGAGCAGCATCCATTTGCCATCGGCGGCTATGCTCACGCGGGGCGTGATGGGCGCATCCACCAGATCGGCAATGGCCTTGGGGGGCGTTTGGTACGTTAAATCCTGCGCCTGCACCGACAAGTGGCTGAGGAACAGGATTCCTAGAAAGAAGAGTTTTTTCATGAGTTGAAAGATAAGTGAGGGTGCGGGTTGGAGGTGGTAAGATAAGTAAGTTGATGCAACGAAGCACCTGACTTCCAACGAGTGGCCTCACCCCCCGGCCCCCTCTCCTAAGGGAGAGGGGAGCCAGCCGCTCGGCCTACGCCGCCCTGTCGGCTCGCGCCTCCACGACGGCTACCGGTTCCATGCTGTCAGGTTAGTGCTATTCATACTAAAAATGCCTTCCAGAGCCATTATGGAAGCTTTTTTTAAATAATACGATAGTGGTTGCAGAGGCGGAAGCCGACGCAGCCGCGCAGGCCGAGCGGCTGGCTCCTCCTCTCCCCTTGGCGAGGGGCCGGGGGTGAGGCCACTCGTTGAACGACCGGCGCACCCCTCAGGCAACTGTAAGCACCCAAGCTGCATCTTTCCCAAACCTTCACTTAAGAAAGCCCCCGGCCTATGAATTTCCAACGGACCAATAACCTGCTTGGCTGGCTGATTTTTGCCAGCGCCCTCACGGTATATATACTCACGTTGGAGCCGACGGCCAGCTTTTGGGATACCGCCGAATTTATTGCCAGCGCCCATCATTTGCTGGTGCCGCACCCGCCCGGAGCACCGTTATTTTTGCTGCTGGGCCGGGTGTTTTCGTTGTTCTCCTTTGGTGATGCTACTCTGGTGGCGGGTCTTATAAATGGCATTTCAGCGTTGAGCAGCGCCTTTACGGTGCTGTTTCTGTTCTGGACCATCACGCTGCTGGCGCGCAAGCTGGTGCAAGGCCAGGGGCCCGCGGCGGAGCCTGCGTCAAGTGAGAAAATATTGATTCTGGGAGCAGGTGCCGTGGGCGCGCTGGCCTTTACCTTCTCCGATTCATTCTGGTTCAACGCGGTGGAAGCCGAAGTGTACGCCATGTCCACGCTCTGCACGGCCTTCGTGGTGTGGGCGATGCTGAAGTGGGAAGCCCGCGCCCATCAGCCCGATTCTGATCGGTGGCTTATTCTGATTGCTTACGCGGTGGGCCTGTCTATTGGCGTACATCTGCTCAATCTGCTGGCGCTGCCGGCTCTGGGCTTCATCTATTATTTCCGCCGTAGCGCCCGACCAACCTGGCAAGGCGGACTGCTGACTCTAGTGGTTAGCGGAACGATTCTGGGGGGCATTTTGGTGGGCGTCATTCCCGGCTTGCCGTCTCTGGCCGGCGACTTTGAGGTGTTTTTGTGAACTCCGTAGGGCTGCCGTTCAACTCCGGCCTGCTGATTTTTCTGGCCGTTTTTGCGGCCCTGATTGCGTTTGGATTTCGCTACGCCGCGCGTACTCAAAACCAGGTGCTGAACACGGCCATGTTGGCTTTCGTGTTTATCCTGATCGGCTACTCGTCGTATCTGATTGTGCCGATTCGCTCAAGCTTCGACCCCACTATCGACGAAAATAAGCCCGACGATGTGCTCTCCTTCGTCAGCTACCTCAAGCGTGAGCAGTACGGCGACCGGCCTTTGCTATATGGTCCGCAATTCAACGCCCAGCCCACAGCTCAAATCGAAGGCGCGCCGCGCTATGAGCGTCAGGGCGACAAATACATCATCATTGAACGTCGCATCGAGAATGTGTACGCCTCCGAAGACAAAACCTTGCTGCCTCGCCTTTACAGCAACCGCCCCGGTCATATCAGCGAGTATCAGAAGTGGGTGGATGTGCGGGAAGACGCGAAGCCTACGATGGCTCAAAACCTCAGCTTTCTGCTGCGCTACCAGCTGGGCCATATGTACTGGCGCTATTTCCTCTGGAATTTTGTAGGGCGCGAAAGCGACGTGCAGCAGGCCGGCACACTGTGGCCCACAGCTACCAAAGATGGCTTGCCCCAGCTTCTAGCCGATAATAAAGCCCGCAACAACTTCTTGCTGTTGCCCTTGCTGCTGGGCGGTCTGGGCCTGGTGTACCAGGTTCGCCGCGACGGGCGCAATGCCCTGGTGCTGGGGCTATTATTTGGCTTAACCGGCGTGGCTATTGTGCTGTATCTGAATCAGCCGCCAATTGAGCCACGGGAGCGGGATTATACGTTTGTTGGCTCCTTTTACGCCTTTGCCATCTGGATTGGGCTGGGCGTGCTGGGCCTGAATGAGGTGCTGCGGTATCTGCTGCGCACCTCCAATCTGCGAGTGGCTACGGCGATGGTGCTGGCCTTGCTGGTGCCGGGCATTATGGCCGTGGAAGGCTGGAACGACCACGACCGCTCCGGCCGCTATAGTGCCGCCGACTCGGCTCATAACCTGCTCAATTCCTGCGCCCCAAATGCCATTCTCATCACTTTCGCCGACAACGACACCTTCCCGCTCTGGTACGCCCAGGAGGTTGAAGGCGTACGCCGCGACGTGCGCATTGCCGTGCTTCAATACCTGCCCACCGATTGGCACATTGGGCAGCTGCGCCGCCAAAGCTACGACTCGGCCCCGGTGGCGCTTACTTTACCTCAAACCAGCTACCAATCGGGTACCAACGACTACCTGCCCTACGTGGCCAACCCCGCGGTGCCGGCCGTGAATGTGCGGGAGTTTATGCAGCTGGTGCGGCAAAATAGCCCCCTGCTGCAAGTGCAGACCCAGAGCGGCCAGCAGCTGCTGTCGTACCCATCCGATCAGTTTTATCTGCCCATCGACAAGGATAAAATCAAGCGCTTGGGCATTATCCCCAAAGAGCGGGAAGGCCAGCTGGTCGACCAGATGGAGTGGAGCGTGGGCAAGCAGTATCTGGATAAAAGCAAGCTGGTGATACTGGATATTCTGGCCACCAACGACTGGCAGCGGCCGGTGTATTTTGCCAATGCTGTGGCTCAGCAGGAAGGAATGGGCCTGGAGCCTTACCTGCAACTGGAAGGCATGGCCTACCGCATTCTGCCCTGCCGCAACCCGGATCCAAAGCCCCAGCGCGTGGGCTACGTAGCCCGCCAGCTTACCTACGATTCGCTGATGAACAAATTCGCGTATCGCAATCTGAATAATCCGGACGTACTCTACGACGAAATTAACCGCCGCACGCTGGCTCAATACCGCGACAAGTTTGGCCAGCTGGCCCAAGCCTACCTGCGGGCTGGCGAACCAATGAAGGCAAAGGAAGTAGCCCTGCGCTGCCTCCAGGTAATGCCCGACGCGGCTATTCCCTACGACCTCTACACGCCCGAGTTGGTGGCGCCCCTGGCCGCAGCCGGCGAAAAGCCCCGCGCCGATGAAATCATGGATACGCTCACCAGCCGCACCCAGCAGGCCTTGGCCTACTACAGCACCCACGACGAACAGGCTTTATTCGAGCAAGAAATAGCCACCAACCTCATGACCTTGCAGCGCCTCTACCAAGCCGCCGCCGACACCGGCGACCAAGTGCGCGCCGCGCGGGTGGTGGCGCTGGCGGAGCAGTACGGGCGGTAGGAGCTTACGTATGCCTCACCCCCCCCCAGCTTGTTCAACGGGTGCCTCCCCCGGTCCCCTCTCCTAAGGGAGGGGGCCGGGGAGGCACCCGTTGAACAAGCCGCGAGGAAGCACACGGCCAACGGCTAAGAAGTCCCGTCCAGCCACACACTAAACACCGTCCGCCTCTCTTCAATCGTCTCTAAGCTAAAGCGAAACCCGTGCTGCAGGAGAATATCCCGAATCATGGTTAAGCCAATGCCCTGGCCGTCGCGCTTGGTGCTAAAGAAGGGCGTGAATAAGCGGCGCTGCACCTCCGGCGCAATGCCGGGGCCGTCGTCCTCGATTTGCAGTAAGGGCGGATTCAGGCGGGTGCGGACAGTGATGTTGCCATTCTCACCGATGGACTCGAGAGCATTTTTGGTGATGTTGATGAGCACTTGTTCGAGCTGTTGCGCGTCAACATCAGCCCAGAAGGGTTCGGGGGCCAGGTCCCAGTGCCAGGTGACGTGGTGCCGTTGGCTGGGTACCTGCATGAGGCGGTGAATGTCGTGCAGCAGCTCATGCATTTCGCAGGCGCGCCGGGTAGGCACGGGTAGGCGCACGAGGTTAGCAAAGCTGGCTATAAAGTTGGCCAGATGCGTATTGCGGGCAATTGACACGTCCAACGCTTCAATGAAATCGGGGCGGTCGGCGGAGGTGAGCTGGGGCGCGTAGTGGTGGAAGCTTTGCAGAATGGAGTTGATGGCGCCAATGGAGTTATTAATTTCGTGGCTCATCATCCGGATCAGCTTTTCGTAGGCCTGCTTCTCCTGGCGGATGAGGGCTTGGGTCAACTCTTCCAGCAGAATAAAGTAGCGCGTAAAGCCCCGGTCCAAAAAGTGAGCCGTGGAAGCCCGGTAGGTTTGCAGGCCCGATAGCTGAATTACCAGGGGCTCATTGGGCTTTAACTGGCCTAAAAAGCCCCCCAGTCGCCGGGCAAATCGACGGGGTGCTGGCTTAGTAGATCGGTCGTGGTGAGCCCCAGGAACCGTTCGGCGGCGGGGTTCACGGCCTCTATCTTGCCATCAAAATCGAGCAGTAGAATACCAGCCGGCGAGGCGTGAATCAGGCGCTCCAGCAAAAAGCTTTTCTCGTGCTGGGCCACCCGTTCCTGCCGCAGCTCATCAATCATGTGATTATACACGTCGATAAGCTGGTCCATTTCGCGCTGGCCCACGGGCACAAATTTCATGGAGAAGTCCTTCGCCCGAATAGCCTCCGTGCCGGCGGCAATCAGCTGAAACGGTCGCACAAAGCCCCGATAGAGCTGGGTAGTAAGGATAATCGAAACAACAAGTAATGCCTCCGTGGCCAAAAACAGCACCGTGTTGGTGCCCGCAAGCTGGGCCGCCAGTGCAATCAAAACCCCGTGAATGATGACGACAAAAAGCAGGAATTTGACGCGCAGGGTCATAGATAGAATGAAAATTCGGGTGCCAAGCTAGAGAAATAGGTGGTTAGAACGAAGCTCCCCTCCTCAGATGAGGAGGGGACGCAGCGCCAACGGCGCGGCTGGGGTGGTTGAAGTCGTTGTTTGGTTGTTTAGTGTGAACGATAGAAGAGGCGGTCATGCCGAAGCATCTCGCTCGCGGTGCCAAGATTAGTAATCCAGCATCAGCACGCGAGATGCTTCGCGCTGCGCTGCATGACGTTTCTTTAAACAACTAAACAACGCCCACAACCACCCCCGTCTCAGCTTTGCTTCGACATCCCCTCCTCATCAGAGGAGGGGAGCTTCGTTCTAACCACCTATTTCTCCGCCGCGTCATATGGAATGCCGAATTTCTCCAGGCGCCGATATAGGGCCCCGCGGCTGAGGCCCAGGGCTTTGGCTACACGGCTCACGTTGCCGCTGTAGTGCTCCATCGACTTGCGGATCATCTGCGATTCCAGCTCGTCGAGGGTCATGGTGCCGACGGGGGGCAAATCGGTGATTTCTGCGCTTCTGGGGGGCATTTTTTGGAAGTGAGCCTGGAAGTCTTCGGGCCCCAGCTCGTCTTTGCCGCTGACCAGCACGGCCCGCTCCACCAGGTTTTTCAGCTCCCGAATATTGCCCGCTAAAGGCAGCCCGCGCAGCCAGTGCAGGGCGGCGGTACTGATGCGCAGGGCCGGCCGGTGGTAGGTAGTGCGTAGATTTTGGACGAAGAAATTGACCAGCAGCGGAATATCATCGGGGCGCTCGCGCAGGGCGGGTAGGCGTACGGTGATGAGGTTGATGCGGTAGAAAAGATCCTCGCGGAATCGGCCTTCGCGCACCAGCTCGGCCAGGTTGCGGTTGGTAGCGCAGAGTACGCGGATATCGAGGGTGCGGGGGCGGCTGTCGCCGAGCACTTCGTAGGTGCGGTCCTGGAGTACGCGCAACAGCTTTACCTGACTGCTCAGGTCCAGCTCGCCGATTTCGTCCAGGAAGATGGTGCCCTTGTTGGCCAGCTCGAAACGGCCCACGCGGTCGGCTTTGGCGTCGGTAAAAGCCCCCGGCGGTGCCCGAACATCTCGCTCTCAAACAACGACGCCGAAATGCCCCCCAGATTCACTTTCACGAAGGGCTTGTCGCGGCGGTGGCTGTTCTGGTGAATGGCTTCGGCAATCAGCTCCTTGCCCGTGCCGCTTTCGCCCTCAATGAGCACGGAAGCATCGGTGGCGGCCACCTGGCCCACGCTACGCAGCAGATGCAGCAGCTGCGGGTCGTGGCCCACGATGTTGCCGAAGTTGTAGCGCTTGTCCAGCTCCCGGCGGCTTAGGGTATCATCTTTGGCCGTGGCTTCCTGCAGACTCAAAATAGTGCGAATCGTCTGGAGCAGGGCGTCGTTGTTCCAGGGCTTCGTCACGAACTCAGCCGCTCCGGCCTTGATGCCTTCCACGGCCAAGGTGATAGAACCCCAGCCGGTGATAAGAATAACCGGCACCTGGGGGGCAATTTTCTTCACTTGCCCCAGCAGCGCCAGCCCATCCTGCCCGCTGGTGTCGAGCGAGAAGTTCATATCCATGAGCATAAGCTGAGGTGGAGCTTCCTGGAGGACTTGCAGCGCGTCGGTGGGCGTGGCTACGCCTTTAGCTTGGTAGCCGGCCTGCTTCAGCAGCAACCCCAGGGAGGTGCGCACCGCCACATCGTCGTCAATTATCAGAATCATGGAGTGAAGGTAAGGAGTGGGTTCAACGAGGCCTCAACCCCTAGCCCCTTCTCCAGGGGGGAGAAGGGGAACTAGCTCTAAAAATTGAATACTAGAAATGAGCTAGCAGTCTAGAACAGCTACAAGCTAGTCCCCCTTCTCCCCCTGGAGAAGGGGCTAGGGGTTGAGGCACCTACTCTTCCCGCAGGGCCACGGCCGGCTGTATCCCCGCTGCCAGCCAGCTCGGATACAGGGCGCAAACGGCCGTGAGGGCATAAATAAGCGCCGTGGCCAGCAGCATGGCCGTCAGGTACACGTTGGTCTTGACGCCCAGCACGCCCAGCAGCGGAAACTGCGCCGCCACCAGCAACCCAAGCGCCAGCCCAAAGGTGCTGACAACCAGAATCTCGCCCACGATCTGCGTGCTAATGGCCGGGCCGGTGGCCCCCAGCGCCCGGCGCAACCCAATTTCGGCGCGGCGCTGGTTGATGGTTTGCCACAGCACACCGAACAGGCCCAGGGCTACGTTGATAATCAGAAACACGCACACCACTACCAGCGCCACCAGCGGCGTCACTATTCGCTTCAGCTGGGCGGCCCGCTGCTCCGCCAGTGGCGTAATATTGCTAGACCAGCCCTTGCCAATGGCCAAAATCTCGGTGGTCATGCGCTTTTCCAGCGCGGCACCGGCTCCTGGCTGCACTCGCACCAGCAGGGTTTCCAAGTGCTCAAAGGATGTATCCTGAGGACTGACGCGCAGAAAAGCAGCCGCTCGCGGCTCGCTTAAATCGCCGCTGGCGCGATAGGTGCCTGCCACGCCCACTACCTGCATTTCCTGGTCGCTACCAGTAATGATTTTGCCTAAGGGTGATTCCCCCGGAAATAGTTTCTCTCTGGTTTCCTGGGTAATAATGACAGGCTGCCGCGTCGAGGCGTCGTCGCGCTTATCAAACCAACGGCCTTCGATAAGATGCGGGGCCAGTACGTCGCGCATAGCATCTTCCATGTAGTAAAAATTGCCGTTCACGTAAGCGCCACCGCTTTCTTTGGTGCGGCGCAAATCGCTCCGGGTACTATTGCCCGAAAAGGGCGTGTTCGAGCTGCTGCGTGCCACGAAACGCACCCCAGGCAGCGACTTCAGACGCTGAATAACCTGACGCTGCGTGGCGGCCCGCTGGCCTCGGGGCTGCATTCCGGGATCTAGGTCAACCTGCCACACCTGCTCGTAATCGAAGCCCAGCAGCGTACGGTAATTCTGCTGGTTGTAGACCAGAGTGCTGCCCACCACGAACAAGATCACGAAGGCGAAGAATATTTCGGTGATTAATAAAAAGTTGGCCCGCTTGCGGTTCCAGATCAGCGTAAATAAATGGCGTAGCATTAGTTGGTTCCTCCTTTCAGGGCCTGCACGGCTTGTAGTTTCGACATCTTATAAGCCGGGTACACGCCCGACAGCATTCCAAAAAACACGGCCACCCCCAGCGCCGCCCCAAACACCCGCCCGCTGAGCGTGAAATGGGCGTAGGGAATAAATTCGCTGCCGTTGAGCAGATGCAGCACCCCGGCGGCCAGTCCGAGCCCGAGCAGACCGCCCAGCAGAGTCAGAAAGATGTTCTCGACCAAAAATTGCCCCACCAGCACCCCGCTGGTAGCCCCAAAAGCCTTGCGGACGCCGATTTCGGAGCTGCGCTCCAGCATCCGGCTCACATTCAGATTAACCAGGTTCAGGGCTGGCAGCAGCATGAATAATAAGCTAAGTCCGAATGCCAGGGCCACGAACCGGCTTGTGCCATTGTCCGGGCCCGTTGCCTGGAAAAGCTCCCGCGTCAGGAGGTTGCCCAGTATCGGTTCGGCGTACACGCGCACCTCCGTATAGTCCTTCGGATCGGGTACGGGCACTCGGCTTACTACCTGGCGGAACTCTTGTTGAATAGCGGGCAGGTCGGCCGCATCGCGGGCCAGCAGAATGGCCATGCACGGCCCCAGGTAGCTGGGGTCGCGCAGGTCAACCGTACTCACGGTAATCGGTTTCCAGAGGTCAGCGGTGGAAAGCATCCGGGAAGCCGGCACGTCGCGCACGATGCCCACCACCCGAAAGCGCAGAGCATCGGCTTCAAGGAAGCGGCCTATTACGCCTTGCGTCGTGCCAAAGTAGCGCCGGCTGGTGCTCTCATTGATAACGGCTACGTAAGCTCCTTCCCGTACCTCGCGCACGGTATATGGCCGGCCGGCAATGAAGTCAAAGTCCAGCACCTGCCAGAATTCGCCATCCGTCGATTTGGTGTCCAGCTTCAGCTTCTGATTGCCCACGTAGGCCACCAGCGAGCCACCATCGGTGGCGATAGACACTTTTTCGGGCGTACGCAGCGGCCGCACGTAGCGGTCCAGAAAAGAGTAGCTAGCCCCGGAATTGCTCTGGCTATGGTCCGACCACAGCTCCAGCTTGGTGATGAACAGCAGCCGATCTACCCGCTTTTCCGGCGTGTGCGGTCCCATCGTATAGTCGTACATGGCGTACACCACCAGTAGAATCATCAGCGTAAAGCTGATGCCAAACAGGCTGATAAAAGTGAAGAACTTGCGCCGCAAGAGCACTTTCCAGGCAATTTTTAGATAGCTAAGAAGCATGAATATTTGGGGGTTTCAGACTTTATTAGAACGTCATGCAGAGCGAAGCGAAGCATCTCGCCCGCTGACGGCTGATTAGTAATCCAATGAAGAGGGCGAGATGCTTCGCTTTGCTCTGCATGACGTTCAGGCCACTTGGCTACCATCAAAAAAGCGAATGAGGCGCTCCGTTTTCAGGGCCTGATGCTCGTCGTGGGTCACCATCACGATGGTGGTGCCTTCCTCGCGGTTCAGGGTCAGGAGCAGGTCCATGATTTCCTCGCCCATCACCGAGTCGAGGTTGCCGGTGGGCTCGTCGGCGAGGATAATTTCGGGCCGGCCGGCCAGGGCGCGGGCAATGGCGACGCGCTGGCGCTGCCCACCGGAAAGCTGGCTGGGAAAGTGCGTAGTACGAGCACTCAGTCCCACTTTGTCGAGTGCTTCATGGGCGCGCTGCCGCCGCTCTTTGCCCCCCACACCGGCGCGGTAGAGCAGGGGTAGTTCCACATTATCCAGCACCGAGAGGTCATTGATCAGATGATAGCTCTGAAAGACGAAGCCGATTTTCTGGTTGCGCAGATGCGCCAGCTCCTTATCGGAATACGACTTCACGGCGCGCCCATCCAGCTCCAAAATGCCCCCCGTAGGCTCATCCAGCAGCCCAATGATACTGAGCAGCGTCGATTTGCCGCAGCCCGACGGTCCCATTACCGACACGAACTCGCCTTTGTTGATGCTTAGGTTTACACGGTTCAGCGCCACCGTTTCAATGGTTTTGGTCTGATATACTTTCTCGATGTTGGTGAGCTTAATCATGGGCGGCACGGTAGCAAGAAGGGACGATGAGGAAGTGGGGCGAGGCTGAGTTGTGGCGGAGTTCATGGCAAGGAGAAAATATCGGAAGATGAGTGAGTCAAAAAGTAGAACGTCATGCAGAGCGGAGCGAAGCATCTCGCTCGCGGTAGTAAGGCGTTGTTAGAAAAGAACGTCATGCTTAATCTGGCGTCCGCTTGCCGAAGCATCTCTCCCGCTTCGTTGCAGTGATATTCAGATTAAGCATGACACGTTCTGGGGAAGAATTATTACTTGCTGGCAATTAGCGGGCGTTGGCGTTCGAAGTCGTAAAGGGTGAGGGCGCGGAGGCGGTAGTAAGCAACCCAACCGTCGCGCAGGGCCAGAATGTAGGCGCGTTTGGCTTGGTCTTTTTCGGCTAAGGCAATGTTCAGATCGGTGAGGCTATAGCGGCCGACCTGGTAGGTAGCGCGGGCAATGGCGTAGCGGCGCTGGGCCAGCGTATCGGCGCGGGCGGCCAGGGCTAGCTGCTCGCTAAGGGTACTCAGCTGAGCAGCTTGGGCCAAGACCGTCTGCTCGAAGGTCGCTTGGTTTTGCTGCACGTTGCGCTGAATCTGTTGACGGGTCAGCTCGGCCGTTTTAATGATAGACTTTTGCCGGCCCCAATCCACCAAAGGCATGGAAAAAGCCAGGCGCACCTGCTGCTGACTCTGCGGGTCCTGGTAGCTCTCCACGAAGCCTTCGGAGCGGTTCACGTAGCCCAGGTTGGCCGTGAGGCTGGCGCGCAAGCCGGTGGCGCCTTTGGCGCCGGCCACACTGCTATCGGCCTGCAACAGCTGACGCTGATAAGTAAGCATTTCGCTGCGGTTTTGGCGGGCCAGACTCAGAGCCTGCTCGGGGGCTACTACTAGTTGGGCCGGGGGCGGCGGCACCAGCAGGGCCACGGCCATGCCTCCGATGCTGGTGTAGTTCTGTAGTTCCAGCGCCGCATTCTGCGCATCCAGCACGGCTTGTCCCTGGTTGCGACGGGCCGTGAGCACGTTTACTTCCAGCTGCAATAAGTCATTCTGGGAAAGCCGGCCGAGCTGATACCGCTCCCGGCCCGTGCGTAGCATCTCTTCATTGGTTCGCACGTTCTGGCCGGCAACTTCGGCGTTTACCTGCTGCTGTAGTACATCGAAATACAGCTCTGTTACGCGCTGGGCAATGTTTTCGCGCTGAGCCACAAACTGCCGCTGCGATTCCTCGTAGCGCAGGGGCTCGATGCGCCGCGCCCAGTACAGGGAGTTGTAGCCGCCAATGGGCTGGGTAAGGCCGATAATAGCCGGCGTGGTATTGTAGCGGCGCTGGTCGCGGTCGAAGTCATCGAAGCGCTGCACGTCGGAGCTGACGAAAATTTGCCCCCCAGTGAGCCCAATGTTCTGGCTCAGGGTCACGGCCAGGTTGGAATTGTTGTTGCGCACAGGCCGAAACTCGGTGGTGCCATCGGGCTGAACAACTGGGGCAATATTGCGGCTGAATTCGGGGATAACACCCTGTAAGCCAAGCTGGGGCATGAAGGTGGCCCGGTACGTGCGCCACCGCCAGTAGCTGGTTTCGCGGCTGGTCTGGGCCTGCTGGGCTACGGCCGATTCTCCCAGCGCCAACTCAATTACTTCCGCCAAACTCAGCGGCTGCTGGGCCTGAGCAGGCAATACCAAGGCCAGCAGCCAGCCGATACAAACGACCCGTACGCCGTTGAAAAAGGTTCTGGGGGGCATTTTAGAGCGTAGCATGGCGCGTTAGGGCTTTATGGTTAGCTCGGGAGTGTCGATAAAATCTTTCGTGTCGGTCAGGATGATTTCGTCGCCGGGGCGCAGGCCTCCGGTTATCTGCACGAAGTCGAAGTTGCTGTCGCCGAAGCGCACGGTGCGGCGCACGGCTTTATAGTCCTGCACCACAAACACAGCCTGCTCGTTGCCACCTTGGTAGAAAGGGCCATTTTTGACTCGCACCACACCTTTCAGGGCCTTCGTTACCACATACACATCCACGCGCAGGTTGGAGCGCAGAGCGGGGTGATGGTCCTCGTCGAGCTTAGCATAAAACGTAACCACGCCCTTATCTGCGGCCGGACTCACGGTGCTGATGGTGCCGCGCAAGTCGGTGTTATTTATCCGCACTACCACTGGGTCGCCAACATGCAAAGCATCGGCGTAGGCATCCGAAATAGTAGCGCGCACCCGGAAGCTGCTCAGGTCAGCTACCCGGGCCAGCACGTCGCCCTGGTTTACGGTCGCGCCGATGTCCTCATTCACCCAGGTCAGCACGCCGGGCTGCTGGGCGCTGATGTCGGCTTGGCCTAGTTTGCGGGCCAATTCGGTAATGCTGCGGTCCTGAATCTGCATGGTGAAACCCAGCTCGCGGGCGTCGGCGGCGTTGGCGCGGCGCTGGTTACGAATCTGGTCTTGCAGGCGCTGGAGTTCCAGCTTGGCCAGGCGCAGGCTAAGCTCAGCCTGGCGCACGTTTTCAGCCGTGCCGCTGCCTATCTTCAGCAAGTGCTCCTCGTCGCGCAAGGTCGATTCCAGGCTGCGGATTTTCACCTGTTGCACCTGCGCCTGGCTTTGCAGGTCGTTCAGGGTGCGCTCCAGGGTCAGGTTGAGCTGGGTGCTCTTGTTGCGGTTTTGTAATTGGGCGTCCTGGAGCTTGGCCAGCTCACTGCTGGTTAGCTCTTTGTCCAGCTCCAGAATGGTTTGCCCCGGCTGCACGGCCGCGCCCGGCGCCAGCGCCACCCGCCGCACCGTCGATTGAATAGGGCTGGTAATAACGGCTTCCCGACCCGGAATCACGAAACCCGTGGCCGTGAGAGAAGCTTCCAGGTCGCCGATTTCGGCCGTTGCCGTGAGAATATCCTGACGCTTGATGCTCGGCTTTAGCACGCTGCGGAAGGCAACCAGCACCGCAATGGACCCCAGCACTACCAGGCCGGCCAGCAGCCACGTACGACGGCGGCGCTGAAGGTGGGTGGCGGGAGAAATAGCTCTGTCCATTTTTGGGTAGAAAGTAGTTAGTTTCCTCCCTAGATAGCCAAGCGCTATGCCAATTCGCTAAGTGATTATAAATTAGATATTTATCAATAAAATTTGGTTTGGGTAGACTGAAAAAAGTGTCCATTCCTGGACAGGGTGTTCATTATTGAAAATGGAAATGAACAACGATGGACAATATTTCTAGAGCGATGTAGAGACGCAATATTTTGCGTCTTGGTGTCCGCGCCGTTTGCCTGAATCTGTAATCAAGGTCGTGGATCAGGGGCTTAACGGCTGAACAATGGCTAAGTAACCAAACAACATCAGCAACGTCTTCAACCACCCCAGCCGTGCCTTCGGCACGGCGTCCCCTCCTCAGATGAGGAGGGGAGCTGGTCGTTCTGACAACCAAAAATATTCTGACAACAAAAAAGCGGCAAGCCATATTGGCTTGCCGCTTTTTTAGCTGCTACTGTTGCCTGGGGGGCTATTTCTGCTCGCCTTCTGGCTTGGGCGTGTCGTTGGCTTCTTCCGGCAAGACGAGGTCGAACTCGACGCGGCGGTTGAGGGCGCGGCCGGCGGCGGTAGCATTAGTCGTGATGGGCTTCGTTTCGCCGTAGCCGCGCGACTGAATGCGTTCGGCTGGAATGCCCTTTGTCAGCATATAGGTGCGGGCGGCGGCGGCGCGGTCGTCGGAAAGCTTCAGATTGTAGGCGTCGCTACCCTGGCTGTCGGTGTGGCCGGCAATGCTCAGGATATAGTCGGGGTACTCGTTGAGCACTTTCGCCAAATCTTCGAGCGTGGGGTAGGAGCTAGGCTTAAGCACCGCTTTGTTCAACTCAAACTGAATGAACTTGGTGGCGGCTTCGAGGCGCTTTTTCGTTTCAACCTTAATCTCCGGGCAGCCTCTATTCGACGCTGGGCCCGCCGAGTTAGGGCAGCGGTCTTGGAAGTCAGGCACGCCGTCACCGTCGGTGTCGAGGGGACAGCCCGTGGCATCCACTTTCACGTTGGCAGGCGTATCGGGGCACTTGTCGTCAGCGTCGGTTACGCCGTCGCTATCAGCGTCGGGGCAGCCTTGCAACTCGGCTTTGCCCGGCGTGTCGGGGCATTTATCGTCGCCGTCGCGAATGCCATCACCATCGCGGTCTGGGCAACCTTCGAGGTTAGCCAAGCCTTTCTCGGTGGGGCACTTATCCTGATAGTCCGGAACACCGTCGCCGTCGCCGTCGAGTGGGCAGCCATTCGCATCCACGGCTACACCACTAGGTGTGCTGGGGCACTTGTCTTTGCGGTCGGCTACCCCATCCATATCCTCATCCTTGGGCTTGCCAAAGTTGTAAGTGATACCAGCCGAGTGCTGCAGGTAGCGGTCATTCAGGTCGCCTTTGTCTACGTTGTCAATCGTGTTGGTAGCGGCATAAATCTGGCCCGTCTGCACGAAGATGCCGAACGAAGGCGAGAAGTTCAGAGCAATACCGGCATTACCTTGCACGTAAGCGGCGTAATGGTCACGGTTGCCCAGGAATTGCTCCCCGCCGCCCACGTTGCTGAACTTGTCGGAGGAGGCAATCATCAAGCCCGGCGCTAAGCTCAGGTAGGGAGCAAATACGGCGTCCTCTTTCAAAGCCCAGCCGTTGTTGAGCTTAAACTTGATGGGCACCCCGATGGTGGTCACGTTTGCGTCGAAGCGGCGGATAGCGGGGGGCAAATCCTCAATGCCTTTGAGCACCTTGGTGGAGAACTTCATGTCCCCGTAGTTGGCGGCTATGCCAATGTCGAGGCCCGGCGTGAGGTAGCGCGAGAGGGTGATGCCCCCGCCGTACTCGATCTTGTTGGACTTGAACCACTCCGAGCCCAGGTCGCCGTGGTATTGCAGGGTGCTGCCGTAAAGGCTAATGCCGGTCTTGCGGTCCGCGCTTTGGGCGTGACCCTCGGGGGCCGCCGCCAGCAGCGCCAAGCCCGAAAGCAGCAGGTTGGATAAAGTAGGGAGTAACCTCACAGGAATAATTAGATGAAACAGATTTATTGAATTAAGGCTATATACTATCAATAGTGATAATGGGTTTCCTGCCTTTTCTATTGTTAAGATGAAAGCGACTTTTAGCGGGTATTTACCGTCTCATGTTCCAGCCAGAGCCTTCGGGTAGCACCAGAAACACGCTGTCCGGGAGGTTTTTGGCGCGTAGTGCTTCGCGTAAGTCGGTAACGGGCTCGGTCAGACCATCGTCGGCGAGCTGGAAGGTGCCGAAGTGGGTGGCAATGCTGCGCCGGGCGCCCAAATCCTGTTGAGCCTGCACCGCCTGGGCGGGCGAGATGTGAATAGGAGCCATAAACCACTCGGGCCGGTAAGCGCCAATGGGCAGAATAGCCAACTCAATCGGCCCCAGCCGCTGCCCGATTTGCTTAAAAAACGCGCCGTAGCCCGTGTCGCCGGCATAATAGATGTTGCCGCGCGCGGTGCCCAGTACCCAGCCCGCCCATAGTGTAGCGTCGCGGTCGCGCAGGCCGCGGCCGGAAAAGTGCTGGGCGGGTACGGCCGTGAGCTGCACCGTGGGGGTGAGCGGCAAGGCTTGCCACCAGTCTAGCTCCGTCACGTTGCCGATTTTTTCTTCGTCCAAAAACGCCTTAATGCCTAGCCCCACGAAGATGCGCGGCTGGTTGCGGGCGGCGAGGCGGCGCAGGGTGTTCAGGTCGAGGTGGTCGTAGTGGTTATGGCTGATGACGATGGCATCGATGGGGGGCAAATCGTCGAAGCGCAGGCCGGGTGGGCGCAGGCGTTTGGGGCCAATCCACTGATACGGGCTGGTGCGCTCACTCCAAATGGGGTCGGTCAGCACGTTCAGGCTATCAAACTGGAGCAGAAAGGTGCCATGATTGACGAAGGTAATGCGCACTTGGCCACGACCCACGCGGGTGGGTGGCTTGGGTCCGGGGGCAAATTCAGCTGTTCGGGCCACTCGCCTTTGTCGCGGTTCAGCATCCATTTCAGCAGAGGCCCCATTCCTTCCTGTGCCTTTACGCCGCCAGCATTCTCGAAAGTTTTGCCATTGAAATGATCAGGAACGGGGCCGCGGTATTTGGGCGCCGAGATGGAACAGCCTAGCATAAGGCCACCCGCGCTCAGCAGTACAAGCAGGCCCAAAAGCCAGAATAAAGAACGACGCAGCATAGGGAGGCAGTAGTAGGCTCCTCGTTTTACCGGCTTGCCCGTCAAATGGTTTGCTTAGCCAAATGCTTCGCCGCTGATCAGCTAGTGAATTTGCCCCCCGTGCGTAATTTGCCCCCCAACATGGCTGATTCAGGTTTCAGTGAACCAGTACGCGGACGTTTGGCCCCTACGCCCAGCGGCTACCTGCACCTGGGCAACGCGGTGAACTTCGTGCTCACCTGGCTGCTCGTGCGCCGGGCCGGCGGCATCCTGCACCTGCGCATCGATGACCTCGACCGGGCCCGCCTGCGCCCGGCTTACCTGGATAATATCTTCCAAACGATCCGCTGGCTCGGCTTGGATTATGATACCGGTCCCCGCGATTCGGTGGAGTTTGAGCAGCGGTATTCTCAGCTGCGTCATCTGGCCGAGTATCAGGCTCTGCTCGATGAGCTGCGCCTGAAGCCGGGGCTACTCTATGCCTGCACTTGCTCGCGCACCACCAATTTGCCCCCCAGCCCAATGGCGGCTGAACCGGGCTGCAGTAGCTGCCAGGCCACATTTGCTACGGCCGGCGCCGCCTGGCGCGTGCGTGTGCCCGCCACGCCCATTGCCGTTGTCGATGCGTGGCAAGGTACCCTGCTGGTAGACCTGGCGGCCACGGTGGGCGACTTTGTGGTGCGCAAAAAAAATGGATTACCCGCCTATCAGCTAGCTTCCTTGGCCGACGACTTACGCCTTGGGACTACACTTATTGTTCGTGGTGAGGACTTATTGCCCAGCACCGCCGCTCAGCTTTTTTAGCTTCTCACCTGTCAACTACGGCTGGTTTTGCGCAAACGCAGTTCGTACACCACGCCCTGCTTTCCGGTGCTGGGGGGCAAAAATTATCGAAGTCCCAACAGCAGCCTCTGGACTGCGGAATCATGGGTGCAGCCAGCTCGCCGCGAGCAGTATACGCCGCCGTAGCGAAGTTGCTGGCCCTGCCTAAAGCGGCCGGTGAGTCGCTGGCTGTCTTGCAGCAGACGTTTGCCGATTTCGGGGTAGAAAGCAAAAAGCAGCATAGTACGTACCCAAAAATTAAATAACCCTCCAACACAAGAACGTAATGCCGCCCAGCGCCCAGCATCTCGCATGCTGACGCCAATAGAGCATAACCGCCTTTTATAGAGCAACGAAGCGAGCGAGATGCTTCGCTACGCTCTGCATGACGCTCTAGTAAGGAAGCTTAGCGAATCTCTTTCTTGAACTGCTCCGCCCAATGATCCGCCAGGCGCGTGGGTTCTGGCAATTTGTAGCCGCGCGTACAAGCTATAGCCAGGCGGGTAGCAGTAGCTTGGTCGCAGCGGTGACCGGGGCTCACAAACACGGGCAGCACGCGGTCTTTGGTGCGCAATACTTCGCCGATCAGCTCGCCTTTATCAAGCAGCGGCGACAAACTGCCGGCCGAGGACGCTGGCTCTTCGAACTTGCCGGTAAGCAGGCTCTTGGCTACGCCGAATGTCGGCATATCGAGCAGTACGCCGAGGTGAGCGGCAATGCCCATGCGGCGCTTGTGCGCAATGCCGTGCCCATCCACCATAATCACGTCGGGCTTTTGCTGGAGCTTTTCGTAGGCTTTCAGCAGGTTGGGTGCTTCGCGAAAAGCTAGAAAGCCGGGCACATACGGGATAGTTACGGCCCCCACGCTATAAACCTTCTCCACCAGCTCCAGCGACGGGTAGCGCAGCAGCACGAATACCGACAAGATGGTTTCGGGCGTTGGAAAGGAAGAGTCGCAGCCGGCAATGAGTGTGGGCTCGGCGGCCAGCGGCTCTATTCGCACGTGGGTGCGCATTTCTTCCTGCTGCTGGGTCAGGTCGCGGACTACAAGCGGGTCGGCAGGCGGGTGGTAGGGGCGGTACATACGAGGGGAGGGGCTGGGGGGCAAATTTTCCTTCTACGGCCGGTTTGTCGAAAAGCTGAAAGAAGTTTGAGCCAATACGCCAGAACGGCGTGGTCCTACGACTTTGGAGTCGTAGGACCACTTTCGTTGCTGATGCCTGCCTACGCGTGGGGTCGTTCAACGATAGTGGTCCTACGACTTTGGAGTCGTAGGACCACTCCGCCGCCTCGCTTACATTCAACTCTACCTTCTCGCCTCCGTTAAACAAAACCCACGCACGCCTTAGCCCCGAATTCCTATGAGCAAAGCCGAACAACCAGCCAGCACCGGCTCCGGGCCGTTTTTTGAGCGCTGCTACCAGGTTTCTTTCCAGCACTCCAACCTTTCGGCCGCCGAGCTTTTCCGTACCATTACCTGCGAGCTGGAGCGTTTTTCGCCCAATTTACTGGCCGATTTCGAGAAAACGAAAGGTGCTGGTCACTGTCTGGGCGTAGGCGACGAGTTCAAGATTCGCATTCTGGGCCCCTGGAACGGCAGCGTGCGCGTCACAGAAATGGGAGCCGATTATTTCGAGCTGGTTACGCTTGAAAACCACCCCGAGGCCGGCCGCATCCGGTTTTCTCTGCGCCCCCACCCGCTGCTGCCGGATACTTTACAGTTCGAGATTCACTCCTGGGCGCGCTCCCGCGACGGTCTGGTGGCCTTCACCTACGACACGCTGGGCATTGGCAAGAAATTACAGGAGCATACCTGGCGCACGTTCTGCGAGCGAGTAGCCGACTACTGCGGTGGGCTGCCGCTGGGCCCGGTTTCGGTGGAGACGGTGAAGCAGCACGAGGCCGGAACGGAGGTGGAGCGTGAGGCCTAAGTCTGCCGCCGCGCCGCCGCTGTGGGAGCGGTACCACGACCGCCTGTCGGCCTTTAACGGGGCTAAGTACAACTTCGACCCTGAGCGCGCCCACGAGTACACTACCGCTACCGGCTGGAACGTAGATGATTACGCCACCGATTTGCCCCCCGAAGCCCCCGGCGCACCCGCCGAGCACGGCTCCTGGGCGGCGGCGCGCCAAGTACTGCTCAACTACACTTTCCCGCCGCCCGACCTGATTACCGGCATTTTCGTGCCCGACGCTCCGCTGGAAAAGCGCACGCTGTTGCTGCGCGGACAGTTTCTGGGCTTCTCTTTTTGGTTTGGGGTGCGCGTGGGGGGCGTTTTTGATGAAACCCGCCCCACCGACACCGGTCCCGAGCAGGTGTGGGGCTACAACTACCGCACGTTGGAAGGCCACTTTGAGCGTGGTGAAATAAACTTCACTGTCCACAAGCATTTGCAAACCGGCCAGGTTGAGTTTCGTATTCATGCGTACTCACAGCTGGGACGCATTCGCAACCCGTTTTATTGGTTGGGCTTTAAGTTATTTGGGCGCATGTTGCAGCGGCGCTTCGGCCGTGAGTCGCTGCGGCGGATGCGCGAGCAAGTGGAGGCCGCGCTGGCAACCTCGCCAGTAGCTACATAAGCTTTCCACAATTTGTTTATAACCTGTTGATATCAAAGGTAAAACACTGCTCAGGCCGGAGTAGGCAGTCGAACTGCTAAACTTCCCGCTCAGCAGTTGGTTATTGCATTTCGCTCTTTCTACAACTCTCCAAAACCAACACCATGACCCAAGTAAAAGGCTATGCGGCCGAGAAGGCCAACGCGCCCCTGACTCCCTTCAACTTCGAGCGCCGCGAAGTTGGCCCGCACGACGTCCAAATTGAGATTCTGTTCTGTGGCGTGTGTCACTCCGACGTACACCAGGTGCGCGACGAGTGGGGCGGCTCCATCTTCCCGATGGTGCCCGGCCACGAAATAGTGGGCCGCGTAACGCAGGTCGGCGACCATGTGAAAAACTTTAAAGCCGGCGACCTGGCCGGCGTGGGCTGTATGGTCGATTCGTGCCGCACGTGCTCTAGCTGCGAGCAGCAACTGGAGCAGTACTGCGAAGTCGGCTTTGTCGGCACCTACAACGGCCGCGAGTACAAAACCCAGGAGCCAACGTATGGGGGCTACTCAAACCAGGTAGTAGTCGATGAAGGCTTCGTGCTGCGCGTATCCGACAAGCTGGATCTGGCGCGCGTAGCGCCGCTTTTGTGTGCTGGCATTACTACTTACTCGCCGCTGCGCCAGTGGAACGTGAAAGAAGGCGACCGGGTGGGTGTAATGGGCCTCGGCGGCCTGGGTCACATGGCCGTGAAACTGGCCGCCGCTATGGGCGCTGAAGTAACGGTGCTCAGTACCTCACCCAATAAGGAAGAAGACGCTAAGACGCTGGGAGCTCACAAATTCGTGGTGACCAAGGATAAGGAAGCCATGAAAAGCATCCAGAACTACTTCGACATCATCATCAACACCGTGTCCGCCCCCCTCGACCTGAACCTATACCTGGCCACCCTGCGCCTCGATGGTACCATGGTGCTGCTCGGCGTACCGCCGGAAGCACCCCAGGTTAATGCCTTTAACCTTATCAGCAAGCGCCGCCGCCTGGCCGGCTCGCTCATCGGGGGCATTGCCGAAACCCAGGAAATGCTGGATTTCTGCGCCGAGCACAACATCATGTCCGATATAGAAATGATTCCGATTGCCAACATCAACGAAGCCTACGACCGCATGGTAAAAAGCGACGTGAAGTATCGTTTTGTAATTGATATGGCGACACTGTAATAAACTTCGCAAAACGCAACAAGAAAGGCCGTCAGCAATGACGGCCTTTCTTGTTGCGTTTTGATGCAATGCACTCTGCTCTAGAAGCTCAACTGCATGATCGCCTAGAGTTAAATTATTTTACTCCCGAAACAGCTTCTTATCGGCGTAAAAAGTGCCGAATGGTACTACCGAAGCTATGAAAGCCAACACTGCTTTCTTAAAGGACCAGTTCAGTTCGATAGTCGCCATAATGACCAGCAACACATAGAGCACAAACAATACCCCGTGGGCCATACCTACCATACGCACCGCTTCGGGCTGGCCGGCCAGGTATTTCAGGGGCATAGCAATGCCGAGGAGTACCAGAAAAGAAAGACCCTCCAGGAAGCCTACGATGCGCAGGCGGCCGAGGGTAGAGGAAAGTAACGTGAGCATAAGAAGTGTTTGGGGGGCAAAAGTACGGCTTAACAACAAGCTTGGCCTGTAAGGAGTTACAGCGTCCGGCCCGGATAAACGGCGAGGGCCTGCTCCAGGCAGGTTAAAGCTGCATTTAGCGTGTCAAGGTTGAGCACGTAGGCCAAGCGTACTTCGTCGCGGCCCCGGCCGGGAGTGGCGTAAAAGCCGGCCGCCGGCGTAATCATCAACGTTTGATTCTCGTACGAAAACGACTCCAGCAGCCATTGCCCGAACGCTTCACAGTCGTCGATGGGCAAGCGGGCCATCACGTAGAAGGCGCCGCCCGGCATGGGGCACTCTACGCCGGGCATAGCGCGCAGGCGGCGCACCATCAGATCGCGGCGGGCCAGGTACTCCGTTTTGGTGGCGTCGAAGTAGGTGGGGGGCAAATCGGTGGCGGCCTCGCCTAATAGCTGCGCCAGGCCGGGCGGACTTATCCGCATCTGCGCGAACTTTAAGGCCACGGCGTACAGCTCTTTGTTTTTCGTAATGAAAGCTCCCAAACGGGCTCCGCAGGCACTGTAGCGCTTCGAAATAGTATCCAGCAATACCACGTGCTCCTCCACGCCAGCCAAGTGCAAGGCACTCACGTAGGGCGAATCGTAGCAGAATTCCCGATAAGCCTCATCCGAAAGCAGATATAGGTGGTGGCGCAGGCAAATGTCGCGTAGCTGCTCTAACTCCTCGCGCCGGTACACGTGGCCCGTCGGGTTGTTGGGGTTGCAGATGAGAATAGCCTTGGTGCGCGGCGTAATAACGCGCTCGAATTCCTCGATTGGCGGCAGCGCAAAGCCATTCTCAATGTGAGCCAGAACCGGCACGATATGCACGCCAGCAGCAACGCTGAAAGCGGTGTAAGCGCCATAAAAAGGCTCCGACATAATGACCTCGTCGCCGGGGTTCAGGCAGCTCAGCATAGCAAACAGAATAGCCTCCGAGCCACCCGCCGTTACGATAATCTCGTCGGCCGTTACGTGGATGCCGGCACGCTCATAGTAGGCGGCCAGCTTCTGGCGGTAGCTTTCGTGGCCCGCGCTGGCGCTGTATTCCAGCACCCGGATGTTGGCTTTCTGTACCGCCTCAATTACCGCGGGCGGCGTTTCTATATCGGGCTGCCCAATGTTGAGGTAATGCACCTGAAGGCCGCGCTTCCGGGCCGCTTCGGCGTGGGGCAACAACTTCCTAAAAGGCGACACCGGCATGGCTTGGCCGCGCTGTGATACTGCTAACATAAGCGAAAGATAGGCGCAAGCCACCGCAAATGGCTGAAGTTTTTAGTGTACACCGGCTGGACTTATTGCAATTTCAAACACCGGGTACGCGGCACCGGCAGGCAGGTTACCTTTGCGCTTCCGCGCCCGAACTGCTAGTTTATTTCATGAAGATCTTATTGATAGAAGACGAAGCCAAGCTTAGCTCATTCATTCGCAAAGGCCTGGAAGGGGAAGGCTACTGGGTCGATACTGCCTTCGACGGCCAGCTGGGCCTGAGCATGGCCCTGCACGGCGACTACGAGCTGGTGATTCTGGATGTGAGCCTGCCCCAGCTCAACGGCTTTGAAGTGTGCCGCCGCCTGCGTGCCGAGCGGCCCCAAGCCGCTATTCTGCTGCTGACCGCCCTGGGCGGCATTGCCCACAAAACCGAGGGCTACGACGCGGGCGCCGATGATTACCTGGTTAAGCCCTTCGAGTTTCAGGAGTTGCTTCTGCGCATCCGCGCCCTCTACCGCCGCTACCACGATGCCGGCCCCGGCCGCACCCTCGGCCTAGCCGACCTCACCCTGCACCTGACCACCAAGCGCGTGGAGCGCTCCGGCCGGCCCATCACTCTTACCGCCCGCGAGTATGCCCTGCTCGAATACCTGCTGCTGAATCAGGGCCAGGTAGTGTCGCGGGTGGACATCGCGGAAAAAGTCTGGGAGCTGAAGTTCGATACCAATACCAATATTATCGACGTGTACATCACCTACCTGCGCCGTAAGATTGACAAAGACTTTTCGCCCAAGCTCATCCATACGGTAGTGGGTATGGGCTATGTATTGCGCGGATAAATTCCCATCTGCTTAGGCAGTTGTCATTCCGGGCAGTGCGAGGAATCCGGGGGCTTTTTCACTGGTTTCACTCAGATTCCTCGCGGTGCTCGGAATGACAACTGCCCCCAGCTTCCGCCAACCATCTACTACATGACCATTCGCGCCCGCCTTACGCTCTTCTTCGCCGGCCTGATGCTGGCTTTAGTCGCGGCCATGTCATGCGGGGTGTACTTTTTTGAGCGCACCAGCCAACGCCGCCTGTTCGAGCAGCTGCTGCTACGCAAGGCGGAGGCCACGGCAAAAGTGTTCGTGCGCCGGCACGAGCGCCTGGAGCCGACCGACGCCCTGTTGCTGCTCACCCAGCAAAACCAGTACGAGGCTATCTACAACAATAGCAGTGAGCTGCTTTATGCCAGCCGGTCCAATCCCGGACTGCGTATCACGCCCGACTTTCTGCGGCGGGTGCGCAAGGCCGGGCGGCTTTCTTTAAGCCAGGGGCCGGCTCAGGGAATAGCCCTCTACGCCCAGGACGGCAACGAGCGGTTCGTGGTAGTGGTAACGGCCGAGGACAGGTTTGGCCAGGATGGGCTGCTGAGCTTGCGCAACAATCTGTTGCTTACCAGTGCCTTGGGTTTGGCGTTGGTGGTCGTGCTGGCCAACCTGTTTGCGGGCCGCGCCCTGCGTCCGGTGCAGCAGCTAAGCCAGCAGATGCAGGCGCTTTCCTCCCGCACCCTCGACCAGCGGCTTTCTACCGGCAACGGGCGCGACGAGCTGGCCCACCTGGCGGCCCAGTTCAACGCCCTGCTCGCCCGCCTGGCCGATACCGTGGCCCGGAACCGCAATTTCGTGTGGCACGCCTCACACGAGCTGCGTACGCCTCTGGCCAATCTGCTGGGCACGCTCGACATCTCCCGGACCTACGACGAGCGCCCCCAGGACCTGCGCGCCACTCTGGCCTCGGCTACGGAGGAGGTGCGCCGCCTCATCTCGCTTACCAACGACCTGCTGCTGCTGGCTGAGCTAAGCCAGGAAAACTCCGCCCCCGACCTGCCCCTGGCGCCCGTGCTGCTGGCCGAGCCTCTGCTCGATGCCGTGCAGGTGGTGCAGCATCGTTACCCGGCTACCCCCATCGAGCTGCACCTGCCCGACGCGGTGGAAGACTGCCAGGCCCGCGCCCACCCCGACCTGCTTACCCTGGCCCTCATCAACCTGCTCGATAACGCCTGCAAATACTCGCCCGTCGGCTCGCCCGTGCGCGCCAGTCTGGCCCCTGGCCCTGGCGGCGGCCTCTACACCGTGCGCGATACCGGCGTGGGCATCGCCCCCGACGCTCTGCCGCACATTTTCGAGCCGCTGTACCGTGCCGAGGCCGTACGGGCCAGCATCAGCGGCAACGGCATAGGACTCAGTCTGGTGCAGCGAGTCGCTGAGCTGCACGGTGGCGGCGTGGCCGCCCAATCGGTAGCCGGAGGGGGCACGGAGTTCCGGCTGTGGCTGTGAGAAAAGGCCGTTACCGGCATTTCCCGCCTCTGGGGGGCTTTTTGGCCGGGGTAGCGACTTTCGCACCTTTAGTAATTGTCTGATCCCCATTTCGACGCTGATAAAAGCGGAAAGCCTTGGCCTGGCGGCAGTTACCCAAAGCAGACTTTTGCTGGTAACTACTCTGCATTAGAAAATTCTAATTTCATTCCAATCCTACGTTAATCATGCCTCCGCACCTTTACGCTTACTAAGGGGGAATAACTCAAGGGGATAGCCTCATTTCAGCGTTTTTCAGGGCTGCGGGCAATACCGGCGTGCATGGCTTCCGGCGGGTCGAGTTCTTTCGGCGAAAAAAAGAATGTTTATCCATGCCTTTTTAATAGAACTTTTCCTTGAAATCCAGCTGGCAAAAGCCTGTAGGCAAGCAGCCTATATACTCCAGCATCTTTTAGGATTACCAATCACCCCTCAGAGTACTTAAGGTCTTTATGAAAAGAACGTTCATGCTCGTCGTTATGAGCTTATGTGCCTTATACGGTGGCACAAGCTGCTCGACAGAAAAAAAGGAAAAGGAAGAAGTAATTAAGCTTCTGGTCACCAGCGCTTTACTTAAAGACTGATGTTACGCACGGAGTAGGCCAAGTTGGTGGTACATGGCTTTGAGGCCCACGGCGTAGAGCTGGGCTTTGAGGCGAAAATGGCCCATCCCACACTTGAGTTTGAGTATCTCGAGCTTGGTGTAGGCCAGCACGGCCGCGAAGAAATGATTGGCCTGCGTGGTCAGGGTTTTGGTGGGCGATTTGCCCATGGAGGCATTCTGTTTGAGCGATTTATGATATTCTTCCACTTTCCACCGTCTCTGGTAAATCGCAGTCAACTGGGCCTGGTTCAAGTCGGTGTCGCTGCTGACCAGATATAACACGCCCTGGCTGCCGTCTTGGTTTGTCAAGACGTGCCTGCTCACCAGCACCGCCTCTTGGACGGCCCGCAAATAGACCCGCAGGGGCTGCGTATCGGGAAACACCAGCGTTTGCACGGCCTGAAACTGGCCTTGCGCCCGTGCCGCTTCGCTCAGGGCCACGGTGCGGGAGGATTCGAGGGCAAAGACGAAATGGTGGCCCAGGGCTCGCACCAAGCTCATGTTCTCGGCCGAGGCATACCAAGTATCGGCCAGCAGGTAGCGGTAAGCCACTTGTTGCTGGGCCACGCGCAGCATCTGCTGCAGGTACTCGTTCTTGGTAAAGGCACTTTGATAGCTGGTTTGCTGGGTCTTGGCATGGTAGACCGGGACCGTTTTGCGCACCAGCTCGACGGCCAGCGGCAGGGCCAACTCGCCGGCCTGGTAGAGCAGGCTGACGAAATTCAAGCCCTTCACGTAGCGCTGCTGGCTGTGGTCCCAGTGGGTGCAAATCAGCTCGTTGGCAGCGGTATGGGCCTTTTCCAGAATCGAATCGTCGACGATAAGCACCGCAAATTCCTCGGCTCCACGCTGGGCTTCGGCCTGGCGAATCAGCGGCTTGGCCGCTCGCCAAATAGCGGCCGAGCCCCACGCGGTGCTGCTCAGCCAGCGCGTGATCTGGTCGTGGCTCAAGGCCCCGTCTACCAGGCGCGACAAGCCCGTGGCCGTTGTCGGACCCGTCGAACTCAACAAATAATCCGTGTACAAGTCCAGCGTGCAAGTCGTCATAAGCGTAGTAAACGGGCAGAAGCCGACTCTGACTGCGTAACAGCAGTTAAAGACACGACCGTTACCAAAGAGTACGTGGCGCAGATTCATTCCATTCAGCACATCGAGCTACGGGCCCTGGAGAAAGGCTACCTGGAAAAGATTTATGTCGACGAGGGGCAGCACGTCCAGCAGGGGCAGCTCATGTTTCAGATTAAGCCAACGATATACCAGGCCGAGCTGAAAAAGTCGCAGGCGGAAGCCAACTACATAGGACTCGAATACGACAACACCAAGAAGCTGGCTGACAAGAATATTGTGTCCAAGAGCGAGTTGGCGCTGGCTCAGGCCAAGTACGATAAAGCCAACGCCGATGTGTCACTGGCCCAAACGCACTTACAGTTCACCACCGTTAGAGCACCTTTTAGCGGCATCATGGACCATTTTGAGGGCCGGCTGGGGAGCCTGGTCGCGGAGGGTGATTTGCTGACGACGCTTTCCGATAATAGTAGAATGTGGGTCTACTACAACGTGCCGGAAGCGGAATACCTGGCTTATAAAACCCGCGTCAAAGCCACCGACAGCGCGACGAAAGTGAAGCTGAAGATGGCCAATAACGAGGTTTTCCAGCACCCTGGCGTAGTGCAAACCATTGAGGCCGACTTCAACAATGAAACCGGCAACATTGCCTTCCGGGCGACTTTCCCCAACCCCGACGGGCTGCTACGCAACGGCGAAACCGGCAGCATCCTCATGACGGTGCCGCTGAAAAACACCTTGCTTATTCCGCAGAAAACCACGTTCGAAATTCTGGAAAAGAAATACGTCTTCGTGGTCGATAAGAACAATGTAGTGCACCAGCGGGAAGTAACCCTCGCCTCCGAAATGCCGGACCTATATGCCATCAAGTCGGGCCTATCCGCGGGCGACAAGATTTTGCTGGAGGGATTGCGGAAAGTAAAAGATGGCGATAAAATCAGCTACGACTACAAAGACCCGCAGTCGGTCATCGCCCACCTGAAAGTGTACAGCGAGTAAGGTATCAAGCCTCAAGCCAGAACGTCCGGCTGACCGCCTGTTGGCTTAACAACTCATTAGCTATGTTTAGTAAATTCATTCGTCGGCCAGTATTTGCCATTGTTATCTCGGTGGTCATCCTCCTGATGGGCGGGCTGGCCATCATGCAGCTGCCCACCTCCCAGTTTCCGGAGATTTCGCCGCCCCTCGTGATGGTCAGTGCATCGTACCCCGGCGCCAGCGCCAAGGTGCTTACCGAGTCGGTGCTCATTCCCCTGGAGCAGGCCGTGAACGGCGTGCAGGGCATGAAATACATGACCTCCGATGCCGTGAGCGCCGGCGAAGCCAACATCCAGATTGTCTTCAACCTCGGCACCGACCCCGACCAGGCCGTCGTGAACGTGAATACCCGCATTGCCCAGGTGTTGAACCGTTTGCCGGTGCTGGTGCAGCGCGAGGGCGTTATCGTGAACCGGGTGGTGCCCAATATGCTGATGTACGTGAACTTGTACAGCAAAGACAAGAACACCGACATGAAGTACCTGTTCAACTTCGCCGGGGTGAACATGATACCGGAGCTGCAACGCCTGAGCGGTATTGGACGGGCCAGCATTCTGGGTAGCCGGCAGTACGCCATGCGTGTGTGGCTGAAGCCCGACCGGATGCGTGCCTACAACATCTCGGTCGATGACGTGATGAAGGCGCTGGAAGAGCAAAGCGTTATTGGCTCGCCCGGCCGCATTGGCCGCAGCGACGGCAAGCAAGCGCAGGCGCTGGAGTACGTGCTCAGCTACCAGGGCCGCTTCAACGACGTGGAGCAGTACAAGAACGTCATCCTCCGGGCCAACGCTAACGGCGAAAGCCTGCACCTGCGCGACGTGGCCAATGTGGAGCTGGGCTCGGAGTATTACGACATCTACTCCAACCTGAACCAGTACCCCTCGGCCGCCATCGTTCTGAAGCAAACCTATGGCTCAAATGCCAGCGACGTAATTAGGGAGGTGAAAGCCAAGCTGGAGGAGCTGAAGAAAACCAGCTTCCCGCCCGGCATGGACTACAAAATCACCTACGACGTTTCCAACTTCCTCGACGCTTCCATTGAGAACGTCATTCATACCCTGCGCGATGCTTTCATTCTGGTGGCCCTGGTGGTGTTCCTGTTTCTGGGCGACTGGCGCTCCACGCTGATTCCGGCCCTGGCCGTGCCGGTGTCGCTGGTGGGCTCGTTCATGGCCATGCAGGCGTTCGGGCTGACCATCAACATGATTACCCTGTTCGCGCTGGTGCTCTCTATTGGCATCGTGGTCGACAACGCCATTGTGGTGATTGAGGCCGTGCACGCCAAAATGGAGGAAGAGCACCTCTCGCCCTACAACGCCGTCAAGAAGGTGGTGGGCGAAATCAGCGGGGCCATTATTGCCATCACCATCATGATGACGGCCGTGTTCATCCCGGTATCGTTTATGAGCGGCCCGGTGGGCATTTTCTACCGCCAGTTCTCTATCACCATGGCCACGGCCATTGTAATTTCTGGTATCGTGGCCCTGACGCTGACCCCGGTGCTGTGCGCCATGATTCTGAAAAATCACCACGGCCAACCCAAGAAGAAAACACCCATTCAGCGCTTCTTTGACTGGTTTAACCGCGGGTTTGAGAACCTGACCAACGCCTACACCAGCCTGCTGGAGAAGATTGTGGCCAATCGGCTTGTCACCTTCGCCATGCTGCTAGCTTTCGGGCTAGGCATCTGGGCTATCACGGCCAAGCTGCCAGCCGGCTTTATTCCCAGCGAGGACCAGGGCCTCATCTATGCCATCGTGCAGACGCCACCGGGCACCACCCTGGAGCAAACGAATGCGGTATCGCAGCGCTTGGCCGCTTTGGCCAAAGACGTGCCGGGCATCGCCAACATTTCGACGCTGGCCGGCTATGAGGTGCTCACCGAAGGCCGCGGCTCCAACGCTGGCACCTGTCTGATTGACTTGAAGCCCTGGTCGGAGCGCAAGGAATCCATTGCCGACATTATTGGGAACTTGGAGAAAAAGGCACACGAAATTCCGGGCGCGACCATTGAATTCTTCGAGCCGCCGGCGGTGCCGGGCTACGGCGCGGCGGGCGGCTTCCAGCTGCAGCTGCTTGATAAAACCAATACCGGCGACTACAAAGCGCTGGAAAAGGTGAACGAGGAATTTATGAGCCAGCTGAAAAAGCGCAAGGAGCTGACGGGATTGTTCACCTTCTTTTCGGCCAACTACCCGCAGTACGAGCTGAAGATTGACAACGAGCTGGCCATGCAGAAAGGAGTGAGCATCGGCAACGCCATGAACACGCTCTCCATCATGGTAGGTAGCACCTACGAGCTGGGGTTTATTAAGTACCAGCGCTTTTTCAAGGTGTTCGTGCAGGCTTCGCCGGAGTATCGGAAGCTGCCCGAAGACATTTTGAACATGTGGGCCAAGAATGACAAGGGTGAAATGGTACCGTTCTCGGCCTTCATGAAAATCGTGAAGACCCAGGGCGCCAACGAAATTAACCGCTACAACATGTACACCACGGCCTCCATCCGGGGCGGCGCGGCGGAGGGCTACAGCAGCGGTGAGGCCCTCAAAGCGGTGCAGGAAGTGGCTAAGTCCCTGCCCCGCGGCTACGCTATCGACTGGGGCGGCCTGTCGAAAGACGAGGTGTCGCGCGGCAACGAGTCCGTCATCATTTTCCTTGTCGTGCTGGTATTTGTTTATCTGGTGCTTGCCGCCCAATACGAAAGTTTCCTGCTGCCTTTAGCAGTGGTGTTTTCACTGGTAGCGGGGGTATTCGGGTCGTTCCTGTTCATCAAGATAATGGGCTTGGCCAACGACATCTACGCTCAGGTGGGGCTGGTGATGCTGGTGGGGCTGTTGGGTAAGAACGCCGTGCTGATTGTTGAATTTGCCGCCCAGAAGCACGAGGAAGGAATGTCGGTGCGCGACGCGGCCATTGAGGGTGCCAGAGTACGTTTCCGCCCCATTCTGATGACCTCCTTCGCCTTCATCGCGGGCTTGATTCCGCTGGTAGTTGCTACCGGCGCCGGGGCCATCGGTAACCGCACCATCGGCACCTCGGCCCTCGGCGGCATGCTGTTCGGCACTGTCTTCGGGGTCATCATCATCCCCGGCCTGTATTACCTTTTTGGCACCCTGGCGGGAAACCACAAGCTGATCCGGGACGAAAACGAATTTCCGATACTGGAAGGCATTGAGCCTCGGGTATTAATTGAAGAAACCGAGCCGTATGCATAATCGACGCCTTTATCAATTCCTGAGCGCAGTTGGCTTAACGTTGGCGGTAGCGGCCTGCAAAACGCCGGAGCTAGCGGTGAAAACCGAGAGCCGCCGAGTGCCGGTCAGCTACGCCACCGCCCAGGACAGTGTCAATACGGCCCGCATCCGGTGGCAGGAGTTCTTCACCGACCCCGACCTGAAAGCCCTGATTGACACCGCCCTGCAAAACAATCAGGAGCTGAACATTACGTTGCAGGAAATCGAAATTGCCCGCAATGAGGTACGTGCCCGTAAAGGCGAGTATCTGCCCTTCGTGGGCTTGGGAGCCCGCACTTCGGTGGAAAAAGCCGGGCGGTATACACTTCAGGGTGCTACCGAGGAAAACGTCGACATTAAGCCCGCCCGACGGACGCCCGATCCGCTGACGGACTTTCAAGTAGGCGCCTTTGCCACCTGGGAGGTCGATATCTGGCGGAAGCTGCGCACGGCCCGCACGGCCGCGGCCACCCGGTATCTGGCAACCGTCGAGGGCCGGAACTTCATGGTAACGAATCTGATTGCCGAGATTGCCCGTTCGTATTACGAGCTGCTGGCCCTCGACAATCAGCTGGCCATCGTCAAGCAGAACATTGACATTCAAAGCAATGCCCTGGAACTGGTCCGTCTGCAAAAGGAGTCGGCCCGCGCGACGGAGCTGGCGGTCAAGCGCTTTGAGGCCCAGGTTCAGAATACCCGCAGCCTCCAGTATCAGCTCCAGCAGCGCATCGTCGAAACCGAAAACCAGCTGAACTTCCTGGCGGGTCGGTACCCGCAGCGCATTGCCCGCAACGATCAGTCTTTCAATGATTTACTGCCGGAAGTCATTCGGGCGGGCGTTCCTTCCCAATTGTTGAGCAACCGGCCGGACGTCCGGCAGGCTGAGCAGAACCTGGCGGCCGCCAAACTGGATGTGCGGGTAGCGAGGGCCAATTTTTACCCGTCGCTGAACATTTCCGGGGCCGTAGGTCTGGCCGCTTTTCAGCCCGGTCTGCTGGTATCCACGCCCCAATCCATGCTTTTTTCGCTGGCAGGCGACGTCGCTGCTCCCTTGATTAACCGCAATGGCATAAAGGCTACGTATTACAGCGCCAACGCCCTCCAAACCCAGACGGTGTATAAGTACGAGCGCACCGTGCTGAACGCCTACGTAGAGGTAGCCAATCAGCTGTCGAATATCAGTAACCTGGGAAAAAGCTACGAGGCGAAAGCGAGGGAAGTGGAAGCGCTAAACCAGTCCGTTGCGATTTCCAACAGCCTTTTCCGGTCAGCCAGAGCCGACTACACGGAAGTCCTTTTCACCCAGCGCGACGCCCTGGAATCGAAGTTTGACTTAATAGAAACCAGGATGCAGCAGCTGAATGCCACGGTCAACGTGTACCGGGCCCTGGGTGGGGGCTGGCAGTAAGACATGAGGCAACAGCCAATGGGTTTTTAAGGGCGCGAAACGGCTACGACAGCGCTGGGGGGCTTTTTTCAGCTTCTTCAGCCGCTGCCTGCTTTTATGCTGGCTGTCATTAGGCGCGTGAGGGCCGGTTCTGACAAGGCCAGTCCCTACCCGAACTGACTGATTAAGTTGCTCCACACGCTCTGGTCGAACACTACGGAACTCTACGTGACCGAAGGAGGACGAAGACAAACACTGCGGAGAATGATGCCCGGCTGGTTGCCAATTTAGCTTGTCCGCTCAGCTGACAGCGAAAGGCTTAACCTGGTAAAGCGCACGAGCGGCCCGCGGCCAAGGCAAGGGCTGGGAGGAAGGAGTTACTTTTGTTGGCTCGCCTTTCCTGCAAACCCGCCAAAAATGCCCCCCACCGATACCCATGAAGTCTGGTTGTGCGGCCCCCTGCCCGACGTGCCGTCGCTGCTCCAACCCGTAGCTCATGCCCTGCTACAAGCCCGCGAAGAAGTAGCCAAGCTGCTGCACGGCTTCCCGGAAACACTACTTTGGGAGAAGCCGGCGGGTGTGGCCTCGGTTGGTTTTCACCTCCAGCACCTCAGCGGCGTGTTGGACCGCACCTTTACCTACTCCCGCGGCCAACAGCTCACGCCCAAACAACTGGAGGCCCTGGCGCTGGAGGGAAAAAGCCCCCCAGCGGGCTGCACCGTACCAGAGCTGGTGCAGGCTTTTCATCAACAGGTAGAACAGGCACTTACCCAGCTACGTACCGCCGACGAGGCCACGCTAACGGAGCCGCGCGGCGTGGGGCGGGCCCAATTGCCGTCCACGGTGCTGGGGCTGTTGGTTCATGCTGCCGAGCACACCATGCGCCACGTCGGGCAGTTTTCCGTGACGGTGCGCGTGCTGCGCCACAGACTTTACTGAGGCAGCAGCACCGTGAAGGTGGAGCCGATGCCCGCCTCGCTCTGCACCTGAATGGTGCCGCCGGCATTTTCCACGATTTTCTTGATCATATACAGGCCCACGCCCGAGCCCTCCACATGGTCGTGCAGGCGGCGGAACAGGCCGAACAGCTGCGGTATCTGCTCGGAGCTGAGTCCCAGGCCATTGTCGGTTACGCTGAGCATCGTATTGGTGCCCACCGACTGGCACTGAATCAGCACGGATAACACGCGCGCCGGATCCCGGTACTTGATGGCATTGCTGAGCAGATTGTAAATGATGCTGCGCAGATTTTTGGGTGAGAAGGAGTGGGTCGGACAACCGCTGACGTTCACCGTTAGCTGCGCGCCGGCCGCCTTCACCAAAGGAGCCAGATCCAGCTGCACATCGGCGATAACCGCGGTCATGTCTACTGCCTCGTTGGGCTGAGCCATATTCTGCTCCAGGTGGGCAATGTCCGTCAGGTGGCCGAGGGTGCGCTGAAAGCGTGTTACCGCGTTCTGCATCATGGCCAGCAGGGGCTCTACGGCCGCTGTAATGGGGTGGTCGGCCGGTAGCGCATCGCCAACGGCGCTCAGCAGACCCTCAATGTTGCTGATTGGTGCCCTCAGATCATGCGAGGCAGTATACACAAAGGTGTCCAGCTCGGCATTGGTGCGCGCAAGCTGGTGGTTGGTATCACCCAGCTCCCGGTTGACGGTCCGTACTTCCCCGTTGGCCGCCAGCAATTCCTGGTTGATAGCGGCTAATTCTACGTTGGCGACACCCAGATCGAGGGCGGAGATGTTCAGTTGCGTCTGGCTCTGCTCTGCCTGCTTTCGGGCCAGCACCTGCTCCGTCACCTCAAAAGCAAACATGGAAATGCCGATGGTTTGGCCGTTACGCTGAAAGGGTTGGTACGTGAAGTCGAAGTAGCGCGCCTGCGGCGGGCCGCCCGCCGGGCTTTGCACCATCCCGAGCACTTCCGCCGCCTGATACGTCTCGCCGGTGTTATAAATTTTATCGAGCAGGGCTACAAATCCCTGGGCCACGGCTTCGGGCTGCGTTTCGGCTACGGTGCGGCCCATCAGCTCCCGGCCGGCATAAAGCTGCCCGAAAGCCGGATTGTGATAGTCCATCCGATACTCCGGCCCGCTGAGAATGCAGATCAGGGCCGGGGTTTGCTCAAATACCTGATAGAAACTCTCGCGCTGCGCCGCCAGCTGCTGCGCCGCGACCAGCGTTTCGGCCTGTAAGGCGTTGGCCCGCTGACGGATCAGCACTTGCTCGGTTACCTCGGAGCCGATTACCAGAATGCCATCTATCAAGCCGGCACCGCTGTAGCGGGCCTGATAGATGAAGTTGAAGTAGCCATCTTCTGACACGCCACCGGGCAAGCGGGTCAGCGGCAACCGTATCTCGCACTCCTCAAAGGAAAGGCCCGTCGTGTACACGTCGCGTAGCTGCAACGGCAGCGCCTGGCCCACTAGCTCAGGCAGCGCCTCCAACAACGGCAGGCCCAGCAGGAGCCGGTTTGGAAACAGCTGCTGGTAAGCGGGGTTAATCAGCTCGTACACAAAGTCGGGGCCGGCCAATACGCAGATCGGCGCGGGAGCTTGCTCAAAGAATAGGGCCAAGCACGCCTGATCAGCCGCTTTTCCGGATACTTCGGAGGCTGCTGGCGGAAGAGCAGCAGAAGCAGAAGATTTGGGTGTCGGGGAGATCAACATACTTAAAGGTACTCCTTCTACGGTCGTAACTGCGTAAAACTGCCTAAAAAACTGAGTGTTACGCTACCGTGACGCTACTAATTGCACTCCTCCTTCAGTTCGCGCCGTCACCAAAAGGGACACTGGGTGCTTGCATGGCATCTACATCTCCCAACAATGCTTGCGCTTACGCGGCAAATTTATATTCTGTCGGCAAGCAAATCATTTGTCCGGGGGGCTTTTTTGTGAAATAGAAGCTGTTTAGGAATTCGGGAAAATTATCCAGAACGTCATGCAGAGCAGCGCGAAGCATCTCGCGTGCTGACATTGCAATGGTAACTCAACGAAGCGAGCGAGATGCTTCGCGTTGCTCTGCATGACGTTCGGTTGTACTTCCCAAATAACGTCTTTGTAAATCTTGCTGCTATTCCATGCTCTCTTGGCAAACGCCATTGCGGGTGCTGTTCCCGCGTGCATTTCCGCTACTTTCATTATATCCCCAGCAGCCTTCTCGCCTTCCTAGGGTATTTTTGCGTATTCCCTGTAGCTGGGTTTGCCTTCTTCACATATATTACATTTATACAATGACACCGCGAATCAAAAGTGCAAACCCAAGGCATCACCGGGACATTGTGGTCATTGGAGCCTCGGCGGGGGGCGTAACAGCGTTGCTGGAGCTGGTGAAAACCTTGCCGGCCGATTTTCCGGCCCCGATTTTCGTGGTCCAGCACGTAGCCGCCGATTCGCCCAGTATTCTGCCGCAGCTGTTAAGCTCGTTTTCGGCCCTCACGGCCCGGCATCCGGAGAATGGGGAAAGCATCGAGCCGGGAGTTATCTACGTAGCTCCGCCCAATCATCATTTGCTGGTCGAGGACGATAAAGTGCTGGTAACACGGGGCCCGAAGGAAAACCGATTTCGGCCCTCTATTGACGCGCTGTTTCGCTCGGCGGCGTACACTTATGGCCCCCGCGTAATCGGGGTGGTGCTGACGGGCTACCTGGACGATGGCACCTCCGGCCTGTGGTCGGTGCAGCGCATGGGCGGCGTGGCCGTAGTGCAAGACCCACTGGATGCCCAGCAGCCCGCCATGCCCACCAACGCCCTGGAGTTTGTGACGGCCGATCATATCGTGCCACTGGCCGAGCTGGGGTCGTTGCTGGTTCGCCTGACCACAGAGCTTGCTCCTGGCAAGCCCCGCCTGCCTGCCGCTCAGCTAGACCTGCTCAAAATCGAGCTCAGCATTGCCAAGCAGGGCGGTGGGTTTGAACTGGGCATCATCGAAAAAGGCCTCCTGACGCCCTTTACCTGCCCGGATTGCCACGGGGCCCTCACTCAACTTATTGAAGGCAAGCTGATTCGCTACCGTTGCCACACGGGGCACGCTTACACCCTGAGCGCGTTGTTGGGCGAAGTAACCCAATCGGTGGAAAGCCTGCTTTACCAGTCGATGCGCGGACTGGAGGAAACCAAAATGCTGCTGCAAAGCCTGGGTGAGCATTTTAGTAAAGACAACCAACCCGACGTAGCGGCACTATTTCTCCAAAAAGCCGAGCAAACTGGCAAGCAGGCCCTCGTAGTGCACGATTCCATCCTACGGCACGAAGCCATCAGCGGCGACTTGCAGTTTCAAAAGATAAAGGCCAAAGTAAAGGAAGTCTAAGTAGTAGAATGTGAAAGGGAATATACTTCGGCTAGTACTTTACAGCAGGTTTACGAACGTTGTAGAGATGCGTATTCGCGTCTAATCGTCGCGGTCGTTGTTTATTTAGTCGGTAGCCGGTCGTTCAATGACGAGACGCAAGTATGCGTCTCTACAACGTTCGTGAAACCGCTATAATACCGCGTGCTGGGGGGCTTTTTCTGTCTGCAAATCCATTCTACAACAAGAAACCGGCCGCCACTGCCCATGAGCAGCGACGGCCGGTTAGCTTGCAGGCAACCGTTCACTTCTTATTCGCGGCCCGAATTGCCTTCACCTCCGGCGCTAGCACGGCCGTAGCTTTGTTGCCGAAGCTATTGCGCACATACGTCAGGACATCGGCAATCTGCTTATCGGTCAGCGCGTCGAAGGCGGGCATTATGTTGGCGTATGATTCGCTGTCGATGTCCTCGCCCTCCATGCCGTTGAGTACCACTTTCACCAGTCGGGCTTTGTCGCCGAGCACCCAGGTCGTTTGGGTCAGGGGCGGATTCATGCGGCCCGCACCGCCACCGTCGGCGAGGTGGCAGGTCAGGCAGTTCTGGGCGTAGACCGCTTTGCCCGCCGCAATAGTCGCTGCCGAAACGACGGCGACTTTAGGAGCCGTTGCAGCTGATTTGGCAGCGGCAGGTTCGGCTTTGGGGGGCGTTTTTTGTTGGGCAACGGCCAACTGGCTATACCAGGTCAGCGCGCCCACAACGGACAAGATCTGCTTCATCAAAGAGCTTATTTTTTAGCGTAAACAATACGGTAAATCGTGCCCTTTTTATGATCGGTGTGTGTGGGCGGGGTAAGCCGCGGCTGGCTCTAGGAAATTACCGGTCGCTACTTTCTTACCGTCGCCGCCGTACTCGGGGGCCATCATCTTTTTGCGCTGCACATTGTCGTAATATAGGTAGGGCCAGCCGGCGTTGTCGCCTTTTTTGAGCGCGTACATGCACTCGGCCGACTGCTTCGTATCGTAGGGCTCCGGGAAGTTGTCGTGCAACTGGTCGCGGCCGTGCTGCATCACAAAGACTTTTCGCCCAAGCTCATCCATACGGTAGTGGGCATGGGCTACGTATTGCGCGAATAAGCGGCAGCGGCTGACGGGTTGCTGAACGGCCATGGTGAGGTGACACACAGCCCCTGATCGGGCACTGCGCTTAACCCTACGAAACACTGCGGGAAATGATGCCCGGCTGGTTGCCAATTTAGCTTGTCCGCTCAGCTGACAGCGAAAGGCTTAACCTGGTAAAGCGCACGAGCGGCCCGCGGCCAAGGCAAGGGCTGGGAGGAAGGAGTTGCTTTTGTTGGCTCGCCTTTCCTGCAAACCCGCCAAAAATGCCCCCCATCGATACTCAGTGGCGAATATATAGTAAGCGTGTAGGAACGATACTTTATGATTAATTAAAGAAATGCGCCTAACGGATCTTAAGCCAGCTTGTGCTTCTCTATAACAATTAAAGATTCATCCGTTTAAGGGCTTGTATTTGGTTATACAAAAACGTTTGGCATTATTGAAAATTAATCAGTAAAAAACCAATAAAATAATGGAATTATATAAAAACAAGCTACCACGGTTGAACATTAGGTCATATTATACTCAAGTAGTACTATATAGCTTATGGTTCGGGCTAGTCCTATTACTGATGCCTCGACAAAGTCATTTTCTGGATATGCCAACTTTTGCCCGGTGGACTACCTACGGCTTTGAGCACGGAATAGGCAATATCTATTTGAATGACGATATTAATTATTTACCTGTTTATAATTATATTCTTTATCTGTATGGTCAATTGGCCGGGAGTGTGGCAGCTATATGGAATAATATCCATTGGTTAAAAGCATTCACATTAGTCTTTGATTTTATTGGGGCTTTAGTTGCCGTGTCTTTTGTACACGATTCGAAGAAACGGTTTGTCCTTTCGTTTTGGCTACTGCTGAATATTGGATATTTATATAACACCTTGGTATGGGGACAGACAGATGGCATTTATACGTGCCTTGCTTTTATTGCAGTGGCTCTAGCGTTGCGCGGACAACCAATTTGGAGTTTATTGTTCTTCGTGTTGTCTTTAAATACTAAAACCCAAGCTATCGTTTTTCTTCCTGCTTTATTAATGCTATGGCTTCCGCTGTGGCTAAAATCTGTCAGAGTATTGCCACTAGCTTTGCTAGCCGCAGCCGGACTACAATTTGTCCTTTTAGCGCCATTTATATGGCTTGGGGAAGAGAATTATCTGGCGACTATGTTTAGGCGCCATATCAGTAGTATCTATTTTTTCAATGTAATATCCTGGGATTCCTATAATTTCTGGCACTTGATTGCCGAAAATCACCCAGCTACCCACAGAGACGACATACTAGTAGTGGCAGGACTTACTTATAGAAAATGGGGAGTAATCCTGTTCTGTCTGTCTTCAGCTCTAGTGTTGTTTCCCTTATTTGCTTTTACAGTGCGAAACTTGCTTTTTCGTGCCCAAAGGGTCCCGATTGAGCGTGGACTAGTGTTTTTAAGTTGCGGTCTAGTGACTATCTGTCTGTGCTATTTCAAAACCGAGATGCACAGTCGGTATTGGCACCCAGCTATCATATTCCTGGCAGCCTATAGTTTCGTTAGCAAACGGTACCTGTTACTCCTGCTCTGCTCATTAGCTTATACGCTTAATTTAGAAGCGGCTATGCAATTCCTGAAAAAAGACATGCATATTTATCTTGCCTGGAATCCGCAGTTTAATTCTAAGTTTATAGCTAGCATTTTTACTGTAGTGTTTGTACAAGGAATACGTGAATTGTATGGTCATGCGGAAGTGAAACAGTATGTCAAAGAAATAATCGGGTCATTAACTGTTAAGAGGCAAGAAGAAATAACAGTGCAACTCAAAGGCCGCACGCAAGAATTGCAGTAATAGAAATTTAATGAGCACAGTTTTTTATGTTAATTGGCTCAGGTGGGTAGATCTACCAATAAGAAGGGCCCTCGCTGCTTAAAAGTAGCGAGGGCCCTTCTTATTGGTAGGCGAGCTTTTGCTTTTTATTCGCGGGCTTATTGACTTTACCTCCGGCACACCACGGCTGTGGCTTTGGTGCCGAAGCTATTGCGCACAATACGTCAGTACATCGGCAATCTGCTTATCGATGAGGACATCGACGGCGAGCATTACACTGGCGTATAATTTGCCGTCAATATCTTCGCTCTCCAGTCCATTAAGTGCCACTTTTACCAATTGAGCTTTATTGTCCAAATACCCAGATGGTGCCTGAATAAAAAGCCCCCGCGGCTTCCCTTTAGTATATTTAGTGGGTTGCGCCGATCATTTGCGAAAATATATCATTAAGCGTGCGGCCAAAATATGCATAATACATAGTTTAATATGTATATTTTGAAGATGAAGTATGCCCTAACGGTTAGTTTGATTACGTGTCTTGGTTTGCAGGGAAAAGCACAAGAAACTGCCCCATTGCCACAACCAACGTTTGCAGCGAAGGCACACCCTGCGCCGCAAATGCCATTAAGAAATAAGGTAGTCTACTTTGGAGCCAGCGTGGGGGGCAATTTGTCCGCTATGAACTTCAACAAGGGTTATCCGAAGCCGCCCTCTCCCGTTGAGAATAACTGGAAGCCGGGCTTTACCACTGGCTTGCTGGTAGGTATTAGCGTGAATGAAAAACTCGCTTTTCAGCAAGAATACCTATGGTCGCGCATGAAGGGTAAGGACACAAGTAGCACAACGGACTACGTTTTCGATTATCTTTCCCTGCCGGTTATGCTGAAATACACTGTTTTTCCACGCATTAGCCTTTTGGCAGGTCCACAATTTGATTTATTGATTCAAGCCAAAGCGCGTGTGAATGGCCAAGAAATCAATACTACACGCGATACAGAGGAGCGGGGTATTGGCGCTACGGCCGGCATAGGAGTGAGGCTATTGGATAACCTAAGCCTTAACGCTCGATATACGCACGGCCTAAATCACATAAATCTCAAGCAACGCTCGAGCCTGCAGGAATTCAAGTTGCAATCAGTGCAGATGTCCGTGGTCGCTATTTTTTAATAACACCACCGGCCCCACTGGCCCACTGGCGCGAGTTTAGCGTAGCGTAACTCGTGACTGTTATTGTATGAGGCTGCGCCTCATCCGTTAGAACGACAGCTCTATTTGATTTTATCTGGATGCAGCGCTTCCGGCTTGCCGCTGGTGCGGCAGTGGAGGTACAACCTCCACAATAAGACTAGTTACGAGTTACGCTGCGCTAACCTCGCGCCAGCTAGGAGCCGCCCAGTTTATGTAGGCGGCGCGGTTTCATTTTGCCGCTAACGCGGCAGTGCAGGTACAACCTCCACTTCAAGGCTCGTCACGAGCTACAAGCTCGCGCCAGTGGGGTATAGACTATACGCGTAATGACGTTGAGAAAGGTAAAGAAGGAATGGGTATATATCATGAACATGAATTTGAAATTGTTATAGTGAACTTGGCAAAAGAAACAAGATATTTAAGCCATGTTAGAGCCTGTTAAAAATTAGGCAGACTCTATGTTTTCGACATTCAATAACACCGTTCTGGGCGCTTTTAAAGCTTCAACCCTGTGCTGACCCAACCACAAATATGCCGTTTTTGGCTTGTTTCGGGATCGGAAGCATTAGCCAATACTAATTTTCAACAGGCTCTAAGAACAAAAATCCCGCGCCAGCTAAAGCCAACGCGGGATTTTTGTTAGGTGAGTTGGCAGAAGCCAAGCTACTACATATCCTTAATAATCTCATCCCCGAACTCACTGCATTTCAACAGCGTAGCGCCTTCCATCAAACGCTCGAAGTCGTAGGTGACGCGCTTGGAGGCGATGGCGGTTTCGAGGCCTTTGTAGATGAGGTCGGCGGCTTCCTGCCAGCCCAGGTGCTCCAGCATCAGGGCGCCGGACAGAATCACCGAGCCGGGATTTACTTTGTCTTGGCCGGCGTACTTGGGAGCCGTGCCGTGGGTAGCTTCGAAGATGGCGTGGCCAGTGAGGTAGTTGATATTGGCCCCCGGCGCGATACCGATACCGCCCACGATGGCCGCCAGTGCATCGGAGATATAGTCGCCGTTCAGGTTCAGGGTAGCTACCACCGAGTAGTCGGCGGGGCGGAGCAGAATCTGTTGCAGGAAAGCATCGGCGATGCTGTCCTTGATCAGGATTTTGCCACCGTCGAGAGCTGCTTTCTGCTGGGCGTTGGCTACGTCCTGGCCCTGCTTGGCCGCTACGCGGTCGTACTGGGCCCAGGTGTACACTTTGTCGCCAAACTCACGCTCGGCCAGCTCGTAGCCCCAGGTTTTGAACGCGCCCTCCGTGAACTTCATGATGTTACCCTTGTGCACAATAGTCACCGACGGCTTCTTGTGCTCAATGGCGTACTGAATGGCCGCGCGTACAAGGCGCTCGGTGCCTTCCTTCGACACCGGCTTAATGCCAAACGACGACGTCTCAGGGAAACGAATTTTCTTCACGCCCATCTCATCCTGCAGGAATTCCAGCATTTTCTGGGCCTGGGGCGTGCCGTTCATGTACTCGATGCCGGCATAGATATCCTCGGTGTTCTCCCGGAAGATAACCATGTCGGTCAGCTCGGGCTGTTTCACGGGTGAGGGCACGCCCTCAAACCAGCGCACGGGGCGCACGCACGCGTACAAGTCCAACTCCTGACGCAGAGCTACATTCAGGGAGCGAATGCCACCGCCCACGGGCGTGGTCAGGGGGCCTTTTATGCCTACCAAATACTCGCGGAAAGCATCTAAAGTCTCATTAGGCAGCCAGTTGCCGGTTTGCTTAAACGACTTTTCGCCGGCCATCACCTCTTTCCACATCAGCTGGCGTTTGCCGCCGTAGGCTTTCTCCACGGCCGCGTCAAGCACTCTCCGAGAAGCAGCCCAAATGTCCGGCCCCGTACCGTCGCCTTCAATAAAAGGAATAGTAGGCTTATCAGGGACATTCAGCTTGCCGTTTTTGATGGTGATCTTCTGTTCTGCCATTGTGTAAGAGTTGTCAGTGGTTAGTTGACAGTTATTGGTAAGATGAAGTTTTTTTAATGTGTTGGGGGGCTTTTTAGTACCCAAATATCTCTTTCAGCGTGAGCTGCTCTACTTTGCCATAGTTGGCCAGCTCCTTGAAATTCAGCCGGTCTTTCGACCCAATAACCAGAATCGTCTGGGCTTGATTTTTCACCTTGGCTTCCTGGAATTTCTTTAGGTCGTCGAAGCTCATGTTGGCCGTCTTCTCATACACGTCGCGGCGCAAATCGTAGTCGAGGCCCAGGCGCTTAGCGCGCTCGTAGCTGAACAGAATATCCGACTTGGTGATGCGCTCCGTGGCAATGCTGTTGCGAATGGAGTTCTTGGCGATTTGCAGGTTAGCCTCAGCCACGGGCATATCGTTGAGAAGTGTGGCCATACCGGTCATAGCTTCTGGCAGCTTGTCACTCTGGGTCCCGATGTAGCTCATCACGTAGTTGGAGCGGCCTTGCTTATCGGCATTCGAGTAACGCGAAGAGGCCGAGTACGCCAGCGCTTTCGATTCGCGCAACTCCTGAAACACGATGCTGCCCATGCCACCGCCGAAGTACTCGTTGTACAAGCTCACCGTAGGCACGATGTTCTTGTCGTACACGTCACCCTTGGTCAGGAACAGGATTTCGGCCTGTACCATGTTGTAGTCTACCCAATACACCTTGCGGTCCTTCATAGGCTGCTCGGCGAAATCCTTGTTGGCGGGTACGGGCGTGAGCGTGGGGGGCGTTTTGTGGGCTGTGTTCAATACGGCTACCAAACCATCGGCGGGGCGAGGACCGTAGTAGAGCGCACGGTGCTGATACGAAGTCAGCTTCTTCGTAAGAGCCGTCAGATCCTGGGGCTTCAGCGCTTTCAGCTCCTTCTCGGAAAGCTGCGTCGTGAAGGGATTCTTGGAGCCGTATTTGGCGTAGTTCACCATCGCCTGACTCAGAATCACCTGCTTATTCAGCTTGGCATCTTTGCGGGCTTTCAGTACGCCGGCCACCATGTCGCTGAGGGCCTTAGCGTCGGGCTTGGGATTAGCGAGCAGACTTTCAAAGAGCTGCAAAGCCGGCTCAAAGTTGCTGTCCAGACCGGCCAGGCTCACGTACACACGGTCGGCGCCGCTGCTCACACTGAACGAGCAGCCCAGCTTATAAAACTCCTGCTGCAGCTGGGCTGCCGAGTATTTATCAGTGCCGAGGTATTGCAGATAGTCGGCCGCCAAACCCAGCTTGGGGTCGTTGTTGGTGCCGAGGTCCAGAATATAGTACAGGTTAAATAGCTCGTTCTCCGTATTCTTGGTATAAAACACCGGAATACCTGAGGCCAGCTTCAACTCCTGAATATCCTTCTTGTAATCAACGAACACCGGCTGCAACTCCGGCGTCGGCTTGTCCACCACTTCCTTGTAGAAGGACGAAGCCACTTCCCGATTCACCGGCACGGGCGTAATAGCGGGCTTTACCACTTTGGGCGAGCTGGTGTCTTTGCCCGTGCGCTTGTAGATGAGGGCGTAGTTATTCTTGTAGTACTCGTTAGCCACGCGCATTACATCCTCCTTCGTTACGGCGGCAAACTCGTCGTACTGCTTCAGATAATCCTTCCAGGGCATGCGCGCCACGAAAGCCGCCACAAAAGCACCGGCGCGCGACTCGTTGCTCTCGTAGCTCTTGGTGCGCTGAAGCTTTTCGTTGTTGATGATGGCCGGAATCAGCCACTCCGGGAAGTCACCCTTCTTCACCTTATCCAGCTGAGCCAGCAGCAAGTCGCGCACCTGGTTCAGGCTCTGGCCCTGGCGAGGCGTCGCGTAGAGAATGTGAGAAGAATAGTCGTTGTTGATATCTGTGAATGAAGCCGCCTGCAACACCTTCTGCTGCTGGTTCAGGTTCAGGTCAATCAAGCCCGCCTGTCCGTTGGTCAGAATCTTATCAATCATGCGCAGCACCACCGCGTCTGGCGTAGTCGTGCCCGGAAAGCGAAAGCCCAGCATGACGTTCTCCGCATCCGGGCCCATAATTTCCTTCACGATAGGAGCCGTAATCGGGGCTTCCTGCGCGACGGAAAAGGTCGGTTCCGCCTTGCGGGGCAGCTTGCCGAAATACTGGTCGATGATGCGAATGGTCTGGTCGTAATCCAGGTCGCCACTCAGCGCCAGCGCTACGTTATTCGGGATGTAATACTTGTCGAAATAGCTCTTAATCTCCGTGATAGACGGATTTTGCAAGTGCTCAATCGTGCCGATGGTCGTCTGGGTGCCGTACTGGTGCTTCTGGTACAGACTGGCATTCAGGGCCTGAAACTCCTTGCTGAAATCGTTGTCGAGGGTCCGGTTTTTCTCCTCGTACACGGCCTCCAGCTCCGTATGAAATAGGCGCGGTACCATCTCGCCCATCCGCTCCGCCTGAATGGCAGCCCATTTCTCCAACTGGTTACTCGGAATATCCTCCTGGTACACCGTCTGCTCCACCGAAGTGTAGGCATTGGAGCCTTTGGAGCCAATGGTGCCCATTATCTTATCGTACTCATTGGCCACAGCATACTTAGCCGCCACCCCCGATACGGAGTCGATCTGATGATACAGTTGCTTGCGCTGAGCTGCGTCGCGGGTGCCGCGGTACTGCTCGTAAAGCGCTTCAATCTTAGCTAGTTCGGTCTTCTCGGCTTCCCAGTTCTGGGTGCCCAGGCGCGAGGTTCCTTTAAACACCATGTGCTCCAGGTAGTGCGCCAGGCCGGTCGCAGTGCTCGGGTCGTTCTTGGACCCTGCCCGCACTGCCAGATAGGTTTGGATACGCGGCGCATCGTCGTAATCCGACAAATACACCGTCAGGCCGTTATCCAGGGTGTAGATACGCGCCTTAAGTGGGTCGCCTTCTACCGTCTCGTATTTGTATTCTTTAGCGGCCGGGGCACTGGCTTGCGTTGGAGCATCAGTGGTAGCGTTGCCGGTAGAGGCCGTTTTCGTTGATTGGCACTCGGTAGTCAGGCCAAGCGCAGCTATGGCCGGAAATAGAAGCAGAAAGGGTTTTTTCACAGAATTTCCGGTGCAGAAAATAGGGCAGAGTAATAAGGAATCAAAGATACTTGGTGGGGGCTGGAATTAAAAACGATACAGCATTTAGGTAAGATTATGCTGTATCTAACCCAAAGGGCTGGCCCCGGGTGCTTCAGTCAGCAGCTATAGGAATTCCGGCTTTGAAAGCTTGAGGCCCAAAGCGTCAGCTTTCACTACTGCCTCAGTTCATTCGTATGTGGAGTTAGCCATTGTATTGAATAAAAAAGCCCCCCAGAATAGGTTTGGGGGGCTTTTTAACGTTTCTGTTGCTGGTGCACGGAAAGAATGGGGATGCCTTCTACCCGAATGGTATGCACCTCGCGCCCCAGGCCCACGCTATCGGGGTAGGAGTGCGGATAGTTGTGCTGGTGGTGGGTGGTTAGAAAGTAGCGAACTTCCGGGCGGTTGGCATTCCAGACGTATTCAAGCCTGGTTTTCTGGTCTTCGGCCAGCAGCAAAGTGCCGCAGTACAGCATCCACGGGTCGCCACTATAGGTTATTTTTGGGCTAGGGTCGTGGGCGAGAATCCATTCCAGGCCCTGACGGTAGGAGAGGCCCCAGTAGTCGCGGTCGAACTGCTTAATCACGGTATCGGGGGGCAAAAAGCTGAAGTACATGTGCTGGTACGGGTGCATTCTGACCATGCGCACAGCGGTATGAGCCACTTCCAGACCTCCCAGCAGCAAGAGCCCATACGCCAGCCGGCGCCGCGTAGCGGATTGTTGACCAAAGTGTACCAAAGTTCGCACGCCCTGCACCGCAAGCAGCAGCAGGGCCGGGTAGACAAAGTACAGGTGTCGCCAGCCATTGTAAACCACCGAGTGCAGCCCGATAACGAGTAGAATAGGTCCCAGCAGCCAGACGAGAACAAGCAACCCTAGCCGGGCTTGTAGTGAGCGCAGGTAAAGGATACCGCCGCGGAGGCCGGCCCGAACCTCGGAACCCAATCCGAGCCCGGCCGCTACCAAGTACGGCAGAGGCGTCGTGATACTGATCCAGACCGGAATGTAGTGCCACGGGATCTGACTGCCGGACAAATACTGGCCGAAGTAAAAGACGTTGGAGTGCCAGCCAAAATGGCTCATGCTGCGAAAAATTGCTACAAAATTGGCGAGGGGCGCTTCCCAGAGCGCGGGCCAGCCCATCACAACAAAAGCCGCCGCTGCTACCACGTAAACTAACGTGCTCTTGAAGAGCCGCTGCTTAATAAAGCGCTCAGCCTGTGGCCTCAGCAGCAACTCCAGGCCCACCATCCCGAGGGTAAACGCCACAAGCATAACCCCCGGAATGCGCACGTCGATAGTCAGAGCCGTAGCCAAAGCGTGCAGCAGGGCGCGGACGTACGTGGGGTGCCGCAGGAAACAGACCAGGGAGTAGATGCTCAGCGTAAACAGCGCCATGAACACAATATCCTGGGCATTATAGAATGCCTCGGCAAAAAAGCGTGGCGAGAGTACTAATAAAAATGCCGTTAGCAGACCCCAGCGCCAGCTTTGGAAGCGGATTGTACCCAACCCATACAACGCATAAACCCCCGCCACGAAAACCAGAAAAATACATAGGTGGCGCAGCCAATAAGCGGCCTGGGGATCATTGCGCGTAAGCGCAAAATTCAGCAGCGCCATTGGCACCTCGAAGCCCACGCCGTGGTCATTCTCGCTGAAGCCTTTGAGGGCTGGAATAAGCTCACCGCCCGTTTGCCCGCGCACGAGCTCTGGCGCCAGCAATTCGCCCACGTACTTGATGTTTACCATCGCATTGAGCCGATGGCGCGGCTCGTCGGTGGATACGCCGTAGTCGCGGTACAGCAGCAGGCCGGTGAGTAGCAGAAGCCCGAAAAAGAGACCAACTACCCCACGGGCAGTAAGCAACGACTTCAAGAACGAACCTGGAGATGGCATAAGGCAAAAGATAAAGCAGCTTACCAGCGCTTAAATACCGAGAAGATGCGCAAGCCATCGGCCCGGATGGTATATACCTCCCGCCCTAAACTGTCGGGATAAGTCTTGGGGCGTCCGCCGTAGTAATGGTAAGCTGTCAGAAAGTAGCGAGCCTCCGTGGGTGTCTCGGCCTGACTGGGAATGTAGCGGAGACGCGCGCGCTGGCTGGGGGGCAAAATCAGCATGTTATTGTCCAGATAGCTCGGGTTGCCGCTGAGGGTTATCTGCGGGCTGGAGTCGTGGGCGAGCACCCATTCTAAACCTTCTCTATATGACAGGCCCCAATAATCAAGCTCAAACAAGCGCTCAGCCGCGCTGGGGGGCAAAAAGCTGAAATACACGTACTGGTGCGGATGCATTCTGACCATGCGCACTGCGGTATAAGCAACTTCCAACCCTGCCGCAGCGAGTAGCAGCGTGGCGGCCCAGGCCCGCGCTCGGGAAGCGTGGCGCGTGAGAGTATACAGGTACTGCAGGCCCCGAACCGCCAGGATTAACAGCGCTGGATAAATGAAGAACAGATGCCGCCAGGCATTATAAATAATTGAATTCAGCCCAACAACCAGCAACGGCGGCACCAACAGCCACAGCAGCAACAGCAGGCTTTGGCGGGAATCAGGCGCCCCCAACCAAGTGCGCCACGATTGGAGCAAGAGCCGCAAAGTGAGCAAAAAGCCCCCACGGCCGCCAGCGTGTACGTCAGCGGCGTCGTGACCAGAATCCACCCCGGAATGTAGTGCCAGGGCAGCGAATCGGTTGGTACGTGAATGATATTTCCCCAATACAGAAGCCCCCCGGAAAGGGTAGCTTTTCAGGCTACGAAACGAGTGCAGTAAGTTGGCAACTGGTGCCTCCCAAAGCGCCGGCCACCCAATAAACACCAGCACCGGCGCAACAGCCAGACACAGCAGCGCACCACGTACAAGTTGTTGGTTGGTTACCCGTTTCTCGGTTGGCAGCAACAGTTCCAAGCTCACCATACCCACGGTAAAAGCCACCAGCAGCACACCCAGAATCCGGATATCCACGGCCAGGGCAGTGACCAAGGCGTGCAGCAATGCCCGCCGGTAAGAAGGCTGCCGCAAGAAGCGCAGTAGCGTATAAATGCCCCAAGTGAACAGCGCCATAAAGACGATGTCCTTGGGGTTGTAAAAACTATCGGCAAAAAGACGGGGCGAAAGCACCAGCAGCAGCGCCGTGAGTAGCCTCCAACGCCAGCTTCTCAGGTAAAGGCTGCTTAGCAGAAACAGGGCATACACCCCGGCCACGAAGATTAGAAAGATGCATAGGTGCCGCATGTAATAAGCACTTTGCGAATCGCTGCGCGTGAACAGGAAGCTCAGCACGGCCATGGGCACCTCAAACGCTACCCCATGGGTGTTGTCAACAAACCCTTTTAACGGGGGAATGAGCTGGTAGCCAGCTTGCTGGCGGGCCAAATCGGGCGCTACCAGTTCGGTGATGTACTTGACATTGATCATCCCATTCAGCCGGTCGATGCGCTCATCAGCAGATACGCCGTAGTCGCGGTGCAGCAGCAGGCCCGTGACTAGGAGCAGTCCGAAAAATAAGCCCGTAATCAGACGTTGATGACGAGCGGGCAAAAGCTTGTTGATCAAGCTGCTGAGGAAGGGCAAGCTGATTTGGGATTAAATGTATAAGAACCGTAGAGACGCGATACTTCGCGTCTTGGTGTTGAACGATTTGCGCTGCGCTGATCAAGCAGCCTCAGCAACGCCAAGACGCGAAGTGTCGCGTCTCTACACCGTTCGGCCAACTTAATCAGCTTCTTAAAAATCCGTGTCCAGCCCTAGTCGGTGCTTCATCTCGCGCAACGACGGAAACTTCTCGGCCAGGTACTCAAACTTATCGGCCGAGGTGTACAGCTTGCGCGCCGTCGGCGCCTGCTCCGTGATTATAGGCTGCACATTAAGGCGCGGGTAGCCCGTACGACGGCGCAGCTCGGTCAGAAACTCCTGCCGAAAATCGTTGAACTGATCAATTTGAATGGGGTTATCCACCGCCAGTTCAATCACATGCTGCTCGTTGGCAGTCACGTCCCGATTCAGAACCATGTACTCGCTCATGCGGTCCTGAGCCCGCTTTTCCTCTTTCAATTCCTGCCACACGCGCCGCAGTAGCTCTCCATCCACGGTGGGCAGACCAAGAGCCGGACCGCTCGGCTCCGCCACTTCCTGGGGGGCATTTTTAACCACCGCCGCCTGCTGAGCTACCTGGGCTTTCAGGTCTTTAAGGCTCGGAATTTTGGATGCGCCATTTCGTGGCATCAGAGAAGGTGCCAGCGAGGGACTGGGGGGCATTTTTGGCACTGTTTGCTCCGGCTCGTGACCAGCCATGCTGGGCGCGCCGGTATCCACATGCGGAACGCTGTCCAGCACCTGATGCTGCGCCGTCGGCAAATCAGCCTCTTCGTCTTCGATGCTGGGCGTGTCGTGCAATTCCTCCACGCCGCTTTCCACCGGAATTATCTCCTCCGGATCGGCCGGGGCCGAAATAAGTTCTGACTCTGGCAGAGCAGCACTGGGGGGCATTTTAGCTGCTCCATTGCTCGCAACCGCAGCCGTGGGCACTCCCGCACCTGACATAACTGCTGGCCGTGCCGCCGATCCACCAACTGCCGCCCCATTAGACGAAGCAGCCGCTCCCGAAGCGCCATTCGTAGCTATTTCATGTGGCTGGGGGGCAATTTGCGGAGCTGCGCCGGTTACACTACTTTTTTAGCCTCGCCGTTGGCTGACCCATTAGAACCAGCGCCCAGCTCGCGGGCAAACTGCACCGCTCCATTGAGATACGTCAGCTTCATCAGCATCAGCTCCACATGCAAGCGCTGATTCTTGGCCTGCTTAAACTCCCGGTCGCACTGACTTACCAGGTTCAGGGCCGAGAGCAGGAATGGCAGCGGAGCCGCTTGGGCCTGCTGCACGTAGCGCACCCGAATACCCTCGGATACTTCCAGCAGCTGCACCGTCACGGGGTCTTTGCACACCAGCAAGCCCCGCAGATGCTCGGCCGTGCCCACCACGAAGTTGTGCAGGTCGAAGCCGTTCTGCATGATTTCCTCCAGCAAAAGCAAGGAGCCGGACAGGTTTTCACTCACCAGAAAATCGACCAGCCGGAAGTAATACTCATAGTCCAGAATGTGCAGATTCTGCACTACATCCTGGTAGCGCAAGGAGTTGCCCGAAAACGTGACCATCTGATCAAAGATGGACAGCGCATCGCGCAAAGCGCCATCGGCTTTTTGGGCCACTAAATGCAGGGCGTCGGGCTCAGCCGTAATCTGCTCTTGCTTTGCGATGTAGCCCAGGTGCCCCACAATGTCATCGACCCGAATCCGGTTGAAGTCGAATATCTGGCAGCGCGACAAAATCGTGGGGATGATCTTGTGGCGCTCGGTGGTGGCCAGGATGAAAATGGCGTAGGAGGGCGGCTCTTCCAGGGTCTTCAAAAACGCATTGAAGGCCGCGTTGGAGAGCATGTGCACCTCGTCAATAATATAGATCTTGTACTTGCCGGTCTGCGGGGCGTAGCGTACCTGCTCCACCAGCGAGCGGATATCTTCTACCGAGTTGTTGGAGGCCGCATCCAGCTCGTGCACGTTGAACGACGCATTCTGGTTGAACGAGCGGCAGGATTCGCACTGGTCGCAGGCTTCAGTTTCGGGCGTGAGGTGCTGGCAGTTGATGGTCTTGGCCAGAATACGGGCGCAGGTAGTTTTGCCCACCCCACGGGGGCCACAAAACAGGAAGGCCTGGGCCAGATGATTGCTGACAATGGCATTTTGCAGCGTGGTAGTCACGTGCTGCTGCCCCACCACACTCCGAAAGGTGGCAGGCCGGTACTTACGGGCCGAAACGACGAAATTTTCCATACTTCTATCTACAAAGATAGCTAATCCAACTGGCGCATCCGATTGCGTTTTGGGCATTGCTGCCACAGAAAATCCTTAGCCGTATTTCTGCTGATAGAGTATTGTAATTATTTTATGTAATTGAATATCAATCGAATAATCAGTGTATCAGATTGACTTAGAGGAAATTCATGCCTACCTTTTTGCCACCATAGCAGCTAACGGATTGGAGCTAATAGGTCAGCTACTAAGACGCCGCACAGGTTTGGCGTTTCGGCAAGCACTTTCCTTTAGTAGTTATGGAAGTGGTACCGCATACAGACTGATTGCTTTATCAGCACACGCATTCAGGCATCCCAATACCAAGCAGTTTTCCCATTCTTCTTATTGGCAGCTAGTATGCTTTCCGTCCTGCCTCATTGCGGCCTCAATAGTCCTCTCTAACCTTTATCCTATGAGTCCCAAAGGTTTATTCCTGACGATTTGGTTGCTGGTGCTAAGTGTGCCTGCCTGGACGCAAACTGCACCCGCTACCCGCCCCGAAACTGGTTTTCTCAAACGTACCGTCACGATAGGCCAGCGCACCTACGGCTACCGCGTGTATGTGCCCGAAAATTATAAGCCTGACAAAGCTTACCCGGTCGTGCTCTACTTGCACGGAGTAGGCCAGTGGGGCCAAGACAACGAGCTACAGATGGGCGGTCCAAATCTGGGCAGCGTTATTCAACTGTACGCCAACAAACAGGCAGTATACAATCAGTTTCTGGCAGTGTTTCCGCAGGAGCCGGAACCTGAAATATGGTTTGGAGAAGGCGCGGAGCAAGCCCTAAAGGCCCTGGATCAGACCGTAGCAGAGTTTAAGGCCGACCCTACCCGGCTATATGTAACGGGACTATCGATGGGTGGGTACGGGGCATGGTATCTCACGGCCAAATACCCTGGCAAGTTTGCCGCTATGGCACCGGCGGCCGGGGGCGTGGTGGTTCCGGACTGGTTCGACCAAGCTTTTCCGTCGCCTATGCTGACTGCTTATAGGGGTCAGCCACTATATGCTTATGCGGCCACTGCCAAGGCGGTAGGCAATACCCCTGTCTGGATATTTCATGGGGCCAAGGACGAAGTGGTGCCCGTGACGGAAGCGCGGCAGATGGCAGCCGCTCTTAAAGACGCGGGCCACCCAGCCCAGTATACCGAATACGAGGCGGAAGGACATTTTATAGCCGATAAGATGTACACCGATCCTGCCTTTTGGCAGTGGCTGCTGGCCCAGCAGCTGCCCAGTGCTACGTCGCCGGCCGCTGCTACCGTGCCGCGTAGCAGACCACGCACGGCAAGCCCTAAATAGTTAATTACGAGACAGAGCGACTATTTCCCTTACATAAAACCAGCGTCCGTATGAACTCATCCTTCCTGAAAAATTGCGCTGTGATTCTGGCTGCATTGGCCTCTGTCAGTGCCCAGGCTCAAACCATCTTGTCCGCGGCGCCCGCAGTACCAGCTACCGACACCTATTTCGGAGGGAAGGTGGAGGACCCTTACCGCAACCTGGAAAACCTGCAAGACCCGGCCGTAGCAGCCTGGATGAAGGCCCAGAGCGAGTACGCGCGCAAGACGCTGGATGCCATTCCCGGTCGGCAAGGACTCATCGACAAAATGATGGAATTCGACAAGCGCAAAGCCACGCGCGTCGGCAAACTGCTGGTGGCCGACAACGACCGGTATTTCTATTAGGACTTACGCACTTAGTAGTAACTTGAGAAAAAGCCTGGCTTTATGGTGACGCAAGCGACTTACATCGAGTACCTGCTTAGTACGCCCCGCAATTATACGTGTACGCACTTGGCCGAGCACCTGTCGCAGGTGAGCCACGATCAAGTGAACCGATTTCTGCGCCGCAGCTCGTTTTCGCCCACGCAGTTGCGCGAGTTGGTCTTGCCCTTGCTCCACGACTCGCCGGAGGCCTTTTTGCTGGTCGATGATAGCGTGCAGGACAAGCGCTACAGTCGCTTCATTGAAGTAGCCAAACGCCAGTATTCGGGCAACGAACATGGCCTGGTCACCGGCATCTGCCTGGTTAACCTGGTCCACAGCAGCGGACAGGCCGGGGATTTTCTGCCCCTGGACTACCGCGTCTATGCCCCGGAGCTGGATGGCCTGACCAAAAACGAGCATTTCCAGGCCATGTTCGCCCACGTCGTGGCGGAAAATAAAATTCAGGCCCGCACGCTCCTGTTCGATGCCTGGTACAGCGGCAGCGACAACCTGAAGCTGATTCAGCGGGCCGGTTGGACGTTTTTCACGACCCTGAAAAGCAACCGGTTAGTGAGTGCCAGCAAAGAGGGGGGCTACCAGTCCCTGGCCGACGTAGCCCCGCCGCCGGGTGGGTGGAGCACCGGCTTGGAAGTACGCTTGCAGAAGGTGCCGTTTGCGGTGCGCTTGTTCCGGCTGGTCGCCCCAAACGGCGACATTGAATGGGTCGTGACCAACAACTTCGCCTTTACGCTTACCCAACCGCTGGTCGAGGCCACCACCCGCACCCGCTGGCAGGTGGAAGAGTTTCACCGCAGCTTCAAGCAGCTGACCGGGGCCGAGAAATGCCAGTGCCGCCGTGCCCAGGCCCAGCGCAACCATCTGGCCTGCTGCTACCTGGCGTGGGTGTCCCTGCGCGAGTTTGCCCGATCAACGGCCCAAACGATTTATCAGGCCCACCAGCACCAATGGGCTCCCTACTTGAGCCAGCTGCTCGCCAAGCCCCTCATTCCTGCCCTGCTCCCCGCAAGTGCGTAAGTCCTATCTATCTAAAAACCCGTCCCCAGGACCAGCAGCCCAAGCTCTATTGCCGCGATGGCTACAAAGGAGAAGAAGTGCTACTCTTCGACCCAGAGAGTTTTGAGAAAGGCAAAGTGTTTACTATCAATGCCTTTTCTCCTTCCTTTGATGGGTCGAAGGTGGTCTTTGGAATCAGCGAAAAAGGCTCGGAGATAGGGCAAGGGCTAGTAATGGAGGTGAAAACTAAAAAGCTGTACCCCGAGCGCCTTGCGCGGCTATCCTTAGTTGAGGCTGGCGAATGGCTGCCCGATAACACCAGCTATACCTACACGCCCCTCAACAGCGCCGACGTACAGGATGGCGCCGCCCGCCTGAATACCCAGTCGCTGCTGCACCGCGTAAGTACCCCACAAAGTCAGGATAAGGCGGTGTTCTCGTCTAAAACGGCGCCCGAACTGGCCATTAAGCCCGAGGAATATCCGTTTGCTTTCTACGACAAAGACAGCAAGCTCCTTATTGGCGTGCTTTACACCGTAGATCGGTATCTGAAGGCCCACTACGCGCCGGCGACTGAGCTGAAAAATGCCAAAATTGCCTGGAAGCCCTTGTTCAAGCCGGAGCAGGAAGTAACCGCCGTGGTTGCCGACGACCAGTACCTTTACTTCACGACGTCGAAAGACGCGCCGCGGCAGAAAATAATGCGCACGTCTGTCGCCAAGCCCGACGTAGCCACGGCCGAAGTGCTGGTGCCCGGAAGTCCCGAAGAGGCCATACTCGACGAGCAACTGAAAACCACCAAAGACGGGCTTTACTTTGTGCGCTCCCGCAACGGCGTGCAAGCCAAGCTCTACTTTGTGGCGAAAAATTCGAAAACGGTGCGCGAGCTGAAGCTGCCGCAAACGGCCGGCCGGCTGGAGCTAGTAGCTAAAAATGCTCAGTCATCGGATTTGTGGGTGACCATGGGCGGTTGGACGGCTGACCGCAAGCGCTACCGCTACGACGTGGCCAGCGACAAGTTTGTGCCCGAGCCGCTGTCGTCGGAGGCACAGTACCCCGAGTACGCCGACTTGGTGGTAGAAGAGCTGATGGTGCCCTCCCACGACGGCACGCTGGTGCCGCTTTCTGTCATATACAAGAAAGGCTTGAAGCGCGACGGTACCGCCCCCACGCTGATGGTAGGCTACGGCGCGTATTCCCGCTCAATGGAGCCCTCGTTCCTGCCACCTTTCTTGCTCTGGACCCAACAGGGCGGCATTTTGGCCTGCCCGCACGTGCGCGGGGGCGGCGAGCTAGGCGAGGATTGGCACAAAGCCGGGCAGAAAGCTACCAAGCCTAATACCTGGAAAGACCTGATTGCCTGCGCCGAATACTTGAACAAAAATGGCTACACCGCCCCCGGAAAAATTGCCATCAACGGCGGCAGCGCGGGTGGCATCCTTATCGGCCGGGCCATGACGGAGCGCCCGGACTTATTTGCCGCCGCCATTCCGGAAGTGGGTATTTTGAACGCCGTGCGCATGGAAAACTCGCCCAACGGCCCCGCCAACGTGCCGGAATTTGGTACTATGCAAAAGGAAGATGAAGCCAAAGCCCTGCTGGAAATGGATGCTTACCTGCACCTGAAGCCAGCCACGAAGTATCCTGCCACGCTGGTCACGGCCGGCATGAACGACCCGCGCGTCATTGCCTGGCAGCCGGCCAAGTTCGCGGCGCGCCTGCAAGCCAGCACCGCCTCCGGCAAGCCCGTGCTGTTCTTTACCGACTACGCCGCCGGCCACGGCATCGGCGACTCCAAGCAGAAGCAGTTTGAAAGTATTGCCGACCTGATGGCCTTTGGCCTGTGGCAAACTGGGGCGCCAGCATTTCAGCCCAAAGCCACGGCAGTGAAGTGATGCAATTGATAGTTAAAAGGTAGCCTGCTTACTATGAGTTGGGGCGTAGCACTGGCCCAGTAGATTCATGCGGTGGCCGCGACGGTGATTACGGGGTGGCCTTATCAGTAACTATATCTCCAGGCCTATCGGGCGGAACAAATTTGCCCCCCGGCAACGTTTTCCCGATGCTGTGCGTACATTCGCACCCCGCGCTTCGGGGCGGGTATCGTTCTTTCTAATTTGGGGCTGACTGGAATTGACAGCTTGTGCAGGTCGCGAGTAAGCGTGTCGGGAGTTGAATGGATCTCCCGCAAAAAAGTCATTCGAACAGTAAATGGCGAGTATAGCTACGCCATGGCTGCTTAGTCTAGGTACTAAGTAATGCCATCGTTCCGCATCCGTCCGCCTTTTCACGGGTGAGCACGGGACGTCGTAAGTAAAGGGCTAGTTTGGGCAGAGGTGTGATGCTCAGGCGAAAACAACTGCATCTAAGGGAAATTCAAAGGCCTGATGTGCGCCCGGATTTCCCCGACAATTCAAGCATAGATACACACGTAGAAAGCTCGTCGGTTTCCTTGTCTGGACCAGGGTTCAAGATTCGGACCTCCCAACCGGTGACGGTTGGGTAATAAAGCGGATGAATTCAGGGAAAGCTACGTCGGTTGCTTGCAGCCGATATGCCAATCCTGAGCCAAGCCGGCCGTACACGGCCGGAAGGTGCAGAGACTACCGGGGGACTAGAGCGTCCTTAATTACCGGCTAGAGCGTCCGCCTTCTCCCGTTGCTGGGAGAAGAAGAGATAGTCCACGCCGTTAGGAAACTAGCGGAAACAAGCCAGGCGAATCCCTGCAGCTCCACATAAAAAAAGCCCTCCGGTTTCGGGGGCTTTTTTTGTGTGGTTACACTACTACATTCTAGGTTGTGCTAGGCTCCTTTTTAAACAAGTATTCAGATGTCTGACTGTCGCCATATCTCCTGCATCGTAGTGATGCACCTTTAGGCTAGGTAATTCCGATTTGTCTAAAAGGAACCGCTCGTTTCCTTCTCTGTCAATGAATAAATACTTCTCGCTTACAGCGCCTAAGAAGATGAGAAATGGTTTACTAGTCGCAACCTTTTCCTTCATATCTTCAGTCATTACATAATTATATTCTTTGCCTGATCGAATTCTAGCTGCCTCAATCTGGCCGGAAACGACTGAATTTATGGTTAATAAGATAGCGCTGTAAAGAAAAAATATATTGGCTGTTTTTTGAATAAGGAAATCACCGTTCCTTTCCGTCTCATCTTTAAGGTGAAATTGAAATATTAGATACAGGATTATAATTAAGAATGAAGCAACAATAGATAGGGACATGCCGACGAATATGTTTTCTGGAAATTGACAAAAAAATACAAGTAATAATGGTGTAATAATACTTAAAAACGTCACCAATTTCTTTGTATTTGAAGAAAGTTTAAAGGTTTTATTTACTGCTAAAACCACTGCTATAGTTAATAAAATCAGGAAACAAAATATTGATAATATCCAGACTCCTGCGTAGCGTAAAGGGTATGCAATACCTTTTATTATATCTTCTACAGCCATGTATTGAAACACATTTATATCAAAGTTGCTCCAGAAGGATAAGTAATAAGCAACTGACAGGAAAAATAGAAATCCTAGTACAGATGCAGTAGATTTTATCATTGCAGATAGAGTTTAACAACAAAAAGCCTGGCCATTAGGCCAGGCTTTCATTTAAGTATTTGTTCTTGCGTACCAAGAAGAGGTCAATTATGCGGAGCTATTTAGGCTCTATCTTCTGATGTGGATGCTTTGCCATGTTAATGGCCGACACCGATACCGTTGCAGCAGAAGCAAGTAGCGCAACAATGCTAACGACAATAGCTAACGTTTCCATGATGAAGTAGTATGGGTTGCTGAAGCTATGATTTTAATCAGGGCAACAAATATAGCCGATGATTTTTGATTATGTAACGCTATAACTACTGAATATGTTTGAACAAACCTAATACCAGTTATAAATATGCCATTGGAAAGGCAAAATGACCATATTCGCCCAACATAATGTCCTAGGGGTTCTTTACTACTTTCCTTCACAGTGTTTTCCGCCTGTAATAGCACTAAGTTATAGTGCTTATAGCTCTACAAAAACCTCCGACCTCGGAGGCCCATTTGTTTGAAGCCGCACAGGATAACCAAGAAAAATGCCCCCCAGGCTGGTCCGCCTACGACACCACCTCATACGTCATCACGGGCAGAGCCTTGTTCTTAAGCGTGAATTCCTGCACGGGCTGGCATTGAAACGACTCTTTCACCTTTTGATAGGTAGCCTCCGTAATGAGAATCTGCCCTGGCTGCGCTACTGACTGCAAGCGTTGGCCCAGATTCACAACATCGCCGATGACGGTATAATCCAGGCGCTTCAGCGAGGCCGAACCGATATTGCCCGATACGACTTCTCCCGTGCTGATGCCGATGGCTACATCGGGCCGGTATGTGATGCCATCGGGGAGGGGCTCCGAGTTGGTTTGGAGCAAGGTCCGCACCGAGAGCACCGCATCGATGGCGCGGTCGAGGTGAAAGGTGCCCCGGAATACGGCCATTACGGCGTCGCCCATAAACTTGTCGATGTAGCCGCCTTGGGTAATGATTTCCTTCACCATCTGATCGAAGTACATATTCAGCAAGCGCACCAACGCATCGGCCTGGAGCTTCTCGCCCAGCGCAGTGAAGCCGCAGATATCAATAAAAACCACCGTGGCCTCAATACTTTCGCTGGCCATCAGGCGGTTTTCCAGGCCGGGGCGGGCCATAAAGTTGATGACCGTTTCGTCCACGTACATTTTCAGGATGTTGTTTTCCTGAATAGCCCGAAGCGTCTCGCGCAGTTGCTTTACCTGCCCGATCGTCTTCTCCAGCGTCACTTCCAGGTCAGCAAAATCGACGGGTTTGCACACAAAGTCGAAGGCGCCGCGGTTCATGGCCGTACGGATGTTCTGCATATCGCCATAGGCCGAAACTATCACGGTTTTAAGGATCGGATTTACCTCCGGCAGCTTGGTGAGCAGGGTCAGCCCATCCATCACGGGCATATTGATATCGGAGAGCACAATATCGACATCGGGCTGCTCCCTGAGCTTATCCAGCGCCTGCTGCCCATCGTGGGCAAACCGAAACTCATACGTGCCTTCGCGAATCTTGCGTCGAAACTTCTGCTTGATAAGCAGCTCTAAATCAGCCTCATCGTCTACCACCAGTATCTTAGTCTTCATAGCGTGACTTTCAGGTATTATCCAAAAGAAGTAGTTTTTGCCTTAACGTAGCAAAATCAAGCGGCTTTGATAAAAAATCATTGGCCCCCAGCTTCATAGCCGTGTCGTAGCTCTCGGCATCGGCATAAGCGGTAATCATCATCACCGAGGGAGGCGGATCAGGATGATCTTTCTTAATGTGGCGAAGCAGCTCCAGGCCACTCATGCCCGGCATGTTAATGTCGGACAAAATCAGCACTACTTCCGAGTAATGCGGTTCCTGTTCCAAATACGATAAGGCTTCCTCGCCGGAAAAAGCGAAAGAAAACGAAAATATTCCCTCCCGGATTTCCCGCCGAAAGCGCTGCTCAAACAGCAGTTGTACGTCAGCCTCATCATCGACAACCAGGATCTTTCTCATGTGGAATAACTTAGCGTTTGTGTCTGTACGTGCTCCTGGCTTATGGGCAGGGATACTGCAAACTCCGTGTACTCTCCCGGCTTCGTCGCAACCGTGAGGGTACCGCTGTGGCCTTTGGTGATGATGTCGTAGCTGAGCGAGAGGCCCAAACCGGTTCCCTCGCCGGGGGGCTTGGTAGTGAAAAAGGGGTGGAATATTTTTTGGCGGATAACATCTGGTATTCCCATACCATTGTCCTTCACCCAGACGCCTACCTGCTCATTGGGCAGGCGCTTGGTGGCCACGCACACCTCGGGCCGGTAGCCTGCCTGTTCTAGCCTTTGCCGCTGCTGAACGGCATAAAAAGCGTTGTTGATCAGGTTGAGCAGTACTCGGCCTATTTCCTGCGGCACAAGCTCTACGAGGCCCAGATTCTTGTCAAAATCGGTGGTGAGGGTGGCGTTGAAGTCTTTGTGCTTGGCGCGCAGGCCGTGGTAGGCCAGGCGCAGGTACTCGTCGGCCAAGGCGTTCAGATCCGTGGGCTGCCGCTCCCCCCGACTCGCGCGCGAATGCTCCAGCATGCCTTTCACAATGCTGTCGGCCCGCTTGCCATGGTAGGTTATCTTCTCAAGGTTTTGCGATAGGTCATCAACCAGCTCTGCGGCCGATTTTCGCTCCTTATCAGGCAAGCTGAGCAAGGGGCCGGCTGTTAGCTCCGTCAATAGATCTACTCCTACCTCGGCAAAGTTGTTGACGAAGTTTAAGGGGTTCTGAATCTCGTGGGCGATGCCGGCTGTCAGCTCGCCCAGCGAGGCCATTTTCTCGCTTTGAATCAGCTGCTGCTGCATGGCTTGCAGGTTGCTCAGGGTTTGCTGCAAATCGGCTGTGCGCTGCTGCACCTGCTGTTCCAGCAGCTCATTCTGCTGCGCCAGCAATTGCTGCTTTTCCTCCTGTTGGGCCGTAGCCTGGGCCGAAAGCCGGCGTACCTGGGCCAGCTTAATCATGAGCAGACGACTGTCCAGGGCAAATCGGCAGGCCAGGAACAGTGAAATAGCCAGCACGGGACACAAAAAAGCGGCGAACGTAAGCATGGTATGCACCGGAATACCCAGCACCTCCTGCCGAAGAATTTCTGACTGGAGTATAGACAGCAAAGCAAACGTCAACAGAAGCACGAAGGCGATGCCAAAGCCCAGAGCGATAATGCCCGCAGCCCGTTTGGCCTGCCGAAGGGCGCCCAGCGTAATACGCAGCTGCTCCGCCGTAACAAGCAGCATAAAGCCGACAGTAGGATACCAGCTCAGCCCCTGACAAAACATCAAGAGTAACAGGCTGAAAATATTAGCTATCCAGAGGCCATAGTAAATGCCCCCCACTCGCATGTAAAAGAAGCTGTAGAGCGCCCGAACGGCCAACACGCTCCCTATCTGCAGACTCGCGTAGGATACGATATCCATTCCAAGCCGTAGCCCATGCGCGCCGATATCATCCAGAAAACCAGTACAGAAAAAGGCGCTGGCTTCAGCCATGGTATATAGCGCGAAGTAAAAATTAGCCCGCTGATTGGGGTTATATACATAGAACGCGACATGCAGCGTGCTAAGCAGGAGCAGCGCCCCAAAAAGGAGCATGTCGGCCACTTTATATTTGGACTCCAACTGAAAATTCTCCTCGATCTGCGCTAGTCCGGCCAGGCGTGCCTGAAAGAAAGTAGGAACAAAAAAATCGTTGAAAGAGGAGAAGGGTGCCCAATGAGCAACCCGAACGGCCAATACCTGTTCGCCCTCATCAGCAAGGGGTAACTCGATAGGCTCCCGGTTGGGCCAATAGGCTTTTACCAGCACGGGGATAGAGCTAACTACTCCGTACTGACGCAGCAGTTTGCCATTCAGGTAGACCTCCGAGGCGGCGTATTGGGAAATGCTCAGTATCAGGGCTTGGCGCTGAAGCTCGGGGCTTACCCGAAAGCGCAGCCGCAGCCAGCCAAATCCCGCCTGCTGCACCTGCGGGAGCCGCCGGGGCGGGAGAGTCGGGTTGATCGGTTGCCAGCTCCGGTCGTCCGTTTCCAGCTTAGCCCATTGCTCATCGTCGCCAGCTTGGAATTTCCAGCCCTTGTCAAGCACAATGCCATTGGGGGGCATTTTATCGAAATAGACCGCCTCGGTAGTGCTCGGTTGTGCTATTCCTGCCCGTAGGACACAAACCAGTACCAGCAGCAACAGAGCTTTTATGGGCAGGTAGCAGTGCATAATAGGCAGTATTGCTTCTGATGCGGTGGCGAGAAATTCCAGCTACAACAGCTGGTTATGCTCGTAGTATGATAGAATGCTTATGCTTTAGTTGGGCATAAGTGCAACGGCCTAAGCAGATACATCATTCATCCTGCTTAAAGTCTCAGAGTCAATATTATGACTACTAAATATAGTATGATTATAAACGGAACAATTATAAATGAATCCGTTTCAACTAAATTACTTATTCTTAGCCAATCGGCATACCTGTTTCTCTCCACAAGCAACGATAGCCAAATGCGCTTGTCATTTCAGTAACACCCGCGCTGTTCTACTCTTAGTCAGTTAGTTCTGTTATGCTCACACTTCACAAGTCGGCTGGGGATGGTATTTCGGCTGGACTTCTGGCTAAGGTGGCTTCGCCCTTCAAGGAGCTGTGGAAGCGCATCATCAATATAGGTATCCACGAGGGACTTACTGAATGGCAAGGGAAGCGGGTGCGGCTGCTGAATGGAATTAGCGCTATTACCATTACCATCTATGCCGGCTACGTTGCCGTGTTCTTCAACTCGCCGGACTGGCTGACGTTTCGGATCTGCCTGGCGGGCGTGTTCCTGAATTTGCCCCCTTGATTCTCAATTACTATCGGCGCTATAACATCTCCGCGTATTACTGTATCCTGATTGTCACGGCGTTGTGCTCCTTTATTGCCATTGCCCGCAGGTACGATGGCGTCGAGTATTACCTGATTTCCAACAGCATTGTAGCCATGCTGTTCTTCCGCAGGTTCTGGAAAATACTCATGCTGTTTTCGCTTAATGTAGCCGCCTATTTTGCGGTGCGTTACGCCATGCAATATGTGCAACCCTTTCTGTATGTGAAGGATAGTACCTACTTCTACAATGCCAATGTGGTGCTGTTTTTCATGACGCTGTTTTTTGTGGTGTACTACTTCCGCGCCGAAAACTTTCGGCAGGAACAGATGCTTAGCCAGAAAAATGAAACCCTGGGCCAGTCGCTGGAGCATTTGCAGAACACGCAGGCCCAACTCGTGCAGCAGGAAAAGCTAGCCTCCCTGGGCGCCCTCACCGCCGGCATTGCCCACGAGATTCAGAACCCGCTCAACTTCGTCGATAACTTCTCGGAGGTAGGGATGGAGCTGGTGGAAGAGCTGCGCCAGGAGCTGGACCGCGAGCCCATTTCGGAGAAGCGCAAGGTTATGATAACGCTGCTGCTGGATGATCTGGCCCAAAGCCAGAAGAAGGTAAATGAGCACGCCGACCGCGCCGGCAATATCGTGCGGGGTATGCTCCTGCATTCGCGCGCTAGTCGGGGCGAGCGGCAGCCCACGGATCTGAACGCATTGGCCGATGAGTACCTGCGCCTGGCCTACCACGGCCTGCGCGCCAAGCACAAAGACTTCAACGCCACCCTCACCACCGATTTCAACCTGCAACTAAGGCCTGTAACCGTGGTAGTCGAGGATATCAGCCGGGTGCTGCTGAATTTGTTCACGAATGCTTTTTACGCTATTCATAAAAAAGCCTCCCAACTGCCGCCCGGCACTTATAAGCCAACCGTGTCGGTGAGTACGCAGCGGGCGGTGAATGGCGTGTTGCTGCGGGTGCGCGACAATGGCACCGGCATCCCGCTGGATGTGATTGACAGGATCTTTCACCCCTTTTTCACCACTAAGCCGCCGGGCGAAGGCACGGGACTAGGCCTCTCGCTCAGCTACGACATTGTCACCAAAGGCCACGGCGGCACCCTCACGGTGAACTCAGAATTTGGGGAGTATAGCGAGTTTACGGTGTGGCTGCCCGCGGCGCGCGCCTAAAAAAGCCCCCCAGCAGTTAAGCTGTAGAGACGCGACACTTCGCGTCTCCGCGCTGAACGACCGACAGCGTGTCAACTAAACAACCGAAGGTCAGCAGAGCTAACGCGGAGACGCGAAGTATCGCGTCTCTACATCGTTTCAGAAAACAACACTAAATGGTAGGGAATTATCCTACGTGAAAAAAGCCCCCAAGCTGGTTTATCTGCGCTTTAAAGTCGGATAAACCAGCTTGGGGGCTTTTTAAAAATAAAGTTGATGGCTTCCTGTAACCTTCGCGAGTTGGCGCGGTGTCCACATCAAAATAAGCCCAAAAACTACCTCCTCCCGGTTGAACTCGCTCACAGACAATGCGCTCATGCTTCGGGTGAAGGCCGGAGACGTGGACCGGATGGGGTTGCTCTTTGAGCGCTACCACCGCAAGCTGTTCGGCTTTCTGTATCACATGCTGGGCCAGGCCGATGCCAGCGAAGACCTGGTGCAAACGGTGTTCTACCGGATGCTGAAATACCGTCACACCTTCACTGGCGACGGGGAGTTCAGAACCTGGATGTATCACTTGGCCCGCAACGTGCTGGCCGACCATGTGAAGAAGAATCGGCACGCGGTTCGGCACTCCGACGTGGCTGATTATGCGGAGAAAATCGGGGGTGGGATAGGAGCTGATGAGCAATTACAGCGCGAGCAGGAAGTAGCTACCCTGCACTGCGCCCTGGCCCGGCTAAGTGCCGAAAACCGCGAGGTGCTGGTGCTGAGCCGTTTCCAGGAATTGAAATACGAGGAAATAGCCCGCGTGATGAACACGACCGAAGGGGCCGTGAAGGTGCGGGTGCACCGGGCAATGAATGAGTTGCAGACAATCTATCTGCGAATTGAAAACTGACGGGAAGGCCATGAACTGCGACCACATAAAAGAACAATTACCCGACTACCTGAACCACCAGCTGCCGGATGCCGAACGGTTTGCTTTGGAAACTCACGTAGCCAAATGCCCCGAGTGCCAGGAAGAGCTGCAAGCCATGCAGCAGATGTGGCAGATGCTGGGCAGCATGCCTGTGCCGGAGCCGAGCGAAAACCTGCGCCCCGAGTTCTATGCCATGCTCGCTTCCTATAAAGAAACCATGCCAGCGGCGTCGGCTAAGCCGCTCGGGGGCTTTTTTGAATGGCTGCAAGGGTTGTTGGTGCCCCAGCACGCGGTGCGGCTGGCGTATGGCCTCAGCTTGCTGGCTATTGGGCTGGTAGGTGGGTATTGGCTGAATAATAAAAAAACGGCCACACCTGAGCAGCAGCAACTCGCGACGCTGACCACGCAGGTAGAGCAAATGCGCCAGGTGATGCTGCTGTCGCTCATCAAAAACCCTTCGGCCAGTGAGCGGCTGCGGGCCGTGAGCTACACCAAGGAAATAAGCGGCCCCAACGACCGCGTGATTGACGCTCTGCTCAGCACCCTCAACCACGACGATAACGTGAACGTGCGCCTCGCCACGCTGGAAGCCTTAGCCGAGCTGGCCAATGAGCCGAAAGTTCGGATGGGGCTGGTGCAGTCGCTGCCGCGGCAGGAGTCGCCGCTGGTGCAGTCGGCTCTGGCCGATGTGATGGTGCAGCTCCAGGAAAAGCGGTCGGTGCAGCCTCTGCGCCGCCTGCTCCAGCAGCCTGACCTGAACCAGACGGTGAAAGATAAAATCAAAGAAAGCATCAAAACCTTGTCCACGGGCCAGCCAGCCGCGCCCTCAACTTCAACCGACTACGATGAAACGTTCCTTTCTCCCCAGCCTGACTGGTCTGCTGGTGCTATTGTCTAGCTGCCAGCTTTGGGCCCAAAACCGTGAAAACACGGAAAAGATTAACAAAGAGTTTACGCTCACCAGCGACGCATCTCGCAGCACACTGGCCGTGTACAACATCTTCGGCTCGGTGCGCGTGCAGGGCTACAGCGGCAATAAAGTGGTCATAGAAGCCACCAAAACCATCACTGGCCCCGATGGTAAAACCATAGAGCAGGGCGTAAAAGAGGTGAAGCTGGGCTTTGAGCAGCGCGGCGACAGCGTCATCGCCTACATCGCCGAGCCTTACGACTCGCGCCCCAACCGCAATAACAACCGCAACAATAACCACGAAATCGACTACAAAGCCACCATCGATTATGTAGTGAAAGTGCCCTCGCAAATGCATGTGCACGTCTCGACAGTAAACGATGGCGAGGTGATGGTGCAGGATGTCAGCGGCTCATTGCGGGCCTACAACGTGAATGGGGCCGTAACGCTCAAAAATGTGAGGGGCACCACGAAAGCACGCACCGTAAACGGCAACGTGGAAGCTATTTACCTGGCCAGTCCACCTGAAGCCTCATCCTACAACACCATCAATGGGGATATCAAAGTGACGTACCCCGCCAACCTCTCGGCAGATGTGCATTTCAAAAGTATGCACGGCGAGCTGTTCACGGACTTTCCCGAGGTAGAAACCCTGCCGGTTCAAGTCACTCAAAATAAGCAAAGTACCGGCAGCGGTACCAAATACAAATTAACCAAGGACACAGCAGTACGGCTGGGCAAGGGTGGAAAGGACTTCCGTTTCGAAACCCTCAACGGCGACGTGACCATCAAACAGCAACCCCAATGAAATCTCCTTTGCATAATCAATCCCGCCTTCGCCAAACCCTCCAAGCCAGTCTGTTAGCACTACTCCTGAGCTCCTCACTGCCGCTTCTGGCCCAAACCCGGGAGAAAACCAAGGAGCAGGTGAAAGAGCAGATAAAAGAGCAGGTAGTCGTGGCTCTGACCTCGCCCGGCAAGCCCGGAATGCTGAGCGTGAAACTGGTTGGTGGCTCCATCAGCGTGATGGGCTACAACGGAAAAGACGTCGTGATCGAAGCTTCGGCCCGCAGCGAACAACGCAGCAGAGGCACTTCCTCAGGCGAGAATACTTCCGGCATGCGCCGCATTGACCGCAACCCCAGCTTCGATCTGACCGCCGAGGAAAGAGACAATAAGGTCTATATCAAGACCAACTCCTGGCAGCAGCCTATCGACTTGGTTATCAAAGTTCCGCAGCAGTTTTCGCTGAAAATCGGCACGGTGCAGGACGGCGACATTATAGTGGAAAACGTGAGTGGAGAGCTGGAAGTCAGCAACGTGAATGGGAGCGTGCAGCTCAGGCAGGTATCGGGTTCGGCGGTGGCCAATACGGTGAATGGCTCTGTGGTGGCGACTTTCAAAAACGTGACCAGCGGCGCGCCCATGGCCTTTTCTACCGTGAATGGCAAAGTTGACGTGACCTTCCCAGCCAACGCCAAAGCGGCCTTCAAGATGAAGTCGGACTTCGGCGAGATTTATAGCGACTTCGATCTAGCCACGGAGAAAAGCGCTCCGAAAGTCAATCGGACAGCTCAGGGCGGCACCTACCGCGTCAGCACCGACGATTGGAGCTACGGCAAGATCAACGGTGGCGGTGCCGAGGTGATGATGAAGTCGCTAAACGGCAACCTGTACATCCGCAAGGCGAAGTAGAGAGGTTGTCAGATGTAGAAACGCAAAATCTTGCGTCTCGTCGTTGAACGATAATCGGCCGTCAGATCAAGGATGACATAGTAAAAAATGAAGCTGTTTAGGAAGTCAAAAGAACGACATGCTGAGCTTGCCGAAGCATCTCTCCCGCTTCGTTTAGGCAGTTCAATGAAGCGGGAGAGATGCTTCGGCAAGCTCAGCATGACGGACTGCCTAATTTCAGCCACTTCCTGAACAGCTTCAATATTAAAAAACGACCCTAGAGCGCATCCTTGATTACTGCTACGGCTTCGCGTAGGGCCAGATCCTTACGCAGCGGCTTCACAAAACGAGCAGCACGGTTGGTCAACGTGGTGTCGACAGTAGTGGCCGTAGAGGCCTTGAGGTTGAGGGGGCAATTTCCAGGGCCGGCAGCAGCTTTTGCGACTCCGTGTACTTTTTGGAAGCGGCGCGCGTCAGTTCCTGCTCGGCCCGGTAGCCCGCCAGATTCAGGGAAACCTTGGTGTCGTTCTTGCGCTTTTGCATCCGCTGTACTGATTCCGTAATGAGTTTTAAGCCTGGACTGGTGGCCACGCGGTTATTACTAGCGGCTACCAGCTGCGGCAGGGAAGCAGCCCCCGCCCACGTCTTATAAGGAGCAGGCGCAATTTCGTCCCAAGGCAATGGATACTCGGTATCTTTTTCCCCGTCGCCGAGCGTGCTGTAGGCATCCGGCACCACTACATCCGGTATCACGCCTTTGAACTGCGTGGAGCCGCCATTGATGCGGTAGTACTTCTGCACCGTCAGCTTGAGTGAGCCAAAAGGCTTCAGGTTGTCGAAGGTGGCCGGCAGCACCTGGTCTAAGTCGAACATCTGCTGCACGGTGCCTTTGCCGTAGGTGGTGTTGCCCAGAATAAGTCCCCGCTGATAATCCTGGATAGCGGCGGCCAGAATCTCGGAAGCGGAAGCGCTGTACTTGTTTACCAGCACTACCAGCGGGCCTTCGTACTGCACCTCATTGTCGGGGTCGCCAATAATCTGGGCGGGGCGCTGCCGGCTTTTTATCTGTACCATCGGGCCGTTTTTCACGAATAAGCCCGCCATTTCTACCGCATCCTGCAAGGAGCCGCCCCCGTTGAAGCGCAGATCGAGCACGACGCCCTGCACCCCCGCTTTCTTCAGCTTTTCTAATTCGTTCTTTACATCGTTGGCCGAGCTGCGGCCGCCGTTGTGGTTGAAATCGGCATAAAAGCTGGGCAGAAAAATATAGCCGATTTTGCGCCCGCCTTCATTCACCACCGCCGACTGCGCATAGGTGTCCTCGATAATGACTACGTCGCGGATGATGCTGATAACGTGGGTGCTGGCATCGGGCTTGCGCACTGTCAGGCGCACTTCCGTGCCTTTCTTGCCCCGAATCAGCTTCACCACTTTATCCCGGCGCATGCCGCTTATGTCCACCGGCTCCGCATCGCCTTGCCCCACCCGCAGGATGATGTCGCCGGTTTTGAGCTCGCCCTGCCGGTAGGCCGCGCTGCCCGGCACTATATCCGCCACCGAAATCTGGCCATCTTTCTCATTGAGTAAAGCCCCGGTGCCTTCAAGGCGGCCCGTGAGCGCAATATCAAAGTTGTCTTTGTCCTGGGGGGCAAAATATTCGGTGTGCGGGTCGTAGGCGTTTGTGAGAGCAGAGGCATAGAGCGCCAGGCGGTCAGCCGCGTCGGTTTGCTTTATGTCGCTGAACCACTCGTCATAGTATTTCAGTACGCGCTTGCGGGCATCCACTTCCAGCTCGGCCGCAGTGCGCTTGGTTATGGGGCCAGCTTGCTTAGAAGCTAAGGGTTTTTCGGCTTTTTTAGCTTGCTCGTCCATCATTTCTGACACCTGCACCAGCGTTTGATATTTGAGCAGCCGGTGCCAGTAATCGCGGCGCGCGGCGGCGTCGGCAGGGTAGTCGAGCTTGTCGGGGTCGGTTTCAAACGATTCGGCTATGGTCAAATCGAACGGCGTGGCCAGCAGCTCGCGGTACATCGTTTGGGTTTCCGCGATGCGCTGCTCAATCAGTTTGGTGCTCAGGTCCAGAAATGGATGGTCGCCTTGCTTCAACTCATCATCGAGCGCATTCTGATACTTGCGAAGCTGCTGCGCATCGGCTTGTAGCAGGAAGCGATGACCTGAATCCAGGCGCTTCAGATACAGCTCAAACACCCGTTGCGAGAACTTGTCGTCGACGGGCAGAGGCTGGTAATGTGCTTCGCTTAAACCCTGCACCAGCGTTTTCAACAACACCTCATCCTTCGGATTCTCCGCCTGCACGCTGCTCGACCTTAGCCACGAAGGCGGCGAGTTGAAGGCCGTTAAACCAGAAATACCGAGGAGCAGAACGGTGCCGTAGGTAGCAATAGCGCGGGAGGAAAGCATGGCGGAGCGAGTAAAAACGGAGAAAAGCAGGGTGAAAAGCCGATCAGGACACCTAGCAATAAGATACGAAGAATTCAGCTACAACATATATGGAGCCGGAATAGGATAAAGATGGAATCATAGTAGGCAGGTTGTTCCGATGCGGAAAATTATTTCGGTTGTGTGCAACTTCAATGATATGTCATAGTCTGTAGTACGAAATCTTTCGTGATGCTAAGCGAAATCCTCTTTTACTCTCTCGACCGGGCCATCCGCCAGTACCGCAAGTTTGCGCAAGCCAACATTGATCGGGCCGGTATCAACATCACCGTAGACCAGTGGCTGGTGCTGCGCGTGATTGAAGAGCACAACGATTTAACCCAAGCCGACATAGCCGACCGGATTTTCAAGGATCAGGCATCAGTGGCCCGCATTATTGCCCTGCTGCTGAAGCGGGGCCTGCTAAGGTCCGAGCCGTTGCCCAACGATGGTCGGCGCACCCGGCTGCGGGTAACCGCGGCGGGCCACGACACGCTGGTGGCCGTGCAGCCAGTGGTGCTGAGCAACCGCGCTACTGCACTGGAAGGCCTAAGCGAAGCCACCCTGGACCAGATGCGGCAGGGCTTGGAGCGCGTCTATACGAATTGCTTACCTCCTCAGGAAGCACTTGCGGAAGCAACTCAACTATCACCCGCTGCTGACAAGCCCTTGCCTGCTGTAAAGAGTTCTTAAGCACATTAGAGGCGTTTTTTATGGTTGCAAGTTATCGTCCGCCGCCTGCCTGCTAGGCCGTTTTGCCCCCGGCTTCTTTGTAAGCCCACCCCAAACTATTGCTTGTCAGTACCGTGGCCAAAATGGTCACGCTCCTCATTGTGCCCATACTTTTCTCCCTATAGCCATGCTATCCTTCCTTCTTTTTCGGCATTTACCGGCTACAAAGCGCGTTTTTCAACTTCTTCTGCCAAGCTTACTGGCTGGCTTCAGCGCCCCGGCGCAGAGCCGGGTGAGTGGCACCGTACGTAGCGAAACGGCGGGGGCAGCCATAGAATACGCCACCGTCACGCTGCATCGTGCCGCCGACTCTGCTATGGTCAAAACCGAGTTTAGCGATGCGCAGGGGGCTTTTCGCTTCGAGCAGGCAGCGCAGGGACGCTATTTGGTGTCGGCGGCCCAGGTCGGGTTTGTGCGGGCGTGGCGGGGCCGTTTGAGGTGGCGGCCGACAACTACACGCTGCCCGCTTTGGTGTTGAAGTCGAGCCAGGCTACGGCCCTGAAGGAAGTAACAGTGATCGGGCAAAAACCGCTGTACGAGCGCCTCGCCGACCGTACCGTGGTGAACGTGGAGGGCTCGGCGCTGGCCGCCGGCAATACGACGCTGGATGTACTGGGCCGCGCACCCGGCGTAACCGTGGACGGCAGCGACAACCTGGCTTTGCGCGGCCGTCAGGGCGTATTGGTGCTGATTGATGGCAAGCGCCAGCCCATGACCGGCTCGGAGCTGGCCGACTATCTGCGCGCGTTGCCCGCCAACCAGCTGAAAAGCATTGAGCTCATCACCAACCCACCCGCCAAGTACGACGCGCAGGGCGGCGCGGGCATCATTGCCATCAACCTCAAAAAAGACCAGCGCCAGGGCACCAACGGCTCCGTGAATGCCAGCTACGGCCGTAGCCAGTACGATAAGTCTACGGGGGGCTTTTCGCTGAACAACCGTCGTAAAGGCTTGAATACGTTTGGCAGCTACACCTACTCAAACCGCGAAGGCATTGGCAAGCTGGATATCCAGCGCGATTTTTTCAATAATGACACCGGTAGCCAGCAGCTCATTGGCAGCAGCGAACAGCAGAACCGCGGGGTCAATCACTCGAAGTCGCACAGCGGGCGGGTAGGCTTTGACTATACCCTCTCGGAACGGACGGTAGTAGGGACAGCGTTCAGCGGGCTTGCTAATAAAAGCCCCGGTCTGGCACTCAACAACACGACTGTTTCTGAAGGCACCGGCGCGCTGGCTGATGTGTATAACGCTAACACCGACCGCGATTTTCGGTCGGCAAATGGCACGGCTAACCTGAACTTCAAGCACACCTTTGCTGACTCGGCAAACAGCGGCGAGCTGACGGCTGATGTGGACTACGCCCGCTATACCTTGGACCGCTTGCAGGGGCAGCGCACGGAGTACTTGCTGCGGGAGCGTGTCAGCAATTTGCTCGTGGGTGACCAGGAAGGCGATTTAGCCATCATGTCGGCTAAAGCAGATTATACGCAGCCGCTGCCCCGCAAAACGCGGCTCGAAGTGGGGGCGAAGATCAGCCGGGTGACTTCGGATAACGACGTAATATTTCAGAATACCGGGGGCAGCGTCACGACGATTGACCTCAATCGTACCAACCGCTTTAAGTACGAGGAAAATATTGGTGCTGCTTACCTAAATCTGAATCGGACGTTGGCAAAAACCAGCTTGCAGGCCGGATTGCGGGTGGAGCAAACTAAAGCCATCGGCCGCCAGGTGGTGGGCGACAGCTCGTTCCGCCGCAACTATGCCCAGCTCTTTCCCAGCGCGGCGATAAAGCGTACCATCAGCGACAAGCATGAGGTGAATCTGACCCTGAGCCGGCGCATCAACCGGCCTTCGTACAACCAGCTTAACCCCTTCCGGATTATTATAAATCCGACTACTTCGGGAGCGGGCAACCCCAATCTGCTGCCTGAAACCAGCTACAACATGGAGTTGTCGCACACGTTCAAGCAAAAATCTACCAGCACCCTCAGCTATAGCCGCACCGACCAGCCCATCATCGGCGTGGTGCAGCCCGAAACGGACTCGACGGTTGTATCAACCAGCGTGAACCTGAGCCGCCAGGATTACTACGCCCTGACGCTGACGGCTCCTTTGGAAGTTAAGAAATGGTGGCAGATCTACAACAATGCCGTGTTCTATTACAGCCGCTTTGTCGGCGATTTGGCCGGTACGTCGCTTAATAAAGGTCGGCCGGCGTTTAACATCACCAGCAACAGCACCTTCACTTTTGAGAAGGGCTGGGGGGCCGAACTGAACACCAGCTTTCAGTCGGGCGAGCAGTATGGGTTTCTGCACGTGCAGCCCAATGGGCAAGTTTCGCTGGGCGTCCAGAAATCGGTGTGGGAGCGCAAGGGTAATATCAAGCTGAACGTAACCGACCTGTTTTACACCCGTAAAGTGCGCGCTACCTCTACCTACGATAACTACGTGGAGCGCTTCTACCAGCGCCAGGATTCGCGCGTGGCCACGCTCTCCTTCACCTATCGGTTTGGCAACGACAAACTGACCCCCACGCGTCGCCGCCAAGGTGGCGCCGAGGATGAGAAGCGCCGGGCCGGCGGGTCTTAACATCCTCTTCCTGAAAAAGCCCCCAGCTGTAGCGCGGTTACAGCTGGGGGGCTTTTTTGTGGGGTAGAAATCTGTTTTAAGAATCCTCTTTTCTTGTCATGCCTCGCGCTGCATGACGTTCTAAGATTTTATCATGTATTCCTGGACAGCTTTTTTACCTCCCCAGAAAAAAGTTTGCTACCCTTGTAACGATTGCCCGATCTCCCGGTACTCGCTGCAATCCAACTCCAAATCTTACGCGGTGGAAACCAGAAGCGACGAAGAATTAATGGCAGCCGTGCAGGCCGACGACCTCGACCAGGTGGTGCCGTTGTTCGAGCGCTACCAGGGGCCACTGTTCAACTTTCTCTACCGCCTCACCAGCGATTACGAAGCCAGCCAGGACCTCACCCAAACCGTGTTTGAGCGCCTGCTGAAGTACCGGGCCAGCTACCGGCCCGGTCAGCCTTTCCGGGCCTGGGCCTACCAATTGGCCCGCAACATCCACACTGACCACTGGCAGCGCCAGCAGCGGCTGCGCACTACCGACGTGGTGGAAGTGGAGCGCAAAGGAGCCTTGGGCGGAGCCGCCTTCCGTCACACGGCCGCCGTGGACCGCGAGCAGGATGTGCACGAAGCTATGGCCTTATTACCTCCCGCTCAACACGAAATCCTGGTGCTGCACCGCTTCCAGGGCTTCAGCTACGAGGAAATAGCAGACATGCTGGGCTGCACCGCCGGGGCGGCCAAAGTGAAAGCGCACCGAGCCTTACAAGCCCTGCGCACCATCTATTTCAACTAACGACCATGAATATTACGCCTAATTCTTCCGATTGCCTCGACGTAGCCGACCTGCTGGTGGACTACGCTGAGCACACACTACCCCCGGAGCAAACGGCCCGGATGGCAGCCCACGTAGCTGACTGTCCTCGCTGTCAGGAGCGCGTAGCTCAGCTGCGGGAACTGGGGGGCAAATTTGAAGCTGCCGAGCCCGTAAACCCGCCGCCAGCACTTCGCATGAGCTTTATGGCCGCACTTGAGCGGGAAAAAGCGGCGCTAGCGAAGCCCGAATCGGAGGTGCGCGAAGCGAAAGTAGTGCGCTTGGAGCCCGCTACGTCGGACCAGTCGGGTATGTGGTGGCTGCGCATTGCCGCCAGCTTGCTGCTATTAGCTACGGGCATTCTGCTAGGTAACCTGTGGCGGCCAGTTGGTCCCGAGGTGGCTGCTAATACTGCTACTACTGCCGATGAGCGCCTTCACGCCCTTAAAGTCAATCCTGCGACGCCTGCACTCTCCGCCAGCGACCGGATTCAGCTGGTAAGTGAGCTTGCCGGTGAGGCCGAAGGCGATAGCGACCCAACGGTGCAGGTGCTCATTAATACGCTCAATTTTGACCCCAACACCAACGTACGGCTGGCCGCCGGGCAGGCGCTCTATCGCCTCCGCGACGACCCACGAGTAGGGGAGGCCTTTGTGCAGTCGCTCACCATTCAGACTGACCCCAATGTGCAGATCATGCTCATTGAGCTGCTGGTAGCCCTGCGTGAGCGGCGCGCCGTGCCGGAGCTGGAGCGCTTGTCTCAACGCCGCGATGCCTTACCTATCGTGCGGCAGCAGGCGGAGTCGGGGCTGGGGCAACTGGTCCAGATATAAAGTGCAGTGTCATGTCTGACCGCCCCACAAGCTCGACACACACTGTTTCAATTCTCTTTCAGTTCATTTTTCCCAACGAACCGGGCTTGAAAAAGCCCCCGGAAGTCGCGGTTGCGGGTGCGTTCGACTCCTCTTTTACTATACTTCTCTTTGTCATGAAAAAGACTCTGTTTCTCACTCTACTCTACCTGCTGGCCGCTAGTCCTGCCTTGTGGGCCCAGGAATACAAGCTCAAGCTCGGCGGCAAGGCCCGCAAAATTGTGCTGGATATGCAAGGCAGCGACGTCACGCTGGAAGGCTACAACGGCGATGAGCTCATCATTCGGGGCAACGGCTATGAGCCGACGCCTAAGCGCGCCGAAGGGTTGCGGGCCGTGTACAACTCCGCCGTTGATAATACCCGAATTGGCCTCGCCGTTACCGAAAAGGATAATGTAGTGCGCGTGGTGCAGGCTTCCCGCAAGGATACCGACTACGTCATTCGGGTGCCACGGCAAACGTCGGTGGTATTCACCCAGAACCAATTTGGCAGTGGCGACCTGAAAGTAACCGATTTGCAGGGCGACATGGAAGTAAACATGAAGGATGGCAATGCGCAGCTCCTGAATATGGGCGGCGGGGTAGTGGCCAACAGCATCAGCAGCGACATTATAGTGCGCTACGCTGGGGTGGGCAAATCTCCCAGCTCTATTTCCAGCGTGAGCGGGGCGGTAGATGTCACAATGCCCGCCAACAGCAAAACCACCTTGCAGCTGCGCACCATCTCGGGCGAGGTTTACACCGACTTCGACATCAACATGGGTAAGGGCAATGAGAATGACGATATGCGCCGGGTAGGCGGCCAAACCGTGGAAGGCACCGTGAACGGCGGTGGTACCAAAATCGCCCTGCAATCGATAAGCGGCGACGTGTTCGTGCGCAAAGCCAAGTAAGTGGTGATTTAGGGAGATGGTGATTTAGGGAGTTTGTCGCCCGACTTGCGCAATCCTCTACTTCACCACTCTCCACTTCACCAAATCACCATCTCCCTAAATCACCATCTCATGAAACTCTTCCTGCTATTTGGGGCCCTAGTTGCCCTGCTCCTGGGCACTAGCCCTACCCAAGCCCAGAAAATTATTGAGAAAAAAGCCCCCCTGAACTCTAAGCAGCGACTGGTACTGGATCTGCAACAGGCGTCCAGCATCCAGATCAAAGGCGGCAGCGGCAAGGAAGTGGCCGTGCGCGCCAGTGTCACCATCAATCAGAACAAGCTGAACGACGCCCTGCTGCTGACCCTGGCTACGGACGGCTACGAGGTAAAAGTGAAATCGGCGTTCGACAAAGAGCTGCTACGCACCAGCCAGGAAGCTAATTGCCCTGATGGTGATGGACACAGCATGTGGAACAATACGAGCAGTAACGGCAAGGACGGGTACCGCCTCTGCGCCCGCATCGACTACGTGATTGAAGTGCCCGCCGGCGCCACCGTCAGCGTGAACACCATCAGCGGCAACATTGAGGTAAAAGGCCTGAACGGGCCATTGGAAGCCAAATCTATCAGCGGCTTCGTGGATGTAAGCTGGTCACCGGCCAAAGGCGCGGATGTGGCACTCAAAACCATCACGGGCGAAGTGTACACCAATCAGGATATTGCTCTCAATGGTCAAAGAAACAACTCGCCGGTAGGCTATCAGGTGCGCGGCACGCTGGGCAGCAGCAGCCCCGCCGTTCGCCTCGAATCCATTAGCGGCGACGTATTCTTCCGCAAGCAGAACTAGGCAGCCTCGCTCCGGTTGAACACTAGCCAGGGCGCAAATTGCTTGGGTCGTAGAAAGGGGGTATTTACTTTTACTAAAATGACGAATGAAATTTAAAATACTACATGATTTAAATTTCATTCATACATTGTAAGGTATGCTTTGTGAACGTATTAGCTACATATTTGGTGGATTCGAGAGGGAAGTTTATTTTAATAAATACGAAGCTCTGTAACCTATTCGTTATTTTTGACGCTGAGGGCTTGCGATTATCTTTTAATAGATAGCGCTAGTGCATTAGCACCTGATTTTGACCTCTTATTTTCCTTTTCAACTTATTACCACCTTATGAAAAAGTCCTTGCTTTTAGTCGCTTTGTTGGTTACCGGAATTTCTGCTGCTAATGCTCAGACTACCACAACGCAGAGCACGACCACGACGCAGCCCACCACGCCTACCACGACTCAGAGCACCACAACTCAGACGACGCCGGCCACTGACGCTACCATCAACACCACTACTACTGCCCCTACGCAAACCTCTACTACTGTAGAAACGCAGAGCACCACTACGCAGCCAGCCGTTGCCGCTCCTAAGAACAAAGCTGCTGACGTAAAAGTGAAGAACAAAAAGAAGAAGTCTAAAATGAAGTCTGATCCATCAAAATAAGGTTTTTAATCTGATTTTGATTAAGCTAATAAAGCCTGCTTTACAGATGTAAAGCAGGCTTTATTTTTTGCTATACTTATAATCTAAGCAATGCGTATTATCATTATTATTTGTGACGTTTGAATATTGTATGATGTAAAAAGGTCATAATTGTGTACATCGATAAAACTAAATTTGGTTATTGCAGGTTGTAACCCGTATATATTTTACTCTTTGATTCGTTTGTAAAGAAATTGTCTTGACCTAATTATCTAAATAATATGAAGACTAAATTTCTCTTTGCTGCAATGCTCTTAAGCGGAGGCACGTACGCCCAAACGACACCCGCGCCCGCCGCGCCACCAGCTTCTACCACTCCTCCGGCTGCGCCTCCGCAACCAGCCGCACCGACACCCATCAATCCGGCTTCAGACCCGCAGAATACCCAGCGCGGCACCATCGATGAAAGCGCGCCGGCTGCGGCTTCTACCCAAGAGCGCGTGCGCAAACGCCAGACAGTGATGGATGGCCAGGCTTCGCCGGGTGTGGAAACTAAGCAGCGTCGGCGCTCACCCGCAATACAGAATCGCCGCCTCCGCGAAACCCATCGCAATAAACCTTGAGCACAGCATTGTTTTCCCACAAAAAAGCCCCCCAGAAGATATCTGGGGGGCTTTTTTATGCGCTGCTATTATTCCTTGAGCTTGGCGCCGTGCTGTAACAGCAAGTCGCCGAGGGCGCGCAGGGCAGTTTGCGCGTCGGGGGTGGCGTGGGCAGCGGCTTGCAACGTCTGTGTGCCCAGCATATCCAGCGACTGCCCGACGGCAGTACCATCAATCCCATCGGTATTGCTGAGCAAGGATTGTAGATTACCTAGCTCACGATCAATATCCTGTAGCTCCGGAATGCCGCTTTGTTGGAGCATCTCCTGCCAAGTGTCGATGTTGGTATGGGCGGTGCTCAGGGGCAGGGCCGTAAGGCCGCCTTGCAGGGCGTGCACGGTGCCGGCAAGCAGATCGGCACCGGACTGGGGGGCATTTGGCTGGTTCATAGGAGGAAAAGTTACAGGGAATGAATAAGTTAGGCCGAGGCCACTAAAGGAGCAGAAGCCGCTAGGCCCAGCTCGCGCAGAATAGCCACGGCGCGGAGGGCGCTGGCTTCTTTGTCTTTAATTTCGAGCATCATATCCATGTCGAGGCCGTTGAGGTGAGTCACGAACTCGCGGAACCGGTCTTCGTCCAGCGAGGAGGTGTGCTTGCCTTTGCGCTCGCCCAACTGCTGGGAGCTGTAGTCCATCATCAGCACGCCGTCGCGGGTGGGGTGCCAGGTGCCGGCGGCCAGGCGCAGCGCTTCCTGCATGGGCTCCTCGTGGTTGAGGCACTCGTGGTGAAAGTTGTCGAACAAAATAGGAATGCCCACGGCCTCGTGCACCCGCAGACAGTCGCGCAGGCTGAACAGGCGGTCATCGTTTTCGATAACTAAGCGCACCCGCACCGCCTCGGGCAGGGTGCGGTAGGTAGCAATGAAGCGCTCAATGGCCACGTCCCGGTCACCGTAAAGGCCACCCACGTGGATTTGCAGCTTGGCGGTGCTGTCCAGGCCCATCAGATCCAGCATAGAGCCCTGGTACACCAGCTCGGCAATGCTGCGCTCCACAATACCCGGATCGGGCGAGTTGAGCACCACAAACTGATCGGGGTGGAAGGAGATGCGCATCCGCTCAGCTTTGATATAATCGCCAATGGCGCGGAACTGGGGGGCAAATTCCGTCTGCCACGGATACGTATTGATAGCGTGAGAACCAAACGGCACGATGCCCGAGCCAATCCGGAAAAAGAGCAGGCCACGCTGGACGTTAAACTCCAGAATTCGCTGCAAGCAAGCCAGGTTGTTGGTAACGGTAGTCACCAGGCGCTCATCGTTGTAGGAGGCCAGCCGAAAAGTGGTGGCGGCACTGCAGTCGAGCGTTTCATTCACGCAGGGATACCCGATTTTCATACTGGGGCTTACGTGCGTTGCGGGCTGCCTGTTATGGCAAGCAGCTGATCAGCGGGCTATGGGCGCGTCGCTGCCCTCGTGCTGGGCCTTGTTGGTACGCTCCACCGACACGGCGCGGGCCTCAATAAAAATGCGCTGTACATCGGGGTGCAGCTTGCGGATGCCTTTCTCCAGCCGGTCGACTGCCTCTTCCACTTCCATCGCTGACAAGCCCGGCTGAAAGTTCACGTCGAGGGCCAGAAAAACGTCGTTTGGACCAAAATGCATACTCAACGGCCGCTTGGCATTAAGAATAGCCGCATCAGCCTGCACCAGCGCCCGAATGCTTTGCAGCACCGCCGGGTCGGCGCCTTCGCCAATGAGCAGCCCTTTGCTTTCATAAGCTAAGAATATGGCCGTCAGGGCCAGAATGCAGCCAATAACAATAGAGGCCGCGCCATCGATATAGGGATTGTTCAAAGCATGACCCAGGAATACGCCGGCCGCCGCTACCACCAGGCCCAGCAAGGCGGCCGTATCCTCGAAGATGATGGCAAAGTTGCCGGGGTCTTTGCTGGCCCGCAGGGCAAACCAGAAAGGTTTGTCGCCGCGGGTGGCATTGAAGTTTTTCAGGGCCAGAAACAGCGCTGCCCCTTCAAAAGCGGCGGCCAGGCCCAGCACCACGTAGTTCCAGGTAGGGTCAGAAAGCGGCGCGGGGTTGCGGATGTGGGAGATGCCTTCATAAAAAGACATGCCGCCACCGATGGAAAAAATCAGAATGGCGACAATCAGCGACCAGAAATACAGCTCTTTGCCGTGGCCAAACGGGTGGTCATCATCAGGCGCTTTTTTGCTGCGCCGAATCCCGAGTAGCAGCAACAGGCCGTTGCCCGTGTCCACCACTGAGTGAATACCCTCTGAGAGCATCGCCGACGAGCCCGTGAAGCTGGCCGCTACAAACTTAGAAATGGCAATAGCCGTGTTGGCGGCAATAGCAGCGTAGATCCCGGTTTTGGAAGAGTTGGCCATAAGCAGAGTGGTTAGGAGCGATATGCACCGGGGCCGCAATAGCAACTACTTATGAGGTATCTATTGCTATCAACCAAAGCCCTGGCGCAGGTATATGGGCGTGGCGATGTACCTAAACAAACGCTGACGGGCGCGCCAGGGTTGGTAACTATCTCGCTTCGCAAGGAAGCCGTTTACTCGTAGCCTCGGTTATCCTTGAAATTGCGGTTGTAGCGCGCCCGGTCGCGGCGGGCTTGCTCCAGCTTCTTTTTCAGCGCCTCCTGCTGTTGCAGCTCCTCCAGCTTACGCCGCGCCTTGCCCTCCCGCGACAGGGCATCGTAGAGCAGGCTGGCGGGATTTTCCAGCGTAGCTACCGGAGCTTTGGGCGCCGTGGAATCGACGGGAAACAAGGGTTTGGGCGCTGGGGGGCGTTTTACGGCGTTGGCGGGCGGCTCGGGGCGGCGCACGTTGCGCAGGGCTTTCTTGATTTGAGCATCGGCCGGGCGGCCTTCCTGCACTCGCACTTCTCCCAGCTGAATGCTGGCGCGGTCCATTTTTACCTGCACAATAAGCTGGGAAAGACCCGAGCGGCCCAGCGCCAGGCGCTTGGTTTGGAAGCCCAGGGAAATAAACTCCAGCGTATCGGTGTACGCCACGTCGATGCGGAAGTCGCCGTCGTTGTTGGCTATCACGCCGATTTTACTGCCCTTAATGCGCACCGTAGTTCCGGGTATGGGCTTACCGTCGGCGGCATTGGTAATCGTGCCCGCCACGCGCAGCTGAGCCGAAGCCGACAAGGCCAGCAACAGGCTCAAAACCAGCAGCAGGGCAGCTTTATTCCAGAATCCGGTAACCAAACGAGACGATAAACCCATCAATTATTCTAACGCAACCAAACTGCAAGGTAGCCAACTACAGAGTCAAAAAAAGCCCGCACCGTTGCAGGTGCGGGCTTTTTTAAAACTCTAAAACAGATGAAGGGGTTCGTTATTCCTCTTTCATCTTGGTTTCGCCGTCGTCGTCCACTTTTAATTTGGAGCCGTCATCGGCCTTTATCTTCATCTCGCCGTCCGACTCCGCTTTCATTTTGGTGCCGTTGGCGGTCTTTATTTTCATCTCACCGTCCGATTCCGTTTTTACCTTAGTGCCGTTGGCATATTTGGTTTTCGTGTCGCCGTCGGCCTCTACTTTGGTTACGCCCTGGTCAACAGCTGCGGGGGCTGCATCCACATACATTTCCTCGGCGTAGTTCATGCGGTTGGCCACATACGCTTGGTACTGAGCGGGGTCGGAGAAAACGGTTTTGAACTCCGTATCGATTTCGGTATTAATGGTTTGCATGGCTGCGTACATGCCCGTGGTATCGGCGGTGTACTGCGCTTCCAACTCGGCAAGGCGGCGCGAACGGTTGAAGTAGATGTCCTCGGCGCGGGCTACCACAGTCGTGTCCGTGATTTTAAGGTCAGTAGCCATGCGTGTGGCAATGCGGTTAGCGCGGCTGCGGTACGTAGCCTCCGTCGCAGGCGTGCTCATCGTCTCGGTAGTCGTAGTGGTGGTCGTGGTTTCGGCCGCTTTTTCCTGTGAGCAGGATGCAAATGCCAGCGCACCGGCGCAGGAGAATAGTAGGAAGGTCTTTTTCATGACAAAATTTAAGAGAAAGAGGAGCAGTCCAAAAATCAGACCACGGCCGCTATACGGTTGAGGTTGTTTGTAGTTGTATAGTTGAATTATTATATATAAAAAAGCCCCCCAGGGTAATGAATGGGGGGCTTTTTTATATATAAATGATACGGCCGGTTATGCTCGCCGCAATTCAAACACGGTAATCTCGGGCAGGAAACCGACCCGGCCCGGATAACCCAGGAAGCCCAGGCCAGTGTTCACGTACAAGTATTGCTGCCCTTGCTTGTACAGTCCCGCCCACTGCTTGTACACGTATTGCACCGGGCTCCACTTGAAGAAGGGCAGGTTCACCCCAAACTGCATGCCGTGGGTGTGACCCGATAGCGTCAGGTCGATGTCGGGGTAATTCAGCACCTCACCTTCCCAGTGCGAAGGGTCGTGGGAGAGGAGGATTTTGAAGGGCGCGTCGCCGCTGGCGGCGTGGGCTTTGGGCAGGTTGCCGTACTTGGGGAAGCGCATCTGGGCGCCCCAGTTCTGCACGCCCAGCACGGCTATCTTCTCGCCGCCGCGCTCTATCGTGTGGCTTTCATCCAGCAGCAACCGCCACCCAATTTTCGCGTGATTCTGGGCCAGGCGGGCTAAGTTTTCGCGCTTGGCTTCGGGGCTGGGCCACTGCACGTAATCGCCGTAGTCGTGGTTGCCGAGAATGGAAAGCTTGGGCAGCTTGGACTGAATCTGGGCCAGCGTATCAATGTGTATTTCTACCTCCGTGGCCACGTTGTTTACCAGGTCGCCGGTCATAAAAATAAGGTCGGCCTGCTGATTATTAATCATCCTGACGGCCCGCTCCAGCGGCTCGCTGGAGCTGAAGCTGCCCGTGTGCAGGTCCGAAATCTGCAGCACCTTGAAGCCATCGAACGACGCGGGCAGGTTGGGAAAGCGCAGCGTCACGCGTTTCACCTGGTAATCGGTAGCCCCGCGCACCATACCCCAGATAAAGGCCACGAACGGAATGCCCGCCACTACCAGCGCCAGAGAGCTCAGAAACTGATTGCGGCTGATGGGCGAATCACTGGTTCCGGTATCCTGCTGGGTGAACTGGCGTACCACCCAACGCCCCAGCCGGATCAGGTCTTCGGGGAGCAAAAACAGGACGACGACCATCTTTGCCAGCAAAAGGCCCACTAACAAGCTGGATAAGTACGTTTTGTAAGGTGCTGGCCCGCTATGGCGAGTCGAGATGGCCCAAATTGCCAGAATCCAGGCCAGCGCAGTAACCAACCAATAGATAGTTCCGGCGATGCGGCGGCCGCTAATGGAGCTGGCCGGAATAATTGTGCGAATGGCCTGGTAACCATACCATTCGGCTAATACCAGAAAAAGGATAAAGGGAAAGCTCAGAAGTCTTGACATGAGGTGGGTAAAATGGATTCCGGAAGCTTTGGTTTAGTTATTGAAACTACCGGGTAAGAATAGGGTAAACGGCGAAGTACACGGTTTACTTTAAGCGCCAGCCCTCAGCAACAATAGTGCAGTATGAAATCAGTTGACAATCTGGCGGAGGACGCAGCCGCCCCCGTCCGTTACGTAGCGCCCACTTCTTTTGGTATTAAAAGCTGGGCCGAGGAAGACCGCCCGCGCGAAAAGCTCCTGCAAAAAGGCCGCTCTGCGCTGTCCGATGCCGAGCTGATGGGCATTCTGCTCGGCTCGGGCACCACCAAGCTGTCGGCCGTGGACGTGGCTAAGCTGATTCTGAGCGCGGTAGAAAACGATTTGAATGAGCTGGCTAAATTGTCGGTAAAGGAGCTGATGCGCCACAAAGGCATCGGGGAGGCGAAAGCTATAACCATCGTGGCGGCCTTAGAGTTAGGCCGCCGCCGCAAGGAAACGGCCGCCGCGGCCCGCACCACCATCACCTGCTCGCGGGATATTTACCAGCTCATCCGCCCTAATCTGCAGGATTTGCCCCACGAAGAATTCTGGGTGATTCTGCTCAACCGCGCCAACGTAGTCATGCGCAAGCAGTCCATCAGCAGCGGGGGCGTGGCCGGCACCGTCGCCGACCCGAAGATGATTTTCAAGCACGCGCTGGAACAGCTGGCCAGCTCCATTATCTTGGTGCATAACCACCCCAGTGGCAACCAGAAGCCCAGCGCCGCCGACATCGCCCTCACCCGCAAGCTCAAAGAAGCCGGCCAATTCCTGGACCTGCCCATCCTCGACCACCTCATCTACACTGACCATGGCTACTACAGCTTCGCCGACGAAGGCGTATTGTAGGATGTAGCGCGAAGCTTCCGCTTCGCGCATCGTTGTTTACAGCGAAATGTATTGCTAAGCCTCCGCTTCGCGCATCGTTGTTTAGGTGAACAAGGTGTTGAAAAATGCCCCCCACGCAAGTCGTACAACAATACGCCAAGCGGAAGCTTCGCGCTACAAACAACGAATCTTACCTTTGCCGCTACCATGCGCCTCAATCCCAAGCTTTTTATCCTTCTCGGCCTCGTCCTCGTGCTCGGCTATTTCCTCCAAGACCTTGTGCTGAACGACGAGCAGTACGTCGCTCGCATCGAGAAGGAGCGTCACGCCAAAAATGATGAATTCCGCCGCGTGCAGGGTTCGCCGCTTTCCGCCGAGCAGCGCCAGGAGTTCGACAGCCTGCACTACTACGAACCCAACAAAACCTATCGCCTCACGGCCCAGTTCGAGCCCTTCCCCGTGCGCGACACTATCGCCATGCGCCTCACCGACGGAAAGGCCGAAAAGTACCTGCGCTGGGGCCGCGCCTCCTTCGAGTGGCAAAAAGAAGCGCAGCGCCTCACCGTTTTTCGCAAAGCCAACGGCCCGGACACCACCCTTTTCATCCCCTTCACCGACAAAACCAACGGCTTCGACACTTACGGCGGCGGCCGCTACCTCGATGCTGACCCCGTAGCCGAGGGCGACGACGAAATTGTGCTCGATTTTAATGCCGCTTATAATCCGTTCTGTGCCTACAATGCGTCGTTTGCCTGCCCCGTGCCGCCCGCCGAGAATATTTTGTCGGCATACATCAAGGCCGGGGAGAAGACTTTTCACAAAGATTAAAGATGCTTTATGCTTCCCAAGCAAGATGAGTTACGAGTGTTACTTAAGGCTGAATACCCAAATGGCCCTAAGCTTCTTACATTGGTAAACTCTGTGGTTTCAACTGCTAAGATTGACTTCGTAATTTCCCGTCTTCATATGCATGATATTTATGAGACTCGACTTGGCCTGAGCCGAGAAGTGACGAATGAATGGTATGAAGGTCTTAAAGAAACAGTAGATGCTTTAGGAAGCAGCCCGTTAGAGGAAGTACGGTTTCTTGAGGTTGAATTCGAAGAAGGAGATTGTATAATTTTTGCTGATCAGGCTGTTAAAGAAATTCTTGGAGTGATTTATTTTCAAGAGAAGAAAGAATGAAGCTGTTTAGGAAGTAGTCAGGCGGTCATGCTGAGGAATCGAAGCATCTCTACCGCTTCGTTGCATGGCCCATACTAAGCGGTAGAGATGCTTCGATTCCTCAGCATGACGTTCCGAAGAATTTTAGCAACTTTCTAAACAGCTTCAATAATAAGCACCTTGTTTACAAGTGAAAATAGCAATTTATTATAGTTGATTATTCCTCACGCAGCGGCCGCAGGTCCAGCACGAAACCAGGCAGCACCGGCTCACCACTGAGTTCATTATCATAGCCTTGTACTTCCAATGGTGGCTGGTCGGGGCGGTAGACGAAGGCGGCTTCCGCTTCGGTGTCCAGCAGGAAGGCTAGCTGAACGCCGTTACGCAGCCACTGCTCCATCTTGGCGTGCAAGGTCGTCATGCGGTCGGAGGGCGACTTCACTTCCACCACAAACTCAGGGCACACGGGCAGAAACTTGTTGCGCTGCTCCGCTGGCACCTTTTGCCAGGTAGCGTTGCTGAGCCACGACACGTCGGGCGAAAGTGTAGCCTTATCCGGCAAAATAAACGCCGCTGACGACTCGCCCACGCGGCCTAAGCAGGTCTGCTTGTTCCAAAGCGTGACTTGAAAATGAACTTCGCCGCTGTGGGCGCTGGAAAGGAAGCCGGCGGGCGACATAAAGATTATTTCGTGGTCGGAGGTACGCTCCACGCGCAAGTCGGGGTTGTCCTGGCAGAATTGGAAAAACTCCTCGTCGCTGAAGCCCGTGATGAGGGGGCCACGCAGGATAACGGCTTCTTCCGAGATAGTGGGTCGGCTAGTCATAACGCGTTTCATTGCTTTTTTCGAAGATACGCAAAACTCTTCGGGCTGGGGGGCTTTTTGGCCCGCTTCGCAAATCCCTACCTTTGTCGGCCTGGCCGATGTTTACCCTCACCAAACTGCCGCTGAATACGAATATTCTATATGAAAATCTCCCTTGACTGGCTCCGCACCCTCATACCCACCGATAAATCGGCCACTGAGCTGGCCGCTCTGCTCACCGGCTCGGGCCTGGAAGTGGAAGGCGTAGAGGAGTTGGAAAGCATTCCCGGCGGCCTGCGCGGCGTGGTTATCGGCGAAGTATTGACCTGCGAAAAGCATCCCGACGCCGATAAGCTGAGCCTGACCACCGTAGCTGTGGGCGACGCTATCCCGCGCCAAATTGTGTGCGGCGCTTCCAACGTGGCCGCGGGCCAGAAGGTGGTGGTAGCCCTGGAAGGCGCCACCCTCCACCCAGCCCAGGGCGAGCCCTTCAAAATCAAGAAGTCCAAGATTCGCGGCGCCGCCTCCGAGGGCATGATTTGCGCCGAGGACGAACTCGGTATCGGCACCTCTCATGCCGGCATTATGGTCCTCGACACGGATCTGCCCAATGGCACGCCTGCCGCCGAGTATTTCGGTTTGGGCTCCGATGCCGTACTGGAAATCGGCCTGACGCCCAACCGCGCCGACGCGGCCTCCCACTACGGCGTGGCCCGCGAGCTGCGCGCCTTATTGCAGCAGCCCTGCCATTTGCCCAATGTAAGTGCGTTTTTGCCCCCCACAGCCGCCGCGCAGCAGGTGCGGGTGCTGATTGAGGACGAAGATGCCTGCCCGCGCTATGCCGGCTTGCTGCTGGAAAACGTGCAGGTTGGCCCGTCGCCGGAGTGGCTACAGCGGCGCTTGCGCAGCATCGGCTTGTCGCCGATTAACAACGTGGTAGACGTGACCAACTTCGTGCTGCACGAGTTGGGCCAGCCCCTGCACGCCTTCGACGCCGACCAGATTTCTGGGGGGCAAATTCGAGTAAAGCGCGCCGCTGAAGGCGAAAAATTCACAACCCTGGACGGCATTGAGCGCACCCTGCGCGCCGAAGATCTGGTGATTGCCGGTGGGGGCGGGGAGCCGCTGGCCTTAGCGGGCGTGTTTGGGGGGCAAACTTCCGGCGTGAGTCCGACCACCACGCGAGTATTTCTGGAAAGCGCCTACTTCTCGCCCGCCGTGGTGCGTCGTACCAGCCAAACGCACCAGCTCAAAACCGACGCCTCCTTCCGCTTCGAGCGCGGCACTGATCCAAACATGGTGCTGATAGCCTTGCAGCGGGCCGCCCTGCTGCTTCAGGAAGTAGCCGGCGCGCGTATCGCCGCACCCGTGGTGGATGAATATCCGAAGCATGTGCTGCCCGCCACCGTGCGCCTGCGCCTGTCGCGGGTGGAGCGCCTCGTAGGTCAGCACATCGCCACCGACCGAATCCGCCAGATTCTGACTGATTTAGATATAACCATTCAAAATGAAAACGGCGACGACTGGTGGCTGATTGTGCCATCCTTCAAAGTAGACGTGACCCGCGAGGCCGACGTTATTGAGGAAATCCTGCGCATCTACGGCTACAACAACGTCGCTTTGCGCCCGCACAACTCGGCTTCCTTCCTGGCCAAATTCCCGAACCCTGACCCCGAGATTCTGCGCCAGAACACAGCGCGTCTGCTCAGTGGCCAGGGCTTTTCGGAAGTCATCACCAACTCCATCACCAACGCCCGCTACTTCGAAGCCGAAGGCGAAACTAATGAGGCCCTGGTGCGCGTGCTGAACTACAATAGCGCCGACCTGAACGTGCTGCGCCCCACGGTGCTGCACAGCACCCTGGAAGTAGTCCGCTACAACCTCAACCGCCGCCAGCGCGACCTGAAGCTCTACGAGTTCGGCAAAACTTACTACCGCAAAGCCGACGGTCAGTACGAGGAGAAAAACAGCTTAGTGATTCTGCTCACCGGCAACTCCACCGCCGAAACCTGGCAGCACAAAGCCGAAAAAACGACCTTCCACCACTTGGCCGGCGCCGTGCAGCAAGTGCTGACGGCGCTGGGCCATGCCGCGCCGACTTCCCAGCCGGTACAGCATCAATACCTGGTGGGCGGCCTCACGTTGTTAGCGCAAAACCAGCCGGTGGCTCACCTGGGGGGCATTTCTGCGGGAGTGCTCAAGCGCCTCGACGTGAATCAGCCCGTGTGGTACGCTGAGCTGGACTGGGATTGGCTGGTGAAGAAATATAAGAACGCCCTCGTGGCCCGCGAGCTGCCTAAGTTCCCGGAGGTGCGCCGCGACCTGTCGCTGGTAGTCGACAAAGCCGTGACCTTCGACCAGCTGCGCCAGATTGCCCAGCGCGCCGAGCGCAAGCTCCTGCAAGGCGTGAACGTGTTCGACATGTACGAAGGCGATAAGCTGCCAGAAGGTAAGAAGTCGTACTCCGTCAGCTTCAGCCTCCAGGACCTCACCCAAACGCTCACCGACCAGGCAATTGATGGCGTAATGCAACGTCTGATTCAGCAATTTGAAAAGCAGGCCGGGGCTCTAATTCGAAAGTAATACGGCAAACAATCTATTATTGCCATGCATTACTAATTAAAAGGAGCCTGAGATATTTCTCAGGCTCCTTTTAATTACTTCCAAAATGCGATTTCAGGTATGACAACTCAAGAACAAGATGGTATCGATTGGAATGAAATAGCAGAGCTATATCCAATAGGAAGTGTAGTTGAGGGAATAGTAGTGCACCATGCTCCTTTCGGAATATTCCTCAATATCGGCCATCCCTGTGTTCTGGGTCTGGTTGCAATTGTGAGCTTCCTTGACGAAGGGCGTATGACACCTGATCAGTATCCACCTATTCATGCATCAGTGAAAGGTGTTGTTCTTTACTAATGCTAATGCGAACTACTTCGGGAGATTCGTACGTGCGTGCGCAAGATAAGCCCGGTGCGGACTGAGGACGCGCAGGTTGTGTAGGCCACAGGCTACGACCATGACCGTGTCGCGCACCCATGCGCCGCGCAGCCGCAGTGGGTCGCGGACCATGCGCAGGCGCTTAATACCGCTGTGGGCGTGCTCGATGACGACGCGCAACGAACTGAGCAGCTGGTTATAGCGCTTTTGCGAAAACGTCAACTCCTGCTTCGGGGGCTTCTTGTGGGGCATCTCCACCACGACCCCGGCCGGGGCATGGCCCAGCAGGCCCAGATCCTGGCGCACCACGCTGCCGGCCGGCAACTGCAACGGGTACTCGTCGGCCATTTTCTTGTCATGCACCCGTCCGCCTTCCGTGGCCGAGAGGAAATACACGTACTGCGTGGCATCGCACAAGGTCATGTTTTTCAGGCGATGCGCTTTTTTAGCACTGTATTCTTCCGCCTGCCCCTCACCGTCGGCGTTGCGCGGGATGCCGCGCTCGACGCCATCGTAGGCAAAGACCTTGTCCGGGTGCTGAGCCAGCCGCTGCACCAGTTGCGCCCCGTCGCGCACGGGCAGCAGGTGGCGGGCGGCCAGTACCTGGTTGAGCACGGCCAGCAACACGGCCGCCAGGCGGCTGACGCGGGTCTGGGAGACGCCGAAGCTGGCGGCCTGGTGTTGCTGCAAAGCATTGCTTTTGAGGTAGGTGAGCAGAAAAAAGAGCTTGGTGTCGGTACCCGGCAGCGTGGCGTTGGCCCGCTCCTGGTGAGCGGGAAACCCGCGCCGCTTCCCCTCCAGGGTATGGTAGCGGTGGTAGCGCTCCCAAGCGGGCGCAAAGTCGAGCAGTAAGTCGTCAAATTCAGCGGGCAGTAGGCTAGTCAGCGCCAGAAACTGCGTCGGACGCTCCCGTAGGGCCAAATAATTCATGCCCAAATGTACAGCCCCGACTCGCGGGTTATGATAGAAAGACTTTCCGCATCAGCACTACTATACTCCGCACAACAGACAGGTTAGGATAAGTATGAAGTCAACTGACTTATCCTCAATAGATCTTCAGTCGCCACTGTAAACAGTTTAGCTTCTATATACTGTAGGAAAGAGGATGAAGCAGGCGACATTTTGTTACTTTGCCTAACAAATTTATTTATTATGGCCTCCTCCCAGCAGCTTGCCCAACTAGACCGCCTGGAGCGGCAGGTAACCACCTTAGTGGCTGCCTATCAGCAGTTGCGCGAGGAACTGGCCGATGCCCAAACGACTATCCAGCAGCTCCACGCCGACGTGCGCGACCGGGAACGGCAACTCAAGGATTTCCAGAATCAGGAGAATATCGCTAAACTTGTCCATACCATAGCAGAGGAACCTGCCAACGCCAACGAGCTTAAACTGCGCCTAAACGAATATATCCGCGAGATTGATAAGTGCCTTGCCTATTTGAGGGAGTAACGACCATCGAACGTATAGATATCTGCTGATGAGTGATTTATCCATAAAGATCCGAATTGCCGACCGGGATTATCCCATGCGCGTGAGCCCCCGGAAGAGGAGCGCCTGCGCCTGGCCGGGCGACAGCTCAGCGAACGGATCAAGGAATTTCGCGAACAGTATGGCATCCAAGACAAGCAAGACTTGCTAGCCATGATTGCCTTATCCACTATGGCTGATGGCTTGAAAGTCAGCAAAGAGAAGGATGGCACTGATGCAGCTCTTACTGAGCGCCTTACGCGCTTAGATAAGCTGCTTTCGTCGCTGGTGCTCAGCTGAGCATTAGTGCAGTTTTAAGCCCGACCGGGCGGGGCAAATGCTCCGCTACTTGGAGACTGTTGGGCAGATTTTTTTGTTGTGGTTTAGTAGTACCCCTAAAAACCATAACTCATGCCCAACTACATAATCTATATTGTTCTGGCTGCCGTCGTTGCCCTTGTGGCCGGCGTGGTGCTGGGACGCCTGCTGGCCGGCAAGGCCCGGCAGGACCACGAGGCCCAGGCGCAAGCCCGCGCCCAACAGTTGCTTCAAGAGGCTGAAGATAAAGCCAACCGCGTCCGCGACGAGCGTATTCAGCAGTCAAAAGACAAGTTTCGGACCCTTAAAAACGAGTTTGAGCAGGAAAGTAAGCGCCAAAAGCAAGCCTTAGAGCAAGAATTAACCGAACGCAGAGCCACTGTACTAGAGCAGGAGCAGAGTATCAAGCGCCTCACTGAGACCACTCAAAAGCAGCTCGAACAACTACAGCGTAAAGAGCAGGACGTAGAAACCCTCCGCGAAAAGCTTCAGGCCGACGCTCAGCAGCAGCGTGAGCGTCTCGACAGCCAGGAGGAGAAGCGCCGCGTGACGCTCGAAACGCAGCAAGCTAAGCTTCAGCAGAAAGAGCAAGACCTCGACGCGCGCATCCACGACGTGCAGCATCAGCTCGAAACTATTGCCAACCTATCGGCCGCCGAAGCCCGCGAGCAATTGGTAGAGTCGTTGAAGAATGAGGCCCAGATTCAGGCTTCCTCTTATATCAAAGACGTGGTAGCTCAGGCTAAGTTGTCAGCTACCAAAGACGCGAAGAAAGTGGTGCTGGAGACTATTCAGCGCACGGCTGCTGAACACGCTATCGAGAACTGCGTATCGATTTTCAACATCGAGTCAGATGACGTTAAAGGCAAAATAATTGGTCGTGAAGGCCGCAACATCCGGGCGCTGGAAGCTGCTACCGGCGTAGAAATCATCGTGGATGATACGCCCGAGGCCATCATCATTTCCGGCTTCGACCCGGTACGCCGCGAGGTAGCGCGCTTGTCGCTGCACTTGCTGGTAAAAGACGGTCGTATCCACCCGGCCCGCATCGAGGAAATCGTGGCTAAAACCCGCAAGAACATCGACGAGGAAATCGTGGAAATCGGGGAACGGACTATCATCGACCTCGGTATTCACGGCCTGCACCCCGAACTGATTAAGATGGTCGGTCGGATGCGCTTCCGCTCCAGCTACGGCCAAAACCTGCTCCAGCACTCCCGTGAAGTAGCCAACCTCTGCGCCACCATGGCCGCCGAGCTGGGCCTGAACGTCAAGCACGCCAAACGCGCCGGCCTGCTACACGACATCGGTAAAGTAAGCACCGAGGAGCCCGAGCTGCCCCACGCCATCCTGGGTATGGAGCTGGCCAAGAAGTACAAAGAGCACCCCGACGTGATTAACGCCATCGGCGCCCACCACGACGAGATTGAAATGACCGCCATGGTCTCGCCTCTGGTGCAGGCCTGCGACGCCATCAGCGGCTCTAGACCTGGTGCCCGCCGCGAGATGATGGAGAGCTACATCAAGCGCCTTAAGCAGCTGGAAGAAACCGCCGTCGGTTTCGATGGCGTGCTTCAGTGCTACGCCATCCAGGCCGGCCGCGAGTTGCGCGTGATGGTCAACGCCGAGAACGTCTCGGATGAGCGGGCCCAGGAGCTGAGCTACGAAATCTCGCAGAAGATTGAGAAAGAGATGCAGTATCCCGGTCAGATTAAGATTACCGTCATTCGCGAAATGCGCGCCGTGGCCTATGCTAAGTAATTATCTGATTTCAGTAAGTAAAAAAGCCCCCCAGCGTCCGTGCTGGGGGGCTTTTTGGGGAAAGCAAATAAGCGTAGAATGTTTATTCTGCCTCTTGGCGTAATGTTGACTGGGCCTGCTTGGCTAACCAGAAGTAATACAACAGGCCATACACGCCGCCGCCCACGCCAAAGCTGACGATGTCGAGCGCCCTGGACTGACTAAACGTTGGAAACACCGTGACGATGACAACGGGACTGAACACGAGCACCACTACGATACTCATCGCCAGGACGCTGCCAATGCCGACCGATGCCCACCAGGTAGGTAGGGCGAGGCGTTGGAAAAGCAAAGAATGAAACCTGGTGAAGGGAAAATACACCCACCAGCCGTAAAACAGCATGATCAAAAAAACATAGATCAAGGTTGAGAGGAAACCTACCTTGCTAGAAATACTAAAGAGCATGGCTGACACTGCCAATGCAACAGCTACAGCGAGCAGAGTTTTGAAGAAAGCTTTCATAAGATGTAGGCGCTAATTACAGTCCAGTGTTGATAAGGGCTGACCATTTTATAAAGCATTTTGTAGCTAACTAAACTTGGAGTAAAATATCGTTGAAAAGTTAAGTGACACAGTTTACCACCACAATTTTGTATGTGGTGGTTTATCTACCCAGAAATAATATAGCATACCATACAAGCCGCCCCCAATACCAAAACTAGTAATAGTTCTTAGCTTACTTAATATAGGGGTCACAGTAAAAATAGGGGCAGAGCCACTCACCAAAATGGACATAATAATCACTGCCAGTACTCCCCCTATACCTGCTGATGTCCACCATGCATATCGGTTAAAATAATGGAATGCTATATAATGTATTACAATGAATGAACCATAAATCCATATTCCATAAATCATTATCATAAAAAATAAATAGATAGCTGTCGAATAAATTTCTGAAGAGTTAAAAGCACTTGCAAGTATAGACGAAATAACTAATGCAGTAGCTATAGATATTGTTAATTTGAAAAGAGTTTTCATACAGTTCAGCTTAATTACAATCTAAGGTTGACATTGAGCGACCGTTTTGTAAAGCTTCCTGTAGCTTATCAAAGTTAGTTCGATTGATCACTGGCGGTTTAATTTCGGCAGAGATGCCCTGATTACCAAAAATACCTCCAGCGTCAAATAAACCCTTCACATTTCCCATCAGCCCTTGCCATAGCCTATCACCTGCTTCAAACTGAAATGCATTTTTGCCTCCTCCTCCTTTAACATCTGATAGTGCGCCCAATGTATTATCAAGATAACCTGTAAGCCGATCTACCCCCTGCGTGTAAAAAATATATCCGTTTGCTGTTTCATACACACCAAAGTAGCGAGTACCAGAAACAGGATGATCATGATTGAGAGGGTCACGAATTGTGGTGAAGGCCCAACCTGCCGATTCATAACCAGGGCCATACTCACTGACAATCACAGACCCTCCGTCAACGAAAATCCCGATATCAATAACTGCGCTGAACGGAGAATTTTGCCAAAGCTGCGCTTCATACTCTGGAGCAGGAACTGCCGTGGAAGGAGTAAATGAGGTCCCTGAAAGTTCAGTTAAGTGCAAACGAATATAATTCATGAACTCAGTGAGCGACAATCTTTGGTTGTTGATTGTTGGTAGGTCTGATAAAAAGACTGAGTATTTATCCAAATTTATGATAGGGCCTACTGCATTCTGAATGGATTGTACATGGTAATCATGCTGAGTAGGAACTTTAGAATTAAAATTAAATCCCGCATTAGACAATTGTTGTAGCTTGTCTTTTATTGATTGTGGAGGCACATAAGAGATCTGCCACTGCCAATCCCTGATTAGCTCAGGGCAGGGGCCCAATAGAGCAGTTTCATTAGCAACAAGCTCATTGATTACTGTTTGCTCATAGGTCGGCGCGGGCGGCGTCTCACCACCCCCACCAGGGCTGGGGTACGGCTCTGGCGTGGGCCCACCCCCATAGCCTGGGTCGTAGGGATCGTAGGGCGGATACGGATCGTACGGATCACCTCCAGGGGGGCCGGGATCTTCCATGGGGGCACAAACGGTTATCTCATAGGGTGGGTCATGGGAGATAATGGTGTACGTGTCGCAACCCCACGACATCGTGCCCATCATCGGCTCGCCGGTACTCATGTCCGCTGAGCCGGCCGCATTCAGGCGCGGGGTACCGGCCTGGGCCACGCCCCGCACGTAGCGCGTACCAGACTGGTACTGATAATTAAGGTTATAGAAGAAGGCAAAGCCGGTAAAGCCCGGCTGATTGCCTGCGGCCTTGCCCTTTCGCTGCTGGTGAAGATTGAGAAGCAGCGTCTGCGCCTGCTGGTCCGTTTTACGTTCGTCTTCAGCCAAGACCTCCACAATCGTGGCTTGCCACGCTTGCTCGCTCGTGGGAGCGAGCAGCAGGTAACGGAAGCCGTGGTACTGGGTGCCGCGAAAAGTCTCTTTCGTCTCCAGCAGGGGCACCAGGACGAGGGCCTCCGGCTCTCGTAGGGCCGCTTTTTCCAAGCCAGGGGTAAGCGCCGGGCCGCCGGTACGTGCGCTTCGTACCAGGTGCGTGCCTGGGCCACGTTGCCCGGATGTTGCGTGTGGGTGGAGGAGGCTAGGTAGCTCGCCCGTGGCGCTTCCAGAAACTCAGGCTCCTGCGGGGTACAGGCGGGCAGGCCGACTACAAGCAAGCTAACGGCTAGGGCCGCTCGGCGAAGAAAAGGGTAATGCATAAGGAAAGTAGGTAGGATAAAGGGTGAAAAGAATATTTTCTTCCCGGCCCGCTCAGGCACACACAGCCTGCGGTACTTTCCTGCGAGGAAAGCCGGGCATGGGAACTCACTTGCAATAGGTAGTAGTAGCGGCGGCCAGAGCCGGGGTCGGGTAACGTAGGCCACACCCATAAAGAGGAGAGCGTTGCCGGGGCCAAGATTACGATTTCTTGGGAATGAGTAAGAATGCTATTTAAAAAATACTCAATTTATTAACTGATGTTACGCGGCAACTGCACCTCTGCCTCAGAAAGAAGCTATTGCTGCTTCAGGAAACATCCTTTCCAAGCAATCGACTAATATGCCGCGTAACATCAGTTATTAATATAGTAACTGTTACTTACGCCATACAGGCCGGCTGGGAGCTGCGCGTGCTGGTGAACGCGGAGAACGTGAGCGACGAGCGGGCCCAGGAGCTGAGCTACAAAAGCGTGCAGAAGATGGAGAAAGAGATGCAGTATCCCGGTCAGATCAAAATCACCGTGATTCGGGAGATGCGCGCCGTGGCCTACGCCAAGTAAAAATAGCGTCTGCTTCGACTGCCAATCGGCAGTAAAAAGCCTGCTCCACGAAAGTTGCGGCAAGCTTTTTATTTTTGTTCAGGCAGCAGTATAAAAAAGCACTTATATTAAGGGAAAGCCTAAAGTCATGAGCAATCAGCTAGTATCCATTAACCAAAACGTGATGAGCGGTACCCCGGTCTTTGCCGGCACCCGCGTACCGGTCAAAAACCTGTTCGACTATCTCGAAACGGGCGAAACGCTGGAAGCTTTTCTGGATGATTTTCCTTCCGTGCGGCGCGAGCAGGCCGTTGCCTTACTGGAACGAGCCCAGCGGTTTCTGACCTCTGATGATTTCCTGCGTGAAAGTGCTGCTTGACGAATGCCTGCCCCGTCGCTTGCGGCGCGAATTACCCGAATTCGAAGTCTACACGGTAACCGGGATAAACTGGAACGGTGAGTCCGACGACACGCTACTGCCCCGTGCCGCCGCTGCTGGGTTCGACTTTCTGCTCACGGCCGATCAAAACCTGCCTTTTCAACAGAATCTGGCGTTGCTGCCCTCGTTGCGGGTTATCGTGTTCCGTACTTATCGCAACACGGTTTCCGAGCTGTTGCCTTTGATACGGCAATTCGCAACACAGCATTCCCACTTACCAACTGGAGTAGCTACTGTTTTCAGTAGTCGCGATTAAGGCGAACCCTCATTAATTTAAAAATCTGGGCGGTGGTCTAAAGCGTGGTGATAAGCCTAATGCATGACCAACTGAAAAAGGCGCTGAACAAGCTATTCAAGCTCCTTTTGATTCAACCTGAAACGGCACCATCACCACGCTTTAGACCACCGCCAAAATCTGATATAATTGCTGACATCGCCCAGGAGCTGAGCTACGAAATCTCGCAGAAGATGGAGAAGGAGGTGCAGTATCCGGGCCAGATCAAAATTACCGTCATTCGGGAGATGCGCGCCGTGGCTTACGCCAAGTAACGTTTCAGATCTAATTATGAAAAAGCCCCCCAGCATTGGATACTGGGGGGCTTTTTTGTGCTCAACGGTAAGGAAGTAGTGCTTGACTACCAAGTTTATCGCATTTGATCAACGCACTGTTATCTCACTCAAATGAAGTAACTTCCGCAAACACCTAAGATGCTTTTCCCTTGCTGAAGTTTATTCTCAACAATCAAGAAGTAGATACGGACTTGCCGGCGGGTACAGTGCTGCTGGACTATGTGCGCTATCATCAGCATCTGCCGGGCACCAAAATCGGGTGTCGGGAGGGTGACTGCGGGGCGTGCACGGTGCTGCTGGGCGAGCTTGCCGATGACCAGGTGCGCTACCGCTCCTTTACTTCTTGCCTCACGCCGCTTGGCAATGTGCAGGGCAAGCACGTGGTAACGGTGGAGGGAATAAACATGGAGAGCCTTAATCCAATTCAACAGGCCATGGTGGACGAATCGGCGACGCAATGCGGGTTTTGCACGCCGGGCTTTGTGATGTCGTTGGCCGGCTTTTGCTTGAGCGGAAAAAAGCCAACGGCGCAAAATGCGGTGGCCGCCGTGGATGGTAATATCTGCCGCTGCACGGGCTACAAATCCATTGAGCGAGCGTCCGCCAAAGTAGCGCAACTGTTGGAAGCAGGTGAGGGAGAAGAGCCGGTAATTTATGTTGCCCAGCAGCAAATTCTGCCCGAATACTTTACCTCCATCAAAAGCCGTCTGCGGACATTAGCTGCGGATAGTGCACCCAACGGACATATCCTCAACGGCACGCTACAATTTGTGGGCGGCGGCACCGATCTGTACGTGCAGAAGCATGACCAGATGAAAGAACTGGCCACGCGCTTTCTCTTCAATCAAACTGATTTACGCGGGATTATCAAGCAGGAAGACCGCTGCGTAATCGGGGGCGCGGCCACAGTGAGCGACTTAGCAGAGTCGGCCGTTATGCAGGAGTACTTTCCTGATTTTCGGCGCTTTCTGCGGTTGGTGTCGTCAACGCCGATCCGCAATATGGCCACCGTGGCGGGCAACTTCGTCAACGCTTCCCCCATTGGCGACCTAACCATTATGTTCCTGGCCCTGGATGCGCAACTGGTACTGAGCGATGGACAAACGCAGCGGGAAGTTCCGCTACGCGAGTTTTATCAGGGCTACAAGGTGCTAGCTAAGACGCCACAGGAGAACGTTACGGCTATCTGGTTTGAGCTGCCAAGCTCTGCTACTCTTTTCAACTTCGAGAAAGTCAGCAAGCGGACCCACCTGGATATCGCCAGCGTCAACTCGGCCTGTTACTTTACAGTGCAGGATGGCTTTATTGTAACGGCTGCAATTGCTGCCGGTGGCGTAGGGCCAACTCCTATGCTTTTACACAAGGCTTCAGCCTATCTGGTGGGCAAAGAAATTTCCGAAGAGCTTATTCAGGAGACTTTGGAAATAGCACAGACAGAAGTTTCACCCATTAGTGACGCTCGCGGCACCGAGGCATACAAACGCCTCCTGTTAAATCAGCTGATTAAAGCGCATTTTCTGGCTCTGTTTCCGCAGTTGAATGTGCAGGAATTACTGCGTCGCTGAAATGCCTGCTAAAAAAGAACGTCATGCAGAGGCGAAGCCGAAGCATCTCGCTCGCTCCGTTAAATTAGTAACCTGGCATTAGCACGCGGGATGCTTCGGCTTCGCCTCTGCATGACGTTCTTTCATTACCAGTCAATACCATGAAAAATATAGATTCCGGTAACCACACAAAAGGGCAGTCGGTCTACCTGGATGACATTCCGTTGGTGGCCGGAACGCTATTTGGGGCCGTATTCAGCTCGCCGGTCGCGCACGGGCATATTCAGCAGCTGCATTTGGCCGAGGCTATGCAACACGCCGGTGTAGTGCGTATTTTTACTCACCAGGATATTACCGGCGAAAACCAGATTGGCGGCATCATTCCGGATGAGCCCTTGCTGGCGGAGCACGAGGTGGATTTCTGCGGAATGCCCATTGCCTTTGTCGTGGCAACGTCGGATGAGGCGGCGCGGGCGGCGGTGAAGAAAATAAAGGTTGATATCACGCCGCTGCCAATTGTTACCGACCCGCGCGTGGCGCATGCCCAGGGTGAGCTCATTGTGCCGCCGCGCACCTTCCGCCTCGGCGATACCGCGCAAGCCTGGGAGCACTGCGCGTATGTATTTGAAGGCACCGCCGACACTAACGGGCAGGAGCACCTGTATATTGAAACGCAGTGCGCCTACGCCATTCCGCAGGAAAACGGTGAGCTGAAGATCTATTCTTCGACCCAAAGCCCCACGGCCGGGCAGCGCACGGCGGCGCGGGTGCTGGGCGTGCCCATGCACCAGCTGGAGGTAGACGTGATTCGGCTGGGGGGCGGATTTGGGGGCAAAGAGGATCAGGCGAATGCCTGGGTAGCATTGTGCGCTCTGGCCGCGCATCACCTGCGCCGGCCGGTGAAATATGTGCTGCACCGGCTGGAAGACATGGCCATGACCGGTAAGCGCCACCCGTATTCCTCCGACTTCAAAATCGGACTGGATAAAGACCTCAAAATCATTGCCTACGAGGTAGACTTCTACCAGAACGCCGGAGCCGCCGCCGACCTGTCACCGGCCATTATGGAGCGGACGCTGTTCCATACCACCAGCACCTATTTTATCCCCCATGTGCGGGCCACCGCCTTTAGCTGCCGCACACATTTGCCCCCCAATACAGCTTTTCGGGGCTTCGGCGGGCCACAGGCCAAGTTTGTGATGGAAGCGGCCATTGCCACTGCCGCCGAGAAACTTGGCGTGGAGGCCTGTGTGATTCAGAAAAAGAACCTAAACCAAACCGGCGATGAGTTTCCTTTCGGGCAAAAAGCCGTGAGTGAGGCGCGCGCCTGCTGGCACAAGGCGGAAGAGCTATACGAGGTGGAAAAGCTGCGGCAGGAAGTTGAAGCTTTCAATGCAGCCAATATTCTCTATAAAAAAGGCTTGGCACTGATGCCAGTTTGCTTTGGTATCTCGTTCACCAACACGTCCATGAACCAGGCGCGGGCGCTGGTCCACGTCTACTACGATGGCAGCGTGAAGGTAAGCACGGGGGCCGTGGAAATGGGGCAGGGGGTGAACACCAAAATGCTGCAAGTAGCAGCCCAAACGCTTGCCATCAGCCCAGCCAAAGTGCGCGTGCAGACTACCAGCACCAACCGCATTGCCAACACGTCGCCTTCCGCCGCCAGCGCCACCGCCGACCTCAACGGTAAGGCTGTGCAGTTGGCATGTCAGGCAATCGTGCAGCGACTTAAAGAGGTAGCGGCCCAAGTGTTGCAAGCGCCAGAAATAGCCATTAAGCTACAGGATGAACAGGTATTGCTCAACGGCCAGCAAACGGAGTTGGACTGGAAAAAACTGGTTACGGCCGCTTTTCTAAAGCGGGTGAGCTTATCGGAGCACGCCCACTACGCCACGCCGGATGTACACTTCGATAAAGCCACCGAGAAAGGCCACCCGTTCGCCTACCACGTGTATGGCACGGCCATCACTACCGTGACCGTGGATTGCCTGCGAGGCACGTATCAGGTAGACGCGGTACGGGTGGTGCACGACTTCGGCCGCAGCATGAATCCCGCCGTGGACCGGGGCCAAATTGAAGGCGGTATTGTGCAGGGGATAGGCTGGATGACACTGGAAGAGCTGCTCTACGACCCGGCCGGCCAGCTGCGCTCCAACACGCTCTCCACTTACAAAATACCCGATATCTACTCGGTGCCGAAGGAAATTGCCATTGAACCCCTGCAAACCGAGCAAGACAACCTCGCCATCTTTCGGTCTAAGGCCGTGGGCGAGCCACCATTTATGTATGGTATCGGCACTTATTTCGCCCTGCGCAACGCCATCAAAGCCTTTAACCCCCATTCTCCCATTGCCTTCGACGCTCCGATGACTCCGGAAAAAGTGTTGCTAGGTTTATATCCGCAGTCGACTGTCGGCACCCCACTTGTACATGAGCAGAGCCTTCGCCACGTGGCAGCTTCTTGACGAAAGTTTGCGTCGTGGAGTCCCGGCCATGCTGCTTTATGTGGTTCAGAGCCAAAGCAGTAGTCCAGGGCGGCAAGGCTTTGCGATGAGCGTAGATGCGCTCGGAGCTATGCAGGGCTCCATCGGCGGTGGCATTATGGAGCACAAGCTGGTGCAGCTGTCCCGCGAACGGCTTACTCAGCCGGCACGTAGCAGCTCCTTGCACCGTCAGATTCACAACAAAAAAGCCCCCCAAGACCAGAGCGGCATGATTTGCTCCGGCGAGCAAACCGTTTTGCTGTATCCTATACAGCAAACTGATGCGCCAGTAATTCAACAACTTCTCACGGTTCTTGAACAAGAGCAAACCGGCATGCTGACCTTAACATCGGGGGGCATTTCTTTCGAGGCCGGTAAGCTGCCAACGCAAGATTATCTGTTCCGTCAGGAGTCCGAGAATGAGTGGCTTTACCAGGAAAAAATCGGCTATAAAAACCACCTGCATATTATTGGCGGCGGCCACTGTGCATTGGCTTTATCTCGCTTATTGCAGTCGTTGGATTTCCGTGTCCAACTCTACGAAGACCGGCCGCAACTCAATACTTTCTTAGCCAATGACTACGTCCACGAAAAAACGACCGTAGCCAGCTACGCCGACTTAAAAGAGTTGATTCCCGAAGGCCAGAATCAGTACGTAGTCGTCATGACGGTGGGCTACCGCACCGACGATATCGCCGTGCGGGCGCTGCTGGGCAAGCAACTGCGGTTTTTAGGATTGCTAGGCAGCCAAAAGAAGATAGAAAAAATGCTCCATGACTATCAGGCAAAAGGTGTTCCGCCCGAGCATTTACAGCGCTTACACGCCCCGGTTGGCCTTCCTGTCAATAGCCAAACGCCCGAAGAAATAGCCATCAGCATCGCCGCGCAGCTGATTGCGGTGAAGAACAAGAGAAATAATTAACAGGTGGTCCCGCCACATCGGATGCGGCGGGATAAGTTAACTTACAAGTGAAGGTGAGATAGGTAGTTTAATTATAAACGTAGTGAGTGAATCCTGCTTCGTATCAACAGATATATTTCCTTTATGATTTTTGATAATATCCTGACTGATGAATAGCCCTAAACCTGTTCCTTTCGAGGTAGGCTTGGTGGTGAAAAAAGGCGAAAACAACTGTTCTTTGTCAACATCTGAAATTCCTTTACCATTATCTTGAATTAGTATTTCCATGAATTCTTCGTAAAAAGAAGTTTTCACCGTAAGCTTAGGTTTGAAATCTGTATCTACTAATGCTTTTTCGTGTAAAGAATAAACAGCATTATTTAATAGATTAAAGATAACCAGACTCATTTCTGTGGGTAATATTCTTATGGAAAAGTCATTGTAATCAGAATCCTTTATTAATTCCAATGGAATATAATCGTAATATTGCTTGTTCTCATCTTTATATTTAACTATTTGATCCTCAATAAAAGAATGAATATTAGTTTCTGTGAAAAGGTCGGATTTAACTTGTAATAGTTTGTCCATGCTCCTTACTATTCTTGTTAAACTAAAGCCGTGTTCCTTTATTTTTTCGGTATTATCCTCAACCATAGTAAGTAGTGGTATCAATTCTGTCTGGATGTATTCATCGGATGTATATTTATCAACTGCTAATAGCTCTTTGCTTTCTTTTAGGAATTCGTTTGATAAAGCGGCGAAATTGTTGACGTAGTTTAAAGGATTAAGCAGCCTGTCAACTAATCCTTTGGTTAGTTGACCAATAGAGGCCAGTTTTTCCTGGCGTATTAGCTGCTCCTGCGTCGCTTTTAGATCAGTGAGCGTTTTCTTAAGATCTTCCAATAAGTCGTCCGACTTCTTCTTTTCTATTATTAATTCCCTGGTTCGATCTTCTACTTCCTGACGAGCCATTGATAAATCAGTGACCATTTTATTAAAGGCAATACCAAGCTCTCCAATCTCGTCTCGCGATTTATTTAAGACTCGCTGGGTAAGGTCGCCCCGGCCCACTTTAGTTGCCGCATCCCTTAGCTCCAATACGGGAACGGATATGTTTCTGGCTAAGCCAAAGCCAATTACAATACCTATACTAAAGACTAAAAAACTAAAGCTTAGCGAGGTAAGCCGAATTTGCTTTTTGCTTTGAATAATATCTCGAGTTGAGGAAGCTAATACTATTTCGCCTTTCATCATTGGCGTGCTAAAGCCTGCTCGTTTTACGACTGTTGAATCATTTGATATGGCGTTAACATCAATTTTTTTTGTGCAGGATAGGTTTTAAAAACTGTTCGGTTTATTTGATAACTAGAGTGGCTATTGTTCCAGACCGTGTCAGTCTGTACTAAGCTTACGAACTGCAACAGCGGATCCTTCTTAACATAATCCATGGCGGTTTGGACGCCTTGAAAGTTTTGTTCGGTCATAGCAATTTTAACCCCTAAAGCAACCGTATTTGCATGGTTCTGAACCTCTTTATTGAAATTACTTAATAGATATTTTTCCTGAATGGATGGTAAATAAAACAGAACGAAGAAAGAAAATAGTAATACAATACTAGTCACCGCCATCCAGATCTTAGTCTTGACCGTCAGTCGTATGTGCCTTATATTTTGAAATAATGATCTATATAGTCTGTTTGTCATACGAGACGTCAAGTAGTGTATTAGGCTTACTATCGTATGATATTCAGTGTGTTACACAAAATTGAGTACCATGCTTTGTTCTTGTCTGCAGCCAACCGGTGGCGCAATCTACTTGTAGCGGGTCTGGCTGTCTCTGATAGCCTCAACCGAAGCCATAAAGTGTATACTTTAAAAATTATTAACTATAACTTATTAATTAACCCTACATAACTACTTGACCATCAAGAAATAGTAAGCCTATTGTATAAAAACGTTTTTATAAAGATGTTTTTCCGTCAATGACTATGGTTTTATTACTAGTAGAGGGCTGGTTAATAACGCCAATAGCACCCTTTGTTTGCGACACAAATTCTTCAAGCTCAACTTCGGAATTAAAAAAATTAGGAGCATCTGCTTTTCCTTGAAATACCAGTGCCAACCAATACTTATTTAATTCATTTGCACTCATGTTATAAATCTTTTTACTAGTGTTCATTCCAATGGGAGTACTACTTTTCATGAGTGCTATGATAACCTTGCTGCCATCAGGCCAGCGTAGTTTTTCGCCTCTCATTGTCGATTTAAGCTGCGCCACCTTCATCTCTGCTGGTACGCCTTTACCATTAGCAATCACCACCAAGTTCATTTCTTGGGATCTTGCCGGTGAATGGCAGTATAGAGTAATTATGAATACGTTGAAAATAAGTCGACAAACCCAAGTCATAAGTATTTATCTTTAAAAACCAACCGCTATCTGGAAAATCACTTTGTTTGAATTATCCGACGTGTTGTTTATGGCGTATTGGTGTTCATTGGTATGTTGATATTCGAGCTTAAGGACGGCTAGGTAATTTAATTCATAGCGTAGTCCGCCAACGAATGATTGTACGTTGTTGTTTGAAAAGTACACTTCCTTGTTTCTATAATGAACATTATCAACTCTGACGTAAGGTATAATTTTATCGGTGAGCCTTAGGCCAGCATACGCGTAAGAAGCTATTGTATTTTGTACCCCAAGGCTGTCAGATTTATTTATTGCCATAGTGCTCTCTACTAGCAATTCATATTTTTTAGAGAAAAGCGAATCGTTGTAAGCAATCGAGGCGCTCATTAAATTCTGATTTATTTTGGTAAGCGCCCTGGTACTAATACCACCCGAGTGGTTATGAGTAATACTACCTTTTGAGATGACGTCATGATAAATTGATGCTCCAATACGCAAACCGTCCTTAGGTTTCACGTGCACAGCGACTGTAAGCGACTTGAAAATATTATTGTCAACTATATCACCTGATCCTAATCCATTCCCAACCATGACATCATATCCGAATCGGACTTGACCAAGATTTTGCCCTTGCAAGCTAACACCAGTGGTATGAAGCGGTATAATCCCTTGAGAAAATAGTAGTGGTCGGTCAATTGTAGGAAAAAATACTCTACCGTGATGATAAGTATCGTTCCAATAATTGACTGGGGTATGATGCTTTCCGATTAAAATACTATGATTTCCTGCGTAATTATATTTCAAAATTATACGCTCAATGCTAAGATCAAAATCAGTAGGTGAATCAAATGAATATTTAAAAACGGTTTCGCCCAGAAACGATAAGCGCTCAGTTATTTCTGATGTAATAAATAAATCCTGCTCGCCCAGGCCAAAATTTAGCTTGCCATTCTGGTAATAAGTATACGCATCCACAAATCCCCTGATTTGTGTTCGCTGTGCCGCTGCTCTTTGTGTTGAGCAAAGTATTAGGCCAACAATGGATAAAATAACGAGCGTATATTTTGTATTTTTCATACTTCGTTCTTTAGCTAGAACAGTCTCAAAGGTACCTTATTTTTTCACAGTTTAGTACTATATCATACTGCCAGCGCGAGAGTATCAGCGCCTGCCTTTGAGCGTCATGCCGGCCAGGCAACTAGCTGTAATTGGAGCACGGGCTGTGTGGAAGTGGCTGGGCAAACGCTCGGTCCTAATTAGCTTCGGGGAAAGCACGCTTAGGGTCCGTGAGTCACCAAGTCAAAAATGGCAGAGGGCCTTTGCAATAGCTTAAGTATCAAGCTTTCCATATTAAAATTCTCCATTACACTTATAGCACCTGGAAGCAAACCCAAACCAAGCGATAAGCGCACGCTGAAGTGGCGAAAGTGTTTTTTGCGGTAGAGGCATCAACTGTTGAATTTCACCAAAAAAACGTCATGCTGAGTCGCGGCCGAAGCATCTCGCGTGTTTAATGGGAGTACTAATCTTACTATCCCGAGCAGCGAGATGCTTCGTCGCTGCTTCATGCGTAGGATGCTTGGCCTGACTGCTTTGTGAGTAGTATTTTTAGCCGTTCACTCCCGCATTATCGTGCCGGTGATATAACCAAAAGGCTCATCGGTGGCCATGAAAACCTCGTTGTTATTTTCCACGCCAAATTGCTCCAAATTGAAGGGAATGTGGTGCTTGTTGGGCATGACAAGGCTGACTTCTTTCACTGCTTCATTCTCCAGTAAAATTTGCCCCCCAATAGCATACAAGGTGTGCTGCACCGAAAGGCTTTTGTGGCCGGCGAAAGTGCGCAGCAGCGACGTGCGAATCTGCTGGTAGGTAGCTTCGAAATCCAGGTTTGGAGTTGTGTATTCCCAAGTGGCTTCGCACTTGGTGGCCAGAATACGGTTGGTGGTTTCTTTCAGGATGGTGTACTCGTCTTGGATATACTTCGTGAAGGCTGAATCGGTGGTTTTTAGGAGTAGCAAATCCTGGAGGCCAGCAGAAACCTGCACGCCTTGGGCGGTCTGGGTAATGATGGCGCGACGCTTTTCTGTGCTGCCGCCCGTGAAGGAATGCTTGTGCGCTTCCCCGTCGAAAAACATGCGCTGCCAGCCGTGCTCCACCAGCTCAATTTTGACCTTGCTTAGCTGCGGATTTCGGGTGAAAAAGAAGTTGGCCAGATGAATACCAAAGGCCTCAATGGTGGACGTGAAATGCTCTTTAGCCAGCGCATACACTGTGTTCTTCTGCGTATCGGTAGGTAGGATTTGGGAGTTGTCGCCGAGCGTGTGGGCCGTTTCGAAATCACCTTCCAGCGCTACACTCACCGAAATCTGGCGAAACTCGTGGTGGTCGGCGTGGCGGATGATCTTGGATAGATTGACCGCGTTTTTGCCGTAGGCATTGATTCCTAGTTTGATACCCATTTGTGGTGGTTGGTTGCGCTGAGAAAGATTTCCAATCTAGAAAATTATCCTGCTAGATTGAAGGACCAATCTTGTCAATCTTTGATCCTGCCCTCATATATGCTGGATGCAGCTATAAAAAGCAAAAATGTAGTAACTCCGCAGGGTGTGCGGGAGGCGCTAGTGTTGCTGCAAGAAGGGCGCATTGTGGACGTAGTGCCAATTGATACAGCCGTCGACTGCCCAATTCATGACGTGCAGGAAAGGGCGCTGCTGCCGGGCCTAATTGACCCGCACGTGCACATCAACGAGCCAGGGCGTACCGAATGGGAAGGCTTCAACACAGCCACGCGCGCTGCCTTGGCCGGTGGCCTCACAACCTTAGTGGATATGCCCCTGAACTCGGCGCCGGTGACGACGTCAGTGGCTAATTTGAAGTTGAAACTATCTGCCACGGAAGGTCAGCTGCACACCAACTGTGGGTTTTGGGGTGGCGTCGTGCCGGGCAATGCTGGCGAAATAGAAGAGCTGATTGCGCACGGCGTGCTGGGTTTCAAAGCATTTCTGACCCACTCCGGCATCGATGATTTTCCGAACGCCACGGAGGATGATCTGCGGCAAGTGATGCCTGTTCTGGCCCGCTATGGTTTGCCGCTACTGGTGCATTGCGAGCTAACAACCGACAACGAGGCGTGGAAGCTAGGAGATAAGCGCTCTTACCAGAACTATCTCGCTTCGCGCCCCAAAAGCTGGGAAGATGAAGCCGTGGCGCTAATGATTCGGCTGTGTGAAGAATATAATTGCCCAACTCACATCGTGCATTTGTCGTCGGCCAACTCTCTTGCAGCCATTGCCGCGGCCAAAGCCGAAGGGTTGCCACTCACGGTAGAAACCGCGCAGCATTATTTAGCTCTCAATGCCGAAGACATCGAAGATGGTAAGACGCAGTTCAAGTGTGCACCACCAATTCGGGAAAAGTCTAACAATGACCAGCTCTGGGAGGCTTTGCAGGACAATATCATCGATTTTGTAGCCACCGACCATTCGCCCGCACCACCCGATTTGAAGCAGCTGGAGAGCGGAGATTTTACTACCGCCTGGGGAGGTATTGCCTCTTTGCAGCTGGCCCTGCCCGTGCTGTGGACAGCCGCTAAAAAACGTGGCGCCAATCTGACGGACCTCGCCCAGTGGCTAAGCACCAACCCAGCAAAGTTGATCGGGCAGCAGGGCCGCAAAGGTCAAATTGCCAAGGGCTACGATGCCGATTTATTAGTCTTGGAGCCGGAACAAGTTTTTACTGTAACGGCTGATATGCTGCACCATCGGCACAAAGTGTCGCCTTATATCGGGCAGGAGCTACGAGGTGTGGTAATGCAAACATTTCTTAAAGGGCGCCAAGTGTTCGATCATCCAAACTTTACTCACCTAACTCAGGGTGAAGTCATTACGCGCTAGTTGCATGGAGGCATACGTACGTCGCGCGGAGAAAATTCTACAGCGTATCAACGCCTTGGCGGCCATCAGCGAAGACTCAAATGGCGTGACGCGCACCTTTGGAACGCCCGCCTTTTTGGAAGGAAGCGCCTTGGTAAAAAGCTGGATGGAAGCGGCCGGCTTGGCTACCCGCACCGACAATATCGGCAACGTGCGGGGCCGGCTGGTCAGTTTACGATCGGGAGCCAAAACCTTTGTTATTGCTTCGCACATTGATACTGTAGTGAATGCCGGCAAATTTGACGGGCCGCTGGGCGTGTTGCTAGGACTTGATTTGCTGGAACAGCTAGCGCAGAAGCGCATAGAGCTGCCGTTCCACCTAGAGCTTATTGCTTTCAGTGATGAGGAAGGCTGCCGGTTTCATACCACCTATCTGGGCAGCAAGGTCGTGGGGGGCTTTTTTGAACCTGACTTACTTCAAAAGCGCGACGCGATGGGCATAAACCTGGCGACGGCCCTGGCGACTATGGGTGGCGATGCACAACAGCTTGCCAACGATGCTATTCCCGCTACTGATTGGCTCGGCTACTTCGAAGTACACATTGAACAAGGGCCAGTGTTGTATGAACGCAATATTCCCGTCGCTCTCGTGACGGCAATTGCGGGGCAGGAGCGTGTGGAGCTAGTCTTCAAAGGCATGGCCGGTCATGCAGGCACCGTGCCGATGAATATGCGCCAGGATGCGCTTTGCTGCGCGGCCGAAGTTATTTTGGCTGTGGAGCGGTTTGGCTTAAAGCATCAGCAGTCGCTCGTCGCAACAGTAGGCAAGCTTGATATTCGCCACGCGGCCAGCAACGTGATTCCCGGCGAAGTGGTGTGCAGCCTGGACCTGCGCAGTGCCGATGCAGCGCGCTTGGCGTGGGCGTCTCAAGTACTGCGGGAAGAGGTGCAAGCCCTTGCCCAGCAGCGTTCTATATCACTAGCATGGAACGCTGTGCAGCAAACGGCTCCCATTACCTGCGACGCTGCTTTGAACAGCCAACTTGCCCGCGCCATTGCTGACTCCAGCTACGAAGTAATTTCCCTGGTCAGCGGCGCCGGCCACGACGCAGTGCCGATATCGAAAGTCGCGCCGGCCACCATGCTGTTTGTGCGGTGCTATAAAGGCATAAGTCACCATCCTTTAGAGAACGTGGAGCTGCAAGACCTGGCGGCGGCATTGCGGGTGGCCGAGCATTTTCTAACCCAACTCATTACTCATCATTCGTAACTCTTCATGGAAATTTCCGCCCTAACGCGCTCCGTCGTCAAGCGCAACCACGCCGTCATCAGTCCCGATGGCTACATCAACAGTAACGTGCCGGGATGGACTGGCTGCACCGTCAACGTAATTATCAACGAGCAAATGGGGGCTCGGCTTTGCCAAACGCTGGTTACGTTGCAGGCTGGGGGGCAATTACTTGGCAAAACGAAAGCCTCACAGATTTTTTTCTACCTGGTCGAAGGTCAGATACAGGTTCGGGTTGATGGTGAGGAGCGCACGCTCACAACCGGGCAGTTTGTGTACGTGCCTATTGGTAAAGAATACCACTTTGAAAATCCCACGGCCGGCACCCAGATTCTGACTTTTCATAAAGCATATGAGCCACTGGAAGGCCAGGATGTGCCCGCCGTTTTGTTCGGCGAAAAGGACGATACTAAGGCGCCCATCTACATGAATGATGAGGCTCTGCGCATTCAGGTATTGCTTCCCGATCATTTGGGGTTCGATATGGCTGTGAACATCTTTACCTATCAGACGGGGGGCAATTTGCCCATGGTAGAAACCCACATTATGGAGCATGGTCTGCTATATCTCCAGGGCCAGGGTATCTACATGCTTGACCATGAGTGGTATCCCATCAAAAAAGGCGACTCTATCTGGATGGCTCCCTATTGCCAGCAGTGGTTCACGGCCATGGGCAAAGAGCCGGCCGTGTATATCTACTATAAAAACGTCAACCGCTTCCCAACGGTAGTGTGATTAAGCGGTCATGCAGAGCATTCTGCGTATGAAGCAGCGACGTAGCATCTCGCCAGTAGTAGTTAGATTACTAACCTTACATCAGCATGCGAGGTGCTTCGTCGCCGCTTCATACACAGACTGCTCTGTATGACGGGATTTTGGTTTATTTTAGTACAAATAAGTTTATAAGTCAAATGACCTTAGCTGAACTCAATACCCTGCCAGAATCCGCGCTACCTGATGCCCTGTGTAAATGCTGCGGTGCTAAGGCTTGGGTGGAGGCTATGACCCAAATCTTCCCTGTGCCAGATAAGGAAACTTTGTTTGAGCAAGCTTCCATCATCTGGTACAGCCTTTTGGAGCAGGATTGGCGCGAGGCATTCACCCATCATCCGAAGATTGGCGATGTCAACTCACTGAAGGAAAAATTTGCCACTACCAGCGCCTGGGCCGCTGGCGAGCAGGCGGCGGTGCAACATTCTTCCCAAACGGTGCTGGAGGATTTAGCCGAAGGAAATACCCGCTACGAGGAGAAATTCGGCTATATTTTCATCGTCTGCGCTACCGGCAAATCGGCGGAGCAGATGCTCGCCCTGCTACAGGCTCGACTGCCGAATGAGCCCGCCGAGGAAATGATAATCGCTATGGGCGAGCAAGCAAAAATCACTCAAATTAGGTTGGAAAAGCTATTAGCAGCATGAGCCAGATTACCACCCATATTCTCGACACAACTCGAGGCAAACCTGCTCAAGGTGTTACTATCGCCCTCTATGAGCAACGAGCCGAAACGTGGCAGGAACTAGCCCGCGGCACGACCAACCAAGATGGCCGCGTTGCGGATTTGCTGCCGGAAGGAGAGGTGCTGGCGCGAGGAATCTACAAGCTGAAGTTTTTCACCCAGGAATACTTTGAGCAGCTCGCAACCACCGCTTTCTATCCTTTCGTGGAAATTGCCTTTGCCGTCAGCGCGCCGGAGCACTACCATGTACCGCTGCTCCTGAACCCCTTCGGCTACTCCACTTACCGCGGTTCCTGAACAAGGTAAAGACGCGGATTCGCATCTGTCGTTGAACCGGAGGTCAGCGCAGCTAACGATTGGAACTGCACCAGCTAAACAACGACCGCAACGATTGAGACGCGAAGTGTCGCGTCTCTACAGCCCTTAACTATTACTTGATTTTCCTATGAAGCTCAGCATACAAGAATCTGATAAGGAACAGCTACTCAATCAGCTCGGTGTAGCCAACCTCAGGTTTCAGCAAGCCTACCCCGGCGACAAGCCTGACCGGCAGCCCGTGCACACGGTGTACGGCGGCGCCAACCTGTTCAAATCGGATACCTGCGTGCGCATGGGTGACATTGCACTGAACAACCTGCGCACCTACGCGCCCAACTTCGTGGAACTGGCCAATGTGCTTCAGCTCAAAGGGTGCGAGCACCTGCCGAAATCGGGAAAAGACATTGCGGAGCTAACTGCTAAGCTGGACGCTTTGTCGCCCGATGACCGCAAAAAAGAGGCGGCATGGCTGGCGTATTCGGTGTATAATAAGATTGTCGCCAAACTCAAGGCTGAGCCCGTCGAGGATTTCCGGATTGACTTTGAGGATGGCTTCGGCAACCGCCCCGACTCGGAGGAAGATGCCACGGCCGTGCAAGCCGCCAACGAGGTGGCCCGCGGGATGCAGAACGGCACGTTGCCGCCCTTCATTGGTATTCGTATCAAGCCCTTCACGGAGGATTTGAAGCAGCGCGGCGTTCGGACGCTGGACATTTTTCTGACGACGCTGCTGGCGCAAACCGGCGGCAGGCTGCCCGACAACTTCGTGGTGATGCTGCCCAAGGTGACCATTCCGGAGCAGATGACGACGATGGTGCGCTTGTTCGAAATCCTGGAAAAGGCGAACAATTTGCCCCCCAGAACTTTGCAGATGGAAACCATGGTGGAGGCTACCCAAATCATTATGGATGAGGAAGGCCGCAACCCTTTGATGCGCATCATTAGGGCCAGCGAAGGCCGCTGCGTGGCCGCCCACTTCGGTACGTACGACTACACGGCTTCGGCCGGCATTACAGCCCGCTACCAAACCATGGCGCACCCCGTCTGCGACTTTGCCCATCACATGACTAAAGTAGCGCTGGGCGGCACCGGTATATTTCTCTCCGATGGTGCCACCAACGTCATGCCCATCGGTCCGCACCGGGGCGAAAACCTGACGTTTGAGCAGCAGAAGGAAAACCGCGAATCGGTGCACAACGCGTGGCGGCAGGGATTTCACCACACTACGCACTCGCTCATCAATGGCCTCTACCAGGGCTGGGACCTGAACCCCGCACAGCTACCGATGCGCTACGCGGCTACGTATTCCTTCTTCCTCAGCAGCTATGAGGACGCCGTATTCCGCTTGAAAAGCTTCGTGGAGCGCGCCGCTATTTCCACGCTCACCGGCGATATTTTCGACGATGCGGCCACTGGTCAAGGCTTACTCAACTTCTTCCTGAAAGCACTTAATTGCGGCGCTATCACGGAAGAGGAAATTACCGCTACTGGCCTGACGAAGGAAGAAATTCATACTCGCTCCTTCTTCCGCATTCTGGAAGGCCGGCGTAAGCGGCAGACTCACTAGAGTCGATACTATCAAACTCTTGCAGTGTGTGGACAGTCAACCCCGTGAGGTCGGCATGCAGAGCGCAGCGAGGCATCTCGCCCGCTTGATTGTCATGCTCATCTGGCGTCCGGCACGAAGCATCTCGCGTGTTTAGTAGGATTACTACTCCAGCATCAGCACGCGAGATGCTTCGCTCTGCTCAGCATGACGTTCTTTTATCAATTGGCCACACACTATTGCTGCCGAAGCCTCTCATACACTCGCACAAGGTGTGCGGGGGGCATTTATGGAAAAGACAGCGCTGTAATCACTAGCGGATTGGTGAACAGGGTATAAAAGATGCTTTAGACCCGAAGCAGCATCTACTCCAGTCCAGTTGCGTCTTTATAAGTAGTGGTACAATTCATATCTTGTAATGGATTGTGCCAATGCTTAACGGATTGGCCCACGTAGCGCTGGCGTGTATAAAGAAGCTCCTGTTCATCTGCTGGCTTAGCGCACTTTCGAGGGGTGTAGACGCGCAGGATACGGCCACCAAATCTCTGCGAGTTGCCGTGCAGGCCTACCCGCAGCCTGATACCATTCGTGTCAATCGGCTCATAGCGTTTGCCGATAAGGAAAAGACGACTAGTCAAACCTTAGCCAGTTATCGGGAGGCATTGGAGCTGTCGCGCAAGCTTACGTATACATCGGGGGAGGCGCGGGCGCTAATGGGATTGGGGTATTATTACCGTTTCCGAGGCGATTACAAGGAGGGCCTTACCTATACGCGCCAGGCCCAGCAGCTATTTAGGCAACTCAACGACCGTCTGAACCAGATTTCGTGTCTGTACAATTTGGCCTTTGTTTATTACGGACAGGGAGATTTTACCCAAGCCATGGCCCACAGCTTCGATGGTCTGAACTTGGCTGAGTCGTTGCTCAATCAAAAATGGTTGACGCTTATGAATAGCCAGCTGGGGCTGGCGTGTGTGATTGTGGGCGAGTACGCCAGGGCCCAGCAATACTTAGAACGTGGCTTGAAGCTGGCAACGAAAGCAGGCGACAGGGAGGGCGCGGCATTTTGCGAGAATGGATTGGGGAGGCTGGCCGGTGCCCAAAGCAAGTGGTTGGAAGCGCTCCGTCACTTTGAGGAGCAGATGAGGCTGGCCCACGAAGCGGGCAATGAGCGGCTTGTTACGCTTGGGCAACTACGCAGCGCGGAGATGAACGAACACTTAGGTCGCTATTCAGAGACTTTTTCCGTTGGTCGGCTCGGCCTACGGCGCCTTAATCAAATGGAAGATATAGGCAACATTCCCCTCATTCAAGTCATTTTTGCGCGGGCTTTTCTGCATACCGGGCGGCCAGATAGCGCCTTGGTGTACGGGCGCGCCAGCCAGCGCAGCGGCACCAAACAGGTAATACATGATGCCGCCGACGTGCTGGCCCAGGCAAGTGCCCGGCTGGGCCACTTCGATGATGCCTACCGTTACCAAACGTTGTTTACGGCTTACAAAGACAGCCTTAGTACGCAGGATATTATCCGGCGCACGGCCGCGCTGCAGTACACCTACGAGCTGGACAAGCAGCAGTCGCAGATACGGCTGCTGACCCGCAATGAGCAGCTGAGCCGTCAGCAGAACCAGCAGCAGCAGTTGCTGCTCGTTGGGGCGCTGGTCGCTTTGGCGGTAGTGGCGGGGCTGAGTGTTCTGCTCTGGAACAACAACCAACAAAAGCAGCGGGCCAATGCCCAACTCCAACGCCAACAGGAAGAGCTGCAAGCCACACAAACGCAGCTGATTCAACGGGAGAAGATGGCCTCGCTGGGCGAGTTTACTACGGACATTGCCCACGAGATTCAGAACCCGCTCAACTTCGTCAATAACTTCGCTGAAGTGTCGACTGAACTTGTTGGCGAACTAGGAACAGCCAGCCAAAGCTCTAACCGCGATACAGCACTGGAAGCGGATCTGCTAGCGTATTTATCACAGAATCTGCAAAAGATTCGGGAGCACGGCGGCCGCGCCGCGCGCATCGTTCAGGGGATGATGGAACACGCCCGCCCCTCCACCGGGGAGCGTCAGCTAACCGACCTGAATGCTCTCTGCGAAGAGCACCTGCGGCTTGCCTATCATGGGCTGCGTGTCAAAGAGCCAAGCTTCGAAGTCAAGTTTACGACCAACTTCGACTCGGACCTGGGCCTGGTGCCGGTAGTGCCCCAGGAAATCGGGCGGGTGCTACTGAATCTGTACGCAAATGCCTTTTATGCCGTGCGTCAACAAGCTGCCCACCAGGAGAATGGCTATCAGCCGCAGGTGCAGGTAACTACCCGCCGCCGCAATGGGCAGGTGAAGCTGCGCGTGCGCGACAATGGTATTGATATCCCCGACGCTATTCAGAAAAAGATCTTCCAGCCTTTCTTCACCACGAAGCCCGCCGGCGAAGGAACCGGTTTGGGCCTCTCGCTTAGCTACGACATTATAACAAAGGGCCACGGGGGCACGCTCTTGGTAGAAAGTCAGGAGGGTAAATACACGGAAGTGATTGTTTCGCTGCCCGTCAGCAAAGAAGAAGGAGCATCTTAGGAAAAATATAGAAACTCATGCTCCAGGAAGCCTATAAACAAGAGCAAGGAAGGAAAGTGTAATTGCGTGTCCGTATCAATTGGGAATAGTATATATTGAAGCTTTTATAGCTATTGATATGATTCTGACCTTACTCCGCCTTGGCGTAACGGCGCTGGTCGTCTTGGTTTTAGGGGGTTTATCAGGCTGCTCAGTGTACGTGCCCCTGCAGCCCAGCGTGCCCCTGCTCCGCGACAAAGGGCAGTCGGAGGTAGCGGCCAGCCTCTACCTCTCAGGTCGGCTGGAGGGGTCAGTAGCTTATTCACCGGCCAAGCATGTGCTGGTGCGCGCGGCGGGCGGACTGTCACCTAACAATGAGGACTCCGTTAGTTTTCATATCCGCCAATTTGAGGTGGGAACTGGCACCTATTGGTCGCTTTCCGACCAGTGGCTGGTAGGAGCCTTGGGCGGCTACGGCCGGGGCCAGAGCCAGCGCCGCTTCACGATAAATGAATTTGAGTATTCCGGTCCCGATCCATCTATTAGGTTTAACTACGCCTCTCGCTTTCACAAGCTTTATGGCGAAGCTTTCGTAGCCTACGAGGGCGATTGGGCCACCGTTGGCGCGGCGTATAGGCTGTCACAGGTGCGGTTTTCTTCTCTGACCAATAACGGCTTGCCGGTAGATCTGCGGCGCATGACCCGGAGCGAGCCGATGTTGTTTATGCGCTTCGGCAACCGAACCGGCTTTCTGCCGTGGGGGCAGTTTCAGGTAGCTTTCAGCACGTCCTGGTCGCCAGATTACGATGAGAACATACCTATTGAACAGCACCGGGCATACATCAAAGAGCCCCGGGCTTTTACGTCGGTGGGCTTTGTTATTTATCCCCACCGATTTAAAAAGTTCGCCGACTACTAAGCCGAGAAATAAAGGACTGTCTGCCCCCAAAGGCGATTTACTGCTTCTTCGGCTCTTCCAGCTTCGCAAAGGCATTGTTCAGCGCTTCGGCCCACAGCGGGTGAGCAAAGATCATTCGCTCCAACACCTGGTACTTGAGCTTGCCCGTCATGGCCAGTTGCAGCATGGTCATGATTTCACCGCCCTCAGCGCAGAGGATGGCGGCCCCGATAATCTGATCCTTGGCATCGACCATTATCTTAAAAAAGCCCCCCATACGCCCAGTTTCGCGGGCCCGACCGATGGTGGCCACGGGCATCACGGCCACACGGTACGGTATCTTCTTTTCCTTAGCCTGCTCTTCGGATAAGCCGATGCGACCGAGCTGTGGGTCGGTGAAGACGGTGTAAGGCAACGGGCGTTGCTTAGCCGAGCGCGATTTGCCCCCCAGCAGCGCGTCGCGCACGATGCGGTAGTCGTCGTAGCTGAGGTGGGTGAACTGCGGGCCGCCGTGCACGTCACCGAGAGCATACACCCCGCGCACGTTGGTTTCCAGCCGGCTGTTTACCGCTATATATCCTTTCTCATCAACCCGGACGCCAGCCGCAGCCAGGTTGAGCTTATCGGAGTTGGGCGTGCGGCCGGTGGCTACCAGCAGGTGAGTGCCGCTCAGGCGCCGCTCGCCGCTGCGGGTGCGGGCCGTGACGGTAATTTGCCCCCCAGCGCCTTTGTTTGCGCGGTAAGCCTCCGCGCCGAGCACAAATTCAACGCCTTCGGCCTCCAATAATTCCTGCAAAGTGGCGCACACGTCGGCGTCCTCGTGCTCCAGTACCTGCTCGCCCGATTCAATAATGGTGACGCGGCTGCCGAAGCGCCGGAACATTTGCCCAAACTCCAGTCCGATGTAGCCACCGCCCAGAATCAGCAGATGCTCGGGCAATTCCGTCAGGTCGAGCAGCTCGGTGGTGGTCAGGAAGCCGGTTTCAGTTAAGCCTTCCACCTCCGGAATAGCGGCGCGGGTGCCGGTATTGATAAAGATGAGGGGCGCGGTCAGCTCTTTTTCGGGGCCGCTTTCCATGGCTACGCGCAGGCTGTGCGGGCCCGTAAAAACAGCCCGACCAGCCAGCACGGTAATGCCGGGGTGCTCTTGGGTGAGATTCTTACGCACGCCATCCCGCATCGCGCCAATTACCACGTCTTTGCGGGCCACCACGGCGGCCATGTCTACGCGGGGCGCGTTAGTTTGCACACCAAAGTCAGCGGCGGTGCGTACCTGGTGGGCGCGCTCGGCTGAGGCCAGCATGGTTTTGACGGGCGAACAGCCATAATTAATGCACGAACCGCCCAGCAGGTACTCCTCAATCAGCACCACGCGCCGACCGGCGTCGGCCAGAGCGGTAGCCAATGGATTGCCGGCCTGGCCGGAGCCAATTATCACAACATCATAGGAATCAGGCATAGAATGCGGAAATCAGAGAGCTAGAAGACGAGTAATGCGCGGGGTAATGCTATTTTTGCCCCCCAGAGCTATTCCTATACGGTTCAGCTTGCCAGCCGACCATCCTATCATCAGATTGTTGGCTCAGGTACTTTTAACAATAACTCCCGCCTTGTGGCTAATCGATTTCTGCGCCGCCTCGCCTTGCTTACCGTTCTGCCGGGGCTAGGCGCTTGTACGTCCCTGTACTTTCCGCCGCCGCCTAATGTGCCCCTGCTCACGCAGAAAGGCGAATTTAGCGGCGGTATTCATACCAATCTGGATAACAACCTTGCTCTTCAAGGGGCTTACGCCGTGGGCGAGCACATCGGCGCCATTGGCACGTTTACGACGCTGAATACCGACAAAAAACGCAAAGCTGAAGAGCACCGCTTCGCCGAAATAGGCGGCGGCTACTTCACCCGCCTCCCCGACAAACGCGCGCTGGAAGCCTATGTGGGCATTGGCGTCGGCTCCACCAAGCGCACCGATTTCAAAATCGAGAATAATATTAAAACCGTGGAGCGCACGGTAGAAGGCGACCTGAATAAATATTTCCTACAGGTAAATTACAGTTCTAAGGAAAAAAAGTCGTTTCGGCTGTTCGGCAACGAGTTCCCAGTTTCCTACGGCACAGCGTTGCGTCTGAGCTATCTGGAGCTAAGCAACTTGCGCGTCAATAATATAGCTACCACGCCTGAAGACAACGTTTTCGTGGAGCCCATCACCTTCACCCGCGTGCAGCTAGCCGGCCCGGTGCAGCTGCAACTCATCAGCGGCGGCATGTTTGGCTTGCGCAGCCAGAAATTTCTAAAAGCCTCTAACTCGGTGTTTAATTTTGGTGTGGTCGTGAATGTTGGGGGGCAAAGTGGGCGGAAGTAGTGCTACCTGCCTTGAGGTTGTAGCTCTTGCTAATCATACTGCTATCTAAGGATGATATTAAAATTATGCCTTACAGTAAGTAACATGAAAATAAGTAGCAACAGAACAATAACTGAGAAAGAAGGCTACGAAGCAATGCTTTATATGCTCAAAGCCTATTGGCAAGCCACAGGCTCAAATGATTTAACCGATATTTTAAGTGGCGGTGAATATTGGCTTGAAGATGACACACCAGCTGACAGTGCTTTTTGGGAGTATTGGTTGGAAGCCATTGAAAAAGTAAGAAAAGAAGGTCCGCCGCCATTGAAGGAATTGAGGTGACATAAAAAAGCCCCCAGCAATTTGCTGGGGGCTTTTTTGCTTTTAAAGCAGTGAAACCTACGCAGTTACCTTGTCGCCTTGCAGCACGCGCAGCATCGTGTCGCCAATCTCGGCGGGTGAGTCTACTACGTGGATACCGCACTCGCGCATGATGGCCATTTTAGCAGCTGCCGTATCATCAGCGCCACCTACGATGGCACCGGCGTGGCCCATGCGACGGCCGGGAGGTGCTGTTTGGCCAGCAATAAAGCCAACAACGGGTTTCTTATTACCGGTTTCCTTGATCCAGCGAGCAGCTTCCGCTTCCATGCCGCCCCCGATTTCACCGATCATCACGATGCCTTCGGTTTCGGGATCGTTCATGAGCAGCTCCACCGCTTCTTTGGTAGTGGTGCCGATGATCGGGTCACCACCGATGCCGATAGCCGTGGTCTGGCCCAGGCCGGCTTTAGTAAGCTGGTCAACCGCCTCATAAGTCAGCGTGCCCGACTTGGATACGATGCCGATTTTGCCTTTAGTGAAGATAAAGCCGGGCATGATGCCCACTTTACACTCGCCAGCGGTCATGACGCCGGGGCAGTTCGGCCCAATCATGCGCAGACCTTCGCGGCCTTTCAGGTATTCCTTTACCGCAATCATGTCCTTGGTCGGGATGCCTTCGGTGATGGTCACGATGACTTTAATACCCGCGTCGGCGGCTTCCATGATAGCATCGGCGGCGAAAGCCGGGGGCACGAAAATAATGCTCGTGTTGGCACCGGCCTGCTCTACGGCTTCAGCCACGGTGTTGAACACGGGACGGTCGAGGTGGGTGCTGCCACCTTTGCCGGGCGTCACGCCGCCAACTACGTTGGTGCCGTACTCAATCATCTGCTGGGCATGAAACGAGCCTTCGGAGCCCGTAAAGCCTTGCACAATCACTTTGGAATCCTTATTGACCAGAACACTCATTAGGAGAAGGGTTAGGGAAAAATTCGAGTTGGAGGTGGTACGGCCACCTTATAGTACTTGGGGTGGCCGGTCCGCAAAAGTAGGCTTTTTTGAGGCCGGGGCAAGAACCCATTGTACCCCAACCGGATAGTTGCCTCCTAGCGCCAAAAATTTGTCCTTAAGCTCCTCCATAACCAGTCCAGCAGAATTCCGACCCGGCCCAAAGGGTGAATTTCGTACCTTTGTGGTCCACCCAACTACTCCGCTTACCCAACTGTATGTATCTGAATAACATAGTTGAAGCCATCGGCAACACTCCCTTGGTCAAACTCAATAAAGTAGCCGACGGCATCAAAGGCACGGTACTGGCCAAGGTTGAATACTTCAATCCGGGCAACTCCGTGAAAGACCGCATGGCCGTGCGCATGGTAGAAGACGCGGAAAAAGCTGGCTTGCTTAAGCCCGGCGGCACCATCATCGAAGGCACCAGCGGCAACACCGGCATGGGCCTGGCCTTGGCGGCTATTCATAAAGGCTACAAGTGCATCTTCGTGATGAGCGACAAGCAAAGCAAGGAAAAGCAGGATATCCTGCGGGCCGTGGGTGCCGAGGTGGTTATCTGCCCCGTTGATGTGGCTCCCGAGGACCCCCGTTCCTACTACTCCGTGGCCCGTCGCCTGAACGCGGAGACGCCTAATTCCTTCTACCCAAATCAGTACGACAATCTTTCAAACACTGCGGCTCACTATGAGGGCACCGGCCCTGAGCTGTGGGCCCAAACAGATGGAAAAATCACTCATTTCGCTTGCGGCGTGGGCACCGGCGGCACCATCTGTGGTACGGCCAAGTATCTGAAGGAGCAAAATCCTGACCTCGTATCTATTGGCTTAGACACCTACGGCTCGGTATTTAAGAAGTATAAGGAGACGGGTATTTTCGACGAGAACGAGATTTATCCTTACAAAACCGAAGGCATAGGTGAGGATATTCTGCCCAAAAACGTCGACTTCGATCTTATTGACCTTTTCATTAAAGTAACCGACCAGGATGCGGCCGTAATGACGCGCCGACTGGCCAAAGAGGAAGGCTTATTTGTGGGCTGGTCTTGCGGATCGGCAGTGTACGGCGCCTTGGAATACGCCCGTGAGCACTTGCAGGAAGATGACACGATGGTGATTGTGCTGCCTGACCACGGCACTCGCTACCTGGGTAAAATTTACAATGACGACTGGATGCGCGCGCAAGGTTGGCTGTAAAGAAAAAATATCTTTATCGCCGGCTTCCGGTTTAGTATTCTCAATTATAAGTAATACATATACCTATGACTGTGACCAAAAAGCTGCGCAATATCGTGCTGGTGGATGATAACGAGACCACCTGCTTTCTGAACAATCGCTTGCTCAGCCGCCTCGATCTGGCCGATAATGTGCTGATTTTTACCCGTGCCCAGCAGGCTTATGATTTCTTCTGGGGCGAAGGTCGCAACCTCATTGACCCGGTGCCCAACGAAACGCCCGCCCTGGTCTTTGTCGATTTGAAGATGCCCGGTATGGATGGATTTGAGTTTCTGCAACGTTATAGCGCCCTGCCCGCCGAAGTGAAGGCTCGTACTGTGCTGGCCGTGCTCACCACCTCCATGCACGCCGCTGACACCGCCCGCGTGGCGCAGTATCCCGATGTGGAGTATCTGGCCAAGCCGCTCACGCAGGAAAAGCTGACCAAGCTGATGAGTAAGCGGTTTGCGGAGGTGTAAGCTTTTGAGGTCTAACCTTTAGTAAAAAGCCGTTGCACAGAAGTGCAGCGGCTTTTTTTAGTGCTTAAAGGCGGAACGTCATGCTGAGGTCACGAAGCATCTCGCGTGTTTAGTGGGATTAGTAATCCAGCATCAGCACGCGAGATACTTCGTGACCTCAGCATGACATTCTGAAATAAAGCTTGTCAGACGGCGTACTTCAGTCTACACTACAGCTTCCACGAACCGGAACGCTTCGCCATCAAATAAGCCTTTGTCACTGAGCTTTAAACTGGGAATTACCAACAGGGCCATGAATGACAAGGTCATAAACGGGGCGGCAAGTGGCGAGCCTAGCTCTTTGGCCAGTGCATCGACGGCAGCATATGCTTCGGCTACGCGGTAGCCATCCTGATCAGACATGAGGCCGGCTACGGGCAGCGGCAGCAGTATTTCCTCGAATTTGCCCCCCACAGCGGCCAGGCCTCCTTTCGCCTCGATAACCAGGTTTACGGCTCTGGCAATGCTCTCGTCATCGGTGCCGACGGCGGTAATGTTGTGCGAATCGTGGCCGACGCTGGAAGCTAAGGCGCCGCGCTTCAGGCCGAAGCCAGTAATAAATGCTACGGCTGGTGGAGCCACTTCGTAACGATTTACTACCGTGAGCTTCAGGATGTCGCGGGCTACGTCGGGCACGACAAGGCCATTTTCAACGCTGGCAAGTAAGTCGTGGCGGGCGGTGATGAGCTGGCCGTCGAAGCACTCAATCACACGAATTTCCGACGGCTGCGCCTGGGGGGCTTTTTGCGGTGTAGAAAGGTGAAAGTCGTTGGGCCTGACAGGCTGCGCGTGGAAATTATTAACCACGGCTACGGGAGAAGACGGAATGAGCGTTTGGCCGTTTTGGGCTACCAATTCGCCCCCCACGTAGGTTTGGCGCACCCGAAAATCAGTCAGGTTATCGACCACGATGAAATCGGCGGAGTCGCCTTCGCGCAGCAGGCCTACGGGCAAGTTGTAGTGCAGCACCGGGTTCAGACAGGCCGCGCGCAACACTTTTAGTACGTCTTGGCCGCGCGCTACGGCCCGCTGTACCAGCTGATTGATGTGGCCCAGGACCAGCGTATCCGGGTGCTTGTCGTCGGAGCAGAACATCATGTTCTCGTAGTGCTCAGGCAGCAGGTCAATGAGCGCTTCAAAATTGCGGGCCGCCGAGCCTTCCCGAATAAGAATTTTCATGCCCACGGCCAGCTTGTCGCGGGCCTCGTCGGCGGTGAAGCACTCATGGTCGGTGCTGATGCCGGCGGCCGCGTAGCGCTGGGCGTCGGCGCCGCGCAGGCCGGGCGCGTGGCCATCCACGGGGCGGCCGTAGCGCTGGGCCAGGGCAATTTTGGCCGCTACGTCGGGGTCGTTGTGGAGCACGCCGGGCCAGTTCATCATCTCGGCCAGGTAGCCGATTTCGGGGCTCTGAAACAGCTGCTCAATGTCCTGCACCGAAATAATCGCCCCGGCCGTTTCGAAAGGCGTGGCCGGCACGCAGGAAGGCGCGCCGAAGCAGAATTTAAACGGCACGCTGCGGCCACTGGCCAGCATATACTCCACGCCCGCCAAGCCCAGCACATTGCCGATTTCGTGCGGGTCGGAGACGGTAGCTACCGTGCCGTGCACCACGGCCAAACGGGCAAACTCGGCGGGCACCAGCAGGGAGCTTTCTATGTGTACATGAGCATCCACAAATCCTGGCAGCGCATAAGGCAACGTCGGATCAGGCGTGGGAGAGGAGAGTGGTTCGAGGCGCTGAATTTGCCCCCCAGCTACATAAATGGTAGCCGGAGCTATGGTGTTAGCAAACAGATCAATAACGTTGGCGCGCAGGCTGAATTCGGCGGGCATAAGGCAGAAAAGTAGACGGTTCAGAATTTGCCCCCCAGGCCGGCGGGCGGGTAAAGAACCTTATATTTGGTTAATTATCCCTGCCAAATTCGTCTCGTGAGAAAGATTATGACTCTTCTGCTGGCCGCAGCGCTGGCCGGTTCTGCCGTGGCCCCCCTGGCCGGTTGCGCTCAGCGCACGGCCCAACAAAAGAAAACCAAAGCCTTCAAGCGCCAGAGCAGAGGTGGCCGCATGCCCTGCCCCACCCACGACTGCTAATGCCGGCTGCCATATTTACAGCACTCAGCCGTCGTTTAGTAATTCTACTCGTGCTGGTTAGTGGAATGGCCGCTTCTGCCGCGGCGCAGCGGCGGCAGCCGGCCAATTTCCCGACGCCCACAACGCCATTGCCGCCCGAGGACCTCACCGTACGCCGGGAAGGAGCCAGCAACGGAACCAGCGTCCGTTACCAACTGCCCGACAGCACTTGGCATGAGGCGCTAGTGTATGAAATAAAGCGTGACCGAATATACCTGTCTGCCCTTGGAGCCAATGTTTCGCAGGCGTATTCACCGGGACAAATCATCCGCTTTACTGCCGACGGTGAAACGTACAGTGCTTTGCCGCAAGGCTTTGCCAGGGAGCTGTTCAACGCGGGTGGTTACACGCTATTTGAATTTCAAAAAAGCGATAACCCATCTGCTTTTCTGGGCTGGACGACGCGCCAACTTCTTCTGCGTGTAAATAATGAATTGCCCCGCCGCCTGCCCACTGGCCGGCGTAAGTTCAACAAAGCAATGTTGTCTGTTGTGGGTGATAACACAGACTTAGCTCGGCAGTTGCAGGCGAATGAGTTCCGGGCGTGGCCTGATGCGGCAAATATCCTGACGAGGTATGTGTTGGCGAAAAAGGATTTATCAAAGTGAAAAGCTTCTCCATTTACTAGATTCTGCCAAAAATGCCCCCCGAGCCAAATCCCTTAACCGCCCTCCGAGCCGCCGCTGATGCCGTGCGTCAGCAATTGCAGGTCAATGGCTTTGATGCCGCCGGTGTGCAACGCCTCTCCGACTTTATTGAAGGACAGCGGGCACAATTGCCCCCCGCGAGCCGCGAAGGCGTAATAAATGCTTTGGGTTGCTTTTTGGGCGAGTGCATCGCGCAAACCTACCAGGGCGAGTGGGCTGCCGGCCCTGATGGCACCACGGGCATAGGCTTGCGCAATAAGCTGTTTTTAAACCCTTTCTATCGCGTAGGGCAGCAGTTGAAGCATGGGCTCGCGGATTCGGTAATTACGTTTTTTGAGCAAATACCTGATCGTTTGGAGGCGGAGACAACACGTAAGAATTGGATTTAATTGACGTGTTTTCTCTGAATACCAGTCGTTATCTTTTGTAGTTTTAAAGCTCAACCAATTCGGTGATTTTCATTTCGACTCTGCTTTGAGTCGGTTATCGGATGCTACTTTTTTGCTACTATGGAAGAGCTAAGAAGCGCTGCCGAAGCCGTGCCGCAAAATTTAAACCTCGCCTCCTTTGATGAGTTAGCAGTGCGTCGGCTCACGGAGTTTATTGATCGTGAGCGCGCTGGTATTAGCCACGAGGCTAGAGCTGGTGTAGTAAATGCGCTGGGATGTTTTTTGGGGGAGTGCATAATCCGTAGCTTTGGGGGCCACTGGCACCGCGACGCCTCCGGGTTGGTCGGAGTACGGATAGCCGGTTGTACCTTTGTGAATCCGTTCAGCTACGTAGAGTGGCAGCTAGTGCATGGTGCGGACGAGGCTGTAATGGTACTCTTCCACTCTGTGCCCACCCGCTTAGCCGCGGCTGCCGTACCTCGTCGCCGGACCTGGATTCCTGTCCCCTTGCCCTCGCGCCGAACGACTTCCCCATGAGAAAAATCGTCATTGCCATCGACGGCTACTCTTCGTGCGGTAAAAGCACTACTGCCAAAGCCGTAGCCGCCGAGTTAGGCTATGCCTACATTGACACGGGCGCCATGTACCGGGCCGTGACCCTGTATTTGCTCGAACACAAAATAAGATTTGACGATTTGCCCCGTATCGAGCAGGCTCTGCACGAGTTGCACATCTCGTTTAAGCGCAACCGCCGCACGGGACGCAACGAATTGTGTCTGGACGGTGAAATCCGTGAAGATGAGATTCGCCAGATGTATATCTCCAACTCGGTGAGTGAGGTGTCAGTGATACCGGCCGTGCGCCACGCAATGGTTAGCCAGCAGCAGCGCATGGGCCGGAAGCGGGGGTAGTAATGGATGGCCGCGATATCGGCACTACGGTGTTTCCGGATGCTGAGGTAAAGGTCTTTATGACGGCCGAAACCGGCGTACGCGCCCTGCGCCGCCAAGAGGAGCTGGCAGTAAGTGGAGAGCATGTGAAAGTGGAGGAGATTGTCGAAAACCTCACGAAGCGTGACTACCTGGATACCACCCGCGCCGAAAGCCCCCTGCGCCGCGCCGCCGACGCGGTGTTGCTGGATACCACCCACATCACCATTGATGAACAGGTCGACTTCGTGCTGGAGCGCGTCTCAGCCACGCTTTTTTCGCTGGCGGCGGCCGGCCTGACGACGCCCAGCACCGAAGAAATGCCCCCCACGGCGCGGCATCCATAAAGCAGAAAGGCAGCCGGTTCCAAACACTAAGTTTTGTGGCTAAACAAGCTCAGCATGCTCTGCTGGTCTATAGTCATAGATATGTTACAGCTATGGCTTATGAAGGGCATTTTTCTGCGCTGAACTTCGTCTTACGCAGGAGCTTAGGTTCGTAAATGCCAAAAAAATGAACAAGGGCTCACGTTGCTGGTAGTTAGTTGGGGCACTAAAGTTGCAGCGGCAGCTACTGATATATTTCCTCTGCCATGAACATCACTATTGATAAAAACTCGGGCTATTGCTTTGGCGTTGAGTTCGCCATTCAAATGGCTGAAGATGAGTTGGAGCACGAGTCTACCCTGTATTGCCTGGGCGACATTGTGCACAACCGCATGGAGGTGGAACGCCTGCACCAGCGGGGCCTGCGCATCATTGACCGCGAACAGCTACAGCAAATACACGATAGCAAAGTGCTTATCCGGGCCCACGGCGAGCCGCCCGAAACCTACGAGCTGGCGCTGCGCAACAACCTGGAGCTGATTGATGCTTCCTGCCCGGTAGTGCTGAAGCTGCAAAACCGGGTGAAGCACGCCTATGATGTCAGCCGCCGCCACGAGGGCCAGATTGTCATTTATGGGCAGCCAGGCCATGCCGAAGTTACCGGTCTGGCCGGCCAAACCGGAAATCGTGCGCTAATCGTGATGACGGAGGCTGACCTCGATCAGATCGACTTTGCTCGCCCCATCACCCTATTCAGTCAGACGACCAAAAGCACGGCCGGCTTCTACCACATGAAGCAGCTCATTGAGGAGCGTATTGCGGCCGCGGGGGGCAGTTTGGATAGCTTTGATGCCAACGACAGCATTTGCCGGCAGGTAAGCAACCGCGAGCCGGCCTTAGCCAGGTTTGCCGTTGAGCACGACGTAGTGGTATTTGTGAGTGGGCGCAAAAGCTCGAATGGCAAGGCCCTGTTTACGGTGGTAAATCAAAATAATCCGCGCAGCTACTTCGTTGAGAATGAGCAGGAGCTGAATGAAGACTGGTTTGTGGGCGTTGACTCCGTAGGAATTTGCGGCGCCACCAGCACTCCCATGTGGCTGATGCAGCGCGTAGCCGACCGCATCGAGCAGGTAGCCCTGGCAGTTGCGTAAGGACGCACGGATTTCTGTCTTACATCGTCGTTATTTGCCCGGCCGGTTTCTTCTGGTCGGGCATTCTTTTTCTCTGCTGCTGTATGCGCAAGCTCTTTACTTATTTCCTCAACGGCTTTCTGATTGTAGCCCCGGTGGGGCTGACCATCTACATTCTATTCGCGACAATCCGGTGGCTGGATAGCTTGTTTCGAATGGATAATGTGCCCCCCGGTATCGGGTTGCTGATGGCTATGGTGCTGCTGACCATTGTGGGCTTTGTAGCCAAGTCCTTCATGGTGCGGCCCTTTCTCATTATTGCTGAGCGTATTCTGCATCGCACGCCTCTGGTGAGCATTATTTACTCCAGCCTCAAGGATCTGTTCGACGCCTTCGTAGGCGACAATCAGAAGTTTAACTGCCCCGTGGTGATGTGCATCAACCAGGAGGCCAAAATCTTTAAAATGGGGTTTGTAACCCAGGATAGCATAGAGCCCGCCAGCCGCCCCGATCTGGTGGCCGTGTACTGTCCGCACTCTTATAACTTCTCCGGTGAGTTGTTTCTGGTGCCCAAGGAAAACGTGACTTTCCTGGATTTGCCCAGTAGTGAGGTCATGAAGTTTGTGGTGTCAGGCGGCGTGTCGCGGCTGTAGTAAAGAGGCAAGGCAGGCTTTTGCCTCGCGCCATTACTGACGATGTTGGGCTGGAAAACGTAGTAGATTGTTTACTGGTAGGGTACCAAATCTGGCGTTTCTCCCTTATCCGACTAACTTCTTGTAGCGGCTTTCTTTGAAAACAACTCTGCATTATCAGACTTATGGCACTGGCCCGCGGGTGGTGCTGGCTTTCCACGGCTACGGGCAGAGCGAAGGCCACTGGCGCAGCGTGGCCGCCGTGTTGGGCGGTGCGGCCAGTATCTATGCCTTCGACTTATTTTATCACGGGCAAAGCCGCTTAGCCAAAGTAGATGCGCCCCTAACAAAAAGGTGCCTCGGGGAGCTGTTGGCTGCATTTCTGGCCGAAAAAAACATCGACACCTTTAGCCTGCTGGCTTTCAGCATGGGGGCCAAATTTGCCCTTACGGCCGTGGAGCACTTTCCTGGTCGGGTGCAGCAAGTCTGGCTGATCGCCCCCGATGGGCTACAACGACAGTTCTGGTATTCGCTGGCTACGTATCCGCCCTGGATGCGCGGCATATTGGGGCGGGCAGTGCTGCGCCCGCAGCGCCTGCTACGGTTCATTGATGCATTGGGTCAGCGCCGAGTGGTTGACACCAACCTGGTGCGCTTTGCTCAATGGCAACTCGAAAGCCGCGAAAAACGCCTGCGCGTGTACCGAAGCTGGGTGGGGTTTCGGCTGCTAGTATTCAACCTGAAAGACTTGGCCCGCAACCTGAATGAGCACCAGGTACCCGTCACGTTTTTTCTGGGCAAATACGACCGGGTGATTCCGCACGCGGGCTTGCAACAATTTATTGGGTCGTTACGGCAGGCAAAAACGGTGCTGCTGGAGGCTGGCCACGCTGGCCTGATCTACGATGTGGCGGCTTACCTGCGCCGCCACCCGGAAGTGATTACGCCGACGTCTTAGTCACCAGTTCACGCTCGTATAGTCGCTTGCTCTCTGCATCGAACACCACGAACACCACCTCTGCTGGCAGCTCATTGGTTTCCAGAAATGCCAGCACCTCGCGCACGGCAATGGCGGTGGCTCCCGGTTTAGGATACCCATAAATGCCGGTGCTGATGCCCGGAAAAGCAATGCTCGCCAGGTTATGTTGGGCGGCCAGACGCAGGCTGTTGCGGTAGCAGTTGGCTAATAACTCCGGCTCTTGCTTCTGCCCACCATTCCAAACTGGCCCCACAGTGTGAATAACATACGGAGAAGGTAAGCGCCCACCTGTAGTAATAACGGCCTCCCCTGTGGGTAAGCCTTTGTCATAGTGACTAGCTCGTAAGCGGCGACATTCTTCTAAAATCTGAGAGCCGCCAGCGCGGTGAATGGCACCATCTACGCCGCCACCGCCCAGGAGGGAGGAGTTAGCGGCATTTACAATAGCGTCGGTGTCGAGGGTCGTAATGTCACCTTGGCATAAATAGACCCGGCCAAATGATTGGGCACTGGAGCGCCAGGAACCGTTAGAAGGCTGATTGCTCATATCAGGATGGGAAATAGACGCTGGAAAGGATACACAGTTTTCTGGGAACGTCAGGCAGGTTTTAGGGTTTAAGCTAAAATGCCCCCCAGTTCGTAATAAAACACGTCCACATCTTTTTACGGTTCTATGCGTCTCCGCCTCTTCTTTGCTCCCTTATTGCTGAGTCCACTGGCTCTGGCCTTTACCACTGAGCGGCCCGCCGTAGCGCCCCCTGCCGAGTTGGCGCAGATAAAATTGCCCCCCGGCTTTACTATCAGCTATTTTGCTCAAAATGTAGGCAGCGCCCGCGAGCTGGCGCTGGGTCCCGACGGCACCGTGTACGTAGGCACCCGCGGCGATAAAGTGTATGCCCTGCCCGACCGAAACAAAGATGGTAAGGCCGACGAAGTCATCACCATTGCCAGCGGCCTGAACGCGCCCAATGGCGTAGCTATGCGCAACGGGGCGCTATATGTAGCAGAAATCAACCGCATTATTCGCTACGACAATATTGCCCAAAAGCTCAAGCAGAAGCCCAAGCCAGAGGTCGTATATGATCAGCTGCCCGATCGGGACCACCACGGCTACCGCTTCATCGCCTTCGGGCCCGATGGCAAGCTGTATGTGCCCGTAGGTGCTCCGTGCAATGTATGTGAGCCCGAAGAACCCATTTTTGGCACCATCAATCGGATGAATGCGGATGGCACCGGCCTGGAGACTTTCGCCAAGGGCGTGCGCAACACGGTGGGCTTCGACTGGAGCCCCGTTACCAAGGAGATGTGGTTTACTGACAATGGCCGCGATATGCTCGGCGACAACACGCCTCCCTGCGAGCTGAACCGCGCCCCGCAGGCCGGCTTACACTTTGGCTTCCCCTATGTGCACGGCGGCGACATTCTGGACCCCAAATTCGGGGCAGGCAAAAAGCCCGCTGACTATGTGGCCCCGGCCCGCAAATTAGGCCCCCATGTTGCGCCGCTGGGCATGACCTTCTATGCGGGCAAGGCGTTTCCGGCCCAGTACCGCAACCAGATTCTTATTCCCGAGCATGGCTCCTGGAACCGCAGCAACAAAATTGGCTACCGCATTACCTTAGTGCGCGTAGATGCCACTGGTAAAAAAGCCACTGCCTACGAAACCTTCGCCGAAGGCTGGCTCCAGAACGGCAAGTCGTGGGGCCGCCCCGTAGCGCTGTTGGAGCTTCCAGATGGCTCCCTGCTTGTGTCTGACGACCAGAACGACGCCGTATATCGAATCAGTTATAAAGGATAAAAGTGAGTGCCGAGAGGTGAGACGCTGTTCAGGAACAATCTGTCAGAAGAACGTCTCACTTCTCACTTCTCGGTACTCACTTCTATAGCTTATCTTGCCTCTGCCATGATAAAAAAGCGGGTTCCGAAGAAGATAGTAGGACGAAGAGAGTTGGTTGATTTCCCGCAATTAAAGCTGCGAGGCGTAGAGGCGAAGGTCGATACGGGGGCGTATACGGGGGCTATTCACTGCTCCAATATTCATATCGAAACTTTGCCCGACGGCCGCGAGCTGCTCTGTGTGCTCTTGCTCGACCCCTCACATCCAAATTTTAATGGCCGTGCGCTGCAGTTCGCTGAGTTCTCTTTGCGCGACATCAAAAGCTCGAATGGTGATGTGCAGGAACGCTATGTTATTCAGACAGTTATTCAGTTATTTGGCGAAGATATTTCCGCCGAGTTTTCTCTGTCCGACCGTTCCGATATGCGCTATCCCGTACTCATTGGGCGGGCCTTATTGCGCAAAGCACAACTGGTAGTTGATGTGGCTCGCCTACATTTGTCGTATAAAAGTCAGGCGGTGGCCAAACATCCGCGGCCCCGAATTGATTAGGCTTTTCCCCGCTTTCCTGCCTCCGCTCCCAACTCTCCTCTGACCTATCTTTCCAATGAAACTGGCCATTCTCTCGCGCGAGCCGAGGCTGTACTCCACAAAGCGCCTAGTTGAAGCAGCTACGCAGCGCGGCTACGAGGCGGTGGTCGTCGACCATCTGCATTGCAATCTGGTGCTGGAGCAAGGCGAACCAGGCATCATTTACGAAGGCAAAAAGCTTACGGGCATCGACGCCATTATTCCGCGTATTGGTGCCTCGGTTACGTTCTATGGCACGGCCGTAGTGCGGCAGTTTGAGATGATGAAAGTGCGCACCGCTGTTGATAGCCAGGCCATTGTGCGCTCGCGCGATAAGCTGCGCTCCATGCAGATTCTGTCGCGGGCCGGGTTAGGTATGCCCAAAACGGCCTTCACCAACTACTCTGATGAGGTGCCCGAAATGATCAAGCAAGTAGGTGGCGCGCCGGTGATTATCAAGCTGCTGGAAGGTACGCAAGGCTTGGGCGTCGTGCTGGCCGAAACCGAAAAAGCCGCTCAGTCGGTGATTGAGGCCTTTCATAACCTGAAGGCCCGCATCATTGTGCAGGAGTTTATTGCCGAGAGCAAAGGCGCTGATCTGCGGGCATTTGTGGTGAATGGGGAAGTGGTGGGTGCTATGAAGCGCCAGGGCAAGGAAGGCGAGTTTCGCTCCAATCTGCACCGGGGCGGCTCGGGCAAGCTGGTGAAGCTGAGCCGGGCCGAAAAAGCTGCCGCCTTGCTGGCTACCAAAGCGCTGGGTTTGGGTATTGCCGGCGTTGATATGCTCCAAAGCAAGCGAGGGCCTCTCGTATTGGAAGTAAACTCTTCGCCGGGTTTGGAGGGTATCGAGAAGGCAACCGGCCTGGATATTGCCGGCAAAATCATCGAATACACGGCTGCGCTGGTGCATAGCAAGCGCAAGGATTCCATTAAGAAAACGACCAGAAAAGCCCCCCAGCCCGATACCCAGCCCGATGTAGTGTAACGCGAAGCGGTGCTTCGCTCGTTGAACAACTGGCCTTGCGGTCGTTGTCGAAATACCTCCAACCTTATTGTTCAATGAGCGAAGCACCGCTTCGCGTTACAGCCCAGCCATTGCCCCACACCTACGGCCCAACCGACATGCTGATTAACGGCTTGGTTATCAGGCCGGGCGAACGAATGCTGACGCGGCTGGTGATTTCGCGCCTGCCGTCTCGCACCGTCATTGATATACCCGTGTACGTGTATCGGGCGCAGGAACCTGGGCCTACGGTGCTGCTGATGGCCGGTATGCACGGCGATGAAGTAAATGGCATCGAAACGATCCGCCGCCTGGTGCGCCGCGATTTGTTGCAGCCGTTGCGCGGTACTATCATCGCCATACCCATTCTCAACATCTATGGCTTCATTAACTTCTCCCGCGAGGTGCCCGACGGAAAGGATGTGAATCGCAGCTTTCCGGGCAATCCGCGCGGGTCGCTGGCTAGTAGGGTAGCGCACCGCTTCATGCGCGAAATCATGCCGCTGATTGATTACGGCATTGATTTTCATACGGGCGGCGCGGCGCGGGCCAATATGCCTCAGGTGCGCTGCCTGCTGGGCGAAGACGACCAAACGGATGCGCTGGCAGCCGCTTTTGCCGCACCATTTACGTTGCACGCGGCCTTGCGGCCCGGCTCCTTGCGTGAAGCCGCTATGCAGCAGGGCCGTCGCATTATCGTGTATGAAACCGGCGAGTCGCTCCGCCTCGATGAGGCCGGAATAGAATTGGCTATGGCGGGCACGTTTCGGGTGCTACAGCACCTGGGGATGGTAGAATCGGCGGCTTCGCCTTTGCAGCCGAGCGTCGTGTGTCGGCGGCATACGTGGCTGCGGGCCAAGTTCGCAGGCTTATTTCGCAGCCACGTACAGAATGGGCAGTTCCTGGAAAAAGGAGAGGTGTACGGTAGCGTAGCCGATCCGTATGGCGAAGGCACCGTGCGCCTCGAAACGCCGACGGCCGGGTACGTAATTGGCTTGAACCATATGCCGGTCGTGAATCAGGGCGACGCGCTGGTGCACATTGCCTGGCCGGATAGTTTGCCCCCCAGCCGCTCGTCGCATTGGCCCCACCTGGAAGAAACGCCCCCCAAAACCAAGGAGGAAGACGACGAGCAGGTTTAACTGCTTGTTTGAAGCGCTCTGAATTCAGCATCAACCAAGCGGCGCACGGCCCATATCCGGTCCTTAATTTCTGATCCTGCCGGTTTCTGCGTTTCTTTGGGGTGCCGACGAGGTGTCGGCCGCTACTATTTTTTGAATGAAGACGAATTCATTGCTCTTAGCCATCAACGCGGTCCTGGTTGTCGCCGTGGCCGTATTATTTTACCTGCACTTTGCCCAGAAGCCGGCCAGTGTGCCCGCTGTAGCCACTGCCGCTCCCGTCGCTGCTGCTGCTGACAGTATTACCACCGCCCCTGAGGATACAACGGCTGCTACTCCCGCTCCCGCAGTAGCCGCCGTTCCCGCCGCCCCCAAAATCGGCTACGTAGAATCAAGCAAACTGCTGGATGGCTACAAAGGTATGCAGGTAGCCCGTCGCAGCTTCGAGGCGAAGGCTAAAGGCTGGGAGAACCAGAACAAGACGCTGGTAACCAGCTTTCAGACGGCCGTGCAGAAATACCAGACCCAGGCCGCGAGTCTCACGCCTGAGCAGCGAGCCGCCACCGAGCAGCAGCTGCAACAGCAGGAGCAGAAGGTAGCCCAAGAGCAGCAAAAGCTTCAGCGCCAAGCGGCTGAGGAAGAAGCCAAAATGAGCCAGCAGGTACTGACCCGCGTGAACAAGCTGATTGAGCAGTATGGCAAGGAGAATGGCTACCAGTTTATTCTCATTGCGCAGCCCGGCGGCTCTATCGCCTATAGCCGCAAAGAGCTCGATGTCACGGCTCCCGTACTAAAGCGCCTGAACACCGAATACGGAAAAAAATAGCGCGTTTTTGGCGCTAATGAAGGTTAGAAAACGCCCGCTGCCCACTGAAGCAGCGGGCGTTTTGTATTGCTGGCAACTTTATGTAAAATTTCTGCTACGGTCTATTAAACGCATCGCGCTAATCTTTGTCTAATTATAAATGGAAGCCGAACCAAGGCGCCATTGTACAGACTATGAAAAAGCTGATAAAATCCTCTGTGGTACTGGTGGCGCTGGTTTTCTCGGCAGCACTGCTGACGGGTTGTGTGGCCTCTGCCCAACCCGGCGTTGTGGTGGCCGGCGGCCCCGCTTATTATCCGCCGCCTCGCCCATATTACGGGTATCGACCTCGGCCTTATTACCACCGCCCATCCCGGATAGTAGTAGTGGAGCGCCAGCCCGTTATCGTACGTCCCTACCGGCAGCGGCCCGTAGTGGTGCGGCCCCGGCCCGGCTACTACCGCCACGATGCTCGCCAGCCCGTGCGTGATGGGCGCTCCTATGGTCGTGAACGCGGCAGGATTCGCTAGCGGCAGCTAAGTCATTGCACAAAAAAGCCCCCCAGATAGCATCTGGGGGGCTTTTTTGTGGTTTAAATGAGGAAAGGATTGGTTCAGTGCCTTAGAAAACAAAACGTAAACTAAAGGCTGCATCTGAATAAAGGCCGGTATAGCCATCAAATACCTCAAAAAATGGCTTGTAGTCTACGCCTGCTACGAAGGGCAGATCCGGAAATTTGTACTCCAGGCCCAAAATCAAGTCAGCACCGAAGGCGATATAGGTACGGCCGTCATCATAGCCTCTGAGATCCTCCTTATTTCTGCCACGATAATAGCGTCTGTCCAAAAAATAATATTGTCCGTCATAGGCCCCTACGTGGCCCCCGGCCCCATAGTAAAATTGCAGGCCTCGAACGTCAGACACGGGCAGGTGTTTTTCCAGCAGTAAGGTGAGGCGACCACCCCGCGCTCTGTATTCCCTTGTCAATAAGCCTTCAAAAGCAACGTTATTCTTGCCACTCAAAAAGTGCTTTACGGTAAGGCCCGAAGAGTAGCCGCCGCCGCGCAGGCCAATACCCGTGGTGTAGCCGCCTTTTTGGGCGTAGGCAGCCGGGGCCGTTAGAAGTACTAATAAGACAAGATGGTACAAAAACTTCATTACGGAGATGTTAGGGTTAAAAGTCAATTGACCCCCTAAAGCACAAAATCCGTGCTCAACTTAGCCTCGCTCGTTGGCTTCAGCGCTCCTCGGCAATCTCATCGGACAGGTGAATGCGAATGCCTCCACCGTCTTCCTCGGCGGCGCGCAGCATAGCGCGGGCTACCGTAGCGGCCTCAACAGGTTGATACTTACGCAGTGGCCCCACCATTAGCGGACGCAAGGCTTTCATCAAAACGGCCCCAATCTGCTCGCCCAAGCGCTTTTCAGTGCGGTTACCCAGTAGCAAAGAAGGACGGAAAATATGGATGGCCCGAAAGGGCGCCTGCCGCACCGCTTGCTCCATTTCGCCCTTCACCCGATTATAGTAAATGCGTGACTCCGCATCGGCGCCCATGGCTGAAACTACTAAGAACTGAGCCGCGAAATTGCCGGCCGTAAGGGCTGCGAGCTTCACCACGTACAGGTAATCGACCTTATAAAATGCCTCTTTAGAGCCTGCCTGCCGCATAGTAGTGCCCAGGCAGCAGTACACATCATCGGCAATCAGACCCAGGCGGTGCTGATCCAGGTGGCCGAGGTCGAGTACGCGCTGCTCCAGCTTGGGGTGCACCTGGGGCAGAGGGCGGCGGCCAACCACGATGACTTTGGCGTAGCGCTCGGAGGCTAGCAAGAGCGTGAGGAGCTGGCTGCCAACCAAGCCGCTGGCGCCGGCAATGAGAGCAGTTTTTTGAGGTGTCATAAGGTGGCTGGAAGCACGGGAGCGGAGCGAAGGACGGTAGCAAACCTTCTACGATGAATACCACTTGAGGGCAAAGAAGCCAAAGGGCATCTCAAAGGAAACGGCGCCTGTTGTACTGTTTCCTTTGAATGTCAACTTCTTAGACTACGGCTTGCTTTGGCTGCCTATTCCTGCTCCAGTAGTCGGGTTTCATCGGGTGCTAGTTGCACCAGGCCACGCTTGTAGAGGGTGCCGAGCGCTTTTTTAAATACTTTCTTGCTCATGCCCAGGCGGCGGTAAATGTCGTCAGGCTCGCTTTTGTCGGAAAGCGCCAGGGTGCCGCCGTTGGCGCGCAGGGCAGTCAGAATGGTTTCGGTGGCAGCTAGAGCCTCGTCGTAGCCTACTTTTTGGAGGCTCACATCCAACTTGCCGTCGGGCCTGATTTGGCGCACGTAGCCATTTGGCGTATCGCCGAGGCGCAAAGGGCGAAATACCTCGTTGTGATACAATAGCCCGAGGTAAGCGCCATTCACGATGACGGTGTAGCCTAAATCCGTATCCTGCGCTACAAATAGTTGGACTTCGTCGCCAACTTGGCCCGGAAAAACCCCCTGCGGCAAGTATTTCTCCCATTTGGATGAGGCCACGATGCGGTCGGAATTCTCGTCGAGGTAAACGTAGACGGTAGCGCGCTGCCCCACGCGCAAGGCTTGGCGCTGATTGCGGTAGGGCAGAAAAAGGTCTTTTTCGAGGCCCCATTCCAGAAAAGCACCATTGGAAGATACATCCTTAACGGTGAGAGCCGCAAACTCGCCCACCCGCGCCAGTGGCTCTAAGGTGGTGGCGATTAGGCGGTCTTCGGAGTCGCGGTACACAAATACGCGTAGCCGATCACCGATTTGGGTGTCTGCGGGCACGTACTTAATGGGCAATAGCAAGTCGCCATCGTCGGAAGTCAGATAGAGGCCGAAATCCACGGCGCGGGCTACTTCCAGTTCGTTATAGTCGCCGAGGGCAAGCATGGGAGGGGCGTATGAGGTTGAAATAATTTAAGTATCCAAAGGTACTAAAGGCTGGGGGGCAAATTTCGCTTAGGTTTATCTGCCTTTTACGTAGATGTTCAAACCGAGTAAAGACGCGTTTTCGCGTCTCAATCGCTGCATTCGTTGTGTAGTCGGCGCTTGACCCAATTGCTCAACGATTAGACGCAAGATGTTGCCTCTTACTGATACGGCGCGACACCGGGGCGGGAGAAGTTGAAATCATTGAAGTCGTAATAGGCCCCCGAATTCTCAAAGATTCGATAGCCATTATTAGTCAGCTGGCCCCCCGGATAGAAGCCAAACAAAATCTGAATGGTGCGGAGTGCCGTGTACTCATTACGAAAACGCAAACCCAGGCCAAAGCCCGTAAATGGCTTGTCCAGAAAGGGAGAGTCGCGGCCGGGAGTTGTGGCCAGCCACGCCGCATCGGCAAAAGCTACGCCGGCCAGGCGAAAGCCCAGAAAAGAAACGGGCGTGTACATAGTAGCTTCGTAGTTGAGCACAAAACGACTGGTACCGCGCAGGGTGCCATCGGAGCGAAAGCCGCGCAAGCCCCGTTCGCCCTCGATAGATAGCAGCTGCTCACCAGGACGCCGGTCGAAGCCTAAGTCCATGCGGTTCCACAGAAAATGGCGCCACTGGTAATTGCCCGTGTTAAAAAGCCGCGTAAAATACAGCACCTGCGTGCTCAAAAGGCCCTGCTGCCAGTCATGGTCGCGCTGGCGCACAAAGGAACCGTACTCCCCGCTCAAATACAGGTAACCCCGGCGCACACTGTACAGGCCACTAGCGGCACGCACACCATAGTAGCGCCGATTACCCAGCTCATTCAACTCGTAGCCCCCGGTGAGGCTGAGCAAAGTGCCCGTTGGTACGTCCTCGGTGCGACCAAAGCCGAAGAGATATTTGTCCTTATAATAGTGCCGGACGCTATAGCCGATGGTGCCCAGAAAAAGGCTCGCATCCGCGTAATCCTCAATGGGCCGCTCGCCGTAGGTGGTATTCAAAAAGCGGGCTGAGATGACAAAGCGGGCCGGATTCTCATAGCCCAGATCGTAGCTTTTCAGGCGCAAGGCCCGCCCCAGCCATATATCGCGGGTGCTGTAGCGCAGCCGCTCCAGACGAAACGGGTCGATGGGGGGCAATTGTGGCAGCTGAATAAGCCGATCATAAAAATCGAGCGCCACCGCGCCGGCATACTGCGTATTAATGGAAACAAAGTCGCGGGCCACGTAAGCGCCTATTTCCTTGTTCTCGTACTCGTTGCGGTAGCGCACCTCCGCATTAACAAAGTTGCGGAAAGGCACCAGGTAGCTGCCCCGGTAGCGCCAGGGCTGGGGGCTGGCGCGGCCATACTCGTAGCGGTTCCGGAACTGATGGCCCAGCCCCATGAAGTTCACGTCGTTCAGCCCAATGACGGCCGCGTCCACATCGCGAATCTGGAGCGAGCCGCTCAGACTAAATACATCCTTGGTAATGATCTGCACATCCACGCTGTCGGGCGTGGTCGTGGCCTCGTTTACGAATACACGGGCGTCGAGCAGCTCCCCCGTCTGGCGCAACAGACGCTCCGATTCACTGAGTTCCTGCGGCTCCAGCTCCTCGCCCACCCGAAACAGCAGCAGTTGGCGCACCCGTGAAGGAGCCGTGCGAATGTGAAAAATATTCCCTCCTTTTTCCAGAAAGTTGCGCGGCTTACGGTCGGGGTTGTTGATGCTGTAACCGAAGGCGTTGAGGGTGGTGATATTGATGCTGCGTACAATCTTGTAGTTGTGCTGGCTGTATTGGCGGTCGAGCAGCGTAGCGTCGATGCCAGCCCGCTCCTCGGCGCGGGCCGTGAAGTTGAAGAGCGCCGCGACTGCCTTGCCCGCAATGGTCTTGCGCTTAGCATAAGCCTGCAAACCTGTGAGAATGCGCTCCTCATCGAAGCGCCGCCGCAGGGAGTCGGGGCGGGTTTCGGGCTGCGTACGCACGGAGTCGACGATGGGCGGCTGCGGGTCCTGAGCTTGAATTGTGCCTGCTAACAATACCAACGGCACCACCAGCCGCCACCGATTCCGGCACAGCAAATGGAAAGCAGACATGAGGTAAACGAGCATAAAGTGGAACAATACGAAAGCCAGATGGCACCCTGCAAGTTACAAACGAAGTAGGGCTTCAGGTAAGTACGAAGCTGAAGCTTAGCTGGAATTATCAACCCAGCCACCGGAGAATAATATCCCAAATCAAGGCCAAAAAAGCGCCGGGCGCACTAATCTGAGGATTGACGGTTTGGGGGCAAAATTCTAGCAGGAACCAGTCTTATTAAGCGGCGATATTGAAACCTTTCCTAAAAAAATTAGCTTAAGGTAGTATTGCGTATATGAAGTCTAATTGCTATTTTTAAGCCATCAAAAGCCCTCGAATGAACGAACGGATTCAGGAAAAGCTAAGTATTTTGGCAGACGCCGCGAAGTACGATGTGTCGTGCTCCAGCAGTGGCGGAAAGCGCAAAAACGAGAACAAAGGCCTGGGCAATGCCGAGGGCATGGGCATCTGCCATAGCTACACCGAAGACGGTCGTTGCGTGTCATTGCTCAAAATTCTGCTCACCAACTACTGCATCTTCGACTGCGCCTATTGTGTGTCGCGGCGAAGCAATGACGTGAAGCGCGCTGCCTTCACGGTAGACGAAGTGGTCGATCTGACGATGAACTTCTATCGTCGTAATTACATTGAAGGCCTTTTTCTGAGTTCCGGCATTTTTAAGGATTCTGACTACACGATGGAGCGCTTAGTGCGCATTGTGAAAAAGCTGCGTACGGAGCATAAGTTCAACGGCTACATTCACGTCAAGACCATTCCGGGCGCTTCGCCCGAGCTGATTGCGGAAGCTGGCTTGTACGCCGACCGCTTGAGCGTAAACATTGAGTTGCCCTCAGAGCTGAGCTTGCAGAATCTGGCCCCCGAGAAGAACTATAAGGAGATTCTGACCCCGATGAAGCAGATTCATCAGGGCATCGTGCAGAATAAAGAGGAGAAGGCCTTATTTAAGAAGGTGCCGGCTTTCGCGGCGGCGGGCCAAAGCACCCAGCTTATCATAGGCGCCTCCGATGAGAATGACCATCAGATTCTACAGCTTTCCGATTCGCTGTACAAAGGCTACGGCCTGAAGCGGGTGTATTACTCTGGTTACGTGCCCGTTACTGATGACGCGCGCTTGCCCCAGCTCACGCGCCCGCCGGTCATTCGGGAGCACCGCTTGTATCAGTCCGACTGGCTGATTCGCTTCTATGGCTTTCAGGCCGACGAGATTCTGGACCCCCAGCATCCGCACCTCGATCTGGAAATTGATCCTAAGCTTGCCTGGGCTCTACGCAACCGCCACGTTTTCCCGGTGGATGTCCAGACTGCTGATTACGAGATGATTCTGCGCGTGCCCGGTGTGGGCGCACGCTCGGCTAAGCGCATTGTGGCGGCCCGTCGCTTTGCTCCGCTCACCCTGGATCATCTGCACAAGTTTGGCGTGGTGCTCAAGCGGGCCAAGTTCTTTTTGACTTGCCGGGGTCAAGCCCTGGATAGCCGTGAATACGATGAGCAGAGCCTGCGTCGGCAGATTCTGTTCGGGTCAGGAGCGGTGCGCTCTGCCCTCGTTACCCAGCAGCTCGATCTTTTTGCTCAGGCTTCTTAATCTGTTAAAACTCATTCCTTTTTAAGTTTTAAAAGAAAAGTATAAGGACACTGCGGTATCCTTTTGGTGTTCAAAAAGCCCCCCAGAAAGCAACAGGTCTCACTTCAGTACACCTCCCATCACTGCGGTGCGACCTGTTGCTTTTTTCTCTGATTCTGCCACCCCCACGCCGCCTGGCGGCTCTTCATCCAACCAACCATTAGCGACTAAAAACTACTACCATGACTGTTTCTCACCGCGGCGCCGACGCGTCGGCCTGCTCCTTCTGAAGTCTCCAAATCCTTGAAAGTGGCACGCCTGGCCTGCTGCTGCAAGCTCAGCGACCTGTTGCCACTCGTTCGTCAGTTGCATGAGTCGGTGCGCACTGCCGCTGCTCGCGACGAGGCGCACCCGGAGGCCGCCTAATGCTGTGAGGGAGGTTTGTGGCTGATTTGCAACTTCTTACCGCAACAGTCGGTAAGACGGGTTGTGCGCTACGAACTTGAACACCACGACGTCCCTACGAATGGCATTACGCTGCACGTTGTGCAATGCGGACCCCAGAATGGCCCGCTGATTATCCTACTGCACGGTTTTCCCGAGTTCTGGTACGGCTGGCGACGCCAAATCCCGACTTTGGCCGAGGCGGGCTACCGTGTATGGGCCCCTGATCAGCGCGGCTACAACCTCAGCGACAAGCCTGCGCGCGTAGCTGATTATAAGATGCCGGTTTTGGCAGCCGATATCATCGGGCTGATTGATGCGGCCGGACACGAGCGCGCCTTTCTGGTCGGCCACGACTGGGGTGCGCTTGTGGCCTGGAACCTGGCGGCTTATTTCCCCACCCGCGTGGCGCGAGTAGCTATCCTGAATGTGCCGCACCCGCGAGTAATGACCCAGGAGTTGCGGCACAGCCTTCGGCAGTTGAGCAAAAGCTGGTATATTTTCTTTTTCAGCTGTCGTGGCTGCCCGAAAAGTCATTTGCCTTTAATAACTACCAGCTTGGCGAACAGACCCTGCGCGGAACCAGCCGTCGGGGGGCATTTAGCGCCGAAGATCTAGGTTATTACCGCGCAGCCTGGAAGCAGCCTAGCGCTCTGACTAGTATGCTCAACTGGTATCGGGCCGCCGCGCGCTACGTGCGGCAGCTGAATCCGCCGGGGCGCGTGCGGGTGCCCGTGCATATTATATGGGGCAAGCGGGATGCTTTTCTCAACCCCAACATGGCACAGGAAAGCTTAGCTTGGTGCGAGGCGGGCCGGCTCACGTATTTTGATAAAGCCACGCATTGGGTGCAGCACGAAGAGGCCGAAGCTGTTAACGAGTTGCTGATACGGTTCTTTGGCCAGACCCACGACACAGGAGAGCACTAAATAAGGGAGAGCCAAGGGTGAAACGCCCACTTACTTAACCCCAAAGTGCTGTATGCAGTAAGTGAGGTTATACTGTGTACTTAAACCCCATCGATTTATGAGCATTTCCCAATCTGCCGCCGCCACTCACCTAGGGGCCTCTCTCGATATTCTTAAAGGGAATATTACCAACGGTAAAAATCCCGGTATTAGCAATATTAATGGCTGGAGCCAACTGCTGAAAACAGGTGACGATCCGGCGTATGAAACCATTGCCGCCGATTTGCAAAGCTTGGAAGGCGTTATCAACGCGGGCGACGCGGCTCAGATCAGCAGCCTGCTACTGACCTTAGCTGAGCATATCAACAGCGTGGTAGATGGCGCTACGCCCAATACTATTGACCAACTCCATCAATTAGCTCAGGCCCTTAGCGACGCAGCTCGCCAACTGCAGCCCGTACAGGGGTAAGCTTGTATGTCATGCTGAGCGGAGCGAAGCATCGGGCTTGCAATCGTTGAATTCGTGCTCCGCCTAGATACGTCAGATGCTTTGCTCCGCTCAGTATGGCATACGATTTCTGTGTTTGCTTCCTACTTAAGGTGAGCTATTTCCTGCCCATTCCGCTTTATGCACGACTATACCTACGATGGCTCTTTCGATGGCTTGCTGACGGTATTGCTGGAGATGTACGAGCGCAAAACGCCCCCCAACAGCATTCAGCCGGCTGAAGCGGCACAGGGGGGCTTTTTACCGCTACGGTGCCCATTGCCACCAGTGAGGAAAAGGCCGCCCGCGTTTGGCAGGGCTTGCTCAAATACATAGATAAAGAGGCGCGTTCCCGGCTCTACCATGTATTTCTGTCGGAGCGAGCCGACCGCGAAATTATCATCTGCCGCTATGTGCAGCTGGCGGTGGAAGCTAAGGGTCGGGTTGATATTTCGGAAAACTATACCAATGACAGCGTGCGCCTCGTGGCCGACATCGATAAGCAGATGTTCCGCGAAAAGCACCGGATGGAGGCCTTTGTGCGCTTCGAGAAAACCCAGGATGAGCTATTCCACGCCACCATCGAGCCCGATTTTGATGTGCTGCCGCTTATTGCGGCCCACTTCACCAAGCGCTACGCCGACCAGCGCTGGCTGATATTCGACCGACGTCGCGGCTACGGTTTGTACTATGATTTGCACCGCACTGACATCGTGCAGTTTGAGGAAAAAGCCCCCCAGCGCTCCACCGACGTGTCGGCCACGGTGCTGGACGAGCGCGAGCCGCTGTTTCGGCTGCTGTGGCAAACGTATTTCGACCACGCCAATATTCCGGAGCGCCGCAATATGAAGCTGCACCGGCGCCACATCCCGCTGCGCTACTGGAAATACCTGAGCGAGAAGCAGCCCCGCGAAACCAGGTTTGAGCCAATTAAAAACAAGCGCTAAAAGGTGGCTTAAGCAAGCTGGCATCGTACGGGCTATCTGATTAAGGCGGCCAACGTTAGCCGAAACCGTGCGTACAGGAACGCGCCATAAGTAGCAACACGCCTTCCTCACCTTCTAGCTTATTTCTATGCACCGAACCCTGGAACTTGCGGTTCCGTCCTCAGCCACTGATATTCTTCAACAGGAATTAATTAATCTGGATGAGGTGATAGGCCTGACCGTACAGCGCGGCGCCTCGCTCAAGCCCGTGGGCGATGTATTGACCGTGCACGTACTCAACCGTGGGGCCGATGAGGTACTGCGCCGTGCCCGCGCCGCCGTGGCTGACGAGCACGCGTTGAGCGTAGTCACCAGCGAAGCAACCAGCTTTATTTCTCCGGCCAGCCACCACGCCGTGGACGACGACCGAGATGAGGCCATTTGGGAAGAAATGGAAAGCGGCCTCCGCCACCAAGGGCGCATCACCACCAATTACCTGCTGCTGATGGGCCTGGGGGGCATTATTGCCGCTATTGGGCTGGTGTCGGAGCCCGTGCCGCAGGCCATTGCGTTTGTGGCCTCAGCTATCATCGCGCCGGGCTTCGACTCTATGACCAAAGTGCCGTTAGGCTTAGTGCTCAGGCGCTGGCCACTGGTGAAGCGGGGACTGCTTTCGACGCTGGCCGGCTACGCCGTGCTAGTAGCGGCGGCAGCTCTGGCCATGGCGGCCCTGGTAGCGGCCGGCGAAACCAGCGCGGAGGCGTTGGCCGCCAATTCCGAAGTGCAGCACCTGGCCCACCCGAAGCTAATGGAACTGCTAATGGCCGGTAGCGGAGCCTTAGCTGGGGCAGTGATTCTGGCTTCCTTCCGGCGCAGCTTTCAGGCCGGGCCGCTGATTGCGATGGCCTTTATTCCGGCCGCAGCCCTGGTCGGGGCTGGGCTGGCCGTAGGCCGCACTGACTTGGCCGCCGAAGGGCTGGAGCGGTTTCTGGCCGACTGGGGCTTCATTGTTGCGCTGGGAGCCCCGGTTTTGTGGCTGAAACAGCGTTTTTTGCACCGGCGCAAGCCTTTAGTTTAAGGGCAATACGAATTACTTCCTACGTTGAATACCAGACGTTTGGCAACAGTCTGCAAGCCCTGAAACCGTTAAGATACAAACACTTACAGTTGAGCTTACCGAAACGGAAAGCGAACAACAAGCAGAATTCAGCCGTATGGAAGGCCATCTGCCGCAATGACAGGTGTATTTCTCCACTAGGTAGCCGGCCTAAGCCGCTTCCACAACCATGTATTCCATATGGCAACTGTTACTGATCCTAATGAGCCCAACCAAGTGGTCGCGTCCCTCACGGGCACCACTCATCCCACCCATTCTGCCGTAGCTGGCGCGGTGCCCGTCGTCAAACGCATTTCCTGGGGGGCTGTTTTTGCTGGTGCCGTACTGGCACTGGTAATTCAACTCTCGCTGAGCCTGCTGGGCCTGGGTATTGGCCTGGGCACTATTGATCCGCTGGAGGAGCAAAACCCGATGTCCGGTATTGGCATCGGGGCGGGCATCTGGTGGATAGTCAGCATGCTGGTTTCGCTGTATCTGGGCGCGACGGTCGCCAGCCGGCTGGCGGGTATGCCCCGGCCCACCGACGGGCTATTGCATGGCCTGCTGACCTGGGCCGTCGTGACGCTGCTGACTTTTTACCTGCTCACCACGGCTGTGGGTCGTATCATCGGGGGCGTAACGGGCGTAGCCGGTCGAGCATTGTCGGGTGCGGGCCGCGGCATTGCCGCCGTAGCTCCCGAAGCGGGGGAAGCCATCAAAGGCGAATTGCAGGAGCGCGGCATCGACGTGAATGACCTCAAGCGCGAGGCCCGCCTGTTGCTGCGTCAGACTGGCAAAGCCGAGCTGAGCCCCGAAAACCTGGAGCGCCAGGCTAAAGCCGCCGGGCGCGATGCCAAAGCGGAGGCTGGCCAGAGCGCGGCCAATCCGCAGGCCGCCGATGACAACTTCGACGACGTAATTGACCGCCTCACCAGCCGGGCCGAAAACATCGGCGCCGCCGCCGACCGCGATGCGGCCGTGAACGTAGTGATGCAGCGCACAGGCAAGAGCCGGGCCGAGTCGGAGCAGGTGGTGGACAACTGGATTGCCACGGCCAAGCAGGCCCGCGTGAAGTTTGACGAAGCCAAAGTTGCAGCCGAGGCACAGGCCCGCGAAACGGGTGATAAAGCCGCTGAGGGATTATCTAAGGCTGCTTTGCTAGCCGCGCTGGGCTTAGGCTTGGGAGCTGCTGCCGCCGCCTTCGGGGGGCGCCGCGCCGTGCCTCACGATGTAGCCGTAGCCGGTACGCCGGTTGCTTAATAGCCTAGCACTACAACAAAGAAGCCCCGCCGAAAGGCGGGGCTTCTTTGTTGTAGTGCTGGCTGTACCTCACAGTCAAGGCGTCTAGGGGCGGCGGTTGAGCGAGTCGCGCTTTTCTACGGCATCCAGCACTTCGCTGGCGGTGAACTCCTTATCGACATTCACGTAGCCAGCGGGCGCGATGCGCCGGCCGCTGCTGGTAACGAAGGTGGGCCGGATGCGCAATGTTAGGTGCAGAGGCTGCCGGTCGCGGTCGGCCAGGCCCAGCACCATATCAGCCAGACTCTCGATTGACCGTTCGCCCAGAGCATCGCGCAGATTGCTTTCCAACGTGACGGGTGCCAGCGCCACGCCCCCGTTGGGCGCTACCTCAATGCGCTCGGTGGTGCGGCCCGTTGCCACCTGCTTGCCGTCGATAAGGGCAATGTAATCCAGCTCGTTGAGGGCGGCCATCTCATCGTTGGGGTTGCGAATTTCCAGGTTCACGCGCATGCGCAGCGGCAGGTTGCCGGAGGCATAAGCTGCCGCCAGGCGGGCGCGGTCCAGGGTGCTCAGGTCGCCGGGCTGGCGGATCTTGGTCACGTCGATGCCCGCTACGGTGGCTTGCTCTACCGAGGCCAGGCGGAAGTCGGCATCTTTAAAGGCCTTGGCCTGCTGCACTTGCTCACTGATGCCGCAGCTACTCAGGCCCGCGAGGAGCAGCAAACTGGTCATTGCCCATATAGACCATGAAGGTTGGGAGAAGAAGCGCTGACGCATGGAGGTAGAATTTAGAAAGCTGTAGTAACACTGGTTGCGTGTCTTTCTACCATGACTTCCACGAAATAGTTGTACCGTGCCAGCCAGCACCATCACCGACAACAATCTGGACTACCAGGAAGGCAAGCAGGACGAGTGGCTGAACAACCTCCGGCGAAAAACCGGCCAGACAATGAACCACAGCAAGAATTGACTTCGGCGCACTTTTTAATTTATGTCCGCTACGCCGGATATTAAAAAGCCCCCCAGCATATTCCTACCGGCATCGTTTCTTATACAGGCCGGGCGTGATGCCTTCGTACTTCTTAAAAAGCGACTGGAAGTAGTTTGTGTTGTTAAAGCCAGCCCGAAAGCACACATCGGCTACCGTGGTCAATGGGTTGCGCAGCAGACGCTTAGCCTCACTCAGCCGCTCCTGAATAATATACTCCACCGGCGTCAGGCCGAACTCGCGCTTGAACAGGCGGAAGAAGGTGGCTTTGCTCATACAAGCCAGCTCACTGAGCTTTTCCACGGTTATCTGCTCCGTGAGATGGCGCTTGATATACTGCACCACGTGGGCGAAGCGGTGGGTGCTCAGGTGCTGGGCGTAGTTATGAAAAATAAGCTGGCGGGCTTGGGTTTGCATCAGCCGAATCAGCAGCTCTTGTAGGGTGAAGGAGGCCAATACATCCTTGCTGGCGTGGGTTTCCTGGGAAAGATGAATAAGGCGCTCTAGGGTACTTGTGAGTTCAGGCGTGTTGGTGAGGTGGGCATTATCAGTCATTGCCAGGCTCCAGGGGGCTTTTTCCTCGGCCAGCGGCAGGCGCTCATTTAGTAAATCAACGGTTTGACGGATGGTATCGGCGGGGATGGCCAGGGCAAGGCACTGGGTGGGATTGGTAGCGCTGGCTTCGGGAAAATCAATTTCCATCAGCTGTTGCTCGCCCACAATCACCGATTCGCCGGGCAGATACTCAAAAGCTGGCCGGCCCGCCAGATGCATTACTTTCTTGCCCCGCAGCATGGTAGTCAGCACCAGGTTGCCCATGCTCAGCGGCACTTTACTGGCCGTTTGGCGCGTCTCGAAAATATTCAGCTCAAAAGCATCCAGCGAGTACACCGTGCGGTTTTCGACCAAGGCATGGAGCTGATCGGGGTGGCGCAGCGCAACGGGCGAAGGCAAAAAGGCTTGAGACATGGCGGGCAGGCTGAAGGGCAGAAAAACTTGCGACTATAGGCGGGAAGACTGAGAGAATACTACACACTTTTTAGCAATAACGAAAGCTAACTTGGGCTAAGTGTTTCATTCATAACTCTCACCGCATGGAAACGTTAGAAAATCCCACCACGCTCATCGCTCGCCCCCAATTCAAATCCCACTACGACAACTTTATTGGGGGCAAGTGGGTAGCCCCGGTGAAGGGCCAGTACTTCGACAACCCGTCGCCCATCGATGGCAAGGCGTTCTGTAAAGTAGCCCGCTCCACCAAGGAAGATATTGAGCTGGCGCTGGACGCGGCCCACGAAGCGTTCAAAACCTGGGGCAAAGCCTCGCCCGCCACGCGCAGCAACGTGCTGCTCAAGATTGCCGACATCATGGAAGCGAATCTGGAGCATCTGGCCGCCGTGGAAACAGTGGAGAACGGCAAAGCCATCCGCGAAACCATGGCTGCCGACCTACCTCTGGCCATCGACCATTTCCGCTACTTCGCGGGCGTGATTCGGGCCGAAGAAGGCTCGGCCACGGAGCTAAATGAAAACACGCTTTCCCTTGTGATTCAGGAGCCGCTGGGCGTAGTGGGCCAGATTATTCCCTGGAACTTCCCGCTGCTGATGGCCACCTGGAAAATCGCGCCCGCCTTGGCCGCCGGCTGCTGCGTGGTCGTGAAGCCCGCCGAGCAAACGCCCGCCTCTATTATGGTGCTCATGGAGCTGCTTCAGGATGTAGTGCCCGCTGGTGTTCTGAACGTGGTGAACGGGTTTGGCCTGGAAGCCGGCAAGCCGCTGGCTAGCAACAAGCGCGTGCAAAAAGTAGCCTTCACGGGCGAGACAACCACGGGCCGCCTCATTCTGCAATACGCCGCCGAGAACATTATTCCCGTCACGATGGAGCTGGGGGGCAAATCGCCGAATATCTTCTGCAAATCGGTGATGGACCACGACGATGACTTCCTCGACAAGTGCCTGGAAGGCGCAGCCATGTTTGCCCTGAACCAGGGCGAAATCTGCACCTGCCCGTCGCGCCTGCTCATCCACGAAGACATTTACGACGAATTCATGCCCCGCCTGATTGAGCGCGTGAAAGCCATTAAGCTCGGCCACCCCCTCGACCCGGATACCATGATGGGCGCCCAGGCCTCGAACGATCAGTACGAGAAAATCCTGAGCTACCTCGAAATTGGCAAGGCTGAAGGGGCCGAAGTATTGGTAGGCGGCGAGGCCCACACCCAGGAGCACGACGAGCTAACAGAGGGCTACTACATTCAGCCCACTATCTTCCGGGGGCACAACAAAATGCGCATCTTCCAGGAGGAAATCTTCGGCCCAGTGCTGTCGGTGACCACCTTCAAGGACAACGACGAAGCCATTGAGCTGGCCAACGACACGCTCTACGGCCTCGGCGCCGGCCTCTGGAGCCGCGACGCCCACGAGTTGTATAAGATGCCCCGCGCCATTCAGGCCGGCCGCGTGTGGGTCAACTGCTACCACGACTATCCCGCCGGTGCGCCTTTTGGCGGTTATAAGGCGTCCGGTTTTGGCCGCGAAAATCACAAGATGATGCTCGCGCATTATCGCCAGACCAAGAACATGCTCATCTCGTACAGCCAGCAGAAGCTGGGCTTCTTTTAAAATCGTGAAACAGTGAGATGGTGAAATGGTGAGCTTCATGTTCTTATTGGCCAAGTTGAACGTCGGACTCACTATTTCACCATCTCACTGTTTCACCTTTCACCAATGTCCACTCCCCGCGTCCTCGTAACCGCCGCCGCCGAAGCCACCATTGATTTGCTCCGCGATGAGCACGGCCCCCTGATGTTTCACCAAAGTGGCGGCTGCTGCGACGGTTCCTCGCCCATGTGCTTCGCGGCGGGCGAGTTCCGAGTAGGCGGCTCCGACGTGTGGCTGGGCACTATTCACGGCTGCGACTTCTTTATGAGTGCCAGTCAGTTTGAGTACTGGCAGCACACCCAGCTCACGGTTGATGTCACGAAGGGGCGGGGCGCCAGCTTCTCGCTCGAAATTCCGCTCGGCGTGCGCTTTCTGATTCGCTCCCGGCTCTTCACGGAAGAAGAGTCGAAGCATATGGAGCCCGTGCTGGACGGGGAAGAGTACCTGGCCCGCGCTACCGAGTCGTAGCGAGAGCGCAAACATAAAAAAGCCCCCCACAGCTGACTGTGGGGGGCTTTTTTATGCATAGTATTAACGAGGACAGACCAAGTTATCTATTTAACGCGCACTGGCAAGCCTTCGAGCTGGGCGTAGCTCAGTTTCCAGCTGCCTTTCGGATTCTGTTTCCAGAGCAGAATGAAGTTGCCTTCGCCCTCGCCCAGGGGCGCACCCGGAGTTGAGGGTTCTACATCCACCGAGTACGTGCCGGCCTCATAGGCTATCTGCGCGTCGGTGCCGGAGCTTACCACGTTGGTGCGCAGATTAGATATGGTGCCCATCGTTTCGCGCACCCAGCGGTTGGCAACTTCCGACTTGCCCTGAAAATGAGCTTCACCTTGCAGGAAATGCACATCATCGGCAAATAAGGTGTCCAGCTGAATAGCATTTTTGCTGTTCCAGGCACTGATAAACTGCTGATTGAGCGCCTGCGCATTCACGGCGGAGTCTTTCTCATCAGTTTTAGTGCAGGATGCCGTCAGAAGTACGGTAGCGGACAAAATCCAGAGATAGGATTTCATAAAAAAGAAGTATTAGAATGAAGATTGTAAAGAAATTCGCCGACTCCAGCATAAAGCTAGGGTCGGCGAAAGTAGAAAAATTCCGAAGTTACCAGCTCTTCCGGCGCACTTCCGAAGAAGGATATGGCGTGTTACGCTCGCCATATGACTCATTGGGCAGATAAGCGGCATTTGAAGCGGTAGGAGCACCATCAGCCCCCATTAGCATCATAGGAGCAGTGGCAGCGAAGCCATTAGCCATCATGGGGTATTGCTGAGCCTGTGATTTCTGAGCAGTGGCTACAGCAGCTTTCTTCTCGGCAGCCTCTACGCGGCGGGCCAGGGCGGCACGCTCGGCGCGGTCGGCCGCGGCGCGGTTAGCAGCAGCTTGGTTGGCCGCCGCCACGCGGGCAGCCTCTTTGCGCTTGTTGTCGGTGCGCTTACCGATGGCATAGCCTACGCCAGCCCCAGCCGCGCCACCAACTACGCCACCCACCGCGCGGTTGCGCTTATTGATGATAGCACCAGCGGCCGCGCCGCCTACGCCCCCTATTATGGCACCCTTAGCCTGGGGGCTCCAGGGCTTTTTGGTCTGAGCCTGAGCGAAGCTGCTAAATGTCACCGTGAGCAGCAGAACCAGAGCGGTGATATAACTGAGCTTTTTCATGACCAGATTCTTTTGGTTGGGAGATTTTATACAAATTCTTAGCAGGTAAATACAAGCACCATGCCACAACAGCTCATCCATTGCTACAGCCATGAACGGAGTATAATGCAAAAATAATTATATAATTTAAAATAAAATACAGATAAGATGAGTATTTAGCTCTCTTTTAAGGAGAAAATCTCCGAGATTTTTTGCTCTTAAAGTGCTGTTTTTGTAAACAATAAATCAGAGAATGAACGGCAGAAATAAAGGCTTTCTAGAGTTCCGTCACGGTGATCTGAATATCCGTATTGCGGCCATGGTCATCGGCGCAGGAGATTTTCAATGGCCCCACCGATGGCCGGAAAAAGACACGCTCGGTAGCCGGTGCGGCACGCAGAAACTCATCATTCACGTACCAGTACACCTGTCGTACTTCACTGTCGGTCGTGCAGCTCAGCAGTAACTGCTGCCCCTCACCCCGGTTGAGCACATAATCGGTGCCCGCCAGCGGCGACACTATGCTGGGGGCCATTTCGGCGCCGCCCCGCACCAGTTGGCAAGCCGGATTGTGCGGTGGCAGACGCCGGTAGGGCAGACCCTGCGTTTCGCGGAAAGCCGCTACGCCGGGGGGCAAATTGGGATATAGCTCGCGCCGAAAACCGGCCGCTGGCGCGCAGGCCCGGCAATACACCGTCGCCCCATCAGCCGCTAGCAGTACTTCGCGCTGGTGCTGGCAGCGCTTCCCCGACGACACGCCCGGCAGGAAATAATCAATGAGCTGGTTGGGGCAATACTCGCCCGGCGGTCGGCCGCTCTCGGCGCACACTAACCGAAAGTCGAGGATGCTGGGGGGCAAAAACCAGTTGTTGGGCGAGTTGTAGGCTAGTGCATTAAACAAGTCGAACAGCAGGGGAGTAGCCACCTCCGAGCCGGTAAGCGCCGGCACTCCGTGCCCGTTGAAGTTGCCTACCCACACGCCAATGGTATACTCGCGGTTGTAGCCGATGCTCCAGGCGTCGCGGCGGCCGTAGCTGGTACCGGTCTTCCAGGCAATTTTGGGTAAGCGCCGGCTGGTTTCATAGCCCACGGGCAAGTCGGGGCGGATGAGCTGGGCGAGGATGTCGGTAGTGAGGTAGGCGGCCGATTCGGAGATTAGCTGGCTGTTCAACGAGGCCTCACCCCCTAGCCCCCTCTCCAAGGGGAGAGGGGGAACTAGCCTAGCCTTTTTCTCTAGGTTACTAGTTTTTATTGCTAGTTCCCCCTCTCCCCTTGGAGGGGGCTAGGGGGTGAGGCCAATCATTGGAGCTAAGGAAGGTCCACATCAGGGGCGCATACTGCCCGCCATTTGCTAGCGTCACATATAAGTTAGTCAGTTCCTCCAGCGTCGCCCCGCAGCCACCGAGAATAGTACTCAGACCTAGGTGCGGCGCATCGTGGGCCACGCGGCGGAAGCCAGCCTGAGTGAGCTTGTCGGTAAAAGTGGGGACGCCTAGTTTGGCCAGCACACCCACGGCCGGTATGTTGAGCGAAAAAGCCAGCGCCCGCTCTACGGTTACTTCGCCGTGGCAGCGCTTATCGAAATTCTCGGGGCGGTAGCCGTAGAAGTTGGTTGGCACGTCGGGCAACAGCTGCTTGGGCGTGAGCAAACCACGGTCCAGGGCCAAGGCGTAAAGAAACGGCTTGAGCGTACTGCCCGGCGAGCGAACGGCCTGCACGCCATCGTTCTGACCCTGGTTAGCGGCATCTCCGAAATCGGCGGACCCCACGTAGGCTTCCACGGCGCGGGTACGGTTATTAATGACTAATACCGCCGCATTGCTGATACCCAGCGAGTTCAGGCGGCGCACGTAGTTACGGGTCAGGTCTTCGGCCTTGGCTTGCTTGGCCCGCTGCAACGTAGAGCTAATGGTAGCCTGGCCCGGAAAACGCACCACCAGACGCCGCGCCAAGTGCGGCGCGAGGGCGGGCGCAGCGTGGCGGCGCACCTCCAGCGGCTCCAGCAGCGCGTCATCCACATCCTGTTTGGGAAACAGATTTTGCCCCCCAAAGCGCCGCAGCCAACGGTTTCTTTCCTGCAGAATAGCCGCGTTGTGCTTGCCTAAAACCAGACCCGTAGGCCGGTTCGGGATGATGGCCAACGTCACGATTTGGGCCAGGGAAAGGTAATCGGGAGTCTGTTGGAAATAGAGGAGCGCCGCTGACTTCACGCCTTCCACGTTGCCGCCGTAGGGTATCAGGTTCAGGTACAGCTGCAGGATTTCGTCTTTACTATAATGCGCTTCCATCTGCACGGCGCGCAGCATTTCGAGCAGCTTGTTACCCACGGTGCGCTCCTTGGGCTCCAGCAGGCGCGCCACCTGCATCGTGATAGTGCTGGCGCCTGTAGTGCGACCTTCTTTAAACAGATTACGCGCCGCAGCTTTGATAATTGCCAGCGGATTGACGCCGAAATGATAATAGAAATAGCGGTCTTCCTTTTCGATAATGGCAGTGCGCAAAACCGGCGTTATCTCCCGCAGCTCGGTCTTCATCCGCCACTTCTGGGTGGGGTTGAGGTAGGCGTGCAGCACCGAGCCATCAGCGGCCAACACAATGGGCGAGTACTGTGGAGCGGGCGGAAGAGGAAAGAATCGGTCTAAGCAAAGCAACGTCAGCAACCCCGCCAAGAGGGTGCCTAGTAGGTACAGTGCGGTTCGCCAAGTCATAGCCAAATATAGCCGTGCGCAGCTTGCAAGAACAGCACCCGGCGCCGATGATTAGCGCTAGTTTTTGGGGGAAGTAATCAAATCATCGGAGGCCATCAGAGGCAGTGAAAAGAGCGAAGGCTGGCTTACCTGATAAAAAAGCGAAGCCCTGTGGTGTTTCACTCGCACCTACAGTCGGTTGTGTAGGGTCAAAAATAACCGAAATCATATGTCACAAATAGGGGGTATTTTTTCCTTTTGCACAGGATAAATAAGCGCATTTAAGTAAATCCATTCGGGTAAGAAACAACGTAGCGCTCCTTCTTATGGAAGTTAATAAAATGCGTTTGGGCACGAATCCGATGATTTCAGCGCAGTATTTCCAGTGTTAATATTTAATAAAGATTCATAATTAATTACGTCACAAAATTTGTTTTATCTTCCTTTTTACGCTTGTGCCAAGTCCGTAACCTTGTAATGATAATAGACCCTTAAATATTATGAATTTATTTGCAAATAACTGTAAATCAATTCATAAAAGTAAAAAAATGGCTAATGCATCACTGCAAAGGCTTCTTACAAAGAAGAAATGCTGCCTTTATTTTTAGAAAAAAGTGCCTCACGATTTAGTTTTATAAAGGTTACAGTTGATAAAAATAAAGTAGAAAATTTTTATAAATCAAGAGTAAATCCGCTCATAAAACATCCATCGTAAGTAGTAGCGTAGGTGTAAGGCTGACCAAGCACATTTTTCTTTTAGTACCTCGTGTTTCCGCCTTTTTTAAAGCATTTCCCACCTGCTTCATTCTCTCATCAACCTCTCTCTATTCCAAACCACTACATGAAAGGCAAATTCTTAGTAACCCTCCTTGTGATTGGCCTCAAGGTCAGCACATCTTTTGGGCAGGCAACGGTTGATCCGGAGTTGCGCGCCGCCCTCAAAACCACTCCTCTGGCGCAAGTAATTGTCACCTTTAAAGGTGATGGTGCGCCGCAAGCCACCCAATTGAGCTTGCTTCAGCAACTCGGCATTACCAGGGGCATCACCTTTCGGGCTTTGCCAATCGCGGGGGTATTGGCAACCGCCAGTCAAGTGGATGCTCTGGCCAGCAATCCGCAGGTACGCTCGCTCTACATCAACAAGAAGCTCGACTACTACAACTTCGACGACACCAACCTGACCGGCGTAAAGCGCCTGCGCACCGATAAGGAGACAACTGCCCGCAACGGCGGCACGCCCGTATCCGGAAAAGGCATTGGGGTTCTTATCAATGATAGCGGCGTGGATGGTACGCACGACGATATCAAGTTTGGCTCGCACCTGGTACAGAATACGCTGGGCTCCACAAACCTGAACTCGGTGGATGCCATGTTGCCCGTTACTTATGTAGAAGGTGTGCCAAACACGGATACCAACTCTGGCCACGGCACGCACTGCGCGGGTACCGTGGGAGGCAATGGCGCTAAGTCGGGGGGCAAATATGAGGGCGTAGCGCCCGGCGCTTCGCTGTTGGGCTACGGCTCGGGCGGTGCGCTGCTTGTGCTCGACGCCATTGGTGGTTTCGACTACGCTCTTACGCACCAGGCTCAGTACAACATCCGCGTTATTAGCAACTCTTTCGGCACCAGCGGTGACTTCAACCCTGATCAACCGATCAATGTGGTGACCAAGAAGTGCTACGACCGTGGTATGGTAGTCGTATTTGCGGCCGGCAATGAAGGCCCCAGCGCTGATACGCATAACCCCTACGCAATTGCCCCCTGGACTATCTCGGTAGGCGCCGGCGACCGCAACGGCTTGCTGGCCGACTTCTCGTCGCGCGGTGTACGCGGTGAGCGAGGCACGTTCACCGTTGATGGCGAAACCTGGACTTTCAAGAATGAGCCCTCTATCGTAGCTCCTGGCGTAGATGTCGTTTCCACTCGCGCTATTGCTCCGGTGTCTTCATTGGGTGCACAGCAGGATGCTGAAGTACTTCCTCCCGGCCAGATTCCATTCTACACGCACAGCAGCGGCACTTCCATGGCAACGCCGCACGTAGCAGGTATTGTAGCTCTTATTTTGGAAGCTAAGCCTTCTTTATCGCCAGCCCAAGTAAAGGAGCTGCTGATGAAAACGGCCACCAACATGCCCGGCCATGAGTCGTGGGAAGTGGGTGCGGGCTACGTAAATGCCTTTGCTGCCGTGGATCAGGCCTTCCGCTCTTCCAACTTTGGCTCGACGGTGAATGCTACTCGTCGCTTCAACAGCAGCGTAAATGCACAAACCACCACCATTCCTTTTACGCTCAATTTCAACCCCATTTTGACCACGGGTAACTCACTTACTTTCCCCGTAAACCCGGGCACTAACAGCGTGGAGGTTAAAATTTCTTCCAGAGGCCTCTTAGGCGAAACGGGCAACCTCACAAACCTGGTTTTGATTGATCCGAATGGGGTTCGCTATACCTCCGGCACGCCTGTTACGTTCACCCTTACTACCGACCGGGGCGTAGCCGTTGCCTCTCCCATTGCCGGCACTTGGACTGTGCGGGTAGAAGGGGTACGCGGCGTGGCTGCTCCTGAAACGGTAACGGGTAATATTTCGCTCCTAACGCCCAGCGGTACCACTAACCTAGCCGACATCGTAGGCCATCCAGCTGAAGCTGCCATAAAAATGGCCGTTACCAGCCGCTTAGTTGATGGCTTAACTACAGGGTTCCAGCCTAACGCTAACCTAACCCGCATTCAGCTGGCTGATTACCTGCTGATGGGCCAAGGCATCCGTCAGTTTTTGCCCACTAGCGGCACGCGTACCTTCTCGGACGTAACCACGGCCAATGATATTCTGCTCACTGAAGCTGTAGCCGCCAAGGGCGCCGCCCAGCGCGACCGGTTCCACCAGTTCAACGGCGTAATGCGGCCCACGGCCACCGGCACTTTCGCGCCAAGCGGCACTGTTAGCCGCGCTGAGCTAGCTTATTCGCTCGTGCAAGGCTTAGGCTTCCAGCAGTTTGCGCTGGAGCGCAACGGTAAGCCAGTGACAGTGCAGGTAAATGGCCAAACCATCGCCGTTGATGATGCTTCCAAAATCCCAGCTGGCCTGGAAGGCTATGTGAGCATAGCGTTGGAACTGAACCTGATCAATGCTTACTACACCGTAAAGCAAGGCCCATTCGATTTGCAGCCGACCATTCAGGCTACCTTCAAGCCCGCGCAAACCGTAACCCGCGCCGACTTTGCCGTGATTGTGAGCCGCACGTTCCCACAGTATAACGCCCAGACGCAGCCCACCGCTCAGGCTAGCACGAGTGCTGCCACTACAACCAAGGGCGCAGTAGCCCAGGAAACGGTAGCGTATCCGAATCCCTTCTCCGGCACAACCACCATCAATTACTACGTAGCCGAAGAAGGCCCGGTAAGTGTGGAAGTGTTCAGCACGATGGGTCGCAAAGTACAGACCTTGGTGTCAGGCTCGGAAGCAGCCGGCAACCACCAGGTGAAATTCGACGCTGGCAACTTATCGCGCGGTACTTACCTGTACAAGGTGAAAACTGGGGCGAACATGACCACCAAGCGCTTGGTAGTGCAGTAAATCTGCTTTATAGAATTGCTTAAAAAGAAGCCTGCTCCACGGAGCAGGCTTCTTTTTTGGGTTTTGCTAAATGCAGCAAAGAATCTCAATTGGCTTTAAGCATTATCGAGGTGGTTCAAGATTCTGGTGCAGACCGGAGTAAAGGAAAAAGCCCCCTAGCACGAGCGCGAGAAACCAAAAGCGTACAGAGGTAAGAGGAAGCAGCAGTTTCATAAGTCGCACACGAAATAGGACTGGATAAACAACAGGACAGCCGGCGCTTGCTAAGCCGTCGGCTGTGTCTATGAGTAGTGAAGGTGTGTACGATTGAAGCTTGGAAAAAGCTTCTGATGAGCTTGTTAGACGATCCAAGAGGTCAGGGTGAAGCATATACCTATAGACAAACGAGCATTGCGAATAAAACAGATATGGCGTTAGAGCTTAATATCAGTCCCGTTCCACGTAACACTGAGTTACTTTCTCATCCTGAAATCTGATAAATAAAACGCTCGGATTTATTTGTATGAAACTTGGTTCATATCCTAATTCATAAAGCCATTGGTCGCCTTCAAAGTCAATAGGTTCGCCCAATATTGTTGCTACTTGCTTCTTCGAAAGACCTATCAGTTTTCCAGAATTAAGTAAATCATCAACCATTTCGTAACGGCTATCTTCTGATGTAGCTCAACGCTTCTGATCAAACGACCGATGAGGATAAGAAAAAGTAAGTGTTCCCCAAATTCCTACTGCGAATAAGATCAATAAGGGCGTAAAAAAGAGTGCTGTAGCTATAGTGAGAAGCCATTCCAACCAGACCGGTTTTCGTCTTTTTCGTAACGCTTTTAAGGCTAATACATAGCTTGTTCCAACTAATAATAAGATTGCAAAAAATTTCAACAGAGCCATTGTTCGATTACATTTTTTATCGCACCTGCACAATTCCAGCCCCATTATAGCTGTGATATTCTGCGTTGTACATAGCGTCGGCGCTTACCGGGCCTAGCTGGAAGGTGCCTTTCGAGACGGCGCGGGCGACGTAGTAGAAGGACTTGGGCTCGGCGGTGGCGGTGGTGAATAGGTTGAGGCGGTCGTCGCGGAGGTCGAGGTAGTCGGGTTGGGCGGCATCGGTGGCCCAGGTGATGTCGCGGATAGCCCCGATGCGTGGGTTCTCGATTTCCAGGCCGGCGGGTAGTAAGTCGGTGATGGCCACGTTGGGTACGTCGCCGGCCGCGTCGGGGGCTTGCAGGGTGATTCTGACGACCACCAGATCATTCTGCCGGAAGGTGTTGCCGATGGGTTGTCCTGCCCGGTTCAGGTACTGGCGGCGCACGCGCAGGTAGGCGTCCTCCTCCAGAATTTGCCCCCCAGCGCTGATTCCTTCCATTTCCCAGAAGTAAAAGAGGCTGCCGGTGCCGCTGGTGCGCAGGCTGAGCGCCCGGTTGGCTACGTTGTTTACCGTGAGGTCTTTACCCGAAAACTCGCCCAGCTTTTTGCCATCGGCCAGCAGCGTGGCCGTGGCGGTGCTGCGGGCGTTTTGGCGGGCTATTTTGCCTAAGGCCAACAAGCCGAAAGCCCGCTCCTGGGTGTTGAGCCAGCCGGCCTGCTTCATCTGGCGACTGAGCTGGCGGGCCTGGGGGGCAATTTGGGGATTGGTGGGGTCGGCGGCGAGCAGGGCGTTGAGGGTGAGGGCCTGGTCGCGGAGGGGCGAGGAGAAGCTGCCGTCGAGCTGGCGGCGGGCGGCGGTTTCGGTGCCGAGGCGGGTGGGCATTACGGCTTGGAAGCTGCGCTGGTCGCCGTTCAGAGCGTAGGTGGCGGCCAGCAGCACCCGCGAATCCTGGGAGAGAAGCTGGCGGTTGGCTTTGTAGTAATTCAGGGCTACAGCATCCTGGCGGCCGGCCAGGGCCAGCACGTAGAGCGAGTAGGCGATTTCCTTTTTGGCGATGGTGCGGAGGTGAATCGCGTTCTGGGCGTCGAGGTAGTTGTAGGGCTCGGTTTCGCGCTTGCGGAGGCGGAATTGCAGGTAAGCCAGGGTTTTGTCGAGCACGGCTTTGTTTACCTGAAAGCCGGCTTGCTGGGCTTCGAGCAGGAAATGGGCGGCGTAAGTGGTGGCCCACCAGTTGTCGTAGTCGCCCCCTGGCCAGTAGCTGAGCGAGCCGTTGTAAAGCTGCTGGGCCTCTATTTTGCGGATGGCCTCCTGCACGTGGTAGTTCGGATTGTAGCCCGCGGCTTTGGCTGGCTGGCCTTTCTGCTGACTCAGTGTGGCAGCCAGGTCGCCGTAGTAAAGCTGGGGAAACGCCGCCGACACGATTTGCTCCAGGCAGCCGTAGGGGTATTGCAGCAGGTAGCGCAGGTCCTTGGCAAACTCCGTCATGGGCGAGCGGCTGACTACCAACTGGCTCCGCAGGGAAGCCGGCAGGAAGTCGGTTTTCAGATTCAGGCTCTGCATTTGCCCCCTAGCCACTACCCCGGAGCCCGTGCGCTTCTGCAGCGGCGACGCGGGCCGGATGGGGATAGTTACTTCTTCGGAAAAAGAAACTTGTAATCCTGTTCTCTCCGGTTGAACAGGGTTTTTCTCTGGCTTGGGCAAATTGCCCGCTATGACTTCAGCGGTAATTTCTATTGAACCCTCACCAACCGATTTTCCATAAGCACCACTAAATACAAACCGGCTTTCCTGGTTGGGCTGCAATACTAGTTCATGGTTGTATTCAGTGTCAAAGAGTTTAGAGAATATAAAATAGCGGCCTTTAAATCTGGATTCATAGGTTGATGGAATTCTAATGTTACCCCTAGTAGTCAAGTCTAATTTAACTTTAAGTGGTTTGTCCGTCGTATTCGTCAGCGTTACCGGCACGTCAATCGTGTCGCCGGGGCTTAAGAAACGGGGGAGGCTGGTGCTGATGACCACCGGATCGGCGACGCGCAGGATGTGCTCGGCGGCCCCGAACGCTGCTCCCTTGTACGCCACGGCCATCACGCGCAGGGCACCCGAAAACTGCGGCACGCGCACCCGGTAGCGCACTTTGCCCTGGGCATCGGCGCGGAGAATGCCGCTCCATTTGGCTACCAGCTGCACCCGGCGCGAGGGCACGGGCGTGGTGCGGCGGCCGAGGTCGTAGCCGTCGCCGCCGGTGCTGGAATTGCCCCCCAGCTCGGGCAGCAGGAAGGGGTACACGTCGTAGGCCTGCACTTCCAGGGCGCGCTTCTGGTAGAAGTAGCCGTAGGGGTCGGGCGTGCGGGTATCCTTCATCTGTAAAATGCCCTCATCCACCACGGCCAGCGTCACGGCGGCGCGGGGCGCAGTGGTCACCTCAATGGTCTGCCAAGTTTGCGAACGGCTCTGCTGGGGGGCTTTTATAGAAATAAGAAGCCTAGTATCAGGCTTTTCCACAACCAAGGGCACGAAGCCCCGCGCCACCGTGAGCGGCAACCGGTTATCGGTGATGGCGCGAATGGCGGTGGCCGTCACGTACACGTTGGGCACATGGCCGCTGCTAATCGGGATGCGTACCCGCGCCGATTTCTGGTCGGTGTTGACGTAAAAATGGTTCAGCACTCTGTCGCGCTCCACGGTCACGAGCACGCGGCCGGGGAAGGGCGTTTTAAGCAGCAGGCTGGCCGTTTCGCCGGGTTGATATTTGGCTTTATCGGCCTCAATCGTGACTTCGCCCTCGTTGTTTACCTCGAAGGAATTGCTCTGGGTGTCGCCAAAGCCGTAGGCGTAAAAGCGGCTGGCCACGTAGGTGGCGGCCCCCGGCCGGCCCACGCGCACCTCGTACTCGCCAGAGTAGGTGGGCGTGAAGCTGAAGGCCGTTGCGGGGCCCGAATTACCTCCCACGGTGCGTTTTTGGGTACTCATTACTTCTTCCCGCTTCTGCGAATTGTAGATATAGCGGCCACCCTGGCGCTCAATCACGGTTTCCCAGAGCAGGCGCACCACGCGCACCTCAGCGGGCGCGCTCGTCGGCTGGCCCTGGGGCGTGAGGGCTACCAGCTGCGTTGTCACCGGCTGACGAGTGCTCACCAGCTCGGGCAGGTTCTGGATGCCAAACAGCACCGGCTGGGTTTGCACTTCAAAGGTCGCCAACCGATTCACCGGCCTGCCCGACTCGTCGAAAACCGTGGTGAAGGCCGCGCCTTCCAGGGTGCCCAGGTCGGTGTAGTCGGGTACTTCGTAGGTGGCGGTGCCGCGGCCGGCGGCGTCGGTGGTGCCTTCGCGGGTGGTTTTCTCGAAGCGGTCGGAGATGGGCGTGGCTTCCTGGTAGCCGCCGCCCGTGCGCCGCCGCTTGCCGCTGCTGATCTGAAAGGTGTAATTGGGGAAGTTTTTAGGCTTAAAAGTTTTTCCTTGAGCGAAAACTCCACCTCAAACTTCCGGTCGGCGGCCGGCGGACCGAACAAGTTGAGAGCCGTAATCTGAGCCTCCACGGGCTGGCTGGGCCGGGCCACGGTGGGCGCGGCCTGCACGGTTACTTTCAGGCGGTCGGGAATGAATTCTTCCACGCTGATCTGGCGCGAGGTCAGCAGCACGTCGTTGCCGGTGAGCACTTCCAGGGTGTAGAGGCCGGTCATGATGGCGGGGGGCAAAATGAAGCGCGACTCAAACGCCCCGTCGGCCGACAGCTTCTGGCGCAGACTCGCGTATTCCTTGCCCGTGGGCAGCAGCAGACGCAGCTTTACCGGCAGATTCGCGGGTGGAGCCTGCCAGGTTTCGGTGCGCACAATGGTGTTGGTGCGCACCGTGTCGCCGGGGCGGTAGAGGTCCCGGTCGCCGTAGAGGAAGGCCTGGTAGCGGGCGGCGTTGCTTTGCAGCCCGCCCACGTCGAAGCGCGAGGTCTCGACCCGGCTTTGGGGTAAGTTCAGGAAGGTAAAATCGGCGTCTTTCTGGGCCGTAATCAGGCTCAGCCGAAAGCGCGACGTAGCCGCCGTGCTGTCAAATACCGCTACGCCGTCGCGGTTGGTAGTACTGGAGTTAATCACCTGGTTGTTGCTGCTCACGAAGCGCACCGAAACGCCCCCCAGCGGCACCGCCGACCGGATGGAATTGGCAAAAACCAGCGTCCGCCCCTTCAGGCCCTGCTTCACGATCAGCCCGATATCCGACACGGCCACCAGCTTGCTTACTTGCAGCCACTGCCGCTCCGTATCCTGCACCCGCACCACGTACAGCCCCTTCAGCGGCCCCGAAAACTCCAGGTCTTTCAGGCTCAGATTCAGCAGCCGCAAACCATCTTGCTTGGGCAAGCCAGCCACTGTATAAGTGCGCTCGGTGAGCACATTGCCCAGGGTTTCGGTGTCGTAATAGTTGTAGGAACGGTCTTCGTATTCGCCTTCTTCGCCCTCGCCGCCACCTTCGTAGTCATCTGCTCCGCCGCCGTAGCCGTACTGCCGGCCGCTGCGCAAGAGGTGCTGAATATTGTTGGCGTAGACCTTGGCAATGGTCACCTTCACTTTCTCCACCTCCGACACCCGCAAACCCAGGTTGCGCGCCCCCAGCGCATTGAGGTACATAGACTTATCGCCGTGGGCAAACGCCAGGCTGGGCCGCTCATCCACAAAGGAAACTGACTGCGCAAACGCCGCTTCCAGCTGCCCACCCAGCGCCCCCCGAATGCCGGTATTCAGCCCGATCTGGTAGATTTTATCAACGTCAAAACTGCCTTTCAGCGTAAACCCGCTTTCCAGCGCCTCCACCGTATACGTCGCCATCGGCTGCACCGAAAGCAGGCGCTCCACCTCGCTCGCCACCACTGGCTGACTGGTCAGCACCGTAATCACCGGCTCGCCCTCCACCAGCGCACCCGTCGCTTCGCGCACCAGCAGGGTTTCCTGGCTGGGCACGGCGGCCTGGGCCGTGAGTGGTTTTTGGGTGGGCTGATCACCGCCCACGGCCCGCAGACCCGGCGCTACTTCCAAGAGTAACGGGCTGCCCGGCCGCACGCTCTGGGTCAGGGTCACGCCCACGGTGCTGTCGGGTTGGGTGGCGGTAATCTCAAACGCCACCGGCTGCCCCTCCTGGCTCACTTTCAGCAGAGACTTTACTTCGCCCGGCTGCACCAGGTAGTTAAACCGCAAAGTAGCGCGCATTTCCGCCGTGCCCGCCGCCCGCCGACTCTGCCCCCAATACGCCTGCGCCGCCCGCAGCTGCAGGTAGGGCGTATGAAACCGGTTCAGGTTCAGGGCTGGGGGCTTTTTTGCTGACTGGGGGGCAAATATTGGGGTTGGAGCGTGGCCGTAAACGCCGTAGTCGGCCGAAACGGCTCCAGGGGCGAAAACGTCAGCTCCCGCTCGCCGGTCCACTTAAACTTGCCCCGCACCGCCGGCTCGAAGCGCACGTACTGGGTCGTGTCCCAGCGGTTGAGCTGGGCTTCCGCCGCCACCGCCGCATCCAGCTGAAACACCAGGTTTTGATAGGGGCTAATCTCCTCGCCGTCAGCGGTATCGTTGTTGGTGCCAGGCTTGGAGCAAGCACACAGCAACGCCAGCAGCACCAGCAGCGGCAGGCGAGAACAGGGGAGGGGCAGCATGGTTAGGGAGGAGGTTGTAAGGACGCGGGAAGGTATAGAAAAACCTGAATCCCTTACCTCTATATCTTATAAACCCGCAGTCGCTTGGCTTAGCCAAGCGACTGCGGAAGGGCTTTTCTATATATCAAACCTAATAGGAACCTCAATGTCATCCTCCTTAACATCTACTTTTTCTAGGGTGAACTGCCCGTTTATTTCCGAACTGGTGGACCTCTTTCGATGGGCAGATACCACTACCACATAATAGCTACCAGGCAGCACTTTCTTAGTAAAAACGCCGGTGCCGTCCGCTGTAACTCTCTTTGATTTCCATTCAGGCCCAACATCCAGTTTTGCCATGACGGTACTAACTGAATCGTTCACCTCATTTAACCTAGCCAAAAGTGCAGGTTTATCGCCCAACCGTTCCTCTAAAGCTTTTTTTGCCTTCTCTGATCGGGCGTTAGCACGGGCATTATCGATTATGATCTTCAAATCGATTGGGTCTCCCCCTATACGTGTGTAGGCGATTAAATAGCGGTATAGTTGGCCTTCGGAAGTACCTAAAGCAGCAAGGTCTCCCTCGGTGAGGATGTAGGCCTTCGCTCCTGTGTCAGGTTTATCGCCGTAATTCTGATTAAAATAATAAGAGACGACGCCTTTAAGGGTATAGCGTCCATCTTGGGCTTGAACACCTAGAGCGGTGAAAGCCAGCAAACTGGAGAGTAGTAGTTTTTTCATGCTATAAGAATACAAAATTACCACTAGATTATACTAAAAAGAGGGTGATGCAGTCACCGATAGGTGAAGTAGAGTGTCCGTTTAGTTTTATAATGGTGATTCTCCGCAGTCGTTCGGTTGCAGAGACGATGGATAGGTTGTCTACTATGCTGCTAATGAAGGAACGTTTGTCTCTCTGCCGACTACTTGCCAATCAACTACCCGCAAACCATCATCTAATAATGACCCATGTATTCTAACCCTCACGGATCTATAAAATCTCTCCCCGATTTTTGTCTTTTGTTCTTCGGATAAAGAGTTCCACCAAGTGGGAGACATTGCTACGGTTTCATAGTATTCAAATACAAATCTCATTACAGCATGGATAATCTCGGTATCCGAATGCTTGCTCAAAGATTGTATTAGATTTAATACGTAAGGGTGTTTCTCTATCCAGCTGAATAGTATTAGGCCATTATCATTCCCGTAATCAATTATAGTTAATGTAACTCCTGTAAAATTCTTATTGTAATCCATAGCATATTTAAAAGACAGAATAGTTTTATCAGAGAAGTCTTTTAGAATCATTTGTGCTGATCCACTGCACATTATGTCTGGCTTCCTGTCAGTTATTATAGCATAATAGCTAGTGCCTGAGTAATCCTCTTTATGTGATGCTTCTTCATAGGCTTTTTTTGTTTTCTCCAAATCTTCTAATCCTTTTTTGATTCCGGCTTCATAAATTCTGAGCTGTTCTTGAATAAAGCGCTGTTCAACTTCGCTCATTCCTTTATCCATCTTCTTGTCTATATCTATAATGTTTATTTGAAACTGCTTTTGAAATAATTCATTGCATATAGACCTGTAATTGAGTAGATGAGCTGTTTTATTATTTAAAATAATAGCTTCATTTTCTATTTCTTTAAAAAGCAATGTGTCATGATAATTACAGAAGCCAGTAAATGTAGTAGCCTCTCTGATTCCGATAAGTTGAGGAAATATATTTCCCTTCATGTGAGTAGAGGGTTTTGGCCTGAACTGGTATACATGTCCTTTGTCCGCGATGGTGCTAAGTCTACCATTTCTCTGTATTGTATGTGCTCTAATTATATGGTTGCAATTATTCGGTGCTTCTGAATGAAAGCAGTAGCGCATCTTCTCAATAACTTTTCTCTTTTCATGGAATGTTTTTATAGGCAATTCAGGTTCTTCTTGCTCTCTGTTGATATGACACTTTTTATATTTAATACCTGAACCACACCAGCAGCTTTTATTTCTTCCAGGATTTTTCATTGCTTCTTTACTTATAATAATTTTATTTTGAATAACTGCTAATTAGAAAATCACACCCCTTCAAATACCTCATCCCATTCAATACTAAACCCTGCCAGCGTTTGCACCGGGATGGGGCCGGGGGTGTAAAATTCGCCGCGCACCTGGTAGCGACCGTCTTGCAGCACATACACCGTCACGCTCTTGTCGCCGGGCGATACAATCCAGTATTCTGGTACTTCATTTTCCTCATAGAGGTCGAATCTCTCCTTCGTGTCTCGGGCGAGGTTGCCGGGGCTCAGGATTTCAATAATCCAGTCGGGAGAGCCCAGGCAGCCTTTCTTATCAATTTTATTCGGGTCGCAGACCACGCACAAGTCAGGTTGCACAACCGTCTCAACGGTCGCGTCACCGTTGGCGGTAGCCTGGCTTAGCCGTACATCGAAAGGGGCCGCAAAGCCCCGGCAGGATTTACCGCGGAGCGCTGGTCCAATGCTGGTGTTCAGGTTGAAGGAAATTGACTGATGAATAGGCTGAGGCGCCGGACTCATGGGGCGCACCTTGCCTTTGATCAACTCTACCCATTCGCTGAACTGCCACGTCAAATAATCGGCGTAGGTGTATTTTTTAGATAAGTCGAGCTGGGAGATGTCGGTGATGGGCGGCATGGCAGGAATGGATTGGTGGCTGGTAAGAGCGAGTTTACGATTCTATAAAACTAGGCGGTCATGCTGAGCTTGTCGAAGCATCTCTACTGGTTACTAATCTCACAAAGCGGTAGAGATGCTTCGACAAGCTCAGCATGACCGCCTTTTACATTAACAACGACCACGGGCGAGATGCTTCGCGCCGCTCTGCATGACCTGAATAACACGTTCTAAAGATAAACGCAATACGCCGCCGTTTGCTACAGTGTGCAGCCAAAGCGCTAAACTTGCCCGCTCCACGTTTCCCTTGCTCCCTATGCGTCTGTCGCTACTCTCGCTGCTTCTGATTCTCAGTTCCTTGGTAGCGTCCGCTCAGCGCATTACCGAGCGAGATTTTCAAAAGTACTTCGACGAATACGGGCTGCAAGGCTCGTTTTTGCTGCTCGACGCCGACGCCAGACAGTACACGGCCTACAACCTGAAGCGCTGCCGCCAGGGTTTTCTGCCCGCATCCACCTTCAAGATTCCAAACACGCTCATCGGGCTGGAAACCGGCGCCGTGCGCGATACGAGCGAGCTGTTTCGCTGGGACGGCGTGACCCGCACCATCTCGGCGGCCTGGAATCAGGATATGACGCTGGCTACGGCCCTGCGCGTGTCGTGCGTGCCGTGCTACCAGCAGCTGGCCCGCCGTATTGGGGCGGCGCGCTACCAGCAGTGGCTGCCGAAGCTGCGCTACGGGCGCATGGCGGTGACGCCGGCCACGGTCGACATGTTCTGGCTGGAAGGCCCCTCGCGCATCACGCAGTTTGAGGAAATAGATTTTTTGCAGCGCCTGGAGCGCGGGCAGCTTCCGGTGGCGCGGCAGCATCAGGAAACGGTGAAGGCACTGCTGGTTTTGAGTAAGGGTAAGGGCTGGACGTTGCGCGGCAAAACCGGCTGGACCTCCATCAAAGACTACAACAACGGCTGGTTTGTGGGCTGGGTAGAGCAGGGCGGCAAGCCGTATTTTTTTGCTTTAAATGTGGAGCCTAAAAACAACGGTCCGGCGACGGAAGCCTTCATCAAAGGTCGCCGCGCGCTAACGGAAAAGCTGCTGCGCGAGGAGTTTAAGCTGATGCCGTAAATTGTAATCGGCCGTAGAGACGCGATGCTTCGCGTCCTGATCGTTGAACGGCTGGTATACTCCATGTTCAGGCAGAACAACTTTAGCAACGACCAGACGCGAAGTGTCGCGTCTCTACGGCGAATAAACCCCAAAATTTGCCCCCAGCCACTCGCTAACCCCTTATGCTTTCTCACAAGCACGAAATTTTCCTGGAAGTGGCCCGCCTGCTGAGCTTTACCAAAGCCAGCCAGACCTTGTTCATCAGCCAATCGGCCATCAGCAAGCAGATAAAGGCGCTGGAAGAATACTACAAAACCGGCCTCTTCGAGCGTCTGGGCAACAGCGTGGTGCTCACGCCGGGGGGCAAATTGCTGTACAAAAAGCTGCTGATAGCCAAGCAGCTGCAACACGAGCTGCACCAGGAGTTTGTAAAGATCAACTCCGACTTCTCGCCCCGTATTCAGATGATGATCGGGGCCAGCACCACCATTTCGCTCTACGTGTTGCCCCCCGTACTCTCGGCGTATCTGGAGCAGAATCCGAATACCCAGCTCACGCTCAAAAACCGCAACAGCGAGAATATTCTCCAAGCCTTGCTGGCGCACGAAATTGATTTGGGCATTATTGAGGGCATCAATAAAGTCAGCAACGTGACGTACACGCCCCTGCTTACGGATGAGGTAATTGCGGTGTGCTCGGCCAAGAATCCGTTGAAGATGCAGCAGCTCAGCGCTCAGGATTTGTACGGTATTCCGCTGGCTTTGCGCGAGCAGGGCTCTGGCACGCTGGCGGTGCTGGAGGAGGCGTTGGCGCAGCAGCATATCAAGCTCGGCGAGCTGCCGGTGAAGGTGCGGCTGGGCGGTACGGAGGCACTCAAAAATTTCGTGCGGGTGGATACCTGTTTGGCTTTCTTGCCCCGCCAAGCTGTCGGAAAAGAGTTGATTTCTGGTGAATTGGTACAGGTGCAGATTCCAGATTTGCCGATGGTGCGCCACTTCAACTTTATCCAGCGCAAGGGCACCGAAAACAATCTTCCCTACAAGAATTTCGTGCAGTTTACAAAGCGCTATTATTCCAAAAAGGAATAGACTATTCCAAATTGCTATTTTGTTTTCGCATAGCAACTAACCTACTTGCCGGGGTAATACCACCCACCCAAGATGTCAGTTAGCACCGAAACTACCACCCACCTGCAGGCCCTGGAATGCTCAGCCTGTGGCACTCCGCACTCCGCTTTTACGCTGCAAAAAGTATCGACGTGCTGCGCCATGCCCTTGGTGGCTACCTACGATTTGCGTCAGCCCCTGCCCAAAAGCAGCATCAACCAGGCCGATGGCAGCATGTGGCGCTATCAGGCTTTGCTGCCTTTGCTCGACGAGGCCAACAAAGTAACCTTGGGCGAAGGCTTTACGCCTCTGCTCAACCTGACCCGCTTGGCTGGGCAGTATGGGTTGCAGTCTTTGCTGCTAAAAGATGAGGGTCAGAACCCGACGGGCTCTTTTAAGGCGCGGGGCCTGAGCATGGCTATTTCCAAAGCGCTGGAACTGGGCGTGAGCGGCTGTATCATCCCGACGGCCGGCAACGCGGGCGTGGCTATGGCTGCCTATTGCGCCAAAGCTGGTTTGAAAGCCGTGGTGGCTATGCCCCGCCACACACCCAACGCCTTCAAGGAAGAATGCTACTGGTATGGCGCCGAAGTACAGCTAATCGACGGCCTCATCAACGACTGCGCCGCCTGGGTGCGCGAAAAAAACGCCAACGGCGAGCTACTGGACGTATCGACCCTGAAGGAGCCTTACCGTCTGGAAGGAAAAAAAACCATGGGCTACGAAATTGCCGAGCAGTTAGGTTGGCAACTGCCCGACGTGATTTTGTACCCCGCCGGCGGCGGCACGGGCCTCATTGGCATCTGGAAAGCCCTGCACGAAATGCAAGCGGCGGGCTGGCTGCCGCTGGGGGGCAAATTGCCGCGCATGGTAGCCGTGCAAGCCGAAAATTGCTGTCCGCTGCTGGAAACCTACCTGGGCCGCCAGCCCAACGCCCACAACTACATGGGCAAACCCACCATTGCCAACGGACTGGCCGTGCCGCGCCCCCTGGGCGAGCCGATGATGCTACGCGTGCTGCAAGAATCGGGTGGCACGGTGGTGAGTATTTCCGAGGAAGGAATGCTTAAAGGCATGCGTGAGCTGGCCCGCCACGAAGGCTTATTTGTGGCGCCCGAAGGTGCGGCCGTGTGGATGGCCGCCCGCCAATTGCTGCAAACTGGCTGGCTACAGCCAAACGAACAGCTCTTACTGCTCAATACTGGCTCGGGGCAGAAGTACATGGATAATGTAGCCGGCCGGTTCAGCGAGTAAGCCAGCATCTGCAAACTGTCAGCACCGTGCAGAGACGCGATACTTCGCGTTTCCTCGTTGAACGATAGATACTGCGCAGTAGCAGCTAACGACAACAAGACGCGAACCGAAGGTCAGCGGGCGCAACGAAGTGTCACGTCTCTATACGGTCCAATTTTTTATTCTAAACAGCTAGGCTATAATTAGTTAGCGCGCTCAGGCAATGGGCAGGGTGAAGCAGAAGGTGCTGCCGGCGCCCAGGTCGCTTTCCACCCACAGCCGACCGCCCTGAGTGGTAATAAACTCGCGGGCAATGCTCAGGCCCAGCCCGGAGCCGCCGCGGTAGCCGGATTTGTCGGGAATCTGGGCGAAGCGCTGGAAGATGCGCTCATGATAGTGTGGGGCAATGCCGGGGCCCCGGTCCTGCACCCCGATTTGTACTTGCTGGCCCTGAGTCGCGGCGCGTACCGTAAGCGGCTCACCGATGGGGGAGTAGCGAATGGCGTTGGCGAGAAGATTAATAAGTACCCAAGTCGTTTTCTCGACGTCGGCGCGCACGGGGGGCAAATCGGGGGGCAAATGTAGCTCCAGCGTAATGTCCTTATCGTCGAGCTGGGCCTGCACGGTGGCCGTAGCGTATTCTACCACGTCGGCCAGATTGGTGGCGCTCAGCTCCAACTGAATGCCCACGCCCGAGTCGAGGCGCGACACGTCCAGCAGCTCGCCCACCATGCGCTGCAAACGCCGGGTTTCCTGGCTGACGCTCGCCGTGATGCGCTGCCGCTCCTCCGGCGGCAGGCGCTCATCCTGCAGCAGCTTCAGGTTGATATTCATGCTCGACAAGGGCGTTTTCAGCTCATGCGATACGGTGGCCAGAAAGTTGGACTTCACCTGATCCAGGCGCTTAAACTCTGATACGTTGCGCAGCGCCAGAATATACCCCACAAATTGCGTCTCATCCACAGCCTCATTAAACGACACCATATCATGCACCGTGAGGCGGAAATAGGCTTCTTCGCCTTGCTGGGTAATCGTAAACAGGGGCGCCTCCGCCACCGCTTGTTGGCGCAGCGGCGCATTCAGCGGAACCAGCAGGGCCCGCAGCAGATCATTGGTACGGGCCAGCTCATCGGCGGCCTGGCCAATAAGACCGGCCGTAGGCACGCCCAGCAAAGTGGCGGCGGTAGCATTCACCAGCATAATGCGCCGGTGCTGATCAATGAGCAGCAAGCCTTCGTCGAGGCTGTTTACGAGGCTCTCCATGCGGTTGCGCTCCGTAATAAGCTCCGCCGTGGTCGATGCGCGAAAGGCCTGTAGCTGCACCAGCAAGTGGTTGAAAGCCGCCGCTACTTTTCCAAACTCATCCGCACTCTCCACCGGAATAGAGGAGCGATAATGCCCCTGGCTGGCGTGGTGAATGGCCGCCGATAGCTTTTGCAGCGGCAGTACGGCGGCCCGCGGCACGCTCAGCACCAGGCCTAGCCCCAGCAATATCGTGAGGGCGACAATGGTGAGCAGGTTGCGGTTGGCCTGCTCGGCGCTCTGGTTGCTGGCCGAGTTCTTGGCCGTGAGGGCCCGCACGTTCAGGTCGGTGATGCGGTGAGTTTCGCCCCGCAGCTGCTCCAGCTTGTTTGCTTGTTGTCTGGGCGCGGCAACAATTATCCCCCGCTGATAATCGGCCAGATGCCGGGTCAGGGAGTCAATCAGCTCCCGCTCGCCGGGCTCCGTGATGTTGCCGGCCGCGCGGGTGAGCGCCCGCTGAAACTGCCCCAACCCGTCGGGGGCTGCGGGCTCTTTCTCCATACGATCCAGGGCGCGCAGCATCTGCTGACCCAGCTCGATGCTGTAGAAATTGGCCCGTAGAATACTGCGCGAGGCCATATCCAGGCGTAGCATGCCGTAGTAGGCATAGCCGCTGATAGTCAGCAGCAACACCAGCATGGCCGCAAAACCCAAAGTTATTTTGGTTTGAAATTTCATGAGAAAGGAAAGGTAACAGCTGCGCCACGTTTGGCCGGCTCCGCGCTTATCACCACGTCAGTAGCTAACCAGAAACACGTCCAGGTCCTGACCGGAGCGGGCCACGGCGCGTACCAGGTCGGAGGTGATGCCGCGGCGCGTGAGGCCTTCCCACAGGCTTTTGTCGCGCGTCACGCCGCACACCAGCAGGGAGGCGTGTTTCTCGGCGGCCACGCGCAGCACAGCGGCCGCCACGTTGTCGGCCTTTACGCGCAAAATCTGCGCGCCCAGCTCCGTGGCTAGCTGCAAGTTGTTGAGCAGGTGACGCTGGGTGGCCAGTCCAATGCGGTCCGACGCTTCCTTCGGGGTCTGCACGTAGAGCACGTACCAGGCCGCGGCCGACAGGCGGTCGGCCAGGCGCGAGGTTTTGCGGATGATTTCCTTGGCGGCCGGCGCGTTGGAGTTAATGCAAGCCAGCAGGCGGTCGGTGTTGCGGCGCTCGGGCGCGACGGGCGCGGCCCCACCCGCGTCGCTTTCGATCTGCCGACCCAGCAGCAAGGCCACTTCGCGCACGGCCAGCTGCCGCAGCTGCAATAGATTTTCGGCCTGAAAAAGTTGCTCAGCGCCGCCGGTACCTTTTGCGGGTCGTATATCTTGCCCTCTTCCAGGCGGGCCCGCAGCTCGCCCACCGTCAGGTCGACGTTTACCACCTCATCGGCCTGCTTGAGCAACAGATCGGGCACGCGCTCCGTCACGTCGGTGCCCGTGATTTTCAGCACCTGGTCATACAGACTTTCCAGATGCTGCACGTTCAGGGCCGTAATCACGGAAATCCCCGCCTTTATTAGCTCCTCCACGTCCTGCCAGCGCTTATCGTTCCTGGAGCCCGGCACGTTGGAGTGGGCCAGCTCATCGACCACTACCACGGCCGGGCGGCGCTGCACAATGGCCGCTACGTCCATCTCTTCCAGGGCCCGACCTTTATAAAAGAGGATTTTGCGCGGCACCACGGGCAAGTCGCGCAGCTGAGCCACGGTTTCGGGGCGGCCGTGGGTTTCCACGTAGCCCAACATCACGTCTACGCCGTGCTGGCGCAGCTCGTGCGCTTCCTGTAGCAGCCGGTAGGTTTTGCCCACGCCCGCGGCCAGGCCCAGATACACCTTTAGCCGCCCGCGCCGCTTCTGCTGCACCAATCGCAGAAACCGCTCGGCCGATTGGTCGCGGGCGTCAGCGGCGGAAAGCTCATCGGGCGGCGTCATAGGGGGAGGATGAGAACTTTTTTATCTGGTAGCTGAATCTTAAAAAAGCCCCCCAGCAGGCTAACAGCGCAGTGGTGAGCTTAGAATGACACCGCAATGCTGCTGGTCAGGTTGCCGTAGCTATCCGTCGTATCGCCGTTTTTTTGCTGAAAGATATTGTCGCGCGCCTGCAACACGCGACCCTCCACGCGGAAAAGCACGTTACTGGCAGGCGCGTAATCGAAGTTAAGCGAAGCTCCCTGCACCTTAAAATCAGCATCGCCCAGGGCGGGCGAAATAGAGCTGATAATGACGCCCCGATCCGCATTGTAGTACTCACCCCGGAGCGTGGTGCTCCACTTAGCTGCCAGCTTGTAGCGCACAAAGGCTGCACCGGTATGCCAGGTGTCGGCCGGGGCGCCGCGCTCCTCGTGTTCCTGCTTACCTACGTCGAACACCAGCGCCAGCGCCAGCCGGTCGGTAGGGGCGTAGCTCGCGTAAAAATTGTGGAAGTAGCGGCGGCGGCGCACCAGGTCCTGCGGCTGCTCGCTGCCGTAAAAGGTGCTGCTGTTGAGGAGCAGCTCGTCGGTGGGCTTCCACTGAATCTGCGTGCCCAGGGCCTTGGCCTGGTTGTTTTCGCGGATGTTCTGCCAGCCGTTGAGCACCAGCGCAGTCAACGTCAGCTGGGGGGCGATTTCGTAGGTAAAACGCCCCCCAGCCTCGTAGTAGGGCGAGTTCTCGGCCATGAGCGAGCGGGTGAGCGTCCAGTTATCCTTGCTAATGGCCGACTCGAAGCCAATGTGGGAGCCAAAAATACCCACGTCGAGCCAGGCTTTTGCAAACGGCCGAAAGCCCGCGTACGCCTCAAAAATGTGCTTGAATACCTGATCTTCGGCCGCGTAGTTAGCCGCTACATAGGCGCCGGCGTGCAAGCCAATGGCTCCGCGCACCTGCCCGTTGTCGTAGCGCAGCCCAACGAGGCCCTGATTCACCGTGAACTCATTCTGGCGGTTGTGCGAGTAAAGAAATCCGGGTCGGCTGTTGGTGTCAGCATGGTTGAAATCGTAGCCGTAGTAGCCATCCACAAACCCGTAGAAGGTCAGCGGCTTAGGCTCGGCCTCCACCGGCGCGACCGCAAAAGGCACGGCCAGCGTGGAGTCGGTAGTAGGAGTAATTTGCGCGGAAGCAGCCGAGGTAAGCAGCAGGCTTGCGAGAAGAAAAACAGCTTTCATGGAGAAGGAAGCGTCAGAAGGCGGCAGTGAAAGGCGCGAAAAAGTGAAAACAAAAGCGACTAACCTCACCTACGAGAGTAAGCTACAGAATGAGAAAAACAGGGACAGTTAGTGGGCACTGAGGCTTATTCAGTACTCCTAGCGGCCTTGCAAGGAATCCAGCGCCAGGTTCAGGCGCAACACGTTCACCTTGGCCGGACCAAAGAACACAATCAGGGGCTCCTCTACGTGGGCAGCTACCAGCGCCCGGACTCGCGCTACGGGCAGGCCCCGCCGACGAGCTACCCGCTCGGCCTGCGCGTAGGCCCCCGCCGGCGACAGATGCGGGTCGAGGCCGGAGCCGCTGGCTGTAACCAGCTCCGCGGGCACCTGGGCGGTTGTTAGCGTCGGGTTCTGTTGCAAAAAAGCGCTTACTCTAGTGTGCACCTCCTTCAGGTAGGCCGGATTCGATGGACCTTTGTTGGAGCCCGCTGAGCCGCTGGCGTTGTAGCCTGCGGCCGAGGGCCGGGTGTTGAAGTACTCGGGCCGGTCGAATTTCTGGCCAACATTGGCAAAGCCTACTACGCGGCCTTTGTGAGAAATCTGTACACCCTCGCCCTTGCCAGGGGCAAGCTGGGCAGCACTCCACACCAGCGCAGGATAAAAGACGCAACACAAAAGGAGCATGGCCAGCGTGAGGCGAAAAGCAGGAAGCAGATGAGTTTTCATGTTGATTGAGTTTGGGTGGTTAAATTCCCCTCCTTACCAAGGAGGGGAGCGTTGACTTTCTACATTCCTACAAAAAGGCCCCCACCACCAAGTCCAGCAGCTTGATGCCGACAAAAGGCACCAGAATGCCCCCCAGGCCATACACCAGCAGGTTGCGACGCAGCAGCGCGGAGGCGCCAATGGGTTGGTAGGGTACTCCGCGTAAGGCCAGCGGTACCAGGGCCGGAATGATGAGGGCGTTGAAAATCACGGCCGACAGAATAGCTGACTGCGGGGAGTGCAGGCCCATAATATTCAGCGCCCGTAGACTGGGAATAGCGGTCATGAACAGGGCGGGCACGATGGCGAAATACTTGGCCACGTCGTTGGCGATGCTGAAGGTGGTGAGCGTGCCGCGGGTCATGAGCAGCTGCTTGCCGATTTCAACTACCTCGATGAGCTTGGTGGGGTCGTTATCCAGGTCAACCATGTTGCCGGCTTCTTTGGCGGCCTGGGTACCCGAGTTCATGGCTACGCCCACGTCGGCCTGGGCCAGGGCGGGCGCATCGTTGGTGCCGTCGCCCATCATGGCCACCAGCTTGCCCTGCTGCTGCTCGTTGCGGATGTACGTCATTTTATCCTCGGGCTTGGCTTCGGCAATGAAGTCGTCGACGCCGGCTTTTTCGGCAATGAATTTGGCGGTGAGGGGGTTGTCGCCGGTCACCATCACCGTCTTGATGCCCATCTTACGCAGGCGCTCAAACCGCTCCTGAATGCCGGGCTTGATGATGTCCTGCAACTCCACCACGCCCAATACCCGGTCGTTTTCGCTCACTACCAGTGGCGTGCCGCCGTTGCTGGCAATGGCTTGCACGCGCTGGCTGGTTTCTTCAGGGAACGGCTGGTTGGCTTTGGCCGCCAGCTGCCGAATAGCATCTGACGCCCCTTTGCGAATGCGGACGCCACTGGGCAGCGTAACGCCGCTGCTGCGCGTTTCGGCCGTGAACTTGATCAGCTCGGCACCTTGCAGGCGGGGCCGTAGCGCCTCGGGGCTTACCTGCTTTTCGCGGGCCAGCTCTACGATGCTTTTGCCCTCCGGCGTTTCATCGGTGAGCGACGAGAGGGTGGCAACTTCTACAAACTGCCGCTCATCGACGCCGGGAGCGGGCCAGAAGTGGGTGGCTTTGCGGTTGCCGATGGTAATGGTGCCGGTTTTGTCGAGCAGGAGCACGTCGATGTCGCCGGCCGTTTCTACGGCTTTGCCGCTTTTGGTGATGACGTTGGCCCGCAGGGCCCGGTCCATGCCCGCAATGCCGATAGCTGATAAAAGCCCGCCGATAGTAGTCGGAATCAGGCACACGAACAGGGCGATAAAGGCCGAAATGGCAATGGGCGTCCGGGAGTATTCGGCAAAGGGCTGCAACGTGACGCACACCAGCACAAACACCAGAGTAAGGCCCGCCAGCAGAATAGTCAGGGCAATTTCGTTCGGGGTCTTCTGCCGCGACGCGCCTTCCACCAGCGCAATCATCTTATCCAGAAACGACTCGCCGGGGGCCGTGGTGACGACTACTTTGATGCGGTCCGAGAGCACCTTCGTGCCGCCCGTCACGCTGGATTTGTCGCCGCCCGCTTCCCGAATTACCGGCGCCGACTCACCCGTGATAGCCGATTCGTCGATGGTGGCCAGGCCCTCTACTATTTCCCCGTCCGTGGGAATGATTTCGCCGGCTTCGACCAGAAAGATCTGACCTTTTTGGAGTTGGGAAGAGGCTAGGGAAGTGATGTTGCCCTGGGCGTCGATGACGCGGGCGGGCGTTTCCTGACGAGTTTTGCGCAGGCTTTCGGCCTGGGCCTTGCCCCGCGCCTCGGCAATGGCCTCGGCGAAATTGGCGAACAGCAAGGTCAGCAGCAGGACCAGAAACACGGTGAAGTTGTACCCAAAAGAGCCCTGCGCGGCATCGGGCTTGATGAGCAGGCCCAGCGTCACGAGCAGCATGACCACGGTCCCGATTTCCACGGTAAACATCACCGGATTGCGAAACATGATGCGCGGGTCGAGCTTCACGAAAGCCTGTTTTATAGCTTCATAAACCAGCGCCGGTTGAAAGAGAGATTGAGATTTGGGGGGCATTTTTGGAATGTTCTTGTGGTGCCTCACCCCCTAGCCCCCTCTCTCACGGAGAAGGGGGACTAGCTACTACATTGTAGAGCTAGTACTTGAATAAGAGGGCTAGGCAGTTGAATTTCTGGAGCTAAAAAGCTTGGCTAGTTCCTCCTCTCCAAGAGGAGAGGGTGCTAGGGGGTGAGGCTGTTAGTAGAGCGAAAAATGCTCGGCCAGCGGCCCCAGGGCCAGGGCAGGGAAGAAGGCCAGGGCGGCAATAATCCAGATGACAAAGAAGACCATCACGCCGAAGGTGGCAGTGTCGGTGGGGAGGGTACCGGCCGACTCGGGGATGTACTTTTTGCGGGCCAGCAGGCCGGCAATGGCTACGGGGCCAATGATGGGCAGGTAGCGAGCCAGCAGCAGCACGATGCCGGTGGAAATGTTCCACCACGGCGTGTTGTCGCCCAGCCCCTCGAAGCCCGAACCATTGTTGGCAGAAGCGGAGGTGTACTCGTAGAGCATTTCGGAGAAGCCGTGGAAGCCGGGGTTATTCAGCCAGCCGCCCAGCTCTTCGGGGTTGTTAGCGACCAGGTAGGCCGACATGGCCGTGCCGGTCAGAATCAGCAGCGGGTGGAGCAGGGCGATGAGAATGGCAATCTTCATCTCCCGGGCTTCTATCTTCTTGCCCAGCAGCTCCGGCGTGCGCCCCACCATGAGCCCTGAGATAAACACGGCCACGATGATGAACACGAAGAAGTTGAGAAAGCCAACCCCCACGCCCCCGTAGAAGGCGTTGGTCATCATGCCCAGCATCGCATTCATGCCGGAAAGCGGCGTGAGCGAATCGTGCATGGCATTCACGGAGCCGTTGCTGGTGACGGTGGTTTGAATAGCCCACAACGCCGAGGCCGCCGCTCCGAGCCGCATTTCCTTGCCTTCCAGTGAGCCCAGGCTTTGATCAATGCCCAGGCGGGTAAGCGCGGGGTTGCCGTGCATTTCCAGATAGATGGTGGGCAGTTGCAGCAGCAGGTAGCCGGCCGTCATCACCCCAAACACCATCCAGCCCAGGCGCGGCCGGCGCAGGTAAAAACCGAACGCCAGGGCCATAGCAATGGGAATCAGCGTGATGCTGGCATTCTCGACGGCGTTGGTGAGGAAAGTTGGGTTTTCGAGCGGGTGGGCCGAGTTGACCCCAAAAAGCCCCCCCGTTGGTCCCGATCTGCTTGATGCCAATCATGGCGGCGGCCGGGCCGCGGCTCACCGTAGCGGAGTCGCCTTGCAGGGTAATGATGGGCTGCCTGGCCCGAAAAGTCATGGGCGTGCCCTGGAAAGCGAGTACCAGGGCCACCGCCAGCGACAGGGGCAGCAGCACGCGGGTCACGCTCCGCACAAAGTACACGTAAAAGTTGCCCAGCTGGTCGGTGGTGCGCTCGCGCAGGGCGTTGAATACCACCACGCAAGCCGCCATGCCCGTGCCAGCCGTCACGAATTGCAGAAACATGACGACCACCAGCTGGGACAGGTAAGTCAGGCCCGACTCGCCGGAGTAGTGTTGCAGGTTGCAGTTTACCAGAAAGGAAATGGCCGTGTTAAACGCCAGATCGGGCGACATAGAAGGGTTGCCATCGGGGTTGAGCGGCAGGCTGCCCTGGGTGCAGAGCACCAGCATAGCCCAGAAAAACCACAGCAGATTGATGGTAAGCAAAGCCACCAGGTGCTGCTGCCAGCTCATTTCCTTGCCGGGGTTGATGCCAGCCACGCGGAATAGCCCGCGTTCCAGGGGCGCCAGAAAGTCGGTCCAGGTTCGGTCGCCGCGGTACGTGGCTGCCAGGTAGCGAGCCAGCGGAATAGCCAGCAGCACGGTAACCAGGTAGATGCCGGCAATGCCGGGAAGTTCAGTGTTCATGTAAGTCAGAATCGGGCAGCAGCTGGGCTCAGGGCACGGCCGGTAGAAGTGGTTAAAATCGTTCGGGGCGGAGCAGCACGTAGCAGAGGTAGCCGAACGTGGCCAGGGCCAGTACAAACAGGGCAATCATCATGGCAAGAAGGGGTGAAGGCCGGGCTAGATGCGGCCGAAAAAATCGACTGATTTGTAGAATAGCCCGAAGCCGGCGCAGCCAACGGCCGTAAGCAGCGGAATCATAAGAGCAGGAGCCATACGCATAGGATGTTTGAAGTATGAAACCCTGCTTGCCAACTCCGACCCGAAATGGGTTTATCTCTTCTCGATTAACATTATATGCTTGATTATCAGATATAAATAGCAGTAGTGCGTTAAGTGCGAATGGGCTTGAACGCAAAAAACCGAGTCGTTCTGACCCGGTGTGTTGGTCAAAACGACTCGGTTTGAAAGCCTGCTTTAAGACGTGGGTAGCGTGAGCAGTTCCCTGTCAGGCTTACTCTAGCGGCCGGGCCTTACGGTGGGCGGGTGGGCGCGTAGGTAGCTTTACAGTCCGTACTCCTGAATCTTGCGGTATAAGGTTTTGGTGCCGATGCCCAATTGCCGGGCGGCTTCCATCTTGTTGCCGCCGGTTTCCTGTAGCACCAGTCGGATTTGCCGCTTCTCCAGGGTGCGCAACGACTTATCGGCGGCTTCGTCGAGGCCGTCATTGGGGGTGAAGTAGTGCAGCTCGGTGGGCAGGTCATCGAGGCTTAGTGTATCGCCATCGGCGAGAATGACGGCGCGCTCCATCACGTTCTTTAGCTCGCGCACGTTGCCTTTCCAGTCGTAGCGCTGTAGCTCGCGCAGCACTTCGGGGTCGAGGCGACCCAGGCGGCGCCGCAGCTTGGCGGCGTAAAATTGCAGGAAATAGTTGGCCAGGGGCTCAATATCGTCGCGGCGCTCCTGCAGGCCGGGTACCGGCACGGTAAAGACGGCGAGGCGATAGTACAGATCAGAGCGAAAAAGCCCCCGGCAGCTTCCTGCTTGAGGTTGCGGTTGGTGGCGGCCACAAAGCGCACGTCCACTTTATTAGGCTTGGTATCACCCAGCTTGGTGAACGTCAGAGTCTCGAGTACGCGCAGAAACTTAGCTTGCACGTTCAGCTCCAGCTCCCCGATTTCATCCAGAAATAAAGTGCCGCCGTGGGCTTCTTCCAATAGGCCTTTCTTGTCGGTGAGGGCGCCGGTAAAGGCTCCTTTTTTGTAGCCAAACAGCTCCGATTCAAGTAAATCTTTGGGGAAAGCGCTGCAATTGACGGCTACAAACGGCTTGTTTTTGCGCAGCGAAGCCTGGTGAATGGCCTGGGCAAACAACTCCTTGCCCGAGCCCGTGGGTCCTTCCAGCAGCACCGTCGAATCGGTGGGCGCTACGCGCTGGGCCAGGCGCTGGGCTTCGGCCAGCGCCGCCGAGTGCCCGATCATGCTCTCGAAGCTGTATTGGGCGCCTACTTTCTTTCCAGGTCGGCCACGCGGCGCTGCAAGCGGGCTTTTTCGGCGGCTCGGTCTACTACTACCACCAGCTGGTCGTCGGAGTCGCCTTTGGTGAGGTAGTCGAACGCTCCCTCTTGCATGGCCCGTACGCTGTCGGGAATGGTGCCGTAGGCCGTAAGCAGGATCACCTCGGCCTGGGGGGCTTTTTGGCGGTAGCGGGCCAGCAAATCGAGGCCGTGGCCGTCGGGAAGCTTCACGTCGCTGAGCACGACCAGCACGTCGTCGGCGTGCTGCTGTAGGGTTTCGAGGCCACGCTGCGCGTTGGGAGCTTGCAGTACGGTGTAGCCTTCCAGCTCCAGCATGCGGGCTACGGCCTGGCGCAGCGCGGCTTCATCATCAATCAGGAGTAGCGTACCGTCGGGCATGGGGAAAGCTGAATACGAAAGGCCTTGCAAAGTACGGCGTTCAATTACTCATGGGCAGCCCACCTGAAGTCGGCATACCAATTCTTGTGGCGAAGTGCCGAGCGTTTAACTGCACCTCGATCTGTCCTGACCACCAATATAACACAACGGTACCAGTAGTGGTGGTCACTAGCCAAAAGAGCCGCTGGGGGGCAAAATACCTACGGCTGACCTTCATGCTGCGGCAGTTAATCGTACAAAACGATTAGCCAAAAGCCACCACTATGCCTGCCAACCAAACCCGTCTCTACGCCGACGTCGAGTTTCTGACGTCTATTCAGCCGGCCCGCAACTACCGCAACCTGGCGTCGCTGAACAAAGCCGCCGACTACATCAAGGCGGAATTTGCCAAGCTCAGCGCCCACGTAGAAGAGCAGCCATTTCGGGCCGATGGACGCGCGTATCGCAATATCATTGCCTCGTTTGGTCCGCCCGATGCCGAGCGCATTATCCTGGGCGCGCACTACGATGTGTGCGGCGACCAGCCCGGTGCCGACGATAATGCCAGCGCCGTAGCCGGCCTGCTCGAAACTGCCCGTCTGCTCCACGAGCAGCGTCCTGAGCTCTACCGCCGCTTCGATTTTGTAGCCTATCCCAACGAGGAGCCGCCCTACTTCGCCACCGACCACATGGGCAGCGCCGTGCACGCCCGTGCCCTGCACGAGCAAAAAGTGCGCGTCCGGGCCATGATCTGCTACGAGATGATCGGCTACTGCCGGGCTCCCAGCGCTTCCCCGACGAGCGCTTGGCCAAGCTCTATCCCAGCACGGGCAACTTCATTACGGTAGTGGGCAAAACAGGACAGGAGGAGCTAACCGAGCGTTTGCAGAACCTCATGCGCCAGCACACTGACCTGGACGTGCAGCGTATTAATTTGCCCCCCAGCCTGGGTTTGGCCGGCCTCTCAGACCACCGCAACTACTGGAACCACGGCTACCAGGCCGTGATGATCAATGACACATCCTTTCTGCGCAATCCCCATTATCATCAGCCCACCGATACTATCGACACCCTCGACTTTAAACGCATGGCTGAGGTAGTAAACGGCGTCTGGGGGGCAATTCTGGAATTGTAGAAGAAGGCGTTTCTTCCTGGCTTATACAAGCTAACGGTGTAATTACAGGTGCTTAGGCCCCATTACAACCTTTATTGTACCGCCTGTGCTGCAACCAGTGGCACGCGGCCGTTCATTACCCGAAACCACAGCGGCGGCACTGCCGCCAACAGCATCATGCCGGGGTAGCCGGTAGGCATCTGGGGGCTGGCGGGCTGAAAGCGCAGCGTCTGGTACGGCCGGGAAGCCTGGTAGTGATGGTCGGAATGGCGGGTAAGCTCGTAGAGCAGGATGCGGCCCAGCGCGTGCTCCGAGTTCCAGGAATGGTGAGGCTGCACCCGCTCGTAGGGTCCAGCCAACGTACGCCGACGGAGCAGGCCGTAGTGCTCCACGTAGTTTACCAGCTGAAACAGCACCACACCCACGGCCGCCGCGCTCATCCACGCCAGCAGCCCCACCAAACCAAAGCCCAGGCCCACCAGCCCCAGCGCTATTCCCTGCACCGCCAGGAACTGCAACATCTGGTTGTGCCCCGACCACACGGCCCCCGCCTGCCGGGCCAGGCGCGTGCGCTCCAGCTCCCAGGCCGAGCAGTATTCGCCCACCACGGAACGCCCCAGAAACCGGTAAAACGGTTCGTTGAAGCGGGCCGTAGCTGGGTCGAGAGGCGTGGCCACGTGACGATGGTGGCCGCGGTTGTGTTCGATGAAAAAGTGCATGTATAAGGTACTGAGCAAGAGCGCCTGCGCTAAGCGTTGCTCCCCTTCTTGGAGCGGTGCCCCAACTCATGCGCTACATTAATGCCCAAAGCGCCACAGCAAATACCAACGCTGAAAATGCCCCCCACCACTTCCCAGCCAGCCAAAGTATGATGGGTGAGCACGTAAAAAAGATACAGGAGCAAGCCGTACTGTAGGGGAACGTTCAGGTACAGCAGCCAATCAAAAAACACGGAGCGCTGCTCCGGCGTGGTGGCCGGCTCTGCCCCGGCAGGCGCGGGCTGGTGTAGCCACTCAAGCAAAGGCACCAAGCCAAACACGTAAGCTGGCGTAAGCCAAGTCCACCAGCCAAGGCCTGCGAGCCCGCAAAGGCTGCTAGTGGCACTGAGTATGCCAGCAAGTAACGCGAATTACGCAAGGAGCCATTCATGATAGTAAACTATAGTGTCATCTGAATATAAGCACTAGCTGGTTGAGAACCAAGTCATAGCTAAGCCGGTACCCAGAAGTTACTTATTGGCCGCATACCCTGCTTGCAGTCCCGGCGCGGACTTCACCTAAGCACCAATATAGCTACTGACAGCAGCTGTATGAGGTTCTTTCGTCGCGCTCCGCAGCATTATCTGGCTAAAGCGTCGCTACTAGATTTGCGCAGCATAGTAATAGCTAGTTTTGGATATTATGCCTTTCAAACGAAGAATTGTGTAATAATATATGATACATTTCTTGATAATTGACCTAAAACTTGAAGGTAGTTTTAATTAAACTATTGACTATTTGTTTAATTTGACCTAAAATCTGAAAGGTATCATTTTGTAAATTATGGAGCCAACTTCTACCGTTCGCCCTACCTACAGTCTAGTAGCTTTACTAGGTTTGCTACTGCTAAGTGGAGTAGCGGCTTTCGTGCCCGTTGCTCACCCCAGCGCCGCGCCCGGCAGCCTGAATGCCGCCGACGTAGCCTGGATGCTCACCGCCACGGCCTTTGTGCTGATCATGACACCCGGCCTATCTTTCTTCTATGGCGGTATGGTGCGGCCCAAAAATGTCATCTCCACCATGCTGCAAAGCTTCGTGGCGTTGGGCGTGATTTCGCTGCTGTGGTATTTCGTGGGCTTTTCGCTGGCGTATGGCACGAGCTGGCATGGCCTCATTGGCAACCCACTCACGTATGCGTTGCTAAATAATGTAGGCACGGCCCCGCACCCCGTGCTGTCGCCGGGCATACCGTTTGTCTTGTTCTTTGCCTTTCAGCTCAAGTTCGCCATTATCACTCCCGCCCTGATTACCGGCTCCTTTGCTGAGCGTGTGCGCTTCAAGGGATATCTGGCGTTTATGGTGCTGTTTTGCCTGTTTATCTATTGCCCTCTGGCTCACTGGACCTGGCATCCCGAGGGGTTTTTGCGCCAATGGGGCGTGCTGGACTTTGCGGGCGGCACGGTAGTACATATCTCGGCTGGTATTGCCGCATTGGCCGGAGCTATGGTGCTCGGCCGCCGCACCGGCCATGTGCGCAATACCTCCTTCTCAACGCCCAATGTGCCGTATGTGCTACTCGGCACGGGCTTATTATGGTTTGGCTGGTTTGGGTTTAATGCGGGTTCGGCGCTGGGAGCCAATGAGTTGGCGGCCATTTCATTTGTAAATACCAACCTCGCCTCGGCGGCGGCGCTGATTGCCTGGCTGCTGGTAGAAGTAGTGCGCGGCACCAAGCCTACGGCAGTAGGCGCGTGCACCGGCGCGGTAGTGGGCCTGGTCGCCATCACGCCCGCCGCGGGCTACGTACAGTACGGGCAGAGCATCCTGATTGGGGTAGTAGCTGCACTGGTGAGCCACGCCGCCGTGCACTGGCAGAATAGCCGCACCACCATCGACGATACGCTGGATGTGTTTCCCTGCCACGGTCTGGGGGGCATTGTAGGTATGCTACTCACCGGCGTATTCGCCGACAAAGTAGGCCTGGTTCATGGCACTGCCACCGTATTTGGCTACCATGTGCTGGGCTTGCTGATTGTGGTAGCGTATTCCTTCGTTGGCTCCTGGCTGCTGCTCAAGCTAACGGCTACGCTCTTCGGCTTGCGCGTGAAGCCCGCCGAAGAACAGCTCGGCCTCGACCTCAGCCAGCACGAAGAGTCCACGTACCATGTGGACGAGGAGTTTGAGCACACCTATCAGCGCCAGCGGCAGGAAAGCGGTAAAATGCCCAGGAAAATGTCGGACAGCTTCGTTAGTTGAAAATCTATTCGGCCATTTTGCTTAGAAAGAAGGACGCCAGAAAGCCGAGCACCGTAATCAGGCCCGTGAAATTGTGCGCCACCGCGAAGGCTTCCGGAATCATGGTATCGGCTAGCATGGCCAAAATAGCCCCCGCGGCCACCGCCGTAGTAGCCGATACTACCTGGGGTGAAAATTGGCTGAACACCGTGTAGCCGACCAATGAAGCCACCCCCGAAATAATGGCAATGCCGCTCCAAAGCAGCAGCACATAGCGCGCCGACCGCCCGGCCTTTTTCATGCCCGAGGCACTCGACAGACCTTCGGGAAGGTTGGATAAGAAAATAGCCACCACGGCTACCGTGCTCACGGCCCCACCGGCCAGCAAACTCAAGCCAATAACGATGCTTTCGGGAATGCCGTCGAGCAGGGCACCGATGGCAATGGCCATACCGTTGTCGCCCTCCGGCTCGTTATCCGCTTTGGCCTGGGCCTGCACGGCTTTGCGCTCGGTATGTTGGTGGTGGCCGGAGCGCTTGCGGTGCTTGGCGCCGTGGCGGGCCAGCAGCCAGTTGGCCAGGGTATACATCACTGCGCCGCCCAAAAAGCCGATGGCCGTAGAGTTGAAGCCGCCTTTTTTGTACGCTTCCTCCATCAGCTCCAGCGAAAGCGTCGAAATAAGCACTCCACTGCCAAAGGCAACGACAGCCGCAATCAGGCGCTGGGGTACGCTGAAGTAGTAGCCCACGGCCGCCCCGAGCAACAGCGCCGACCCCGACACCAAGCCCCAAAAGCCAGCCATTGCCCAGGTAGGGAAGGTCATAGAGAGGGAGAGAGAATAGAATTGTTAAGAAAAATCCACTCAGAGAGTGAGTAAAGCCAGCGGGCACTATACGAGAGCCGATAGCTATACGACATGCCCCTGGGGGTTATAGATAAAATAATATAAATTTATATTGTCATAGTTACAACTAAATAGTATACTTGTTTTTAAGACATACAACTAGCCTAAGCAGGCTTTTGCTTCCAAACAGGAAGCAACCTTTGTTAAATCAGACGCCCACGGACTTCGATAATTCGAAGGGAAACTCTGCGCGAAGAAACACTCTCGATTTCTTCGGAAAGATCAATAACAGCTCCTGGGGGGCATTTTGGCGTTGGCCACCCTTCGCGGCCAACTAGTGGGCGGACGGATGAAGTTCAACCTCCAGACTTTGTTTGAGCTATATCGGCAGGCTGGCCCTAGCCGCTGGTGTTTCAGTCAGCGCCAGGCGCAGGTAGGTTAGTTCCCCAACGGTAGCTCGGCCATCTTCAGATCCGATACCGCGCCAGCACCTTCTGGCAGTCCTCCGCACTCAGACCATCGAGCCTGACCTTTTTAAACGGCGCCGTATGGCCCGTGCTAATTGTAACGCTGGATTTAGCTACCCCAAACACCTCCGCCAGAAACGCTACCAGCTCAGTATTTGCCTGACCGGCATGAGCGGGCGCTTTAAGCCGCACGGTCAGCATTCCATCGGCCGCGACCAGCAGCTCATTGCGGCGGGTGTTGGGCTTGGCTTTGAGGTGAAGAATAGTACAAGACATAGGCACGGGCTAGCAAAGTAAGACTATCCAACCCATCTCTTCGACTTTCTGTCTACTATGAAAAAAAATTATACCGCACTGATCGGCGGGCCGCTTTCCTGGCGCTTGGGGGGCATTTTACTGCTGTTATTGCTAAGCTTTTCCGCCTCGTTTTGCAAGCGTGCGAAGCCCTTGGATGAGGGGTCTGCGGTCGGAGCCGCGCCCCCCGCTCTGGATGAAGACCACGATGGTGTGCCCGACCAGATTGAAGGGATGCCGACGCCACTGCCAGCCGGGGAAGAGCGCGAAGTGGCAGTTCAGGCTTCTATGGAACACCTGAATGTGCCCCCCAAAAGCCCGCCGCCCGGCCGGGCGCGGCCAAGCGAGCCAGCGTATGCCGCCGCCCCGCTGCCGCCTCGGAGCGAGCCCTCCATCATCGAAGACTTTGAGGAGCCGGGTCGCTTCGCTGCCTACTTGCCCGATACCATCGCTTGGGGCAGCACGGTAGAGTGGCGGCTCTCCATCGTGGCGGGGCCGCTGGGCGACGCGGCTAACCCCGTGTCCGATTCAGCTTTGGTACTGACTGTCAGGGCGAATGGGCACGATGATACGTTGGGGTCGCTGCCCGTCACCCGCGTGATGCGAGCCTACCTGCTGGACGTGGATGAGGCGTTCAAAATAGACCCCGATGTCATCCAGGAAAAAATCATCAGCCGCCGCAAGCATCGGCTGTATAGCTGGCAGCTGACCCCGCGGAAGCCGGGCGTTCATGTGCTTCAGCTAAAAATCATAAAGAAAGAGGCGGCTACGGCCACGGCTCTGGCCGACGAAGAAACCCTGCTCAAGCGCCGCGTGGTGGTGCCGCGCTCGGCTGCCTACTGGCAGGAGGCGGGGCTCAACGCGGTCAGCGACTACTGGGTAGGCTGGGCACTGGCCGCGCTGGGTGGCGCTTGGGCCTGGCTCCGGCGCAAAGCCGGCAAGCCGGCTGTCCTGCCGCCCGTTGCTAGCACCTGAGCCTTGCCTCTGGGGGGCATTTTCCCCATAATTCAATAATCTACTTATTATCAAACCAACCTACTATGAGCACGAACCCATCAACCCTACGCTCGGAGTATTTCACCGCCGACCGGGAAGTAGCAGCCTCCATGCAGGGGCTGAAAGCGTTTATTACCAGTACTCCTAACTGGGCTATTTCCGACGTGACCGACCAGCAGGGCAATCAGTACGTGGATTTGGTGATGGAGGGCGGCGGGATGCTGGGCGTGGCGCTGGTGGGCTACGTGTACGCTCTGGAGCAGGCCGGCATTCGGTTTTTGCGGCTGGGCGGCACGTCGGCGGGCTCTATTAATGCCCTGCTGATGGCGGCGGCCGGTCCGCGCCACGAGGCCAGCACCGACTGGATTATCACGCAGCTGGCCAATAAGAACTTCTACGACTTCGTAGACGGCGACCACGACGCCAAAGAGTTCATCGCCGACCTGCTCGACCGGGCCGAAACCCGCGGCGGGGGCGGCCTCGGTACCTGGGTCCGCAACCGTATTGACCTGGGTAAGCTGGGCGTGAGTGGCTTGCAGGTAATTGATAATCTGCGTGATAGGAAGGGCCTGAATCCCGGCGACCATTTTCAGGAGTGGCTGCGGCAGCTACTGGATGACAAAAATATTTCCAGCATAGCCGAGTTGAAAAAATTGCGCCTTCAATTGCCCCCCGGTGGGCTGCGGCGGCAAATGGCGGATGGCTCGATCAGTAGCTATAATCCGCAGTCGCTGGAGCGGGTGGCTATTGTGGCGGCCGACATCAGCACCCAAACCAAGGCCATCTTTCCGGAGATGGCTGGCCTGTACTGGCGCGACCCTGAGCAGACGCACCCGGCCAACCTGGTACGGGCGTCCATGTCCATTCCGCTGTTTTTTGAGCCGTTTGAAATCAACCAGATTCCCGGCTCCGGCCCGGATCGGACCCCGACTCCGGAGCAGGACCGCTACAAGCAGGCCTGGGTGGACTGCGGCTACACGGGAGCGATTCCCGAGCGGGTGCTTTTCATTGACGGGGGTATTATGTCCAACTTTCCCATCAATCTGTTTCACAATGCCCACAGTATGCCCGAGGCACCCACCTTCGGCGTCAAGCTAGGCATGGACCGCGACAGCGTACAGCCCACCAAGTCCTTCGTGCAGCTGCTGGGGGCTATTTTCGACGCGGCCCGCACCCAATATGACTTCGACTTTATTCAGCACAACTCCGATTACAAGCACCTGGTGCACTGCCTCGATGTGAAAGGCTACAACTGGCTCGACTTCGAGATGAAGCCCGAGCAGATGCGGGCCTTGTTTCGGGTGGGTGTGCGCGGGGCAGTGGCTTTTCTGCGCGGCTTCGACTGGAAAGCTTACAAAGAGCTGCGCCGCAAAAAGCTGGAAGTATTGGCCCAGTCCGAGCAGATGGAGCGCGACCGCAAAGAGCACGTAGAGCACCACAGTGAGCCGGCCAAGCCCGCGCCCGTGGCCGCCTGAGTTGCGCTAAGCGGGCGAATTATAAGCGTCGTACACGTTCCAGGCCCAGATCAGGAACGGCACGATAAGCGTCCAGGCAAGCAAAAAGCCCACTACGCCGCCTACGGCCCAGATAAGGAAGGCCTTGAGAATCTGACCTTTGATGAGCTGGCCTAAGCCGGGAATGAAGAAGGAAAAGATTGCGGGTACGCCGTAGGTTGGTTTCATGGGAGTTGTTGCTTGGCTGTTGGTGCTTGGAATTTATATAAAAGAACGTCATGCTGAGGAATCGAAGCATCTCTACCGCTTCGTTGAATTAGTAATCAGACGATAGCGGTAGAGATACTTCGATTCCTCAGCATGACGTTCTCAAGTGCTCATGCGCGCCTGCCCGAACGGGCACTGATCCAGCACTACGCAGCGCTGGCAGGCCGGCGCGCTAAAGTAACAGCATTTCTGCCCATGAAACATCAGGGCCTCGTGGTGGTCGTACACCTGCTGCGCCGACCAATCGGGGGGCAAAAGTTCGGCTAGCAGAGCATGGGCAGCCTCCGTGCCTACTTTAGAGCCGATAAGCGCCAGCCGCTGGGCTACGCGGTGGTGGTGGCTATCGACGGGCATAGCTGGTAGGCGCAACGTGCTGAATAGCAGGGTGGCGGCGCTGGTTTTGGGTCCCACGCCCGGAATAGACTCCAGCCAGGCCCGCGCTTCCGTAACTGGCACCTCCGCCAGAAACTCCAGGTCGCAAGGCCCGTCGCAGCGCGTACTGACTTCGCGGAGCACGGCCTGAATGCGGGGGGCTTTTTGCTCGGGCCAGGTGCAGGGACTGATGGCGGCCTGCACTTCCTCGGTGGGCGCGTCGCGCACTTCTTCCCAGGTCGGGAACCGGGCCACCAGTTGCTGGTATGCCTTATGCGACTCCTGGTTGCGGGTGCGGTGCGAAAGCAAGGCGCTGATTAGCTCGCTAAGCGGGTCTTTGGAGCTGAAAAAGCGAAAGGGCGCCCCGTACTCGGCGCACAGGCGCTCGTGCACCAGCAAGGCTTTGGCATGGCGGGCGGCGTAGTCGGGGGGCAAATTCGGGGCGAGGGTTTCCACAAGTATCGCCTACGCAAGCCAGGCCCGCCGAGGTTGCCGCCGCTTAGTTATTCCCCCGATTATAGAGTGAAATAGCCTGCCGGATATTGCGCTGCTGCTTGCCCTGCATAATAAGCGGCACAATAAACAACGGTATGCTCGCGTACGTCAGCGCTGAGATGCTGGGCCGCCCACCCGAGGAATTATTAAACGAAGCAAATAAGCCCGCCGCCACCAGGCCGCCGGCCGCCACGTAGCTCAGTGTGCTGTAAGTCTGGTATTTGCGCGCCTGCTCCAGCAAGCCCCGGCTGGCGGCGAAGTCGGAGGTGGCAATGCTGAGGTTGCGCAGGTTCAGGTCTTCAATCGGGCCATTGTCTTTGCTGAAATACTCGGTTTTGGTGGTGCGGTACATGGGGCCGCCAAAGCCCCCAAAACCGCCGTAGCGCCCATAGCCGTAGGGGTTGTAGCCATACGGCGAGTTGCCGGCGTATTGGGTGTTGGTAATGGAGTACAGGCTAATGCGGCCCACCCGGTCGCGGCGCAGGGTGGCCTCGCGGGTAGAGCGGCCCGGCAGCACCGTGCGCACGTAGTGACCGGTTTCGTCGTCGTAGTAGCTAACGGTGTTCAGATCGAAGCGCTGCTCCCCATCCAGCAGCAAAAAGGCCTTCCCGAAGATAGGCTGCTTGGTTTCAACATCATAGGCCTGAAACACGCGGCCGTCTTTGAGGCCCACGGCAAAGCGAGTGGTTTCGACGGGCGGCGCGGCGGTGCGGCGACGCTGCTGCTCGGCCCGCACGGAGTCGGGCAGGACGGGAGCTGTATTGACCGTAGAGGGAGGAGTAGCGCGGGCGGGCGCGGGGGCTGGGGCCGCAGGCTGGGGGCGCGTGTTAAGCTCGCGGGGCGCATCCTGCGCTACCACAGGCGCGGAGAACAGGGCCACCAGGGGGAAAGCCAGAAGGAAAAAACGGCTGGTCATGCGGGCAAAAGGCGGTAAGGTGGACAGCAGGATAGGCTCAGAAAACTACAGACGGCGACGATTTAGTATGCCGAAAAAGCCCCCCACCAAAAGATTTATTCATCGGCAATTACAGCCGAGGCTATCCGCTAAAAGGCGGGAAAAATAGGCGTAGGGGGCTTTTACACACAAGAGCCTAACAACCTCTGAAGCGTTGCGTCGGCGGCGCGCGAAATGGCTATTTACTTTTTAAGCCTTGGCTGCCCATGCATCTCCTTGCGTTGATACGGGCAATTATCTGCACTCTGACTTCTGTGGCGCTGGCTTTACTTCAGCAGCTTCTCCAGCAAGCTCAGACTGTCTACCATATCGGTAGAAGTTTCGAAGTCGATGGGCTTCAAAATATAGCCCGCTACGTCCATGTGTTGGGCTTTTAGCCGATCTACGTCCATGGCTGAGGTGGTCGTGATGAATACTGGAATATCGCGCAGCCTGGGCTGACCGCGCAGCTCTTCCAGAAACTCGTGCCCGTTCATTTTAGGCATGTTCAAATCCAGCAAAATTACCTCCGGCAACGGCTCGATTGCCTCCTGTCCATTGTGCCCCAACAGCATATCCAGCGCTTCGAGGCCGTTGAAGGCGGTGTAGAGCTTATGCTGCACGCTGAACTTGGCGAAGGACTTCTCCACAATCATCGTATCAAAGAAATCGTCTTCGACCAGGAGGACAGAACGCATAGGTGCTTGATAAACAGATACTAAATGAGGTTCGCGGCTGGTGCTGCTACCAACGAAGCAGGAGCCAGGGTTTTGGGCCACGTAAACACAAAGGTAGTACCCTGACCGACTACCGACTGTACCCGAATGCTGCCTTTATATTCTTCAATAGTCTTGCGAACGATACTGAGCCCGATGCCGGTGCTCTCCGCCGTGTTTCGGTCGCGCAGGGTCTGGAAAATTTGAAAGATTTTTTCGTGGTATTCCGGCGCGATGCCGGGGCCGTCGTCGGTTACGCTGAACTCATACTCTTTCTTCAACTCCTGAACCCCGATACGCAGGTGGCCCTGAACGCTGTGATGGTGCTTTACGGCATTGCTGAGCAGATTAGTGAATACCTGTTGCAGGCTAAGGCGGTCGGTGAGGAAGGGCGGGAGGCTGGGGGGCAAATCGATGGTGAACCCACGCGGAACTACCATTTCGGCCACTTCCGCTACCAGCTCACGCACATCCACCTGCTCCGGGAGCGGCTGGGCACGCCCGGCGCGCGCGTACGCCAGCAGGCCGTTGATAAGGTCTTCGAGGCGGGTAAGGCGCCCCTTCAACATCGTCAGATACTGGCGCATCTGCGCCGATAGCTCGTGCGCCGGTTCCTCTTCCATCCATTTTACCAGCGCCCCAATGCCGCGCAGAGGCGCTTTCAGGTCGTGGGAGGCCACGTAGGCAAACTGGTCCAGCTCCAGATTTCGCTTGCTCAACGCCTCGAAGGTCTGGTCCAGGGTTTGGGTCATGCGGTTGAGGGAACCAGCCAGCTTACCGAGGCTATCCTGCTCTTTATCCCGGATTTTTACCGTATAATCGCCGAGCACTACCTGCTCCGCCAGGTTTTCGATAAGTTGAATGCGTTGGGTGGTAGCGCGGTTCACGGCGGCCAGCTCAGCTTGTAGATGCTCTTTTTCCTTGAGCTCCTGCACAATTCGGCTAAATAGCCAGAGTACAATCAGAAAAGCCAGCACCGCCGACCCAATAATGGCCAGGGGCGCAGTGCGCTCCCAAATATCGCGGTAGCGCGTACGCTCGCGCAGCAGCAGGTCTTCCGAGGTTTTGATTCGCGCAATAACTGTCCGAATCTGGTCCAGCAGACGACGGTCGTCGCGCACCAGGTCGCGGGCCGCGTAGGGGCTCGATGGGCGCTGTCGCCAAGCATCCAGCAATAAAATTTCCTGCGCCATGAGGGTCCCAAGCGTATCCAGGCGGCGCTGGTGGTCCGGATTGTCGAAGGTAAGATGACGCAAGCCTTCGTAGTTGCTGTGGACGCCGTCCAGCAGGGTGTCATAGTTACTCAGATACGACTTGTCGCCCAGCAGCAAGTAGCCACGGATGGCGCCCTGCGCATCGCGCATCTGGGTGCGCAAGTCGGTAGTGTGCTGCAATACCTTATAGGTGTGCTCCACCCGATTGGTGTAATAAGCTACCTGCTGAATGCTCAGGTAAGCCAGCAGGGAAGTAAGCAGCAGCACAACCAGCGCAATGCCAAAGCCCAGCCTGATTTTGGTGTTAAGATTCAGCCGCACCTTATGTAAGAGTGAATGGGGAATGAACGAGGACTACTGGCAGCCTAAGCCGGCGCGTAAAGCTCGCACTTTTACGTTTGAGGATGAAAGTCAGCAGCTACTTATTGCCTCGTGTAGGCTATACCTTTGCTAGCCCAACTGCCCTGCGGGTTGGGGTTGCTCCTTGTTCGTCTTTACCCGGAAAAAATGCCCCCCGACCCGATTACCAGCCCCCAGAATCCGCGCATCAAGAACCTGTTGCGCTTGCAGCAAAAGCCCGCTGAGCGCCGGCAGCAAAACCTGACCATCATTGAGGGCTACCGCGAGCTGACTATTGCTCAGCAAGCCGGCGTAGAAGTCACCACGTTGTTTGTGTGCCCAGAGTTGACTGAGCCAGCGAGGCAGCAGGAGCTGGAGACGTTATTTGCCCCCCGCCCAGAGTATTTCACGGTATCGAAGGCGGTGTTTGAAAAGGTCGCCTACCGTGAAGGCTCCGACGGCATACTAGCCCTGGCCCGCCCACCGCGCCGCGTCCTCACCGACCTGAAATTGCCCCCCAGCCCGCTCCTGATTATTCTGGAATCCGTGGAAAAGCCCGGCAATCTGGGCGCCGTGCTCCGTACTGCCGACGCGGCCCGCGTCGATGCCGTTATCGTGTGCGACCCGCGCACCGACCTGTATAATCCCAATGTGATTCGGGCCAGTATCGGGTGTGTGTTTACCAACCAAGTGGTAGCCGCTCCTACCGCCGAGGTAGTTGCCTGGCTGCGCCAACATGGCATTCGCAGCTACGCCACCACCCCCGCCGCCACGGAGTTATACACCAACATGGACTTCAACGGCCCCAGCGCCATCGTGATGGGCACCGAAGCCACCGGTCTCAGCGACGAGTGGCTCGCGGCGGCCGATGCCCAGATCAAGATTCCAATGGCCGGCTACATCGACTCGCTCAACGTGAGCACCTGTACGGCCATCATGACGTTTGAGGCCGTGCGCCAGCGTGGGGGCAAAATTGAAGCCTTGCTTGGATTTCAGCGAATAACCTCCACCCAGCCTTTCAGCGTGAGGGCGCACTGCGGCTGGCTCACCTGGTAATAATAGATGCCAGCGGGTTGGCCCTCGGCTTGCCACTCGTTGCGGTAGGCCGCGCTCTGGTACACCTCGCGGCCCCAGCGGTTGAAAATGCGCAGCTCCGGAATACCAAGCTCCGAGGGTAGCACAAAAGTGTCGTTGCGCCGGTCGCCGTTGGGCGTAATGACGTTGAAGATATTCCGCTCCCCGGCGGGCTGTATGGTGAAGACAATAGTAGTAGGGCAGGGAGCATTTGTCGTCACGTTTACCCGATAAGTGCCGGCCGTCTTTACAATGATTGACCGCGTTGTTTCCCCCGTCGACCACTCATATTTGTTGCTTATCATGCCGGCATCCAGCGTGAGCTGGGCGCGGCAGTCCAGCGAGTCGAGACGCTCCACGAGCGCTGAATTTACTCTAACAGTGGTAGTAACAGTAAGGCGTTTGGGTCCACAACCACCCGTACGAGTCACAGTGAGTTGCACCTGGTAGTTGCCTCCCCGCTCGAAGCGGTGAGTAGGGCTTGCCGTTGTTTCTATGGGGCTACCGTCGCTAAAGTCCCATTCATACGTTTCGGCCCCGCTGCCGGCATTGCTGAACTGAACGGTGTAGGGCGCGCAACCTGCCGGTACCGGAGGCAGGGCGGCCGTCAGCGTTGGTAGGGAAGCACCCGCAGGCAGCATATTAAACTTGAATGCCGCTCCGCTATTGGAGCTACCTGCCGTTTTGGTGGGAGAATAAGTGCCTGGCGTCGTCGTGAAGGTTGTAGCAACTGTGCATTCGATGTGATACAGCACGCCCTGCTTTGTAATTTCGTTGGAAGCAGCCGGGTGCAGGTGCGTTTCTCCGTTGGCAGGTCCACCGAAATACGTGCCATACTCCAAGCGGCGGGCGCCCGGACTTAAAACAGCTAAATAGATGCTGCGCTGAGCGCTGGAAAAAGCATCGGAGGTAGTAGGGGAGGTGCTGTTGCTTCCGTAGGCGCAAAAATAAATGCGGTTGCAGGCGTCGAGGTTGAAGGCCGTAATCAGCGTGGAGGAACCAGTAGAACCGAGATTGGCGGTGGTAATCTGGGTGGAGAAAATGGTGCTGGTTAGTGCTGGATTGAAGCAATGAACAAAAACCTTCTCCGTATTCGGCGTCTGGAAGGTGAATGTGCCATCCGTAACGGGGTAGCTGCCAGCAGTAGCCCCAGCTACCAATACCTGCCCATCGGAATCAAAATCGATGAAGCGGGCCAGATCGGTGGCGGCTGTACCCAGATAAGTGCCCCCCAACAAGGTGTTGCCCGCAGCACTGAGGTGCAGCAGAAAGCCGTCTAGCTGTCCACCCCGATACGTACTGTTCAGCCCGGTGCTGCCCACCGAAAGGTCGGCGCTGGCAGTCTGGCCGCAAATGTAGATACTGCCATCGGGAGCTACTTTGATATCGTGCACCTGATCTTCGGCTGTGCCGCCCAGGTAAGTCGACCATTGAAGCGTAGATAAAGACTCATCCAGGCACGTTACAAACCCATCGTTGCCAAAAAAACCTGATATACTAGGGCTTCTAAGTGTAGGCTGCAGCGCATTGCGGACTGGAAAATTAGGCGAGTTCGTATTGCCCCCTATTAATACATCACCCGCTGGGGTGCTCGTAACGGTAGCGGGCTTGGAGGAAAGAAAGCCGCCTTCGTAGCCCGACCCGCCTAAGTAAGTAGAAGCTAACAGGGTTGTGCCATCAGCGCTTAGGCGGGAAATAACATAGTCTTGCCCTCCATTGGAGGTTTTATCATAAGCTGAAGTGGTCACCGGGTAGTTGTTGGAGCCTGAGAGGGCCAGCACGATCAGCTCATTCTTAGCTGTAACGGCCATGTCTAACGGGTAATCTGAGCTGTTGCCTCCCAGGTAAGTGGCAAATAGCACGGTGCGGCCCGTAGGATCCAGCTTGGAAATACCCATATTCTCACCCTGCTGCTGTCTCTGGTACGCCCCTATAGTCACGGGGTACGTTGCATCCAGCGAATACCCCGCCGTGTACATGTTGCCGTACTCGTCGCCCGCCGCTGAGTTAGCTGACAAAAACGTGGAGAAGGTAGTATAGGTGCTAAATACCAAGGCCGGATCGATAATCAGCGGCAGCTTCTTATCGTAGGTTTGTGTTAATTCGAACCGCACTTCTTTGTCATACAGGCGGAAGCGACAGGCTACGGGGCGTCGCTTCCCATTGGCCACCACCTGATACGCTATGGGCGCTTGCTCCGCTTGTACCCCCAATTGAGTATGGAGCTGAAGCTGCCCGTCGTGCAGTTCTAGCTTATCCAAGCCTTCATAGCGCATCCGAATCTGGCTGGGGTCGGCGCCGGGCGCTACTTCGTAGTCGTATTTCAGCTGCCCATCCACCGAGTGCCACACCATATCTACGCCAGCGTACACCTGCTCGTAGCGCACAGCGGCAAATAGCGGCACCTTGGTGGCCCATTTCTTAGGATCAGAGCCCAGGAAGTAATTATGGTAGGTTGGCTGTCGCTCTTGGCCCTGCGTTTTGGGCTTTATTTGAGCACCCACCAGTTGCATCCGGAAAGCATGGCCTTGCACAGGCTTGCCCGAGCCAACAGCCGAGTGACTGTACTCAGCTGGCAGGGCTTGCAGGTTGTAGGTAAACTGGTTGTTTTCTAGAAATAAAAGCCCCCAGGCACTGCCGTAGCATATTGTACCTGGGCAGGCCATTGTCCGGCGTTGGCAACAAACTGAAATGCCGATGGTGCGGGAGCGTTGGCAAAGCTGGTGAGAATAGTGAAAACGCTCAGTAAAACTGTAAAAGTCAGTCGCATAAGTTAAAATAAACAACCAGTAAAGAAGACGCTTTCTGCCCCATTATCAGCAGGTGTTAGACCTGTGAAATTTAGCGCTAAATAAAGGTATAGTGGAGACAGTTAGCGACGCAGACGAAGCGAGCGCGCCACTTTTATGTACTAGCTATTAATAGGCCCAATTCAGGCATTGGCGGCGTAGCAAAAGGCGCTGTTACGGCGGACGTACTTGACACTAGCGCAAGCTCCTATTTACTCCCAAAAAAGCCCCCGCTCCGTTATGGCTGGTCCTCGATGCTGACTTCCGTGAGCCGAAGCGTATGATCGAGGGCGTAGCGGATCGTGCGCTTGCCGCCCGTCGGCTCCAGGGGCGCGTCGGCGGGGCGGTAGATGGGGAAGGTGCGCACCAGGTCGGCACCCGCCACCGTGAACTCATCGTGGCCCTGGTAGCCAGAGATGGCCTCGGAGGGCAAAGTTGGCAGTTGAAATCGCTCCCAGTCCTGCGTGGTAAACTCAAAGCCGTATACTTGTCCGCGAGCATTAGCTGCGGTTTCGCGCACGAAAACCAACGCTTCCGGCAACTCATTCTGGTTTAAATCAGTAAGCAACGCCGCCGTAATTTCACCCGCGATTGAGTCACGAATGGCAGCCATTTCCCGGCCCGCACGTCGGGCCGTGAGCGCCAGCGCCCGGCGGTTGCCTTCGCCGGTCGAGGTGACATCGGCTGTAAAATCACCCTGCTCAAGGGTCTTGCTGAAAGTGATTTTGGCTGGTGCTTTTGGGGTTGGCGCAACTATCATAGTCTCACCCCGACGAGGCTCTGCCCGCTGCTCCTGCACCGTAGAGCCGCAGCCTGACGCCATCAGTACGAGGAAGCCGGCAGCAATTGACGCGTGTTTCATACTGCAAGCTACCGTGGGGCGGCTATATAGTATGCGGCTTTGCTTAAAAGTTTGACCACAATTCCCTGCTCGCATTATAATGAATCTGCTGGGGGGCAAAACTGCCGGGTTTTACACTCGTTTGAACTCCCGCACCCATACATCCAAGGTATCAGCAGCATACAATATCGGTTCCCCACTAGGCGAAGGCAAGCCGTGGCTTTCTACCAAAGTAGATTTCCACTCGCTTAAGCTGGCTTCGCGCAACGTCCACGGCTCATGGTATAACTTCCCGCGCCAAAGGTCGTTGCCGCGCACTCCTCGCTGCAAATCAGGTCCTGCCGTGTACAGATAGTAACGCTCGGTAAGGAAATGCTGCAAAGTTCCCGGCCGCGACGCTGGTAAAACTTTACCCAATTTCCAGGTGGCCTTGAATTCAGCGGGAGCTATGCCACGGTGCGTGCGCTCGGCGGCGGCGCGCAGCGTGTCGCCGGTTTGCATCACGCTCATGCGGGCGTGCAGGTAAGGGAGGTGAAAAAACGTGCGCGCCGCCCACACGCCCAGCGCCAGCGAGGCATCCAAGGAAAGAAACCACACGCCCGGCACGCCATCGAGGCGTGCATACGTGCGCACGTTCAGCTCGTGCAAATGATGGAGACCTGGCACGGCGGGCAAACCCAGCGGCCGAATGTGGCTCATGGTAAACGGCACCACGCCCAGCCACGCCCGCCCCTCAAACAGGTCCAGCTCCAGCCGCTCCGGCAGATAAGGCCGCAACAACTCTGGATCAACGGCCCAATGAGCAAAGAGCAGCTGACTCCACCGCTGCCGCATCAGGGGCAGGCCTGGGGGCTTTTTGTCGGTGATTTTGAGAGTGTAGTAGAAGGCATAGCGGCGAGTACAGCTTCCATAACAAACAGCTTGGAAGAATAGCCTGCGCGGGAACGTAAAACGATAAAAGACGCGACCGACGGCCGCGCCTTTTATGGATAATATACTACACTACGGCCAGTAAAAACTAGCTGGCTTTATTATACACGGCTTTTTCCAGATTCTCCACCCGCTGTTTCAATTCCCGCACTTCTGCTCCTTGTGTAGTCTGTACGTCTGCTGTCCGGTCGTAACGGTCCGTTTGACGGTTCATGGCATCCAGTACAGCGTTAGTCATGTGGTTGAAGGAGTTGACCATCCGGTCGAAGCCCTCGTTCATTTGCGCGCGCATCTGCTCCTGCGTTTGCAACATCTGCTCCTGCGTTTGCAACATCTGCCCCTGCGTTTGCAACATCTGCTCCTGCGTCTGTTCCATACGGTCTTGACGCTCAACTATTTTGTCTAGCGTAATCAGGATATCGGCTACCACTTCGGGCAAATCGCGCTTATTTTGGTTCTCAGAATCCATACTTGTCAGGGTAGAGGCGGGTTGGAAATATACGCAGCTTTACGCAGCAGTGTCTCGCAGCCTTTCAAGAAAAAAGAGGCACAGCCTGCGCCGCGCCTCTTTTTAAAAACAACCATCGGAAAACGCTTTCCTAGTCGATTTTCTTAGCGGAACGCAAACGCTCGTTTTCGTCCAACAGAATCTTGCGCATCCGTACCGACTTCGGCGTTACTTCCAGATACTCGTCTTTCTGGATGTACTCCATGGCCTCTTCCAGTGAGAACTGACGCTTCGGAACAATCTTCGCGTTGTCGTCGGAGCCGGAAGCGCGCATGTTTGTGAGCTTCTTGCCTTTCTGGATGTTGATGGTCAGGTCGTTGGGGCGGGTGTGCTCGCCGATAACCTGGCCAGCGTATACTTCCTCGCCCGGATCGACGAAGAACTCGCCGCGGTCCTGCATCTTATCGATGGTGTACGCGGTGCCGGCACCTGTATCCATCGAAATCAGCGAACCGGCAATACGACCGGGAATCACGCCTTTGTAGGGCTCGTAGCTCTGGAAGCGGTGATTCATGATAGCCTCACCAGCCGTAGCAGTCAGTACGTTGTTACGCAGACCAATCAGGCCACGAGCCGGAATATTAAACTCCAGGTGCTGTAGGTCACCCTTAGGCTCCATGATGGTCAGGTCGCCCTTACGCATCGTTACCAGCTCGATAACCTTACCAGCAGTTTCCTCCGGTACGTCCACTACTAGGTGCTCAATAGGCTCCAGGCGGTGGCCGTTGTCGTCTTCTTTGAACAGCACCTGGGGCTGGCCCACCTGCAATTCAAAGCCTTCGCGGCGCATGGTTTCGATCAGTACCGACAAGTGAAGAATACCGCGGCCGTACACTAGGAATGTGTCCTCCTTATCGGTTTCTTTCACGCGCAGAGCGAGGTTTTTCTCCGTCTCTTTAAACAAACGGTCACGCAAGTGACGCGAGGTCACAAACTTACCTTCCTTACCAAAGAATGGCGAGTTGTTGATGGTGAACAGCATGTTCATCGTGGGCTCGTCGATGCTGATAACAGCCAAACCTTCCGGGTTGTCGGCATCAGCCAGCGTATCACCGATATCGAAACCTTCGATACCCGTAACGGCGCAAATCTCGCCCGAGCTAACTTCAGCTACCTTGTTCCGGCCAAGGCCTTCGAATACGTGCAGCTCCTTGATTTTGACTTTCTTAATAGTGCCATCACGCTTCACCAGGCTCATGTTGGCGCCTTCTTTCAGCGTGCCGCGGTGTACGCGACCAATGGCGATACGGCCTACGAACGACGAGTAGTCGAGTGAAGTTACCTGCATCTGGGGCGTGCCGTCCAAGGTAGGAGCCGGAGGAATGGAAGCCACTACCGCGTCGAGCAGCGGAATAATGTTGTCGGTCTTTGATTTCCAGTCGGTGCTCATCCAGCCTTGCTTCGATGAGCCATACAAGGTCACAAAATCAAGCTGATCTTCCGAAGCGCCGAGGTTGAACATGAGGTCGAAAACCTGCTCGTGCACCTCGTCGGGGCGGCAGTTTTCCTTGTCCACTTTGTTCACCACTACAATAGGCTTCAGGCCCAAGTCAATGGCTTTGCCCAGTACGAAGCGAGTCTGCGGCATGGCGCCTTCGAAGGCATCCACGAGCAGCAGCACGCCGTCGGCCATCTTCAATACGCGCTCTACCTCACCGCCAAAGTCGGCGTGACCAGGGGTATCGATGATATTGATCTTAACGTCCTTATAACGAACCGATACGTTCTTGGAAACGATGGTAATGCCCCGCTCACGCTCCAGATCGTTGTTGTCCAGGATCAGGTCGTCGAAGTGCTGGTGCTCATCGAATAGCTTAGAGGCGTGAATGATTTTGTCCACGAGCGTCGTCTTGCCGTGGTCAACGTGCGCAATAATTGCGATATTCCGAATGTTCTGCATACAAAGGTTTTTGCGGGCGCAAAGGTACGTAATTGTCAGCGGATAAATGAGTGTGACGAAAATGTTAACTGTTTGAAACTGAAATAGCACCCGCTCTCACGAACCGAACCCAGACCCGGCCGCGTATGTTGTGCCAGTAGCCACCGCCGTGGCGCGCTACTCATTTGTTTCATTTACACTTCTTTCATTTCTCCCTGATGCGTAACTACGCCCTTATTCTGGCTTTTTCTTTTTTGACGATGGGCACGGCCTGTTCCCAGAAAAAAGATGGTCTGGCAACCGCTAAGGCTCAGGCAGCTACCAAACCCGGTCCCGCCGCCAAAGCCTACCCTACGGCTCAGCCCATGACCAACAAAGCCGACGAGTTTGCAGTTCGCAAAACGGAGGCAGAGTGGCGCAAACAGCTCACGCCCGAGCAGTTCAACGTATTGCGCGAAAAAGGCACGGAGCGGCCATTTGCCAACAAATACGCCGATAACCACGAGCAAGGCGTGTATTACTGTGCTGGCTGCGATAACAAGCTGTTCGACTCGGCCACCAAATTTGAGTCGGGCACGGGCTGGCCAAGCTTCTTTGCCGCGGCTACCGCTACCAGTGTAAAAGTGCAGCAGGATAACAGTTACGGCATGTCGCGCGACGAGATTGTGTGCGCCCGTTGCGGGGGGCACATCGGCCACGTATTTGATGACGGCCCAAAGCCTACCGGTCAGCGCTATTGCATGAACTCGGCAGCAATGATCTTTAAAAAGCAGTAACTCTGCTCAAAATAGCCCCCCAACGCGGCCCACCAGCATCTTTGCTGGTGGGCCGTGGCATTTATCCGGGCTGGCGGTGACTTTTTGCCCCCCGCTGTGTTGTAGCAGTCCGACCCTGCTTCGTGGACTCCAACGTACCACAATGCATCTGCCCAACCCCCTGAATTTACTATGCGCGTAGCTCAATAGCCGCGCAACTTCTTTCCTTTTATGCCTTCTATCAATTCTATTGCTGATTTGCAGCAACAGCTAATCCCGGCGCGCGAGCAGCTCGTGACCCATAGTGTGTACCAAAGCCTTCATTCCCTGGAGGATGTGCGCCTGTTTATGGAGCACCATGTATTTGCCGTCTGGGATTTTATGTCTTTGCTAAAAGCTCTCCAGCGCGACCTGACATGCGTGAAAGTGCCTTGGGTACCGGAAGGCAACCCCATCACGCGCCGTCTCATCAATCAGATTGTGTTGGAGGAAGAAAGTGATGTAGACCAGGAAGGTCATCCGGCCAGTCATTTTGAAATGTACCTGCGGGCTATGGAGGAATGTGGGGCCAATATGCAGCCCATCAACCGGCTACTAGCGGCCCTCGATGCGGGCGAAACGGTTACTTCCGCTCTTGCCATTGCAGAGGCACCGGCCTCAGTACGGCAGTTTGTGCTAACCACATTTGAGGTTATCGACTCGAAGAAAACCCATGCCATTGCTGCTGCCTTTACGTTTGGCCGCGAAGACCTGATTCCGTCCATGTTCCGCCACTTAGTAGGCGACCTGCGCCAGCGCTTTCCGGGCAAGTTCGATACGCTCACCTATTACCTCGACCGTCACATTCAGCTTGATGAGGAAGTCCATACTCCTTTGGCTCAGCAAATGGTGCGCGAGTTATGTCAGGACAGCTCCCGGCGCTGGCAGGAGTGCAGTGATGCTGCCGGGCAGTGCATAACGGCCCGCGTTGCGCTTTGGGACGCGATTCGGCAGGCGCTGGCCACTACAACCCCAGTCATTCGCTAAGCCAACTTGTTGCCGTGTGCTACGTTCTACCAGCGTAGGCTCGCCGCCGAACCTGCATTAAGGCCTCCAACTTATGTCTACGCATCTTTTCGGCTTGCCTTCGCGCGCTTGTTGGCTTGTCGGCTTAGTGTTTCTGGCGGCGGCTTGCACCGCTAGCCAAGAGCAGGCGGCCGAAGTAGACCGCGCCCCACTTCCTACGCAAATTCGTACGGATGCCGACCGGCAGGCCGTTTACAACAGTGGCATTGGCACTCGCGCCGCCATACCCGATGCTACGCCTGGGCGGGTGGAACTGGGTGAGCAGGCTGCTGGCACCAACGCCCGCCAGCGCATCGAAAACGTAAATACCAACGACCCAAATACCAGCACCCCAGAAACGCGTCTGCGTCGTCTGCCCGGTGCCCCCGCCGATACCATTCGTCGTCCTAGCTTGCCCTAGCCACTAACTGCCGGCTTGCGATTTAATCGCAAAAAAGCCCCCCAGCCAGGCATTTTGCAGCGGCTGGGGGCTTTTTTGCTAGATGACGCTACTGACTGACGCCGTTGGAATCGGCTACCGCGGCTGAGGTCTTAACCTCGGCTGGCTTACGCTGGCCAGTGCTGGGCTTGCGTGCATTAGTAGCTGCTCTGCTATTTCGATTTGCGGAAGCCGCAGCAGTAGTGCCTGCTGTAGTAGCCTGACTTTTACGCGGGCTGCCATCTTTGTTCAGTGTTACGGCCGGCCGGGGGGCAGACTTTCGATTGCGATTCGTAGGCTGCGTAGCCGGTTTGGAGGGCTCAGCAGGAGCAATACTAATGGTATCGGCCGAGTCGTAGTGCCGTACGATGGTGTGCAATGCTTCCTCAAACATACGCTCTGTCTCTTGGTCCAAACGCCGCGTAGCTTCTTTTACCACATCTTTCAGCTTGGCTTTCGTTTCTTTGCGAATACGTTTTACCACTTCATTCATGCGAGTGTCCAGCTCTTTCTCAAGTTGCTTAGCTGCTATCTTGAGCGATTTTTTCTGATCCGCTTTCTTAACAGCCCTGCCGTCATTCAGTGAATCGGTTGCGCGAACGGTTTCTTTCATCGTTTTGCGCTCCGCTTTGGGCACTTTCGGAGTAGGCTCTTTTTTGGTCTTTTTAGCGGATTTCTCCTGTTCGGTTTTTTTCATGATAGAAGCAGGTGAAGGGTTGGAGACGTGGCCTTTAATATCAGTAGAATTATTCGACCTATTCACTCAAATATAGCTGTATTTACTAGTTGCCAAATGTTATGCTTTTATAAAGCAGTCATGTCCTTGTTTTTAAACCTTCCTTTGCAAAAATACGCTAGCCTGCTACGGCATTCTGGCTACTCTCCTTTGATTACTTCTTTGGTTTAGCTTCTTCTTATGTCATCTGAATTTCAGCGTTATACCGTTACTGCCGCTCTGCCTTACGCCAATGGTCCGGTGCATATTGGCCACTTGGCAGGTGTTTATTTGCCGGCCGATATTTATGTGCGCTACCTGCGCAGCGCCGGTCGCGATGTAAAGTTTATTTGCGGCTCCGACGAGCATGGCGTACCAATTACCATTCGGGCGCAGAAAGAAGGTGTCACGCCCCAGCAAGTAGTAGATAAATACCACGCACTAATTCGGGATTCTTTCCTTGATTTTGGTGTGTCGTTCGATATTTATTCGCGCACTTCCTCTGCTACGCACCGCGAAGTTTCGAGTGGTTTTTTTCGTAAGCTTTACGAAGAAGGAAAATTTATTGAGCAAACGTCGCAGCAGTATTACGACGAGCAAGCAGACCAATTTTTGGCCGACCGCTACATCGTCGGTACGTGTCCTAATTGTGGCAACGAAAACGCCTACGGCGACCAGTGCGAGCGGTGCGGAACTTCGCTAAGCCCCACCGAATTAATTAATCCGCGCAGCATGCTTAGCGGCAATAACCCCGTGCTGCGTGAAACCAAGCACTGGTATTTGCCTCTTGACCAATACGAGCCCTGGTTGCGCGAGTGGATCGTGGAAGGCCACAAAAACGATTGGAAAGCCAACGTGTACGGGCAATGCAAATCCTGGATTGATCAGGGTCTGCACCCCCGCGCCGTCACCCGCGACTTGGATTGGGGTGTGCCCGTGCCGGTAGAAGGCGCGGAAGGCAAAGTGCTTTACGTATGGTTTGATGCGCCTATCGGCTACATTTCCGCTACCAAAGACTTGCTGCCCGAAACCTGGGAAACCTATTGGAAGGACAGCGGCTCGAAGCTGGTGCATTTTATCGGCAAGGATAATATTGTGTTTCACTGCATCATATTTCCGGCCATGCTCAAGGCCCATGGCGATTATATTTTGCCCGATAATGTGCCCGCTAACGAATTCCTGAATCTGGAAGGCGACAAAATCTCCACCTCGCGCAATTGGGCTGTGTGGCTGCACGAATATTTACAGGATTTCGAGGGCCGCGCCGATGTATTGCGCTACGTTTTGTGTGCCAATGCTCCCGAAAATAAAGACAACGATTTTACCTGGAAAGATTTTCAGGCGCGCAACAACAACGAGCTTTTAGCCACGCTCGGCAACTTCGTAAATCGTGCCGTGGTGCTCACGCACAAGTACTTTGGGGGGCAAATTCCGACGCGTAATGAGCTGACCGAATTTGACCAGGACGTGCTTCAGCAATTAGCTGATTTTCCAACTCGCGTTGGCCAGCTTATCGAGAATTACCGCTTCCGCGATGCGCTGAATGAGCTGATGAACCTAGCGCGTTTGGGCAATAAATACTTGGCGGATACGGAGCCCTGGAAACTCATAAAAACAGACGAGCCACGGGTAGCAACCATCCTTAATATTGCCCTGCAAATTACGGCCAGCCTTACTACACTAATGGAGCCTTTTCTGCCCAATACTGCCGCACGTCTGGCTGGTATGTTAAACACTGAAAAAGGCCCCTGGGCTGCCGCTGGCAACCCTGATGCGCTGCCTGCCGGACATCAATTGAGTGATGCTTTTCTGCTCTTTGAAAAGATAGAAGATGCTACGGTGGAGGCGCAGGTACAAAAATTACTCGACACTAAAAAAGCGAATGAGTTGGCCAATGCAACTACGGCACCAGTCAAGGAAAATGTGTCGTTTGAGGAGTTTAGCCGCATGGATTTGCGCGTGGGCACCATCACTGCCGCCGAGAAAGTTGCTAAAACCAAAAAGCTCCTCAAGCTCACCGTGGATACTGGCCTGGAGCAGCGCACCATCGTGAGTGGTATTGCGGAATCGTTTATTCCGGAAGCACTGGTTGGGCAGCAGGTGTTGGTGCTGCTAAATTTGGCCCCTAGAGAGATAAAAGGTATTCAGTCGCAGGGCATGCTGTTGCTAGCCGAAAACGCCGACGGCTCGTTGGCACTCATGCAGCCCGGTCAGCAGGTAAGGCCCGGCAGCGGAGTGATGTAAAACAGTAGCGCGGAAATCTGTTCCGCGTCGAGCAGAGTGAGAAGTCGGTATCGCGCCATTTGCGCACACACGTTGTCTCTCGCGGTGCTCGACGCGGAACAGATTTCCGCGCTACTTCACATTGACCACATTCATAGCCCGCTCAACACCCAAGGTTCCAAACGCCAGCACCGCGTCCGCAGCTTTTTCGATGCGCAAGGGCAAGTCAATCTGCTCGTCGGCTGAGAAAGGATTGAGCACATAATCCACTTGCCGGCCCTTGGAGAAATTAGCATCGACCCCAAAGCGCAGGCGGGCGTATTCATCCGTGCCGAGGGTTTCCTGAATAGACTTGAGCCCATTATGCCCCCCGGCCGAGCCTTTGCTCTTCAAGCGCAATTTGCCATAAGGCAACGCCAGATCATCCGTCACGACCAGCATCTGCTCTTTTTCCAGCTTGAGACTAGTGAGATAATGAGCTGCCGCTTTGCCACTCAGATTCATGTAAGTCGTAGGCTTTACTAACACGAAGGTTTTGCCTTTGTGCTTGATTTCTGTCACAAACGCATGTCGATTTATTTCAAACCGACCATCATGCTTATTCGCCAAATAATCGGCCACCATAAAGCCGATATTATGACGAGTATCGGCGTATTCGGGACCAATATTGCCAAGGCATAAAATCAAGTATTTCATTGAATCACGGATTAAATCGGATATGTCGGACTGCACAGATTTAGGGAATAATCAATCTGATTTCTGTGCTCAATATCACCTAAAGAAAAGCCCCCAGAATATTCTGGGGGCTTTTCTTTAGGTGATAGAACGGATTACAAAATCCGTGAATTAGACTTACTTGTCGCCACCAGCCATGGCACCTTTCAGCGCACGTGGAATAGCCACCGTGGCGATAGGAGCGAGGGGATTGGTAAGGATGGCGTAGTTAGTAGGCTCCACCTTGCTTACTTTAATAGACTTGCCTAGCTCCAGGTCCGAGATGTTCACCTCTACATAGTCAGGCAGGTTTTCGGGCAGCGCCTTCACCTTCAGCTTGCGCAGCTTCGAGATCAGCTTACCACCTTGCTGTACGCCGGGCGAAGTGCCAATGTATTTTACGGGGATGTCCATCTTCACTTCTTTGCCTTCCTGCAGCTGCAGAAAGTCAACGTGCATCAGCATCTCGTTCACGGGGTGGAACTGCGCCTCCTGCACGATAGCACGGTAAATTGTGCCTTCTACGTTCAAATCAACGATGTGTACTTCAGGCGTGTACAGCAATTCGCGGAAGAGAATGGCAGGAGCCGAGAAGTGTACCTGCTCCCCTGCACCGTACATTACGCACGGTACATAAGAATCAAGACGCAGCCGCTTTGCCTCTTTCTTGCCGAGATTCGCTCTTTTAAACCCTACAATCTCTAAGCTTTTCATAAAAAAGTGTTTTTGGAAAAAGTAATCTGTGTTCCCATCAGTCAATGGGGCCGCAAAGATAAGGTTTAGATTGATCAATTAAAAAACAGGCGATGATACTGCTTATCAGGCTGAGAGAACGTCATGCAGCGCGCAGCGCAGCATCTCGCATGTTTAACAGGATTAGTAACCTCACATCAGCACGCGAGATGCTGCGCTGCGCGCTGCATGACGTTCTGTCTACGAACGGTTCTTATTTATTTTTGGCTTGGGTTCTAAGTAAACAACGAGCTGATGGACTCATGCGTCACCACATTGCGGATAGCATGAGCAAACAAGTCAGCCAGAGATATCACCCGAATCTTTGAGTTCTCCTGCCGCAATGGAATAGTATCAGACACCACCAGCTCTTCGAGCACCGAGTTGCGAATCCGGTCGTGGGCCGGGCCGCTGAGCACGGGGTGCGTAATAACAGCGCGCACCGAGCGTGCACCACGCTCCAGTAGTAATTCCGCCGCCTTGCAGATAGTGCCGGCCGTATCCACAATATCATCGACTAGCACAACGTCTTGGCCGGTCACGTCGCCAATTACCTGCATGGAGGCAATTTCATTGGCTCGCAAACGCGTTTTGTCGCATACCACAATCTCGGCCCCAAAGCGTTTGGCAAAAGCGCGCGTACGCACCACGCCCCCAACGTCAGGCGAGGCGAAGATGATGTTTTCCAGATTCAACGACTTTATATAAGGCACAAACATGGCTGAGCCGTCGAGGTGGTCAACGGGAATATCGAAAAAGCCCTGAATCTGGCCCGCGTGCAGGTCACAGGTCATCAGGCGGTCGGTGCCCACGCTCTGGATGAAATCAGCCACCACTTTAGCCCCGATGCTCACGCGAGGCTTATCCTTACGGTCCTGGCGGGCATAGCCGTAATAGGGCATCACGATAGTGACGGAGGCAGCCGAGGCACGCTTAGCCGCGTCTACCATCAACATAAGCTCCATCAGGTTTTCGGCGGGCGGAAACGTACTCTGAATCAGGAAAACCGCACAACCCCGGACACTTTCATTGAAGCTGGGTCCTAGCTCCGTATCAGCGAAGCGCTGAATGCTTAGGTCGCCGAGCTGAGTGCCATAGGCAGCGGCAATTTTTTCACCGAGTTCATGCGAGGCGTTGCCTGCGAATATTTTAACCTGTTGAGACATAAGTTCAATTCAATTACGAACTAAGGGAAAATGAGAAGGGCGGATGGGCTATACGGCTGAACTGGGCTAATGGAAGCGGAAAGGTAAAACAGCTAAAGCCAGCGGAAAAGACAGCAGGCGAATAAAGCAAAAAAGCGAAAGGCGCTGACTTCCCAGAGGAAGAATCAGCGCCTTTCGCGTTACTAGTAGTTGTCCGACCAGGGCTCGAACCTGGACTTTCTTGAATCAAAATCAAGCGTGTTGCCAGTTACACCATCGGACAAAATTCCCATCAGCGTTGCTGTTTGGGTGTGCAAATGTACGAGGTGAATAATTCGAGGCAAATTCTCAGTGAATATTTTTTCAACAAACAGTAAATATTTTTTCAATGAATTCTGAAGCTGGGGGGCAAATAGTGAGTTTAAAGCTCCCTGAGTGCTTGATTTTCAATGCTTCAGCGTCGCGCGAACTTTCCGCTCGCGGGGGCTTTGGCAAAGCCGGGATTAAGCCGTAGTTTTGCGGCCTGAAAACGGTGCCACCCATCTATATAAAGACCTCCAATGGCGAATAACGGCAAAATCACCCAAGTAATTGGTCCCGTAGTGGACGTAAGCTTCGCCGGTGATGACACGCGCCTCCCCAACATTCTTGACGCGCTCGAAGTCACCAAAGAAAACGGGCAAGTCATCATTCTCGAATGCCAGCAGCACTTAGGCGAAGACCGGGTGCGCACCATCGCCATGGACTCGACCGAGGGCTTGTCCCGCGGCGCCATCGTGCGCGACTTGGGCTCGCCCATCTCGATGCCTACGGGCGAAGGCGTAAAAGGCCGCTTGTTCAACGTAATTGGCCAAGCCATTGACGGCATCCCGCAGCCTAAGAGCGACGGCCCCATGTCGATTCACCGCTCGGCGCCTCCGTTTGAGGATCTGGCGACGGCTTCGGAAGTATTCTTCACCGGTATCAAAGTAATTGACCTGCTGGCACCTTATGTAAAAGGTGGCAAAATCGGTTTGTTCGGTGGTGCTGGCGTAGGCAAAACCGTACTGATTCAGGAGCTGATCAACAACATCGCCAAGGCCTATTCGGGTCTGTCGGTGTTTGCTGGTGTGGGCGAGCGTACCCGCGAGGGAAATGACCTGCTCCGCGAATTCATAGAGTCGGACATCATCCGCTACGGCGCTGAGTTCAAGCACTCGATGGAAGAAGGCGGCTGGGACCTCTCGAAAGTAGACGAAGTGGAGCTGGCCAAGTCGCAGGCTACGCTCGTGTTCGGTCAGATGAACGAGCCGCCCGGAGCCCGTGCCCGCGTAGCCCTGTCGGGTCTTACTATTGCTGAAAGTTTCCGCGATGGCGACGGTACCGGTTCAGGCCGCGACATCCTGTTCTTCATTGACAATATCTTCCGCTTCACCCAGGCGGGTTCCGAAGTATCGGCTCTGTTGGGTCGTATGCCTTCGGCCGTAGGATATCAGCCTACGCTGGCCACCGAAATGGGCGCCATGCAGGAGCGGATTACCTCTACCAAGCGGGGTTCTATCACGTCGGTACAGGCCGTATATGTGCCTGCCGATGACTTGACTGACCCAGCGCCGGCTAACACCTTCGCTCACTTGGACGCGACGACGGTATTGTCGCGTAAAATTGCTGAGCTAGGCATTTATCCTGCCGTTGACCCACTGGACTCCACTTCACGTATTCTGTCGGTTGAGGTTCTGGGCGAGGAGCACTACAACACCGCTCAGCGCGTGAAGGAGATTCTGCAGCGCTACAAGGAACTTCAGGACATTATTGCCATCCTGGGTATGGATGAGCTGTCGGAGGAGGATAAGCAGGTCGTTAACCGCGCTCGTCGCGTACAGCGTTTCCTGTCGCAGCCTTTCTTTGTCGCTGAGCAGTTTACGGGCCTGAAAGGTGTGTTGGTTGATATCAAAGACACCATTCGTGGCTTCAATGAAATCATCGATGGCAAGCACGACCACCTACCTGAGGCGGCATTCAACCTCGTTGGTACTATCGAGGATGCCGTTGCGAAAGGTGAGCGTCTGATTGCTGAAGCAAAGTAATTGTTTTAACTGGCTGAATGGCTGAAGGGTTAAATAGTTGATTGTTCTTATTTACTCATTGAACGACCAACCATTTAACCCCTCAGCCATTCAACAATTCCACCAATATGCATTTAGAAATCATCACGCCAGACCGGAAAATATTCGCGGGTGAGGTCACTTCGGCTCAGTTTCCAGGGGCGGATGGGCTTTTTGAAGTGCTTAACAACCACGCTCCCCTCATCAGTGCGCTGCAAGCGGGTAGCATCAACGTGAACGGTGCCGCTGGCCGCGAGTCCTTCCGCATCGAAGGCGGCGTGGTGGAAGTGCTCCGCAACAATGTTATTGTGCTGGCTGAAGGCGTAGTTGCTTAAACTGGCTCAGACTGAAACAAAAAGCCTTTCCTTTGTTGGGAAAGGCTTTTTTGCTTTTGGTGAAGCTAGTGTCATGCAGAGCGCAGCGAAGTATCTCGCGTGTTTAGCTGGATTACTAATTCAATGCCAGCATGCGAGATGTTTCGTGCCGGACGCCAGATGAGCATGCCTGCCTAATTTGCCCCCCAATCCACAAAATCACTTTAAATCCGCAAAATCTGCGATTTATGCATATCCACCCCAAAATTACTCCCATCTATCAAACGTCGGTCTTCAAATTTGAAGATCTGGATGGCATAGCCCAGTATTTCGATGAGCCTGGTAGCCGCTACATGTACTCTCGTAACGGCAACCCTAACTCCGATGAGCTGGCTGAGGCCGTCAACCGGCTGGAAGGTGGGCGGGGGGCAATTGCAACTGGCTCGGGAATGGCGGCAATTCTGGCGGCAATTTTGGCTTACTGCGAGACGGGCGACCATGTGCTTTGTGCCGCCGATATTTATGGTGGATCGGCGGCTTTGCTGAATCAGGAATTAGGCCGCTTGGGAATCTCGGTGAGCTATGTGCCCTTCGAAGAACTCTACGACTTAAAGCCTCATCTGCAAACCCGCACTCGCCTGCTATTAGCCGAAACGATGAGTAACCCGCTGCTGCGGGTAGTAGACTTGCGGGCTCTGGCCAAAGAGTGCCAGCAGCATGGCGTAAAGCTGGTTATCGACAATACGTTTGCTACACCGTTGATTACTCGTCCTATCGAGTATGGCGCTGATATCACGCTGCACAGCGTAACCAAATACTTGGCTGGGCACTCTGATGTAACGGCTGGGGTAGTGGTGGCTGCCACCCCGAAACGGCCGCGCGCCTCCGCCAAATCGGAATGACATTGGGGTTAACCTTGAGCCCAATGGAAAGCTGGCTGGCCGTGCGAGGCCTAAAAACCCTGCGCTTGCGCGTGCAGGAGCATAGTGTCAACGCGTTGGCTATAGCCGAGATGCTGGACCGCCACCCGATCGTGCAAGCAGTTAATTATCCGGGCTTGCCAAGCCACACCGAACACCTACTTGCCACCGCTCAGGGCGGCACACAGTTCGGTGGTATGCTATCCTTTCGTCTGCCCGATGAGGCAAAGCTGGTAAATCAGTTTATGCGTCGCTCCCAGCGCTTTCCGTTCGCGCCCTCGCTGGCGGGTGTTGATTCGTCGCTCTCGCATCCACTCAGCACTTCGCATCGCGCCCTCACCTTAGAGCAGCAGCAGCGACTGGGCATTACAGTAGGCTTGGTGCGCCTGTCAGTAGGGATTGAGTTGAAAAAAGAATTATTAGCCGATTTGGAGCAGGCGTTGGAGCAAGGGTAGAGCTGTGGGCTTCCTCGTGAAGTAGGCCAGTGAAAAGTAGAGGAAGGGGAGGGTCTTCTCCATCCTTTTGCCTACTGCCCATGAAAAAGAGCCGTTTTAGCGAAGCGCAAATTATTGGCATCCTGCGCCAACAAAGTCAGGGCCAGGGCATCACCCAAATCTGTCGGGAGCACAATATCAGTGAGCCCACGTTTTACCAGTGGAAGAGCAAGTACGGCGGCCTGGAGCTCACCGAACTGCAACGCCTCAAGCACCTGGAAGACGAAAACCGCCGCCTCAAGCAACTAGCGGCCGACCTGAGCCTGGAAAACCAAATCGTCAAGGAGGTACTGCGAAAAAAGTAGTGGCCCCGGCCGAGCGGCGGGCCGTGGCCCAGCAGGCCGTAGCGCGGGGGCTGAGCCGTCGCCGGGCCTGCGCCCTGGAGGGCTGGCCCACGACAGCTACGCCACGCCGTCCGGTCGGGGCGACCAGGCCGCCCGGCAAGCGGCGGACGCCACCGTCGTGGCCGCCCTGCTGGCGCTGGTCAAACGCCATCCGGGCGGGGGCTTCTGGAAGTAGTACTACCGGTTGCGCAAAAACGGGCTGCTGCTCAACCATAAACGCCTTTGGCGCCTCTATCAGGCCCAGCGCCTGCAAGTACCATCGGCGGAAAAAGCGCCGCTTGCCCGCGCGCGTGAAGCGGCCCCTGACCGTGCCCGACGGGCCGAACCAGTGCTGGTGGATGGACTTCATAAGCGACGCGCTGACTGACGGGCGGCGCTTCCGCCCCCTAAACGTGGTGGAAGACTGGAACCGGGAAGTGCTGGGCATTGAGGTGGATTTCTCCCTGCCCGCGTTGTGCGCCTGCTACAGGCATTGGTCGAGCGCCACGGCCCGCCGGCCCGGCCAAGGGCCGCGATGTAGCCCGTCGGGCCCTGCGCTTCCAGGTGCTCATAATTCTCCCCAGAACTGTACCCGGCATCGGCTACGACAGCGGTCATCACAGAAGAAATAGTCGTCCTTCTTCTGTTCGTCATACTTAGACCACCTCACCTACTTTTTTTACCCCTGTCACCTCTGACTCAGCGCAGCAACTGGCAACGGCGAAACCGAAAACTATAAAACCTTAAGCTCCTCCTTAGGCACATAGATGGTGAGAAATGCAGCGTCAACCTACGTGCTAAATTATGTTGTTGTAACAAAATACACTAGCCTTATTAAGGCAGATAGCAGCTATATCGACAAGCAATACTGCCGTTATTAAATTGACTAATCCTGCTGCCACCTTGCCAGTAGCGTTCAAATCAGGGCAAATGATTAGAACAATTGCATTAAGTGCTAGCTAGTACAATTTGCGCTGCACTACTGACAATTGCTTGCATAGCAGGCTTGTTACTAGTTGGTGCCCAAAAAGATATACTAGGAATTATCGAGCAACAGTATACTTTAGCCATCCGAAACAGGGTAGTGTAAATGCTGGCCCTCTCAACATTAACTCCAACCGACGGGCATGCTTAGCGGTGCCGTGGATCTAATGTTCTATCCGACCGCCTGCCAACCGAAAAGGTAGCGGTAAAAAAGGGTCCCACCCCGCCCGCGCTGGTCAGTTTGCCTGGCCAGGCGTCACCTCCCTTAGGAGGACAACGCTCCCTGCTCGGGAGCATATTCCTTCAAGCCCGGCCACTGCCTAAACAGGACCGCTGGCATCGGACCAACCTTCAAGCTCACCTTACGATGAAAAAATTGCGAATGCGACGTTGCTGGCTGGCAACCGTGCTCAGCTATGGGCTGCTGGGAACTACCTATGGTCAAACCAGTACCGAGCAGGCAGTGCCCATTATTGCGGCCACTCCAAGCATCCCGACCGGTCAGGACTACTCGCCGTGGCTGGATGACGACCCCGCTAACAAGGTGCAGGACAGCTGGCTGCCGGCCAATTTTCAGTACGTCGACGTCACGCTTCGACTCAGCCAGCCCACGGCGCTCAGCCGCTTGTCTTTGTTTGATTTTCAAGGCGTATTTACGGATCGGCCGGCGACCATTTATGCCCAGCAGGGCACTGAGCGTACTCTACTGGGCACCTTCGATGGAACCCAGTACAATCAGTGGGTCGATTTGCCGGTAGCCGGAGCAGTAACAGCCGATGCCCTCGTTATTCATAAGTACAGCAACAATATTCCGGTCAAAATCAGGGTGTTTGGGCGCGCGCAGGGTGGAGCGCCAGCCCCAACTCCTGACCCGGCGCCGGTTCCTGTGCCAGTCCCCAATCCACCGGCGCCGGGGGGCAATTTGCCCCCCGGCAGCAAGATTCCGCTGCAAGCCGCTCGCTGGTACCAACTCAACAACGTTGGCAACGGTCTGGGGCCCCTATTTGATGGCTCCACGTCCACAACTGCTACCACTGGCTGGGGCAAAATCCTGCCCACCTTCGACGCCTATTATCCCTTGCATCCGGGGGAGGTGATGAGCCTGGAAAGTATCCGGCTCTACGACGGGGGTGGCAGCAACCCCCAGCACCCGATGACCTTGTCGGGCATTACGGATACGTGGCAGCGCATTCCGGTGGCCATATTCACGGGGGGGCAATCTGGGCAGTGGGTGGGCCCCGACCCGGCTCGGCCCCAGGAGTTTCGCCTCCGCTCGCCCCTCACCAATATCCGCTACCTCGTGCTCACGGCTTCTGGGGCTTACCCCACCGAAATTGAGTTGTACGGCTCCTACACGGCCGGTAATCCCCCGTCGGCACCCGACCCCTCGGTGCTGGCTCAGCAGAAACAGATCAAGCTGCGGCAGCAGCTAGGCGTGAACGCCTTTGAGTGGGACTTCGAGGATCCGAACGCGCCCAGCCAGATCGACGAGGCCCGGCTGGCGGCCGTGAAAAACTTTACCGGCATCCGGCACTACATCGACTGGGAAAAACTGGAGCTGACCGAAGGCAACTATACCTTCAACCCCACCCACCGCGGCGGCTGGAACTACGACGCCATCTATCAGCGCTGTAAGGCGGAGGGCCTTGAGGTGCTGGCGTGCCTGAAAACGCTGCCCCCCTGGCTGCTGGCGACCTACCCCGAGGGCGAGCGGGACCTGGAAAATGTGCCCGTGCGCTACGGCCGCGACTTCGCCGACCCGCGCTCCTACCTCGAGCAGGCCAAGGTGGGCTTCCAGTTTATGGCCCGCTACGGCTTTAACCCCAGCCTCGACCCCGCGCTGGTGCGGGTAAATTCCGGCCCGCGCTGGGGTGGCGACGCCATCAACCAAGTGCAAATTGGCCTGGGCCTGATCAAGTACATCGAGTGCGAGAATGAGCGGGATAAGTGGTGGAAGGGCCGCAAAGCCTACCAAACCGGCCGGGAGTATGCCGCCAATCTTTCGGCCTTCTACGACGGGCACCAGAACACCATGGGGCCGGGCGTGGGAGTTAAAAATGCCGACCCGTCGGTGCAGGTGGTGATGGCGGGCTTGGCCTCCCCCAACCCCGACTACGTGCGGGGCATGATCGACTGGTGCCGGGAGTTTCGCGGCCTGCGTCCCGATGGCTCCGTGAACCTTTGCTGGGACATTATCAACTACCACTTATACTCCAATGACGCGCGCTCCTCGCAGAATGGCAACTCCACGCGCGGAGCCGCGCCCGAAGTATCGGAGGCCGGGCAGGTGGCCCGCGACTTTGTGCGCCTGGCCCACCAAGACGCCGGTGGGATGCCCGTCTGGATTACGGAAACCGGCTACGATACCAACCAGGGCAGCCCGCTGAAGGCAATTTCCATCGGTAACCGCTCGGTACTGGAAACCCAGGCCGACTGGCTGCTACGCACGGCCTTGCTCTACGCCCGCTGGGGCGTGGAACGGGTATTTTTTTACCAACTCTACGATGATAAGCCGGGCGACCCGGTCCAGTTTAGTACGTCGGGGCTCCTTAATCCGGATAAAACGCCCAAGCCCGCCGCTGACTTTTTGCGCCAAGCCGCTCATTTGCTGGGTGATTACACCTATAAGGCCACCATCAGCCAAGACCCGCTGGTAGACCGCTATGAGAGCGGCAACAATACCGCGTACGCGCTAGTGGTGCCCGATGAGCGGGGGCGCACTGCCACCTACACGCTGGAACTGGGTGCCGATTCGGCGCGGGTGTATCGGCCTCGCGCGGGGCAGGCCAATATGAGCCTGACGTGGGTGCGTACTCCCGGTGGCCGATTGCAGCTGACTATAACTGAAACTCCCACGTTTGTGGTCGTGTCGGGCCGGAGTGGAAATTTGCCCCCACCACGAGCGCCTGCCCTGGCGCGGGCACCATTCAGTGGGAGCAATGGACTGGTATCGGCGGAACGGCCGTAGCAAGTATCCCCGTCCAGACACGCCCCGATAAGACACTTGCTTTAAGCCAGTTGGAGAGCCCCCGCAATGCGGGCGACAACTTCGGGGCCCGCATCCGGGGCTACGTCTGCCCACCCCAGACGGGCAGCTACGCTTTCCGTTTGAGTGGTGATGATGATTGCCAGCTGTGGCTCAGCCCCGACGATGACCCATCCCGGAAAGTGCAGATTGCGGGGTATTCGGGCTATACGGATTACGGCCAGTGGAATAAATATCCTGGTCAGCAATCGGCGCCGGTCAGTCTGGAAGCTGGTCGCCGCTACTACATTGAGGCCTTGCAAAAGGAAGCTGGCGGGGGCGACTTTGTGGCCGTAAGCTGGCAGCTGCCCGATGGCCAGACCGAAGCGCCCATTCCGGGCCGCCGACTGATTCCATTCTCAACTTCGATGGCTGCTAGTTCCTTGGTGCAGGCGGCCAGCACGTTGGCAGCCAGTAAGGTGGCGGTTGTGCCTGAGCTAACGGTATATCCTAACCCCTTTGCTGACCAAGCCACGCTTGCTATTACCTCGCCCAAGGCGGGGCCGGTTACCTTGGCTGTGTATGATGCGCAGAGTAAACTCGTGCGCCGAATCTTCACGGGGACCATGGCCGCCGGTGAGCAGAAGCGCTTCGCTCTTTCGAGCCAAAACTTGGCCGCGGGTGTGTACCTCCTGCGGCTGGAGACTCCCGGTCAGGTAGTGAGCCAACGCATTACCTTCATGCCCTAAGTAGCTGTTGCCGCACCTACTGGTTGGCAAATAGTGAAAGGCAGAAAACCCGGTAGCTCATGCTTTTTGCGGGCAGCCGGTTTTTCTGCCTTTCAGACACTGTGGGGGGCTATTTAAGTACGGAAGGTAGAAGGCCACATTGCCTCCTTTGCCTCTGTAAAAACTAAGACTTGCTTGGCCGGAGTTTTTGAAAAAGCACCGTTCCGCGCCGCACTACATCGTCTAAAGCTAAAGGGAGGATAGCCTGCAACCGCAGCGGTAGGTAACGACCCAGCACCACGTAGCCGTAGATGGTGCTGACCAGCAAGGTAAATACCGATGCTAGGGCGGCCCCGTACACGCTGCCGGTGAGTTTGATGCAGATAATATCGGCGGCAACGTTTACGCTCAGGGCCAGCAAGACTTTCACCAGGTTCAGGTGAGGCTTGTCGATGATATCGAGTGTGACGCCCAAAAAACGTTCGAGGGGAAAGAGCAGCGCTGAGCCTAGCATAAGGCGATAGATCAGGGCGGCCTCGGTCGTGACGTATTTTTCGCCCCCCACCACACTCACTAGCACGTCGGCCAGCAGCCCCGCCCCAACTGCTACTGGTAAAAACAAGAGGCTCAAAAAGCCGATGTAGCGCACCATGATAGCCGCTACTTCTGGTTCGCGCTGCCGGTTCATGGCAGCCGACATGCTGGGCATAGCCGTGGCCAGCCCACTCCGCAAGGGGATTTCGAGCACCTCGAGTAAGCGCATCGGCAGGTTGTAAACAGCCAATGCTGCCGGACCCAGCATGAACTTGATGATGAACGTGTCGGAGCTGCGCAACAGGTTGGCGCACAGGTAAGTGCCGAAGCTGTATTTGCCAAAATGGAATACTTCGCGCACGGTGGCGGCGGTGCGGTGCCGTAGGGCGCCGAGGCGTGCCCACCCGGCCCCAATGGCCACCGTGCTAGTGAGCAGGGCGCTCAGCACGAATGCGTACATCACAGCGGTCAGGCTAATGCGCTCGAGCATATAGGCGCCAAATACCAGCACAATGAAGGAGCCCTGATTGAGCAGGCGGATATACAGAATGCAGTCGAAGCGCTGCTCGGCCTGCAGCATCCAGGTCGCTACATTAAAAGGTAAGGTCACGGCTAGGGCCACGCCGAACCATTGCAACAGCACCAGTACTCCGGCGTCCGTAAGCCCCCCAGTCCACGGCAGGGCCAGAACATTGAGCGCTAAAAAGCCCCCCGTAACCAGTAGGGCCAGGAACCAAGCCGCGCCGGCCACCGCCTGCTGCCGGGCCTCATCGGCGCCGGCAAAAAACTTGATCAGGGCCGTTTGCAGCAGGCCCGTTCGGAAAGAGTCGAGCAGCAGAAAAGAGAACTGGAAAAACACCCAGTTGCCCATGTCGGCGGCGGCCAGAAAGCGGTAGAGCAGGCTGTAGGTGAGCACACTGAACACCGCCATGACCCCATTGCCGGTCAGGGACAGAAAGTGACGGTTCGTAAAAAACGCCCTCATGCCCGTGCGTGACTAAGGTGGAGCTCACTTGGTTGGTGCGCAGCGGTTGGCGGAGCGTGGCGGGCATAGTACGTCTGCACGGCGGCGTAAATCTTCTCGACGCTGTTCTCCCAGGTGTGGGTTGCGGCCAAGGCGCGTCGTTGGGCCTGGCGCTGGGGGCTATCTTCAGATAAAGCCCGTTCAATCAGCTCAACATACTCTTCGCCAGAGTCGGCCAGGTAGGTGCAGGCGGCGAACTCACCCATGGCCTGGGTCCGCGTGGCTACCACGGGCTTGCCCAGGGCCAGGTACTCATCCACTTTGCGCGGGTAGTTGCCGATGGTCATCTGGTTGAGCAGCTGCGGATTCAGACACACATCGAAATGCTGAATGTAAGCCGGCAGCTCCGCGGGCGCTTTGGTGCCCAGGAAGTGCACGTTGGGCCGCTGGTGCAGGGCACTGGCGCGGAAAGCCTCATCCTCGGGGCCCACGAGCACCAGGCTCCAAGCCGGCCGCTGCTGGCTGATATAGTGCAGAACGGCAATATCCAGCCGGGAGCTGACCAGGGCTCCCACGTAGCCAATAATGGGGCGGGCCAGCTGCTGGAGCGTGGCAGGTGCCGTTGTGGGGGGCAAATTTAGCGCTACCTCGCAGCCCTGGCCCACGTCGAAAGAGAAGTAGTTGTACTGCCGGCAGTAGTCGGCCAGGTAGCTGGAGTTGGCCACGCACACGTCGCTCTTGATAATAAGCTCGGGCTCCAGCCTTTGCCCGTGCTTGCGCCAGTAGTCGGCGGCCAGCATGTAGTCGCGGGAGTAGTACACGCTGACGCTGGGGGCAAGCAGCTCCTTTAAATGAAAGCTGCGGAATATGTCGTTGTCATTAAACAGAATGAAGTTCTGAAAGCCCACCTCGGCCAGGCCCCGCTGAATGGAGTCGGCGAACCGGCGGTTATTGATCTGGTTGCAGAAGCGGTAGAGGGCCGACTCGGGCAGCCAGTTGATGGACTCCAGGATGCTGTCGGGGGTGAGTACCCACAGGTTGGGACTGACGGCCTGCAGGCCCTTTTCCTCCCCCGCACCACCCGCCGCCGCGCCTGCACGCCCGCCTCGTGGCGCCCCCGCCACAGGGTGTTGCGGTCCAGGGGGGCATTGACGTACAGCACGCGGTTGTGACGGCTGAATTCCCGGGCAATATCCTTGCAGTTGCTGCCAATGGGGGTGTCCCAGGGCTGCTGACCTACCATAACAATGTCGCGGCCGTGAATTGAAGGTGCCATGGGGCTGGGGGCTGGAGTGAGAGGGAGTTTAGGCGTTAGGCGGGGTTCAGACTTGTTTCGGGCTGCCATCTTTGCAGTAGCTCGCGGTCAATGCGGTCGAGGATGCTGGCATCCTGGGTTATATCAAACTTGCGGGCGTAGAGCTTGGGGGAGTGGGCCAGGTCAGCGAAGTCGACGGCGGTGAGAACCTTCGGATTTGCCCCCCGCCCGACCAATCAATGTAGCGGTAGTTGTCGTTGACAATGCGGCCCTGCAAGGGCGAGTTTAATAGCACGGTGGCAATCAAAAACTCGTCGGAGCCCCAGGTAAACAGGCTGAAGCGCCGCAACTCCGGATGAGCATCCAAAAACTGAACGAGGTAGTCGGCGCCCTCCCGACTCAGGGTCCACCAGGAGCTGTCGGGGCCCCCGTACAGGCGGTAAGGCAGGGGAAAGCGGCGCCGGGGAAACAAGTGGTTTATCCAGTCCTGCAGCCAGTACTGCCCCCGAAAGTTGAAATAGGTAGTATGATACCGCTCAATGCGGGTAATGGCGTGGCGCCACCAGGCCGAGCCTTCGGGCTCAAACGAGAGAAACGACTGCCCAAGGTGGCGCGCCAGGAAGCGATGAATAGTAGAAGCAGACTTCAGTGGATAATCCTGCCCGCTCAGCAGGTTGATGAAATCGTAGGCGACGCCCGTGGCCAGCACGTCGCGCACGCTCTCCACGATGGCGCGCGTGAAGCGGTAGGACGCCCAGTGCACCAGAAAGCGCCGGGGGGTAAAGTACACGTTGGGCCGGCTAGCCAGATAGGCATACTCGCGCATGTCCGCTTTCCGGTCCAGGTGCAGGAAGCAATCAACGCCTTCGTGGGCCAGCGCCGTCAGTAGCCGCTCGACCTGCTCAGGGTTTTTGTGCACCATAATCAAGTGAGCTATTTTCATTGCTAATTGACTTTATAAGCCGGGTCACGCGGTTTTGGCCAGCGAAGGCACCCCAACGGGGTGACGGGTCGCTTTTTCCCAGGCGGCGGGCTGGGCCTTGCGCAGAAAGCGCCAGAAGCCGGCAAAAGCCGCCGCGTTCATCAGGCAGAAATACAGGGCCACCACCAGCCCCTTCGGGCTGCGCCCCGCGCGCGCGGCCTGCCAGCCCAGCCCAGCCCCGGCGTAGAGCAGCCCCTGACCCGCCAGCAGCAGGGCATACAGTCCGCCGTGCTGCACGGCCAGCACCGCGCTCAGGGGCAGCAGACCGGCCAGGGCCAAAGGCGCCAGGCTCCACCGCAGCACCCGGTGCGACACGTAGAGAAATGTTACCAAAGGATGGCGCGGCACGAGCAGGGCCCGCAGGCGCACCATGGATTGCCAGCCCCCCGCGCAGATGCGAACTTTGCGCTTCCACTCCTCCGTCAGAGAAACAGAAGGATCTTCGGTGGCGTAGGCTCGCGGCTCATACACCACCCGGTAGCCCTGCTGCACAATGCGCAGGGACTGCACAAAGTCGTCGAGCACCGTGTCGGCTTCGAGGGGCTGCACCAAGTCGGTGCGAAACGAGACGAGCTCCCCGGCAGCGCCCATCAGGCTGTAGATGCGCGAGTCGCAGCGCTTGAGAAAGGATTCGTAGCGCCAGTACAGGCCCTCGCCGGCGCCGGGCGCGGAACTCTGAGGGTTGATTTTTTCTCCCCCGAAACGCCCCCCACCCGCGGGTCCTGGTAGTGCTTTACCAGCTCGCGCATGGCGCCGGCGTTCAGGTTCGTGTTGCAGTCCGTAAATACGACGTAAGGCGTCGTGACGTGCTCCATCGCCCGGTTTTCGGCCACCGATTTGCCGCCCCGCAGTGGGGTGTGGAGGTGCCAGATGTTGGGGTGGCGGGCCAGTACCTGGGCGGAGTTGTCGGTGGAGCCGTCGGTAATGAACAGCAGCCGGAGCTTGTCGGCGGGGTAATCCAAGGCTTGGCAATTGGCAATCTTGGCCTCCAGAATAGGTGCCTCGTTGTAGGCGGGCACCACCAGCGTGACGTCGGGTTCAAAGCCGGGCAACGCGGCGCGCGGCCCCAACGCGCGGGCCCACACGCCAGCCAGCCCGGCGTACCCCAGGTAGGTATAGGCCAGCACCGCCAGGGCCGCCCAGCACAGAAATTCCAGCACAGTCATGGTAAAGTTGTTTCGATGAGCACTTAGTCAGCCGGGTTAATGCCGGACCGCCTAGGATTTGGTAGTTGGCGAGAGTAGATCGGAGTCGTCTTCCGGTTCGGGCTCGGGGCGGGCGCACAGGCCCCGGACAAAGCCCAGGATCAGGCAGGCCAGGGCCGGCAGGGCAATAATTTCAAAAGGCATACTGGGGGGCTATTTTGGCAGGTGAATGGGAGCCTCGTGCATTTTGTGCGGGGTCGCCAGAAAGGCCGTCTTGGTGCGGTTGATGCGAAATAGTGCGAGGACCATGCAGCCAATGGCGTAGGGCAGGCGCAGCACCGCGTGCAGGAGCTGCTGGTTGTACAAGCGGGCCGGCAGAGACAGGAGTAGGGTAAAAGCCAGCACCGCTAGCAGGCCGGCCCAAAACAGGATGGGCGGCCCCACCGGCAGCACCAGCGAGGCCAGGAAAAACAGTCCCAGCACGCCAATGAGCAAGGTGCGCGGCACGAGAAACGTCTGCACGACCTTATTGAAAAACTCCCCGTTGCCTTCCTTTAGCAGGAGCCGTACTCCCTCGCCGCTGTACTTTTTGAGAAACTCCAGCTGCGAGGCCAGCCAGCGCGTGCGCTGTTGGGTGAAGACCTGGGCATTCTCGATTTTCTCGTCGTAGACATACACCGTGTCCAGGTAGCAGATTTTCTGCTGGTCGCGGGCAATGCGGAAATCCAGCTCCTTGTCTTCGCCCACGGTCTCGCCAATGCCCGCGAGCAGGCGTTGTAGGTAAGCGAAGTCGAAGGCCATGCCCGAGCCGATGAGGGCCGACGAAAGGCCCATAGCGAAAGGGCCCTTGCGGTAGATATGGTTATTGATTTCCTCGTTGCAGGCGTCGAGCAGGGCAAAGGCCGTGTTCTGGTTTTTAGCCGTCCGGTGGGTCTGTACGACCCGATAGCCCGCCCCGAAAGCCGCGTTGAGGCTCGTCAGGCAGCCCGGTGCCATCAGGTTGTCGGCGTCGAGCACCACGGCCACCTCGTACTGATCAGCGGGAAGCTGGGTCAAGGCGTGCAGCAGGGCCTTGCCCTTGGTGCTGCGCTCAAACTGCACCGGAATAACCGTGGCGCCCAGCCGCTTCAGGGCCCGGAGCGTGGCGGCCTGGAGGCCATCGGCAATTACCACCACCTCGCGGAAGCCGGCGTACTGGTGGCGGAGCGCCGCCTGCGTGGTTTCCACAATCACGGCGTCCGCGCGGTAGGCCGGAATCAGGATGCACAGGCGCCGCAAATGCCCCCCGGCCAGCGCGGACGGCGCCAAAAACGGCAGGCGCACCCGGCGGCGGCCCACCACGGCGAAGAACAGCAGGTACAGGCAGTTCAATAGCAGAAAGGTGCCGACCGCGTAGAGCAAACCGTGGGCGATGGTGTAAATAATCATCATAAAGCTTTGCTTAAGAAATAGTTAGCTGTAGTTGGGGTATTGCAGGTGCCAGCGCAGCCCGCGGCCCAGGGCGCGCAGATGGTCCCACTCGCGGTGGCGCGAGAACTGCACGGCTTTTTTGGGGAGCGCGGCGGCCAGAAACACGGCGATGCTGGTCAGGCGCGCCCAGCCGTTGCAGTTGCGCCGGATAAAGAGCAGGCGATTGCGGTTCATGTAGTAGGTTTTCAGCACCGACGCTTTGCCCACCGACACCGACTCCTTATGATACACCCGCGAATCGGCCACGTAATGGCAGGTGTAGCCGGCCCGCTTGATCATCTCGCACCAGTCCAGCTCCTCGTAGTAGAGGAAGTACATTTCCGGCATCAGGCCCACGGCGTCCACGACGCGGCGCGGCACCATCATGGCGGCGCCGTCGGCGAGCTTGGTGGGACCGGAGTGGTTGTGCTGCCCGCGGTCCGGCTCGTACTGCCCCACCGTCACGCTACGCCCGGTCCAGGTATTGACGCCGCGCGAGCCGGCGTACTGAATGATGTTATCGGTGCCAAAAAACAGGATCTTGGGCGAGGCAATGCCTACCCGGTCGTCTTCCTCAAACAAGCGCACCAGGGGCTCCAGGAAGCCCGGATCCACTTCCGTGTCGTTGTTCAGGAACAGCAAATAGTCGCCTTGCGCCTGCGCCATGCCCAGATTATTGCCCCCCGCAAAGCCCAGGTTCTGGGCCGAGCGCAGGAGCCGCACCTCCGGAAAGCGCTCGGCAATACTGCTGGGGTCGTCGGTGGGCGAAGCGTTGTCCACCACGAGTATCTCCACGCGCGGATAGGTGAGCCGGCGCAGGGAGGCCAGCAGCGCACAGGTCACGGCGGCCTGGTTGTAGTTGATGGAAATAATGGAAACCAAGGGAGCAGCCATAGCTTGGATTGGTTAGGAATTCGCCGGGCGGGGCGTGTCGAGCCGGGGACCGGCAAACACGAATGCCCAGGTGAGGTACACGATCAGGGCGGAGGGCATGAAGTTGATGACCTCGTTGCCGTAGCTGGAAAACAGGCTGCCGGCGAAGCCCGCGGTGAGAGCCAGCAGCTTACCTTTCAGGTGTTTATCCTGGGTGGTCCACACGATGCCGCAGCACTTGCCCAGGATATAGAGCTGAATGCCCAGCCACAGGAGTAAGCCGATGATGCCGTACATGGCCCACACTTTCACCCAGTAGCTATCGGGCGGAATGGCGGCCAGGGTTTTGCCGGCGTTGTACTTGATGCCGGCGTGGCCGATGGAGCCCACGCCCCCCCGAAGGGCCGGCTGCGCAGGTAGTCGCGCAGCACGAGCTGGTTTTGGAGGCGCACGTTGAGGGAGGCATCCTGGGGGTCGAGGGCCGTGCGCATGCGGTAAATGCTGTAGTTGGTATTGCCGATGGTGGTGTATTTAAGCACCCCGAAGCAGCCCAGCACGAGCAGGCCGCCCAGCACCAGGGCCTTGATATTCTTGGTCACCAGCAGGGCCACCCCCAGACCGACGCCCAGGGAAAATAATGCCCCCCGGGTGCCCGAAATCAGCATGCCGATGAGTAAGAATATAGCCGCCAGCCCCAGCAGCAGGCGCTTCCACCTGGCATAAGGGCCCAGGGCTAAAACCAAAGCTACCACGGCCATGTGGGCCTGCGCCGCCCCGAACTGGCCCGCGTCGCTATAAAAGGAAAACACCCGCAGCTTGCCCCACAGCAGGTGGGTTTTGGCGTTTTCGTACAAGAAAGCCTGCTCGCCCGGCGATAAGCCGACAAGCTCCTGCTTGAGGCCATTGAGCGTGCCCAGCACCGACAAGCCGATAATCAGGTACAGAAACAGGTTCAGGTCGTGGCGCTGGTTGAACAGCAGCAGGGCCAGCGGCACGCTCAGGGCCCAGTAGAGGGCCGTGCTGCGCATTTCCTGAAACCAGCCCGCCACGCTCGCCCCGGCCGGGTTGCCCAGTTCCAGGATATTGAACCCAAACCAGAGCAGGGTCACCAGCATGAGGTCGGAGCGCAGCCGCTGCCAGGTGAACCGCTCCTGATTGAAGGCTACCGCAACCCAGGTTAGCACCAGCAGCACATCGACGGCCATACCATAGGGCACGCCGCCTATTTCCCGCACCGGAATAAAGAGCAGGAAGCAGTACCCGACAAGGGCAATTACGCCCAGGCGAGGCTGCCGGAAAAGCGCCAGCACAAACGGCCCGGCCAAAGCCAGGGTCAGCAGCAGCCCGGGCACCACCAGCCCCGCCCGCGCCGTCAGCCACCCCACTACAATAGCTAGCCCCAACCCGAGGGGCCAGAGCAGCTTTTTGGAGTGGAGACTGGTGAAGGTAGCTAGCTGATTCACTGGAGTGGGGCAGGAGAAAAGGATCGTGGAGGGCCGCCGCTCTACCCTAGATATAAGCAGGAGGGCGCCAAGTCGGCCAGACTAGGCCGAGGGAACAGAAGGGTGCGTTGGTAGCGCGGCGGCAGCTATAGCTTTCCGCCTTGACGGAGCGCTGGGGGGCTTTTTAGGAAGCTTGGGGGGATGGATGCAACAGGGCCTGCTCGGGGTGGGGCGGCAGCGCGGGGCTGGGGTAAGCACCCAGGGGCCGGGCCTGCTTGCCGATGAAGTCAGTCACGTAGTCGGGGAGCACCCCGTTCAGCACCAGCTCAATAGGCGAGCGGGCGATGCGCTTGATGTTGTCGAAGATGGTGCGGTCGGCCTGGTGCCAGGCCCGGTCGGCGCGCACGGCCACCAGAATCAGGTCCAAGTCCTGGAGCAGGGAAGCGGGGTAAGCCGACTCAAGCAAAGCCGGAAACTCGATGATCACCACCGTGTCCGGCGTAGTGGCCTTACCGGTGAAGTCGGCTACCGTGGCGCCGGGGGCTAAGCCCAGCAAAGGGGAGTAAAAGCGGCTCTCGTCGGGGTTGGTCGGGGGCTGATAATGAGTGTCGGGAAACAACAGCAGGGTCTTGAGGCGCATGGCCCGCAGGCTGGTAGCCAGGCTGCTGCACACGGCCGTCTTGCCCTCCCCGCTCTGGCTGCTGAGCACCCCAATCACGTAGGGCTTGTCGGGTGGGCGCGGCTGCTGAAACTTGAGCAGGAGCTGCCGGCCCAGGTGGTCGGCGGCGCGCTGGGCGTTCAGGCGCTGCTGCTGCGTCAGGCCGTCCGTTTTGGCCAGGATGCCGGCCACGGGAAACTTCGTGGTCCGGGTGGCCACGGCGGGCTGCTGCAGGGAGTTGTCGAGCATGCCGGCCGTAGCCAGCCCCGCCCCCAGCAGCAGGAAAGAGCCCAAAAAGCCCCCCACCATTAGCAGCAGGGTTTTGGAGCCGTTGGCGTCCAGGGGAAAGTAGGGCGGGTCAATCACCCGCAGCTGGGAGGCCAACACACCGTTTTGCTGGGACAGCTTGCTTTGCTTCATGCCCTCCATTTGCGAGAGATACTCCTTCTCGGCCACCTCCGCCTCGCGGCGGAGCTTGCGGATTTCGGCCCCCAGGGGCACGAGCTGGTTGTACTGGCTGGCCGAGGCTTCCTTCTGCTGGCGCATCAGCCCCAGCTGGCTGCGCAGGTCGGCCACGAGCAGGGTGCTTTTGGTATAGTCAGTGACCAGGTCCTTGGCCGCCACGCCCTGGGTGGCCTGGGAGCTGCTGTAGTAGCTGTTAACCGTCTCCCCGATTCTGTCGGACAGCTGAGTTGCCTCCTGCCTCAGGCTGGCGAGCCGGGCGCTGGCGGCCGGGCTGGGCTGGGCCTGGTTGAGCAGCTCCACTTCCGTGATCTGCCCGTTCAAATCCGAAAGGCGGTTGCGCAGGCGAATGATCTCCTGGCTTTTCAGGTTAGACACTCCGCGCTTGCTCAGGCTGCTTTCCACCGACTTCAGCGAGGAGGTGGCCCCGGCGTACTGCATCTGCAGGGCGTTGTACTTGTCGGCCGACAGCTGCCGCTCTTCCGTCGAGGCCACAATCTGCTTGTCGTAGTCCACAATGTTGTGCTGCTGATGGAAGGCCAGCAGGCGCCGCTCGGCCGCCTGCAGGCGCTGGTAAGCTTTCTGGGTTGCCTGATCGAAGTAGCCGATAACCGACTCGTTCTGGCCCGTAAACAAGTCCCGGTGCTTGCGGATAAATACCTGGGTGAGCAGCTCCAAAGTTTTCTGGCACACCCGCGGGTCAGCGGCGCTGTACTCAATCCGCACCAGGTCGCTGTCCTTGACCCGGGTGGCGTCGATGCGCCACAGGGCCTCCTCCGAAAACTCCGGGTCCTTGGAATGAATTAGCCGGTACAGAGGGTTGGAGGGCGTGGTTTGGTAAAAGGCCAGCACCCGATTCGTCGTTTCGACCAGCGTGGGGCCCGTCAGACGTTTCTTAAGTTGCGGGGACAGCAGCAGCTGATAGGCCGACGTTTTGTCCGCCGACGTTTTGCCCCCCAGGCGGCTAAGCAGCTTATCTACTGTACCCGCATTTGGTTCGGCAGCAGGTTCTTTGCCCCCCGCGCGGGCGTCGGTCATTAGGCGCCAGGCTAGCAGACGCAGGCATACCTCCTGGCGCGTGTCGCGGGAGTTGATGAGGGTGAGCAGGTTGTCGAAGGCCGTGGCCGTGGCATTCCACCCGCCCCCGCTGTCGTTGTTGCCGCCCTCAATCTTGTAGCCCGAGGCAATGCCGGTGTAGATCACCGTGTCGGAGGTATACTTCTTGGCTTGAAACCGGGTAAAGACGTAGATGGAGCCGGCCGTCGTGAGCGGGATGAGCAGCAGCAGCAGCCAGTGCCGCCGCAGGCGCCGGATAAAGTCGCGTACGTTCATCGTTGGGCCATTAAGGTGGGGATGGGCATGCCGATCAGATCTTCCAGCAGCAGCAGGGCCGTCTGGTACTTGTTCTTGGCTTCTTCCTGGGCGAGCAAAGCCTTGCCGTAGAAGTCCATGGCCGCCATTTGCTCGTCCACCTGAATCTCGCCTTCCTTGAAGCGGCGCTCCGCTATTTTGCGGCTGACGCTGGCCGTCTGCAGCGCGTCCTGGTAGTGCTGCAGGGCCGTGCGGGCCAGCAGCAGCTGCTGGTAGTGCACAATGACCTGCTGGCGCACTTCACTTTCCACCTGCCGGCGCTCGGCGGCGGCCTGGTCCACCACCAGCTCCTGGCGGTGCACCGCGCTGCGGCGGTTGACGAGCATATCCAGGGGCGCGACGAGGTTCACGCCCAGGGAGTACTGGGCCCTGGCACCCTGAGCAAAGGGGTTGAACTGCGAGCTTTGGGGCGGGCCGTCCACGGTGGCAAAGAAGGGCAAGGTGCCGTAGTTGTAGGAGGAGGTGACGGCCAGCATGTTCAGAGGCTTCCTGCGGGTCATCTTCAAATCCTGGCTGGCAATGGCCCGCACGGCTTCGTGCTGGGCCACCTCCGCCGAGTGGTTGATGGCCGCCTCGCAGAGGCGGGGCAGCACGAGCTCGGGCGCCCCAAAAAAGTCCAGCGGGGCCCCGGCCGGGGCGCTTTGCCCCCGAGCCGCTACCGCGAGTCCGGCAGCTAAGCCGAGCACTAGCAAGGTTGTTTTCATCAGACGTTTTCCTGTTGAATGAGAGCCGGCACGGTGAGCAGCAGAATGCGCAGGTCCTGGCGCAGGGAGTAGGTGCGGGCGTACTCCACGTCCAAGGCGATGCGCTCCTCCTCCGACATCTTGCCCTTGCCGCGCTTGCTGACCTGCCACAGGCCCGTGATGCCCGCCGGGGCGCTGAAGCGGGCCGCAAATTGGTCGGTGGTGAGCTTTTCCGCCTCGTACAAAGGCAGGGGCCGGTTGCCGACAATAGACATGTCCCCACGCAGCACGTTGAAAAGCTGCGGCAGCTCGTCGAGGCTGGTATTGCGCAGCAGGGCGCCCAGGCGGGTGACGCGGGGATCATTAGCGATTTTCACGAAGGTCGATTCCGTGCCCGCCTTCCGGCGCAGCCGGTACTGCCGCTCGCATACGCGCTGGCCGTGCTTATCGATGAGCTGGCCGCGGCACTCCCCGCCGCAGGCGCAGGCGCTGGCCACCGCCGGCGGCGCGGTCCGCTGGTACTGATTTAAGTTTTTGATGGCGGTCAGCTGCTGGTCGGCATCGGGGCGCATGGAGCGGAACTTCCAGAACCGGAAGATGCGGTAGCCCGTGCCCACCCGAAAGGAGTAGTAAAACACTGGCCCCCTCGATTCGAGCTTGATGAGCAAGGCCACCAACGCAAACAGAGGCAGTAGGCAGAGCAGGCCGCCGGCGGCGACCAGCACATCAAACACCCGCTTATTAAACGGCAGGATGCCGGGCGTTGGGGCCGGGCGGGCGGGGAATCGGGCCACCGGCGCCCGGCCCGTTAGAAATCGCCAGCGGGGTAAAAGCTTAAATCTAGCGGGGGCGTCGGGGTAAGCTTGGTTGAATAAGGCTTCCATGCGTTGCGTCAGTAATTGTTTTCCCGCCTCACCCTCGCGGGTGGGGCGGAATGAGTAAGCCGGGGCTCTAAGCGGCGCTCACCCGGTAGAAAATCTTCTGAATGCGGATTTCCAGCTCCTCCGGGTTGAAGGGCTTAACCAGGTAGTCGTCGGCGCCCTGGCGCAGGCAAAGAATCTTGGTGCTGGTTTCATCGGTGCCGGAGAGCACCAGAATGGGCGTGTTTTCGTGGGCCGGATCCAGGCGCACCCGCTTGATGAAGTCCAGGCCATTCATCAGGGGCATTTCGTAGTCGAGTACAATGGCGGCGGCCTGGTTGCCCCGCTCGAGCCAGTCTAGTGCCTCCTGCCCGTTGGCGGTGAGGACCACGCAGTAGGCGTGGGCAAAATAATGCTCCAAAATCAGCCGGATTGCGGGCTCATCGTCAATCACCAGCAAGTACTTCGCTTGCGCGAAGGAAGAGTTAAGGGTAGCGTGCGGCATAAAAATTCAAGGTTTGAGGTTAAAGCATAGGCAGCCAGGTCCGCCCCGAAAAGACCGGGCGAAAGTGAAAAAAGTACTATTGGGTGGGGTGGGGAAGTTGGTGCAGCCAGGACTAGCACTACTAGCCTGCTCTGCCGGACGGGTAGTTGGATCTAACTCCGACGAGGATAATACCCGCGGGAACGGTGACTAAAGAATATTATCAGTAGGACAGGATGTAAGTAAAGCACTTAAGCGAATAAGTGCTATTAATAGTCTAAATATATCTAATTAAATTTATAATGTCAATACACTAAATTACTTAAATTAAATAAATTATATGTTGAGCCATATTGGGTGCGAAGCTAATATGGCAAGTTTGAAACTGCGTTGCGCGTTGAAGAATAGCAGTAATAAGTACATTAAATTTGTATTAATATAATTATATTTATAAGTAAACGATTAAGTAAGAATCTTCAGCGGGACCGCTCAAACGACAAATAGGGCCGCATCTGAGAGTGTTGATGTTGCCGTAGTGGCTGCCCGTCCCCAACTCATGTTTAAAAGATGCAATATTATTAAATAGCTATAGCCCTGCTTGGCCAGCCAAGGCGGACTGTACCCCCCAGTAAGGCGCACCGGGAACAGGCCGCCCGCCCGCTGCAGCTAGTGCAGCTGGGCGGCGAAGGTGGCGACCAAGTCGCGGGCAATCTGCTGGACGGCGCGGTGGTGCTGACGCAGCAAGCCCACCTCCGGGCCCTGCTTGAGGTTTTCCTCCATCAGCTTCAGCCGCCGCAGGCCTTCCTCCACCTGCAGATTGCCAAACGAAGACTTGAGGTTGTGCGTCAGGCGGGTGGCGGCGGGCCAGTCGGGCAGGGTGAGCGCCTCACCCAATTCGGCTAACTGCTGGGGTACGGTGTCAATAAACAGCTGCTGCATTTTGCGGATGAAGGCCGGATCGTTGGCCAGTTTGCCCAGGCCCTGGAAGCCGTAGGCGGGCTGCTCGGCGGCCGCCACGGGGTAGCCCCGGCCGGTGTTGCGCACAATAACCAGGTACAGGTTATTCTCGTGGTAGGGCTTGACCAGCCAGTCCGTGAAGCCAGCGTGGGGATAAGAGTCCACGTCGGTTTTCAGGGCGTTGGCCGTCAGGGCCACAATGGGGGTGTGTTGGTTGGGGTTGGGCGTGCGGCGCAGGGTGGCGGTGGCTTCCAAGCCGTTGAGTTGGGGCATCTGGATGTCCATCAAGATCAGGTCGAAGGGCCGGGTGCGGGCCAGGCGCAGGGCCTGCTCCTCGTCGGTGGCTACCGCCAGCTCCACCTGCCACTCCTGCAGCAGGGAGCAGGCCAGCAGCAGATTCACGTCGTTGTCTTCCACCAGCAGCACCCGCAGCCCCCGCAGCAGGCCGGGGGGCAAATTCCAGGCGACGCCGGCGGCGGGGGCGGCTGCCTGGCTGGTGAGCGCGTAGGACAGAGTAAAGTAGAAGTGGCTGCCCCGTCCGGGTGCGCTGTCCACCCCAATTTGCCCCCCTGCAGTTCCACCAGGTGCTTGCTGATGGTCAGGCCTAGCCCCGTGCCCCCGTACAGGCGAGTGGTGGTGGTGCTGGCCTGGGTGAAGCTTTGAAACACCTGCTCCAGTTTGTCTGCCGGGATGCCGATGCCCGTATCGGCCACGCCGAAGCGCAGGGTTAGGGGGCCGCCGTCCGTGGGTGGGGCCGCCCAGTCTACCGTGACGGCTACGTGGCCCACGTTGGTAAACTTAATGGCGTTGGTAATCAGGTTGATCAGGATCTGGCTTAACCGCACCGGGTCGCCCGCCACCACGGGCAGGGAGTCTGCAGGCAGGGTGGTGCGCAGCTGCAAGCCTTTGGCTTCAGCTACTAGGGCCAGGGAGCGGGTAACCCCACGCACGGTGGCCGCCACGTCAAAGGGAATCGTCTCCAGGTCGAGGCGTCCCGCCTCAATCTTGGCAAAATCGAGGATGTCGTTGATGACCACCAGCAGGTTGTCGGCGTTGGCCAGAATCAGGTCGAGGTAGTCGGCCTGCTCCGCCGTGACGGTCGTTTTCTTGAGCAGGCGGGCCAATCCCACGATGCCATTCATGGGGGTGCGGATCTCGTGGCTCATGTTGGCCAGAAACACCTCTTTGGCCCGGGTGGACTCCTCGGCGGCTACCCGCGCGCGCTTCAGGTCCGTCACGTCGGACGAGATGCTGAGTAGGTATCGGGTCCCGTCGGGCTGCACCAGGGCCTTTTTGATGGTGTGATACCACGTGGGGGAAGCGGCCGCCGCGGCGTGACACTCCTCGCGGCTGACGGTGGCGCCGGTCGCCAGAAGCCCCTGGGTTTGGGCATCGAGCTCCTTGTCCAGTGGGGGGCTTGCCCCAGCAGCTCAGCCGGGCTGGCCTGGCGCAGGCGGGCGTACGCTTCATTTACTAGAATAAAGCGCTCAGCTGCGTCCTGCACGTAAATTGGGTTAGGACTCGCGTCAATCACCTGGCGGGGCAGCTCAGTGGGCGAGCCAAGCGGCAATGAGCTGGCCGCGCGCAGTAGCTCTTCCAGCTCGGTTACCCGGCGGCGCAGGGCGCTGATCTCTTCAGAGGTAGTCATAGGGGGCATCTCTTTCAGATTTTAGGTACGACCATTTCCCAAGGCAGCGGGCTGCTATGCATGGCAAACCCTAGCTTGACGAGCAATTTCAGCTCCTCCGCATGGGTGTGCCGCCGGACGTCCTCGAGGTGGGGGCTCCGCCTGCTTTATTTCCACAAGTAGGGGAGACGAGTTCTACATGGAGCAATATAAAGGAGTAAGCGACACCAAATGACTATGGAACGCGAAGCTACCGTAAGGTCCGATAACCTTCTCGTGGCTGTTGCAGAACTCAGGCCTTCTTGTAAGTGAATATCAATATCTTCATCCGTTTTCTGTTAGCCACCATTCGTCGTGTTCGCAGCTCAAAAAGCGGCGTTACAGGTGGAGGTGGGGGTAACGCAAGGGCAATCGTGCGGCATTTCTGTGGTTGATGCTTCGGGAGCTTTTTGAGATTGTAGGCCATGGCGGCGAGCAGCATCGTCTGATGCGCACTGGCACGGCTACGCGTGTTCACGCGGCGCAGGCCATAGTGTTGGAGCAAACTGCCAAACACGGGTTCCACCGTGCTCTGGCGCAGGAGCCGCATGCGTTGCCCCTGCGGGGTCTGCTGACGATGTAAAGCCCGTCGGTAGCAGGGATTACAGGGGTTCTCGTTACAACGGGATACTGTTGGCGAATTCGTTTTGGAGTAGAAAGGCTATTTTCGGAGGCATCTTAACCGCTTCTGCTCATGAGCCTACACTCCCAACCCAGCACGCCTGTTCCGCCCCAAACGCGCCAGGTGGTGCAGGCGGCATTCCCACGCGGCAATCGCTATATGCAGCTGCGCGACACCCTGGGCACGCTGTATGACGATGCCCTCTTTGCCGACCTGTTTCCGCAACGCGGGCAAGCAGCACAGTCTCCCTGGCAGTTGGCGTTGGTGACGCTGCTGCCATTCGCCGAAAATCTCTCGGACCGCCAAGCGGCCGATGCCGTGCGAAGTCGCATCGACTGGAAGTATCTGCTGGGCTTAGAGCTGACCGATGCCGGGTTTGACTTTAGCGTCCTGTCTGAATTTCGACAGCGTTTAGTGGCCGGCAATGCCGAAGAACGACTCCTTAATCACCTGCTGGTCTGTTGCCAGGACCACAACTGGCTGAAAGCCGGGGGTAGGGGTAAACAACGCACGGACTCGACGCATGTGCTGGCCCGTGTCCGGGCTATGAACCGTTTGGAGTGCGTCATAGAAACGATGCGCTTCACCCTCAACCGCCTGACCATGCTCGTGCCAGACTGGTTAGGGAAGCATCTGCAACCCGAGTGGGCCGCCCGGTACGGCCCCCGCGCCGAGGAGTATCGCCTGCCGCACACCAAACCCCAGCGATTGGCCTATGCGCAGCAAGTTGCAGGACGGGTGGTGGCTCCTGGAGCGAATAGAGCGGGATGAACAGGCCACCCTGCTGTGGCAGCTGCCAGCCGTTGACATCCTGCGCCGGGTCTGGCTCCAACCGTTTCGGGTAGTAGACGGCCAACTTGTCTGGCGCGTGGAGAATCAGGACGAATTACCTCCTTCCGCGCAGCTCATCCGCTCTCCCTATGATTTAGAAGCTCGTTTTAGTCGGAAACGCACCACGACGTGGGTGGGCTATAAAGTCCATTTGAGTGAAACCTGCGAAGACGACCAACCGCATTTGATTACGCAGGTAGCGACCACCGTCAGCACCGAGGCAGATTCGACTACCTTGCCTCACATTCAGCAGGGATTGGCTGACAGGCGGTTACTACCGTCGCAGCAGTTGGTCGACACCGCTTACGTGAGCGCCGAGCTGCTCGTCCAGAGTCAGCAACGCCATCAGGTGGAGTTAGTGGGGCCCGCCCGGAAAGACCAGAAATGGCAGGCGTTAGCGGGGCAAGGGTATGCGGCGGCGGATTTCCACGTGGACTGGGACGCGCAGCAAGCCACTTGTCCCCAGGGGCATCCGTCACAATCCTGGATTAGGACGCTGGAAAACGGCCAGCCCCGCGTGTTTATTAAATTCTCCCGTAAGCACTGCGGGCCCTGCCCCGTTCGCACGCAGTGTACGCGCATGAAACGCCGGGGTATTAAGCTGCGAGCCGATGCCCAGTAGGAAGCCTTGCAAGCGGCCCGCGCGCGTGACCGTCAGGCGGACTGGCCCCTACTCTATAATCGGCGAGCAGGCATTGAAGGCACCCTCTCGCAAGGGGTTCGCGGCTTTGGCCTGCGCCGTTCGCGCTACGTGGGTCTGGCCAAAACCCATTTACAGCACGTCTTTATCGCGACGGCAATGAACCTGTGGCGGATCGTTAACTGGGTAAACGACGTGCCGTTAGCCCAGACCCGTCGGGCCGCTTTCGAGCGATTAATGCCTCCCGCAATGGCTTGAAGATGAATTCGCCAACAGTATCCCGTTGTAACGAGAACCCCGTTATCGACGAACATAACTGGCGACTAGTGCTTAGTCAGGGGAATTAGGCACCCTAATTTTCTGGTAATGTCGGCCGAGTTTGGTGCGGGCTTTTTCGAGGGAAAACTGCCAGTTGACCGTGGCCCGGCGCTCATTTCGCTCGGCTACACAAGCGGCCACGTGGGCGGTGAGCTCGTCCTGGGTGGGGATGCGCTGGTGGAGACACTGGCGGGCAATGGCCGAGAGTTCAAGTTCGACCATGTTGAGCCAGGAGGCATTTTTGGGCGTGTAATGGAGCTCGAAGCGCGCGGCCAGGGCGCGGGCCTGCGCGGCGGGCAGGTGCTGGTAAAAGACGGCATCGGTGTGGGTGTTGAGATTATCCTGCACTAACACGATTTTCTCCGCCTGCGGGTAGGCCGCCGCCAGGCGCTGCATAAAACGGCAGTAGTCCGCCCCGGTCCGGCGGGCGGAAACCTCGACCAGGCGCTGGCCGGTTGCTGGTTCAAAAGCGGCCAGCAAACAGGCCGTGCCCTGGCGTACATAGGTGCTGCTTTCGCGCCGGGGCCGGCCGGCTTTGGCGCGCTGGCCGTCGTGGGCGGGTTGGGCCGGCACAGGCGGCAGCGGCTCGACGGGCTGGCCGTGCAACACGCAGGGCCGCTCATCGAAGCAGACAACGGGAAAGCGTGGATCGTGGGCCCGCTCGTAGACGGCCAGCACGTCTTCCATCCGCGCCACAAAGGCCGCATTCACCGCCCCCAGGCACCAGTGCTGCTGGCGGTGAGGCTGCAATTCGTTTTTGAGCACCTGCGCCACTGTTTCGTGGGAAATGGTTTCCACCAGGGCCAGTTCCACGGCTTTGTCGGCCAGCAAACGCAGGGTCCAGCGGCTGTGCCCCACCGGGGCCTGGGTGCAGGCCAGGGCCGTGATAGCGGCCCGGTCTGCCCCGTCGAAACGCCGCGGGCCGCCGCTCCGTGGCGCTTCACTGAGGGCGGCTTGCCAGCCGCCTTCTTCGTAGCGGCGGCGGAGCTGACTCACCGCCTGTCGGCTTAAGCCCACGGCTTGGCCGGCGGCCTGCTGGCCGATACCGGTGGCCAGCGCCAGCAGGGCCTGGGCGCGACGCACCGCCCGTACCGACCGGCGACCAGTGCGCGTAAAATTTTCGAGAGCGGCTTGGTCAGCAGCCGGCAGGGGAAAGGGAGTGATTGGACGGGCCATAGATTCCCAACGCTAACCCGCTTGTTTTGTTAACCAATCCCCCTGACTAAGCACTAGATGCAATACGCTAATCACCTACTATTTTACCACCGCCATATTTTTGATCAAATAATTAATCAGGATGAATATGTCTGTTTTTTTATAATAGGCAATATATAATTTTCAAAATCTTTTATGTATTTTCTTTCCTCAGCTTTGTTTTTAAAAGATGATAACTTCCTTCCATCATCAACGGTGATACCATTTACAGCTATATCGCAGCTTTTACCGAATATATTATAATCAAAACAATTTACAACATCAAACCCATAAAAGGTATTATTTCTACTTAAATAGACTACAAAGGCAGTTCTGCCAGATGAATTGATTGTATAATTATTTGCCTTAAGAAGATCTTTGTTCAAAACTTTTCCTCCTTCTTTGTGTATTTTATTCAACAATATTTCATTCCATCGCTCATGATTGACTTGTAATTCATGTGTATTTATTAGGTATTTTATTTTTTCCTCCAATTTATCGCGATTTGTATTGCTAACTTTAAACAATTTTATGGGATTTGACAGAGAAAACGATGTCATAATTAGTAAAAAAAGAAAGGAATACACAAAATTTAAGTGTTTTTTCATGTTGCAATGTATTAACGGAGTAGACTATTGAATAGTATTTTTGGGGTTGCAAGCAGTCCTAATCCTATTCCTGCGCCGTATGCTTGTACGCTATGTAGAGGTTGCGTAGTTAAGTACTTAGAGCCTAAATAAAATTGCTGCCCTATAAATCTGAGGTCTAGTGGTATTGCATCGGTAGCTCGTGTCAATCCTTTTAATCCAGCAATTCCTAGCATGTCGTAACCTTGATCGTGAAAAGACGATGGCCAATCAATAAAGCTCGATCCTGGTGCATCTCCGTGCCAAGGAATATTTTGTCCTGTAGCAGGATCTATATTTTCACCAAAAGGATTTTTAGGACCAGGATAATTAGCTTTAAAAATATTCCTATGTAATGATTCTTTATATGTAATAATTCTTTAACTAGGTCACCAGAGCCGTTATCTAAATGTGTTTTATATTATGCTTCCCATTTTGCAGACCAATGAGTAAATGAATCAACAGTATTTACTGCATCGCTCAAATTTACTAAAGCACCTAGGCTATATCCAGCATTCTGTAAAGATGAATTTCCCTTCTTGCCTGAGTAGTTGAATTGGCTCTTGTTCATATCATAAGAGGCTACTCCTAAGCTAAAAGAAACACTCGTTTGTCCACCACTTAACATATTCATCGCAACACTATTTGTGAACGAGCCAGCAAAAATGCCTGCTGTTTTAGCGAATGCCATACCACTGGATGCTACACCATTCGCAAAACCACCTGATAATCCACCAATTACTGCCCCTCCCAACATATACCCAGCCATCCCCCAGCCACTTGCACCCGCCGCCTGACCAACTTTGTTTCCCATATAAGCCCCGATAGCAGCACCAATAAGTATGGGAACAAAGGCAAAACGTCCATCTGGGTCAATGGTTATAACTGAGTTATTGCCCATTGCTACATATGGTGATGAGTATTGCGTAGCTGGATCAGTGCTGTGCCAGCGACCTAGTTGAGCATCATAATACCGCGCACCATAATCCGTCAACTCTAATCCTAAAGTGCTAATTCGCTCTTTACCTGTGTATTGCCACTGCTCACTTGGTTCCCCTGCTAGTTCCAAGTTTACTAGATTCTGTCCCCACGGATCGTAGTGGTTTTCCTGCACGATCAGATCCTCGGTCGCGAGGATGGAAAAATCATCAAACCACACATCGTCACGGGTCGTATTTTGCAGCGATACCTGCGCGTAGCCCTCCTCCCCGGCCCGGAAGCCCAATACGAGCTGCTGCCAGTCCTCTTGAGCGGCCTCGTCTAGGTACTTGACCTCAGAGTGCACCAGCACACTATCTTTATTGTATAGGTCATAGCGCACGCTGGCCCGCGGGGGCTGATTGCCGCCTGGATGCAAGAGTTGGGGCAGCGCACTCCACGCGAGGGCAATCCCGGCACCCGCGGCGCGGCAGCCACCGCCGCCGCGCCGCGGGCTGTCCCTCCGGAGTCCTAGGCACTGCTCCGGATTCGCTCATCAGAGCCAACGGGAGCAGCAATGGCGTTACCTTGCCCCGGCGACGCACCGCGTAGCGGCCAAATACCTCAATGCGCAGACTGTCTCCCGCTTTTACCTGCACGTCCGTAGCCGGCCCAGTCATGCGCTGCTGGTCGTCCAGAAACTGTCCCGGAGCCATTGCCAACCAATTGCAGAGGTGCAGGAAAACCAGCAGGTCCGGCGCTTTCTCGTTTCCCACCCGCGAGAGCGTGGCAGGACTGATGGGCCCGATTTCCTGGGCTACTTCCCGCAGGCCCCGCCCGGCCCGCTTGGTGCGCACGCAGTGGGCGAGCGCCTGAGTATTAAGTTGACAATCCATATGTTAGACGGGGGTGGAAAGGTCTTGGCCCGCCGTGGGCACGTGCAGATGGGCTAAGTACCGGTAAATAGTCGCCCGCCCGACGCCCAGCAACTGGCCAATTTCAGCGACCATATTCTCAGACACATCACCAACCGTCACGTTCAGGCCCTGGTGCAACGGCACGGCCTGATCCACGCGCCGTCCGGCGGCAGCCCGGCCATAGCGGCGCGTATACGTCAGGTTGACACTGGTTTCGTCAACCAACTTGAAGCGCGTCACGTCTTCGCCCGGCAGCGCTTCCAGGAAGGCCCGGCGCAGGCCCTTCACCCGCTCGGCGGCGTGAACACTCTTTTTCGCGCCGTAAGTCCAGCGTTTGCAGCGCCTGCCTGACCGTCGTGCGGCCCGCGGCGGGGGCGCCGGCAGCGGTCAATTGGCCGCGTAATTCCTCCAGCGTCGTATCGGGTTGCCGGGCCACGCAGGCCACCAACTGGGCGCGGGCCGCCGCGTCAAGCAGCGGGGTCGCCGCGGTGGGGCAAGGCCGCCAGCGAGCCCGTCGTGCGCTGGCGCCGGAGCAACTGGTGGACAAACGAGACGGACACGCGGAACTGCGCGGCCACCTCGCCCACTAAATGGCTCGCTTCGGCGCACACCGCCGCAACCCGTTCGCGCAAATCTTGTGAGTACATCTTCTGGCGCTAAGGAAAGCAAAGTAGTGTACACTGACTCCGAAACCGCTCTAAGCCTCAGTTGGAAATAAGGCTAAGAGCACAGGAAATAAGCGGTTATCGGGGCCGGGTTCCCCCTTGCATCAGGTCAAAGGTGACCTTGCACAACCAACTTTTCCCCTATCTGCTACCCAGGCTTGACTTGGTGCCAGTCGCGTTCCCTAAAACGCTCTTCGTTTTCTCATCTACCAGCCGTAGGGTGTAGCTGTAGCGGTACTGCTTGTCGAGCAGGCGGTACTGGTCGTGGGGCAGGGCGCCCCAGCTGTTGTCGCCGCCGACGCCGCGCTGTTTCAGGTCCACTTGCAGCGTAATGGCGCCGCGCATTTTCACGTCGGTGGGGTGTTGCTGCTTTTTGCTCAGGCCGGGGTCGAGGTCTTCGGTGCGGAACGGCAAGGCGCTGAAGCAGATGGGCTGTTGCTGGCCTTCCACCCGCAGCCCGAGGCCTTCGGCATTGGTGAGCGTCAGCCAGCGCACGTCGGTGCGGTAGCCGTTTTCCTGGGGCCGGATGTAGTTGCGCGTGAACTGCCCGTTCACCGAATCCTGGTAAGTACCCAGCAGGGCCGCCGTGCTGCGGTCCGAGTAGTTTTCGAAGGGGCCGCGGCCGTAGTACTGAATGCGGTTGAAGCGGCGCGGCAGCTCTAGGCGCATCCCGAAGCGGGGCAGCTCGGGCAGGCTCTGACCCGACACGTCGAGGGCGGCCGTTACCTGCACCGCCCCGTCGCTGGCTATAAGATAGTCAACGGTATAGGGCGAGTTGATGTCGGTGAGCAGGTATTCTACCCTGATGGGCAGGCCGGCGGCCGACTGCTTCCCTACCGTCACTTTTTGCACGCAGCGGGCGGCGTGGGCGGTACGCCAGACCCCGAGGCTCTGGGGCATGCCGTTGCCGAAGTCGTTGTCGGTGGGCGCGCGCCAGAAGTACGGCTCGGGGAAGCCATCCACTACCCGCTGGTCGCGGAGGCGGTAGCTGGTCAGGCGGCCCTGCTTGGTGTCGAACTCGCCGCGCACGTCACCGGCGCTGAAGGTCAGCTTGTTGCCGTCCTGCTGCACGTCGAGCTTACCCGCCGGGGTGGTTTTGGTGGCAAAGTAGGTGGCAGCTGGCGTAAGGACGAACTGCTCACGGGCCACCTCATGGCCGGCGGGCACCAGCGGCGCGGCCGTTTTGGTGACGGCAAACACATTGAGCACGTACTCAGCACCGCCCGGCATGGCAGGCAGCGGCAGCTTCACTTCCTTCTGCTGCCGGGCCGCCAGCTTGCCCACCGTCATCGTGCCCGACTTCGCCAGGGTGCCGTTGCGCAACAGCTCCCACCGGAAAGTGTAGTCGTCCAGGTTATTGAAGGAAAAACCGTTGACGACCGTTACGCGGCCCGTGGCGGGTTGGGCAGCGGTGAAGCGGATATCCTGGTACACCTTTTTCACCTCCCACAACCCCGGGTGCGGGGTACGGTCGGCGGCAACCAGGCCGTTGGCGCAGAAGTTCTCGTCGTTTTGCAGGTAGTAGCCGCCCAAGTCGCCGCCGTAGGCAAAGAACGGCCGGCCGTCGGTGGTTTGGGTTTGCAGGCCCTGGTCCACCCAGTCCCAGATGAAGCCGCCCTGCATGTGCGGCTTGCTCCGGATCAAGTCCCAGTATTCCTGAAAGTTGCCGTTGCTGTTGCCCATCGCGTGGGCGTATTCGCACAGGATGTAGGGGCGCGTTTTATCGGTGGCCTCGGCGTATTTTTTCATCGAACCCATGCCGGGGTACATCGGGCACACGATGTCGGTATTCACGTCTTCGCCGGCCTGCTCGAACTGAACGGGGCGACTCGGGTCGCGCTGCTTCAGCCAGGTATAGGCATCGTGAAACACGGGGCCGTTGCCGCACTCGTTGCCCAGGCTCCAGATAATGACCGACGGATGGTTTTTGTCGCGCTCCACCAGCCGCTCGATGCGGTCCTGATGGGCGGGGGCCCACTCGGGCAGGTAGGCCGGGTGCTTGCTCTTGTCGAACCCGCCTTGCAGCTCGGCCCCGTAGCCGTGGGTTTCGATGTTGGCCTCGTCCACGAGGTAGAAGCCCAGCTCGTCGCAGAGCTGGTACCACCGCTCGTCGTTGGGGTAGTGGCTGGCACGTACCGCATTCACGTTGAACTGCTTCATCAGCTCCAGGTCGCGGCGCATGCCGGCCTCCGTCACCGCGCGGCCCGTGGTGGGCTCCAACTCGTGCCGGTTCACGCCGTGCACTTCCACCGGCACGCCGTTCACCAGCAGCTGCGCGTTCTTGATTTCCACTTTGCGGAAGCCAATCCGGCAGCCAGTTACGGCCAGCTCCTTGCCCTGCGCATCAGCCAGGGTGAGGCGGCACTGGTACAGGTTGGGCTGCTCCGCGCTCCACTTGCGCACGTTTTTCACCGTGCCGCTCACCTGCACGGTTTGCAGGCCCGCGGCTGGTACCGGGGCTACGGCCTGCTGCTGGCGCAGCACGGTTTTGCCGGCGGCATCCAGCACTTCCACCGTCAGGCGGGCCGGGGTGCCAGCGGCTGTGGCGGCAAAATTGCGCAGCGTCACGTCGGCCGAGAACTGGCCGTGCTGGTAGCTGGGGTCGAGGTCGGCGTGGGCGAAGAAATCCCAGATGGTTTCCTTGGGCAAGCTGTAGAGGTACACGTCCCGGTCGAGGCCGGAGAGACGCCAGAAGTCCTGGTCTTCGAGGTAGCTGCCGTCGTGCCACCGCGTAACCTGCACGGCCAGCGTGTTGTCGCCGGGCTTCAGGTACTGGGTGATGTCGAACTCGGCCGGCGACTTGGCCACCTTGCTCATGCCCACGCGCTGCCCGTTCACGAACACCACCGCGTAGCCGGAAATCGAGCCGAAGTTGAGCATCACCTCCCGCCCCGCCCAGGTGGCCGGCACCGTAAATGTGCGCCGGTAGCTGCCCACCGGGTTGTCGCGCCCATCAATAAAGGGCTGGTTGCGCGGAAACGGGTAGGTGATGTTGGTGTAGATGGGCGTGCCGAAGCCCTGCATTTCCCAGTTCGAGGGCACGGCTATGGTTTTCCAGCTGGCGTCGTTGAAGGTGGGCTGCTGAAAATCCAGGGGCCGGTCGGCGGGGCGGGGCACGTAGTTGAACTTCCAGGAGCCGTTGAGCGACTGGTAGTAGGGCGAGCGGCTGTAGGTGTTGGTGGCGGCGTCGGCGGCGTTGGCGTACACCATGAAGCTGGCGTGCGCCTTCTCTTTGTTCTGTTCGAACACCCGCGGGTTTTCCCATTCGTTGGGCGTAGGCTGGGCACTGGCCAAGCCGCCGGCTAGCAGCAGAGAGGCGGTCAGGAAACGGGATGCAAGCATAAAATGGGCAGGTGGAAAGGCAAAGCCGGGCGGTGGAAGGCCTAGCTAACTCAAGTTGCGGAGTATAGTCTCATAAAAAAGCCTGTCCGCGTGTACAGGCGTAAGTTTGAAGTATCTGACCCCTTCCTTCTTACCTGCCTTATGCGCGAACAGACCGTGGCCGGCGTCACGGAGGTGGTAATGCCGTAGTGGCTCAGCTTCACGGAGTACGCATAGGCGCGGGCCCGCTCGTGTTCCTTGGGTGAGTCGTGATCCGCCTCGCCGGGCGCCACGCCCAGCTGGGGCGCGAGAAACACCTGCCCGTACTTGCCCCAGCCCGTGTCGCTCCCGTGTCGCTGCCCGAAGCCGCGAATGGGCTGCGCGGGCGAGTAGCCGTCCTGGTCCCCCTCCAGGGTCTGCGGACTGGGATTGATGGAGCCGAAGGGTAGCTGGGGACCAATTACGCAGTTCGAGGCCCCAGCCTTGGTGTCGATGACGCCGATGAACGGGTCCACGTAGTCAGGCAGTTGGCGCGCTTTCGCGGCTTCAAGTGGGGCCCCGCCGGCAGCCGTTTGGGCCAGCACCGGACTGCTCAGCCCCAGCAGCCTACCAAGTAGCCCGGTTCGAAAGGCGACAGAATTTTTGCTCATTTTAGGGAAGAGTAAGCTTAGTGAAAAAACGGGCTGGGGTGAAGCCGATGCTGCTTTCGACGCCTTTGCTCACAGCAGGTGTTTTATGGGTTCATCCCCAGTGCTCGGATATACCCCGCATTGATAGTGCAGTTTTTGTATTGGAGGTTACTGATTAACTCATCTAGGGCTGCTTTCACCTGCTGCTGATTGGGCCTTCGTTCCTGCGTCAGCTGGAGCGACCGGCGGTCACCACCGGTGTAATCCAGAATCAGCTTCCAGTTTACGGGCTCGGCAATGGTGAGCATACTGGTTGTGTTACCCATCTTTTTATAAGGCCAGAAGGTCCACCCAATGTTGTTTCGAGCCAGCATTCGGCAAAAGCCCGCTATCCATTGGTCGGGCTCGTGGCCGGTTTCTCCCATGTAAAAAGGCCGGTTGAACTTGGTGCGATAATCCAGAAAATCCTTAATTCCGGCTTCCGTAGTATCGCTGTGGTAACGATGACACGTGAACATGAGCTTGTCGTCGTACTGCCAGTCTTTGAAAATGGAATAATCCTGGCCCCAGCGTGAGCCGCTGACCATCACGATGTGATTATTGTCAACCTCCCGCACCACCTTGGTGACCCGTTGCAGGAGCTGGGCCAGCTCTGCGTTTAGCCGGGCGGTATCTTGTGGAAAAGCCGAGGAGGCAATGGGTTCGTTGATCAGATCGTAGGCCAGAACGGTGGGGTTTTTGGCGTACCGTTTGGCCACCTCCCGCCATATCTGACAGAACTGCTGCTTGTGCTTTTCGGTAACTAAAAGCCACGGGTAGCCATAGCTGTCGTCGATGTTGCTGCCGGTTTGGCCACCGGGGGCATCGTGCATGTCTAGGATGACGTAGAGCCCCTCTTGCTTGCACCAGCTGACTACGGTGTCCAACAGGGCATAGCCGTGTGATTTCGAAGCATACCCCATGTACGGCTCATCGGTAAGGAGCTTGTAGTGAAAGGGCAGCCGGATGGTATTCATCCCGGTTTGGCGGATGTAGCGGATGTCCTGCCGGGTCACGTAGTTTTTTTGGAAGGCCCGCCAAAAATCATCGGTCACGGCTTCTCCCACCATCTCCTTAAGCGCCTCATCAATCAAGCGGTAAGAATCTGCTGACCTTTTGAGCAGCAGCATATACCCTTCGGGGTTGAGCCAGTTGCCCAGGTTGATGCCTTCAATAAACAGCTTTTCCCCGTTGGGCTTGATCAAATCTTGGCCGCTTATGCGAACAAACCCTTTCCTGGGCTTACCGGCTTGTGCTTGCGCCGCAAGGATAGTCAGCAGTAGAAACAGCGTACATAGAAAAGCTTTTCTCATTGGATTAATATTTATTTATTCTACAATACCGCTACCTCACCACTTTAAACCGTACGGGTTGGCAAGGGCCCGCTCGTTTTCCATAGGCGGGTCGTGAGCATCCTCGCCGGGCGTCATGCTCAGCTTGCAGAGAGGGAAATGCCTACCGTACTTGCCCCAGCCCGTGCCGCTCCTATGCAACTGCCCAAAGCCGCGAATGGGCTGCGTGGGCGAGTAGCCGTCCTAAACCCTTGCCCCCCTCAGTGCGGCTGGGCCAATTGTCCATAATTTCATTCCAGGGTAAAAGCGGCCATTTGCACGTCGCGGGAGTTGCCGCCGCCGAACACCTGAAAGGCGCCCGGCTCGGCCACGAACTGCAACTCGTCGTTGTAGATTTTCAGGTCGTCAGTAGTAAGGCGGAAGGTCAGGCGCTGGCTTTCGCCGCGCTTGAGCAGTACTTTCTGGAAGCCCTTCAACTCTTTCTCCGGGCACTTCACCGCAGCTTGCTGGTCGTGCACGTAGAGCTGCACTGCTTCGGCCCCGGCAACGCGGCCGGTGTTGGTCACGCGCAGCTGCACGGTGGCGCTTTGCTGGCCGGGCGTCACGTTTAAGTTGTCATACTGGAAGGTGGTGTAGCTCAGGCCGTGGCCGAAGGCAAACTGGGGGGCAATTTTATAGGTATCGAAGTAGCGGTAGCCCACCCAGATGTCGTCTTTGTAGGTCTGCTTCAGCGGATTACCTGGGGTGCTGGGGTACTCGCCCAGCTGGTGGGCCGGCGCGTCTTCCAGCTTGACGGGGAAGGTGAAGGGCAGCTTGCCCGAGGGGTTCACGTCGCCGAACAGGATGCGGGCCAGGGCATTGCCGCCCTCCATGCCGGGGTACCAAGCTTCCACCAGGGCCTTGGCTTGCCCGGCAAAACCCGACACATCCAGGGGGCCGCCACCGAGTAGGACTACTACCGTGTTGGGGTTGGCTTTGAGCACGGCTTGCACCAGTTCGTCCTGCCCAAAGGGTACCTCCATATCGGGCTTGTCGGTGTCCTCGGCATCGTAGGCGTTGTCGGTCCACACCTTATAGTCATAGCCGTGGAAGGAGCCCCCACGTAAATCACCACGTCGGCGGCCTGGGCAGCGGCCACGGCTTTGGCAATCAGGGCCGGATCAGCCTTCTGGTCGCGGGCAATTTTGTAGCCCGGCGCGTAGGTGATGGCGGCCGATTTGCCCAAGGCCTTTTGCAAGCCTTGTAGGGGAGTGATTTCATCCTTGGCCTTGAGCTGGGCACTGCCCCCGCCGCCAGCATTTTCGCGGATAGCATGAGCCCCGATGACCGCCACCTTTTTCACCGACTTCGACAGCGGCAGCAATATCAAGTAGGGGTCCTCACTCAGATACTCGAAGTTGCGCCCGTTCAGCGGGGTGCGGATGATGTTGATGCCGGGCCCGAGAATGATGTCTTTGCCCCGAAAATTGGCCTCGCTGCCCAGCACCGCCCCGTAGGCGTAGCCCGAGGTGGGGTTCCAGGCCGAGGCCAGGGTGTTGTTGGTGGGCAGGTAGGTGCCGGCGTTATGGGGGCTGGCCACGGGGTTCCAGTCGCGGCCCTGCTCGGGGTGCACGCCGTGGGGGCCGTCCGAGGTCATCAGTTCGGGAATGCCCAGGCACTTGATGCCGCCCGCGGCAAAGGCCGAGTTGGCGTGGATCATGTGTACCTTCTCTTCCAGCGTCATTTGCTGCAGCAGGGCGTTGACCTTGGCGTCGTTGACGGTGAGAGAGGCCGGCGCCCCGGCTTCTGGGCAGGACGCTGAGGCGGAAGGCTCGGCCAAGTACAGGTAAAAGGCTGCGCAGGCTAGGTAGGTGCCTAGGGCGGCGGCTACGCGGGAAAATTGCTTGGGCATGGTTACGAGAGCGGCCAGAGTACGACAAGCAGCAGGGAAGCAGCCGAGCCTGGGAGCCTCGGTTTCCCTGCGGGAGTCCTGGGTAAAGGATAACCGGTAGCCAGGGTCAGGACAAACATAGTTTAATTATGATGAATAACAATTCATCATCGTGATTTTATAATCAAATTCTATTTTTAGTTTATCCCGACTACGCCTTGCTCCGTTTCTGCCAGTTGCTTGCTTATCCTGCCTCGCCTTGCTGGGGGCGGCAGCCTAGCTTTCCCTGCACCCGTTCGCCGCCTACTCCTGTGGCCAGATGGTATTGCGCCCTTACTCAAGTCGCGCGCCGCCCGTGCGCCAGGAGTGTGCCTATACTGCCGGGGCGCGCATCGGGCGGGGCCATGGGGGGCCTTTTCTTAGTCTTTTCCCTTCATCAACGCCTATCCCTACCCAGCAGCATAATGCGGAAACTAGGTTTATTGCCCTCTCTTCGCCCGCTGGAAGAGGCGGCCTCGTTTGAGCTCGCCGCCCCGAAGAAATCGCCGTGGGCGAAGACCCGCAGATGAGCGGCCAGCCGCTGCTCCTGAACTGGGTTGCGGCGAACGTTTCTGCCCTAATAGAAACGTGGTACCTCGGTCCGGAGGGCGACAGTGCCACTGCGGATGTGTTGTTTAGCAAGTACAACCCGTCGGGCAAGCTGCCCATGAACTTTCCCCTACAGCCTGGAGCCGGTGCCCATGTGCTACAATCAAAAAAACACGGGATGCCCCAACAAAAACTACCGGATTCGGCACGTCTCCCGCTACCTGGACATCCCCAATGGAATGCTGCATCCTTTCGACTATCGTCTGAGCTACAGTAAGTTCGACTACTCCTAAGGGCAGCTATGCAGCCAATCCCTCATCCTGACCGATTCGCTGCGGGTAGCCAGCCGGATCAAGAACCCCAGCAGCTACGATGGCCAGGAAGTGGGAGCGCTCTACCTCCACGACCTGGTGGCGAACATTACCCGCCCGGTCAAAGACCTCAAGGGCTTTCAGCAGGGACCCAGCCGGTAGCCTTTCTTGCGCCCCAGGTGTTCGAGGTAGTTTTTCTCAACCAGGGTTTGCAGAATGTTCACGCAGGTAGCCTGGTTCATACTCAACCCGGTGGCAATTTCCGTCAGGGAATACGTGCGGCCCGAACCACGGGCCACAAATTCCAGAATATCAAGCGCCTTGATGACAACGAGTACCATAAGTTTATACGTTAAGGCTTAGTGCCCCATCCAGCCTCCGTCTACCGTCACTATCGTGCCGTGGACGTAGCGGGAAGCTTCCGAGGCCAGGAATACGGTAATGCCTTTAAAGTCGTCGGGGTTGCCCCAGCGGCCGGCCGGAATGCGACCCAGGATGCTGGCGGAGCGGTCGGGGTCTTGGCGCAGGGCTGCGGTGGTATCGGTGGCGATGTAGCCGGGGGCAATGGCGTTGACATTCACGCCTTTGCCAGCCCACTCGTTGGCCAGGGCCTTCACCAGGGAGCCGATCGCGCCCTTGCTGGCCGTGTAGCCCGGCACCGTGATACCGCCCAGAAAGGTGAGTAGGGAGGCCGTGAAAATGACCTTGCCAAAGCCGCGCTCCAGCATGCCCTTACCTAGTTCCCGCGCCAGGATAAAGGGCGCCGACAGGTTGGTGTTGAGCACTTCGTCCCAGTATTCGTCGGGGTGCTCGGCGGCGAGCTTGCGCAGGATGGTACCCGCGTTGTTCACCAATATATCAATGACAGGAACCTCCTGCTTTAGCTGGCCCAGCAGCGCATACACGGCCTCCCGCCGGCTCAGGTCGCATTAGTAAGCCCGGAACGAGCGGCCGGTGGCCAACACCTCCTGCTCCACGGCGCTGCCCGCTAGCTCCAGCGAAGCCGAGACTCCGATGATAGCGGCCCCGGCTTCGGCCAACGCCACGGCCATGGGCCGGCCGATGCCGCGTTTGCAGCCCGTCACCAAGGCAGTCCGACCTGTCAGGTCAAACAGGGAGATTGTCATGATACTGTATTAAGGTTGAATTTGGAGCAATGTTATAACATTAATACAGAAACCAAAATTGCCCGGCATTTCCGCTGACCGGTCAGACGTGAGAGTTTTCCCTATAGCTGTCAGAAGAAAGAAGTCGATAAGGCACGGGTGCTGGGCTAACGAGCAGCTAGCAGGCAAACCATTAATAATCAACACAAAGAACGAATTTATCATTTTTACTTAGAGGCTAACACCCCCCTTCCGGACGCAGGCAGTGCCCTGCGGGGGGCTTTTTTCTGCTGGCAGCCGACCCCGTCAGCCGCTCAGCGACCCACCAAGTAGCAAGAATCTAAGAAATAATTTGCTAACCTGAAATTATTATGTAGTATTGTCATATCAAATTATAGTTCCACAATGTTAAACTAAATCCGCTACCGTATGAATAGCTTCTCTATTTATACCAGGCGGTGTTCACTGAGTATCAGCTTATTGCTTGCCGCTCGGCTCGGACTTGGTCAGTAACGCCAACGAACTGCTCAGTCGTCAGAAGAAACGCTCAACATCTTGATTACCAGCAGGGCAAAATGGTTGCCCTTCCCGCTACGCATCAAGTTTATATTCATTCACAATTTGTCTCCTTACCCATATGAATAAAAACGTTTACAGTTCGATGCAATCGATTACCCTAGTATCGCTCCTGTGTCTGAGCCGGACTGCGCTCGGCGATCCGGCGGTGTTGGCTCATCCGGGCAGCGTGCCCCAACCCAGCAGCGTCAAGGAGAATCGGATGCCCGAAAAAAGCATCGATAATACGGTTAGCGGCAAAGTAACCGACGCAAAAGGCGAGGCTTTGCCCGGCGTTAACGTTATCGTTAAAGGCACCGTAATCGGCACCAGTACCAACACATCAGGGAATTTTACTCTGCCGAATGTTGAAAAAGGGGTCACTCTGGTGTTCAGCTTCATTGGTTACGTGCCCAAAGAAGTCGTCGTCGGTGAGCAGTTGGTTTTCAACGTCACGCTGGCAGAGGAGTCGAAAACCCTGAACGAGGTAGTAGTGGTGGGTTTCGGTACGCAGAAAAAAGCCACCGTCACGGGGGCCATTGCCTCCGTCTCGACCAAAGAGCTGCTTCAGTCGCCGGTAGCCAACATCAGCAACTCGCTGGTGGGCCGGATGCCGGGTCTGTTCGCCGTACAGGGCAGCGGTGAACCGGGCAACGATGCCTCTACCCTCCGCATCCGGGGCGTCAGTACATTTTCGGGAGCCGCCGATCCGCTGATCCTTGTGAACGGTATCGAGGTGAACAACTACAATAACATTGACCCGAACGAGATTGAAAACCTGACCATCCTGAAAGATGCCAGCGCGACGGCTATTTACGGGATTCGGGGTGCCAACGGAGTGGTAATTATTACCACCAAGCGAGGCAAGATTGGCAAGCCGCAGCTGAGCTATACCTCTAACGTGGCCGTCACCAGCTTCCCCAGTCTGCGCAGTGGCATGAACGGATACGATTACGCCCGCTTATACAACGAGGCCCTGCGCAACGACTCCTACGTAACGGGCGCGGTGTACACCCCCCGCTTTTCGGATGAGGCGCTGGAAGCCTACCGCACCGGCAGCGACCCGATTTTCTTTCCCAGCACCGACTGGTACTCCCTCGTGCTAAAAAAGCAGGCCCTGCAAACCCAGCATAATCTGAATATCAACGGCGGCACCGAAAAAGTGCGCTACTTCATGTCGGCGGGTTTTTTCACCCAGGGTGGGCAGTTCAACAACAGCGACATCGTCAAAGACTTCGACGCCAACCGGAACTACAAACGCTACAACTTCCGCTCAAACTTCGACTTCGACGTAACCAAGAATTTCAAGGTGGCCGTGGATATAGCTTCGCAAACCGAGAACCTGCGGGGCAGCAACAGCGCCACCAACTCGATTATCGAAGGCATTGCCAAAGCCAATCCGCTGACCTCGCCGGGCATCGTCGACGGCAAGTTGGTCAATCTTACGGGCGTGGGTGCGGCGAACAACCCCGTAGCCGATATGTTCTCCAACGGTTACCAGCAGGAGTTCCGCAACTTCCTGCAAGGCTCGGTCCGGGCCGATTATCTGCTCGATTTTCTAGTGTCCGGCCTGAGTGCAACGGGGATTGTGAACTACCAGAACAACAATACCGAAACACTGATCAACCGGCGTCCGCTAATTACCTATAATGCCGTCCGGTTGCCTGATAACAGCATCAATTACCTTCCGCAAAACGTTGAGCAGCCGTTCATCTTCAGCCAGCGTATCGGTAAGAACCGGCGCACGTACGCGCAGTTCGGCTTCGATTATAAGCGGGCCTTTGGCGACCATTTCGTGACGGGTACGGTCAACTACAACCAGACCAAATACTTCGACCCGGAGCTGGCGTTCCTGGTGCCCAACGGGTATCAGGGGGTGGTAGGCCGGACCACCTACAACTACAAGGGCCGCTATTTAGGCGAGTTTACTTTTGGCTACAACGGCACCGAAAACTTCGCCGCTGGCAAGCGTTTCGGGTTCTTTCCGGCCTACTCGCTCGGCTGGGTAGCCTCGGAAGAGTCGTTTTTCCCGAAAAACAACGTAGTGACCAACCTGAAAATCCGGGGATCGTACGGCGAAGTGGGCAACGACCGCATCGGGGGTGACCGTTTTCTGTACCGCCCTTCGGCCTACACCTCGGCCACCAACGGCTACTTTTTTGGGGAAGTTGGCAGCACCCAAACTGGCTACACTCGCTCCATTGAAGGTAAGTTGGGCAACCCCGACGTGACCTGGGAGCGGGCCATTAAGCAGAACCTCGGCACGGAGGTTTCGTTCTGGAAAGGCAAAATCGCCGTCACCGCCGATGTATTCAGTGAAGAGCGGGACAACATCCTGGCCAATCTTGGTACGGTGCCCGCCACGGTGGGAGCAAACCTGCCCGCCTATAACTTAGGCCGGATGCGCAACCGGGGCTTCGAGGGCGACATGACCTACAACGACAACATTGGGGACTTCAACTTTACGATACGGGGCAACTTCACGTTCGCCCGCAACAAGGTGCTGTATCAGGATGAAAATGCCCGGCCGTTCTCGTATCAGTATCGCACGGGGCAGCGCTATGGGCAGTATTTCGGCCTTGTTGCCGACGGGCTGTATAACACCTGGGATGAAGTGAATGATGCCAGCCGGCCCGTGTCGGCCTGGAACAACAACAAACTGCAACCCGGCGACATCCGCTACAAAGACATCAACGGCGACGGTATCATCAACGAAGATGATGCCGTGCCGATTGGGTACTCCAACTTCCCCGAAAAAATCTTCGGCGTTTCGTTGGGCGGCAACTACCGCGGCTTCGACTTCTCCGTCCTGTTTCAGGGCGCCAGCAATGTGTCGCTGGCCTACAGCCGGCGGCAAGTGCGGGGCTGGTTTGAAAACACTGGCGCGGTGGATTACCTGATTAATAGCTGGTCGCAAGAGCGCTACGAGCAAGGACTGCCCATCGACTTCCCGCGCGTAACGACGGAGGCGGAAGCTAACCACAACAATAAGATGTCCACCTTCTGGGTACGCGACGGCAGCTACGTCCGGCTCAAAAACGCCGAGCTCGGCTATAGCCTGCCCAAGACGTTGCTCAGCCGACTCGGCCTGAGTGCAACCCGCCTGTTCGTGAGTGCCAACAATCTGTATACCTGGAGTTCGGTATTCCCCGGCGTCGACCCCGAACAGTCGGGCACGGTCCCCGGCGCTACGACCGGAGGTGTTACCAACCAGGAACCCTATCCCCTGACCCGGACCGTCAACTTCGGGCTTAACCTTCGATTCTAGTATTGACCATGAAAGCACTTATCAAAGCTCTGGTTGGTGGTATGCTGTGCCTGGCCACGTCGGCCTGCGACAAACCAATCGACGAATTTTTAAACAAGGCCCCCGGTGTTGACGTGACCGAGAACACCATTTTCTCGTCGCGGGCGCAGTTGGAGACCTTCATTACCGGCACGTACCGGATTGGGCTTCACTCCCCTTTTCCCTACAACGAACCCACCCTGATTCCTACTTCGCGCGTCTGGTGCATGAATGCGCCCATTACCGACGAGGCCGAGTGCGAAGTGACGTTTATGCACCCGGAGAGTTGGAACTCGGCCAACATCACCCCAACGACTCCGCTCGTTGCGTCGGAAGACGAGCGGTATTTTATCCGCTGGACGGCTATTCGCAACTGCAATATCATTCTGGAGCGGCTCGATGAGGTACCCAGCCTGGACGCGCCGTACAAGGACCAGGTGATTGGCGAAGTGAAATTTATCCGCGCGCTCAACTATTCGGAGATGCTCAAACGCTACGGGGGTGCCCATCATCGACAAACGATTCGGGTTGGCGGACGATGCCAAGGTAAACCGCAGTTCAATTGAGGACGTGGTTAATTTTATCGTGCAGGACTGCGACGAGGCTATTGCCAAACTGCCCACTACGTACCCATCTACCTTCCGGGGCGGGCCACCAAAACAGCGGCTCACCTGCTCAAATCGCGCACGCTGCTGTATGCCGCCAGTCCGCTCTTCAACTCGGCGACACCTTATCTGAGCCTCGGGAGTGAAGCTGACAACAAGCTTCTCTGCTACGGCGACCAGAACAACAGCCGCTGGCAATTGGCTGCCGACGCCGCCAAAGCCGCCATTGATGCTGCTCCGGGGGGCAATTTTGCGCTCATTACGGACAAAGGCGTAGATAAGAACTACAAGTTTGCGTGGGAGCAGAACGACAACACCGAAATCGTACTGGCCGAAAAAGTATTTACCGCCCGCCGGCGCGACCAGTTTCCTTTCCTCGGGATAGAGCCAGCAAGCTATATAAATTCCTGGGGAGGCATATCGGTGATTCACAATTTTGTTCGGAAGTACGAAAAGAGAGACGGCACCCCCCAAACCTGGCCGGGCGGCAATAATCTGCTCGTAAAATATGGCGAGTTGGACCCGCGCTTTGCCCAGACCGTCGCTTACACCTCCTCCCGCTATAACGGGGACGTGCCCTCCTTGGAAACGTTTCAGGGCGGTCGTCATGCTGCTGACTGCGAAGGTGGCGCCTGGCTAAAGAAATTTATCCCCGATGCGCTGTCTGCTTCGCAAACCGCCGTGCCGAACGCCATCGTGTTCCGGCTGGCTGAAGCTTACCTGAACTACGCCGAAGCCTTAAACGAAGCGCAAGGGCCAGTGCTGGCGGCCCACAATGCGGTCAATAGTATCCGGCAGCGGTCGGGCATGCCGAAGCTACCGCTGGGCCTGAGCAAAGACCAGTTTCGGGAGCGGGTTCGCAACGAACGCGACATTGAGCTGGCGTTTGAAAACCACCGCCTGTGGGACATCCGTCGCTGGAAGATTGCCGAGCAGGAGGGCGTTATGCGGGGAGCTATGCAGGGCCTGCGCATCACTCGCGTCACGGGCAGCACTGACTTTGCTTATCAGGTGTACAAATTTGAAGACCGGACGTTTCTGCCCCGGATGTACCTGCACCCATTCCAGGCCAACGAAGTCTTCAAAGGCTACCTCGTGCAGAACCCCGGCTACTAACCCCATAGCCTTTGGGGGGCATTTATTGCTGTTGACAAGAGAATAAATGCCCCCCAATGACAACTACAAGCCCACCCATCACATCAATTATGATGAAACACTACTATAGTCTTGGTTTACTGGCCTTGCTGGGAATGGGATTGAGCCAGTCCGCTCAGGCCCAGGCCCAGGCCACCGACAGCGACTCGCTCACCGAAGTTAAACCGGTGAGTCCGCAGAATTACTTTGATCGGAACGCCGACCGGGCGATTGCTTATGGGCGGCAACCTGCCTGGCGCGTGACCGGCGCGCTTTCCACGGTGTCAGGCGCTGATCTGGAGAAAAACTTTACGACCAATTTAGCTAACACGCTGTTTGGCCGCCTGCCGGGCCTGACCGTCATGCAGAGCGGGGGCGAACCCGGCAACGATTCGCCTTCCGTACTGGCGCGGGGTGTAAACACCTTCGGTCCGGGGCGCGACGTGCTGATTATGGTCGACGGCTTCGAGGGTACTTACGAGCAGTTGGTGCCGAGCGAAATAGAATCGATTTCCCTGCTGAAAGATGCCAGCGCGACGGCTATATACGGCCTGCGCGGAGCTAATGGAGTGCTGTTAGTCACCACTAAACGGGGTAGTAACAGCCCGCTTACGGTCGATTTCAGCACCCAGCAGGGATTTCATAGGGCCACCCGGCTACCGCAGTTCCTGGGGTCGTACGACTACGCCCGCCTGTATAACGAAGGCTTGAGTAACGACGGCAGGGCTCCGCTCTACACCGACGCTGACCTGGAAGCCTACGGCACGGGCAGCGACCCATATCTCAAGCCTAGCGTGAACTGGTACAAGGAAGTACTGAAAAAAACGGCGCCCATCTCAAACTACAACCTCAACTTCCGGGGGGAAATAATACGGTTCGGTATTTTGTTATGCTGAATGCCATTCGGAGCAACGGGCTGTACAAAAACGTGGGCGACATGGAGGAAGAGAGTGTCAACTCGCGGTATTTACGCTACAACTTCCGCTCAAACGTGGACGTCAACGTCACCAAACGGCTATCAGCCTCGCTTACCCTCGGCGGCACGGTCGAAGACAACGCCAACCCGGCGGCAAATACGACCGGCGACTTCTTCAACTCGCTGGCGACGCTCCCGCCTAACGCTTTCCCGGTGTACAATGCCGACGGCTCGTTTGGTGGTACAAACGCCCTGACGAACCCACTGGGCAACCTGCTCCAGACGGGGTCATACACCTCCAACGGCCGGGTGCTTCAGTCGAACCTGAGACTGACCGAGCAGTTGGATCAGCTTCTGCCCGGCCTGAGTGTCTCGGCGGCCGCGTCGTTTAATAACTTCTTCCGCAGCTATTCCAACAAAACCAAAACCTACGAGCGGTTTGCGGCCAGTACAAACGCGGCCGGAGAAATCGTATACAACCGCTTCGGCCAGAATACCTCTCTAGTAGGTAACGAAGCCAGATCCGATCAATGGCGCAACAGCATTTTTCAGGGATTTCTCAACTATGACCGCAGCTTCGGCAGGCACGACGTTTCGGCGGTGCTGCTGTATAATTCCAGCAGTTATACCAACATCAACAACGTCGTAAACGCCGTCAATAGCCTGCCATATAAGCACGTTGGACTAGGCGGGCGCGCGACTTACACCTACGCGGGCAGGTACATCGGCGAGTTTTCGGCGGGCTATATGGGGTCGGAAGCGTTTCCGAAGTCTAACCGGTACGGATTCTTTCCGGCCGCTTCGGTGGGCTGGATTGCCTCCAACGAAGCGTTCCTGAAGGGAAATGCCTTGGTCAGCTTCCTGAAACTGCGGGCTTCATACGGCCTGACCGGCAACGACCAGATTGGCGGTTCGCGGTATATGTTTGAACAGCGGTATCCCTACGGGGCGTCTTATTATGTGGGAACGGGCAACACGCAGGTTTTTGGCTTAGCCGAAGGTGCCCCCGCCCCCGCCAATTTGCGCTGGGAGACCGAGCAAAAGCTGAATGCTGGGGTTGAGCTCACCCTCGCCCAACGGCTTGACCTGAGCGTGGATGTGTTTCAACACAACCGGTATGACATTCTGGCGACGCCCAGCCGTACGGTACCACAGTACTTTGGGGTAGCACTGCCACTACTGAACTTGGGCAAGGTCCGTAACCGTGGGTTCGAAACCACGATTCGGTACCGCAGTAAGTCGGAGACAGATGCGCCGATCGGCCGGTTGCAGTACTCCATAGAAGCAAGCGGCTGGTACGCGCAGAACAAGATTTCAGACAACTTCGAGGCCATCCGACTTTACGACTACCAGTACACCACCGGACGGCCTATTGGGCAGCCCTTTGGACTGGAAGCCATCGGGTTGTTTCAGGATCAGGACGAAATTGCTGCTAGCCCCCGGCAGTCTTTTGCCCCCGTCCAGCCGGGCGACATCAAGTACAAGGATCAGAACGGCGACGGGCTGATCGATGGCAATGACACCCGAGCCATTGGCAATACGTCGGTGCCGACCCTAACGGTTAGCCTGCACCCGCGCGTTCAGTACCGGGGTTTCGATCTGGATCTTCTCTTCCAGGGCGTGACGGGCCGGACGGCTTATTTCGGCGGCTCTTACTTCCATGCCTTTCAGAATAACGGCCAGATTGCGCCCATCGCACTAGACCGTTGGACCCCCGAAACGGCGGCTTCCGCCACTTATCCCCGTTTGTCGGCATTCAATAACCTGAATAATTTCCGGTACTCTTCGTTCTGGCAGCGCGATGGCAGCTTCATAAAGATGCGCAGCATCGAGCTGGGCTACACGCTCCCGGTCTCGCTGCTCGAAAAAGTCAGGTTAGCTAACGCTGGAACGTCGGCCGTCCGGGTGTTTGTCAACGGTACCAATCTGTTCTCGCTCGACCGAATGAAGGGCTACATCGATCCTGAAGTAAGCAATGGCTATCCAGCCTTAAGGACCCTCAGTGGAGGTCTTCGTGTTCAGTTTTAATCTCAGCCTTTACACCCATATGAAACGTATTATATTTTTCCTTTCAATAGCTGCTATTGTCGGGCTGAGTGGTTGTGAGGACCTGGAGCGGGAGCTTAATAGTGACATCACCGAAAAGCAGCTTATCCGTTCATACGACCTCACGCTGAACCGGCTCAACTCGCTGTACGCGGACATTCCGGAAGGTTACCTGCAAATCGATGGGGCCATGACGGCGTCGGCCACCGACGAAGCCGAGCATACGCTCGAAACCTCGGCCGTACAGAGGTTCAACAACGGCTCCTGGAACGCCCTCGATAACCCCGAAAACCTGTGGGGGGCTTTTTACCGGGGCATTCGGAAGGCAAACCAGTTTCTGGTCTCAGCCGACAGCATCGATTTGGACCAGTTTCGGCTCGACCCATCCTCTCCAGGCCAGAATACCTATCGGGAACGCCTGAGCAACATAAAACGGTGGAAATACGAAGCCCGGTTTCTGCGAGCCTACTTCTACTTTGAATTGGTAAAGCGCTACGGTGGGGTGCCGCTGTTCACGGAGGCACTGTCGCTCAACGAAGATTTTAGCAGCGTGAAGCGCAATACCCTGGACGAATGCCTCAATTTCATTACGAGCGAATGCGACTCAGCGGCCCTCAACCTTCCCGTTACCTATCCCGCCGCCGAGCTAAGCCGGGCCACGCGGGGAGCCGCCCTTTCGCTGAAAAGCCGGGTACTGCTCTATGCCGCCAGCGACCTGTTTAACACCACCACCTGGGCGGGTGGTTACGCCAACCCCGAATTGATTTCACTATCTGGCGATAGACGGGCCCGCTGGACAGCCGCCGCGGCGGCGGCTAAAGCGGTTATTGATTTGCCCGGTACGGGCTACGTGTTGCACAATAACTACCGCAACCTGTTCTTCAACAACAGCTACACGTTCCCCGAGGTCATCTTCTCCCGGCGCAATAACGCATCCAACGAGTTTGAGCGGGCCAATTACCCTATTGGCTACGATTTAGGCGCAAGTGGCACTACACCGTCCCAAAATCTGGTCGATGCCTACGAGATGAGCAACGGCACCCGGTTCGACTGGAACAACCCAACTCACGCGGCCAACCCTTATGCCAACCGCGACCCCCGGCTGGGCCTGAGCATCATTCTGAATAACACGCCTTATAAAGGGCGGCCAGTCGAAGCCTGGACCGGTGGCCGCGACGGCCAGGGGGTAGCTAACGCGACGAAGACGGGCTACTACCTGAAAAAATACGTCAACGAAAACCTGAATCTGCTACTCAACAATACCAGCGTGAAGTCGTGGAATATTTTTCGACTGGCCGAAATCCACCTGAATTACGCCGAAGCCCTGAATGAAGCCTCGCCGGGCAATCCTGACATTAAGCTGTACGTGGACCGAGTCCGCACCCGGACGGGCATTGCCCTGCCTCCTTTGCCCGCCGGGCTGTCGCAGGCTGACATGCGCGAACGTATTCGCAACGAACGCCGGGTCGAATTAGCTTTTGAAGACCACCGGGGCTGGGATGTACGCCGGTGGATGATCGGCCCGCGGACGCTGGGCGCACCGCTGATGGGCGTTACCATCACCCGCCAAGTTAACGGCACCACCACCTCCTTCCTGTACAGGCCGGTAGAAGTTGAAAAGCGAGTATTTGAATCGAAAATGTACTTGTATCCGATTCCGCAAGGCGAACTGAACGTATCAAGTGGCTTGGTTCAAAACCCCGGCTGGTAAGGCATGTCAGGGCTGAGCTGGAGCTTGGCGATGTAATCAACACAAGGGCTTGGCTCCAGCTTGGCTCCGACAACCTACCTGAGCACATGATTTCCTTTCTTAATACTGCCCGCTTCGCTCTTGTCGGCATTGGGTGCTGTCTGTGGCTAAGTGCTTGCGAATACGATGAACTTCCCGAAGCCAATTATCCGGAACAAGTCATCTATATGCCAACGGCCCGGAATGGCGTATTCTCTATCAACAGCCTGCCACCAGCTACCGGCCCGTATCGGTTCACGGTGAATCTCAACGAGAGAGAATTAGTGGTGCCTTTGGGCATATTTCGGAGCGGGGTCTCTGCCGGGGGTAATGTGGCCGTAACGATTGCCGCTAATGCCGATACCGTGAACCAGCTTATCAATGCTAGAACACTGACTGCAACCGCCCTACTGCCAACCGACAAGTTCACTCTGCCTGAAGTGGTTACCCTGGGAAAGGGCCGGGATTCGGCGCCGTTCGACTTACGGATCAACTTAGATTACCTGCGGACGCTTCCGGTGACTCCTGGCCAGCGGCTGGCGGTGGGTGTGACTATCGCGAGTACGGAAACGACCGTCAATCCGCGGCTGAAAACGACCATCATCTCGGTGGACCCGGCTGTTCTGAAACCAACGCCCAATTTTACTCAGCGAGCCGACGCAACCTCTCCGCGAAGAATCACCTTCACCAACACCTCAACAAACGCGCTCAATTACACCTGGGACTTCGGCGACGGCTCTCCAGTTCAAACGAGCACGGCTCCAACCTATACCTATGCGGCTGCCGGAACCTATACCGTCACGCTGACCGCAATCGGTATCACGGGTAATCTGGACGCTGCGAGAAGACTAATGACCATTAGGGTACTCTAGCTCCTTTAAAGTGCGGGCAGATGCCTGGCCTGATAAGCCGGAGTAGTAGCGCGTAGCGTGGGTGGGCTGGCACATCCCCACCTCGCCCGAGGCGCTGGCCGCCTGGGACAACTGGGTATGGGCCATGGTGACTTACTACCAAGCGCAGGTGCCCCGATTGGGAAATCTGGAACGAGCCCGACCTTAAGCCCGCTTATACGGGCACCGAGCTGGGCCAATTCTATGTTCGCACCGCTCGCGCGGTAAAAGCATTACAGCCAAAGACCCGCCTCATTGCCTTAGATTTGGCGGGCGTGGATAAGGTGCAGTTCACCCGGGATTTCTACGAGGAGCTGCGGCGCGAAAATGCCCTGGACCTGGTCGAAGTCCAGACCTACCACGACTACACCTACAACCCCGACTCGCACTACCCCAAAGTCATGCAGCTGAAAGACCAGAAACCGGTGCATAGCGCTTCGTTCGCCCCGGGTTCGGCAACCCAGGAGTTCTTCTTCGCGCAGCCGGCCCAGGGCCGCCATCTCTGCCTGGAATCGCTCGATGCCCACGATGGCAAGCAGTTCGCTGCGGTGGCCAAGCTCGCCCTGCTCGATAAAGACGGGAAGGTCATGAACCAGTCGTCGTGGACGATTGCCTATGCCGACAGCGAGGAAATCATGCAGGAGGACGGCACCGCGCTCAACGCCATCAATGGGCAGACCGGCGACTACTGGCATACCCAGTGGAGCGGCGGCTCGCGCAATCCGGCGCAGCCGCACCGCCTGATCGTCGACCTTGGCCAAAGCGTCCCCGTCACCGGACGCATCAAATCGTACCGGGTGCTGATCGGCGAAGCGCTGGTCGGGGCGCCGACTTTCGGTCAGTGCAAGGCTTAAGGCCACGTTGAGGCCCCGGACGCGTCCGGGCCTTTTCACGTCAGCTCTTCTGCAACACCCATCCTGGCTTCTTATTCAATAATGAAAAAAATTTACTTGCTGGCGGCGTTAACGTTCTCGCTCACCTGTTCTGCTCAAGAACGCGTCGGAAAAAAACAGGAAGTCGATTACGTGAACCCGCTGATAGGCACCGCCTTCACGGGCTTTGCCAAAGGGCTGGAAGGCGGCGGCACCATGCCCAGTGTCGGGCTCCCCTTTGCCATGACGAATTTTGTCGCTCAGACCGGCGAAAACAAGATGGGCCGCATGAATTATGTCTACGAAGATGGCTCCATCATCGGCTTTCTCGCTTCGCACCAGCCAACTGTCTGGATGGGGGACTACGGCTACGTCTCACTCATGCCGCAGCTAGGTGCGCTTAACGTCTTACCCAAAGACCGCGCCCTGCCCTTTAGCCATGCCAACGAGGTAGCCACCCCGTATTACTACTCGGTCGTACTGGATGCCGGTACTCAGCAGATAGAGAGCGAAATGGCCGCCGGCTCCAAAGCCGCGATCTATCGATTTACCTTCCCGGCGTCGCAAAATGCACGCCTTGTCGTTCAAGGGATTAATTTAAATCCAGAACTGGCCGACTGGTCGAATGACCTCGCAGGGAGAGTAAAACGACTGAAGGGATACATGAAGATTAATCCGGCCAAAAACGAGATTACGGGCCACAATCCGGACCGGATGTCGGCCCAGCTTGGCCCCGAGCGACCCAACTTCAACGGCTACTTTGTCATCCAGTTCAGCAAGCCGTTCCACTCGTTTGGCACCTGGGATGGAAACGCCATCAAGGCATCGTCTACGGAACAGTACGGAACCCGGATGGGGGCGTACGTAAACTTCGCAACACGCGATAATGAACAGATAGAGGCACGCCTGGCGACCTCTTTCATCAGCATAGAACAGGCCAGAAAAAATCTCGCGGAAGAATTGCGGGGCAAAGATTTCAAGGCATTGGTTCAATCGACCAAAAACGAATGGCAGCGAAACCTGCGCCGGCTCACAATAAACGGGGCCAGCGAAGACCAAAAAAGCATCTTCTACACCGCCCTGTTTCACACAATGCAATTTCCGCGGGAAATGTCCGAGCAGGGCAACTACTACAGCGGTTTCGACGACCAGATTCACGTTGGTAACTCCTACACGGACTATTCATTATGGGATACCTTTCGGGCGCTTCATCCCTTGCTATTACTGACGCAGCCAGAGCGGTCCAATGGCATGATTGGCGCGATGCTGCAGATGTACAAAGAAGGTGGCCGATTACCGATCTGGCCGAACCCGGCGGAAACAAATATTATGATTGGCACCCACGCGGACGAAGTGATAGCCGATGCGTACGTGAAGGGTTATCGGGGATTTGACACGAAGCTCGCTTATGAGGCGATGCTGAAGGACGCGACCGTCCCGCCGTTTAACGATACGGGATTACGGTACGGTGACCGTGACCAGTGGAGCGGGAACGAAGCCCAGGCCGGCCTGACGCATTTCAACGCATTGGGTTATGTGCCCTCCGATAAGACAGCCGAGTCGGTATCGCGCACCATCGAATATTCCATAACGGCCTACGCAATCGCACAAGTTGCCAAGAAAAATGGGAAGACGGGCGACTACAAAAAACTCATTGCGTTGAGCAAAAACTATAAAAATCTATACGACACCACATCGGGGTTTTTTCTGCCAAGACGGGTTGATGGAGCGTTTGACCAGAAAAATAAAGAGGGCCACTGGCCGGGGTTCACCGAAGGCGATGAGTGGACCTATGCATTCGGCGCCATGCATGACATAGCCGGCATGGTGGAGTTGATGGGCGGCAGGGAAAAATTCACGGCCAGGCTGGACGAAAATTTTCGTGAAAACCATTATCGCCACGACAATGAACCCGGCCATCATTGTATCTATCTCTACGATTACGCTGGTCAGCCCTGGAAAACGCAGGAACTCATCAGAAAACATACTTCGTCTGAAAATTTCAGAAACGAGCCGATTGGCATTAATGGCAACGAAGACTGTGGCCAGATGTCCGCCTGGTATATTTTTAGCGTCATGGGGCTTTATCTGGTAACGCCCGCCTCGGGCATTTATGCAATCGGTGCGCCGCAGTTTCCAGAAATGACGCTTCGGTTAAACCCACAGCGCAAACAGCGGAGCTTTCGCATTATTGCGAAAAACCTTACTGAGAAAAATAAATATATTCAGCGGGTGACGTTGGATGGAAAAGTCATTGAACATCCCTTCATAAGCCATAGCGACATCATGCGCGCATCCAAGCTGGTTTTTGAAATGGGTCCAGTACCGAATTATAGTTGGAAGTAGAAACTGGGAGTATTCCCCGCGCCCATAAAAGGGTTGGAGAGCATCGGCGGCGAAATACGGCTGCAGTATAAATTGATTAACCACAACAAGTGGGGCGAAGGCCCAAAGGACGACAACGGCGACCTCTTGCAGTGCTATAGGCTACACGAGTATCCGCACCTGAGCCCGGCCCTGCGGGTGTTCGGGCAGTTAAAAAGCAGCTTGCTTCCCGGCAAAGCCGGCGGACCGCGTCATTTTTCGCCCCCTTGGAAGGATAAGCCCACCCACCGCGCTTGGTGCAGAATGCTGTCCATTTGCCAAAAGAACCTCTAGCTTTACCCGTAGGCGCCCCATTGTGGCTATCAACACGCCCCAAGACTACCTATAACCGGCTCTACCCCAGCCTCCTTCTACTCTCCTCCCGTCTCTCCTTGCTGGCTGCTTTTTATGCATCGACTCATCTTCCCTCTCCTTCTCAGTTTCTGGCTCGGCGGCGCCTTTGCCCAAGCCCCTAAGCAGCGTCAGCTGCTCTACGGCGTGGCGTACTATGACGAGTACACGCCCTACGAGCGGCTCGACCAGGACGTGCAGATGATGAAGGCCGCAGGCATCAACGTCGTGCGCATCGCCGAATCGACGTGGAGCACGCTGGAGCCGCAGGAGGGAGTATTCGATTTTTCGCACATCGACCGAGTGCTCAATGCCATGCACAAAGCCGGTATTCGCGTCATCATCGGTACGCCAACTTATGCCGTGCCCACCTGGTTGGTGCGCAAGTACCCGGCCGTGCTGGCCACCACGGCCAAGGGGCAAAACCAGTACGGTCCGCGCCAGAACATGGACATTAGCAACCCCGACTACCGCCGCCACGCCGAGCAGGTGATTCGGGCGCTGCTCGGGCACGTGAAGAATCATCCGGCCATTATTGGCTACCAGGTAGACAACGAGACCAAGGCCTACGGCACGGCCGGCCCAGCCGTACAGCAGCAGTTCGTGCGGTACATGCAGCAGAAGTTTCCCTCGCTCGACGCGCTCAACAAAGCCTACGGCCTGGACTACTGGAGCAACCGCATCAATGCGTGGGAGGATTTCCCCTCGACGGTGGGCACCATCAACGCCAGTTTGGGCAGCGAGTTCAGCGCCTTTCAGCGCCAGCTCGTGACCGACTTTCTAGCCTGGCAGGCCGCGCTGGTACGGGAGTATAAAAAGCCGGAGCAGTTCATCACCCAGAACTTCGATTTGAGTTGGCGCGGCTACTCGTATGGCATTCAGCCGGAGGTCGACCACTTCGCGGCGGCCAAGGCGCTCGACGTCGCGGGCATCGACATCTACCATCCCAGCCAGGACCACCTCACCGGTATCGAAATTGCCTTGGGCGGCGACCTGGCCCGCAGCATGAAAGGGGGGCAGAACTACCTGGTCCTGGAAACCGAAGCCCAAGGCTTTCCGCAGTGGGTGCCGTACCCCAGTCAGCTGCGCTTGCAAGCTTTCAGCCACTTGGCCTCGGGGGCTAATATGGTGGAGTACTGGCACTGGAGCTCCATCCACAACTCGGCCGAAACCTACTGGAAGGGCCTGCTCAGCCACGATCTGCAGCCCAATCCCACCTACGAGGAAGCCAAAACCATCGGGCGGGACTTCCAGCGCTTGAGCCCGCAGCTGGTGAACCTCCAAAAAACCAACAAAGTCGCTATTCTCTTCAGCAACCACGCCTTGACCGCCGAAGGGTGGTTTAGCAGCGGGCTGGACTACAACCAGGTTCTGCGCCCGTTCTATGACGCGCTCTATCGCCACAACGTGGGCTGCGATTTCGTGGACCCCAGTAGTGCTAATCTCGACCAGTATTCGCTGCTGATCGTGCCCATGCTCTACGCCGCGCCTACTCGCTTGCTGGAGCGGCTGAACCAGTACGTGCAGCAGGGCGGCCATCTGCTGTGCACCTACCGCAGCGGCTTTTCCGATGAGAATGTGCAGGTACGCACCACGGTGCAGCCCGGTATTCTAAGCGCGGCTTGTGGCGTGACCTACAGCCAGTTCACCGTGCCCGTTGACGTGGGGCTGACAGGAGACGCCTACCAAGCGGGTCGCCACGAAAACCAGGTCACGACCTGGATGGAGTTGCTCACGCCTACCACGGCCAAGGTACTGGCCCGCTACGACCATCCGGCGTGGGGCCAGTACGCCGCCATCACCGAAAACCGCTACGGCAAGGGGCTGGCCACCTACGTAGGCTGCCACACCAGCGAGGCGCTGGTGGAAAAACTGGTTACCGACGCCGTACGCAAAGCCAAGCTGTGGGGCCCGGACCAGAACCTCACCTTCCCGCTCATCACCCGCTCCGGCCTCAACCAGCGAAAAAAGGCGGTGCACTACTACTTCAACTACTCGGCCACGCCGGGCACGGTGCGCTACCCCTTCGGCGCGGGCAAAGAGCTACTAGCCGGTACCGCCGTCAGCTCCGGGCAGCCGTTGCAACTGGCTCCCTGGGGCGTACAGATTGTGGAAGAGAAGTAGTGCGGAGGCTTGAAAGCTAGACGGTAAGCAGTAAGCACTACGCTACTCACTAGGAGGTGTTAACAGTAGTTAGTAACTGATGTTACGCGGCATATTAGTCGATTGCTTGGAAAGGATGTTTCCTGAAGCAGCAATAGCTTCTTTCTGAGGCAGAGGTGCAGTTGCCGCGTAACATCAGTTAGTAAGTTGGCGCATGGATTTTCTGCTAACGGAAGCGCAGTGGTTGCGCATCGCGCCCCTGCTGCCGGGCCGGGAAGGCACGAAAGGCGGGCGGGGCCACGACAATCGCCGCTTTGTCGAGGCGGTGCTGTGGCTGATGCGCAACGGGTGCCGCTGGCGGGCCTTGCCGGCCGAGTGGGGCAACTGGCACACGACGTACACGCGCTTCCAGCGCTGGACGGCTTCAGGCGTGTGGGCCCGGGTGCTGGCGGCCGTGCAACAGGACGACGCGTTGCACACGCTGCTGCTCGATTCGACCACCGTGCAGGCCCACCAGCACGCCAGCGGAGCGCGCAAAAAAACGGCCCACAAGCCCTGGGACGCAGCCGCGGCGGGCTGACGAGCAAGCTGCACGTGGTGGCCGATGCCCGCGGCCGCCTCGTGCGCGCCCGTCTCACGGCCGGGCAGCGCCACGACGCCCCGCAAGCGTTGCCCCTGCTCCAAGGGCTGGCCCCGGCCTACGTCGTAGCCGACCGCGGCTACGATTCCGACCCGCTCGTGGCCGCGCTGGCCGCCCGCGGCACCTGCGCCGTGATTCCGCCCCGGCGCAAGCGCCCCGCCCCGCGGGCCTACGACGCGGCCCGCTACGCCCAGCGCCACCCCGTGGAGCGGCTCTTCAGCCGCCTCAAGCAATTCCGCCGGGTGGCGACGCGCTATGACAAGGTGGATACGCATTTTCTGGCCTTTGTTCACCTCGCCGCTACTATCCTCTGGCTGCGCGACTGTTAACACCTCCTAGGTGGCTGGTCAGGCTGATTGGAGCAGAACCTGGAGGTGACTATCGGTCAGGACGGGCGCGAAGGCCTCGCGCTGGCCGCGCTGGCGCCCGCGGCGCAGGCATTCGGCGGGTGGATGGCCGCTGGCCTGCCCCGCCCCGCCAGGCAGCGCCGCCAGAAAAGCATGGCCGTACCCGTCCGCGTTTTCAGCAGTGGCCCCAAACCCGGGGCTGTGCCACCACGTGCCTTCCGTGTACAGGGAAGCGCCGGCCGCCCCGCGGGTAACGCACCCGGCCTGCAAACTAAACCGGTGGGCCAGCCAGGGCAGGGCTGTTTCGGGGGCGGCCGGCTGGCCCTGCCACGTCATTACTTTGGCCAGCTCGGTTTCGGTGCATTTCACTAGGTCGGCCTGTTTCAGCAGGTACTTTACCACCTCGCGGGAGCAGTGCGCCGGATGTAAATCAAGGTTCAGCACCCGGAAGGGCGCGTGCGGTAGCAGCCGGTACAGGGTTTCGTGGCTGACCAGGCAGCGGGCCGCCAGCGGGCCATCTACCAGCATGTGGCTTTGCGTTACCGCCGTGCGCAGGTCCTCCGTATAGTGGATGTAGTCCCAGGCCCGCGGCTACATAATTTTCTGGTGCTTCCCTGCGCTGCTACTCTGCCCGGTGGTCTTGGCCAAGCCGGTGAGGTGGGTGGTGCTGAACTGCACCAGGGCCGCGTCCAGGCCGTGCGCCGTAAGCTGGGTCAGCATTTCGTGGCTAATGAGGCGCACGGGCTGGCCCAGCTGCTGTAGGTGCAGGGCCAGCCGGCACAGCGAGCCACTGGGCCGATGCCCGGTGGGCAGCAGGTCCCAGAGGGTTTTTCCAAAGCAGATGATGGCGGGCGAAGACATGAGCAGCAGCTGGTTTCAACAAAGGTCGACTGCCTGTCGAGGCCAGGGCGCGCTCTTTTCGCACAAAACCCATCCTTATTCCTTCATTGCCCATAATTTAGGCAAGCCTTTTGTTTTCAGTGCCTTGCATTGAATGGAAAGTCCGTAAAAAGCAGGCAGTAGCAGTTTTCTAGCAAGGTCCCTAAAATTGCGCGCCACCCCGTGGCCCAGCCCCCCAACTTACTCCCCCTGCTCGGGCTACCCAGCGGCTTTCGTTTCGCCGCGGCTCGCCGCAGCACCGGCCCTGGGCGGGCATCGAATCGGACCCCGCCGGGCGCGCTTCTACACCGTACCGGCCTGGTCAGCAGCGCGAAACCCGGTTAGCTCTCCACGCAGGGGTGCGCGGCGCGGAACGCGGAAGGTGAAACCTGGTATTTGGCCCGGAACGTGGCATGGGCGGCATGTGGTTGTGCCCGGCAAGTCGCCAACGGCGATAAGCCGCTAATAGCCAAACGCGGGCGGCCCATTCGCGGGCCTCACGCCCCATTTTTTATTGGGCGTATTTCCCATCACAAATGCGAGCGTGCCGCCCGCCACGATATCCTGGTGGGTCAGGTACGATTTGCGGTAGGGCTTGCCGTTGAGCGTAGCCGATTGAATGTAGACATTTTCCGACTTCGGATTTATTACCAGCACCTGGAACACCTTGCCGCCGGCCAGGGCGATGGTAGCGCTGCGTAGGCTGGGGGAGCCAATGGCATACACCCCGTTGGCCGGATTGACCGGGTAAAAGCCCATGGCGCTAAAGACGTACCAGGAAGACATTTGCCCACAGTCTTCGTTGCCCGCATAGCCCGAATTATCGGCGTTGTATAATTCGCGTTGCACCTGCGCCACGTACTGCTGCGTTCTCCAGGGCTGCCCGGCATAATTATACAGATAGGCCACGTGGTGGCTGGGCTCGTTGCCGTGCGCGTATTGGCCGATAAACCCGGAAGCGTGGCTGTTGCAAAAGTAGAGTAGGAGCCAACGAAACAGATCAGGTAGTGGTAGTGCTACCGTATTGCTAGCTGGCGGAGGAGAGGTAAAGCGCAAGTACTTCTTCAGATTACAGGCCATGGCGGCTACATACATGACTTTGGCAGCTCCTGCTTGGCGCTTCTTGCTAATGTGGCGCAAGCCATAATAGGTGATCAAGCTGCCTAGCACTGGCTCTACCGTTGAAGCCCGCAGCCGCATCATGCGTTTGCCGGCCCGCGTGGCTAATCGGGCAAGCATGCGGTCGTAGTGCACTTTGTAAGCGGTGTGATGCAGCCGCTTTTCCCGCGCCTTTTGACCCTTACACTGCGCCGCCAGTGGACAACGTTTGCAATCAGACGCCTTCGCCCAGTAGCGTTTTTTCGGGTTGCCTTGCCGATCATCGATCAGCTTGTCAAATGCTAGCCGTTTGCCCTGGCTACAGGTGTAGCTGTCACTGGCGGCATCGTAGGTAAAGCCGGAACGCTCGGCCTTGTACTTGCCAGGGGCCGCGATGTAGCCCGTCAGGCCCCGCGCTTCCAGGTGCTCATAATTCTCCCCAGAACTGTACCCGGCATCGGCTACGACAGCGGTCATCACTAAGCCAAAGGTCTTCAACCGCTGCTGAGTGGTGTTGACAATGGCGAGCAGATAGCGGCTGTCGCGCCAGTTGGCCAGGTCCGCATGGATGTGGGTAATGACGTGCTGGGCCGCCTCGACGCTCACACTAGCGGTATAGGCGGCCTGGTTTACCGGTCTTAAAGGCAACCCACGCATCGGGATCCGAGGGACTGTAGGGCGTTAAACGGCTGACGAGCTGCCTGGGCTTGTCAGGCCCCGCCTTCCGAATAGCGGCATGAAAGCGCTGAGTAGGCGGTAAGCGGTCGGCCGAAGCCGTAATAGGTGGGGTTTGGGGATTGCTGACAGTAGAGGTAGCGTCAGCCGACCACCGGGAAAGCTTAGGCTTGAGTCGGCTCATCGAAGCGTTGGCTTTGCTGTAAGCCGAGTCCATGACCTGCGGTGTGGCCACTCACCAGTCCCTGCTCAATACCCAAGCCGCCGCTATGGGTAAAGCAGGTTTCAAAGACGGAAACCGGGAGGCGTTGTCGGGTACGAGACACGGTGCTATGCCAAGGCAAGGGCTGCGCTAGATCATACCCCAGCCCAGGAAAGCACGGATGCCCAGATGCAGTTGGGCCAGTTCCAGCAGCTTGCGATCCGAGGTGATAGTCTCCAAGTGCCCCACTAAGAGCAGCTTGAAAAATACGACCGGGTCTAAGGAGGGTCGACCACCAGCACTATAGAAAGGCGCAAAAAGTGGCCGGACAAAGCGGAAGTCTACCTTCTGCAGTAGCTGCTGATAAAAGTGGTGAGCGGGCACCAGTTTTACTAAGGAAGTCTGGATGGTGTGAAAGCCGAGCATAGGCTACCAACACCCTACTCCCGTTGGGAGTTGACTTTTGCAACAGCCACTTATGTTATGACTGCCAACTTTGAAAAATCTAATATTTATCCATCTGTAATTGCCCCTGCTATTTATAACTCCATTAGGTTAATTGCCACTCTCAAGCATAGGCTAACCAATACCAACTACCTCCCGCACTGCCCCTGCTATGCGCCGCAAATCCTCATCTGTCATAGCGGAGCCGGAGGGCAGACAGAGGCCGCGCTGAAACAGATCCGCGCAGACGCTGCCGCCGTAGCGGGGGGCACTTTCAAAGAGGGGCTGCAGATGCAGGGGTTTCCAAAGGGGGCGGGCTTCGATGTTGCGTGTTTCCAGGTGCAGGCGGAGCTGCTCGGGCGTAATAGTGGTTTGGGCTGGGTCGAGGAGGAGGGTGGTGAGCCAGCGGTTGGATCGGCTGCCGACGGGCTCCTGGGGGGCAAATTGGATGGCCGGCAGGTCGGCGAGGTGGCGCTGGTACCAGGCGTAGATTTCGCGCCGCTTTTTTACGCGCTCGTCCAGCAGTTCCATCTGGCCCCGGCCGATGCCCGCGAGAATATTGCTGAGGCGGTAGTTGTAGCCGGTGGCGGAGTGCTGGTAGTAGGGGGCCGAGTCTTTGGCTTGGTGGCCAGAAAACGGGTTTTTTGCGCTAGCTCAGCTTGATTGGTTATAAGGGCCCCACCGCCGCTGGTGGTCAGGATCTTATTCCCGTTAAACGAAAAAACGCCAATTGCCCCGAACGTGCCCAGTGCCTTTTTATCGTAGCAGGAACCCAGGGCTTCAGCCGCATCTTCAAGCACTGGAATAGCGTACTCGTCGGCTATGGCTAATATCTCACGTAGTTGGGCTGGCATGCCATAAAGATGGACCAGCAATAGCGCTTTTGGCTTTTTGCCACGCCGTAGGCGGTCCTCGATAGCCTCGCGCAGACGCACCGGACACATATTCCAGGTTTGCGGCTCGCTGTCGATGAACACCGGCGTGGCACCCAGATACACAATAGGATTGGCGGTAGCTACAAAGGTGAAAGAGGAGCACAGCACTTCATCGCCCGCGTCTACACCCAACAGAATCAGCCCCAGATGGATAGCGGCAGTACCGGAGTTGAGGGCTATACAGTGGGCCGCGCCGGTATGTTGGCAGATATCGGCCTCAAAACCAGTGATATTGGGCCCTGTTGGTGCTACCCAATTATCCTCAATGGCCTTATGTACATAATTCAGCTCGTGACGACCAAGGTGAGGTGGGGAAAGAAAAATACGGTCGTGATCCTGGCTGCGCATAAAGGGAAATGGCGGATAGAAAAGTGTAGTGATAGCGCTAAGCTGAATTTCAAAAAGGTGGTCATGCAGAGCGGAGCATCTCGCGTGCTGACGTTGGGTTACTATTCTGGCTACCGCTGGCAAGATGCTTCGCTCCGCTCTGCATGACGTTCGCTTGTTTATGCCCGCCAACTCGTTTTACAGCTACTCAAACAGAGTGCCGCTTAATCACGGCGGCTGGAACACCTACAGCGGTGCAGCCGGGGGCAAATCGCGGACGGCCACGGCCCCAGCCCCGATAATAGCGTGGGCACCCACGCGCACCCGATCAATAACCGTAGCATTGGTACCTAGATACACGCCCGTTTCGAGGTGGGCCGCGCCGCCAATGTTAGCGTGCGGCATCAGTGAACAAAAGTCGCCTAGTACGGCATCGTGGCCGATGGTGCAGCCGAGGTTGAGGAGCACATGTTTGCCCAGCACAATATCACAGGTTAGAATACAGCCCTGGCTGATAATGCAGCCCACGCCCACGCCTATTTGTTGGTAAGGCTCGCAAGCCACGGCCGGATGAACAAGTGTAGCGAAAGTGAGTAGCGGTGACGTAAGTCGCTCCACCACGCTGGCCCGGCTCCAGCTGTTTCCGACGGCCACCGTTACGTGTAACGGTTGGGTTACAGCATTCAGATCGGCGGCGGTGCCTACGTACGGTATGCCATGAATGGTATCTGCCGGGGGCCGAACGTCGTCGTAGAAACCAGTAATGTGCCAGGTGGGCTCGTATGTGTTGATCTGATGAATCAGGATGAGCACTTCGCGGCCAAGTCCGCCGGCCCCGAAAATTGCCAACGGACGAGTGACTGGGGGCTGATCGGCTTGTTCGTATTCAGAGAAAAAAAGCTTGGTCATGAAGCTGAGGTGTCGGTAGTGGTGGTAGCAGGTGCAGAGCCCCGAAAGGCTTCCGTGGTCGCTTGGCCGGGGGCGGTTATGCCTTGGGCGCCAAGCACCCGCCGCACGGTACGCGCTAAAATGAGCAGATCAAGTCGCCAAGATACGCGTTCGACGTACCAGAGGTCGTAGGCAAATTTCTGCTCCCAGCTAATAGCGTTGCGCCCGTTTACCTGGGCCCAGCCTGTCAGGCCGGGGCGCACGCTGTGGCGCCGGGCCTGCTCAGGTGAATACAGCGGCAGATACTCCGGCAACAGCGGGCGCGGTCCTACCAGACTCAGATCGCCGCGCAGCACGTTCCAGAGCTGAGGCAACTCATCGATGGAAGTAGCGCGCAGCCAGCGACCCAGGCGCGGCAGCCGAGCTGCATCGGGCAGAAGCTGGCCGTGGGCGTCGCGTTGGCTGGTCATGGTTTGGAGCTTGTACAGCAAAAAAAGCCCCCCATGCAGGCCCGGACGCTGCTGCCGAAAGAGAATTTGTCCCCCGTTCTGCACGGCCAATAAGCCCCCCACCAGCAGGAGCACCGGCAGCGTGGCGACCAGCAGCGGGGCGGCCAGCACCACATCGAGCAGGCGCTTGCCCCAGGCTTGGTACCAATCGGCGGGCGGCGGGTGAGACATAGAAATGCGGAGTGGGCGAGGGGTAAATTTATTGTTTTCTGAGGCGTTCGTAGCGTAAGCTCCCGTTGTTTAAGGTAGGTTTGAGCTTTGAGCCATCGTACTAACATTGAGATAAACACCAAAGCGTCCCCATTGACCGCTGAACTCACCAGCCAACGCTTACCCTACTTATTATGCTCGTCTTTCCAAATGCCAAGCTCAACCTTGGCCTATACATCACCGGCCGGCGCCCCGATGGCTTTCGCAACCTCGAATCGGTGTTTGTGCCGCTGCCGTGGAGCGACGCTTTGGAAGTGCTGCCCGCCGATGTTACTTCTCTGGAACTGACTGGTATTCCAATTCCTGGCGAGCCCAGCACCAACTTGTGCTGGCGGGCCTACGAGCTGCTGCGGGCCGACTTCGATTTGCCCCCCGTGCAGATGCATTTGCATAAGATAGTGCCTATCGGCGCTGGTTTGGGCGGTGGCTCTGCCGATGCGGCCTTCGCACTGCGGGCGCTGAATGAGTTATTCGAGCTGAAAATACCCCCTGAAAAGCTGGAAGACTATGCTCGTCGGCTTGGCAGCGACTGTGCCTTTTTCATTCAAAACAAACCTGTATTCGCTCACGAGAAAGGCGACGTGTTTTCCCCAATCAGCTTGGACCTGATAGGCGTGGCATGCAAGGTTATTTATCCAAATCTGCACATTAGCACGGCTGAAGCTTACGCCCGTGTAACGCCGCGTACGCCGCACCACGATTTGCGCTCAAGCTTGGCTCAGCCAATAGAAACCTGGCGCGATACCGTCAGCAATGACTTTGAAGAAGCTTTGACACCGCACTACCCAGTGCTGGGCGAGCTCAAGGCTACCTTGTATGCAGCCGGAGCTGCTTATGCTAGCTTGTCGGGCTCAGGTTCTGCGGTGTATGGGCTGTTTCCAGGCAAAGAAATGCCCCCTAATGTGCCCGTTGCAGCTGATTATCTGGTGTGGAGTGGGGTGCTGTAGGTAGCTGTGAACCTACACGACGGTAGCCGGCCGCTGGCGGCGCTGATTCCACTGGTCGAGCACGGGGTGGATGAGGACGCTGAATAGAATGACGAGCGTACCCAGATAAAAGCCCCCCGACATCCTTTCTTCCGACCCAAAAATGAGAACGGCCAACACGATGCCGTAAACGGGTTCCAGGTTGGTTGTCAGATTAATAACGAAGGCCGACAAGCGTTTCATCAATTCTATTGAAGCCGAGAAAGCGTAGACTGTACATACGCCCGCGAGCACCAGCAGCCATAGCCAATCCCAGGAAGCAAGGGCCAGACGCAAGCCAGCGCCTTCGGTAAAATACAGGCTATAAATCGGGAAGAACAGCACGATAGACAAGCAGGCGCCCATCATCTCATAAAACGTCAGGCGCAGGGGCGAATGCTGCTTTACGAGCTTGACATTAAGCACGCTAAACAACGCCGACAAACCAGCTGAAAGGATAGCAACCCCCAGCCCTAATAGTTGGTCAAATTCGGCTTGCGACACCAGATACAGCCCGACCATCGTCAGCAAACCCAGGAAAACCTCGTAGCTCCGCACTCGCCGCCACAGCAGCAGGGGCTCCAATAGTGAGGTCCAGAGTGCCAGCGTAGCCATGCCCGCCAGGCACACGCTCACCGAGGAAAGGCGCGCGGCCAGAAAAAAGGTAATCCAATGCACGGCCACCAAGGAGCCCACACTGAGCAACCGTACGGCCTGGCCGACGGGCATCCGCAGACTTTGCTTTTTGAGGGTAAGCAACAAGCCCAAGCCGGTGGTGGCGAGCAGCGTCCGCCAGAACACCAATTCCACCGGCGGCACTGAAATAAGCTTCCCCAGAATAGCTGTGAAGCCCCACAACAGGACAATAAAGTGCAGACGCAGGTAATCTTTAAGCATATGTGAAAAAATGGCCTCAACCCCTAGCCCCTTCTCCGAGAGGGAAAGGGGAACTAGCTTCTGGTTTTACTGGAAAATTAGTGTTGATTAGCAGGCTAGTTGTTAGGGCTAGTTCCCCTTCTCCCCTCGGAGAAGGGGCTAGGGGTTGAGGCCATTCGTTGAACGTCTATCTATTTCGGTACCAACCGATACAAAACGAGGCCGATTACCGTGAATACCATACTGGGAATCCAGGCCGCCAGCATAGGCGACATAGTGCCCACCGCCGCCAGATTGCGACTCAAAATCACGAAGAAGATAAAGATAAAAGCCAGCACGAAGCCCAGCGCAATTTTGCCCCCCACGCCACTACGCGACTTGCCTGCGCTCAGAATGACGCCAATAACAGTTAGAATGAGAATGGCAAATGGGTACGCGTAACGCTCGTATTTCTCACTCAGGTACGTTTGGGTGTCGCTGGCGCCGCGGTCCACTTTCTGCTGAATATACCGGTTCAATTCGGGCAGTGTGAGCGTTTCAGCCAGGCGAAAGGTGCTGGCAAAATCCTTGGGATACAAGTTGAGCGTGGTGTCGCGGGCGGGATAGGACTTGAGGCTTTCGCTCTGCCCGTTGAAGGTGCGCACTAGCTGGGGCGAGAGGCGCCAGGCCCGCTTCACGGAGTCCCAGGTAATGGCGTCGGCGGTAAGGCGGCGCTTGAGCGTAGTACCCTCAATGTCCTCCAGAGCGAAGCGGTAACCGATATTATTGGTGTTGTCGTAGCTCTCCATATAGGCGTAGCTGCGCGGTCCCACCTTAATATGCACGTTGCGCTGGTCGAAGCGAAACTGCCGCTTGGTATACTTGCGCTCAAACTCTACTCGCGTTTTGTTGGCTTTAGGAATGACCCAGCCGATAAGACTAAAGGTGGCTACGCCGATAATTGCCCCCCATCACGTACGGCACCAGAAGCCGCGGAAAACTAATGCCGCTGGCCAGAATCGCGACAATTTCGGTGCGCGAAGCTAGCTGCGCCGTCACAAAAACGACGGCAATAAATACCGTAATGGGCGAAAGCAGATTAGCGAAATAAGGAAACAGATTGACGTAGTAATCCAGAATAATCGTCTTGGCTGCCAGATTATGCTTAATGAAATCGTCATTCTTCTCCGTGAAGTCAATCACGCAAATAACGGCCACCAACATCACCACCGTGAACAGAAAGGCAGTAAGGAATTTTTGGAGGATATATTTATCGAGAAGCTTCACAGGACAAACATTTAACATTTATCAATTAACATTCAATAGCAATCAACAACGAGCAATGGACAGTGAGCCATTAGAACGACATTGTTAAATGTTAATTGATAAATGTCAATTGACTTATAATCGGGTCATTACTTGTTTCACCATCTTCTCCTTCCACTCTCGGAAGGTACCGGCGATGATATGGGCCCGTGCCTGCTTCACCAGCCAGAGATAGAAAGTAAGGTTATGAATAGAAGCAATCTGCGGGCCGAGCATTTCCTGGCTCTGGAACAGATGCCGAACGTAAGCCCGCGTATAAAACGTACTCACGTAGCCACCAAGTTCAGCATCAATCGGCTCAAAATCGGTGGCCCATTTCTTATTCGTGATGTTGATAACGCCTTGCGTGGTGAAGAGCATGCCGTTGCGGGCGTTGCGCGTGGGCATCACGCAGTCGAACATATCCACGCCCAGCGCGATGTTTTCCAGAATATTGGCCGGCGTACCCACGCCCATCAGGTAGCGGGGCTCGCTGGGGGGCAAAATATCACAGACCAGCTCCGTCATTTCGTACATCAGCTCGGCGGGCTCGCCCACGCTCAGGCCGCCGATGGCATTGCCTTCGCGCTGCTGCTCAGCTATAAACTCCGCCGATTTGATGCGTAAATCTTTATAGGTACTGCCCTGCACAATGGGAAAAAGCGTCTGCTCGTAGCCGTAGTGCCCTTCGGTGCTGTCGAAGCGCTGAATGCAGCGTGTGAGCCAGCGGTGCGTCATGTCCAGGGAGCGGCGGGCGTAGTCGTACTCGCAGGGCCACGGCGTGCACTCATCGAAGGCCATGATAATATCGGCCCCGATGGTGCGCTGAATATCCATCACGCCCTCCGGCGAAAACAAATGCTGGGAGCCATCGATATGGGAGCGAAACTTAACGCCCTCTTCCTTGATCTTGCGCGTGTTACTTAAGGAGTACACTTGGTAGCCGCCGCTATCGGTCAGGATGGGCCGGTCCCAGCCGTTGAACTTGTGCAAGCCACCGGCCTGGCGCAGAATGTCGAGGCCGGGCCGCAGGTACAGATGGTAGGTGTTGCCAAGGATAATCTGGGCTTGTACGTCGTTGGTGAGGTCGCGCTGCTGCACGGCTTTCACGGTGCCAGCCGTGCCAACGGGCATAAAAATGGGCGTCTCGATAGCGCCGTGGGCAGTGTGTACTACGCCGGCGCGGGCTTTGGTCTGCGGGTCGTGGGCTACTAAATCGAAGGTCATATGTGCTAGAGGAGTTCCCGCAGAGGGCGCAGAAGGTTTGGGCAGATGACGCAGAAGAACGACCTCCGCGACTTCTGCGAAAACTTCTGCGCCCTCTGCGGGAACCGACGTTAGAATAACAAAGGTACTCGCCCCACCTCGAATGCCTACTTTTGCCGCCTGATTCATGACTGCGCTTTGCCCTTCCACCTTTCTCCCGCCATTTTACTGTTGCTAGCTTGTACGCTGGTACAGCTTTACTATGCGGGCTACTATTTTCTGCCCTTTACCCGCCGCCCCGCGTCCAATTTGCCCCCCAAAGGCGCTGCCGAGCCGGTTTCGGTGCTGGTGTGCGCCCACAATGAGCTGAAAAACCTGCGGCGGCTTCTGCCCTTGCTGCTGCGGCAAGAGTACCCGGCGGGTTTTGAGATACTTCTGATTGATGACCGCTCAACGGATGGCACGGCCGCTTTCATCCAGCAATACACCCAGATTTATCCTGAAGTACGCCTGGTAAGTATAAGTACTGGGCCTGCGGGACTTTCACCTAAAAAATACGCTTTGACGCTGGGTATTAAGGCTGCGCGGTACGAGCATCTGCTCTTCACCGATGCCGACTGTTGGCCTGCTACCACGCAGTGGATCAGGCAGATGCAGGCGCAATTTGCCCAGCCCGCTGACGTGGTGCTCGGCTATTCGCCCTACGCAGCTGCGCCGGGGTTTTTAAACAAGCTGATTCGGTTTGAAACCTTGCTGACCGGAGCGCAGTATTTGTCGCTCGCGTGGCGTGGTCATCCCTATATGGGAGTGGGGCGAAATTTAGCTTATACCAAAAGCTGTTTTCAGGCTACCAAAGGATTTGCTTCCCACTTGCGGCGCCTGGGCGGCGACGACGACCTGCTGGTGCAGGACGCCGTGGCTCAAGGGCAGCGAGTGGCAGTGCAAGCTCAACCAGTAGCTCAAACCGTAAGCCTCCCGGCTCAAACGTGGTCGGCTTGGTGGCGGCAAAAGCGACGTCATTTGTCGGCTGGGCCGCGCTATACATGGAAAGATCAGATCCGAATTGGAACGTTTATTGGTACTAATCTTCTTTTTTATTTCACAGCAACTTTGCTCGCGTTTTCCCGGCCCGATTGGATACCTTTGGCGGTTATATGGTCAGTGCGGATGGGAGCGATTAGCGCAACCTACGTGCAACTCGGCCGTCATTTAGCCGACCGGCTGCCTTTTTGGCTGTTACCGGTTCTCGACGCAGTTTATTTTTTTAATTATCTCGCTCTGGGAATTTCGCTGTTCCTCTACCGCACCCTCCGATGGAAGTAAACAACCAGGAAATACAGAAACAATTCTCCGCCAAAGCCAAGCATGACTTCAAGCTAATCCGCGCCGCCGTAGAGCAGGGCGACGAGAAGGCCTACGCCGAACTCATGCAGATTTATAAGAAGCCGGTGTATCACGTGGTGCTCAAGATGGTACGCAACCCCGACGATGCTGAGGACTTGACCATCGAGGCCTTCGCCAAAGCCTTCCGCAATCTGCATAAGTTCAATCCCGAGTACGCCTTCAGTACCTGGCTGTTCCGGATCGCCACCAATAACTGCATCGACTTTATCCGCAAGAATAAGATCAAGACGATGTCCATTGACTCGGCCATCAAGATTGATAACGGCGACGAAATCACCATCGACTTCCGCGACCAGAATCTGAACCCCCAGGAATCGGCCATCAAGAATCAGAAGATCGAAATCATGCAGCACGTGGTATCCCGGCTGCCTGATAAGTATCAGCGCCTCGTTACCCTGCGCTACTTTGATGAGCTGAGCTACGAGGAAATTGCTACTGAGCTAAAAGCCCCGCTCGGCACCGTGAAAGCCCAGCTGCACCGCGCCCGCGAGCTGCTCTATGACATGGTGAAGAACAAGAAGCATATCATCTAAAAAAGCCCCCCAGAGAATATCTGGGGGGCTTTTTTGATTATAACCGTGTGGTACTACGACTTTTTTGGTCGTAGTACCACTATCGTTGAACGACCCGCATGAGTGCAGGCGTCAGCAACGATAGTGGTACTACGACCAAAAAAGTCGTAGTACCACACATACCAGCATTGTAGTTTTGCCTCATGGACCTGATTCACCACTATTTTCCTAACCTCACCAATCAGCAGCGCCAGCGTTTTCAGCAGCTCGAGGTTGAGTTCAAAAGCTGGAATGAGCGTCTAAACCTCGTGGCACGCCCTGATGTAGAAAACTTAGTGGAGCGTCACTTCCTGCACTCCTTGGGTATTGCAAAGGTAGTAGAGTTCACAGCGGGCAGCTCAGTTCTGGATGTGGGTACCGGCGGCGGCTTGCCGGGCCTGCCGCTGGCTATTCTGTTTCCCGAAGTGAAATTTCACTTAGTTGATAGTATCGGTAAGAAGATCCACGCGGTGCAGGAAATGGCGCTGACCTTGCACCTGACCAACGTTACGGCCGAGCAGACCCGCGCCGAGCAGGTCCGCCCCAAATTCGATTACGTGGTCAGTCGGGCCGTAGCGCGCCTCTCCACCTTTCACACCTGGATTGCCCAGCGCTATAAGCGCACCGACGACGCTACCAGTGGCCTGTATTATCTGAAAGGCGGCGATTTGACGGAAGAAATTGCCGAAGCAGGTTTGCCTGCCACACTTTTTGAGCTAAGCGACTATTTCAAGGAAGAGTTTTTTGAGACAAAAAAAGTCGTTTTTGTACCGGCTACTACCTTATAGTTAAATGGTTATTCACGCAGCTTAAGCTGGTCCTTTGTCTGTTAGAAACTCAATAGCCCGGCGCTCCGAATAATAGTTGCCGTCAGGGGTGCCTTCGGGGAAGCCTACGTGCCCACCCTCACGGGGCGTTTCCAGAAATACGAACTGACTAGTGGCCGCCACCTCGCGCGGAAAGCAGCTGGGGGGCAAAAATGGGTCGTTCTCAGCGTTTACAATAAGCGTAGGCACCCGAATATATTCGATGTAGCGGCCCGAGCTGGAGTGCTCGTAGTAATCGTCGGCCGATTTGAAGCCGTGCATAGGAGCTGTGAAGCGGTCATCGAACTCTACGAAGTCGCGCAGCGCATCCAAGTTCTCCACGTCCACCTGGCCCGGCAACAACTCAGCCTTTTGACGCATTTTAGCTCGCAAGGACTTCAGAAACCGATTCAAATAAACTCGATTCTCAGGACGCGCAATGTGCTGAGAGCTGGATTTGAGGTCAGTAGGGACCGAGAACACGGCCGCCCGCTGCACTTGAACAGGTACACGGTCAGCCTTTTCACCAAGGTATTTTAGCGTTACGTTGCCACCAGCAGAAAAGCCAGTGAGATACACCCGGCGGTAACAGCCAGCGCCTAGTGCATAACGCACCACAAAATCGAGGTCGTCGGTGTCGCCGAGATGGTAGGAGCGGAGCAGGCGGTTCATTTCGCCGCTGCAGCTGCGGTAGTTCCAAGCCAAGGCATCGAAGCCAGCGCGGTTGAGGGCTCGCACCATGCCACGCACGTAAGGCCGGCCAGCATCGCCCTCCAGGCCGTGCGAAACGATGGCGAGCGTGTCAGCCGCTTTCCCCTCCGTCACCCGCGACCAATCGAGATCAAGGAAGTCGCCGTCGTCGGTTTCTACCCGTTCGCGCTGGTAGCGCACTTCAGGTACCGAGCGCCACAGGCTGGGTACGATGGTTTGCAAATGGCCGTTAAACATGTAAAACGGCGGCTGATAACGAGAGTTCTGAATAAGCGGCATGACCAAATAGATATAGAATGGCGTTTGCCCGGCGGTATTGCTCTAAAATAGACAAAATCTACCTGCTAAAGTATAAGCGCACTAAAAAGTTCGTCATGCATACCATTAGGATTGGACTAGGTAAAGCGGCCTGAAATCCAATCTGTTCATTCAACTGCTCCAACAAGGAGAGAAAGTGAGCAAATGCTATTTGGTATTTCCGTCCAAAGTCTTACCTTTGCCACCCGAACTGAAATTTAAATCGAGCAGAACGTCACTATTTCCATCTCATGGCGAATCATAAATCGGCCCTCAAGCGCATCCGTTCCAACGAAGCCAAGCGCGTGTTGAACCGTTACCAGGCCAAATCTACCCGCACCGCTATCAAGAAGCTGCGTGCTGCCACCGATGCTACCGAAGCACAAGAGCTGCTGAAGAAAGTATCGTCGATGCTGGACCGCCTGGCGAAGAAGAACATCATTCACAAGAACAAGGCGGCTAACAACAAGTCGAGCCTGACCAAGTTCGTGAACTCGCTGACTGTCGCTTAATTTATTTAAGAGGCTTTCTGCTCTAGCATAGAAAAGGCCCTGCGCGTAAGTGCAGGGCCTTTTCATGTTTCTATTGAGCTAAGCATAAACAGAAGCTGAGTTGGTATGCTCAGCTTCTGTTTTCACTCTGAATATTTACGCCACGCTCACCTTCACCATGTTCGTCTTGCCTTTCTCGCTGATAGGCATAGACGCGGTATTGATGAATACGTCCCCTGGCTTAAGGTTGCCGGTAGTAGTGAGCACGTACTTGATGTCAGAAACGGTATTGTCGGTGCTCACCATACGGTCGTAGTAGAAAGCACGTACGCCCCACACCAGGCTTAGTACCGTCAGGAGGTCGCGGGTGTCAGTGAAGACGAAAATATCAGCCTTCGGACGATATTTGGAAATCTGGAAGGCCGTGTAGCCGCGGTGCGTCAGGCCGGTGATGGCGCTGGCTTTCGTATTGCGAGCCAAGTGAACAGCAGCCGACAGCACGCTGTCAACCATAAAGGAAGGTGCGGCTGGGTCGATAGGATGGAAGCGGTGGAAAATATTATTGGCGTGGGTTTCAACACTTCGGATGGTATTTACCATCGAGCGGATAACCTCTACGGGGTACTCACCTACGGCTGTTTCGGCGGATAGCATTAGTGCGTCGGCCCCATCGAGCACGGCATTGGCTACGTCATTGGTTTCGGCGCGGGTTGGGCGCGGGTTTGTTATCATGCTCTCCATCATTTGAGTAGCGACGATAACCGGCTTACCGAGCTTATTGCACTTCTCAATAATCATCTTTTGAGCCAGCGGCACCTCGCCACCGTTTATTTCCACACCTAGGTCGCCACGGGCTACCATGACAGCATCCGTTAGCGCAATGATCTCGTCGATGTTACGCAGGGCCTCCGGCGTTTCAATTTTCGCAACCACGCGCGTCTGCTTGCCGCTTTCGGCAATCAAGGACTTAATAAAGCGGATGTCCTCGGCCCGGCGGGCAAAGGAAAGAGCTATCCAATCTACGTCGTGCTCCAACCCGAACTTTAGGTCCTCAATGTCCTTCTCGGTCATCGATGGAGCGGATACGTCCGAGTCGGGTAAGTTGATGCCTTTGCGGGGCTTCACAAGGCCTCCATATATTACTTCTACGTCTACTTCCTGCTCGCGGTCCGTTGCCAGCACCCGCAGCTCAATTTTGCCGTCGTCAATCAGAATCATGTCACCAGCCTTCACGTCGCGAGCCAAGCCCATATAAATGGTGCTTAGGCGCGTTGCTGTGCTGATTTCTTTTTCCCCGCACACGAGCTTAATCTTTTCGCCGGGCTTTATTTCAACACCGCCGCCTTCAACCTCGCCGAGGCGGATTTTGGGCCCTTGTAGGTCTTGGAGTAAGCCTACATTCGTACGCATATCCTTATTCAGGCGGCGAACAGTGTTAATGACAGCTAAATGGTCCTCGTAAGAGCCGTGCGAGAAGTTGAGGCGAAACACATCAACACCCTCCCGGATGAGCGTGCCCAGGCGTTCGTACGTGTTAGAGGCCGGGCCAACGGTGGCCACAATTTTGGTTTTATTGAAATGCGGACGAGGTTCCATAAGCAGGTAGCACCAAGCTCCAGCCTGGTGAGTCGTTGAACGAGTAAGTGGGGGGCAATTTGAATGACGTTTATGATAAGGCACCAAGCTGGAGCTAGGCGTTACTTAATCAAAACAGCAGGTTTTCTTTGAATTTTAATTCGTTGGGGTCGAACTGACATACGTACTGCACCGCGGGCAGGGCCGTGAGATGGGCTATCAACTCGTTGGCTGCCAGCGCGCCCGAGCCATGACTGACCTGCAGCAGATAATCGTATTCTTTAATATCGGGGGCAAGAAACGGCTTTTTCAGTGGCGATGGGTCCACCGATCGGTTGCGTAGCAGTCGTAATGTAAGCGTTTCCGTGGCGTACAAATAATTGCTGATAACTAAACGACCCTTCGTTAGGAGGTCATATATCAGGTCTTGCTGCTTTACTAAGCGCAAGCGTAAGGTCTGATTCAATGCCCAGGCCAGGGTGTGTTCCCGGCTCGACGAAACGAGGCCAAACAGTTCAAAATCACAGTCATACTCAACGTCCAGCGTTAGCATTTTCATAGGGTGCTTACGGGCTTAAGCAGAACAAAACAACGGACCGCCGGAGCCAACGGGAACTGGCTCGGCCGTAATCTTGTACCTGCAAGATTAGGGGTGGTTGGTTTGACAATGTTAGGGAAGTTAGTGTTATTTGTGCCGAGTTTTCTCTAAACCCCCACGGAAATGTCTGAAATTGCAGAAAAAGTAAAAGCTATTATCATTGACAAGCTTGGCGTTGAGGCCTCGGAAGTAACGCCGGAAGCTAGCTTCACCAACGATCTGGGCGCTGATTCGCTGGATACTGTCGAATTGATTATGGAGTTCGAAAAAGAATTCAACGTGTCTATCCCCGACGATCAGGCCGAGAACATCGCCACCGTGGGTCAAGCTATCAGCTACCTCGAGGAGCACGCCAAATAACCTGACGGCTGCTTAGCCGTTACCCGTTCTATTGCTTACCGGCCGGCCCGCCGCCGGCCGTTTTGCTTTCTAATTTCTCCCGTTAGCCTATGTCTCTTCGGAGAGTTGTTGTGACCGGCCTTGGTGCCCTTACGCCTCTTGGCAAAACCGTCACCGAGTATTGGGATGGCTTGTCGAGGGGCGTAAGCGGTGCCGCGCCCATCACGCGCTTTGATGCCAGCAAGTTCAAAACCCGTTTCGCCTGCGAGATAAAGGGGTACAACCCCGACGATTACTTCGAGCGTAAGGAAGGCCGCAAAATGGACTTCTTCACGCAGTTCGCCATCATTGCCAGCGACGAAGCTATCAAGGATGCGGGCTTGCTGGAAGGCGTGAACCGCGACCGGGTGGGCGTGATTTGGGGCTCCGGTATTGGCGGCCTCAAAACTTTTCAAGAGGAGTGCTTCAGCTTCGCGAAAGGCGACGGCACACCCCGCTACAACCCCTTCTTCATTCCGAAGATGATTGCCGACAGCTCGTCGGGCAATATTTCCATTCGCCACAAGTTCCGGGGGCCAAATTTCGTGACCACCTCGGCTTGCGCCTCATCGTCTGATTCCATTGTTGCTGCCTACAATTATATCCGCCTCAACTTGGCCGATGTAATGGTAACCGGCGGCTCGGAAGCGGCTATTACAGAAGCTGGTGTAGGCGGGTTCAACGCACTTAAGGCCATGAGTGAGCGAAACGACGCACCCGAGCAGGCTTCCCGCCCTTATGACAAGGAGCGCGACGGCTTTGTGCTGGGGGAAGGCGGCGGTGCTATCATTCTGGAAGCGTATGAGCACGCAATAGCTCGGGGGGCAAAAATCTACGCTGAGATTATCGGTGGCGGTATGTCGTCGGATGCTTATCACATCACGGCTCCTGACCCTGAAGGCAACGGCGTAGTGCTGGTAATGCAAAATGCCCTGCGCGACGCTGGCATTGGTCCGGAGGATGTGGACTACATTAATACCCACGGTACCAGCACGCCCCTTGGCGATGGTGCTGAGGTGAAGGCTATCGAGAAGGTATTTGGTGAGCACGCTTACGACCTGAACATTAGCTCTACCAAAAGCATGACCGGCCACCTATTGGGCGGAGCTGGCGGTATTGAAGCTATTGCGTGTATTCTGGCCTTGCAGCACGGCGTGATTCCGCCTACCATCAACCACTTTACCGCTGACCCGGAACTGGACCCCCGACTGAATTTTACCTTTAATGAAGCGCAGAAGCGGGATATAAATGTGACGCTAAGCAATACCTTTGGCTTTGGTGGGCACAACACGTCGGTTCTGTTTCGCAAATTTCAAGGCTAATGACGCGGCCGGGGCAGCCACTTCCACTGTTCGGATTCTTCCGGCGGTTGCTGGGGCAGGATAGGGCTTTCCGCCAAGCCATTGCCACGGTAACTGGCCGCACGCCGGATAATATCCGGCTGTATCAGCTGGCGTTTACGCACTCGTCATTAGTGCGGCAGCAGGCGGACAAGCTTCGTAACCAAAGCAACGAGCGCCTGGAGTTTCTGGGCGATGCCGTGCTGGGGACGGTGGTGGCCGAATATCTGTTTCGCAAGTACCCTTACGAGCAGGAAGGGTTCCTTACCGAAATGCGCTCCCGTATTGTAAACCGTGAAAGCCTAAACGCGCTGGCTCTGAAAATTGGGTTGGATAAGCTGGTGCAACTCGACCCAACCCAGGGTCGGGCCGCCCGTTCCCGCTCCGTAAATGGTAATGCCCTGGAGGCGCTGGTGGGGGCCGTCTATCTGGATCAGGGCTATAAAGCGGCTCGTAAATTCGTGCTGGCGCGCTTGATTAAGCCGTACGTAGATGTAAAGTCGCTCACCACGACGACTGCCAACTTCAAAAGCAAGCTTATTGAATGGGCGCAGCGCCAGGGTAAGCATCTGCGCTACGAGTTGGCGGGCGAGCCTCAGATGGGTGGCGTAATGGAATTTTCAGCTACCGTATTTGTGGACGACGAAGCCGTAGCAACGGGCATGGGCCTTTCGAAAAAACAAGCCGAACAAACGGCCGCTGAGCGCGCGCTTACCGCCTTGGGCGTATAGCCGCGTCTTCTTACTTAACCGCTGCTCGTCTATTTTCTACCGAAGGCGAAATACAAAGGTTCTGAGCGGCTAAGACAACTCTGGGGGGCAAAAAGTAGTTGTTGGCTAAACTATTCTCTCTTTCCATGCGACTAGCCGGCGCTGCCCTCAACCAGATTCCTTTCGATTGGCATCATAATCTGCGCACTATTCGCGAAGCCATTGAGCAGGCGAAGGCGGCCAGTGTCGATTTGCTGTGCCTGCCGGAGCTAAGCCTGACGGGCTACGGGTGCGAAGACCTGTTTCTGAGCGATTGGCTCTCGGCGTCGGCGCTGGAGTATTTACAGCAGATTCGGCCCTGGACGGCGGGCATTCTGGTGTGCGTGGGCTTGCCCGTACGCATTGACGGACGGACATATAACACCGCCGCCGTGCTGCGCGACGGCGAAATTCTGGGCTTTGCTGCCAAGCAGTTTCTGGCTAATGACGGCGTGCATTACGAGCCGCGTTTCTTTAACTCCTGGCGGGCGGGCGAAACCACAACCATTGAGTGGCAAGGCGAAGAATGGCCCTTGGGTGACTTGGTTTTTGAGCACCAGGGCGTGCGTTTTGGCTTCGAGATATGCGAGGATGCGTGGCGCCCGGCCGCTGACCGGCCCGCTGGCCGGTTGATGGAGCGAGGGGTACAGCTCATTGTGAACCCGTCGGCCAGTCATTTTGCTATGAGCAAAACGGACGTGCGCTACCAGCTCGTATTGCAGGCTTCGCGCAACTACAATTGCACGTATCTCTACGCTAACCTGCTCGGCAACGAAGCAGGGCGCATCATTTACGATGGCGAAATTCTGGTGGCGCGCAATGGGCATTTGCTGTTGCGTAACCAGCTGTTAAGCTTCAAGGAAGTAGATCTGGAATGCACAGACGTTGACTTTGCCGCCGATTTGCCCCCCACGGATGTTGTGCCCCTGCCCACACCCGATGAGTACCGCGAGCTAAACCAAGCGCTCAGCTTAGCCTTATTCGACTATATGCGGAAGGCGCGCAGCCGCGGATTCGTGCTTTCCCTCAGTGGCGGTGCCGACTCGTGTATGTGCGCCGTAGCCGTGGCCGAGATGGTGCGCCTGGGTACGGTTGAGCTGGGCACGGCGGAATTTATGCGCCGTGCGGGTTGCTTCACGGCCGAAGAAATTGCGGCCCTGGCTGGCCCTGTTGCGCCGGTGCCCGACCAGAATGAACCTGGCCCAAAAGACGCTTCTCTCCGCTCACTCAACTACGAGCAAAAATCAATTAACCGGAAGATTACGAGCCGCTTGCTCACCACTGCCTACCAAGGCACGGTCAACTCTTCCGATGATACGTTTCAGTCGGCTAAGGAGCTGGCCGACGAGCTGGGGGGCATTTTCTTTGACTGGAGCATTGACGAGGAAGTGAGCGGCTACGTGGCCAAGATTGAGCACGCCCTGAATCGGCCGCTGACGTGGCAAACCGACGATCTGGCTCTGCAAAACATTCAGGCGCGGGTGCGGGCGCCTGGTATTTGGCTGTTGGCCAACGTGCAAAACTGCCTGCTTCTCACCACGTCCAACCGCTCCGAAGCGTCGGTGGGCTACTGCACGATGGATGGCGACACGGCCGGCAGCATTTCGCCCATTGCCGGCGTTGATAAGGATTTTGTAAAAAAATGGCTGCGCTGGGCTGAAAAAGAGCTGGGCTACAAGGCTTTACGCCACGTAAATGCCTTGCAGCCCACGGCTGAGCTGCGGCCCCTGGAGGACAAGCAAACGGACGAGCGCGACCTGATGCCGTACGTGCTGCTCAACCGCATCGAGCGGCTGGCTTTCTATGAGCGTCTGAGTCCGCGACAGGTATTGGCCAAGCTGGTGCAGGAAGAAGCGGCTACGGATGCTGAGCAGCTCAAAACTTACGTTAAACGCTTTTACTCGCTGTGGGCGCGCAATCAGTGGAAGCGCGAGCGCTACGCCCCGGCTTTCCACCTCGACGACTACAATGTAGATCCGCGCTCCTGGCTGCGCTTCCCTATTCTGAGCGGTGGCTTCACTCAGGAGTTAGCTTCCCTATAATTTCCAGGTGGCACTACCGTTTGCTTTACTTTGAATGAAGCGCGCTTTCGAGCTGCTTTCTCGCCAACGCTGAATTCCTACCTTTGCCCTTATACCTCTCTTCCGCCTTCGCATGACATCGCTGCTCGCTTATATCACCTGGGACGTTGCGCCCGAAATCGTTAAAATAGGTCCCCTCACGCTGCGCTGGTACGGGCTGCTGTTTATGTCGGGCTTCGTGCTGGGCACCTTCGTGCTGTCACATATCTACCGCTCCGAGCGCGTATCACCGCAGTGGGTCGATGTAATCACGATTTATATGCTGGTGGGCACCATTGTCGGTGCCCGGCTCGGCCACTGCTTATTCTACGACCCTGGCTACTACTTGGCTCACCCGCTCGCTATTCTCAAAATATGGGAAGGCGGACTGGCTAGCCACGGCGCTACGCTCGGTATCTTATTGGCGGTGTGGCTGTTCAGTCGCAACAATAAGTTCGACTACCTCTGGACCCTCGACCGGATTGTGATTGTGGTGGCGCTGGGCGGTGCGCTCATTCGCCTGGGTAACCTGTTCAACTCCGAGATTTTCGGCCACGAAACCACCTTGCCCTGGGGTTCAAGTTTATGCGCGACACGGAGCATCTGGTCAATGGCGTAGTGGTACCGCGCCATCCTACTCAAATCTATGAGTCGTTGTTCTGCGTGTTTTTGCTGGTGCTGCTGTACCTGATGTGGAACCGCACGAAGGAAAAGACGCCCAGGGGGCAATTATTTGGCTTGTTCGTGGTGCTGCTGTTCACCTTCCGCTTTCTGGTGGAGTTTCTCAAGGAAGATCAGTCGGACTTCGAGAGCAGCATGGTGCTGAACATGGGCCAGATCCTAAGTATTCCGCTGATTTTTATGGGTTTATGGGTACTTATACGCGCCGGCAAATGGCCGAATAATCCCTTCGGATTTGCCCCCCGAGATCTGGAAGAAAGAGCTGCCGCCGAGCAAGCGCAAAAAATGGTAAAATCGAAGTAGCCTGTTCTTCTACTCATAAAAAAGCCCCCAGAGCATCTCTGGGGGGCTTTTTTATACTTATGAGGTAGCTGATATTTCCTCGCCGATTACTAGTTACTGGTCTCCAAGGTTTGCCCCGGATGTCGATTGGCCCTGCAACGAATACTGGTAAATGGAGCCTTCTTCCGTGCTGATAACCAACGTCTGATTGTCGGTGAAAACAATGCCTTCCGTTTGGCCCGCACCCGGCAACGCTATACGCTGGGGTGTAGATTTAAGCAACGCCTGAAACGTATCGCCTTCGTACAAAAACAGCTCTTCTTTGCCCAATAGGGCTAGGCGGTTACCATTAGGGCTCAGGTCAGCATCCGTCACCTCACCGCTGATAGACAGGCTGGTGACGAGGCGGGCGGTTTGCTGGCCGGGTTTATCGGGCACGGCGTACACCTTGCTGGTTGTTTGGTTGGCGCGGTCGCGGGTGAAGAGGTAAACCACGCCATCGTGCCAGAGCGCGGCCTCGCAGTCGAAGTTTCGCTCTTTTTTCGCGGGTGGAAATTCGCGCTGATCCGCGTAAGTGAACCAGATGGCGCCTATTTGCTTGGGATTGAGCGGGTTGAGGCGGTATATAGCCAGGTCCTGGCGGTTATTATTGTTATTGCCCGCATCTACCACGAACAGGTTGCCACGGTTGTCCTGCGCCAGACTTTCCCAGTCTTGGTTTGGTACTGAAAGCCTCATTTCCTTCAGCAGCTTGCCCGTCGCGTCAATCTTGTACAGAATAGGGGAGTTGCCGGCGTCGCCGTGGGTGTAGAAAGTGCCAGCCTGGTCGGCGCGGGCCAGGCCCGAGCTTTCGGGCACCGAATTATTTAAGGAGCCCGTGCGGCGCAGCCCCGGCACCGAGCTCTCTATCAAACGATTCTCTAAGCTTTCCTTCTTATTATTCTTTTTGCCCTTCTTGCCGCCTGATGCTTCATCTGACTGAGCCTGCGAACAGCTACAGCCAAGCAAGGCGCTGATCGACAGGGTAATAATGGCTATGAAACGCATGGTTTAAGAATGTATAAACTGAAAAACGTTGCCTGACTCAGTGGGAACAGGCAACGGTAGCGGTAAACTATACGCAATACGCTGATTAGGGTACGGGGTCGTAGCCATGGCTGCCCCACGGATGGCAGCGCCCAATTCGGCGCAGTGCCAGCCACCCGCCGCGCCAGGGGCCAAATTTCCCGATGGCCTGCGCCGCATAGGCCGAGCAGGTGGGCTGGAACCGGCAGCTGGCTGGGCTGAGCGGTGAGATAAAGTGCTGATACACCCAGATAAGGGCAAGAAAAAAGTGCCGGAACAGGGAAGCCATAGTTGGGGTTATGCGAAAAACTAGAGCAATTTACTTGTTAGGCTCATTCTCTCGCGCAACAAACAAAGAGGGCGCCTAGGTCAATGAAAGCGAAAAACATGTAGGCGGTTTGCTACTTGAGAAATAATAACTGCCCACTACTCGCCCCACCTGAGTAAGTTTGAGCTTTGCTGCACAGGAATACTTTTCTTATAATCTCACTCTCGTTTTTCATTCTCATTATTCACCCTTATGCTGAAAAAAATCTGGGCAAATGCGTTGCTGCTGGTGCTCTTGCTACCGCTCGCCGCTCGTGCCGATGAAGGAATGTGGCTGCCGATGTACGTGAAGCGCCTCAACTACGTCGATATGCAGAAGAAAGGCCTGCAACTAACGGCCGAAGAAATCTATGACATCAACAACGCCAGCCTCAAAGATGCGGTGGTGCAGCTGGGGGCTTTTGTACGGGCGAATTTGTGAGCGGCCAGGGTTTGCTGCTTACCAACCACCACTGCGGCTACGACGCCATTCAAAGCCATAGTACGCCCGAGAAAAACCTGCTTGCCGACGGTTTTTTCGCCGCTAATAAAAGCGAGGAAAAGCCCAACCCCGGACTGTTCGTGGATATTCTGGTGCGCATGGAAGACGTGACGGGTCAGGTGCTGGAGGGTATCACGCCCCAAACGCCAGAGCAGGAGCGCGCCACGCTGGTGCAGCAGCGGCAGAAGCAGCTGGCCGATGCTGCCAAAGAGAATGGCCAGTACGTAGCCTATGTGCGCGATTTCTTTGCCGGCAACGAGTATTATATATTTGTATATCAGCGCTTTGGCGATGTGCGCCTGGTAGGCGCCCCACCCGAATCGGTGGGCAAGTTTGGCGGCGATACCGATAACTGGATGTGGCCCCGTCATACCGGCGACTTCTCTATGTTTCGGGTGTATGCCTCCAAAGACAACAAGCCCACCACCGGCTACGTGGCTGATAATGTGCCTTATGTGCCCAAAAAGCATTTGCCCGTGAGTCTGCAAGGCGTAAGCGAAGGCGACTTTGCGATGGTGTTTGGCTTTCCGGGCCGCACCCAGCGCTTTTTGCCCGCCGCCGGCCTGCAGCTCACCCTCGACCAAAGCAACCCGGCCCGCATTAAGCTGCGCGATACCCGCCTGAAACTCTGGAAGGAAGACATGGACGCCGACCCGGCGCTTCGCCTGAAATACGCCTCCAAGTACGCCAGCATTGCCAATTACTGGAAGTACTTTATAGGTCAGAACGAAGGTATGAAGCGCCTGAAAACGGTAGATAAGAAGAAGGCGGAAGAAGTCCAGTTTGCCCAGTGGATTGCGGCTGACCCCGCCCGCCAGCAGCTCTACGGTAGCGCGTTGCAGGATATCAACCAGAATTACGCGGCCCTGCGTGAGTTTAACCTAAGCAATGTGTACCTGAATGAAGCCGCTTTTGGTACCGAAATCATGACGTTCGCGGCTCGCATGCTGCCCTTGTACACGTTGCTGAAAGACCCGAACGCTGACAAAGCCGCTATTCAGAAGGCTACCACCGATTTGAAAGAGCCAGCGGCCGAGTTTTTCAAAGACTACAGCGCCCCAACGGATAAGAAGGTTTTTGCAGCCCTGATGGGTCTGTACTACACCGATGTGCCCAAGGCGCAGCAGCCGGAGGTGTTTCAAACGGTGGCCAAACAGTATGGTGGCTCCATGAAAAAGTACGCCGACTATGTATTCAGCAACACCTTCCTGAACTCACCAACGAAGCTGAACGCATTTCTGGCGGCGCCTACCTTGGCCAAGCTCGAAGCAGACCCGGCGTTTAAGACGATGAACTCGGTGTACACGAACTACGTGCAGAAAATTGCCCCCCAGCTTCAGGCCAGCCAGGCTACCATGGGCCAGGCCAACCGCCAGTACGTAGCGGGTCTGCGGGCCAAAAACACCGATAAAGTGTACTCGCCCGATGCCAACTCCACGCTGCGCCTGAGCTACGGCACCGTACGCCCCTACGAAGGCCGCGACGCCGTGAGCTACGACTATCAGACGACAGGCCAGGGAATTCTGGAAAAAGAAGACCCAACAAACCCGGAATTTGTGGTGCCCGCCAAAGAATTAGCGCTGCTAAAGGCCAAGGACTTTGGCCCCTATGCCAACAAAAACGGCCAGCTTCCGGTGGCCTTTATCACCGATAATGACATTACGGGGGGCAATTCCGGCTCGCCCGTCATCAACGGGCGCGGCGAGCTGATCGGGCTGGCCTTCGATGGCAACTGGGAAGCCATGACCGGCGACCTGGCCTACGACCCCGACCTGAAGCGCTGCATCAACGTGGACATCCGCTACGTGTTGTTCTGTGTGGATAAGCTCGGCGGCGCTAAGCACCTCGTAGATGAGATGACGGTGGTGAATAAAGGTCCTAATCCCGGTATCGGCGCCGCCACGGCCAACAACTCCAACCTGCTGAATGGTACGAGCGAAAGCGAGAAAATGAAAATGAAGTCGCCTGAGGCCGGCAAGACCAAAATCAAGAAGAAAAAGAACAAAGAGAAAGCCGAAGCTAGCGCACAGATGTAAGGCTACGACTGTATTACCTTGCAAAAAGCCCCCCAGATGAATCTGGGGGGCTTTTTTATGTAGTATGCTTCTCAGTTAGCTTACTGCAATTCGGCTACGATGAGTTGGTCTTACATTCTAATTACAGTAAAAAGCAGAGCCAAATATTTGCCGCGAAATTTGCTACGGGCGTGCGAGGCCAGTATGGGCTTCTTATCTCATTATTATGCAAAACGGGTACTTATCGTTAGCGGTCTTATTTCTATCCTGCACTGTTTCTTCTGTAAGCGCCGGCAATGGTCCCGGCGTACGGGGGCGCGGTCCGCGGCGCTGGGCAACGCGTCGGTTACCATTACGGATGTTTGGGCAGTAGGCAACAACATAGCCGGACTTGGCCAAGTGAGCCAAACGAGTGTCGGCTTTTATGCTGAAAACCGTTATTTAAGCTCTGCATTCAATTCTGTGGCGCTTGTGGCGGCTACGCCGCTTGGGTCTGTTAATTCAGAAAAGCCCCCCAGGCGTGGTGTAATAGGCTTCGAAGCGCAGCGCTTCGGAAATAACCTGTACGCCGAACAGCGTTTAGGAGTAGGCTACGGGTACAAGGGCGGACAAGTAAGCGTGGGCTGCCGCGTAGATGTGTTGCAGGTCAGTATTCAGGGTTTGGGCAGTAAAAGAGTGGTAGCCGCTTCGTTAGGCGGGCAGGCCGAGCTGATTCCTAACCGACTGGTTTTTGGGGGATATTTATATAACCTGAATCAGGCACGCTTAGCGGCTTACGAAGATGAGCGGGTGCCTACCGTACTCAAAGCCGGCTTCTCGTATCGCCCCACGGGTAAGCTGATGCTTAACGTGGAAACCGAAAAAGATGTAGAGCAGGATGCTGATTTTAAGGCGGGTATCGAGTATCAGCTGCTGGAGGTACTGGCGTTCCGGGCTGGCTTTGCTTCGCTCGTGGAGCAGACCACAGCTGGCGTAGGCTTTAAAGCCGGCCGTTTTCAGATTGACTACGCCGCGGCCTGGCAATCAGCGCTGGGCTTGAGTCAGCATGTGGGAGTGAGTTTGCAGTGGGCTAAAAAGTGAGGACTGCATCCAAAAAAGCCCCCCAGGATATACCAATGCTGTGGGGCGCACACGACGAAACGCTAAGGTGCGCCATGGCCAGCAAACGTAGTTGGTGGCGGGCTGTAGCGTGGGCCTTCGGGCTGCTGTGTTTGATTTTGCCTTTCAGTCTTCAGGCGCAGGACTACGTGCGCCCCGCTGCCGATCTGGACCGGCTGGTGCAGGAGCTGTTTGCCGAAATACAGAGCGATGAGGTCGCTTTTGAAGACGTGTATGAAACGCTCCTGCTTTATTATCAGACGCCTCTAAACCTGAACACCGCCAGCCGCGAAGAGCTGCGAGGCTTGCTGTTGCTCTCGGAAACGCAGATTTCCGCCCTATTGGATCATCGGCAGCAGCTTGGGCCTCTCCTGAGTTTGTATGAGCTGCAAAGCATCACGGGCTTTGAGCAGCTGCGCTCTATTTATCGGGTGGCACCCTTCGTGACGGTGCAGTCCGGAAACCAGAATGCTGCTCGCGGGCCACTCTGGCAGCGTATCCGGCACGAAGACAATAATGCCTTATTCCTGCGCTATGAGCGGGGTTTGCAGGCTCGTCGCGGCTATGCTTCCCCCGATACTACCAGCACCGGCCGCCCGCTTAGTCGCTACCTCGGCTCGCCCGATAAGCTTTTGGTGCGCTACCGCGTCAGCCACACGCGCGACTTCAGCCTGGGCTTCACCGCTGAGAAAGATGCAGGCGAGCCACTGGTCTGGGAGCCTGGCAAGGGACGACTGGGAACCGATTTTTACTCCGCGCACTTCGTGGTGCAGGAGCGAGGTCGGCTCAAAACCCTGGCCTTGGGCGATTACCAGCTACAATTTGGGCAAGGCTTGTTGCTCTCATCAGGTTTGCAGGTAGGCAAGGGCGCTGAAACCATAACGACCCTGCGGCGCAGCAGTTTAGGGGTGAGGCCCTACTCTTCGGTGCTGGAAACTTCTTTCTTTCGCGGGGCAGCCGCTACTGTTAGCTTGCACAGGGCTGTGCGGGCGACAGCGTTTTTCTCGGCCAAAAAGTGGATGCAAACCAACAGTTTGCCACCGATTCGCTGGCCCAATACGATACATTTTCATCTGGTATCAGCACCAGTGGCTTGCACCGCACCGCTACGGAGCTGGCCAACCGCAAGCGTCTGCACGAAACTATCGGCGGCGGCAACGTGACCTACACGAGTCTGGGGGGCAATTTTGCGGCCGGGGCTACGGTGGTGGGTACGCACTACGGCATGGCTTTGCAGCGCCGCCCCGAGCCGTACAACCAGTTTGAGTTTCGGGGTAAAGACAATGTGGCGCTGGGCTTTCACTATAGCTATGTGCTGGGAAATGTGCTCGTTTTCGGTGAAACAGCGCGCTCCAGCAGTGGTGGCGTAGGTACTGTAAATGGCCTGTTGACCAGCCTGGCCACCAACGTAGAAGCCTCCCTTCTGTACCGCCGCTACGACCGGAACTTCCACTCCTTTTATGGTCAGGCATTCGGCGAAAATACGCGTAACATCAACGAAAGCGGAGTGTACCTGGGCCTGAAAGTGCGACCCGCGCCGCGTTGGGAAATCACGGGTTACTATGATCAATTCTGGTTTCCGTGGTTAAAATATCGCGTTGATGCGCCCTCGCGCGGCCACGATTATTTGCTGCGCTTGTCGTTTGCGCCCACCAAAACCAGCCAACTCTATGTGCAAGTTCGCTCTCGCACCAAAGACCAGAACGCCGACCTGACACCCTCGCGCCCCGTGCCCCAGCCGGTACCCACTGAGCGCCGTAGCCTGCTGCTCTTCTATGATGCCGCGCCCTCATCCATCATCAGTCTGCGTACGCGCCTGCAAGGCACTCATTACCGCGAAGACGGCGCCACTCCGCACACAGGTTTCTTATTGGCTCAGGATGCCACCGTGCGCCTCAACCGCTACCTGCGCCTGAGCGCCCGCTACGCCCTTTTTGACACCGACGACTACGATACCCGCCAATATGCCTTCGAGCAGGATGTGCTATACGCGTTTTCGGTGCCCGCACTCTTCGGCCGCGGAACACGCACGTACGCGCTGGCGGAGGTAAAATGCACCCGCCACCTTACGCTTTGGCTGCGCTATGCGGCCACCCAATACCGCCACCAGCAAGTAATCAGCTCCGGCCTGGAAGAGATAGAAGGCTCGCTCCGCTCTGATATAAAAGCGCAGGCTCGATACACATTTTAGTAGGGCCTATACGTATCGGGCCAGAGCTTGTCTCCGAGGCAGTGCTCGCGGAAGTGAGGTTGATTTTTACACGGTGGAGCAAGAGCTTTAAACCGTTGTGTCTACTCCTTCAACAGGCGTGTTACGCTGGTACCTTGGGGCATAGTCAGGCGTAGATAATAGATGCCCCGGCTGAGGCCGCGTAGGTCGAGGCGGTACTGGCGCGGAGCCACTAACTTATCTACTATTTCCCGGCTGATGATGCGCCCTATGGCATCCATAACGAGCAAGGTGATGGGCCCCGACTGCTGGTTATGCACGTTTAGTTGAAAAACACCAGTGCTGGGATTAGGGAAAACCTCGACTGCAATAGGTGCAACGCCGGCGGCAGAGCTGGCTAGTACGCTGGAGATAGTAAAATTCTGGGGGGAAATAGCGAAGAAAATATTGCCCGCCGCCTGCACCTTTATGCGGGCTGTGTTAGTGCTCAGGCCAGTAGGAACAAGCACCGTCTGAGAGCCATCATTAGGAGTAGCCGCAGCCAGGGTGGTAGGAAAAGTAAGTCCTCCGTCGGTAGAAAGCAGAATATCTACCTGCGCGGCATTGATGGGCACTTGATCTGTACCAGCCACGTCCCAGATGACTTCCTGACTAGCCCCGGCTACCCAGGTGGTTGGCGCTGTTGGGGCTTTAACCAGAAACGGACCAGCGGTACCTATTACGGCCACGCTGGTCGTATCATAATCGGTGCCCCCGGCCGGGCGGCGCTGGTCGCGGGCTACCAGGCGAAAGTGCAGACGCCGGGCGTAGGTAGGCAGTAGCTCGCCGGGCGGCGGGACGGTAGCCGCAAGCAAGCTGGCAAGGTCCGGGAAGGTGCGGCTGGGAAAGGCGCTGGGGGGCAAAAATCGGAACAGTGGCGCGTCACCCACCGGAGTAGTTGGGTTGCCGGCGGGGCCGAGGTCGTTCTGCTCCCAGGTGTAGGATACCGCGTCGCCATCGGGGTCAGAGCCGGTACCGGTAAGCGTGAAAGGTGTGCTGGCTGGAATGCGAAAATTGCCCCCGCATCCACTATCGGGGGCCGATTGCCGCTGGCCGTAATCTGGGCGCAGGTACCAAACGCGGCCACATAATCCAGGATTTGATCGAGGCTGCGTGAATGGAAGTAAGGAAAGCTGCTCGGTTGAATATTCTGGGGCGAGCAAAGGCCCGCATAGCTCATAATCGAGCCCCCACTGCCCGGCTCATACGCCCAGCTGGCAAAGCGGCTGCTGGCACAGAATCCGGTCGTGCCGTTGAAGGTGTGGTCGGCGCCAAACTGGTGACCTAGCTCATGCGCCACAAAATCCACATCGAACGCGTCGCCGCTGGGGTCGGCCTGGCCCGTAGTGCCGCCGGCTTTGAAGGAGGCATCACACACGGTGCCCACGTAAGCCAAACCTCCTACTCGCGTACCAAACACATGCCCCAGGTCATAGTTGGCCGAGCCAATCAGCGCATCCGTGGTGCGCTGGTTTTCCGTGAGCAAATCGGAAGCGTTGGTATTGGTGTAGGGGTCGGTGGTGGGATCAAGGAAAATTAGTGCGTCGTTGGCAGGTACCAGCTGCAGCTGAATGGCCAGCTCCTGCTCATAGATACCGTTCACCCGGTTCACCGTCGTCACGATGCCGGAGAGGGCGGCGGCCTTCGTTCCGCCTTTGGTAATCGCGTATTCGCCCGTGCAAGCCACGGCCAAGCGGTAGGTACGAAGCTGCGCCCCATTGGCCCGCAACTCATTGGTTGTGGGGGGCAATTTGCGCTTCACCTCGGTGGTAAGACAAGCCGCCCCATTCTGGCGCATCGCCGAGCGATAGAACACCCGATAGTTTACGGTATCACCCGGCGCGGCAGGGTCGATGTAAACGGTCGTGGTGCCCCGCAGAATCTGCGCGTGAAAGCCGGCGGGCGTCAGGTCGAGGTGGGCCGTAGTTGTTGGGTTATCAAGGCTTTGACCAGCATACGTTTTGATGCGCGGATAAAGCGCCGCCAGCCGGGGGTGCAGCACAGCGGTTTCTGTTATCCGAAACTGTTGGCTGGAGCCATCTGGTAAAGGAAGCGCCAGCACTATTTCCTGACTGAGCTTCGCACCTTTACCGAGAGCCGGAGCGGCTTGCAGCGCCGTCCGCATGGCCGACGTTTGGAAGCGAACCGCCCGAAACTGAGTTAGCCCGGAAACCGAAACCCGAGCGGCAGCAGAGGCCGGCGCGGCATCCACCCATATAGTTTTAGGCGCTTGCGCAACGGCTGCAACAGTACGCAACAACAGAAATAGACATAGCAGCCAGCGCCCCGCAGTGCGGCCGGCCCAGGAAAAAGTTGAGGGCATATCGTATCCGGAAGTAACTATCGGCAAACAAGTTACGCTTACGCCCGAGAAAGATGGTCTAGGAGCGAGGGGAGCGCGTGGATAGTATTTTATGCAACCAGAAAAATACATACAGAACGTCATGCTGAATCTGGCGTCCGCTTGCCGAAGCATGACGTTATAGAAGCTGCAATTGAATTCTTAAAACAGCCTCATAAAAAAGCCGGCTCAAAGCCGGCTTTTTCAGAATTCCAGGTTCGTTACGTTAAGCTTCATTTTTCAACAACACCAACTGTGCCTTATCAGCGGTACTGATTTTGCGCCGAAACTCGACATACGCCGGGTAATCGGTGCGGGGAAAACGGGTGCGGGGCATGTGCAGACGCCGTACGTATTGGAGCGTGCCGTCGGGCAACGTTTGGATTTGGCTGGAATACGTTCCAAAAGCAGTTGTAAGCTGCACCGGAGGCGGTAAGGTCTCTGCCTGGAAGCCGGCCGGCACATGAATGCGCACCGTATCAGCGTGCGAAAAGGCATGATCGAGCCAGATGTCGGCGCGGCGCTCACCCACGGGCGTTGCCAGGGCCGGCAGGCGGCTGAGCAGGTTGGGCGTGAGAAAAGCTCGTTTGCCGCTCGGGGGCGCAAAATTGGGTAGCGTGAGACCAAGCGTTTCTACCACGGCTGGCAAAGCTGTACGCCGATCAGAGCTAAGGTTAAACTTGGTGATGCTGAAGTTGGGTAAAGGCAACGATTCAGCAATTCGCTTCTTCTGGTCGGTGGGGGAGAGGCCGTATAGCAGCTGGCTTTGGTCGTCTTGTTCCTGCCCTGTGCGCATTGTCCGAACGTTGACGGTGGCCGTGCCCTGGGCATCCAGATAAAGGTCAGCACGCCGCTCGCGCCGGTTCTCGACGGCGCCGTAACGCGGCGTACGCACGATTTTGCCCCCCGTGGGTGTAAGCAGCAACGCGTGTCGGTTGCCGGTAAAGCTGCCCATGTAGCCGAACGCCTCATTCTGACTCGTGCATTCCAGCCAGACCGTATCCGCTTTGGCCGCTTTCAGCGGCACGCAAAGCACGACGTGGTTGAACTGATTGCTCGGAAACTCCGTCCGGATATCTGCTTCATCGGCCCGTACCAGGGCGCAGTAGGCAGTTACGTCGGCGGCCTTGAGCAGAGCCATGCAATAGTTCGTCAGCGCCTTGCAGTCACCGTAGCCGGTCGCACTCACGGCACTAGCCGGAAAGGTCTGCCAACCGCCGAGTCCCAGCTGAATAGAAATGTAGCGCGTGTTGGCCTGCAAATACTCATACACCTTACGGATGCGCGCCCGCTCGTCGGGAATATCTTTCACCAACGCCGCAATGCGCGCTTTCACGTCGGCGGGCAGCACATCGCGGCCCGCGTTCAGATCATAATTCCATTGGCCCAGCGTCTGCCAGGAAGTGAGGGCGCCGCGGTGGCCCTGCACCTCAAAGGCGGTGGGCGCAGTCAGCACTGCGGGCACCAGCTCCTCCAGGGGCGGACCGGCGGGCTCCTGTTCCAACGCGGCCAGATTGGCTACCTGCCACTGGTAGACGTCCAGCGCACCCTGCTTGCTTCGCACAACGGCTGAGCTGCCGGGCAAGTGGCGCTCCTGGTAGCGTAGGGGCAGCTCGGTGGGCGTTAGTACCCGAAATGAAGCGTGCTCTACTGCTACGTGCTCACCAGCCTGTGGGTGCCACGATGAATAAAACAGCGGATTGTCCGACGTGACTTCGTATTCAAATTCGACTGTGTACGGGTAACTGGCCTGACTTAAATCAGCGAGCCGGCCGCGTGTGTCGGTAGCCAGGCTGATGCCATCGGCGAGGCTGTAGTCTTTTACATCCGAGGCTTTCAGCTGCCGAATGAGTCGGCCGTTCGCATCATACACAGCGCCGCGCAGGTAGTTCACCGAGTTGAGCTGGTCGTAAGACACCAGCTCGCCCGCCCAATGCTTTCCGTTGTCGTTGAGGATGGTGGCTGCCCGGCGCACCGTCTGCACCGTGCGCCCCACCGATTTCACCAGCAAGGTTTCCTCGTATTCGCGCACCACAGCGTGGGCGTTTTCGAGCAGGCTGGGGGGCAAATCCGACAGCGCATATTTCGGTGGCTGCCCCCCGGCCCAAGCTGAGAAGACAAACAAGCCGCTCAGCGCAAAACCGCTGCCTATCCACCGCAGGCTATTTAAAATGCAGCTCATGATTTCTTTTTTAACACGATCTGCTCAGCGTGCTTAGCCAGCATGCGGCTATAAAATTCGCGCAGGTACGTGTATTCCTCCGCCGAATACACGGCCCGGCGCAGCGTCATCCGGCTCATAATCTGAATAGAGCCCGGCGAGGCCGCTACCTGATACGTGAATACGCCGCCATCTTCGGGCAGCTTTACGGCCGTTGGTTTGGGCATGTCCTCCGGCTCGTAGCCGGCGGGCAGCGTGATGTTCAACTGCACTGTTTCGTCAAAAGGAGCCGCGAAATCAACCGGAAAGCGGCGCTCTTCGTGCACGAAAGGGTTGCGCTCCGCGCTGAAGTGCCGCACCAGGTTCAGGTAAAGGGTAGCAGCAGGCACATCGGCACCGGGTGCGGTAAACTCATAATCAAGGGTAAGTGGCTTGTGCAGGGTTTCGCGCTCTTTGAAAGTGTAAGCGGGAATAGTCCAGCCCTCGTGGGTTTTGGCCATATCTTCCATAAACTTCTTCTCTCCCTTTTTTCCCAGGCTTTCACGTTGGTCCAGAGCCGCGTAGCCACCGTTTTCCTGGTGAACTTTGCCCTTTATGCCCCCACGCTCATCCATCGTGAGATGCACCTGATGATAGTTTACGTAGCGCTGCGTAGGCGTCAGGCTTACCCAGCGCGACTTGCCAGTGCCCGGCATCAGCAGGCGGCCCGTGCCGTTTAAGTAGCGCGTCGGCAGCATTCCAAAAGGAAGTAAGGCATCGGTAGCATCGGCTAGCAGCTCCTGATTGCCGGGCAAAGCTACATGAGCTACCACGTAGTTAAAGCTCGACATTAAGGGCAGCGTTTCCGTCAGTCGGCCGTGGCTGCGGGTGCTGAGCACGACGGGGTTAGCCTCCAAGCCAGCGTCGCGTAAGGCCGCGATGAGCAGCAGGTTTACGTCGGCCGAATTACCCATATGCTGATCATAGGTATGCTTGAGCGAGCCGGTGCTGAGCATCCAGTCGGTGCCGTTGTGCTTCACGGCTTTGCGCACCATCGCATGTACCGCTGCGGCGCGGGCCGCCGGGTCGGTGTGCTGGGCGGTGATGGCAGCTAGCTCGGCTTTTAAAAACCGCTGCGCTTGAGCTGAGACCCTAGATTCTCGTGATTAAGCAGCTCCTCGTCAATTTTCTGCCAGGAGCCGGCCACGCTTTCGTACGCCTGTTCAGGCCATTGGATTCCAGCCAGCTCAAAATCTACGCGGGCAACATAGTCCTTGGAAGTAGTCATGAAAGGCTCATCGCGGAAGCCCGGCACCTGCTTCATGGCCCAGCGGTAGTTGGTAACGCGCGGCGTAACGGTTGTGGAGCTAGGCCCAGTGCGTCCGGTACCTCCACTCAAACCACCGCCGTCATTAGTAAAAGAGCCGCCTTGACTAAAGCTAAACTGCATAATGCCATCGGTGCGCTCCTGCACGGCCAGGGGCTCATAACCTTGAAATAGCTGCTTATAATCGAAGTACTCCGGAATAGCGGCGCGGTACTCGCTCCAGCGCACGGGGATGTAATACTGAAACTGCCAGTCCTGGAAATTGAACAGGAAATCGGAGTTGACGGTGTAGGTATACTCAATTACAGAGCCCTCCCGCACGTTGGGCAGCGTAAACTTGCGAATGAAGTTGTTGGTCGTCTGCTGCTCCATGAATGTCGCGTCAGAAGCCATTTTTTCCTTCACCAACTGCCCGTTCACCATATTGTAAGTGAAGCCACGCAACGCCGAAATCTCCTCTTCATTAGACCCTTTCTTATACAAAGGCACCTTCACGGTAGCCCAGTCGTAGCCCGATTTTTTAAGGATTTTGATGCGGGTGACGCGCTCAAATACCAGCTTAAAGTCACCGCTGCCAGTTTCGAAGCGCGTGCGGCCGAAGTCGCACAGCACAACTGCTTCGGCAGCGCTGTCGGCTATGAAATTTTTAGCGTCAAAGTCGGCTAAGTCAGGCTTACCAAACTTAATCGGATCAGCCTGGCCAAAGACCGAAAGTTGAGACGCGCCCGTTAGTAGTAACAAGGTTAGAGCGCTGCAATGGAGTAACGTTTTTGGCATAAAGTATTGCTAGTGAATTAAGTCGGGATTATTCAGAAGAGGAAAAAGCGCTTCGAGAGGATATAGGAAGAAGTGAAATTTTACAGCTAGTTAGTTCGAGAGGTGTTATGGACACTTGTCGTCAAAAAACACAATAAACCTAGTGAGTCGCGAAGTGATATATAGTATAAATGCTTAGCTACTTGTGCTTTACCACAATGGCCTCCGCGTGCTTTGCTACTACGCGGCTATACAGCTCGCGGAGGGAAGCGTATTCCTGGGCTGAATATTCAGTTTTGCGAAGCTGGAGGCGGCTGGTGATGTGCAAGGTATTTTGCTGCGGCGTGATATTGAACTGAAAACGCCCCCCATCGTTGGGCAGGGTCAGCAGTAGGTTGGCGGGCAGTTCCTGCACTTCATAGCCAGCTGGTAAAGTCAGTGCTATAGTTTGGCTATGCTCGTGGGGCATTCCAAAATCAACTGGGAACTGCCGATCTTCAAGGCGAAAGGGGTTTTGAGCTTCCCCAAGATGGCGCAAAGGCTGCACGTACAGCGTGGTGGCCGGTGCTTCGACACCCGGTATTTTTACGCCGACTTCTACACTAAATGGTTGCTGCGAAGCGGCAACATTAGTAAACACTGAGCCTGTTAGCGTCCACTCGGGCCAGCGCTGCTGCAAATTCTTGACAAACTGTTGCTCGGTGGTGCCGGCCAGTTGCTCTCGCGCCTCTATGCCGGCATAGCCCGTGTGCTCCAGCTTAATTTTGCCCCCCAGTGCCCCCTGTTCATCTAGTTCTAGTTGAGCCGTGGTGTAGCGCATGTAGCGTTGCGTGGGGACCAGCGACACCCAGCGCCCGCCCGTCTTATCCACCAGCCGGCCCTTGCTGTTGAGGCAGCGCTCAGGCAAGATACCGGCCGTGATGAGCGGCTCTGTAGCATCTACCAATACTTCTTTATTGTCGGGTAGTGTAACGAGGGCGGCTACGTAGTTGAACTGACTGAGCACGGGTAAATCAGTCTGGATACGACCATGGTCGCGGGTGCTGATGAGCAGTGGCTCCGCCGTGAGTCCAGCCGCGCGTAGCGTATTAATGAGCAATAGATTCAGTTCGGCCGCGTTTCCAGTGCCTTGCTCGCATATGCGCTTCAGCGACGCGGTGGTGTACAAGCGATTTTGTCTGTTGTAACGCACGGTACGCTGCACTAATGCCAATGCCGCATTCAAGCGCTCCGTGGGGTTGGGGTATTGGGCGACCAGCGCTGTTGCAAGGTTCGTGAGCGGCGTAATCTTGCTCAGAGGTAAGCCAAACTGCTCTTCTTTGAGTAGCTCAGAGGCTATTTTCTCCCAGGTGCTGGTGATCTGCTGGTATTCCCGCTCAGGGTACTGAATGCCATCCAACTCAAAATCTAGGCTGCTGATATAGTCCCGTGCTGTCGTCATGTAGGGCTCGTCGCGAAAAGCCGCTACATCCTTCATCACCCAGCGTGAGCTGAGCGCTTGAGCGCTGATACTGATCATATCGGAAGTACTCATACTGCTGCCGTACGAGTCCTTCTGCGCCGAGCGGATACTAGTACTGTAGTGCACGGTCTGACTTTCCTTCACCGCAAAAGGCAGGTAGCTGCGGATGGTGGTTTTATACCGAAAGAACTGCGGAATCATGGTGCGGTACTCGCTCCAGCGCACCGGAATAGTCTGCTGAAACTGCCAGTCCTGCAGATTAAACAAGAAGTCGGACTTGATGGTGTAGGTGTACTCAATGATGGAACCCTCGCGCACATTGGGGAGCGTAAAGGCGCAACGCAAGTGGTTGGCGTCTAGCTTTTCTTCGAATATGGCTTCCTTGCCCAGCTTTTCTTTAACTACCTTCCCATTTACTAGGTTGTAGGTGAAGCCTTTGAGGTTGCGGATTTCTTCCTTGTTGCCGTCTTTGTGATAGAGCGGTACCTGTACGGTCGCCCACTCGTAGCCCGCTTTGCGGTGAATGCGCAAGCGGGTGGTGCGTTCAAATACCAACTCAAACCCTTCGTCTCCGCCCTTGATCTGTGAGTTGCCATAATCACACAGCACCTCCGCAACGGCGGCCGTATCAGCTATATGTTGGCGAGTAAAATCAGCGGTAGTAACTGCCCCAAATTGAATAGGAGCTTCTTGAGCTTGGCAAAAATGCCCCCCAACGAAGAGCAAGCCAATGAGTAGCGCTTGGCGACTCAGTACTAGAGACATAAAGAAGAAGTAAAGCGAGTATGAGTAGCATAAACTCCTTCAATGATAGCTTCTAAAAATAAGCCAAATAGCTGCTAAGGAAAGAGGCCGATAATTCGGCAACCAAAAGTGCAAGATTGGCGTGTCTCTTCCAAGTTTTCTGCTATATAGATTTTTGCCTACGTTAAGCCGTAGCGCGCACGCGCTCCTCTGCCCGCACACCCCACAGCAGGTAGACCAGTGCAGCTAGGGTTGCACTAGCTCCAAGTGCGTGTACATAAGGCAGATGGCTGGCAACATTACCGTATAGCCAGCCCGAAAGCAGCGCACCCAGTCCAATGCCGGCCTCCAGCGCGATATACATCGTCGCCACTGCCCGCCCGCGCCGCTGCTCGTGGCTCAGGTCGATGGTCCAGGCGTAAAGGGTGGGAGAATTAAGGCCCGCCGCCAGCCCGAATATCACGGCGGCGGTGAGAAATATGGGTACTGAATCGGCCACAATCAGCAGGATCATGGAGAAGGCCAGCAGGGCCGCCGAAGCCCGCAGAATCGGTACGCGGCCGTAGGTATCGGAGGCGCGCCCAGCCACTAGGCGCACCAGCAGCGACGCGGTGGTGAAGAAAGTGAAAAACAGCCCTTTATTGGCAATGCCCAGCAACTCACTTTGGTCGGGAATAACGGTGAGCACAATGCCGAAAGGGAACAGGCAGAGCAGCGTAACAATGGCAGGCGCACGCACCTGGGGTTCCAGCACCTCGCTCCACTCCAGGCGCAGCAGGCGCCAGCTAAACCGCTCACGCTGGGCCTGGGGTAAGGTTTCGGTCATGGTTCCCTGCACCGCCAACGACAGTAGCGCCGCCCCCGACGAGCAGTAAAACATCGTTCCGAGCGAAAACTGGTTGGTAATCAGGCTGCCCACCACCGGGCCCGCCGCCATGCCTAAGCTACCCGCCACGCCCAGCAGGCCCATTGCCTCACCCCGACGATGGAGCGGAATAATATCAGCAATAAACGCGGCCGTGCCCGTGGGCTTGAAGCCCGTGCTGAATCCGTGGAGCAGACGCAGCAGCAGAAACCCCGCAACCGTAGTAACCCAGGGATAAAAGAACCCGCACAGAAAACATACCAGCGAGCCAAACACCATCACCGGAATACGCCCCACGGTATCGGCCAGCTTGCCGCTGAAAGGCCGCGAAATGCCCGCCGTGAGCGTGAAAAGCGCGATAATAAATCCTTTGTAGTCAGCCCCACCCAAGCGCGTGAGGTAGTCGGGCAGCTCCGGCAGGAGCATGTTGAAGCTGATGAAAAACAGAAATGAACTCAGGCACATCAGCCAGAAGCCAGCCGAGTAAATACTGTTTTGAAAGAAGCGCATCGACGCAAAGGTACACCTGCTAATGCCAGTTGGTTAAAGTTTTTGCCCCCACGGCCAAGCAGCAGCGGAAACAGGAAGGCGAAGCTGTACAACCCCGGTGGCACCCATCCTGACTGCATCAGCAGCTGTATTTTACGGTAGAATCGTGACCCCATACTTGGCGCAGATTGCCGTCACGGCTGCAATATCCGGCGGACCGGGGGGCAAATCGTTCATTTCCTCAAACATGTGCTCTATACCAGCTGGAAAGATGGATAAATGAACTTTGGCTTTCGTATCGCCCACGATAGTGAAGCGGTGCGCCACGCCGCGCGGCACATACGTTAGCTCACCGGTCTTCAAGGTCTGTACCGTGTCTTCTATCTGAAACTCCACCGTGCCTTCCAGTACGTGAAATACCTCGTCTTCATTAGCGTGCACATGCTTCGGAACGCCAACCCCGGGGTCGTTCCATTGCTCAATCAGGGTGAACTGATTGTTGGTATCCTTTCCACTTAGCTTAATGCACTGATGATCACCTAGCACGGTTAGCCGCCTACCATCTTCCGCCTTCAGAATTTTAGCTTCTGCCTTCATATTCGTCCAGTATTTATCGTGTTAAGGAAGATATTAAAATTATCAGATATACACTGTGTATCTGGCTAATCTTCTCTAACAACCGCTAGCTTTTTCCCATTGCTTTTTGTTGTCTGAGAAGTCACCGCTTCTGGTAAGTGGAGGTGATCAAGTAACATATAAGTAGCTGCTGTTACGCAGGCGTGTCGTTCCGGCGTTGGCCTCACCCCCTAGCCCCCTCTCCAAAGGGAGAGGAGGGACTAGCTTTAGTTTTCTAGAAAACCTGCTACTTCTAGAAATTTAGCCTCTTTAGAGCTAGTTCCCCCTCTCCCTTTGGAGAGGGGGCTAGGGGTGAGGTCTATGCCAGAACGATACGCCTCCCGAGCAGCAGGTAGTAAGTCTAACCGCATCATGTACCGAGCTTGCTGCATATTCTGCCAAAACGGCGGCCTTTCCACTTCGGCGCGAAGTGTGCCCAGGCCATTGCCTATGCCTTGGTTCTCTGATTTCTTTGATAAAATTTCCGCCAAGCGACCCCGCCCCGATGGCAAGCCGGCCCTCACCGTACGGGAGCGGTTTTCGGCTCTAAAAAATATTCCGGCTTTCCTAAAGCTCATCTGGGAAACCAGCCCCGGCCTCACGCTCGGCAATATGGGTCTGCGCCTGCTGCGGGCGGTGTTGCCGGTGGCCATGCTGTATGTGGCGCAGCTTATTATTGACTCGGTGGTAAACCTGGCGCGCTCGGGGGGCAATTCTGATGCCTCGCTAACGCCGCTGCTGAGCCTGGTGGCGCTGGAGTTTGGGCTGGCCATTTTGTCGGATACGCTGGGGCGCGGGGTAGCCTTGCTGGATAGTCTGCTGGGCGATTTGTTTGCCAACCGCTCCTCCGTGCGCCTTATGGAGCACGCCGCCGAACTCGACCTCGATCAGTTCGAAGACAGCACGTTTTACGATAAGCTCGAACGCGCCCGCCGCCAAACTCTTTCGCGCACCGTGCTCATGGCGCAGGTTCTCAGTCAGGCCCAGGACGCCATTACGATGGCGTTTCTGGCCGTTGGGCTGGTGGCCTTCAATCCGTGGTTGCTGCTGCTATTGCTGGTGGCCGTTATTCCGGCTTTTCTGGGCGAGTCGCACTTCAATGAGCGCAGCTACTCGCTGGTGCACGGCTGGACGCCCGAGCGCCGCGAGCTGGACTATCTGCGCCAGACCGGTGCCAGCGACGAAACCGCCAAAGAAGTGAAGATTTTTGGCTTGTCAAGCTTTCTGATTGATCGTTTCAAGCTCCTGTCTGATCAGTTTTATCAGCAGAACAAAGCGCTAGTGTTGCGTAGGGCGGGCTGGGGGGCTTTTTTCGCTGCGGTAGGTGCGGTTGGCTACTACGCGGCCTATGTATATATCATTTCGCAGGCCGTCAGGGGGCAGATTTCGATTGGTCAGTTGACGTTTTTGGCGGGCTCATTTGCCCGGATGCGCGGCTTGCTCGAAGGCATTTTGAGCCGCTTTAGCAGTGTGGCCGAAGGCGCGCTGTACTTGCAGGACTTCTTCGATTTCTTTCGTATTCAGCCCCGCATCATTCGCGATGAGACACACGTCGTGCGGCCATTCCCGCAGCCGATTCAGATGGGGTTTCAGTTTGAAAATGTTGGGTTCAAATACCGAAATGCCGGTAAGTGGGCTATTCGCAATCTGAGCTTTACCCTGCAAGCCGGCGAGAAGCTAGCGTTAGTTGGCGAAAATGGAGCCGGCAAAACGACCTTGGTTAAGCTGTTGGCTCGCCTCTATGACCCCACGGAAGGCCGTATTCTGCTCGATGGTCACGACTTGCGCGAGTACGATCCGGCCGAGCTGCGTCAGGAAATCGGCGTCATCTTTCAGGATTTTGTGCGCTTCCAGCTGTCGGCTGGTCAGAACCTGGCGGTGGGCCGCATCGAGGAAAAAGAAAACCAGGACCGGATTCAGGCTGCGGCTGCCCAAAGTCTGGCCGATACGGTGGTGCAGAAACTGCCCGCCGGCTACGACCAGATTATTGGTCGGCGCTTTGCCGGCGGTGTAGATCTAAGCGGAGGCGAATGGCAGAAGATTGCGTTGGGCCGGGCCTACATGCGCGATGCTCAGCTTCTTATTCTGGATGAGCCCACCGCCGCCCTCGATGCCCGCGCCGAGCACGAAGTTTTCCAGCGCTTCGCCGACCTGACCAAAGGCAAAACCGCCGTGCTCATCTCGCACCGCTTCAGTACCGTGCGCATGGCCAACCGCATTTTGGTTATTGAGAACGGCGAGTTCGTCGAAATCGGCTCGCACCCGGAGTTGCTGGCCCGCGGGGGGCGCTATGCCGAGCTGTTCGCCTTGCAGGCGGCGGGGTATCGATAAGTAGATGGTTTGGGTTCTATACCTGCCAGAAGAATAAGCACGAACCAACCGCATCAGTGGCATTAACCAATTTTTTTGCTCCTTTTCAACTGATTATCAAACCCTAAACAAAATCCGTTTCGTATCTTGGGTAAAGGTATCAACCAATAGCTAACACCCATGAAACTAACGTTTACGCTGCTTGTGAGCTTGGTGGCGCTAGCCATGACGGGCTGTTTTGCCTCGCGCGAGGCCCGAATTGAATCGGACTATAGCTACACTGGCAATTTTCGCCGCTATCGGACCTATGATTTCATTACCGGCCAAGGTTTAGCTGCTGATACCAGTCGCTTGGGTGAAGTGCTGCGCGAAGCCATCCGGACCCGCATGCGGGTGCAGGGCTACCGGCCCGCCCGGAGCCGCGCGGACTTGCTGGTAAACTTCCGTGTATTTGAAGGCGACATGCGTTTTCGGGGCTATGCCCAGGAAGACCTCACGCGCTGGGTAACTACCGGTATCGTAGAAAATGACGAAACGCCTAAAGAGGATCGGCAAGGCTACAAACCAGTGAAGCTGCTACTCACTGAAGGCACCTTGTTGGTCACTCTCATTGATAATAAAACCAACCGCGCCGTTTGGAACGGCTACGCTTCGGGCGTAACGGTGCCGCCAGGAGCTCAGGGCGAAGTAGTGCTAAAACGCTCCGTGCGGTCTATTTTCGACCGCTACCAGATCTTTACGGAAGGCTATCTGGAGAATAACGGGCAATAGCTGCTTTATACTTTTGGCTGCTGCGTGGTTTCAGCCCAGCGTGGATTGTAGCGGATAAAGCCGAACATGTGCAGCATCAGGCCGCGGGAATAGCGGAATACTAAGGGCATACTCAGCAGCGTAATCACCGTCACCGTCAGAATGTACACCCACAGGGCGGGGTCGCCGGCCAGATAGTACAGGCCCACGCCGCTGATGGCAAAGATGGCGACGGAGAACGCATAGCTCATAAACATGGCTCCGAAGTAAAATCCTGGCTCAGGCTCGTAGGTCTGACCGCACACGGGGCACGACTTGGGCATGATGGCGAATTTGGTCAGGTAGTGGGCCGGGTACGGAAACATAGCCCCCTGGTGGCAGCGTGGACACCGTAGGGCCAGCATTGCCAGGAAGGAAGAGCGGATAGGCTTCATCGAATAAACTTAGGACTTACGCACTTAGTAGTAACTTGAGAAAAAGCCTGGCTTTATGGTGACGCAAGCGACTTACATCGAGTACCTGCTTAGTACGCCCCGCAATTATACGTGTACGCACTTGGCCGAGCACCTGTCGCAGGTGAGCCACGATCAAGTGAACCGATTTCTGCGCCGCAGCTCGTTTTCGCCCACGCAGTTGCGCGAGTTGGTCTTGCCCTTGCTCCACGACTCGCCGGAGGCCTTTTTGCTGGTCGATGATAGCGTGCAGGACAAGCGCTACAGTCGCTTCATTGAAGTAGCCAAACGCCAGTATTCGGGCAACGAACATGGCCTGGTCACCGGCATCTGCCTGGTTAACCTGGTCCACAGCAGCGGACAGGCCGGGGATTTTCTGCCCCTGGACTACCGCGTCTATGCCCCGGAGCTGGATGGCCTGACCAAAAACGAGCATTTCCAGGCCATGTTCGCCCACGTCGTGGCGGAAAATAAAATTCAGGCCCGCACGCTCCTGTTCGATGCCTGGTACAGCGGCAGCGACAACCTGAAGCTGATTCAGCGGGCCGGTTGGACGTTTTTCACGACCCTGAAAAGCAACCGGTTAGTGAGTGCCAGCAAAGAGGGGGCTACCAGTCCCTGGCCGACGTAGCCCCGCCGCCGGGTGGGTGGAGCACCGGCTTGGAAGTACGCTTGCAGAAGGTGCCGTTTGCGGTGCGCTTGTTCCGGCTGGTCGCCCCAAACGGCGACATTGAATGGGTCGTGACCAACAACTTCGCCTTTACGCTTACCCAACCGCTGGTCGAGGCCGCCACCCGCACCCGCTGGCAGGTGGAAGAGTTTCACCGCAGCTTCAAGCAGCTGACCGGGGCCGAGAAATGCCAGTGCCGCCGTGCCCAGGCCCAGCGCAACCATCTGGCCTGCTGCTACCTGGCGTGGGTGTCCCTGCGCGAGTTTGCCCGATCAACGGCCCAAACGATTTATCAGGCCCACCAGCACCAATGGGCTCCCTACTTGAGCCAGCTGCTCGCCAAGCCCCTCATTCCTGCCCTGCTCCCCGCAAGTGCGTAAGTCCTAAAACTAAAAATTGCCCCCTAGCCTGGTTCTACGTAGGCTAGGAATGACAAGCCGTAAGCATAAGGTGCTTACTCACCCTATGCTTACGGGACAAAGAAGCCGGGGTTGAAACCCAGCCGATTTGTTAGCGGCGACTGCCAGGGATTCGAAATTGCAGGCCGATGGAAGGTACTATAGTCACACCCTTCAGCGTAGTCGAGCGGTTATTCAGCAGCTGATACGTGCCGTAGTTTTGATAAAACACGGACACGGCCGGAATAACGTAGGCGTAGCGGTAGCCGATTTTGGCGTTGATAAAACCGCCGAAAGCGCCGAAATCCTGCTTCTGGCTTAAGCCTGCCAATAGGTTGTTGGTGCCGATCTGATATACTTTATTGGAGTCGAAGCCATAGCGTACGAACGTGTGCGTGTACACTACGCCGAACGATAACGCGCCGATTTCCTCTTCTGGCCCAAACGATTTGCTGAATACCAGCGGCACGATCAGGTCGTTGCGGTTGGCCCGAAAGCTTAGCACATCCGCGATGTTGTCAAGAAAAGGAATGTTAGGCAATTTGGCGCGCTGGGTAGCAAACTGTAGTCCAATGCTGCCATACAGGGCACCTGCTTGGCCGTCAGGGCTTTCCGGGGTGCCCGTTGGGCCCATAAACTGGTACATGGCATCGAAAACGTGGGAGCCGAAAGCGTACTTGTAGCCCGCATCCACACGGTCGGTGACGCCGTAGCGCACGTACAGGTCGGCGGTGGGCTGCACCGGGTCGAGCACGTAAGCCAGCGCTGCCGCCTGTAGTCGGTCGACGGCGGCGCTATACTGCACCGTATCTTTGCGGGCCGCCGCCGACGCGGCATCTTTTAGCGTTGAGCCGGCCTGGTCGATGGTTTCGGTGGCCACGTTGAAGGCCGTATTGCCGCCTACCCGAAACTCGCCGCGGGGCGTAACCTTGCCCGAGCTAGTGAAAGTGCGCGGCGCGGTGCAAGCTGTGGCCAGCAAGCCCAGCAGGGGTAAACAACGAAGGAAGAAAGAGCGGTGCATAGCCATGGGAGAGGAGTAAAGCGGGGCGAAGTTGGTGAAAAAGCCCCCCAGCACCAAAATCAGGCCGGAAGCCTAACCGATCGAACCATAGTACCATAATGCTCCTGCCTTCCCCAGGTTCGGCGGCGTCTGCTGATTTATAACTGCATCCTGGCATATTTGCCCCCAATGCTAATTAATAGCTGCCGCGACGACGACGGTGGGCCGGGCTACGTAGTGTTGACTACGTCACAACGTTTGCCTGGTACCGGGGAAGCATTGCCAATGGAGTGGCTCAGCCTGTTGGGCTCGTGCGTGTTGCTTTGCCGTACCGGATGAGGTAATATCGAAAGCCAGAAATCAGAAATAAACCTTCGTCAGCGAACCTTCCATTTGCCAATCAACTATTATTAAGCCCAGTGGCTGTGTTATTGAGGCGCACACCAAGCAAAAGTTGTATGATTCGTGTTAAATGGGGGCGAGTGCAAATGCTTGCTTTGGTATGCCTTATACTAATTGTGCTGCCAATGCGCGGTCAAAATCAGGGCCCGAAGCCAGTAGCCACGGTCTATGTATTTCTGGCCGAAACCTGCCCCATCAGTCAGCAGGCTACGTTAGCACTACGCAATCTGTATGCTACGTATGCTCCTCACGGTGTGCAGTTTGTGGGTTTGTTTCCCGACCAGCAAACGTCTGCGGCCGCTATTGCTGCGTTTGGCCGTGCTTATAAAGTGCCTTTTCCGCTAAAGCTGGACAGCAAAAAGCAGCTCACGCATCGTTTTCAGGCCCGTATTACGCCGGAGGTAGTTGTGGCCGCCGCCGATGGCCGCACCATACTCTATCAGGGCCGCATCGATAACAGCTATGTGCGCCTCGGTCAGCGCCGCACCGTCATCACCCAGCAGGAATTGCGCGATGCGCTGGCCGCTATTACGGCGGGTAAGCCGGTGGCCAAAGCGCGCACCGAAGCCGTAGGCTGCTTTATTACAGAATGAAAAATAAAAGTGTGGTGCCAGCGCAGTGGTAGAGCGTACTTTGATATGTACTGTTCTGATTACTAGTTGCTTGGTGCGCATACTAGCGTCAGCATCATTTTTTGGCTATTTTGGCCAACGATGACCTATCCACCCCTGCTATCCCGCCTCACCAAACTGCTTGCCTTTGGCTGCCTGAGCTGTTGGTTAGGGGCTTGTGCCACACCACGTACCACTGCGCCAGAAGTCGTTTCTGCTACTTCAGCCAATAAATTCGCGGCCGACTCAGTCCTGCGGCGAATTGCGACCGCGCAGGATGCTCGTCAGACAGCTTTGCTGCTACCTTATCTCAACCGACCCGAAGCTACGTATCGGCGAGAGGCGGCCTTCGCCTTCGCTTCGGTGCAGGACAAAGCCGCCACAACAGCCTTAGTTAGTTGCCTCAGCGACACTGACCCAAGTGTGCGACGGGCGGCGGCGTATGCCCTTGGGCAGACCGCTGACAGCACTGCTGCCCCAGCACTGCAACAGCGTGTAGCTGCTGAGCCCGACCCGGCCGCGCGGCGCACCATCCTCGAAGCCTTCGGCCGTTGCCTCACCCGCGACGAGCTGAATTTGCTGGTACGTTTGCCCCCCAACCTCACCGCCGATACAGCGGCTCTTGCGGGTCAGGCCTGGGGGCTATACCGCGCTGGCTTGCGCGGCGTGACCTCTGACGCGGCCGTGGCTCGTTTGATGCAGCTGCTGGAGCTTCCGAATCCGCACGGTGCACGCTTGGCTGCGGCCAATGCCTTGGCTCGTACCCGTGGCCTCGATCTAGCTATTTATGCTACTGCGCTCGAGCGAGCAGCCCAGGCCGATCCGGCTTATGCCGTACGTAGTGCCGCCGCTGCCGCACTGGCAAAAGCTGGCGAAGCGCCCTCAGTGCCCGGTGTACTAGCGGCCATTACGCGCCGCGACCCTGAGTATCAGGTGCGCGTGAGTGCTTTGCGAGCGATGAATGCGGCGATGTATGTACCGGTGAAAGAGGCGGCCTGGGCGGCCCTAACGGATAAGAACGATCAGGTAGCACTTACGGCCGCAGAGTTTTTTCTGACGCACGCCACCGAGGAGCCGGGTACGTTATTTTTAGAAAAAGCCAACAAGCTAAAGCAATGGCGGGTGCGGTCTACCTTGCTGGCGGCCGCCCTCAAACAGCGAGGAGAAGGCCAGGAAGCTATTCGTGGGGCCGTGCAGGAGCGCTACACCGCCGCCACCGATCCGTATGAAAAGGGCTACTTGCTGAAAGCTTTGGGCGAAGACCCGAATGCTTACGAATTTGTAACTACGGCCACATTTGCTCCCCGGCAGTCCGTTGTAATTGGCACCTATGGAATGGAGGCGCTACTAGCCATGCGGCGCTTACCTGACTTTCCGGAAGCCCAATATCCTGCTTTCGCCCTGCTGTTGCAGCGAGCCGTGGGCAGCGGCGACGTAGCTGTTATGGGCATTGCCGCCGAAGCTATCCGCGACCCCAAATTGAATGTGCAGCCGCTGCTCACCTCAACCGATTTCCTGACCCAGGCCCGCGACAAGCTAACTATGCCCCGCGACCTCGAAGCCTGGCAATCCTTGCAGCAAACGATTGATTACCTGAACAAAAAGCCCCCCACGCCGCTGGTAACCTCCTCCGTCGTAGCGCACCCAATCAATTGGACGACGGTAAATCGAATCCCAACCACGCAGCGGGCAATGCTGCACACAAGTAAGGGCGACATCGTTTTTCAGCTGCTGGTGGAAGCGGCGCCGGGCTCGGTGGCCAACTTCGTCGAGTTGGTAGAACAGGGTTTTTACAACGGCAAGAACTTCCATCGAGTAGTTCCCAACTTCGTGGCTCAGGGTGGCTGTCCCCGTGGCGACGGTTGGGGCAGCACCGATTACAACCTGCGCTCCGAATTCGCTGACCTACGCTATGGCGCGGGTGCCGTAGGGCTGGCTTCGGCTGGCAAAGACACTGAGAGCTGTCAGTGGTTTATCACCCACGCCCCCACGCCCCACCTCGATGGCCGCTACACTATTTTCGCGCAGGTTATCAGCGGGCTCGATGTGGTAAGCCGCCTGGACATTGGCGATAAAATTGACCGAATTGAGCTGGTACGCTAGCTTCTAAAAAAGCCCCCAGTCAGCCTACATTATTCTGTAGGCTAACTGGGGGGCTTTTTGCGACGATGAAAGCGCAGGCCTAAGCCTGCTTGTCTTCGCGGCCGTGAACCTGGTATGGGGGAGTAGTTGCTTCGACAGCGGTGAAGTTTTCCAGAATTTTGTAGGTATGGGCGGCGCCTTTTGGCACTACCCAGGAGTTGCCGGGCTCCAGTACTACTACCTGCCCTTCGGAGTGCAGCTCGGCGCGGCCGCTGATTACATAGCCTACCGTTTCGTATGGCCGTGACACGGGCTCTTTATCGTCGCTGGGCTGCTCATTTTCCCAGAGGCGCATCGATACGTTCTTGCCAGAGGCGAGGTATTTCTCCCCGTCGTTGCCTTTGGGCGAGTGGTGAGAGTCAACTTTGATGATGGTGGTATCAGACATAAATGGGGTGTATTGAGTGAAGTGTCAGAGGTTGTGCTTTCATAACGAGCAAGGCAGCGCTGCGGTTGTCCGTCTGTAGTCACCCTAAACCTTCGCTGCCACTGATTGTTGCTGCTACTTGCAATGACGTTATCTTAGGACCAACGCCTCTAATGGCCGTATCAGGATCAGGCCTGTAGTGCCTTTACGCATTTATTTTATGTCCGAAGAATTTGTTCAGACGCTGGCTTTAGCGCACCAACAAGCCACCGTCCCTTTGCCGGCACCCGCATTTTATCACTGGGCCGACCAATTATTGTCTTTGCTATTCCCGGAGCGCGCCGAGCGCCAATTATCCAGCGTGGACGCGGTGGTAGCTACATTAAGCCATCTGTGTGCCGACCTGATTGCCTTGCTTCGTCCCATTTCATTGCCACAGTCTCCTGATGCCGTGGCGTCGGCATTAAGTGCACAGCTCCCATACCTACGGCAGTTGCTTCTGCTTGATGCCAACGCTATTGTGGACGCCGACCCCGCCGCGCAGGGCATAGCCGAAGTTGTGTCCACGTATCCGGGTTTCTACGCTATTGCCCTGCACCGACTGGCCCACGCGCTACACCAGTTAGCAGTTCCCCGTGTGCCTCGCCTACTTAGTGAGTACGCCCACGCGCGTACTGGCATCGATATTCACCCTGGAGCCCACATTGGTTCTTCCTTCTGCATCGACCACGGCACCGGCATCGTGATAGGCGAAACGGCTGTCATCGGGGCTCATGTCAAGCTATTTCAGGGTGTTACGCTCGGCGCTCTGAGCGTAGCCAAACACTTGCAAGGCATTAAGCGCCATCCAACTATTGAAGACTACGTTGTGATTTATGCGAATGCGACCATCTTGGGCGGCAGTACGGTAGTGGGTAGCCGCAGCATTATCGGGGGCAACGTCTGGCTTACGGATAGCGTCCCTTCGCACTCCCGCGTCTACCACAAAGCGCAGCTCCACGTTACGCGCACCGAAGACCCGAGTGCGGATATTTCCTTTTCGATATGAAATAAATGCCCATCCAGACAGTCATGCTGCGCAGAGCGAAGCATCTCGCCCGCTTCATTAGAGTTTTTATTATTTGATAATCAGCAGATTGAGCAGATATTCTTGAAATGTGCTACTTCGGCGCACAAAGCGAAGGCATCGGTTAGCTTTTCCTTTTTTCTCATCCGGTTGGTTGTACGAAGCACGAAAAACGATTTGAGTCGTGCAATGACATTCTCCACCACGACGCGAAGTGGAGCCAACACCTGATTAATAAGACGTTCGAGTGGCGTGAGTGGATGATTTTTTCGCGCCTTAAAAGGAATAAAAACATACTTGCAGTTAATAAATTTTTTAATACCCACAAAGCCTGCATCCACATGAATCCGATAGTTTTTTAAGGTTATATGTGCGAAAATTTCTTTGAAAATAGTGAAGTCATGCGTTCGGCCACTATAGGCTTTGCTGATCCACAACAGCCGGCCGCTGAGCGAGCAGATGAGCAACCATTTCAGGGTGTGCCTTTTTTTTACCACTATAAAATTCCTCCTGAAGCTGCTGATTAGCAGCCCGTTCAATCGGAACTTCGGTTACGTCAATGACTAAATCGTCGATACCCGCGAAGAGGTCGTCAAATTGCGTCTGCTTGGTAAATAAAACGCGTTGTGTCAGGCCTTGTGCTTGCAAAGCTGCTTTTAAACACGGTTTTAGTCGCTCTAAATACTGGCTCACCGCAAATTCAGAAAAGCCGAAGTAGATGGCCATATTATGCAGCGTGGGATAGGCTTTATAGTAGTGCAGAATAAAAAATAAGGCTTCGCGTGTATCGGTTAAAACCGGGTTTGATTTTAGGTAGGGTTGCGGGATTTTGGGTTCATAAAAAGGCGCGAATAGCTCGTAAAGCTGGTCGAACTGAACTTGAGTTAGCCCGGTTGCCGCTTTGTATTGGTTGTCCGTTCGCAGGTTGTGGTAGATGCTGAAAGCCATACAAAAATGAAAAGAACTGTTAATGCCCACAAGCTACTGATTATCAAATAATAAAAAATCTATTTGAATACTATTGCAACGAAGTAGGCGAGATGCTTCGCTCTGCGCAGCATGACGTTCTTTTTTGTAAAACCATTCAACCATATATCCCAATGAAAGCGAATACCATTCTCGACACCATCGGCAATACTCCCTTGCTGCGCCTCAACCGACTGTTTGCCGACCGCCCCGACGTGGAGATCTGGATGAAGCTGGAACGCGCTAATCCTGGGGGCAGCATCAAAGACCGCATCGCCCTCTCCATGATCGAGCAAGCCGAGAAAGACGGCATCCTCGGCCCCGATAGCCTGATTGTAGAGCCTACCTCCGGCAACACAGGCGTTGGGCTGGCCATGGTAGCGGCCGTCAAAGGCTACAAGCTCACCCTGGTAATGCCTGAATCCATGTCGATTGAGCGCCGCCGCCTGATGGCCGCCTATGGAGCTAGCTTGGAGCTGACGCCCCGCGAGAAAGGCATGAAAGGCGCTATTGAAAAGGCGAAAGAAATCGTGGAAAATACGCCCGGCGCTTGGATGCCTATGCAGTTTGATAACCCCGCCAATATTAAGGTTCATGCTGAAACAACGGCCCAGGAAATCCTGCGCGACGCACCCGAGGGATTCGACTACCACATTACCGGAGTTGGTACTGGGGGGCATATTACGGCCGTGACGGAAGTGCTCAAGCCATTATTCCCCAAGATGCTAACCTTTGCCGTGGAGCCCGAGCTGTCGCCTGTTATCAGTGGCGGCGCACCTGGCCCACACCCCATCCAGGGCATCGGCGCGGGCTTTATCCCCAATAACCTGCACACCGACGTGCTCGACGGCACCATCCAGGTAAGCCAGCAAGCCGCCTTCGACATGGCCCGGCGCGCCGCCCGCGAGGAAGGAATATTTGTGGGCGCTTCATCTGGTGCCTCTCTGGCCGCCGTAGCCCAAAAGCTACCCGAGATGCCCCAAGGCAGCCGCGTGCTCACTTTCTGCTACGACACGGGCGAGCGTTATTTGTCCGTGGAAGGCTTATTTGTCTAACTAACTGATGTTACGCAGGCGTGTCGTTCTGACGTGGGCCTCACCCCTAGCCCCCTCTCCCGAAAAGAGGGGGAACTAGCTCTAAAAAAGGTAGATTTTTAGAGGCAGCTAGTTTTCTAAAAAATTACAGCTAGTTCCCCCTCTCTCCGAGGAGAGGGGGCTAGGGGTGAGGCCAACGGCAGAACGACACGCCTGCGTAACGTCAGTAACTAATAGATAAGTTAAAAGAAAAAGCCCCCCAGAATTATTCTGGGGGCTTTTTCTTATCTAGTGCTTAGTAACAACAACAATCTTTTGCTTACTGAACCTGATGAAAAACAAAAGGCCCGGCTGCATAAGCCGGGCCTTTCAAGTAAGTGGAGAATATCGGAGTCGAACCGATGACCTCTTGCATGCCATGCAAGCGCTCTAGCCAGCTGAGCTAATCCCCCAAGCTTGATACTACCAGTCGCCAGTTGCGATTTGGTGGGACAAAAGTACGGCGTGTTTCCGATTGTGCAAGGCTGGGGGGCATTTTTTGCGAAATTCTTTTCGACTAGCCCACAAAAAAAGCGACCGGAGAAATTCTCCGGCCGCTTTTTAATAAAATAGGGACTGAGCTTAATTGAAGGTGTAGCGTAAGCCCAACTGAATGCGCCAGCGTGAGCTTTCGCCCGTGTTGTAGCGGAAAGAATCGGTAAGAGGTAGACCTGGAGTAACCGTGCCGTCGGTTGCGCGCACAGGATCGACTTGGTAGTTGTAGACCATCTGCGGACGACCTTGCGCGTCAAAAGTAAAATTGCGGCCGTCGAGGGCACCCAGTACTGCGGTATTGGTAGTACTCTGCGATACACCCCAATTCTTGTTTAACAAGTTGCCAACATTAAACACATCTACACTGAATTGCAATGCGTTGCGGTTTTCACCAATATTAGTAAACAAGTCTTGTAGCAGACGAGCATCTACGAATGTAGCCCACGGGTTCTCAGCACCATTACGCTCAGCGTACGAACCACGGCGCTTACTCAGATAGCTGTCCTGTTGGATGAAAGCATCTAGGTCAGCGTATTGTTGATCAGCGGTATAGCGCGCATACTCCACGTTCTGAGTACCCTGGCGGAAAGTGAATACTTTATCCACCAAGGCAATCTCGCTACGGTTGCGCGGAATGTAAATTAGGTCATTGTTGAAGTTATTATCACCGTTCAAGTCATTGGCATACACGTAGGAGTTACGACCGCTCGGACCAGCATCCACAAATACCGACAGGGTGGTGGCCAAGTGGTTGGCGTACTCCAGGCGGTACGAAGCCGAACCTACGATGCGATGACGCTGCAAGAAATTAGAGTAGCTCAATTCATCGTCGTTCGGGTCTCCAGATACCTGACGGTCGCGCCAGATGGAGTTGGCAATAGAGCCACCATCGTTTACTGAGCGGGCTTCTGTGAAGTTATAAGCTAGGCTGGCAGACAAGCCATTATCAAACGATTTCTGGGCTTGGGCTGTCGCAGTGTAGGAATACCCTTTGTTAGTATTCGTCATCACAATAGCATCGCTGATGTTGCTATTTATGCGATTAGCCGTCTGAGCTAGGTTAGCTGGGTTGCGGAATACTACCCGGTTATCAGCACCACCCAGGCGGGTGGTAGAGTTAGGCAAGTTAGCATTGACTTGGTACACCGCGTTGAGGTCCTTGGTATAGATACCCTCCAAGGTCAATACCACATCGCCGGGCAGGCGCTGATCCACAGCCAGATTGGTACGGTATACCTGCGGAAATTTGAAATCACGCTCCGTAACCGCCAAGTTGTACTGGCTGCCGGGAGCTACACCAGCCGGCAGGTTGCGGAAAGCATCAACGTTTGGATCAAATGGCCGAGGATTATTAGCAAACTGGGCAGCTGTAGTGAGACGGTAACTGCCAAACAACACTCCATTATTGGAAGCTTGGTTTGAAATCCAGACATAAGGTACGCGGCCGGTAAAGATACCCGTGCCACCGCGCAGCTGCGTTTTAGCGTCATTGTTTACATCCCAATTGAAGCCCACGCGGGGCGACCACAGCAGTTGCGCTTTTTGTACTTGGTCGGTTAGAATGTTGTTGCCGTCGCGGAAGGTCAGGCTGGCCGCGTTTTCATTGCGGGCAATGTCGGCATCCACAATAGGTACATCCACACGCAATCCTGGACTTACTTTCAGGTTAGGCAGAATTGTCCACTCATCTTGAGCATAGAAGCCCAATTGATAAGCTTTGAATTCGGCAAAGTTGAAGTTTTGAGTAATATCACCGTTGGGCTGCTGGGCGTAGCGCAACTCGTACTCCGTGAGGGACGTGCCGTTAGGTCCGCCAGCGCGAGGCGTGAGCGCCAACGTCGAGGGGTTATAATCGAAGCCCGCTGAAGCGTAGAAGGCCGTCAGAGAAGGGAAACGGTAGCGACCATAGAAGTTAGGCGCAAAGCCATTACGAAATTTGTAGGCTTCGTTGTAAGTACCCAGCGTTAAGACGTGCTTGCCCAAGGATAGAGTTACGTTATCGGAGAGCTGATATACGTCGGTATTCAGAATGTTATTAGCCGAAAAAGGCTCGTAACCAAAAGAAGTAAGTGCCCGACCCGAACCATTTTCGATATCGACCAATGGAAAAATACCGCCGCTGCTTTCACGAAAATCGCGGAAGGCAGTATAGCCAACCTGCAAGCTGTTTGATACTTGTCCTGAGATCTGCGTATTCAACTCAGCAATAATAGAGTTCAGATTATTGTTGATGCGATAGTAAGCCGCTAGGTAAGGCAAGTTGGTGTTAGAAGGCCCACGGCCGTTTGCCGGCGCACCTGAAGTACTAGGAGGTACGTCGCGGTACGAAGTCAAATAGTTATACTTAATATTAAAGGTATTCTTGGTGTTAATGTTCCAGTCAATTTTCGCTGTGGCCTTATTACTGAAAGTTTCTAGTTGATAACCTTCATAAGGACCAGTGCTATAACCATAAGTATCGCCTAAAAATCGCGAGAGAGCATCTAGCTCGGCACCGGAGGCAGTTGAGGTGCTAGATCCCACGCCAGGAGCAGGTCGGCCATCACGGTTGGCACTAAATACTGTACCCCCTGAACCAGCAGGTGGATCGTCGCGGCGCTCACCTTCCACGCTTGCAAAGAAGAATAATTTGTCCTTAATAATTGGGCCTCCAACGCGGGCACCAACTTGCCATAAGCTGAAATCCTGAAAATCCTCTTTTAAATCACGCACTTCGCTGCCCACCAGATTTTGGTTGCGGCGGAAAGTGTAGACCGAGCCAGAAAACTTGTTCGTACCCGAGCGCGTCACGGCGTTAATGCCGGCACCAGTGAAAGCTCCCTGACGTACGTCGTAGGGAGCGATGTTTACCTGAATTTGCTCAATGGCATCTAAGGAGATGGGCTGTGCGTTAGTTTGGCCGCCGACAGTGTTTGACAAGCCAAAAGAATTATTAAACAGCGCACCGTCAATAGTTATGTTATTAAAGTTGCCGCTACGACCCCCAACACTTAAGCCACCCCGGTTTGCCTGGGGAGTAAGACGGGTGAAATCGTCAAAAGAACGGCTTAGCGTGGGCAAGCGCTCAATCTGTTCGCGGCTCACGTTGGTAGCGGCACCCGTGCGGCCCGAGTTGATAATCGGGTCGCGCCGGCCGCTTACTACTACCTCGTTTAGTTGTTGAGTTGCCTCGCTTAAGTTAATATCAAGACGTAAATTCTGACCCAGAGTCAGAAAAATATTATCCCGACTAACTTCTTGGTAACCAATAAACGTCACCCGCACGGTGTAAGGTCCACCTACACGCATGTTTTGGATGTTGAAGCGGCCCTCAGCGTTAGTAGGTGCCACGTACTGCGTGTTAGTAGGGGTGTGAACGGCAATAATCGTAGCACCAGGTAGTCCGGCCCCAGTCTGGTCGGTAATAATGCCGTTCATGGCCGACGTGGTAACGCCCTGCGCCCAACCCAGCCGCGCCGTACAGACGCTCAGCAGCAACAACAGCAAGTAGCGTAAACGTAACTGTTTCATAAAGAGGAAAAAAGGTGAAAAAAGAAAGATGCAAGGGGTATGCGCCGCAAAAGTACGGACGACTTAGCAGCTAAGCGTTATCGAATCATTAACTATTCTGAAAAAGTCAAAAGGTTCAATTTGCGGCCGCAAAGGTAGAAGGCAATCTCAAAATTTAGGTCGCACGGCCTTAATAAATCTACTGAGGTAGTAATCAGTATCTAGGCTGTTCTCGGTGACTCCTAAAGAGCTGGAAGCGTGAATGAACTGCACGCTTTCGGCGGTAGCTTCCGTGACCAGGCCCACGTGGGTGATGCGGTTACTGCCTGGCGAAGCACCAAAGAATACTAAGTCGCCTACCTGCAGTTCTTGCGGCCGCACGGGGGTACCCCATTCGGCTTGCTCATTCGAGGAGCGGGGGATATCAACGTTAATGGCACTAAATGAAGTGGCCAATAAGCCAGAGCAGTCCATACCCAGGCGGGTAGTGCCGCCCCATTTGTAGGGCGTACCCTCATACGAGCGGGCCGTTTGAATAACAGTGGCTAACTCCCGGCTGATGTTGGCCGGTAACTTCCGTCGTGCGCCACGCTTAGCTACTATTTTGGTTTTACCTCGCGCTGATGCGTACTTACTCTTTGTTTTAGAGCCCCCTTTGCGCCGCTCAGCAGCTTTGATGCGGGCCATTTCCCGCGCCGAATAATAGCGCCCGTTGCGGTAGTTTACTTTTTTGCGCCGCCACAACTGGCCAGCCACCCTAGCATTATTAGTAGCAGCAGAGCCATCAGGCGGCTATACTGTCCCGAAACATGTACCTTCGTAGGGTGTTTCTGCATTGGCGCAAAGATACGCGAATCAGTCATTTGCTTTCTAATTTCGATGAATTTTCAACCGCTCACCCCCGAACTACTGGTGGCTTTTGAGGCCATCGTGGGCCCGGCGCACCTTTTCACGGCTCAACGCGCGGAAGCTGCGGCTACTGCCGATGCCTACGCCGACTATGGCCGCGACCACACCGAGGATCTGCATTTTGCTCCCGATGTCGTCCTACGACCTGCTAACGCCGAGGAGATAAGCCAGATTGTCCGTTTGTGCCACCAGCACCATATTCCTGTCACGCCGCGGGGCGCGGGTACTGGGCTAAGTGGTGGCGCCTTGCCGGTGCATCACGGCGTAGTATTAAGCACGGAACGGCTCAATAAAATCATTGAAATAGACGAGCGTAACCTGCAGGCGACTGTAGAGCCGGGCGTCATCAACCAGGTGTTTCAGGAGGCAGTACAGGCAAAGGGCCTATTCTACCCACCGGACCCAGCCAGCAAGGGCAGCTGCTTTCTGGGGGGCAATTTGAGCCAAAGCAGCGGGGGACCAAAGGCGGTTAAATACGGTGTAACTAAAGATTACGTGCTCAATTTGCAGGTGGTGCTGCCCACCGGCGATATTATCTGGACGGGTGCCAACGTTCTGAAAAACGCTACCGGCTACAACCTCACTCAGCTGATGGTAGGATCGGAGGGAACCTTGGGCATTATCACGCGCGTCGTATTCCGGCTGATTCCGCACCCAAAGCAGGATATTGTGCTGCTCGTGCCTTTCCGCGACCAAACGCAGGCGGCGGCGGCGGTATCAGAGATATTTCGGGCAGGCATCGTGCCGTCCGGCATGGAGTTTATGGAGCGCGAAGCCATTGAGTGGTCGGCGCGCTACCTGAATATTCCGTTGAATTTGCCCCCCGACATCACCGCCCACTTACTTATTGAGTTGGATGGCAATGAATTGGAGCAGCTGTATAAGGATGCTGAGCTAGTATATGGCGTGCTGGAGAAGTATGACATTGGCGAAATACTGCTCGCCGACACGGCCACCCAGAAAGACGAGCTGTGGAAAATTCGCCGCAATGTGGGCAATGCCGTGCGCTACAACTCCGTATATAAGGAGGAGGATACCGTAGTACCACGCGCCGAATTACCGACCTTACTAAAAGGAGTAAAGGAAATCGGCCAGCGCTACGGCTTCACTTCTGTATGCTACGGCCATGCCGGCGATGGCAACCTGCACGTAAACATCATTCGTGGCGACCTCGATGACACCATGTGGCATGAAGGGTTGGGGGTACCAATTCGTGAGATTTTCCAGCTTTGCGTGAAGCTAGGAGGCACTATCTCGGGTGAGCACGGCATCGGACTGGTGCAAAAACCCTACATCGGCATTGCGCTGGGAGAGGTGCAGCTGAACTTGATGCGCGGTATAAAAAGCGTATTCGACCCGCACGGTATTATGAACCCCGGTAAGATTTTTTAAGTTAAATGCTTACTTGTTATACTGAAAAAGCCCCCAGAACTTGTCTGGGGGGCTTTTTTCTTAAAGAGTAACCAGCCACAATATCCGTGGCATCCGATTAATCCGCGTCAATCCGTGGTTCAGATAGCTTCTTGGTCACCCTTCAGTTTATCCTCACCACCATACGGAGCCCCAGCTGTGATATCGCCGCGCAAGCCGCCAGTCGAAATGCCGGGCCCCATACCAGGTTGTTGCGAAGTGGTAGTGTTCTCAGGGCTTACTTGGGAGCCGGTTGCGGGCTGCCCCGCTCCAGTTATGACAGAGGGTTGCTCGCCAACGGGGCCAGCAATCTCATTCACCTTTTCAATGTATTGGCGTTTCGCATCGTCCTCGCTTACGCCCTTAAACTTGCTCCATGAGTCCCACTGACCCTGCGACATACCCGGAGTTCCGCTAGGATTGTCGGGACTGTCGTCGCCCACTACTTCGCCTTTGGTATCATGGTCGCCCTCGGTGGCTTGTTTATACAGGCCATAGAGCTCCGTCATATGGGGTGCGGCCTGGTCGCCTGGCAGATTGTCTACGCGAGCGACGGCGGCTTCAAATTGTTGCTGTAAGTCCATTTGCTGCTGAAGGTTCATGGCAAAAATTAGTGGGAAAAGCAGTAAGCTAAGCTGTGTACTACCGTGGCACGGCTTTGGTTGCAGATGCCTGCGGCTACTTTTTTGGGCACACGTCTTTATAGTTTGTACTTTTGCCCGCCTATTATGTGTGGAATTACTGGAATATTCGCTTTCTCCGACGCTGGTCGCAATTCGCTCTCCGCGTTGCCGGCTTCAACTAATGCTATTATCAGCCGCGGGCCTGATTCGCAAGGGCATTATGTATACGACAACGTAGGTCTCGGCTTCCGCCGGCTGGCTATTCTCGATCTTTCCTGCGACGGCAATCAGCCCATGACCGATGAGTCGGGGCGGTATACCATTGTCTTCAACGGCGAGATATTCAACTTTCGCGAGCTACGGCAGCGCCTCGTTCGCAAGGGTCACCAGTTTCATTCCCAAACGGATACCGAAGTTATTCTGCGGCTCTACATCACCGAAGGGCGCAGCTGCTTGAAAAAGCTCAACGGCTTTTTCGCCCTAGCTATTTACGATAAAGAGGAAGATTCGCTGTTCATTGCCCGCGACCGAATGGGGGTAAAGCCCCTGTTGGTGTACCGCGACGAGGACAAGCTGTTTTTCGCTTCTGAAATGAAATCGTTGCTGGCCCTGGGAGTACCCCGCAAGATGGATTATGTAGCCTTGAGCCATTATTTACAGCTTAATTACATTCCTGGTCCTGCTACCATATTTAAAGGAGTTAAGAAATTACTGCCCGGCCATTACATCTATGTGAAAGGCCAAAAGGTGGTCGGTAAAGCGTGGTATCGTATTCCCTACGATCCTAAAAAGGCGCAAAAAAATAAGCTCAGCTACGAGCAGCAGCAAAAGAAACTGCTGGAACTGATGGATGATGCCGTGGCCCGGCGCCTGGTTGCTGATGTTCCATTGGGCTCTTTCCTCAGCGGCGGCATCGATTCTTCGGCTATTACCGCCCTGGCTGCCCGTCATACGCCCCACTTGAATACCTTCAGCATAGGCTTTCGGGATGAGCCCTTTTTCGATGAAACGAAGTATGCCAATCTGGTGGCCAAAATGCACCAGACCAATCACACGGTTTTCTCCCTAACGAATCAGGACCTGTATGAGCACATCTTTGACGTGCTGGAGTATATCGATGAGCCCTTCGCCGATTCTTCGGCTTTGGCTGTGTACATTCTGAGCAAGCGCACGCGTGAGAAAGTGACCGTTGCCTTGTCTGGCGATGGGGCTGACGAGCTGTTTGCCGGCTACAACAAGCACATGGGCGAGTTTCGGATACGGCGCGGCGGCTTCAAGGCTGAGGCCGTTACAGGTCTGAATCTGCTTTGGGATATTCTGCCCAAGTCGCGCAATACGTTTTTTGGTAATCGTATCCGCCAGTTTCAGCGTTTCTCTCGGGGTATGCTTAGCGGCCCCAAAGACCGTTATTGGGATTGGGCGTCTTTTGTAAGCGAACGAGATGCCCGCAACCTGCTAAGCCCAGCCTCTCGGCGTAAAGTGGGTAAAAAGCTGGCTGAAAAGCGCCGGCGCGACATCTTACAGCATTTACACGCCGATGGCGACCTGAACGAAGTGCTGCTCACCGACATGAACCTGGTGCTCCCCAACGACATGCTCACGAAAGTGGACATGATGAGCATGGCGAACTCCCTGGAGGTGCGCACGCCGTTTCTGGATTATAAAGTCGTCAATTTTGCTTTTTCTCTACCCGTGGAAAGCAAGATTAACGCGAACATGAAAAAACGCATTGTGCAGGATGCCTTTCGGCCTATGCTGCCGGAAGAGCTGTATAAGCGTCCGAAGCAGGGTTTTGAAGTGCCCCTGCTCAAGTGGTTTCGCAATGAGCTGCGCCCGTTAATCACAGACGACTTACTTTCTGACGGCTTTATTGAATCCCAAGGCGTTTTTGACGTAGAAGCCGTGCGGGCACTCAAGGCCCAGTTGTTTTCCCGTAACCCTGGTGACATTCATGCTCGTATCTGGGCCCTCATTGTATTCCAGCATTGGTGGAAAAAATGGATGATGGGCTAATTTTTGCCCCCCAACAGTATTTTAAACATAAACGCAGGATTTTTTACACTTTCATATACTATGAAAATTGCAGTAGTAGGCACCGGTTACGTCGGTCTGGTTACAGGCACATGCTTCGCCGAAGTTGGTATTGATGTTACGTGCATTGATATCGATCAGAAAAAGATTGATAATCTCAAGCAAGGTATCCTACCCATTTACGAGCCTGGCTTGGAGGAAATGGTGTCGCGAAACGTAGAGAAGGGCCGGCTGCACTTTTCCACTAATCTCGCCGAAAGCATCGTTGATGCCGATGTAGCCTTCATAGCGGTAGGTACGCCTCCCGGCGAAGATGGCTCCGCTGATCTGAAGTACGTGTTGGCCGTCGCCCGTGGTATTGGTGAGCACATGAACAGCTATGGTGTTATTGTCACGAAGAGCACGGTGCCCGTTGGTACAGCTGCAAAAGTGCGTGCCGAGATAGAAAAAGCGCTGGAAAAGCGCGGCGAGAACATCGACTTTGATGTGGCTTCCAACCCCGAATTTCTGAAGGAAGGCGCCGCCATTGATGATTTCCTCAAGCCTGATCGTATCGTAGTTGGAGTGGCCTCAGAGCGTGCCGAAGAGGTAATGACCAAGCTGTATAAGCCTTTCCTGCTCAATGGTCATCCTATTATCTTCATGGATATTCCGTCGGCTGAAATGACGAAGTATGCCGCTAACTCTATGCTGGCGACCAAAATTTCGTTTATGAACGATATTGCCAACTTATGTGAAATTATGGGTGCCGACGTGAACAAGGTTCGCCAGGGCATTGGCTCTGACGCTCGCATCGGTACAAAATTCATTTATCCCGGTATCGGGTACGGCGGTTCCTGCTTTCCCAAAGATGTAAAAGCACTCATCAAAACGGCTGCTGAAAACGGCTATGAGATGCAAGTGCTCAAAGCAGTGGAGAATGTAAATGAGGCGCAAAAGTCAGTGCTGTTCGACAAAGTAAACAAGCACTTCGGTGGCGACTTGCAAGGTAAGAAGATGGCTATCTGGGGTCTCTCCTTCAAGCCCAAAACCGACGATATGCGTGAGGCACCATCGTTGGTTATTATTGAGCGCTTATTAGAAGCTGGCTGCACGGTATCCGCCTACGACCCAGTTGCTATCAAGGAAGCCAAGCATTCGCTAGGTGATCGAATAACTTATGCCAAGGATCAGTTCGATGCTCTGATTGATGCTGATGCATTGCTGATTGTAACGGAGTGGCCTGAATTCCGCTCACCTAACTTTGATGTTTTAGGCCGTTTGATGAAGCAAAAAGCTATATTCGACGGTCGTAACATATACGATGCTAAGGAGTTGAGCGAGAGCGGTTTTACTTACCATTGCATTGGCATCCGGGCCAATCATAAGGAACCAGTAGTTCAGGCCTGATACTCATCAACATACATAAGCAAGTAAATTTATTTTTCACTACGCATGTCCGATAAGAAACGCATACTCATTACCGGCGGTGCCGGATTTTTGGGTTCTCACCTTTGTGACCGGTTTTTGGCTGAAGGTTACCATGTTATTGCCATGGATAACCTGATTACGGGTGACTTATCCAACATCGAGCATCTGTTTGGGCAGGAGGCCTTCGAGTTTCATCATCACGACGTATCCAAATATGTGTTCGTGCCTGGCAAGCTTGATTATATTCTGCACTTCGCCTCGCCTGCTTCGCCTATTGATTACCTCAAGATTCCTATTCAAACCTTGAAAGTCGGCTCGCTAGGCACGCACAATCTCTTAGGTCTGGCTCGTGTCAAGAATGCACGCATTCTTATTGCCAGCACTTCAGAAGTATACGGCGACCCAGAAGTGCATCCGCAGGTTGAAGAGTATTTTGGCAATGTAAACCCCGTTGGTCCTCGTGGTTGCTATGATGAAGCCAAGCGTTTCCAAGAAGCTATTACGATGGCTTACCACACGCACCATGGCTTGGAAACGCGTATCATTCGCATCTTCAACACCTATGGCCCTCGAATGCGCCTTGATGACGGTCGTGTGCTACCAGCATTCCTTTCTCAAGCGTTGCGGGGCGAAAACCTTACAGTATTTGGTGACGGCTCACAGACGCGTTCTTTCTGCTACGTGGATGACTTAGTAGAAGGAATCTATCGTCTGCTGTTATCCGATTATCCTATGCCCGTCAATATTGGTAACCCTTCGGAAATAACGATCAAGGAGTTTGGGGAAGAGATTGCACGTCTTACTGGGGTTGAATTTAAGCCTTCATACCAGCCTCTACCGGAGAATGATCCTATGAAGCGGCGACCAGATATTACGAAGGCCAAGGAAATCCTGGGTTGGGAGCCCCAAGTAGATCGTGCCGAAGGCTTACGTCGAACACTAGAGTACTTTAAAGAACACGTAAAGGGTAAGGCTAACGGAGAAATCAACAATACACCGCGTACTTTCTAAGGAATATAAGATCAGTATGCAAAATCCACACTTGATTACATTCCCTAAACTAGGAGCTTCGGACATTGGGTATATTTCAGTAAGTGATAGTAGTAGGGTTGTTCCTTTCGATGTACATCGTACTTTCTGGACGTATTATACTCCGGAAAGCATTGTACGAGGCCGGCATGCTCATCATAAGACCGAGCAGGTTTTAATTGCGGTTGCCGGTCGTATCATTGTCACTACTGAACTAGCCGATAATACGATTCAAACTTTTCGACTGGAAGATCCAAATATTGGACTTTATGTGCCGCCCTTTGCTTGGCACACGATGCAGTATTCTCACTCAGCAGTACAGTTAGTTTTCGCCTCCACTCCCTACGACGAAAAGGATTACATTCGAGGCTACGACGATTTCCGCCGTATATGGAGTACGAAAAACAGCTAAGCAGTAGAACGCAGCCGCTAGCAGCGCTGATCCCTTATTTAGCTATACCTCGCTTTGCGGCTAAGCCTGAAGTGATGGAGGAAATGGTGTGGAAACGACTGCGTGAGTTTGGCGGTCGGCCACACCAGTATGCTATAAAAGCAGGGTCGGCAGTTTCTCCGGTTTGGTTCCTATATGCAGATCTGCCTTGGGACTCACAATTCTTCGGAAAGCGGATGGCAAGGCTGCACGCCGTACTTTTTGAAGAAAATACGACTTCTACGGTATTAGTTTCTGCCTTTAATGAGTTTCATAACTTATTAAAGGCCAGCCACATTGTTCATTGCTACTGTGAAGTGGCGGCTACCGATCCCAAATTACTATATGCTTTAGGGCAAAGTAACTGGAGCCTAGTTGAAAGTCGCTTACAGTATTATCATGATTCCCTGGACAAAATTATTTCTGAACGGCAGAGTGTGCGTCCGGCTCGCTCAGACGAATCAGAACTGCTGCGCGCGATTTCAGCCCAAAACCGTAACCTCTTTGACCGCTTTCACGCTGATCCTGTATTTACTCCTGAGCAGGCGGATTCTTTTCTAGGAGAGTACGCCGCCGCTGCCGTTCGAGGATTCTGCGACCTTGTGCTGGTGCCAGACGATGTAGTAGTTGACAGCTTTCTAGCTGTTAGCCATCTCACAGAAGACGCACAAGTATTAGGTGCAAAGCTAGGACGCATCGTATTGACTGCAGTGGGCCCTTTGAACCGGGGATGGCATCGTAAATTAGTGTCTGAAACGCTGTGGCATACTTGGCAGCGCGGGGGAGAAGTTGTGCTGATGACCACTCAGGCTACCAACAGTGCTGTGATTCACAATGCCCAACAGCTAGGGTTTAAGCTTGGGGGGCTAACCCACATCTTAAGTCACCAGCCAATCAATTAGTCTTACTCATTATCCTATCCTGTTGAGTTCTTTAAAAAGTAACGTACTGCGTTTAACTACTTCTAGGTCACTAGAATGGACCTTGCTGATTGTCTCATTGCTGCCGTTCTTTCTGATCAGTGTATTTAATCAACCAACGGATGATGACTTTCATGATGCCAGCCGAGGACTAACTGACGATTTTCTCACTTACCAGAAGGTGTTGTATACTGCCTGGACAGGGCGTTATACCGGCAATCTATTATATGCGTTGGGTTATCGAATGCCCGACTTAGATTCTTGGTTGCTCATAATCAAGCTTGCACCAGTGTTTTGGCTGTTATCTCTCATTGGTGCCAGCTATTTCGCCTTGAAGGCTATCTTACCATCTATTGGGCGTGAAGTAGCCATACGTTTTGCTTTGTGGGGGGTATTGTTGCTCGTGTACGGAATGCCCCTGTTAGCTAGCGCGATATATTGGTATTGTGGGGCCGTGGTATACACTATCGGGAGTATACTGACGCTAGTAGTGGCTGGGGCTGCAGGTCACGCCCTTCGCGCCACTACAACTTCTGCGCGCTTAGGCTGGGGAATACTAGCTGCTATAAACATGATAGCTTTACTTGGCTGCAATGAAGTTTACGTTGGTGGCGTGGCTTGTGCGCTAGGAGTTATTATGCTGCTGGCTCACCGCCGAGCGCGCGCTGTTACTTATTTCTGGATACTAGCATTAATCTTGGGGGGGCAACTGTCATCTTGGCACCAGGCAATTTTCGCCGCGCTGCGATGGAGACATCAAACGTGGCCCAATTCAGCGTCAGTCGGTTATTTACTGTTGTAGTTAAGGACCTTTACCTTACACAATCTCACTGGGCGAGTTGGAGTAGCAATGCCATATTGTGGCTAGCTACTATCCTGTTTCTCCCGGTAGCATTACGTGTTCATGCTACCTATTTACCCTCGGTTACGAGCAGGAAAACATTCGCTTATCCCCACTCCTTGTTACTGATTATAGGGGCCCTTTGCGGTTTTATGTTGCTAATGGGGCTTCCTACGTTGTGGATCAGTAATGATGTTCCGCAGCGTATTTGGAACTACACTTACTTTTTGTTCTTGCCAACGTGGTTCTTGCTGATCTACTACTTAGTCAGCATTAATTCAGCATGGCACCCGTTTATAAACTCAATGCGACCTGCGTTTTTGGGGGGCTTGCGAATATTATTCTTTTTCCTGGTTCTTACCAGTCATAGAAGTGCGGTAAATCGGGCTTATATTGATTTAGCGTTTAAGGCTAATCAGTACGATCAAGCATATAAGGCTCGCTACGCGGCCATGCGAAAGGCACAGAAAGAAGGTAAAACCACGGTGTCCTTGTCCCCCCTCGTCGAACAGGAGTATCAATATCCACTCACTATCTTCCTGCATGACCTAAGCCCGGAGGTCGGCAATATTGCTAATACAGGTTTGGCTTCTTATTTCCAGCTTGATTCGGTTTACCTCTCGCACACACCAGTACCGGTCGTTCGGCATTTGCAAGACAATTGATCTTATGTATAAAGGACAAGAAGTCAAGCGGTTTGGTATTATGATCAAGTAAATCGATGTCGAATCGGCTATTGTCCTACGAATAGCTGTACTGAAGATAGTTATAGGAAGAATGCCAACTCACAAAACCCTGCAACTCAAATTAAAACAAGCAGTAGCCGCTATTACATCTTATCTCTAATTAATTTTGACCAAAATTAGATCTTGATGGCGACGCAAGTCAAGGCTTGTCTCAATAGCGAATCCATACGTTTTAGGACCACATCATGCCCAAGCTTTCGGTAATTATTCCCTGTTATTTCAATGAAGAGAATATTCCTATCACGGTGCGGGAGTTGGTTGCTAATGAAGCGCGGTTCCCTGCTGAGGTTAGCTTTGAGTATGTATTTGTAGACGATGGATCACGAGATAAGACCCTGCAAGCACTACTTACGGCCCGAACACAGTATCCCGACCGCATCCGGGTAATAGAACTAGTAAATAATGTAGGCTCATACAATGCGATTGTGGCCGGCATGGCCCACGCTACCGGCGACTGCATGGCTGTTATTACCGCCGATATGCAGGACCCGCCGGAGCTGATGGTGCAGATGTATGCTCATTGGCTGAAAGGCTTCAAGTTAGTTATTGGCAATCGGCAAGACCGTGAGGAAACGGGTCTGGCGAAGACCTTTGCCGAAACTTTTCATTGGTTGATGAAGCACTTAGCCCTTAACAATATTCCCGATGGGGGCTTCGACTTTGTTTTCTTTGACCGACAAGTGGCCAATGAGGTGCTGAAGATGCATGAGCGAAACAGCAATGTGTTTTATCTCATGGTATGGCTGGGTTACACATACGTGAATATTCCATATGTACGCCGCAAGCGGGAGGTAGGCAAGTCGCGCTGGACCCTGCAGAAAAAGATCAAGCTATTCATCGATTCTTTACTCTCATTTTCCTACTTCCCCATCCGGGCCATTTCGGTAGTAGGACTGGCACTAGGGTTAATTGCCTTATTATTTGGGCTATATGTAATTGGCCTGAAGGTATTTGCCCCCCAAGGCCCTGCCGGCTGGACGACGCTAATGGTGGTGGTATTATTTGTGTCAGCTTTTCAAATGATTGCCTTAGGTGTAATCGGTGAATATGTCTGGCGCGGCCTGGATGCCTCCCGTAGTCGTCCATTATATGTGGTTAAAACCACCTATGATGCTACGCAAGCATAAGTAGCAGCTGTTGACTTGTTGTTTACTATCTATCTACCTACCTAATCTCTAAACAGAGATTTCTACTAACTGCTCATGACCATTCCTTTCTTGTCTTTTGCCCCCCAGCACGATCCTATTCGAGAAGATATCCTTGCTGCTATTGCCAACGTCTATGATAAGCAGTGGTATGTATTAGGTGACCAGGTAAAAAGCTTCGAAACGGCTTATGCTGATTTCAATCAGGTGCGTCACTGTATTGGAGTCGCGAATGGGCTTGATGCTTTACATCTGGCGCTGGTGGCTTTAGAGGTGGGTCCGGGTGATGAAGTGCTGGTTCCTAGCAACACTTATATCGCTACCTGGCTTGCTATTTCTTTTGTTGGTGCTACTCCAGTGCCAGTAGAGCCCAACCCGGCCACCTATAATATAGATCCCGCACGATTGAAGGCTGCCATTACACCTCGCACGAAAGGAATTATGCCTGTTCACTTATATGGACAAGCTTGCGAAATGGGTCCTATTATGGAAGTGGCCCAACAACATGGCCTTTGGATAGTGGAAGACAACGCGCAGGCGCAGGGCGCTACCTGGCAAGGAGGAGTTACCGGGAGCTTTGGTGCTGTAAATGGTACTAGTTTTTACCCTGGAAAAAATCTGGGTGCGCTCGGCGACGCGGGTGCCGTTACTACAAATGACGATGCACTGGGGGGCAAAATTCGAACGCTGCGTAACTATGGCTCTCAAAAGAAGTACTACAACGAAGTGATTGGCCACAACTCTCGGCTCGATGAGTTGCAGGCTGCAGTGCTTAGCGTAAAGCTTCCTCACCTGATGGAGTGGACGCAGCAGCGGCAGGCAGTAGCTGAACTATACGATCAACACCTTGCTGGCTTAGGAGATTTAGTCTTGCCGACTGTAGCCGACGGGGCCACGCACGTGTACCACTTATATGTGGTTCGCACTGCCCACCGCGACGCCCTGCAAGAGTACTTGCAAGCGCATCAGATAGGCACGCTGATTCATTATCCTGTGCCTCCGCACCGCCAGCAGGCATACGAGCACTTGGCCATCCAGGAGGGAAGTTATCCGATTGCTGAGGAGTTGGCTCGTACTTCCTTAAGCTTGCCCATGTGGCCCGGCATGCAGGAAGAACAGGTCAAAGCAGTAGCGGAAGCTATCGACAGCTTTTTCAATTCCCTGTAAGAGGCAAGTGGTATAAAGAGCTTGTCTGTCAAGTCTGTATAGCCTATTGACAGCTCACAGGCAACCTTTAAAATCAATACCTAGTAAAAGGCGCCTATCTTTGCTCCTTCTTCTTAAAGCTCTGTAAATCAGCTGCACTGTAAAGCTGTCAAGCTAGATACAACTTTTGATTACATAAAATTTGACCCAAATTTATCATATATGAAGCGTGCTTTAATAACCGGTATTACCGGTCAGGATGGATCTTATTTAGCCGAGCTGCTGCTAAGCAAAGGCTACGAAGTTCACGGCATCAAGCGCCGGTCTTCTCTCTTCAATACCGAGCGTATTGATCATCTTTATCAAGACCCACACGAGAAGAATGTGCATTTCAAGCTGCACTACGGTGACCTGACGGATTCTACCAATCTTATTCGGATTGTACAGGAAGTGCAGCCTGATGAGATTTATAATCTCGGTGCTATGTCACACGTGAAAGTATCGTTCGACACGCCCGAATACACCGCCGATGTGGATGGTATTGGAACGCTCCGTTTGCTCGAAGCCGTTCGCATCCTGGGAATGACTAAGAAAACCCGGATTTATCAGGCCTCTACTTCTGAGTTGTATGGCTTGGTACAGCAAGTGCCCCAGTCAGAAACCACCCCGTTCTACCCCCGCTCACCTTATGCCGTAGCGAAGCTGTACGGCTATTGGATTACTGTAAACTACCGCGAGGCCTATGATATGTATGCCTGCAATGGTATACTTTTCAACCACGAGAGCCCCTTGCGCGGCGAAACCTTCGTGACGCGCAAAATCACGCGTGCCGTTGCCCGCATTGCCCTTGGCTTGCAAGAGAACCTGTACCTGGGCAACCTAGACGCCAAGCGCGACTGGGGCCACGCTAAGGATTACGTTGAGGCCATGTGGTGCATGCTGCAGCAGGAAACAGCCGAGGATTTCGTTATTGCCACAGGTATCACAACCACCGTGCGTGAATTCGTTCGTCTTGCCTTTGCCGAAGTTGGCGTTGAGGTCGACTTCAGTGGCGAGGGAATCGAGGAGAAAGGTACGGTAGTGGCTTGCCACAACCCGGAGTACCAAGTAGCGATAGGTTCTGTTGTAGTGCACGTTGACGAGCGCTATTTCCGCCCTACCGAAGTAGAGCTGCTTATCGGTGATCCAACGAAAGCAAAGCAGAAGCTAGGCTGGGTGCCAAAATATGACTTGCAGGGCTTAGTCAAGGAAATGATGCAGTCGGATGTAGAAGGATCACGCCGCGATGAGTATCTGCGCGAAGGTGGCCACACCATTCTTAAAAACTACGCTGAGTAGCTTGAACCCTATCAGCTCAAGCATTTGCATATGGAACTGAACGCTAAAATATATGTGGCTGGCCATCGTGGGATGGTCGGCAGCGCTCTAGTGCGCCGCTTACAAGATGCTGGCTATCAAAATATTGTTGCGCGCACTTCTAAGGAGCTAGACCTACGAAATGCCGTAGCAGTTGACACCTTTTTTGCCGAAGAAAAGCCCGAGTACGTGATGCTAGCTGCTGCCAAAGTAGGTGGTATTCATGCTAATAATGTGTTTCGTGCTGATTTTCTGTATGATAATCTACAGATTCAGAATAACGTTATTCATGCCAGCTTTGTGCAGGGCGTGAAGAAGCTGCTGTTTTTAGGCTCCTCTTGTATCTACCCCAAATTAGCCCCCCAGCCGATTAAGGAAGAGTACCTACTCACTGGTACCTTGGAGTCGACTAATGAGCCGTATGCCCTAGCCAAAATTGCTGGCCTAAAGCTCTGTGAAGCCTACCGCGACCAGCATGGCAGCAACTTCATATCGGCGATGCCAACTAACCTTTATGGACCTGGCGACAACTACGATCTACAAAACTCGCATGTGTTGCCAGCCTTGCTTCGTAAGTTTCATGAAGCAAAAGAGAGTAACGCCCCGGAAGTAGAAGTGTGGGGTACAGGCACGCCCCGCCGCGAATTCTTGCACGTCGATGATTTAGCCGATGCCTGCTTGCATCTTATGCTTCATTATGAAGGCCGGGAGCCGGTGAATGTAGGTACCGGCGAAGATCTGACTATTCGTGAGCTAGTGGAGCTGGTGCGCGACACTATTGGTTACGAAGGCAACATCCGCTTCAACACCGAAAAGCCCGATGGCACTCCGCGCAAGTTGCTGGACGTATCGAAGCTGGCCGAAGCTGGCTGGCGCTATAAAATTTCGCTGCCCGAAGGAGTCCGAACAGTGTATCAGGGGACTTTTCAGCCGACATCCGTGGCCTAAGCACAGCGTTTACGAAGCGTTTCTCATGCTGTATAGTTACCTTTGTGCCCGCAAGTAGCTGCTTACGGGCGCATTTATTTACTAACTCTCCCATTTTGGATACCACAAACGTTCTAACTAAACCAGAGCAGTTGCGAGCTGAAACCGGAGCGCAGGAGGAAAGCTGGACCGAGGTAATTGAGCCTCGTACTAACCTATTGGATCTAGGTCTCAATGATGTGTGGCGCTACCGCGACCTGGTGATGCTGTTCGTGCGCCGGGATTTCGTCTCGACTTACAAGCAGACTGTGCTAGGGCCGATCTGGTTCTTTATTCAGCCCCTGCTCACTACACTTACCTACGTCGTTATTTTCGGTAATGTCGCTAAGCTTTCCACCGATGGCCTACCCATGATGGTATTCTATATGTCGGGCATCACCATCTGGAATTACTTCGCTTTGACGCTGACCAGCACGTCCACAGTCTTCCGCGACAACGCTAGTATGTTTGGCAAGGTGTATTTCCCGCGCCTGACCATGCCGCTGTCCATCGTCATTTCCAATTTAGTGCGATTTGCTATTCAGTTCGGGCTTTTTATCGCTATCTGGTTGTACTATCTACTCAAAGAGGATAGCAATATCCACCCCAACTGGCTGATAGCTCTCACGCCGCTACTAGTGGCCATCATGGGTTTAATGTCCCTGGGTCTGGGCATGATTTTTAGCTCCCTTACTACCAAGTACCGGGATTTGGCCATGCTACTGGCCTTTGGTGTGCAGCTATTAATGTATGCTACGCCGGTTATTTATCCACTATCTAGTATCACTGATAAGTACCGCTATCTGATTTTAGCTAATCCAATGACGTCTATCGTCGAAACCTTTCGGTATGCGTTTCTAGGTTCGGGTACCTTTAGTTGGAGTTACTTAGGCTACAGTGTGCTCTTTACAATTGTTATTCTACTGATCGGCACTATTATATTCAACAAAGTACAGAAGAGCTTTACCGATACGGTATAAAGCCATACTCCCTGTTCAATTTTGGGAGTTGTCTACCTTTCAGAAGGACCAGTCCAACAGAGAAATTAAGATTTTAGATGAGTGACATTGCTATTAAGGTTGAGAATCTAGGTAAGCTCTACCGCTTGGGAGAGATCGGTACTGGCACCCTTAGCCAGGATATCAACCGTTGGTGGGCTCAGGTACGCGGCAAAGAAGACCCTTTTACCAGAATAGGTGAAACTAACGACCGCACTACTAAGGGTAACAGCGACTATGTATGGTCGCTGAAAGACGTCAGCTTTGAGGTAAAGCAGGGCGAGGTGTTGGGTATTATTGGCCGCAATGGCGCGGGTAAATCCACGTTGCTCAAAATCCTCTCAAAAGTAACGGCCCCTACCACGGGTAATGTTAAAGTGAGAGGGCGTATTGCCTCATTGCTGGAAGTTGGTACCGGCTTTCATCCTGAGTTGACAGGTCGTGAGAATATCTTTCTGAACGGTGCCATTTTGGGCATGAGTAAAACCGAAATCCGCAGTAAATTTGATGAGATTGTGGATTTTTCCGGTGTGGAGCGTTACATCGACACACCCGTAAAGCGCTACAGCAGCGGTATGTACGTGCGATTGGCCTTTGCTGTGGCCGCTTTTTTGGAGCCAGAGATACTAATTATAGATGAGGTGCTGGCCGTAGGCGATGCGGAGTTTCAGAAAAAGTGTCTGGGCCGTATGAAGGATGTCAGTGTTAAAGACGGACGAACGGTCTTATTTGTAAGCCATAATATGGCAGCCGTAAAACAGCTGTGCGACAGGGGAGTAGTGATGCGGCAAGGCAGCACGGTTTTCGAGGGAAGTCAGCTGGAAGCGGTCAATTATTACCAAAGCTCCAGTAGTACTAACTCATATTTTGAGCATACGGGGTCTATGGAGGATGCACCAGGCAATAGTAATATTAGAATACTGAAATTCAAAGTAGAGCCGTTGCAAGGAGACACCCTTTCAATTTCTTCGGGGCTTGAGTTCGAACTGACTTTTTATAATGAAAAAGAAGGGATAAATCTTGACGCCACCTTTGAACTACGTAATCTGGATGAAGTCGCGGTTTTTCACCATGGTGCTCTTATCACCACGGAAAATAACTCAAAGAGGGGAACTTATACTGTTAAAGGGCAATTGCCTTCTATTCTAAATGCCGGCACTTACCATTTCAAAATTATGTTTGGCGAAAATCAGCGGTATTTATTGTTTTCTGCCGAAGAAATTATTCAGTTTGAAATAATAAACGAAAGCTTGGGAAGTAATAATAGTGTTCTTCCTGGCGTGATAAGACCCAGTATAATTTATAATATTTGTTTTAACTCGGAAAAATAAAGTTGATGAACGATACAGAGAAACCTTACCTGATAGAGCTAGGCAAGGTTGGTAATCCTTCCTTGGGCTACCTGACTATGGCTCAGAATAGCATGATGCCATTCGAGATTAAGCGTGTTTATTGGACTTATTATACGCCCGATGATGTAATTAGAGGGCACCATGCTCACTATGATTTACAGCAAATAATATTTTCGGTTGGTGGATTAATTGAGTTTGTGTTGGAGTATTTATCTGGTGATGAAAAATATATATTATGAATAAAACGAATATTAGTTTGTATATTCCTAAGCTTTATTGGCGTACTATTAAATTTTAACATAATGCGGTTTTGCTATGCTTGACTTCACAAGAATATATTGCTGAGGATTATATAAGAGCCTATAATTAATTCAAAGCAATAGCCAGAAAAAATGCTAGTGAGTAAAGAGTATTTCGTGCATTCTGCTGCAATAGTTGAATCTGCGGCTATAGGAAAGGGGATAAGAATATGGGCTTTTGTGCATATTTTATCAACAGGAAGCACGTTATATTTTATTAGATTTTTTATTATTTGATAATCAGTAGCTTGTGGGCATTAACAGTTCTTTTCATTTTTGTATGGCTTTCAGCATCTACCACAACCTGCGAACGGACAACCAATACAAAGCGGCAACCGGGCTAACTCAAGTTCAGTTCGACCAGCTTTACGAGCTATTCGCGCCTTTTTATGAACCCAAAATTCCGCAACCCTACCTAAAATCAAACCCGGTTTTAACCGATACACGCGAAGCCTTATTTTTTATTCTGCACTACTATAAAGCCTATCCCACGCTGCATAATATGGCCATCTACTTCGGCTTTTCTGAATTTGCGGTGAGCCAGTATTTAGAGCGACTAAAACCGTGTTTAAAAGCAGCTTTGCAAGCACAAGGCCTGACACAACGCGTTTTATTTACCAAGCAGACGCAATTTGACGACCTCTTCGCGGGTATCGACGATTTAGTCATTGACGTAACCGAAGTTCCGATTGAACGGGCTGCTAATCAGCAGCTTCAGGAGGAATTTTATAGTGGTAAAAAAAGGCACACCCTGAAATGGTTGCTCATCTGCTCGCTCAGCGGCCGGCTGTTGTGGATCAGCAAAGCCTATAGTGGCCGAACGCATGACTTCACTATTTTCAAAGAAATTTTCGCACATATAACCTTAAAAAACTATCGGATTCATGTGGATGCAGGCTTTGTGGGTATTAAAAAATTTATTAACTGCAAGTATGTTTTTATTCCTTTTAAGGCGCGAAAAAATCATCCACTCACGCCACTCGAACGTCTTATTAATCAGGTGTTGGCTCCACTTCGCGTCGTGGTGGAGAATGTCATTGCACGACTCAAATCGTTTTTCGTGCTTCGTACAACCAACCGGATGAGAAAAAAGGAAAAGCTAACCGATGCCTTCGCTTTGTGCGCCGAAGTAGCACATTTCAAGAATATCTGCTCAATCTGCTGATTATCAAATAATAAAAACTCTATTATAAGTTGATAGCTTTTAGATAAGCAAATTCTTATTTGCATAACATGTAATATTATGAATAATGCAATTAAAGAAAATCACATGGATAAAAAACTAATACATAAAATAAAATATAATAACTATTGTTATAAGTTGTTGCTTGATATAGCAAATTATTATTTTGAAAAAAGTGACTTTGAGAAAAGTATTAAGCTGATATCTAAAGCTTCTGCTTTTAGTGTTACTAATTACTGTGGTTTCTATTCAGATAGCCGTATCGAAAAAATGTTAAATCTAATTGGCAAACGAGTGCTAAATAAAGTTTATGTCAATGAGAAACTCATAGAAATACATTCACTAAGAATCCTTCATTATGCTAGTAGTTTGTATAATGTAGGGGGACATTCAAAAGTTTTAGCAAACTGGATTAAAATAGATAATAAAAATCACCATGACCTTTTTTTGGGTAGGCAAGATAATGCTATTCCAGAATATATTAGGGAAATAGTTGAAATTAATAATGGTCAAATATATTTGTATAATTCAGGTGACAGCTATTTAGATAGAATTAAAATATTCAATGCCACTTCTGCTAATTACGACTTAATTATTTTACATCATCATCCTGAAGATATAATTCCAGTAGTTGCTCTAGCATATGACAGTCAAGTACCTGTAGCAATATTAAATCATGCAGATCATTTATGCTGGGTTGGGAGTTCAATATGTGATAATTTAATAGAGATTAGAGATAATATCATAGCTTCTGATAAATTAAGACGCGCAATAAACTCATTTAGTGTTTTGCCTATTCCGATAAAAAAATCAGAAAATACGTTAGATTATAAAGAAGCTAGACAATTTCTCAAGGTCAAGGATGATGAAATTGTTTTCCTTACAATAGGTACATATTATAAGTTTAAACCGTTTAAAAACAAAAATTTTTTAAAGATATAATCGAAATTTTAGATGAAAAAATTAAATGTAAAATTTTCATTATCGGGGTAAATAATGATAGTTTATTTGCAAATATTTATAGTCATGAAAGAATAATTTTTATTAACTCAACGCCGGATATTGAAGTCTACAAAAAAGCATGTGATATTTATCTGGAGGGTTATCCGTTTAGTTCTTTTACCGCTTTATTGGAAGTAGGTATATTAAGGAAGCCAATACATTTCATGTATGATGCACCACTGTTAAATACTTATTCCCTTGCTAATTATAAAGATGAATTTAAATACTACGAAAATAAAGCCGATTGGAAAAAAGGACTGCTTACCCTTATAGATCAGCCCAATGAAAGGTTACGTATGGCAAATAATATATACAGAAATGTAATGGATAACCACACAGGTGAGGGTTGGATGAATTACTTAAGACGCTTCTATTCTAATGTATGTAACTTAAACCATACTGTGCGCAAATTACCAGAGGAAAATATTGTAATAACTAATAATGAAGTATATCTAGATATGATTATTGGAGAAAATATTAGAGTTGATATATTGCATTTATTATATGACCTTTCATTTTGGAAAAAAATAAAGTATTCGTTTTTGTTATTTAATGCGAAATTATTGCCAAATATGAGTTTTAGAGACATCCTTTGGTTTATATTTAAAGCTAAATAAATTTCTCATTCATTATAGGAAATCAAAAAACAGTTTATGCGCTTTACTCCTAAGGTTTCTGTTATCGTACCTAATTATAATCATGCAGATTATTTGCATCAGAGGATAAGCTCAATTTTGTTTCAGACTTATCAAGACCTTGAGCTTATTATTCTCGATGATTGTTCAACAGACAGTAGCCGTGACATTATTGAAAATTTCGCCCTAAAAGATTCGCGAATAGTAACGATATTTAATAAGGCTAATAGTGGTAGTGTTTTTAAGCAATGGCAGCAAGGTTTTATAAATGCGCGTGGTAAATACGCATGGATAGCAGAGAGTGATGATTTTGCTGAACCAGATTTTTTAATGACACTAGTGCCAACTTTAGAAGATGACAACGAAATAGCTTTTGCTTATACAAATTCTTGGGTAGTCGATGAACAAGATAAAGTGTTAGCTATGACTTCAGATTGGAAAAATGAGCACTTTGCTACTGAGCACTGGGCTTCAGATTTTATAATAGATGGAAGAGAGGAAATAGATAAATACCTTTCATTACAATGTACGGTCAATAACGCCAGTTCTGTTTTGTTTAGACGTAGTGCCATAGATGCTGTTGATGGAATTGATTCTTCTTTTCGTTATGCAGGTGATTGGTTAGTATACATAAAACTAGGCCTGTATGGGCGTATTGCTTATAAAGCAAACTGCTTGAGTAATTATCGAGTACACGACTCCAATGCAAGCAAAAGTTCTATCAATGACGGTAGCCAGTTGTTTGAAAGACAAAAATGTTATGCATTTATGTACAAATCAAAAAAATTAGATAGAAAAGCAAATAAATTGATGTTAGATCAAGCGAGCAAAGAATTTTTGGATTTATCTTACATCTTACTGAAAAGAGATTATAATATTGTAAAAATGACATCCATGATTTCTCAAATAAGTAAAATAAGTTTGGCTTATTATGTAATAATTCAAGCCAATAGTTTGAAGCGTATCAAGAGCTTCAGATTTAAAATCTAATCCGACTAATGATGATTTTTATATGAACTTAGTTAGTATTATCATCCCATGCTACAATTACGGTTGGCTCCTGCCCGATACATTAAATTCAGTACTCTCCCAAACCTATCAACATTGGGAATGTATCATTGTGGATGATGGTTCCATCGATGATACAAAGCAGGTTGTTGAAATTTTCATTAAGCGTGATAAGAGATTTAAATACGTTTACCAAAAGAACGGTGGTGTGTCTCGTGCACGCAATAACGGTCTGAAGCACGCACGGGGAAATTATGTTCAGTTCTTAGATGCTGACGATTTGCTTTCAGAACGTAAATTTGAGGTGCAGCTCACTTATTTGAAGAATAATCCAACAGTAGACTTAGTGTACGGACCTGTATACTATTTCGACGATGGTGATTTTGGTGCCTTTAGACAGTCATTGGATCTTTCGTATTCTCCTTGGATGCCCAATATAAGTGGACAGGGCCAAGATATGGTTTGTCGTTTACTAAAAAGTAATATAATGGTGATACAGTCACCTTTAATTAAAAAAATAAAATTTGATGAAGCTGGCTTCTTCAATGAATCGCTTCGCTACAATGAGGATTGGTATTTATGGATCAAGTGCGCTTTGATTGGTATGAACATCGCCTATAATGAGAGCCTTGATGGTCTCTCTTATGTAAGAGTACACAGAATTAGCGCGAGTCAAGATCGAATTAAAATGATTGTAGGAGAAAGGGATATGCGCCTACTTCTCAAAGCTGATCTTAAAAATCCTATTTATATCGAGGCTATTGATTATAATCAAGTAAGGATAAACGAAATAGATCATGCTTTAGGCTGTATATATTTTGCCAACAAGCAATATATCAAAGGTGTAAAAAGCTTTCTTAAGAGTGCCAAAGAGACCAAGAGTTATTACAGTAATCTGAAGCATATCTTACATCATTTTAAAATGCAGCTTTTAAGCTCAAACTAGCTTTAACTAGTTAAAGCTAGTTTGGCTAATAAAATAAAAATTAGATAAATAGATAAGCTCAATGGAAATTGCATTTGTCTCCTTAATGAAGATATTGCCCTGGGGAGGCAGTGAAGAGCTATGGTACAAAACGGCTAAACTGGCATTAGCTAATGGTCATTCTGTCTGCTCACTCACACAGCAATGGCCTGCTGTACCTAGTAAAGTTGCCGAGTTACAGCAGTTAGGTGTTGATACCCAGTTCTATTATACTTTGGGTTATCCTTCTTTCGGGGATAGAATCGCAATCAAACTGCGGCTTAAACAACGGATAGTAGAAGTAGTCCCTGACGTTGTTGCCGACATATATATTATTTCTAACGGCTCAGTTTTCGATTTTATTCATCATCAACAGACGATAGAAAGTATTATAAATAGCGGTAAACCTTATATCATGATCAGTCAGCACAATTTTGAAAATGGGAATATAGTTGTCAACTCTCAACGAAATTATGCTATCAAAATAATTCAGAATGCCGCGAAATTCTTCTTTGTGTCCGAGCGTAATCTTCGTAATGCTGAGCGCCAGGTTGCATATTCTATAGATAATGCGGAGGTTATAAGTAATCCCGTAAATATAAAAGATATATCAATTAAAGAATTCCCACACAGCGAGAAGTTATTAATGGCTTGCGTAGCCAGATTGGATTGCGCTTTCAAAGGACAGGACATCTTGTTGCAGGTATTAAGCACTGAACCGTGGATGAGTAGAGATTTTTGTTTGAGACTATATGGGTCTGGTCCTCATCTGGAGTATCTTCAACAACTGATTCAGCTATATGGCCTCCAGAATAAAGTTGCTATAGAAGGTCATGTTAGTAATGTAGACCAGATATGGGAAACCAATCAGGTACTGGTCTTGCCTTCTTTGAGCGAAGGGACACCTCTGGCCTTAGTCGAGGCTATGCTCTCCGGTAGAGCAGTATTATCGACTGATGTTGGTGATAACAGTAAGTATGTGCTTAATGGCACAACGGGATTCTTGGCAGCTACCGCTTCTGTAGAGTGTATTGCCGCTGCTTTAGAAGATTTATGGGAGCATAAAGACAAGCTACAAGTGATGGGCGAAAATGCTTTTGCTCATTCTGTAAACATTACGGATCTCCACCCAGATGAGACCTTGTTAAACTTTATTGAATTGCTAAAATAGCAGGATTAGCTATTGAGCCGTAGTAAAAGGTAGTAATGAACAATTGGTATTGCTTATGAGTCAAACAGAGCCGCCGGGGTTTTCTATAATTATCTGTACCTACAATGGTAAGACCAGACTATCACCGACTCTAAAGCATTTGGCGCTATTAGAGATACCGAAGGACTACGGTATGGAATTACTACTAATAGACAATGCTTCAACTGATGATACAGCAGCATTCACCCAAGCAGCTTGGCTAGAGCTAGGCGCTCCATTCTCGCTGACTGTACTGAAGGAGGAGCGCCCAGGTAAAGGCTTTGCTATCGAAACAGGTTATGATGCGGCTTCTTACGCATACATTCTAACTGTCGACGACGATAACTGGCTGGATAAACACTATCTGACAAAGTCAGTAGAGCTGTTCACTACTTATCCTGACGTGAGTATTTTACAAGGATTTAGTGAGGCTGTATTCGAAACAACACCACCCTCCTGGTTTGCCGACCCCCGGATGGCCAAGCAGCTTGTAGTTGGGGGGCAATTCGATAAATCCGGCTACTTTCCTGACAACCACTTTCATGTGTGGGGCGCTGGTCTGGTGATATATCAAAAAGACTGGCTTGAATTAAGGCAGCGAGGCTTCTCTTTCCTAACGAGTAAGGTTCCTGGCAAAGCTGCTGGTGAAGACTCTGAACTAGGCCTGGGTCTGTCGCTATTAGGCCGGAAGGCATATTACTCCTCTGAATTGAAATTCAAACATTTCATGCCTGCAAGCCGGCTTGAGTGGAGAAAAATCAAACAGAATTTTGATACATTTGGATACGTCAGTTATTACTTTTCCCTATATGGTGCTGTAATAGATGCTGCCAAATCAAAAAGAGTGACTAATAATTATTTAATTAAAAAATATATATTAAATGAAGTATTTAAACAATTTAAATTGCTTACTATGAAGCAACACGTTGCTTTTTGGGTAATGCCCAAGGAGGAATATTATCAACTTCTATTAGCTGAATATTACTCGCGTTTAAAATGGATATTCAAGCTTTCTGCCTCCTTGCGTGAAGATGTTAATACAATAGAAAAATGGGTAAGGCCTTTGCTAAGTGGAAACGATAAGCCATGATTAATTGGCTTTACTCATGGACTTGTACTATTAAGTGTATCTCAGGCGGTTTATACATATATATTTCTTTCTGTAAAACCTAAGCCTTAAAAATTGATTTTAATCGCCGCCAGGCTTGCCCCACCTCCGGGTAGTTGAAGTATGTTTCCAGCGCACGACTTGAAAGCAGGTGAGTAAATCCTTGCCATGATATCTTTTTGGCGGCATAGCGTTGCGCAGGAGCATAAGTTGATTGTTGCGCGTACTTTCTATATAAGAATCTGAATTTATTTTCAGAGGCCCAATGCCACGGCTTAGGGGTTCCAGTATAATGTATGATTACTTTATCAGTCAAAAAATGCTCATAATCACGCCGAGGCAGGTCGTATGGGATATATTCGTTCATTACATTATAGCGCCAATTAAGTCGATACCATGTGCCCTGGAGCAGCATATTTAAGGCGTCTTGGTCGACCCACCCCTTTACCTTATCAGGAAAACGCACGGCAATATCACAAGCTCGTTCAGTAATGCGCTGAAGTCGCCACTGAGGTAAATTAATAAGTAATACTCCCGAATTAAAATAGTCATCCCGGCTGGTGATACCTAAATCCGTGCGTAAATGCATTTCTATATCCTGGACCGCACCGATTGCGAAATTGCCTAAATCGGTGTGAAAAACATTTCTTAAGCTGCCGATAACTAATGTGTCAATATCTATATATAATAACTTGCTCAAGTTTTTAGGTACAAGGTCTGCGAAAAATAGTCGGTAGTAATTCGCTAAGGTAAAATAGGATGTTTTGTGATCTGGCAATGCGAACCCCTGAGTTGCAGCGGCATCTAAGGCATAAAAATATATCTGTCCTCCTTTTTGCTCTATAAACTTAATAAGCGCGGCGTTGTCAGGAGCCGATATTTCAGGAGCCAGAGCATGGATAGTAATAGCTAAGTCAGCATTATGATGAAAGACTGATGTTAGCAGCACATACACAAATGGTACGTAGCCCTGGTCAAAAGAAATAGCGATGTGAATATTCTCGATTCCAGGTTTCATAAAGTATTATTAATTTGAAAACATGGTTACTTGATGAGTAGTCTTTCGCAAAGATATAGGATCATTGGTTATCCAGACACACTAAACAGAGACAGTAAGAGCCTTGGACATTCGTGGGTTGGAGGAAGCACAAAGCCTTGCTTCGATTGGGTTTTGAGCACGTCAACGGTGCTGTAGGCTACTGCGGGACAATGACCGCTACTGTGATGAGCAAACGAGATTTGCCAGACTTTCTCGATGTGGTCTAATCAAGTATAGTGTCGTCTGGCTCAATACTAGTTGCCGCCCGGCCCGCGGTTATAAGTGCTTGAGAATGCGGCTGCAATAACCTCATCTTCCTGGCTTTGCTCATTCGCTGCTCACTCCAAATTGAGGCGCGGTGATCAGTACGTGGTGGACGCTAGCAATAGTATTTAGTATATTTGCGATAAGAATATCTTGAAAAACAAGTCATGCATGTATGTCTAACACTGTCGTTAATCTAGCTTTAGCATTCGATGAAGGATATATCACGCCTTTTTATGTATTGCTGACATCAGTATTCACTAATAATAAAAATAATATAATAGCTCTTCATTTAATAGTGACGGGTCTATCCAGCGCTGAGGCACTGGCTATTCGTGATTTCGTCGAAAAAAACGGTGGTAGCATTACGTTTTATGCTGTACCTGAGAGGGGGATTGATAAATTCGTCCTTCCTGATCATGAAGAAAATTATTTGAGTGCTGCTATTTATTATAGACTTTTTTCCCTTTTCTTATTGAGGAAAGAATAAAAAAACTTCTTTATATTGATGTAGATACACTGGTTTTGGGAAATCTGATTGAGCTTTTTAGCCTCGATATGCACAGCCACCCAGTAGCGGCCGTTACAGATACTGATATGCCTGTCCGTTCCGACATAGGTATTTATTCCGCCGCCGATTATTTTAACTCGGGGGTATTACTTATTGACGTTGCTAAGTGGAAAGATCAGCAAATAACTGAGCAAGCCCTGAAGATTATTCGGGAAGAACCAGAGCGCATCAAGCGTTATCCTGATCAGGATGCGCTTAATATGGTGCTGAAGGATAACTGGTATAGGCTGCCCGTCTGTTATAATCTAATGCGCCTATATGTGCCCAATGAGGTGCCGAAGCGTAAATTTGGCACTTTTCTAAAAGACCAAAAGATTATTCACTACAACGGTAAAAAACCCTGGCACAGTGACTGTGAGCACCGCTTGCGGCATATATATCATCAGTATCTGCGATTGTCACCGCGAGCTAGTGAAAACAAAATTATTAAAGTGAAGCTGTCAAAGGAGAAACGCGATAATCTCTCTCGCTCCCGAATGATGGAGTTTTATTTCGATCATCCAGAGCTAGTAGTGGTGTGGCGCAGGTTCAAATCTTTTGTTGGTAAAGGGTAGAAGGGCATCATGGCGCATGGTTATGCGGGATGTGGTACTTTTGAGCGCGTTTACTCTAACGCCCGAGCATGAATATTCTTATTTCTACCTGGTCGCTACAAGTTGGTGGTGGTGAGATTCTAGCTATGAATCTGGCGGCGGGGTTGGCCCGGCTGGGGCACCAGGTAACAATTTTCAATCAGAAGGCAGAACTGTATGACGCTGAGTTGGTAAAACGGCTGTTGCCCGCTGGCGTGCGGGTCGTGTCAATGGCTGACCGGCCTTGGCAAAGTTTCTGGGCGTACAAGCTGAACGCGCTGGGACGGCGGCTAGGCCTGCGTTATTCTGTCTACGAGCGGGTTCAGCAAGCCTATTTCAAAAGTTGTCTGAAACGCTATAGTATTGAGTTGGTTAACAGTCACGCTACCTACTCTGACCGGATGTGTGCGCCGGTAATGCGCGACACGCGGATTCCTTTTATCATTACGGAGCATGGGGAGTATACTATGTTTCTGCGGACAGGCCAGCATGATTTTGCCCCCACTTTACGACAGGCCGACGCTATCGTGGCCGTATCCGACTATTGCCGGTGTACCATGCAAGCTGCTTTGCCTGAATTACCCCCCGTACACACTATTCTCAATGGTATTCGGGTTGACGCTTTGCCAGATGCAACGGCGATGCGAGCCGCGCTTAGGATTGATGCCGATGCCTTTGTCTTCGGCATGGTAGCACGTGGTATTCCTGAGAAGGGTTGGGAGGCTGCTATCCTAGCATTTCAGGAGCTTAGTAGTCGTACTAATGACAATATTCAACTGGTACTGGTGGGCGGTAGTTCGTACCTAGATAGCTTGCGGGAACGATATCAGGAGCAAGCAGGGATTCATTTCGTAGGCCGGGTATCAAACCCGGATTTTTATATTGCCGGCTTCGACGTAGGATTATTGCCTTCTTATTTTGCTGGCGAGGCCCTGCCGCTGGCCGTTATCGAATATTTGTTTTATGGCAAGCCGGTTGTGGCTACCAATGTAGGCGGCATAGAAGAAATCATTCACGATCCGGCTCTCGGAACGGCCGGCCTCCTGACCACACTGGACCCTCTAACCCACCGGCCCGACGTGTCGGCCCTGGTCTTGGCCATGCATCGCTATACAACCGATGCCGAACTCTACGAGCATCACAGAGCAGCGGCACACGTGCTACAAGCTAAATTTGCTTTAGAAGAATGCACCCGGAAGTACGAAGCTTTATTCTGGGAATATGCGAATGCTCGTACTAATTAATTTTCAATAGGCATGAACATACTGGTCTCCACTTTCTGCCTGGACAAAGCAGGTTCGCACGTATTGGCTTTGTCGTTGGCCTCGGAGCTGGCTAAGAAACATCAGGTATTTTTCTTCAACCAGAGCGAGCAGCTGGTCGACGAGGCGATGGTGGCGCACTATCTAAGCCCGGCCGTGCGCATGGTAACGATAGACCGCTACCCGCTGGTCAACATTGTTTGCTGGAAGCTGAACGCCCTATTCTTAAAATTGGGTTTTAAATTCTCTGTACACCAAGAAGCGAAGACGCTATTGATGGCCTACATCATTTGGCGTTACGGTATTCAGGTGGTGCATAGTCATGAGCCTATGGTAGCCAAATCGCGCATCACCCAGCTCTACCGCCTTACCAAAATTCCGATAGTTGTAACTGACCATCAGGGGTATACTATGCTCATTAAGCTAGGGGAGTTCTCCTTTGTGCCCTTTGCTAATCTGGCGAAGGCCGTAGTAGGCGTATCGCAGTACACCGCCGACATATTCACCGGGGCAATCATTGAAGAGCCAACCCAGGAAGAGCGGCGGGCCGGGGAGCAAATTATGGCTACGGATTATCAGAATGAATACGAAAACGCCAAGGAACAGACCGCAAGCAAAAAGCCCCGCGAGAAAATAACTACCCGCGTTGAGGTTATCTACAATGGAGTACCTCGCTATAATTCAAGTGGTTTCATCCCTAAGCTGCCTATACCAAGCGGTAGCTTCGTGTTTGGAATGGTGGGGCGCGGCACTGAGCAGAAAGGCTGGGGCGATGCCCTCGCCGCTTATGCACAAGTGAAAAAACAGTTTCCGGCGCAGCGCTTTGCTCTCATTGCGATGGGCGACGGTGCTTACCTCCAAACGTTGCGTGCCCAGTACGAGCAAGAAAATCCAGATATTTATTTCCTGGGCAACGTGCAGACACCACATCCTTATATGCAACAGTGTCAGGTTGGCTTGTTCCCGTCCCGTTTCTCAGAAGCACAGCCTATCTCTATTATTGAGTTCTTTGAAAACGGCGTTCCCGTAATTGCCAGTCCGCTGGGGGGCATTCCTGAGATGGTGCAGCCAACCGAGGAAGTATTTGGCGGAAGGTTGCTGAAAATGAATTCAGATGCTACTCCGCGACTAAATGACCTGGTACAGGCAATGAGTGCCTATGTCGCGGATGCGGCCTTGTTAGGTAAGCATTCGCAGACGGCGCGGAAGTTGCGCGATACGTATGATGTGGCAGTCTGCGCGGCACAATACGAGCAGCTCTTTGCCGAAGTTGGCCGTTAAGCCCGACCTTTGTCTCTCCGGTAGCCCCTGAAATAGCTGCGTGGAAGAAAGACTATTGGGTTGCATCTGACATATGCCTGTCTGCGCCTGATAGCTCAGAGTTTGTCGTACAAGCCATTTACCGTTCCTATTGCTTCTATGGTTCAAGTATCTATCATTATTATTAACTACAATACTTTCCGCCTTACCTGTGAGGCAATTGCCTCTATCGAGCAGCATACGCGGGAGGTGGCTTACGAAGTCATTGTAGTAGATAATGCTTCCTCGGAATGCGACCCTGGCTTATTTGTGGAGCGGTTTCCTGCTATCAGATTGGTGCGAAATTTAGAGAATTCGGGTTTCGCCAAAGGAAATAATCTGGGGATTCAATATGCCCAGGGAGAAACTATTCTGCTCTTCAATAGCGACGCGGCGCTTCTCAATAATGCCCTGTTTCTGACTTATAAAGCGCTGGTGGCTGACCCTAAGCTGGGAATTACTACGGGGCGGCTACAGTACCCGGATGGTCGGCTGCAATATCAGTGTGGCCGCTTTCCGTCGTTGCGCCTGCAACTACTCGAGTTGTTGCGCCTACAGAAGCTGTTGAGTGCGCAACGACGGGGAGAAGTGTTATTGGGGAGCTTTTTCGGACACGAAACCCCATTTCGGCCTGATTGGGTCTGGGGGACCTACTTTCACGTCAAGCGGTATATAATTGCGGAGTTGCCGGGGGGCAAATTGCCCGACGATTTTTTTATGTATGCTGAGGATCTCCAATGGTGCTTTGCTATCCGTAAGCTTGGGTACAGCATACAGTATGTGCCGGAGGCGCATATTATGCACCACTTCTCCCAGAGCACCCGACAAGAGAAAAAGCTGAATCAGATGAATATGATTCTGCGCAATGAGGATACCTTTCTGCGTCGGGAATACGGCGCTTTATCTACGGCCAGCTATTACTTAGCCAAAATGATGAACCTGTTGCTTGCCGGAGGGGGCAGCGCTGCCAACCGCTTCCTGGCCCAACAGTATGGGCGGTTGTTGCTGGGTAAAGAGCTGCTCAATCCGACCAACATCCCTGCTTAATGGAAGTGGCCCCGTTTTTTTCTGTAATCGTACCCTCCTACAATCGCGCGAGCATTATCACCCCAACCTTAGAGGCTATTCTAAGGCAGCAGGATTCTGATTTCGAGTTGATTGTAGTGGATGATGGCAGCCGAGATAATACAGAGGAAGTAGTAAAAAGCCTGCGAGATGCGCGCATTCGCTATTTGCGAAAAGAGAATGGTGAGCGCGGGGCGGCTCGTAACTATGGTGCTCAGCACGCGCGAGGTCAATACCTAAACTTCTTCGATTCTGATGATCAGATGTATCCGAACCACTTGCGAGTGGTACGGGAATTCATTGATTCCCACGGGGCAGTTGAAGTAGTGCACACCGGGTATGAAGTGCTGAATAGCGCTGGCAAAAAAATAAGTGAAGTGTGTGGCTTCGACAAGAGCACGAATGAGGTGTTGCTACACGACAATCCACTAGCCTGTAACACGGTATTTGTGCGTCGCGATATTGCCCTAGAGAATCCTTTTGAGGAAGATCGACGGCTAGCTTCAGCAGAGGATTGGGAGTTGTGGCTACGATTGGCTAGTAAGTATACCTTTCACCCAATCCGCGAAATAACGTTCTGCTTATACGAGCATGAGGGCCGAAGCTTAAATACCATAGCTCCCGAAACTGTGCGAGTGCGGGATGAGTTGTTTGCGCAACTCGTGCAGCGCAATTCCGATTTTGCTCGACGTTTTCCCAATCAGGTAGGTAGGTTTGTTGCAAATCGCTACACCTTTATCACGCTCACGATGGCTTTGAGCAAGCAGCATAGAATGGAAACGATTCACTATTTGTGGAAAGCGGTACAACAAGATATAACAGTGCTTTGGCGTCGGCGCTTTCTGGCGTCTATTAAGCACTTACTGTAGCTTACGGTAACGCGTGCGGTTGCATTCTGAAATAAATAATCTCGTTTGACATCTTAATTTATTGGAGATTATATTCAATAATTGCACTGGTTGTATGGTAAAGAGTTTATTGAAAAAAATACTGCCAGTGGTGCTACTGAAAAAAGCGCACATGTATTATAATACATTCCGAATTAGCACAGTAGATAAACTGCTGTTTCCGGAGCGTAATTTCACAAAAAAGGAATTTATCATTCGACGTGATGATTATCCATTTCGGCTCACAGCAGTTCAAAAAAATCATTTAGATGCGCGTTTGCAGCATCAAATCGGCTTGTACGAGAATTGGACGCAGGACGAGTATTTGCTGCTCTACGACCAGCCATGCATTATCGAGCCCAACTATGGCTGGGCTCTCTCCGATGATAAGAAGCTGATTTATCCTGCATTAGGCTTTAGCAGAGTGGCGTACTTACCAAAGCCTGACATCAAAATTTTAAGCCTGCGCAGGGATTCCTTGCCTACGTATGATGTGCTAATTTCCTTGCGCGACACTGGCGAGGAGAACTATTACCATTTCTATAATGACGTGCTAGCGAAGCTGTTTTTTATTGAGGAAAAACTAGCATTACCCTATGAAACTCCTCTATTAATTTCAGAAGCATTATATACTAAATCCTTCTTTCAATATTTTCTGCAGCATCCCTATTTACGAAACCGGAAGTGGGTAGTTCAGAAACCAGGGGAGTATATTAGAAGTCGAAAAACATATTTCTGCAAGCCCCTTACGCATACCTCTTCTTATTATAAGCGAATTCGAGATTTAGTTCAGCCGCAAGATCTAACTACGGTCGAAAGCTCTGAGCGCCGCGTGTTTATTACGCGTAGTCCTAAGCGGTTACGCTTTATTGAGAATACCGCAGCTATAGAAGCTATTTGTCGGGCGGAAGGGTTTGAAGTGATGGATTTTGATACTATGACAGTAGCGCAACAGGTCCGGCTGCTTAGCCATACGCGTTATCTGATAAGTATTCACGGGGCGGGACTGGTAAATATGCTGTTTCGGGGAGGCCAGCCAATGGGGCTATTGGAGGTATTGCCTCCCGGCGAGTATTATCCGTTTCATTACATGTTGATGGCGGCTCAGCTAGGCTATCAATATGATGGTCTCATTGGAGAAGCAAGCCAAAATAAGTACTCGGGGGGCTTTTATGTGGAGCCGAACAAGTTTCGAGAGCGAGTACAGGCACTACTGATGCTAACTTGATTTTAATACCCGCACGAATCGCAAAAGTGGGCGCAAGGCGCAACAAGACTTACCAAATGAAATGCGTAACAAGCTCTTAATGGTGATACCCAACCTGGGGTTAGGTGGGGCCCAACGGGTCTTTCACGACCACAGCGTTGAACTAAGTAAAGTGTATGAGGTAACGGAGGCAGTTTTCGATTTTGATAGCGATAATCTGTACCCTTCTGGAAATCCACTGCAAAGCTTAGGCGTGGAGGGTGGAGGAGGAGCACTACGAAAAGCCACCAACTTTTTTCGGCGCGTCAAGGAGCTGCGGCAGCTCAAGCAGCAGTTAAATACCGACATCTGCATAAGCCACCTGGAGGGCGCCGACTATGTGAACTTGCTTAGTAAAGGCCGCGAAAAAGTAATTTTACTTATTCACGGCTCCAAAACCCATGACCAGAATATAAGTGGTTTCACGGGATGGCTGCGCAAGGGCGTGCTGATGCCCATGCTCTACCGGCGCGCCGACCGAATAGTGTGCGTCAGTCGCGATATAATTCAGGAGATGGTACGGGATTATGGTGTAGACCCGCAAAAGCTCAGTGCCGTAAACAACTCTTTTGCAGTAGAGCAGGTATGGGAGCGGGCGCAAGAACCGTTGTCTATCGAAATGCAGCAAGTGTATAGTTCGGCGCCAACTCTCGTTACTTCGGGAAGGTTAGCTACGCAGAAGAATCAGAAGCCACTACTAAGCATTTTCGCCAAACTGCGTGCCCAGCAGGCTGCTAAGCTAATCTTTGTCGGAGATGGCGAGCTGCGAGCTGCGATGGTGGAGCATGCTCAGAGCTTGGGGCTGAAGGTGTATGAAGCTTGGGCCAACCAGCCAATTACAACGGCCTTTGACGTGTACTTTGTGGGATTACAGCAAAATCCGTTCAAATATATCCGGCCGGCTACTGTGTTTGTATTTCCTTCCGCCTGGGAAGGGTTTCCTATGGCCCTGGGAGAAGCAATGACTTGTGGCGTGCCCGTGGTAACCACCGATTGCCCAACTGGGCCACGTGAGATGTTGGCCCCGGAATCAGTGGCCCCGGCTACAGCTATTCGAAAAGCTGAGTGGACAAATTACGGCGTACTGATGCCTATGCTGACTGACCCGGCTACTCTATCCCGCGACGAGCAAGAGTGGGTAGCTGCGTTGACCACGCTGCTAAATAATGCGGAGCAGCGTAACCAATTGGGCAAAGCTGCCCGCCAAAGATCGAATGATTTCACGCACGCTAATACTTTCCGACGCTGGCAGAACTTGATCGACGAAGTGCTAGCAGAGTAAAGAATACATTACCCATTGCCTTAGTGCCCCAATCATAGTAACCATTGAGAAAGCCATTAATCTTTGTTCTTGACAATTCCAGAGCGGTGACGGGTGCGTTGAATGCTATACGCCACGCAACCCAACCGTTGCAAGATCGATTTGAGTTTGAGTACGTGCTGCCTACAGGCAGCGCAGCACGTGCCTTATTGGAGAAGGACGGCTATATAGTGCATGAGCTACCTTTTGTGGAAATCAGCCGCCGGAAAAAGGACTTGCTGCTCTATATTCCTATGCTCTTAATGAACGGGTGGCGATTATACAGGCTAGCTCAGCGCCGGGGGGCAAATATTATCCACCTCAACGACTTTTATAACCTAACTGGCTATATAGCCAAAGCACTCAGTGTAGGGAACTTAAAAGTCATAACGCATGTGCGCTTTTTACCCCAAAGTCTACCCCAACCGCTGGCCCGCCTCTGGCGGTGGCTCGGGGAGCAGTGGGCTGATCGGGTGCTGTGCGTGTCGGAGGCCGTACGACAGTACTTTGGTTCGGCCACCAAAATTCAAGTTGTTTTTGATCCTATTCCCGGCCCCGAACGCTATCCGGCACCAACAATTCCAGCTATCCGCCCAGATGGGACTATTCAACTGCTCTATCTGAGCAATTATATTCAGGGCAAGGGGCAAAACTTTGCGCTTGAGGCATTTCAACAGGCCTACGCTCAGGATTCCCGGCTGCGGCTAACCTTTATAGGAGGAGATATGGGGATGGAAAAGAACAAAAAATTCCGTGCAGACCTTGAAGCTACTGTACGAGCAGCAGGATTGGATTCGGTTGTTTCCTTTCAGGGCTTTGCGGCGGACGTGGAAAAAACGACTAAGGAGGCAGATATTCTATTGAATTTCTCCGAATCGGAGTCCTTTTCCTTAACCTGCCTCGACGCACTCTACTTTGGCACTCCCCTTATTGCCTCCGACTGTGGTGGACCGGCCGAGCTATTCGAAAATGGCGTTTCTGGGTTGCTAGTCCCTAATCGGGATGTGCAAGCAATGGCGAAGGCCATTGCTTCTTTAGCTTCCGATGCAGTTATGCGCACTCGTTTTGCCGCCGCCGGTCGCAGTTTCGTGCGTCATAAGTTTAGGCCCGCCGCCTCCTTCGAACGATTAGGGCTTATGTATGCACAAGTGCTCGGCTAATCAAGACTGGGTAATTTTGCTGGTAGCGGCTTCAACTTACCGCCCAAGTTCTGTCAGCCTACTTGGTCCGTAGTGTGCACCTAGGCTACTCCATAGCTTTCATTAGTTTGTATGCAAATTCTATTCTTGGTGCCATATCCCTTAGGTAAGGCACCATCGCAGCGCTTCCGATTCGAGCAATATTTTGAGTACCTAACGGCGGCTGGCTTTCAATTCCAGGTGGCGCCGTTTATATCAGACGCTACGTGGGCGGACCTGTACAAGCCGGGGCGCTACTTCAGCAAAACCCTAGGGATTATGGGGGGCTTTTTGCGACGCATAGCGCTGTTATTTTCCGTGTCTCGCTACGATTATGTATTCATTCACCGCGAGGCTTCTCCCATTGGCCCGCCCGTGTTCGAATGGATCATTACGAAGGTGCTCGGCAAAAAGATTATATACGATTTCGACGATGCTATCTGGCTGCCTAACACATCACAAGCCAACAAGATAGCGGCTGGGTTCAAGTGGCATCATAAAGTAGGTAGTATCTGTCGTTGGTCTTATAAAGTGAGTTGCGGCAATGCTTACCTCGGAGAGTATGCCCGTCAGTTTAATCCAAATGTTGTCATCAATCCTACAACTATCGATACCATTCACTTGCATAATCAGGTGCGGGATCAGCAGGCATCGGGCCGCCTTGTGATCGGCTGGACAGGGACGCATTCCACCCTAAAATATATTGAGCAGGTGGTGCCAGTGCTAGCGAAACTGGAGGAGGAATATGAGTTTGAATTTCGTATAATTTCGAATCAACCACCTTCATTAGCCCTTCGGTCTTTGGTTTATAAACCATGGCAAAAAGAAACGGAGATGCAGGATCTACTCGCTCTGCATATTGGCTTGATGCCATTGGAAAACGATCAATGGGCTAATGGCAAATGTGCGTTCAAGGCCTTGCAGTACATGGCCTTAGGCATCCCCGCGCTGGTTTCGCCAGTAGGTATGAATACCGAAGTTGTCACGAGTGGATTGAATGGCTATGTATGTGATACACTCGACGATTGGCAAATATCGCTTCGCGCATTACTTACCGATTCTGCATTGCGAACTCGACTAGGAAGTGAGGCCCGTAAAACCGTAGAAGAGCGCTATTCTGTAACTGCCAACCGGGGGCTTTTCTCGCTCTATTTACCTGACGGGGCTTTAGCTTAATTGCCTTCGCTTTGTATTGCATAATATAAAGCGCTGATAAAAAGAAAGGCATTAATGGTATTTTGTATCGTACTAGTGTGCCAAAATTTCCGCTGTTGGTTCCTACACCAATGGCGAAAATTAAAGAAAATATGAAACAGAAAGTGATAATAGGCTCGGCTGCAATAAGCTTAAAGCTTTTAACTAATCCTGTTCGGAAAAATAAGGTAATTGTTAAGTATAAAAATAGAGCGGCTTCTAGAGCTGAAAGTAACATAACAGGATTGCGAGCTTCAAATAAGAAAGGTCGAAATAAACTAACTATGATGGCTTGAGGCGCTACTACAACCATGGAAGTTAATGATCCATCGAAAGAACCAATATTATAAGAAGAACCTTGATCTTTGGTTAGCCCATATAAATACTCTTGGTTGATTTTTGTTCTTTCACCAATTTTATCAACGTCATAGCGCTCATCGCCTGCAGTTAAGTTGGTAGCTCCTAAATAACCTGCTACTCCCCCTAATAGCAAGAAAAAGGGACGCAATAACAGACGTGCAGCACTCGATTTTATCTGTTGGTTCTGCGCATTGAAAACCCACAGCAAGGCGGGGGCAAAAAGGAGAGCAGAATATATACTTTAACGGAAATTAGTATGTAGGCACCAAGTCCACCTAAAATGGCGGCTGTTGTTATATGCTTTCTTGCTATTAACAGGTGATAGAATCCGTAAAATACCCAGCCAAGCGCCCCAATACACAACGAGTCCTTCATCAACCCAGATCCCCAGAAAAATACAGAGGGAAGGAAGAAGACAGCAATGGCTAATTTTTTATAAGCAAGTGGGAAAATTCTTAAAAATGTAATATACATTGCCCACATGCCCGAAAAGCTTATTACAGCAAATAGAAGGGCTATAACTGAGTAGGTGCCGAAACAGAACAAAGCACATACCGACGCAACCTTGACTACAAAAAACTCAGTCGAAGATTCATACCAATATAATTGTCCTATATACTTAATTGTTTGCGAGTCAATTTCACCATTGGAGAAAATTAATTTTATGCCAGCGCTCGGGGAATCTAGAAAGGCTTGGTAAACTATTTTTACGTGATTATAGTAGTTATAAGTATCGCCTCCACTATAGTAAAACTGATATATCAGGCCCAGGGAAATAGCTCCTAGGAACTTAACTGACAATGCTGGAATAAAATATTTCTTTGTCAAAGCATTCGTGAAGCGACGGCGCACACCAAAAGCAATGGCATAGAAAATACCTAGATAAATTGGGGTCAGAAAAAGGTCTTTTAGCTCCATATGGTGGACTGGGGGGCTAAATCTTGTTTTTCTTTAGGTAGGCTTTCGCCTCCCGATATTGCTCCGATTTATGATCGGCTTTATCTCGCACGACCTCGTAATAACGCCGTGCGGCGGCCACGTCGGGGGTTTTAGCAGCTATGCGGGCTAAGTTGAAATTGGCGTAGACGTAAAAGCCTCCACTTGTCTCGTCGGTGCTTTCCGCAAACACAATGCAGCGCTGGTAGTAGTCCTGCGCTTTTTCGAGGTCTTTGTATTTGTTCTGCATCAGCCAACCTAAGAAATAGGTGGCGTAGCGTCCGCTGATGCCTTCGTAGCCGGGCATACCACGGTTAAGCTTATCTAATATATCCCGGCTTACACGCTCACACTCCCTAAAATCGCCTTCGTTGAAGCACAACAGAGCGTAGAAACGCTGAAAGTAACCATTGTCGGGGTAGTTGCTGGCCAGGTAACGCGCAACAGGCATGGATGCCGCCGGTTTATTCTCCTCGTTATTGAGGATGCGCATTAAAAAAATTTCGCTTCCGTGCCAGTGTAAAAACCGTTGTCAGCTACGTTTTTAAGCTGCTGTAACCCTAGCTCTCGGTTGCCTTTGGGAAAGAATAGCAGAACCGGGCGCAAAAGCGGGTATTCCTCCGAAATCCAGACGGCGTAGTAGTTAAATAAGGCTTGACCAAATAGAAATTCCGGGCTCAGGCCGTTTGCTTCCTTGCTTTTTTCCAGATACTCAAGGGCACGCCGGCTGCTCACGGTGGCTTTGCGCCAGTTGGCCCGCTCCGCGTTTAGCCTCGCATCGAAGCCATAAGCAGCAGAAAGGAAAAAGCAGGCTTCGTAGTTCTTCTTGTCGGCTTTGTACAGCTTCTCGCCGTAGGTGATGGCCGTATCCATGTAAGCGAAAAACAGCTTGTCGTACTGCTTGGTCTGGACGTTGGTGGGAACAATTTTCCACCAAGTGCTCAGGCCGAGCAGGAAGTAGGGCATTGGGTGCTCGGGGTAACGCCGCCTGAGCGACCGGAATTGCTTCTCAGCCTTGTCGTACTTGAAGTTGTAAAGGTTCTGGACGGCGCCGTCAAGCTCGGTCTGAATGTCTTTGTCCAGCAGCAGCCAGCCTTTGGTATTGGCGGTAGGCAAAACATCAACATTTTCTACTTCAATTGTGCGGATGGGAGGGGGTGCGGATACTGTCCTTTTTTTGTGCCCGAACCTCGGTTGCCAGAAAAAGTAATAACAGAATAAATCGAAGTTCTCGGGTCATGGGATATATTACTGCAATTGGCGGCGCTAAGCTAGGTTTGTGGGCTGTGCAGCTGCCAAGGGGACTAAAGTATGGCTTTTATCCTAGTTTTGGATAAACAACCTACGGCATATGCATCTGCTAAAATCCTTGTGTGAAATTTCGGCGCCAGCCGGCAACGAAGCCCCTCTGGCAGAATTCTTACTACGCTACATTAACGAGAATCAGGCAAGTTGGCGTGTGCAACCAACAATAATACATGGAGAAGAGTGGCAGGATTGCATAATGCTAGTATTTGGAACGCCTCGGACAGCGGTATTTGCTCATATTGACAGTATTGGATTTACGGTTCGGTACGGACGCCAGCTAGTACGAATTGGTGGACCACAAGTTGAAGCCGGCTACCGCTTGGTGGGCCACGATGCGCAAGGCGACATTGCCTGCACACTCGCCGTAGACGACGAAACGGGTGAATTAAGCTATGAGTTCACTCGCGACGTTGAGCGGGGCACGGAACTAACCTTTGCCTGCGACTTCCGCGAAACGGCCGATACGGTGCAGTCATGCTACCTCGACAATCGGTTGGGCGTATGGAATGCCTTGCGTCTGGCCGAAACGCTGGAGCATGGGATTCTGGTGTTTAGCTGCTGGGAAGAGCATGGTGGGGGCTCCGTAGCCTATTTGGCCAAGCACATATATGAGAAGTACGGAGTGCGGCAGGCTTTGATTTCGGATATAACCTGGGTAACAGAAGGCGTGCATGCTGGCCAGGGTGTAGCTATTTCCCTGCGTGACTCCCTGATTCCGCGCCGTTCGTACGTGGAGCGTATTCGCCGAATTGCAGAGGCCGCCGGCATTCCGCATCAACTGGAAGTGGAGGGCAGCGGTGGCTCTGATGCCAAAGAACTACAGCATAGCGCGCAACCCTGGGACTGGTGCTTTGTGGGCGCGCCTGAGGATAATGTGCACACACCCGACGAAATTGTGGACAAGCGCGATATTGCCAGTATGCTGGCGCTGTATCAGGTGCTTATGCGGGAACTGTAGGACTATAACTAAACTACTAAGGCAAAAAAGCCCCCCAGACTATTCTGGGGGGCTTTTTTCTGATAGGATTCTTATCCGAATATAAGAAACAGGTAATAATCAGGAGTTGATTGTAAAATGCAGGGATGTTTCTTATCTCACTTTTGCGGGATGAGAACTTGAGGATTAGGTAATAAACTCTATTTTACGATCCCAAAACATTCTTTCATCAATCCTAATCCCCAACACTTACTTCTCATCTCTGCTTCTATGATGGAAATTCTTTACGTAGCTCCCGCACTAGGCGTGCTGGCCCTGTTGTACACATGGTTGCGCTCGGGCTGGGTGGCCCGACAAGATGCCGGCGACGAACGCATGCGCACTATTGCGGGCTACATCGCCGATGGCGCTATTGCCTTTCTTAAAGCTGAATACAAAGTACTGGCTTTGTTCGTACTTATTGCCAGTGCCTTTCTGTGGTATCTGGGCAGTATTGACGAGAATTCAAGCCCTGTCATTGTCATTGCGTTTATAATTGGGGCCGTCTTTTCGGCACTGGCGGGCTTTATTGGGATGAAAATCGCTACTAAAGCCAACGTACGTACGGCCCAGGCGGCTCGCACAAGTTTAGCTAAAGCCCTGAACGTGTCATTCTCTGGTGGTTCAGTAATGGGCATGGGCGTGGCTGGCCTGGCCGTCCTAGGCTTGGGGTCGCTGTTTATTGTCTTCTACCAACTGTTCGTTGTAAGTCAGAATGGAGGGGCTAACGGTATCGAGATGCGAACCGCCTTGGAAGTGCTGACTGGCTTCTCATTGGGAGCCGAAAGCATCGCCCTCTTCGCCCGCGTTGGGGGGGGCATTTATACCAAAGCCGCCGATGTGGGGGCCGATCTGGTGGGCAAAGTAGAAGCCGGAATCCCGGAGGATGATCCTCGCAATCCCGCTACCATCGCTGACAATGTGGGCGACAACGTAGGTGACGTAGCTGGTATGGGAGCCGACTTATTTGGCTCTTACGTAGCTACTATTCTGGCGACGATGGTACTGGGCCGCGAAGTAGCCGCACCCAACGACCAATTCAACGGTCTTTCGCCCATCCTGCTTCCGCTCATCATTGCCGGCGTCGGCATCGTCGCCTCTCTCATCGGAATCCTGACGGTGCGCGTGAAGGAAGGCGGCAACGTGCAGGGCGCGCTGAATTTTGGTAATTACGTGTCCGTAGTTGTTTCGGCGGTAGCCTCGTTTTTTATTATCCGCTGGATGCTGCCGGCTGACGTGCTTAAAATTAATCGGGCCGACGCCGTGGCCTTTACCTCTATGGACGTGTTTTATGCTGTCTTAGTGGGGCTGGTTGTGGGTACGCTGATGAGCATCATCACCGAATATTATACCGCTATGGGTAAGCGCCCGGTGCTGAGCATCGTGAAGCAAAGCAGCACCGGCCATGCCACCACCGTTATCGGTGGCCTCTCGGTTGGCATGGAATCTACTGTGCTGCCGATTCTGGTGCTGGCGGCCGGTATCGTTTTATCGTTCCGGTTTGCTGGTCTCTACGGGGTGGCCATTGCTGCCGCCGGCATGATGGCTACTACTGCTATGCAGCTGGCCATCGACGCCTTCGGCCCAATTGCCGATAACGCCGGCGGCATTGCGGAGATGAGCGAATTACCCAAAGAAGTGCGCGAGCGGACCGATATTCTGGATGCCGTGGGCAATACCACGGCCGCTACCGGCAAGGGTTTCGCTATTGCTTCGGCGGCTCTGACTTCGCTGGCTTTGTTCGCCGCCTTTATGGGTACGGCTAATATCAGCGTCATCGATATCAGCCACGCCGACGTGCTGGCCGGCCTGTTCGTGGGCGGCATGATTCCATTTATCTTCTCCGGGCTGGCCATTTCAGCCGTGGGACGAGCGGCGATGGCGATGGTACAGGAAGTGCGTCGGCAGTTCCGCGAGATTCCCGGTATTATGGAAGGAACCGGCCGGCCCGAGTACGAAAAGTGCGTGGCTATTTCTACCCAGGCTGCTATCCGCGAAATGATGTTGCCGGGCGCTATTGCCCTGATTGTACCTATCATCGTGGGCTTCACCTTTGGCCCGGAAGTGCTGGGTGGCCTGCTAGCGGGCGTTACTGTTTCGGGCGTGCTGATGGCCATCTTCCAGAGCAACGCCGGCGGAGCCTGGGACAACGCGAAGAAGTCATTTGAGAAGGGCGTGATGATTGACGGAAGTATGCACTATAAAGGCTCCGATGCCCACAAGGCCTCTGTAACCGGTGATACCGTAGGCGACCCATTCAAAGATACTTCGGGGCCATCCATGAACATTCTTATTAAGCTGATGAGCATCGTGTCGCTGGTAATTGCCCCCCACATCGCCGTTATTGATGATACGGCGCGCGAAGGTGTAGCGCCGGTAGGAGTGAACCCTTTGGAGCGTATGATGGAGCCTAAAGCAGCGTCTGCCGACGTATCCGTGGCTGCTGGCAAAACGGCTTATGTGCTGCCACAGCGTGCTCGGAAATAGGGTAACCGTCGGCTGTTGCTTCTTAAAAACAGGTAGCAGATAATCCGGTTTTCAATTCATAAAGAGCTAGTGCTTAGTCAGGGGAATTAGGCACCCTAATTTTCTGGTAATGTCGGCCGAGTTTGGTGCGGGCTTTTTCGAGGGAAAACTGCCAGTTGACCGTGGCCCGGCGCTCATTTCGCTCGGCTACACAAGCGGCCACGTGGGCGGTGAGCTCGTCCTGGGTGGGGATGCGCTGGTGGAGACACTGGCGGGCAATGGCCGAGAGTTCAAGTTCGACCATGTTGAGCCAGGAGGCATTTTTGGGCGTGTAATGGAGCTCGAAGCGCGCGGCCAGGGCGCGGGCCTGCGCGGCGGGCAGGTGCTGGTAAAAGACGGCATCGGTGTGGGTGTTGAGATTATCCTGCACTAACACGATTTTCTCCGCCTGCGGGTAGGCCGCCGCCAGGCGCTGCATAAAACGGCAGTAGTCCGCCCCGGTCCGGCGGGCGGAAACCTCGACCAGGCGCTGGCCGGTTGCTGGTTCAAAAGCGGCCAGCAAACAGGCCGTGCCCTGGCGTACATAGGTGCTGCTTTCGCGCCGGGGCCGGCCGGCTTTGGCGCGCTGGCCGTCGTGGGCGGGTTGGGCCGGCACAGGCGGCAGCGGCTCGACGGGCTGGCCGTGCAACACGCAGGGCCGCTCATCGAAGCAGACAACGGGAAAGCGTGGATCGTGGGCCCGCTCGTAGACGGCCAGCACGTCTTCCATCCGCGCCACAAAGGCCGCATTCACCGCCCCCAGGCACCAGTGCTGCTGGCGGTGAGGCTGCAATTCGTTTTTTGAGCACCTGCGCCACTGTTTCGTGGGAAATGGTTTCCACCAGGGCCAGTTCCACGGCTTTGTCGGCCAGCAAACGCAGGGTCCAGCGGCTGTGCCCCACCGGGGCCTGGGTGCAGGCCAGGGCCGTGATAGCGGCCCGGTCTGCCCCGTCGAAACGCCGCGGGCCGCCGCTCCGTGGCGCTTCACTGAGGGCGGCTTGCCAGCCGCCTTCTTCGTAGCGGCGGCGGAGCTGACTCACCGCCTGTCGGCTTAAGCCCACGGCTTGGCCGGCGGCCTGCTGGCCGATACCGGTGGCCAGCGCCAGCAGGGCCTGGGCGCGACGCACCGCCCGTACCGACCGGCGACCAGTGCGCGTAAAATTTTCGAGGGCGGCTTGGTCAGCAGCCGGCAGGGGAAAGGGAGTGATTGGACGGGCCATAGATTCCCAACGCTAACCCGCTTGTTTTGTTAACCAATCCCCCTGACTAAGCACTAGTAGCGCTCAGATTTAGTTGACCAAAGCCTGAAAAGCAGCCTCTTCGCACGGGAGAGGCTGCTTTTTTTTGTCCTACCTTTGGCCATTCCTTCGTCCGGTTTTCAACCTTGCCCGGTATGCCTCATTCCGTTATCTCTCTGCACAACAAGCAGTTTGGTCCTTATCTCAACTCTGATCAACTGGCCGCCGCCGTGCGAGAGTTGGCCACCCGCCTGAATGCGGATTACGCTACTAAAACCCCATTGTTCGTGGCTGTGCTTAATGGCTCGTTCATGTTTGCGTCCGATTTGCTGAAAGAGCTGACAATCGACTGCGAAATCTCTTTCGTCAAAATGGCTTCCTATGAAGGCACTAGCAGCACTGGAACTGTGAAGGAGCTACTGGGGCTACGCGAAGAAGTGCAGGGTAGGCATGTGGTCGTGCTGGAGGATATCGTGGATACTGGCCACACCATTCGGGCCTTGCTCGATACGCTGGGGGGCAAAAATCCGGCTTCTTTGGAGGTGGCTTGTCTGCTGATCAAGCTCGAATGTTTGCAGCACGACCTCGATATTCGCTACCCGGCGCTTCGTATTCCCAATGATTTTGTAGTTGGCTACGGCCTTGATTATGACGGCTTAGGCCGAAACTACCCCGATCTGTACAAGGCGTTGTAATCTGGCAGGTTCAGCCTACTTTTGCCGCCTGCCGTATGGGGCACTTTAGTACCGATTCGCTATCTTTCCCAAACACCGTTTTTCTTTCCCTGCGAAAATCCTCGCTCTATGCTCAATATCGTGCTCTTCGGCCCGCCCGGTGCCGGCAAAGGAACGCAAAGTCAGAAGTTAATTGCCCGTTATAATCTGGTACACCTCTCGACCGGCGACCTGCTTCGCTCCCAAATCACGCAAGGCACCGAACTAGGTCTGCGCGCCAAAAAACTGATGGATGAAGGCCTGCTGGTGCCCGATGAAGTAGTAATTGGCATGATTGAGAGCCAACTAGCCAACAACACCGAAGCTGCTGGCTTCATCTTCGATGGCTTTCCACGTACGGTACCCCAGGCCCAAAGCCTCGATGAGCTGATGGTGCGCTACGACACCGGCGTATCGTGCATGATTGCCTTGGAAGTAGCGGAAGAAGAACTGGTGAAGCGCCTGCTGGAGCGGGGCAAAACCAGTGGCCGCCCCGACGATCAGGATGTATCCAAAATCCGTCGCCGCGTAAACGTGTACAACACCGAAACCGCGCAGGTTGCCGGCTACTACGCTGAGCAGCAGAAGTTTCACGCGCTAAATGGCATTGGTGTTATCGAAGAAATATTTACCCAAATCTGCGATATCATTGACCAGAAGCAGGCTGCGCCCTCGCTGTCTGATGGTCAGCAGGCTGCTGACGAAGTAAAAGCGTAACTTTGCAGTTGTAACCGCCTTCATCTGTCTGTCATCCTGACGAAGGAAGGACCTTATCACATTAGAATGGTTGTTGTAAAAACGACTTATTCAGCTGTGATAAGGTCCTTCCTTCGTCAGGATGACAGGCTTTTTGGGGCTATCCGCAGTACTTTTACTTCATTGCCAGTGGCTTCTAATAACTTCATCGACTACGTTAAAGTCTGCTGCCGTTCGGGCAAAGGCGGCGCGGGCTCTTCTCACTTCTTTCGGGCCAAAGGTTTGCCGAATGGCGGCCCCGACGGCGGCGATGGCGGCCGTGGGGGGCATGTTATTCTGGAAGGCAACTCCCAGCTCTGGACCTTATTGCATCTGCAATACCAGAAGCACGTAATTGCCGGCCACGGCCAGGGCGGGGCCGAAAGCCTGCGCAGCGGCGCTCAGGGCGAGGATGTTATCCTGCAAGTGCCGCTCGGTACCATTGCCCGCGACGCGGAAACCGGCGAGAAGAAAGTTGAAATCACGGAGCACGGCCAGCGCATTATCCTTACGCCCGGCGGGCGCGGCGGCCTCGGCAACGATCATTTCAAATCCGCTACCAATCAGGCGCCTACGTATGCGCAGCCCGGCGAGCCCGGCATTGAGGAATGGGTAGTACTGGAGTTAAAGCTGCTGGCTGATGTAGGCTTAGTAGGATTTCCGAATGCGGGCAAAAGCACGTTGCTTTCCGTAGTGTCGGCGGCCAAGCCTAAAATTGCCGATTACGCCTTCACGACGCTGGTACCCAACTTGGGCGTGGTGGCCTACCGCGACTATAAGTCCTTCGTGATGGCCGATATTCCGGGCATTATTGAAGGGGCTGCTGAAGGCCGTGGCTTAGGTACACGCTTTTTGAAGCACATTGAGCGCAACTCTATGTTGCTGTTCATGATTTCGGTGGATAGCGACGACATCGCCAAAGAGTATCAGGTGCTGCTGAATGAGTTGACGCAATTCAATCCGGAACTGCTGGAGAAGCGGCGCGTGTTGGCCATCACCAAAGCAGATCTGATTGATGACGAGTTGGAAGCCGAAATTCGCGCCACGCTGCCCACTGACTTGCCAAGCGTGTTTATTTCCAGCTTAGCGAATAAGAATATTCAGCGGCTGAAGGATATGATTTGGCAGGAGTTGAACGCAAAGTAAAAGCGGGTTGCACACGCGTTGAGTCGTTCAACGATAGTGGTGGTACGACTTTGGAGTCGTACTACCACCCACGGGCGCTCAACTGAACTAAACATTGCTGGTCAGAGGTTTCAGTGCCACTATGGCAGCCCTTCTGCCTTTGGCAAACTCATTGTTCCCGCTTCTTGCCAATCGGCTAAAATGAAGTGAAAAACCCGTTTCGACGAATATTCGATAAAATGGCTGACGATAATAACGTACCGCAGGACGACAACTTGACCGTTGAACCCAACCAGGTAGCTGGCGAAATGGCTGATGGTGAGGCCACAGTAACTACGGAAACTGAAAATGCCCCCCAGCCCGAAGTGAACAGGACTGAGACCGAGCTTACGGAGTTAAAAGACAAATACCTGCGCCTGGCAGCTGAGTTTGATAACTACAAGCGCCGTACTGCCAAGGAGCGCTCCGACCTTTTCAAATCTGCCAATCAGGAATTGATGACGGTGATGTTACCCGTACTCGACGATTTTGAGCGGGCTCGCACTCACACCCAGACGTCGGAAGATGTGCAGGTGGTGCGGGAGAGCGTAGATATTATCTACAACAAGCTCGTTAAGACACTTCAGCAGAAGGGCTTGACGGCTATGGAAACCAAAGGTGGCGACTTTGATCCCGACTTGCACGAGGCTATTACCCAAATTCCGGCTCCGAGTGAGGAGCTGAAGGGCAAGGTGGTAGATGAAGTGGAAAAGGGCTATTATTTGGGTGATAAAGTAATCCGCCACGCCAAAGTGGTGCTGGGCCAATAAACGACGCACAGGTTAAAGATCATGGCGCAGAAGCGAGATTATTACGAGGTGTTGGACGTGGCCAAAACCGCCTCGCCGGAGGAAATCAAGAAGGCTTATCGTAAGGTGGCCATCAAGTTTCACCCCGACAAAAACCCCGACGACCCTACGGCCGAAGACAAGTTCAAGGAAGCCGCCGAGGCCTACGAAGTACTATCGGATGAGCAGAAGCGCGCCCGCTACGACCGTTTTGGCCATCAGGGCATGGGCAGCAATGGTGGCGGCCCAAATATGGAAGACATCTTCTCGCAGTTCGGCGACATCTTTGGTGGCGGCGGCTTTGAGGGTTTCTTTGGTGGTGGCCGCTCTGGTGGCGGCCGCCGGATGAAAAAGGGCTCCAACCTGCGCATCAAGCTTAAGCTGGATCTGGAGGAAGTTGCCAACGGTATTGAGAAAAAGATCAAGGTGAAGCGCTACGTGGCGTGCAACACCTGTTCGGGTACGGGCGCTAAAAACGGCACTGATCTGAAGGATTGTGGTACTTGCAATGGCCAGGGACAGGTGAAGCGCGTGGTAAACACCATGCTGGGCCAGATGGTGAGCAGCTCGACATGCCCTACCTGCAATGGCGAAGGCAAAGTGGTGACCAGCAAGTGCGACGTATGCCACGGCGATGGTCGCCAGCTACAGGAAGAGATTATTCCGATCAACATTCCGGCTGGTGTGGCCGAGGGTATGCAGCTGAGCATGAATGGCAAAGGCAACTACCCTGAGCGTGGCGGCGTGCCCGGCGACTTGCTCATTCAGATTGAGGAAGAGCCGCACTGAGTTCCTCAAGCGCGACGGCAACAACATCATGTTCGACCAGTACATCACCTTCGTGGATGCGGCTTTGGGCGCGAGCATTGAAGTCCCAACCATTGAAGGCAAGGTGAAAATCAAGGTTGACCCCGGCACGCAGCCCGGCAAAATCCTGCGCCTTCGTGGCAAAGGCATCAAAGACCTGAACGGCTACGGCCGTGGCGACCAGTTGATTCATATCAACGTCTGGACGCCCAAGGTGGTGAACAGCCAAGAGCGCGAGCTGCTGGAGAAGCTGCGCGACTCTCAGAACTTCACACCTAATCCAGGTAAGAACGAGAAAGGCTTCTTTGAGAAAGTGAAGGAGTACTTCCAGTAAGGATCACAGATTTTGCAGATTCTTCGCTGAATTAACAGAGTGATTTTATTTGCCAAAAAAGCCCCCCAGAAACTTTCTGGGGGGCTTTTTTATGAAAATCAGGGTGGTTTACTAGCATAGCTGCTTTCTCATGCGAGGCTGGTTCAACGTGTCTCGGTTTGGGCCTCACGTTGTTGCTTGGCTTTGATATCGCGCCCAATCTGGTACCCCATCAAGGCAAGAGCCACGATGATAATAGTGATTGATAGATATTTGCGACTGGGCGATAAGCTACTCGGGGTGGCCGCATCCTGACCAGCCGGAATATACTGGAGGTCGGAAAGCAGAAAACCAATACTGAGCAGTAAACAGATACCGGTCTGGACCCAGTCGCCCAGCCACAGGTTAAGGAGGGCAAGCAAACCGAAAATAACGGCCGCTATTACATTCAGCTTTTTCATGGTAGATGAGTGTAGGTTGAGTTATCTTATAGATCGCACTTATGGCCAACGCATTACGGGCGACCCTTGAATTATTTTGCGATAAATAATTTTTTCGGTGACTTGTAATGCTGCACGTATGGCGGCGATATAGGTAGTGTATCTTGGATATTTCCTCGCTCTTGGCTCCTGACCCAAATACCGCTGAATTTCTGACGCTCATCAATGCGCATCAGGCTATGCTCCGGCGAATCTGTCGGCTGTATTGCCCCGACGCCGATGACCAGCAGGACTTGTTTCAGGAAATTGTGCTGCAACTGTGGCGAGCCTACCCGCGCTACGAGCCGCGGGGGGCAAAAATCAGCACTTGGATGTACCGCATCGGGCTGAACGTGGCCGTGTCGGATTTGCGCCAGCGTACGCGTCGTCCCGTTGCTGAGCGTTTTGGTGCTTCTATTCCTGATTTGGCTGCCCCACCCGCCGACGGCCCCGACCCCGATGATCTGGACTTGCTTTACCGTGCTATTGAGCGCTTATCCGATGTGGAAAAAGCCTTTGTGCTACTCTACCTGGAAGAGCGCACTTACGAAGAAATGGCCGACATCCTGGGTATTACCCAAAATAACGTGCGCGTGAAAATGCATCGTGTACAAGACAAGCTTCACCACCTACTAACCGTCGCTGCCTAATGCAACTCAATGATTTTTCTCGACGCTGGCAGCAACAGCCATTTACCGAAGCTAAAGCGGTAGACACCGTACAACTTCAGGAGTTACTGAAAAACCGGTTGGGGCTGGTGGAGAAGATGCGCCGCAATGCGCGCGTAGAAATGGCGCTCACGGCCCTGCTAGTGGTGGTATTTTGCCTGCTGCTGCTCACATCCGACAAGTTGCTATCCGTTGTGCAAGCAGGCTTTCTGCTGTTTGTAGGCTTAGGGCAGCTTTACTACTACTATTACAAGCTAGGCGTATTGCGTCGGATGGCTACTGTGGAAGGCAACGTGCAGGCGCACTTGCAGAAGATGTGTACAGAGCTACGCCGCTTGCTGCGTTTTTTCTATCAAGCCTCCCTGATTATGGGTCCCTTCACGCTATTCTTAGGCTTTTGCTACTCCCTAGGCACAGAACTCGTACGGCCAGAAGGTATACGAGTAAATTACTTGCTGAGCCTGGCGGGTGTGCTTATCCTATTCGGTATAGCACTACAGATAGGCGTTGTGTACGGCACCCGGTGGTATGTACGGCGTCTGTATGGTCAGCACCTCGACCGGCTCGAAGGATATCTGCATGAGCTACAGGCCGATTGAAAATTTGCCCCCTATCTCACCTCCATAACAGTAGCATTGCTATAAATGAATACATTTAACATTGAAAAAACCTTATTCCAACCGTGAGCAACATTCTACAAGCAATTGACGTGCACAAAGCCTACGAGGCGCACGTGGCCCTGAACGGCGTTAGTCTCGACATTCCCGAGCGCAGCATCTTCGGTTTGCTAGGCCCCAACGGAGCGGGTAAAACCTCGCTGATTCGCATTATTACCCAGATTACGGGTGCTGATTCGGGCGAAATCCGATTTCGGGGGAGCGACTAAATCCCAGCCATATTGCCCAGATCGGGTATTTGCCGGAGGAGCGCGGGCTGTACAAGAAAATGAAGATAGGGGAGCAACTGCTTTATCTGGCCCAGCTCAAGGGCCTCAACAAGACGGATGCTACCCAGCGCATTAAAGCCTGGATCGACCGCTTCGATCTACGGGCCTGGGTAGGCAAAAACGTGGAGGACTTATCGAAGGGCATGCAGCAGAAGGTGCAGTTTATTGCCACGGTGCTGCACGAGCCCAGCCTGATTATCCTCGACGAGCCGTTCTCCGGTTTCGACCCGATCAACGCCAACCTGATTAAGGACGAGATTCTGGAGCTACGCGAAAAGGGCGCCACCATCATTTTCTCCACTCACCGCATGGAATCGGTGGAGGAGATGTGCGACTCTATTGCCTTGATTAACCGCTCGCGTAAGGTACTCGATGGCCCCGTAGGCACCATTAAGGATACGTTCAAAACGAACACCTACGAAGTGGAAGGCAAAGGCCGCCTGATGGTTATTCACCCCGATTTTGAAGTAATAGAGCACAAAGAGCGCGAAAACGGCTACTTCTACGACCGCATCCGTCTGCACGAGGGCGTGACGCCCAACGACTTGCTGCGCTACCTCATTGGCCAGGTCGAAATTCACGCCTTCCGCGAGCAGATTCCGAGCATCAATGAAATCTTCATTCGGCGCGTGAAAGAGACGATGCCGGAATCGCTGGTGGAGGAGAGCGTGTAGCGTTTCATACAAAATGTTAGACCGTCATGCTGACGAAGGAAGCATCTCGCTCGCGGCAGTGGGATTACTATTCCAGCATCAGCACGCGAGATGCTTCCTTCGTCAGCATGACCGCCTTTTTTAATTAGCATCAAAACCAACAACCCCCAATGGATAAAATCTGGCTTATCATTCAGCGCGAATACCTCACGCGGGTACGCAAAAAGAGCTTTTTGATCATGACTTTTGTGGGGCCGCTGCTTATGTCGGCCCTGTTTGTAATCCCGGCCCTGCTCACGCAGATGGGTTCGGACGAAAAGAAAATAGTGACCGTAGCCGACGCCGGGGGGCTTTTTGCCGGCAAACTTCCCCAGAACGAGAAGAGCGATATCCGCTACGTTCACGCGCCCGCCGACCTAAAAACAGCCAAAGCCGAGTTTCGGAAAAGTAAGAACTCGGCCCTGCTCTACATCCCACCGTTCGAGCTGACCAACCCCACGGGCATCAAGCTTTTTGGGCGCGAAAACCTGAGCCTTACCCTCCAGCTCAACGTGGAGCGCATGATAAACCGCCAGGTAGAAGCGGCCCGCCTGCGCGAGTCGGGCATCAATCAGCAGGTGCTCGACAACCTCAAGGCCGACGTGGACGTGGCCACGCTGAACCTGAGCGATGAGGGCGAAAAAGCCAGCAGCTCCATCGTCACGTCGGGCGTGGCTTATTTTCTGGCGTTCCTGATTTACCTGTTCATTTTCCTCTACGGCGTCCAGATTATGCGCGGCGTGATTGAGGAGAAAACCAGCCGCATCGTGGAGGTGATTATGTCATCGGTGAAGCCGTTTCAGCTGATGATGGGCAAGGTGTTCGGCATCGCGGCCGTGGGCCTGACGCAATTACTACTGTGGGTGGCGCTATCGAGCATCGTCATCACCGGCGTGTCGGCCACGATGGGGCTGGATACAGTGGCTACTTCGCGCACCCAGCAAGTGCAAACCGCCGCCCAATCGGCTGGGGCCACGCCCGCCGAAACCGAAAAAAGACGGCTACCATGATGCAGACGGTGACGGAAGGCTTCGCCAACCTCAATCTGCCGCTCATCATCGGCAGCTTCCTGTTTTATTTTCTGGGGGGCTATTTGCTCTACGGGGCCTTGTTCGGAGCCATCGGGGCGGCCGTGGACAACGAGACGGATACCCAGCAATTCATGCTGCCCATCACCATGCCCCTGATTCTCAGCTTCATCGTGGCCCAAAGCGTGATGATTCGGGACCCGAACGGGACGGTAGCGTTCTGGATGTCGATGATTCCGTTCACCTCGCCCATCGCCATGGTTATTCGCATTCCCTTCGGCGGCGTCACGACGGGGCAGCTACTGCTCTCGATGACGCTGCTGGTTTTGGGCTTTATTGCCACGATTTGGGTAGCGGCTCGCATCTACCGGGTGGGCATTTTGCTGTATGGCAAAAAGCCAACGTACCGTGAGCTGAGCAAATGGATGTTTTATAAAGGATAGGAACGCGCCCCGGCCCGTTTGGCATCCGTGCCACTCAAGTATTTGTAGCTGTACTTGAAATAATGTTTCGCAACGATTGAACGCGCCATGGTGCCGTTCCTGTAAAAGCCCCGTCATTTGTCCACGGCAACAACGACGGGGCTTTTTGCGCATTATAAGGAACAACAAGGCAGCTCGCCGACTTTCTGTTCTACGCCACCAACTTTGCTTATGCGCCGCTTCTTCTTCCTGCCAATCGTGCTTAGCCTCCTGAGCTTCCGCACCGGCGACCGTCCCGCTTACCGCCTCTACACCGCCGCCGGCAAATCGGCCAGCTACGATAAGATGCTGAAGGAACTCGCCAAAGCCGATGTCGTGCTTTTCGGCGAGCAGCACAACGATCCCATCGCGCACTGGCTACAGCTGCAACTAGCCCGCGACTTAGCGCAGCGCAAAGCTGGCCAGCTGGTGTTGGGCCTGGAGATGTTTGAGCGCGATGTGCAGCCGCTCGTGGAGCAGTACAACACCGGCGAGCTGGACGATAAAGCGTTTGAAGAGCAAAGCCGGCCCTGGCCTAATTATGCCACCGACTATAAGCCCTTACTTCAGCTGGCGCGGCAAAACAAGCTGCGCGTAGTTGGTACCAACGTACCGCGTCGCTACGCTTCCCAAGTAGCGAAAGGTAGCCTGACCGCTCTCGATAATTTGCCCCCCAGCGAGCAGGAATGGCTGGCCCCGCTGCCCATTACCGTCGATTATGCACTGCCTGGCTATGCCAGCATGGCAAAGATGTTTGGGGGCGATGTTCACGGCGGCGCGGGAGCCCAGAATATCATTCAGGCCCAAGCCCTGAAAGACGCTACTATGGCGCATTTTATTCTGAAAAACCGTCAACCCGGCCAGCTGCTGCTGCACCTCAACGGCAGCTATCACTCCGACAACTACGACGGCATCAACTGGTATCTGCGTCAGGCCGAGCCCAAGTTACGCATTCGTACTATCTCCACCGTCTCGCAGGAGCAACTGGGAAAGTTGGAGGAGGAGCACCTACGCAAAGCCGACTTCGTGCTGGTAGTGCCAGCCGATATGACCAAAACGTATTAAATGAGTATGATTTGTCTTTATAAAGAGCAATACCAAGCTGCACTCGGCGTATTTGAGCTGAAAATCAATTCAATACTGAATATTTTAGACGTTGGTTCCGAAGGGTACGAAACCAATCTTGTGACAGCTGGTCATCAAATCAAGATAAGACGGGTGCAAGCTCCGACTGATTGACTACCAGCCAGGATGAGCGTATCGACTGCTGAAGCGTGGATGTTTTATATTCAGAAGCGCAACTCGGTGGGGGAGCATCTGACGGCGATGGTCTAAAGCGTGGTGATGGTGCCGTTTCAGGTTGAATCAAAAGGAGCTTGAATAGCTTGTTCAGCGCCTTTTTCAGTTGGTCATGCATTAGGCTTATCACCACGCTTTAGACCACCGCCCATCTGACATTTACTTTTAGTCTGGCAGAAGCAAATCCTGCTATTCAAACAGATGCTAGCACAGGTGAATGTTTAACAGCAATTGAACTCGAAAATGAAGCTCATCAAGTGCATATAGGTACACAGGATGAAGATTGGTTAGCTTCAAGAGCTGAAAAAAACGACTGGGTACCAAAACGGTTGGCGTACGCGCTGGGCACTTGGAGTCTTACTGTCACAACCATCGAAACAGATGGGCTAACAACTCAACTACCAGAATTGCTGGAAGGCGAACGATTCTATTTCCATTACATTTTGGCTGAGAGCCTGCGCCGTAAATCCGAAGTGTACCCTGATAATTGGGATGTATCGACATGGTATGCTGTCGATCAATCAAAAGAGGCTTTGGAACAAGCGTGGAGCCAGCAAACAAAAAAGCCACCGCAGTGACGGTGGCTTTTTATTGGAACTAAGAAACTCGATTTTCTATGCTGAGAATGACGAGCCGCAGCCGCAGGTGCTTTTAGCCTGGGGGTTATTGAAGACAAAGCCGCGAGCGTTCAGGCCGTCTTGGTAGTCGACTTCCATACCCAGTACATACATAGCGTGTTTTTTGTCCATGATAAGGCGCAGACCGTCAAGGTCGTACACCTCGTCATTGTCTTTTGCTTTATCGAAGCCGAGCAGGTAGCTCATGCCTGAGCAGCCGCCGCCCTGCACCCCAATGCGCAAGCCATATTCAGTAGGTACTTTCTTTTCTTCGATGATATTTCTGACTTCTACCAAAGCCCGCGAGGTGAGGCTGATGGGAGCAGTTTTGGTTGAAACGGCCGTTGCCATAATGAGTTCGTGGTTAAGAGAAGACTGGTGCAAAGATACGAAGACTGTCGCATTCGTATAGTGTTAGAACAGCCGGTTGGCCGGTCCGGTTCACTGGTTATCTTTGCTCAAACACCACGCCAGTCGCCTGGTAGTTACGGCCAACAGTTTCAGCCATTTATCCCTTACACTTCGCCAAATTCGGCTTGATACTCTCGCATGGATACTACTGCCTATATTTTTGAATTGCTCAAAATCATCCTGCCGGCTATTATCGTGGCCGGCTCGGTGTTTCTGCTGATTAAGCAGTATTTTGAGAAAGAGCAGCAGCGACGTCTGATTGAGCTGCGCTTGCAGAGTAGCAAAGAAACGCTGCCAATTCGTTTGCAAGCCTACGAGCGCGTAACGCTGCTGCTGGAGCGCATTACGCCTAATAACATTCTGGTGCGCCTCAGCAGCGCCGGCCAAACGGCACCCGAGTTTCACCGCCTGCTGCTCCAGGAGATTCGCGCCGAGTTTGAGCACAACCTTTCTCAGCAGCTTTACATGAGCCCCGACGCCTGGGACCACGTAAAGCAGGCCCGCGAAAACGTGCTCACGATGATTAATAAATCCTACCACGCGCTGCCCGCGCCCCAGCAAGCCCGTGGCACCGAGCTAGCTAAGCGCGTGCTGGAAACGCTAATTGCCGAAGAAGTAGATCCCACGGCCCGCGCTCTGAATGTAGTGAAACGGGAAGCCGCAAGTCTGTTTTAAGCTTGTTTAGCAATGAAGCTGTTTAATAATTCAGAAAAATCATCCTAGAACGTCATGCAGAGCGGAGCGAAGCATCTCGCGTGCTGATGGCTGCTTAGTAATCCAGCTAAACATGCGAGATGCTTCACTCCGCTCTGCATGACTGAAAAGTGAATTCGATAAACAACTTCAATGACAAAAAAGCCCCCCAGATAACTTCTGGGGGGCTTTTTTGTGCGTCAATACCAACTACACCGCTGCCAGCTGGGAATCAATGGCACGCTGATAACACGCCTCATACAGCGGCACAATCTTCTCCACGGCAAACTCCTCGGCTCGGGCCCGCGCGGCGGCTTTGAACCTGGGCAGATTTTCATCGGCCAGAATAAAGAGGGCATTTTTCACCATCGCCGCCACATCGCCTACGGCACTGGTAGTACCCGTTACGCCATCCACATTCAACTCCGGAATACCCCCCGCATTGGTACTGACAACCGGTACTTCGCAGGCCATCGCCTCCAACGCGGCCAAGCCGAAGCTTTCCTTTTCCGAAGGCATCAGAAATAAGTCGCTGATGCTGAGAACTTCTTCCACAGCCTCCAACTTGCCCAAGAAGCGAATGTCGCTGAGGTAGCCGGTTTCGCGGCAGAGCTTTTCGATGCGGGGCCGGTCGGGGCCGTCGCCGACGAGCAGGAGCTTGGCCGGAATTTCTTTGCGCACGCCCGCAAAAATGCGCACCACGTCTTCCACGCGTTTCACGGAACGGAAGTTTGAGGTATGGATGAGCAGCTTCTCACCTTCCGGCGCAATAGCGGCCTTAAAATGTGACTTATTCTGCTTCTTGAAACGCTCCAGGTTGATGAAGTTAGGAATCACTTCAACATCCTTTTCAATGGCAAAATACTGGTAGGTCTCGGCCCGCAAGTCGGCGGATACGGCCGTCACGCCATCCGACTGATTGATGCTGAATGTGACCACCGGCTCGTAGCTGGCATCTTTGCCCACTAGGGTAATATCGGTGCCGTGCAGAGTGGTTATGATCGGAATCTGAATGCCTTTGGTGCGCAGAATCTGCTTGGCCATGTAAGCTGCCGACGCGTGCGGAATGGCATAATGCACATGCAGCACATCGAGCTTTTCGTGCTGTACAATGTCCACCATTTTGCTGGCTAACGCCAGTTCATACGGCGGAAACTGGAATAGCGGGTACGGTGGCACATACACCTCATGATAGAAGAGGTTCTCATTAAAAAAATCGAGGCGGACGGGCTGACTATACGTGATAAAATGGACGCGGTGTCCTTTGAGAGCCAGGGCTTTACCTAGCTCCGTAGCAACTACGCCGGAACCTCCAAAGGTGGGATAACAAACAATGCCAATATTCATGGTAGGGGAGGTTTCACCAAAATTCAGGTGGGCTGTCATTGGTTGGTGAATGGGGGAATGGCAGCGCTAATCAGCACTGGCGTGGTGAGGTAATCTTTAAAAAAGCCCCCCAGCAAGCTTGTTGAGCGAACAAGGGCCGAGTAGTTAACCCGACCGCGGGTATGGTATTGCTCAACGCGTGCCTCCGCAGTAGGTTACTCTGCGTGGGGGGCAAAAATTGGCGGTAAGCCATCAGGTTGATGTCTTACCGCCACATACGGATCAGAAGCTTTGTGAAAACGACGGACAACAGGTCATGTCTTGGAAATGCTTTTACTAAAAGACTTATAAATAACGTCGTGGATGCGTGTGCGGACGTTGTTTTGAATCAATTTGTTGTTGCCTGCATCAGGGTACACCCGATTAGAAAGAAAGATGTAGACAATTTTGTTTTCAGGATCGAGCCACACGCAGGTACCCGTGAAGCCGGTGTGGCCGAAAGTAGCTGGTGGCGCCATGCTCGATGTAGGGCCCTGGCCCGGCCCCTTTTCAGGCGTGCCGTGGTCCCAGCCAAGTCCGCGGCGGTTGCCCGCAATCTGCGGGCGTGAGAACTCCGTCACGACGGGCGACTGGAAATAGCGTACTCCACCGTAACGGCCGTTCTGCAGATTCATTTGCATGAGAATGGCCAGGTCATTGGAATTGGCAAACAAACCCGCGTGGCCGCCCACGCCGCCCACTATGGCTGCTCCTTGATCGTGTACGGAGCCACGGAGCTGGGAGTGGCGATAGTACGTGTCGTTTTCGGTGGGGGCGATGCAGGAGCTGGGAAACCGCTGCAACGGATTGTAGGTCATGGTGTTCAGGCCCAAAGGCTGATAAAACTGCTCGGCCAGAAACTGCTCAATTGGTTGCTTCAGTAGCTTTTCGCACAGGCGCTTCACGATCACAAAGGTCAGGTCGCTGTACTCCAAAGGATACTTGCCCTTTATCTTGGGCAATAAGCCAGAGCGCATCGTCCAGGCCCACACGGAATCGTCGGCGGCTTTGAGGCTATACGTGCCGGGCACTACTTCATTAGGGAAGTCAGCTGTGCGGGTACTGGCGTAGAAAGTAGGCTTGAGACCCGTTTTGGTGATGGTGCGCTCCCACATCGGAATACCCGCCTTCAGCCCTGCCTGGTGCAGCAGCAGGTCGCGCACGATAATGTCCTTCTTATTGGTGTTGCGCAGCTCCGGAAGATAAGTCGATACTTTCTCGTCGAGGTTAATTTTACCCTGATCTTTCAGGTACATAGCCGCCTGCAGCGTGCCAGCCACTTTCGTCACCGAGGCCAGGTCGTAGAGCGTGCTGTTGTTTACTGGCTGGGTACGGTCGTAGGTATTGAAGCCGTAGCTTTTATCGAAAATCACGGCCCCATTCTTCGCCACCAATACCTGGCAGCCAGGGGCGGCGGCATAGGCTACGGTTTCAAGGGCGATGTTATCAATCTGAGCTAAAACACGGGAATCTAACCCTTCGCTTTCCGGGGTTGCATAGCGCAGACGACGGAAGTCAGGCGTCGGTAGGCCAGTGCCGGCTTTGAGCGTCGGCGACACCGTGACGGGCAGGCGGCCCTTGGCTGGTAAAGCGCCAAACAATACCTGCGGAGTTACCAGTTGGGAAGGGAAATTATCCTCGTAAGCACAAACCAAGGTTCGGGCCGACTCCAGATACTTGAGCGAGTAGGCATTGCCCATCGCTACCACTACCGTTTTTACGCGTGGGTTAGCTTGTAGCTGCTCAATAAATTTCAGGGCCCCATCACCCATACCATACTTATGCACGGGCGTACTGTTCATGCCATGCAAGCTTACCACCACGGTATTATACGGCCTAAGGCGCGACAGAATACGCGCATACGTCGAGTCAGGGGCGTAGCGATTGGGCACGGAGTACACCGTTCCACCCTGATACTTGTTCATCAGCGTAGCATAGGTGTTGCTGGTCGGTGCGCCAATGGTAACAGAAGCAATCCGCAGCGTATCCAGCCGATGAAAAGGCAGAAGGTTATCCTGATTCTTCACCACCGTAACCGCGTGCTCATAAATCTGCTGCTGCACCATCCGGCTCAGGGGCCGGTTCAGGCTAGCCATCAGAGTACTCACCTCAACAGGGCGGTAGCGGTTAAGCCCAGCCCAATACTTGGCTCGCAGAATCTTGCGTATTCTGTACTCCAGGTCAGCCGGTTGGATTTTGCCCCCCGCAATGGCTTCCCGAATCTTCTGCAGGGCTACGGGTACATCTTCCGAGAAGAGCAAAACATCGTTGCCCGCCTCCAAAGCCAAGGCATCTACTTCTCCGGGCTTGTACAGGTTCGCGACGCTCTTCATGTTCAGCGCATCGGTGAAAACGAGCCCTTTGTAGGCCATTTTCTCCTTGAGCAAACCCGTCACAAGATTATGCGATAGGGTAGTGGTTTGCGTGCGGAGCGTATCGAAGAGGGGCATATAAAGGTGGGCCACCATCACGCCCATCACGCCCGCGTCAAACGACTGCTGAAAGGGGTATAAGTCGACATTGGTAAGCCGAGCCATGTCGGTATTCACCACGGGCAGCGCCACATGGGAATCGGTGTCGGTGTCGCCGTGGCCGGGGAAGTGTTTGGCTACGGCAATGATGCCGTGGTCCTGCAAGCCCCGGATATATGCCACGCCCCGCTTGGAAACCTGCTCTTTATCTTCTCCAAATGAGCGGTTGCCAATTACAGGGTTATTAGGGTTGGAGTTGACGTCAATGACGGGCGAAAAGCTGACATGCACGCCAAGCGCCTTCATATTGAGCGCAATTTCGCGTCCCATCTGGTACACGTACTGGTCGTCGTCCATGGCGCCCAGGGTCATAGCCTTGGCAAAATGCATGGAGCTGTCGAGGCGCATATCGAGGCCCCACTCAGCATCCATAGCGATGAGTAAGGGCAGCTTGGCTAGCCGTTGATAGCGATTGGTAAGGGAAGCTTGCCGGCGCGGGCCGCCCTGCAAAAACATAAGCCCCCCGATGTGATAATCGCGCACCAGCTCCTCAATCTGGAGGACGTGTTTGCGGTCCTTGTTGGAGTACGCGGCCACCATGAACAGCTGGCCCAGGCGCTGGTCGGGAGTAAGAGAGCTATACACGCTATCCACCCAGTTCTGCTCGGCCGGCGACATAGGGCGGACGTCTTTGTCAATCGGAGACGACGACGAAATAATCAGACCCGTGATGGCCAGCAATAGCAGCAAGAGTCTAATCGAATAATCCTTGAGCATCGGCTCTCCTGGTGTGGTCGTAACGTTGAAAACGAGCGGAATTAGCCCTACTTTTGTCCCCTTCAGGAAGCACTGGCGAGTGGGGCTGTAGTCATTTTGGCTGACCCAGGGCACCCGGTTTTCGCACTGCTCAGGTAGCTGGTTCGGCAGCCCGGGACGGGGCTGCACAAACCGAATTTGACCGCGAACTTACGGATAATTTCTCGGCCTCGGACTGTTTTAGCGGTAGTTAAGGCCTTTTTACTCCTGTTAACCTCTTTCTTAACCTCCTCAGTTCCCGGTCGATGGCGGACGTGATACAATTGCTACCCGAGTACCTCGCTAACCAGATTGCGGCCGGCGAGGTGGTCCAGCGTCCGGCATCCGTGGTGAAGGAATTGCTGGAAAATGCCGTGGACGCGGGTGCTTCGCAGGTGCAGCTCATTATCAAAGATGCCGGTAAGCAGCTCGTGCAAGTGGTAGACAACGGTGCCGGAATGTCGCCGACCGATGCCCGCATGAGCCTGGAACGCCATGCCACGAGCAAGATTCGTTCCACCGAGGATTTGTTCCGGATTCGCACGCTTGGCTTTCGAGGTGAGGCGCTAGCGTCCATTGCCGCCGTGGCGCAGCTGGAGCTGCGCACCAAACAACGCGAATACGATACGGGTACGCTGTTATTGGTGGAAGGCTCCCAGGTAATGAGCCAGCAGCCCGTGGCCTGCCCCGATGGTACCAGCATCGCGGTCAAGAATCTTTTTTACAACGTGCCGGCGCGGCGTAACTTTTTGAAGAGCAACGCTGTAGAGATGCGTCATATTCTGGACGAGTTCCAACATGTGGCCTTGGCAAATCCGCAGACAACTTTTTCGCTTTATCAGAATGAGCTGGAGGTGTTCAACCTGCCGGCCGGTAAGCTAAGCCAGCGCATCGTGGCTTTGCTGGGCAACGGCTATAAGGAGCAATTAGCGGCCTGCGAGGAGGTAACGCCCTTTATCACCGTCAAGGGGTTCATTGGCAAGCCTGAGTCGGCGAAGAAAAGCCGGGGCGACCAGTTCTTTTTCGTTAATAACCGCTTTATCCGCTCGGCTTACCTCAACCACGCTGTGCTGGCGGCCTACGAGGGCCTCTTGCCCCGCGACACTCATCCGTTTTACGTGTTGTTTTTGGAGCTTGACCCCAAGACCATCGACATCAACGTGCATCCGACCAAGACGGAGATAAAGTTTGAGGACGAGAAAACGGTGTATGCCATTGTGCGGGCAGCGGTGAAACAATCGTTGGGCATTCACAATATGGCACCCTCGCTGGACTTTGAAGGCGATGTGAACTTCGCCCCGATTCGTCCGCTGCGCACCTCTGGGGCCAGCCACAACTCCTTTTCCGACGAGTACCGCCCCGATGCGCTATCCGCCGCCGCCGCGCAGGCAGCCTCGCCTTCGCCCCGCGAGCGGCAGCCTGATAGATTTGCCCCCCAGGATCGAAATTTGCCCCCCAGACCTACCGATCAGGCCAAACGGGATTTGGAAGACTTTTACCGCTCGCTCGGTCAGACCACCCTGCCCGATGTAGAGGCGGAAGCCACCGATACGCCGCCGTCAGAGGAGGAACTGGCGTCGATAGAAACGGCCAGCCCGGAGTTGCCCTTGCGCGAAAATCAGGCGGGGCCGGGGAGCAAGGTTATTCAGGTGCATCAGCAGTATGTATTGGTGCCGGTAAAATCGGGGGTGATGCTGATTGACCAGCTGGCCGCCCGTGAGCGGATTCTGTATGAGCAATACGCCCAGGCTTTGGAGCGGGAAAGTGGCGCTTCGCAAACCCTGCTTTTCCCGCGCACCGTTACGTTTTCGCCCGCCGATTTTGCCGTGTTGCGTGAGGTTACCGATCCGTTGCACGCGCTGGGGTTTCGCTTCACCGAATTTGGCCCCCTTACCATTGCCGTGGAAGGCATTCCGGCCGATGTACCGGCCCGCGACGAAAAGGAACTGTTTGAAGGCCTGATTGAGCAGTTTCGGACCCACGCCGGCCCCGTAAAGCTGGATCGGCGCGAGCAGATGGCGCGGGCCTTAGCTCGTCGCGTGGCCAGCAGCGCGGCCAGCGCCCGCCTGTCCGAGGTGGAGATGAACGCCCTGGTTGATCGGCTTTTTGCCTGCGCCGTGCCTGGCTACACGCCCGACGGCCGCAAAACTCTGGTGCTTTTAGAGCTCGATCAGCTGCAAGCGTTCTTCACTCGATAAGCAAGTAGATGGCACTGCATTCGGGCCGGTTATCGTTTCCGACGGTAATACCGTTTAAGCCGTAATAATCTGCTTGACTATCGCCCCGGTTAGCTGTTGCTAGCAGCGTAACTCATCTCATCCGCCTTTCCACGCTTCATGTTCAATCTGACTCCCACAGTTCGCATTTTACTGTTTATAAATATTGGCGTTTTCCTGCTCGCCTCGCAGCTAGGGCTGGGCTGGCTGGCATTATATCCGGTGGGCTCACAAAGCTTTCAACCCTGGCAGTTTCTGACCTATATGTTTATGCACGGCGGGCTGGGGCACATTTTTGGCAATATGTTCGGCCTTATTTCTTTCGGGCCGCTATTGGAGCAGCGCTGGGGTGGCCAACGGTTTCTGATATTTTGGTTGGTATGCGGAATTGGGGCTGGTATCCTGTATTCGGGCGTACGGTTTTATGAGCTGAATAAAATGAACGAAGCGCGGCTGGCGTTTCAGCAGGAGCCTTCCGGCGTGGCCTTCGCTGATTTCTTTCGCGATAATGCGCCCGAAGCCCGCGGCTTCGAAGTAGTGGCCGCCGCCTTGCAGCGCAACCCCAACGACGCGGGCCTGATTGCCTCCGCTAATGAAACTATCAATGCCATCTACGGCCGCAGCTTTAACTCGCCGATGGTGGGTGCTTCGGGCGCGCTGTTTGGTATTTTGTTCGCCTTTGCCTATTTATTCCCCAACACGGAGCTAATGCTCCTGTTCTTTCCCTTCCCGATCAAGGCAAAATACTTCGTCGCGCTGTATGGCATCTATGAGCTCTACTCCGGCTTCAAGCGGGTGCCGGGCGACAATGTGGCGCATTTCGCCCACTTGGGTGGAATATTGATTGGGTTCATTTTGTTGAAACTCTGGGAGCGCAACCGCACCCGGATGTACTAATAACGGTTAACACCTGCTGCGTTTTTCATGAGTATTGTAAACGATATCCGCACCGCCTTCAGCCGCCGCGACAATGCCCTGAATCAGCTTCTGCTGATCAATATCCTGGTATTTGTCGTGCTGATTCTGATTAAGGCGGTAGCGTTTTTGGCTGGGGGCTCGGGCATCTACGAAAGCATCGTGCGTCTGTTTAGCCTGCCTGCCGACCTGGGCGCGCTGGTGCGTCGGCCCTGGTCGGTGCTGACGTATGCTTTTCTACATCAAGGCTTTCTGCACATTATTTTCAATCTGCTGAACCTGTATTGGTTTGGCTCTTTAGTGCGCGAGTACCTCGGCGACCGGAAGCTGGTCAGTCTCTACATTTTGGGCGCGCTGGCCGGCGCAGCGTTATTTCTGCTGGCTTATAATTTGGTGCCGGCTTACCGCAATGGCCCGCTGGCTGAAGTATTGGGCGCCTCCGGGGCCGTTACGGCCATCATTGTGGCCGCTGCTACTTTGCTGCCAGATTATACGTTCAGCTTAATCCTGATTGGTCCGGTCAAGATCAAGTACATCGCCTTCGTAGTCGTACTCATTTCTCTGGCTGGCATCGATGGTGGCAACGCCGGGGGTGAAATCGCGCACATCGGGGGGGCCATTTTTGGCTTCGCATTTATTAAACTGCTCCAGCGCGGTACTGATCTGGGCCGCCCAGTGCAGGCCATCGGCGATTGGCTCGGGGGCTTTTCAGCGGCCGGCCGCGCCTACGGGTTACGCACCGAAGCAAGCCTGCTGAGCCAGCCACCGCCCGTAAAGGCAACATCGTGAAACCCGAGCAAGACGAGATTGACTTGATTCTGGACAAGATTTCCCGCTCCGGCTACGAGAGCTTGTCGAAGGACGAAAAGCAGAAGCTGTTTCGGGCGAGTCAGAAGTAAACTAAACCAGCAGAATATGAACTCATTAATGATAACTCCCAAGAGCAAATCAGATATGAAGCTAATAACTGATTTAATGAAAAAGCTGAATGTAGAAGTTAAAGTACTGACGCCGGAAGAGCGCGAGGACGCAGGCCTGCTGACGCTAATGAAGGAGGCTGAAGGCAGTCGTCATCTTTCACGAGCCAGCATCATGAAAAAGCTTGGCAATTCGAGAAAACAACCTTTACGCTCAAATTCAGCAAAGACATTGATAAGTTAGCGGAAGCAGCAATCAAAGCTGATGTAGCGGGAGTAATTAAGCAAGTGGAAGCAGTTGACAAATGCACTGAAATTGTGAATTTGAAGAAGCTGAAGGGGCACAAAACAGCCTATCGGATTCGCTTGGGTGACTACCGCATTGGCGTTTTTATCCAGCGTGGGACGGTAGAGTTTGCCCGCATCGTGCATTGCAAGGATATTTATAAAGTATTTCCCTAAATAGACTTTTACTACAAAAAGCCCCCCAGACGTGGTCTGGGGGGCTTTTTTATATCTACTTAACGAAAACTAAGCCGTTTGGGTCATTTTGTCGAGAGCTTCCATTACTTCCTTCACATGGCCACGCGAAGTTTCGAGCATCTGCTTCTCTTCATCATTGAGTTGCAGCTCGATAACGCGCTCGATGCCGTTTTTGCCCAGAATAACCGGAGCACCGAGGTAAACGCCATCAATACCGTATTCGCCTTCCAGCTTGATGCACACGGGAAACACGCGGCGCTGGTCGCGCACGATGGCCTCTACCATTTGCGCGGCAGCCGCGCCCGGTGCGTACCACGCCGATGTGCCCATGAGCTTCACCAGCTCGCCACCACCCACGGCCGTGCGCTGCACAATAGCGTCAAGCTCGGCTTTGCCGATCAGTTCCGTCACTGGGATACCGCCCACGGTAGTGTAGCGGGGCAAAGGTACCATCGTGTCGCCGTGGCCGCCCATGAGTACGGCCTGAATGTCTTTGGGGCTCACGTTTAGGGCTTCAGCCAGGAAAGCGCGGTAGCGGGCCGTGTCCAGGATGCCGGCCATGCCAAATACCTTCTCGCGGGGCAAGCCAGAGGTAAGGTGGGCCTGATAGGTCATCACGTCGAGCGGGTTGGAAACGACGATGATAATGGCGTTGGGCGAGTACTTTACCACCTGCTCGGTCACCGTTTTGACGATGCCGGCGTTGGTCGAAATCAGGTCGTCGCGGCTCATGCCGGGCTTGCGGGGCAGACCGGAGGTAATAACAACTACTTCGGAGTCGGCGGTGCGGCTGTAGTCGCCGGTGACACCCACGGTACGGGAGTCGTAACCGATAACGGGCGACTTCTGCCAGATGTCCAGCGCTTTGCCTTCGGCGAAGCCTTCCTTGATATCAACGAGAACAATTTCGTTGGCGATTTCGCGGGTGGCGAGTACATCAGCGCAAGTTGCGCCCACGTTGCCAGCCCCAACTACGGTAACTTTCATCGGGTGAGGAATTGGGTGTACAGTTTAGGATTCGTGGGGTAAAAGTAAGCGAAAACGGTTTTCGCGCCGGAGGTTTTTGCGAAGGGTAGTGAAAACCCGACGTATAGCGCTCAGCTTTCTGCTAATCTCATAAGGACAAACGAACCGAAAAAAGCAGCTGCGATGGCCGCAACACGTAAGTGTTCTGCACCAGAATGAACTGGTCGGCAAACGAGTATTGATACTGCCGAGTATTAAAAATATTGCTCCACTTCACTTCAAAGTCAATTCTACGACCCTGCGTGAGCGTGTAGCGGTACACGACATCCGAAAACACGGTGCGTACCGTTGGGCCTGGCCCCTGGCTTTTGTAGTAGTCGGTATACAGTAGCAACTGATGATTGCTGACTGGATACAGCGCCAGGGAAGCATGATGTTCCTGCAGAACCGCCGCAGGCAGCGCGGGCGCACTTTCTACCTCGTTTCGCAACGCGGTAATCGTCACGTTGTACTCCAGGTTGCTCCATTCAAAGGGTGCCATACTGGCTTTGAAAGTGCCACTAAGACTGCGGTTTCGCGCCTCCGCCAACACAGCGTTCAGAATCTGCTGCTGCCGGTTGAGACGGGCGCTGCCCTGCAAGGTCACGGTCGTCTTGATAGCGCTGAGAAACTGGCTCACATTGGCCGACAGGTTGTGTGACACCGCCTGATTATCCTGGTCGATTGCCACGGTGGTCAGCACCCCGTTATCCTGTACGGTATTGCGGTAGAGCCGGTTATTGCTAACGACCGTGAAGCCGTAAGTGGCGTGGTAGAATAATGATTTTAACGGATTCTTATAATACAGCCCGACGTTGGAATTCCAAGCTAGGCTATGGGCCAGGGGCGCATCGTTACGTTGCAGGGTCCGGTAGTCGCGCAGAATGTAGGCGTAATTGAGCTGCTCGATGGTACCGAAGCGGTTGCTCAGGCCGGTGCCGGCCGAGGCGTACCACAAAGGGCTCAGGTCGTAGCGTCCGCTCAGGCGCGGCTCCGCTGTCAGGGTGCGCAGGTTTTGCGTAGCGGCCAGCGGCGTATCCCGAATGGCGAAGTGCCACAGACTGACGGGCATTTCCAGGCTGGCGTTCCAGGTCGGCGCTTTATAGCTGATAGTCGGCTGCGCGTAGTATTTGCCCCGCCTCCAATTCAGGCTATTGCGCCGGAGCGTATCGGCGGCTGGAAACAGGTCTGGCGCAACTTCCAGCGCGGAGGTCAGCCGCTGGATTTCCTGCGAAAAGCCTAGCGCGCCGGTATAGCCCCAGCGCCCCCGGCTGGTAATGAGGCTGACGGAATTATCGGTGTAGAACGTGGTCAACCGGACGCGCTGCCGGGCCGTGTCGTAGGCCATATCGCCGTTCAAGACATCGGCAAACGGGCCGGGCGACACGGCCAGCCGCTGCGGACTATTCGTGTAAAAAACGACCGAAGCTACTTGCACCAGCTTTTGCCCCCCAGCGGGCCGCACCACGCCCAGCCGGTTCGTGACAGCATAAAATGGGTTGGTGGCCTGCTGGGTGATGGGGACCTGCTCGGCGCCCCGCTGCACGTCGCCGGCCTGCGAATCCCAAGTGCCTTGCAGGCTCAGGGTATTTTTGAGATACTGTTTTTTACCGTTTTTAATCAGCGCCAGATCGGTTTGCAGGTTGTTGAACCGCAGGCGGTTGCGCTTGGCCTCGGTCAGCACTACCGTTTCGTCGGGTAGGTAATAAAACGTCTGGGAGCCGCCTTCCTGCCGTTGGGTATCGTGCAGGTAGGAGGCATTCACCCGCAGCTGCGTTTCCTTACTCACCGTTACTAAGTGGTTAGCGCTGAGCAGGTGAGCCTGGTTGAAGAGGTAGCGGCTGCCGACGATGGGGGGCAAATTTAGGCCCTGAATGCCGGTCAGCGTGGGTTTCTGGTTGCTGCTTTGGTCGAGCTGCCGTAGCTCTTCCAGGCCCAGGGGCTTTAGCTCGGCCAATACGTCCTGGCCCGTATTATTGGTCTGGTAAGTGTCGATGAGCTGCTGCTTTTTGGTAAACAGCATGGGCGACAGGTTCACGTTCCAGAGGGCCGGGGCCAGGCCGGCCCCGAGGCGAGCCTGCCCGGTCAGGGTCACGGCCTTTTTCAGTTTAAGATTTAGGGAGGCCCGGTCGGAGCGCACCAGGCTGTCGAGGGCGCGGATGGGCTGATGGTTTTCCAGCACCTGCACGTCGCGCACGGCCCCGGCGGGTAGGTTGTTGCTGGCCAGGTTGTAGCGCCCTTCCAGCAAATCCACGCCGTTGATGTAGAACTTCTGAATGGCCTTGCCCTCGTAGAGAATGCGCCCGTCGGCTTCTATCTCAATGCCCGGCATCTTGCGGAGCACGTCAGCGATTACCCGGTCTTTCGGGTCGGTGAAGGAGCCGACGTTGTAGCTAAGCGTGTCGCCCTGCCGGCGAATGGGGTCGGATTTGACGATTACTTCTTTGAGCTGGGTAGTGCTGGTCGGTAGCGTCAGGCTTACGGCTTGGCTGCGGTTGGGTAGCCGGCGTACCTGCTCCGTGAAGCCCAGCGCCCGCACACTAAGCACCAAAGAATCGGCCGGCCACTCGACGCGGAGCGTAAATTGACCTGACTCGTCCGTTGTTACTACCGTTGAAATCTGAGTATCGCGGGCATTTTGCAATTCAACCAATGCTCCCGGTATCGGTTCCTGCTGCGCCGTACGCACTTGCCCGCTAATTGTGCTCTGCGCGGTGGACGGACGCCAACCGATTATTAACCAGATCAGGAATAATAAGTACGCAACAGCCCGCCATGACATAGGTAATTTGTACAACAGGTATACTTTTACTGCCAATTTAGCCCACGGCTTGTACAGTTGCTATACTCACACTATCCGCTATTTTATTTAAGCTCAATCGGATTATTCTTCCTGGCTTGCTTCTGCTTATAGTTTTGTATTAGCTGATGAGCCACCTCTGGAGAATTGCCTTTGGTAGCAACTTCCGTTACCTTCTGTAAGTAATATACAGATTCTCCTTTGGTATATTCGGTTGGAGTGGTAGAAACGGCCTGCACGGGAAGGCTCAATTTGGTGCCAGGACTTAATTTCGCGAGGCGAATGAGCGTAAATTTATAATGCCCCCGTGTATCCTCTATTTCCGTAATCAATCCGGGTAGTCCCGTAAACTTATAGGGTCCGTCGGAGACGGGTATTTCAGTTGTAAACCACGCTATCCACTGTCGTCCCCCAAATGAAGCCGTTGCCTTACGGCAGGCAAAGTTCGCAATTGCTTTAGATTCATTAGAAATTTTCCACGGGATAGTCGTAGAATTCTGCTTAATATTGTACGTTGTCTCACCAATTGTATCATAATGTTTAATGGTTTTATTTGAATATGATTTATATATTTTAAAATTGAAACCAGTCTTTATATACGTTACCAAAGCATTCACTGATGACTGATCGAATAAAGGACTAGTAAGTATAGAATCTTGGAAATGGGAATATTGACTCTCGAACCTAGAAGAGTTAGGAGCGATAGTAAGAAGCATAAGCTCAGATTTTTTCTCCTTACTTAAAGAGTCAGGCTGATAAGTTAGATTGTAAGTGCAGACAAAGGAGATTTCTTCCGATTGAAGTGAATTTGTTTGAAATGAAGTAGAGAAAAAACACGCAAGTAGAAGATAAGCGGCTAGAGTTAAATTTCTCATTATTTCTTTTTTTAGAGAAAGATTAATAAAAAGGCAACGAACAATTAGCCAGTTAAAAAACGTGCTAATTGTTCGTTGGGAATATCAGAATCATTTGTACTTTTGCTTTCCAGTCTTAACAGTAAATTTTTGCCAAAACTCTCACGAATTCACGCGCCTCAGCCCTAGATCCATAAATAGTTTCAGTATGCCCACATATACTAACTTCGTAAAATTCACCATTTACTTTAAAAAGAAGGTATTGTTGTTCGGGTGTTAAATCAGTTATCAAATGTGAGGCGATTTCACTAGAATTATCACCTTTTGCTGAAGGAGTCATTCCAAAGCTGGCAAAAGAGGTCCCGCACAATAGCGCGGCGAGAAATAAAGACTTTTTCATAATACAGTTGTAATTGAGATTAATTAACGACTTCAAGTAACCGTGAAATCAGCGGTCTACCTAACCGAACGGCAGAGGAGCAGCACCTCAGGTTGCCGTCGCATAACGTGGGTAGCCAGCCCATAATCAGCTTGCAGGCCGCCTATTAAAATCTGATTAAACCTGATAATCAAGTAGATAGGCGATACTGCTGGCAAATAATAAAAAAAGGGGGGAATCCTACTATCAGAAAGTAAAATATTTATAATGATATGTAATGTTCTGATAATGAGATAGATTTGTTTCAAGTCCAGAGCCTTAAATTAGTGCATTATCCCAAAACAGTGCTCTTTATTTTTTCGGTTACTCCATTAACTTGACATTAAATAATTAGCATTTTACTCTTGCCTACATCTGGCGCAGCACCAGCACCCGCTGCGTCTCCTCGGTCACTTTATACCGCTCATCGGGCCGAAAGCCGATAACCCAGGCAATGCGCTGATCGGCCGTGACAAGTACGCGCACGTCATCTTTGAGATTAAGCGGCACTTTTTGGTCAATGAGAAAGTCGCTGAGCTTCTTCTTACCCTTCATGCCGATGGGCATAAACCAGTCGCCTTCTTGCCAGCGCCGCACAGTGAGCGGAAATTGCAGGCGGTCGGCGTCGAGCGCCGCTTCGCTTTTCTTTCGGGACACGGTGAAGCCTTCGGCTTCGTGCAGGTCGGCGGTCAGGTGCAGGCCGTCGGCGAGCAGCTTGGTCTGACCCGCGTGCAGCTGGTGAGTACCAAAGCGGGTGAGGTTGCGGCGGGTAATAACCAGCTGGTCGCGGTCCTTCACCAGCAGGTGCGTGGGCGACTCGAAGCGGCGGCCGGCAGTGGCCTTGAAGGCAGCCACAATTTCTTTGGTAACGGGAAAAGAGAAGTTGAACGGCCGCAGCAACTCATGCAAAACTAGCGTAATGGCGGCCGTAGCTTGCAGGGTGGCAATATTGAAGTAGGTTACTTCCTCTTCCACTTTCCGGGCCTGAGCAGCCGTATCGGCCACATAGCGACGCACGATTTCCTCGGCGCCACCGACGCGCTCGGCAGTGTGTTCCAGGGTCTGGTCGAGGTTAGGATTGATGTCGCGCAGCACGGGCAGCACCTCGTGGCGGAGGCGGTTGCGCTGGTAGGTGGTGCTGTCGTTGGAGGCATCCTCGCGCCACACCAGGCGGTTTTCCATTACGTATTCAAATAACTCTTCTTTGCCAATACCTAGGAACGGGCGCACCACGTAGCCGTTTTTGGCCTGAATGCCGTGCATGCCAGCCAGCCCAGTGCCGTGTGTAAGGTTGAGCAGCATCGTTTCGGCCGCGTCGCGCTGGTGGTGGGCGGTGGCTATGTAGCTGAGCTGCTGCGTTTGACGGATGCGCTCAAACCACTCATAACGTAGCGCACGGGCTGCCATTTGGGTGGATATACCTTCCTGGGCGGCAAATTTCTTGGTCTGGAAAAACTCGGCGAAGTAAGGCACGTCATATTTCTTGGCCAGCTTGCGCACAAATTGCTCATCGGCGTCGGCCTCTTCACCCCGCAACCCAAAATGGCAATGCGCAATGGCAAACGGTACTTCCAGGCGGTGCAGCACATCGGCCAGGGCCACGGAATCGATGCCTCCGCTCACGGCAACCAAAAGCTGGTCGGTGGTAGGGGAGAAGAGATTTTTTTCTTCAATAAACTGGCGGACGCGGTCGAGCATGGCTGTGGTTGTTCTGGTGGTTGCCTCAACCCCTAGCCCCTTCTCCCGTGGAGAAGGGGGACTAGCTTTTAAGTTTTCTAGAAAATTTAGCCTTGACTAGAATACTAGTAATTTGAAGCTAGTCCCCCTTCTCCACGGGAGAAGGGGCTAGGGGTTGAGGCTTACATTGAGGGGCAAAATCCACTACGAAGGCACTACGCTGCAAAGATGGGCGTTACCACCGGGCCTTCTGTACCTTTGCGGCGAAATGCGCTTTCTACGACTCCTCTTTTTTCTGTTGTTGCTGCCCCTGACCGTGCTGGCGCAGCAACGTCCTGCACCTAAAATCGCCGCTCCGCCCAAAGGCCAACGCATCGAGCTGTTGACGGCGGGCGAGCTGGTGGGTGGTGATTTCAACGGGGTTGAAATTCGTAAGCTGATTGGTAATGTGAGCTTTAAACAGCAGAATACCTTTATCTACTGCGACTCGGCTTACCAATATATCGGCCGCAATGCGCTGGAGGCCTTTAGCAATGTGCGCATCGTGGAAAACGACACGCTGACTATTACCGGCGACCAAGCCTTTTACGACGGCGACACGCGGAAGGCGCGCATGACCGGCAACGTAGTGATGCGCGACCCGCGGATGACCCTAATTACCCAGGCTCTCGACTACGACCTGAACCGCAAGCAGGCCTACTATAGCACCGGCGGCCGCCTGACTGACCCCGAAAACACGCTCACCAGCCAGCGGGGCTACTATAATACCGTCTCGAAAGTGTTCAGCTTTCGCCGCGACGTGCGCCTGACTACTAAAGACAACCTCATCACCACCGACTCTTTGCAGTACAATACGGTGTCGAAGATTGCCTATTTCTTTGGCCCCACGCGCATTACGGGGTCAGAGGGTCGCAGCCTATACGCCGAGAACGGCTATTATAATACCGTCACGCGGGTCTCGAATTTTCAGCGCAACGCCAAGATTGAGACGCCGGATTATCTGCTCGGCGGCGACAAGCTGGTGTACGACGAAGCCCGGCAGTACGGCGTGGCTACCGGCAACGTGTCGATGACTTCCAAGAAAGATAACATCGTGATTCGGGGCGATGTGGGACGCTACTGGCGGGCGCTGGGCAAGGCCAAAGTGTATGGCACACCCGTGATGCGCAACATTTCGGACCGCGATACGCTGTATCTGGCCGCCGATACGCTGATGAGTGTGGAAGGGCAGCCGGGGCAAACGTCGGGGGGCGTTATTTACGCCTTTCCCAAAGTGCGCATCTTCCGCACCGACTTGCAGGGCCGCTGCGACTCGCTGACCTACGACCGGCAGGACTCGATTATCTACTTAAACCGAAATCCGATTCTGTGGAGCGATCAGAACCAACTCACCTCGGACAGTATGGAAATTCGGCAGCGGCGCGGCAAAATCGACCAGATGCGCCTGTACGCTAATGCCTTTATCGTGGGTCAGGATACGCTGCTCAACTTCAATCAGGTGAAGGGTCGCAACATGGTGGCGTACTTCGGTGATAATAAAATAAAAAAAGTTGATGTGGTTGGCAACGCCGAGAGCCTCTACTTTGCTCTTGAGGGTGACACGACTACCACCGGCATGAACAAAGCAGTAAGCTCCACCATGGCGCTACGCTTTGCCGCCAACAAGCTTCAAACCATCACCTTTCAAACCAACCCTGACGCCAGCTTTATTCCTCCCCACGAGCTAAAAGAGGAAGATAAAACCTTGAAAGGCATGCAGTGGCGAATCAAGGAACGCCCAACCCGCCGCGCTACGCTAGGCAAGCATTTCAATCTGCCTGCCAAGGCAAAACCGAAAAAAACCAATATCAAGACTAAAAAAGCCCCCCAAAGGCTACACCAAAAGCCGCTCCGAACGCCAAAAAGCCCCCCAGCCGCCCGGCACCTGTTCGTGCGGCGGTCAATTAAAAGAAGCGCTTCGCTACTGCTGGCGACGCCCGCGTTTTCTGCCGTTTGATTCGGCTCCGTAATCCGTTACCTTTGCGTCCTTATGCCCTTGTTTCGTCCTACCTTCTTTCTGTTGTTGCTGAGCGCTTTGCTGCTCGGCTCGTGCAGTGGCTACCAAAAGCTGCTCAAGAGCGACGACGTGAATAAAAAATACACCGCTGCCATTAAGTACTACGAAGAAGGCGACTTCTTTAAAGCCGGTACCTTGCTGGAAGAGCTGATTCCGCTGCTACGGGGCCGCCCGGAGGCAGAGAAGGCTCAGTTTTACTTCGCTAATACCAATTTCCGCCAGCGCAACTATACGTTGGCCTCGTATTATTTCAAGTCGTTTTTTGATACCTATCCCAATTCGACTTACGCGGAGGAGGCCATGTTTATGCACGCCAAGTCGCTGTTTCGCGACTCGCCGGAGTTTGAGCTGGACCAAACCAATACCTACACGGCCCTGGAGTCTATTCAGGAGTTTCTGAATCGCTACCCCGCCAGCCAGTTCCGCCCCGAGACGGAGAGCATGTCCCTGGAGCTGCAGAAAAAGCTGGATGTAAAGGCGTTTGAGAGTGCCCGGCTCTACTACCAGCTACGCTATTATCAATCAGCAGTGGTTGCTTTTACGGCTTTCCAACAGCAGTTTCCGGCCTCGGCTTACAATGAGGAAGCCGCTTATCTGAAGGTAGCTGCCCAGTATTATTACGCCAAGGAAAGCGTGGAGCAAAAGCAGCGGGAACGATATCTGGAGGCTATTGCCTTCTACCAGAGCTTCATAGATACGTATCCGCAGAGCAAAAACTTAAAAGCGGCCGAGTCGCTTTACGACGACGCCCGCGCTGAGGTAGCCAAGCTGAAACCCGTTCAGGAGGCCGCCGCAAACTAGATTTTAATGGTTAAATAAACGGGCTGTGAAATAGTTGATTGTGAAAAGCCGGGAAGCCAACCAGTAGTCACACCGCTGTTTAACAGTTCAGCCTTTAGCCATCCAACCAGTTAATAACCATTTGATTTAAGATGAAAACTCCGAATAACGTCCCTGCTTCCATCGTGACCCGCAACCTGTCGGAATTTGCTGACCAGACCGGCAATGTGTATGAGTCGCTGGCCATCATTGCTAAGCGGGCCAACCAGATTTCGGTTACGCTGAAGGAAGAGTTGAACAGCAAGCTGGCCGAGTTTGCCACCACGGTTGACAACCTGGAAGAAGTATTTGAAAACCGCGAGCAAATCGAGATTTCCAAGTATTACGAGCGTCTGCCCAAGCCTACTAACCTGGCGGTGGAAGAATTTTTGGAAGGTAAAGTACACTTCTCGACGCCCGCCGAAGGCGAGACGCCCGCCCGCGCTGCCGAGTAAGTATCGCTTCCTAACCACCGCACAATGGCACTGCAAGGCCGTAAAATTTTGCTGGGCGTGTGCGGGAGCATTGCCGCGTATAAGTCCGCCCTATTGGTGCGGCTCCTGGTAAAGGCCGGGGCTGAGGTGCAAGTCATTCTGACTGCCTCGGCCTCGGCCTTTGTTACGCCCCTGACTCTCGGTACACTGTCCAAAAATCCAGTTCTAACGAGTTTTTTGAAGAACGAAGCGGCGGGTGAGTGGCATAACCACGTGGACTTAGGTTTGTGGGCTGATGCGCTGGTGATTGCCCCAGCTAGTGCCAATACCATAGCCCAGCTAGCGAATGGCCATTGTCCTAATCTGCTGGCCGCCGTTTACCTCTCAGCCCGTTGCCCCGTGTTCCTCGCGCCCGCTATGGACCTGGATATGTATGCGCACCCGGCCGTAACCGAAAATCTCGCTCGCCTCCGCCGTTTCGGCAACCACGTATTCGATTCGCCCCCTGGTGAGCTGGCTAGTGGCCTTTCAGGACCTGGCCGCATGCTGGAACCGGAGGATATACTGCGGAAGCTGGAGGAGTTTTTTAGTAGATAAACAGGCGTTTGTCATGCTGAGCAGAGTCGAAGCATCTCTACCGCTTCGTTGAGATTACTATTTGGTAGAGATGCTTCGACAGGCTCAGCATGACCACCTATTTAGATTAATAGCGCTTCTTTTATAAGTCATTATGCGCGTTCTCATCACCGCTGGCCCTACGTACGAACCCATTGATCCAGTGCGCTTTATAGGTAACCACTCAACGGGTAAAATGGGCTACGCGCTGGCCGAAGCGTTTGCGGCGCGGGGAGCAAATGTGACGCTGGTAAGCGGCCCGACGCAGCTACGTATTCAGCATCCGCTGATTGAAGCAATAGCAGTACAGACGGCTGATGAGATGTACGCTGCGGCGTCCAAAATTGCCCCCCAGGCTGACGTTTGGGTGTTTGCCGCCGCTGTGGCCGATTATAAGCCGAAGTCAATGGCCCTGAATAAGATCAAGAAAGATGGCGATACACTAACGCTGGAGCTGGTAAAGAACGTGGACATTGCGGCCACGCTGGGCAAGCAGAAGCGGCCTGAACAATTTTCGGTGGGTTTTGCGTTGGAGACTAATGATGAGGAAGCCCACGCTCGCGCCAAGCTACGGCGCAAGAACTTCGACCTCATCGTGCTCAACTCCCTACGCGACGCCGGTGCGGGCTTCGGCTACGATACTAATAAAGTGACGCTGCTGACCGCTGGGGGGCAAATGACTATCTTTGATTTGAAGCCCAAAGCCGAAGTAGCCCGCGACATTGTGCAAACTGTTCTGGCCTCGCTCCCTGCCTTATCTACTCCCCATGCGTAATCTGCTGTACTTATTTGGCTGTCTGTTCCTGCTGCTGGTGCGCCCGGCTCAAGCCCAGGAGCTACTAGCTGAAGTAAGCGTAACCACCGAAAACGTGACCATTGCCGATCAGCAGATCGTGCAGCAGATGCGGACTGATATCCAGTCGTTTCTGAACACGCGCACCTGGACCAGCATCACTTATCGACCCGAGGAGCGCATCCGCTTTCGGCTATTTGTGGGCATCACGGGCATTCCCCAAACTGGCTCTTACCAGGCTACTGCCCGTATTATCACGGAGCGGCCCGTATACGGCACGGGCTATCAAACTAATCTGCTGTCGTTTGCTGATAGAGGTTGGTCGTTCAACTACTCGCCTCAGAACCCGCTCGACTATTCCGACAACGTATTTGTGTCGAACCTGTCGTCGCTGCTGAGCTTCTATGCCTATATCGTTATTGGTATGGACCAGGACAGCTTTTCGCCCCTGGGCGGCTCACCTTACTACGACCGCGCCCGCAACATCCTGACGACCACTGCTTCGCAAACTCAGGAAGGCGACAAGGGCTGGCGCGATACGGAGCCACGCAACCGTTATTGGCTGCTTAATAATCTGCAGGACCCGCAACTGGTAGCGTTCCGCAATGGGGTGTACGCTTACTATCGGCAGGGGCTGGACATTTTTGTGGAGAAGCCTGAGGAGGCCCGCGCCAGTGTATTTAAGGCACTTCAAGGAGTACAAGCTGCTACGGTTCGCCGCCCCAGTACGCTCTTAGCCCGCGCTTTTTTTGACACCAAAGCCGACGAAATCGCGAACATCTTCCGTACCGCCTCCGACCCGCAGCAGAAAGCTCAGGTAGTAGCTTTGCTTACGGAAGTGGACCCGACTAACACCGCCAAATATCAGGTAATCCTGCAACGCTAATGTGCTGGTTGGGGGATTGTCGCTAAGCGGACGTTGCTAAATAATTTGGCTTATTTTTGTTAGACCGCGGGAATCAACTAATTTCATTAGTTGTATCAAGTGATAATGCTTTGAAAGAAAGTCAATAGGCATCTTTTGCTTCTTTCGTGATGACTTTTTCTTACAAAAATCCCCCCAACCAAGCGTTTTGTGTGCTGTTTTGGGCTGCGGCTATCCTTATCATGTAAACGTGTATGCTGGTTGATCTTCGCATTCAAAACTACGCGCTGATTGAGGCGCTGGAGCTGCGGCCCTCGGCCCTGCTCAATATAATTACCGGTGAAACGGGCGCGGGCAAATCTATCATGCTGGGTGCCATCGGACTGCTGCTTGGCAATCGGGCCGACTCGCGTATGCTATTCAATACGGGCAGCAAATGCGTGATTGAGGGCCAGTTTGATATCTCCAATTATCAGCTACAAGACATCTTCGACTCCGAAGACCTCGACTACGATGCCCAGTGCATTCTGCGCCGCGAAATAAGCCCCACGGGCAAGTCGCGGGCCTTCGTGAACGACACGCCGGTAACGTTGGAGACGCTGCGAAAAATCGGCGCCAACCTCATGGACATCCACTCCCAGCACGATACGCTGCTGCTAGGAGATGCTGTTTTTCAGCTTAACCTGCTCGACCTGTATGCCGGTCTGGTTCCTACGCGCGGTCAGTATTCCAATGCTTACCGCCAGTACCGCAAGCTTGAGGCCGACCTGAAAACCCTCGAAAACCAAGTGGCGCAAGCCAACAAGGAGCTGGATTACCACAGCTTTCTGCTCAGTGAGCTGGAAGAAGCGCGCCTGGATCAGGAAAACCAGGAGGAGCTGGAGCAGGAAATAAAGCAGCTGGAACACGCCGAAGAGATTAAATATAAGCTCAGCCAAGCCTACCAAAGCTTGTCGGAGAGCGAATATTGCGCTACGGGCAGCATGAAGGAAGCCGCCACGATGTTAGGACAGATTTCAACGTATTCTGATGCTTTCCAAACCCTGAAAGCCCGGCTCGATAGCTGCCTGATTGAGCTGCACGACATTGCCGACGAAGTAGAAGCCGCCGAGCGCCGCACCGAAGGCGACCCCGCCCGCATCGACGAGCTGCAAGGCCGCCTCAATGTGCTCTACAACCTCCAGCGCAAGCACCAAGTCCGCGATCTGGCGGCCCTTATCGAAGTGCGCGACCAGTTGCGCCAGCAAGTAGGCTCGGTGCTGAACCTCGACAAAGAAATTGCCCGCTTGCGCAAAGACACCGATGGTGCCCTGGCTACCGTAACCAAGCAAGCCGCTCGCCTCTCGGAAAGTCGGCGGAAAGCATTTCCAAAGTTTGAAAAAGAGCTGGCCGCCTTGCTTTCGGAGCTGGGCATGCCCCATTCGCGCATTGTGGTGCAGCATACCACTAGCCAGCCCAGCGCCAGTGGCACCGATGTGGTGAGCATTCTGTTCACCGCCAACAAAGGTGCTCAGCCCCAAACGCTCAGCAAAGCCGCTTCGGGGGCGAATTTTCCCGCCTTATGCTCTGCATCAAGTACATGCTAGCCGATAAGACTGCCCTGCCCACGATTGTATTCGATGAGATTGACACGGGCATCTCCGGCGAAATCGCGGTGAAAGTGGGCCGCATGATGCAGCAGATGGCCAAGAAGCACCAACTCGTTGCTATTTCCCACCTGCCCCAGATGGCCGCCGCCGGCGACGCTCACTACTTTGTATATAAAGAGGACCGCGCCGATCGTACTATCAGCCGCATCCGTCAGCTAAGCACCGAGGAGCGCATCCGCGAAATTGCCCACATGATTGCCGGCGCCAAGCCCAGTGAGAATGCGTTCGAAAGCGCACGGGAGCTGTTGGCGATGCGCGGCGAGGCGGTGGCCGCATAGAGTAGAAATATGATAAGAAAGGTCAAAAGAAGATATTAAACAGAATGTCATGCTGAGGTCACGAAGCATCTCGCGTGTTTAGCAGGATTAGTAATCTTACGTCAGCACGCGAGATGCTCCGCTCTGCATGACGTTCTTATAGTAAAGGTATAATGCGGACAGCTTTGGCTTCGCTTCTGCATGACGTTCTTGTGAGGTATTGTAGTCTTTTTTATTTTTTTGCCTCTTTTACACTTCCTAACTACCAACTCCTACATTCTCTCCATGTCCAATAACCTACTCGCTGGCAAAGTCGGCATCATCTCCGGCGCCCTCGACCATAAATCCATTGCCTGGAAAGTAGCCCAGAAAGCCCACTCCGAAGGTGCCCGCTTTGTGCTGACCAATGCCCCGCTGGCCATGCGCATGGGCGAAATAAAGCAACTAGCCGAGGAGTGCGGCGCTCTTATCGTGCCCGCCGATGCTACTTCCGTGGAGGAGCTGGAAAACCTGTTTTCGCAAGCTACCGAGCACTTGGGGGGCAAATTGGACTTCGTGCTGCATAGCATTGGTATGAGCCCCAATATTCGCAAGAAGAAGCACTACGGCGAGCTGGACTACAAATTCTTCCAGCAAACCCTGGACGTATCGGCCCTGTCGTTTCACAAAATGATGGCCGTAGCCGAGCGCCAGGATGCCATGAAGGAGTGGGGCAGCATTGTGGCTCTGTCGTACATTGCCGCCCAGCGCGTATTCCCCGATTACACGGATATGTCGCAGGCCAAAGCCATGCTCGAAAGCATCGCCCGCAACTACGGCTACCGCCTCGGCAAGCTTAAGAAGGTGCGTGTGAACACCATTTCGCAGTCGCCCACCAAGACCACGGCCGGTACCGGCGTCGGCGGCTTCGACGCCTTCTACGACTACGCCGATAAGATGTCGCCCCTGGGCAACGCGCCCGCCGAAGCCTGCGCCGACTACTGCATCACTCTTTTCTCCGACCTGACCCGCTACGTAACCATGCAGAACCTGCTCCACGACGGCGGCTTCAGCAGCACCGGTATCTCGGAGGATGTAGTGGAGGCGTTGATGAAGATGAACAGCTAGTTTCTGGTAATTATTAATCCCGAGAAAGCCTCTTCTATGCACAGAAGAGGCTTTTTTATGAACCAGTAAATTGTTGATGGCTGAGGGGCTTTTTTACCTTAAGGTAGCCGCTCAGCCAGGTAGTAATACGGCTGGAAAAGATGATGCATAAACAACTTCTCTTGGTTGTCGGGAAACTTGGCTCGGTAAGCTGAGTCGGCCGGCAGCACGATGGTAGTGCCGGTGCGCACGTAGTGGCTGCTGGGGTAAAAAGCGGGTCCTTGATAATCAGGCACTTGCTTTTTCACAGCCCGCATCACGAAGTTGCCGAGGTAGCGCTGATACCGCCGCTGCGCCCGGCGCGAAGGCTGCTCCAGCTGATTGTAAGCAAAGCCCAGCGCCAGGCTTTTGGGAAACTTCTGCTTTTTGATCAGGGATTTGGCCCCTACAAATGGATTGACCGGATTGAAGTCGCTCAGCGTCTGGACGGAGAGCGGGAACTCCGGCACCCAATCGGCCGGATTTATCACGTTAAAAGCCCAGCCGCCCTGGGTGGCCGCTTCATAGTCGTAAGCAAAGTAGAGGTTGCCCGGTTTGGGGCCGGCGCTACAGTAGGTTTTGAACCGAATGTCACCTGGCAGGCGGCCTTGCTTTTGGAGGGAGCGGATGTGCGCCGTAAGCAAATAAGCCAGCGCGCCGCCCTGGCTATGGCCCATAATGATAATATCGTGGGTGCCACGCTTGTACAGCGAATCTATCTTGGTCAGAATATCATCGGCGAGAAAAGCCGTGCCCAAGAGCCAGCCCGCGTGTACGGCCGCCCGCGGATTGGTAGCCAGCGCGTAGGTAAAGGTGCGGGTAGGAGTGAGGCGCAGCTCGCCTTTGGCCGGGAGCATGGCAGCATAAAAATTCTCCAGCCAGCTCGCCGAGTTGGCCGTGGTGCCGCGCAAGCTAATAACGGCCACGGAGTTGGTGCTGATCCACAAATCCCAGCGGTTGTCGAGGCCCACGACCGGCGAGCGGTACACCATGCGGAAGCGGGCCGGCCGCGGAATCTCGCCAAAAAAGGTGGTGTCGGCGATGCGCGCATGCAGGCGCAGCAGCTCCAGGTATTCTGCTTTGTCAAAGCCAGGCTTCAACTGTTGGGCCTGCATACTGCCGGCTCCTACCAGCAAACAAAAGAGGGTGAGGACGACATTGCGCATCGGCAGGTAATATATGTATTACTTCAATATAGCTTACTGACTCAGGGGTTTAGTCAGGTCGAAATCGGCCTGAAACCGCAGCTGGCCGTCTCTTTTCAAAATGTAGCTGAAGGTCTTCTGGTCTTCACTCAATACCGTGGACCACTCATTGGTGGCAGCAGCCGGTATAAGCTTGGCCGTGTAGTCATCAGCCGGAAAGCTTTGGCTATAAATCGTGCCGCCGGCCTTGGCATAGCCCCCGTACATGGTCACCGAATCGGGGGTGCCGTCGGGGTGGCGGTGGTCGTGCTTGAGCAGGAGGCCCTGTTCGCTTTTGGTGAATACCCAGGTACGGGATTTATCCTCGCCCACCTGAAAAGGCACTCGAATCTCGGTGGGGGAGCAAGTTTGCACCCGCATCACCAGTGCCTTGCCCGCAAACGGATCTTTGCCGCCTTCCGGATACACGACCCTGCCCTGATAGGCCTGATTGCATAAGGTGCTCAGGCGCCCAAAGAAGTCCTGTGGGGGCGTGGGGGCTTTTTGGCAGTAGTGCAGCCTAATACAAAAAGGAACAGAAGGAGGTAAGCGTTTTTCATAAATGCTATGTATTGCTTATTGAATCCCAAACGGACGTTTACGGTGCCAGCCGTACAAAATACGCTTGGTGCGCTCTAAGTCTTGCTAAAATAAGCAGGCCAGCTGCCGCGCTGTAAGGACGCCGAGCCAGCAAAGTACGCGTTCTGCGCTTGAGCTTAGTTGACTACTTCTGCCCACCGCGAGGCACTTTGTAATTATAAAACCACCCTATTTTTAGTATCACCCATGCAGGACAATCATAACCTCGAAACGCTACTGAATACGCAGCAAAAGAAGCTGGGCTTTTTTCAAAATCTGGTACTAGTAGCCGCCGCCGACGGTATCCTCGACAAGAGCGAAGGAGAGTTTTTGCTGCAAATAGGTAAAAAGCTAGGCCTGACAGCTGAAGATGTGCTGCCCATTGCTGATAACCTCCATATACTCAGCTTCGTGGTGGCCTCCGAAGGCATGCAGCGCACCCTAGAGCTGCAAACCTTGGTGCAAATGATGTTGCAAGACGGCCAAATTGACCCCCGTGAATACGGCTTGTGCATGGAATACGCCAACCGCATTGGTTACAGCAAACATACTGGATGACATGGTGGCCCAACTAGCCGGAGGAACACCAACGGGCGGCAACCGCAATCCGCCTATGGTAAAGTAAGGCTGGGTTTATATCAGCGGCCTTGCACGCCGGGGTAAAGCGTTTGGACTATGTCACTCCGGACGAACTCCTTGGTGCGCACATTCAGCAGGCTCAACCGCCCGCCGTAGGCCGCGCCCTGGTCCAGGTTCCAGACGTTGGCCCGCTGGCACGGTACGGCGCTGGCGGGCCAGGTGGGCGTGTGGCCAATAAAGCATTCCTGGTAGCCTTCGGCTTGCAAGCCATTGCGCCACAGCGTCCGGTTCCAAACTAAGTCGTAGGGCTCTTGCTCTACTATTGGTTGGGTAGGATCATAGCCGCCGTGCACGTAGAGGTTGCCCGCTTCGTCTTCAAAATAGGGCCGTTGCTGGCCAAAAAAGTGCGAAAATGCCGCTGAATCTGCCCTTTCGGCCCGCGCTCATACGATTCGAACGTCGCTCTGCCGCCCTGCTGATACCACAGCATATTTACCTCCGCCCGCGGTAGTCTGGTCGCCATCCACTCAGCCGTCCACCAGTCGTGGTTGCCTTGTAGCCAGATGCTGTTTGGAGTGCTGAGCAGCCGTTCCACACATTCAGCTGTTTGGGGCCAGCCGTCGGAAATGTCGCCCAGATGAATCAGGCGGTCAATACCGGGCCGGAAGGGGCTGCGTTCCAATACCTGCTCCAGCGCACGAAAGGCACCGTGAATGTCACCAAGGGCATATGTTTCCATGCCAATTACTACGGGAGCAGCGGAAAGTGGGCTATAGTTGAGCTGGGGGGCTTTTTTGGAAAAACGGGAAAAGCTGCACGGGGTAGAGACGCGACACTTCGCGTCTAAGCGTTGCAGTCGTTGGTTAGCTGAATGAAGCAGTGCCAGTCGTTCAACGATTAGACGCGAAGTGTCGCGTCTCTACCCCGCTTGTATGCCCCATAAGAAAGCTATAATGGTAGCGCGCCTACGGCAGCAGCGGCATTTACGCGGCCCCAGCCGAAGCTACTGCTGCGGGCTGCCCGATTGGAGCTGGCCGCTACTAAGCGACTCATAATCTGGGCACGGGTTTCGGCAGGATGCTGCGCCCAGACAAGTGCCGTAATACCGGCCAGGGTCGCGGTAGCTACTGAAGAGCCGCCCACTGTGCTCGGCGCGTCGCCGCTCATAGCCAATGACAAGACCGTGCGGTCGTTGCTGAGCTTCTGCATAACTACCGCAAATTCAACCTTAGCCCCTACGTGGCAGTCATCGCAGCGGGAAGTAAGATTATCTTTTAAACCGGTCACGGCCATGGTTTCGGGTAGCGTAGCCGGATAGGTAACCCCCACGAACCCCGCCGACCAGTCGAAGGAAGTACCAGCGGCGCAGTAGATGAGCTTGCCTTGGTTGTAAGCGTAGCGGATGGCGTCAGTCATTTGCGATGAGCTGGTTAGTCGCCCCATGCTCATGCTGATAATGCGCACATCGGCACGGTTGCCAGCCAGAATATAAGCATCACACACGCCTTTTACTTCGCGGCTGGCATCCAAAAATACGTCCTGGGCGGCGCGAATCGTAATCAGGTTGGCATTGTAAGCCACACCGACTGCGGCGCCATCGGTGCCGCGCGGGGCCGCAGCGGCGCCGGCCATGCTGGTGCCGTGCCCGCAGCCGTCGTTGGGGGTTTCCACTGGGCCTGTAGGAATGCCAAAGATGGAAGCACGGGGCAAGGTTACCAGCCGCTCAACGGTGCGGCTCTGGCTCAAACCCTGATTAAACGCGGAGCCCAGATTTTCCTGTGCATCTGATGAGCCCGAATCAATAATGACGATTTTGATGCCCTGGCCCGTACTCTGGCTCCAACTAGACCGGATGCCGTGAAACTGGTCGGCCTGATTCCAGGATGATTTGCTGCCGTTGGCTAATACCGTGTAGTCGGTGCCGACTACCAGATTGGGGTTAGGTACATTGTTGTCGCAGCCGCTGCTGCTTAGAATGGCGGCACTGCTGTTGGCCGTAACTGCCTGGCGGCCGCTCGGCTCGTAGCCCATTGGCTCGGCGTAGCGCACCAGGCCCGAGGCCCGCAACTTCTGAATCGTGCTCAGCTCGCGCACTGTCACGTCGAGCACGGGCAACACATTCTCCTCAAAGGCAACTACCTGCGTCTGGGTTAAGTCTGGATTCGCTTTACGCTCCTCAGCCATAATCAGCTCCAGCATCTGCGCACGGGCCGCTTGCCAGTCCGCCGACGAGGCAGCATCGGTAGGCAACTCGCCCGCGAAGCCAGCCGGTTTATATCCCACCGATAGCACGTAATCAGAGCGGGTGAGGGCGCTCCAGACAAAGTGCTCCGACGCCTGGTTCCAGTCGAACAGGCCGGTTTCGCGCAGGCGGCCCAGTATCTGTGAGTCGAGCTGTTGGGTGCTCAGCGCCACCGTGGGGTCGGCTTGGGGTTGCGGGAGCAGCTGGTCATCGGCTTGTTGCTGACAGCTGGTTAGAAAAAAGTGAGCAACGCCGTGGAAAAAATAGCAGTAGAAGTACGCATGGGCTGTATAGTAAGGATGGAGTGGGAGTAACGTTCTCTAAGAGAATGAATATCAGCATTAAACTCAAGGAATGCTACGGTTATGAAAGCACCAAAAATCGGGTCGTTTTAGGCGACGCCTAGCCCTTAAAAGCAGCCACGCCCGTTAGCAATTTTCAATCATGAACATTCAAGAAGCCTACAACTCCTGGGCCGACAGCTACGACGACGTCCGGAACCAAACCCGTGACTTAGAAGTGCACGCCATTCGCTCCCTGGTGTCTGGGGGGCATTTTCAGGAAATACTAGAGCTAGGCTGCGGCACCGGCAAGAATACGGAATGGCTGGCCGCCCGCGCCACTCACCTCACCGCCGTCGATTTCTCTGCGAAAATGCTGCTCAAGGCTCAGCAGAAGCTTCAGCAGCCGCACATTACCTTCCAGCAGGCCGATATTATGCAGGCGTGGCACTTCGCTCAGACGCCCGCTAACCTGATTACGTGCAGTCTTATTCTGGAGCACATTCAGGATCTGAGCCACGTCTTTGCCCAGGCCAGCAAAGTGCTCCAGCCGCATGGCCTTTTCTACATCGGTGAGCTGCACCCGGTCAAGCAATACCAAGGCAGCAAAGCCCGCTTTGATACGGCCGCGGGGGGCATTTTTGAGCTGGAATGCTACGTCCACCACATCTCCGACTTCACCGAAACCGCCCGCCGCAACGGCTTCAGCTGCGTGAGCCTACAAGAGTGGTTTGACGACAACGACCGCACCACCACACCCCGGATAGCTGCTTTCCTATTCCAGCGGGAAAGGTAAGCTGGTTGAATGAGCCCCAGAGGCCTTTGAATGGTGTAGAGACGCAACACTTTGCGTCTCGTCGTCCGCGCTGTACACACGACATTGTTCAACGAGGAGACGCAAAGTGTTGCGTCTCTACACCGTTCAGGTATTTAAACAGTAGCCGAAGCCTCTTAGAAACTACCTCTAATGCGCCTAAAAGCACCAACACACAACAGCCGTGCGACCTGCAAGGCATTGCTGCTTTACACGTTGCACGGCTGAATGGGGGGGCGTTCCCCTTTTTCTAGCTTTCCTCTTCTATCAAATTGTCAGCCTGCGTGGTAGCTTCATAGGAGTCGGCGTACTTAAAGTCATCGAGCCAATAAGCGGAGCTAACCACGTCAAACACGACAGATTTTTCTTCGCCCTTCACGGGCTTCAGCTGCCAGATGATAGCCGGTGCTTCGGGGAAACTGGTGCCGTCGAGCTGCTCCCTGAACAGGCGCTTGAGCAGGGTGCTGTCGGGCATACCCTGGGCCAGCAGGCGTAGGAGTGGAGCTTCGGGCTGCGTGTCGAACAGGGCCAGGGCTTCGGCGTTATCGGCGGTGAGCTGCACTTGAAACTGCACGGCCTCGGCCCGCGGAAACTTGCCGTTGTAGGCGGTGTACAGCAGTTGGGTAGCTTTAAAAAAGCCTTCGTGCTGGTCCAGCTCCGGGTTTTCTTCCCACAGTTTCTCCGTGAGCATCTGGTGGGCCAGGTTTTCGATCTGGCCGGCCGTAAGCTGATCCTCGAAGAGGTGCTCCAACACGAGTTGGGCCGCTTCCGTGGGCTCCAGGTCGGTGAGGGCCATGTGAGTCATGGCTTGCAGCTCGTCGGGGGCTATTTCGTCGGGGTTATCGTAGCCGGTTTTGAGCAGGAGGGCTTTGTAGTCCTGGGCATGCCAGGAGTTGGGCAGCTCGGTAAGGGTGTCGAAGGAAAGGCGCTCTACGGTGAATTTTTGCATAATCAGGAATACGTGGGTGGCCGGCGTTGGCCACGGGCGGGGCGGGCCCGCCGGTATCATGTGTACGGAAGCTGGGCAGAAGCAACTAGAAATGCCCCCCAGCTTCTTGATTTGGGCTGTAACCGATAGTTGGGAAAGCGGCAACTGTAACTGTATAGCCGCAGATACAGAGAAGCAGCTTTCTACACCAGTTGCGCCAAAGCATCAACCGGCGTAAAAACCGGCAACAAGCTAACCCGAAAGCCTTTCGGGGCGCGGGTAACGATGGCTTCAATGGCCGGGATGGACGTTGCGGCGAAATGTTGCACCGCATCCTCAAAGTCGGCGGAGCCGGAGGCTAACGCCTGCCGGATGATGGCCGCGTCAACGCCGACGATCTGCACCTGTTGCGCTAGTTCCGTGAGCAGTTCCGTAATAACAGTTGGCGGCGTCTGGGCTCTGCGAACGATGTAGTGAATGTTGCTAAACGATAAGCTAGCTACGTATAGCGTCACTTGGCCCTGCAATGCTCGTTCGAATAATTGAACTGCCACGGCTGCAAAGGGCTGGCGCTTCGTCAGTACATCCAGCACGACGTTGGTATCCAGAAAGAAATGCCTCATACGCCGTAGCGCTCCGTCAAGGCATCCGTCAGACTCTGCTTGTAGTCAACATCGGCGGGCAGCTTGAGCGAACCGTAGAGCTTGAGCACCTGCGGCGACAAAGACAAGTCGTGGCTGCGAACCCGAACCATCGTTTCCAGGTATGTTTCTATCAGGCTGGCTAGGTCGTGACCGTTTTCGCGGGCGTAAGCTTCGGCCTGCTCCAACGTTTGAGAATCCAGTGTGAGGGTGATGGTAGTAGACATGGCGGTAACGGTTGGTTATGAAATATACGCAACTGTTGCCACGAAAGTGCCGGGAGTGACTGGGAGGCTTTTAATCTTTGTTTTCGGGCAACCACTCTTGCCTTTTCTGCATCTGCCAAATGCTATCATCTCCTGAAGTTACCTCCAACGGCTTACTCTATGTCATACCGAATACAGTCACCGATGAGACTGCTGATTTTGCCGCTACTATTGGCTGCGAGCAGCTTATTTGCCCAAACCAGAAAGCCCGACTCTCAGTCTTCGAAGGAGGTCGTGCAGTACATGGATACATTCCAACAGATCATAAAGAAGAACGCTCTGTTTGCTGATTCCATTGATTGGGCTCAGTTGAGCAACGAGGTCAAGGAAAAATCACAGGGTCTGGCAACCGTCGAGGAATGTAAACCCGTCATCGACCATATCCTGCTCACGCTTCGAAACGCGGGCGACAAGCATTCTTTTTTATGTCAAAGGAAAAAGCCACCAATCAGACCTCTTCGAGCTATGATGGCAAGCAAGCCGAAAGCAGGTATTTGGAAAATGGGATAGGTTACATAAAGGTGCCGGAATTCGTTTCGATGAACGCATCGGTAGGGCAGACCTTTTCCCAAGGCATACGGAGTCAGATGGAGGCGCTTGAAACCCAAAACAATATAACGAGTTGGGTTGTCGACCTGCGGCATAATACGGGTGGAAATATGCACCCGATGATCAGTGGTCTACATGCCCTAATCGGGGAGGGGACTTACGGCTATTTCATCTACCCACAGTCTAAGTATAAAAAGGAAAGACCTCTGCGAAGCTGGGGCGGTAAAGAAAAGGGACAAAGAGCAGTGGAAGCTGCTACAACGCAGCATAGGGTAGCTGTTCTGATCGACTCCCTAACCGGGAGTAGCGGCGAGATGGTAGCCATAGCCTTGAAGGGACTTCGCAACGCGAAGTTCTTCGGTCAGCCTTCTGCGGGGTATACCACCATAAACCAGGACTTCAAGCTTTCGGATGGGGCATACCTTTTACTGGCAACAGGCTATATGGCGGATAAAAACCGGAACACGTATTTGAACGGCATAGCCCCTGATGTGGTGGTGGAGTACTCGCCGGATGATGCCCAGGATAAGACGATAGAAGCAGCCAGAAGGTGGTTGCTGGAGGCAAAGTAGGGCAACCTCCTGCATAGAGCATTTTATAAGGTGATACTCTGATTTGAAAGAATATCCTCCACTGGCGCGAGCTTGTAGCTCGTGCCTGATTTGCCGGGAGGCTGCGCCTCCCCACCATAACATTACCAGCGCAACGATTCCGAAACCGTCTTGCCGCTAGCGCGGCAGATGAGGTGCAACCTCATCGTCATGGCTAGGCACGAGCTACAAGCTCGCGCCAGCTTGAGGTACGGAAGCTGGGCAGAAGCAACCAGAAATGCCCCCCAGCTTCTTGTGTTAACTTGTATAATTTAGAATGGACTGCCTATTGTTTTACCGCCTTGAAAATATGCATTCTTCAAGCTCTGAGTAAACATTCATTCCTTCTGTTATAGAAGTCGAAAGTGCTAGCTTAAAGGCTTCAGCATTTATACTTGTGTTGATTCCGCAGATAGTTTTAATTCTACCCGTTTCATCCTTTAAATTTTGATTATAAATATCACTTACGAATATATCATATGCGCCTTCGTTGAATGATAAAGCATTTGTTGAGCAATAATGTTTTAGCACTTCTTTATCATAAAGATAATTTTCAATTTCCCATCTTTTCAATACTCTGTGATTCAATGGATTTGTTTGTAAGTATACTTGCCTATCATTCTCAGTATTTGGTCTTCCTGAAGAAACGTCTCGGTCTTTTAAAACCAGAATTTCAATTTCGGAAAAGACTTTTGTCAATATTGCCAAGGCAATTTCACTACGCTGATCAAGCTCTGTATTACCACCACTTGATATAAATAATGTTTCATAATATTTCTCTGAAAAAATATTGTTGAAAACCTTTGCGTCAAAGCCCTTTTCTTGCCCATTAATCCCAGGTCTATCCTTGCCTTCACAATAGATGATTCTTTTGGGACTTATTAAGCCAGTTAAATCATCAAGAGCTGTTTCAAATATATCGCTCCAGTTTTTTAGTAGATTTTTTATTATTTGATAATCAGTAGCTTGTGGGCATTAACAGTTCTTTTCATTTTTGTATGGCTTTCAGCATCTACCACAACCTGCGAACGGACAACCAATACAAAGCGGCAACCGGGCTAACTCAAGTTCAGTTCGACCAGCTTTACGAGCTATTCGCGCCTTTTTATGAACCCAAAATCCCGCAACCCTACCTAAAATCAAACCCGGTTTTAACCGATACACGCGAAGCCTTATTTTTTATTCTGCACTACTATAAAGCCTATCCCACGCTGCATAATATGGCCATCTACTTCGGCTTTTCTGAATTTGCGGTGAGCCAGTATTTAGAGCGACTAAAACCGTGTTTAAAAGCAGCTTTGCAAGCACAAGGCCTGACACAACGCGTTTTATTTACCAAGCAGACGCAATTTGACGACCTCTTCGCGGGTATCGACGATTTAGTCATTGACGTAACCGAAGTTCCGATTGAACGGGCTGCTAATCAGCAGCTTCAGGAGGAATTTTATAGTGGTAAAAAAAGGCACACCCTGAAATGGTTGCTCATCTGCTCGCTCAGCGGCCGGCTGTTGTGGATCAGCAAAGCCTATAGTGGCCGAACGCATGACTTCACTATTTTCAAAGAAATTTTCGCACATATAACCTTAAAAAACTATCGGATTCATGTGGATGCAGGCTTTGTGGGTATTAAAAAATTTATTAACTGCAAGTATGTTTTTATTCCTTTTAAGGCGCGAAAAAATCATCCACTCACGCCACTCGAACGCCTTATTAATCAGGTGTTGGCTCCACTTCGCGTCGTGGTGGAGAATGTCATTGCACGACTCAAATCGTTTTTCGTGCTTCGTACAACCAACCGGATGAGAAAAAAGGAAAAGCTAACCGATGCCTTCGCTTTGTGCGCCGAAGTAGCACATTTCAAGAATATCTGCTCAATCTGCTGATTATCAAATAATAAAAACTCTAGTGTATTCTTGATTGGATATAGAGTGTGGGCGGTTGAAGCCAAATTAAGCCCGTCTTTAAATCGAATGATTTGGCATTCATTTTTTAAATCACTTTGCAGTGCTCTGAGAAATCCGATGCTATGAGTAGCAATCCATATTTGACAATCTGGTCCCACTAGTTTATTTATTTCAATTAATAATTTTTTTGAATAGAAGTGTTTATATGTAACTCAGGCTCGTCAATCAAAAATATGCTATTGTTATATTCTTCATTGCGTAGATAAAGGTCCAATAATATGTCAACAACTTCCTTCTCACCTGATGAGAGAACATTGAATTCGAATGATTTAGGATGATCTTCTTTTTTAAAGTAGATAGTTCCTTCATTTGCCTCAATATTTCCAATACTTGTTATTTCTAGATCAAGGCAATTTCTTAATGAATTATTAAGATCACCAATAATCTTCGTTTTAGCTTGACTAGGAGTACAATCCTGTTGATGTAAATATTTATTATATTTTATATATAAGCGCCTATAGTTCTCCTCCATCTTGTCATCTAAATCTGTTGAAGCTGTGGCTCCATAGTTATTTAACCTAATTTCTGATGTTGCCATAGATTGCTTTACTTTTAAATTGTTATTATAACGATAAGGGCTTCTGAAAGAGAAAATAGTGTTTTCTCTGCCGCTTATTTGTCTTTGCGATCTTATAGTCAAAAAATCACCTTCTTTAGAGCCTGTTAAAGAATGTAAGTAGCTGAGAGACAAAAAGAAACCAGCCAGGTTATTCCCTTTTCCTCATCCGACCAAAGATGTACGAAACGGACCTGACTGATTTCCAATGGCAAGTTATGGCAGAAATGTTGCCCGTCAAACGTCGTCGCAAGTATCCGATCCGACTCATTGTCAATGCCTTGCTCTACCTGACCAAGAGTGGATGCCAATGGCGGCTGTTACCGAATGACTTTCCGCCCTACCCGATCTGCTTTTACTACTTCCGGCGCTGGCAGAAGACGGGGCAGTGGGCAAGACTGAATAAAATGCTAGTCGAGCAAGAGCGGAAGCAGTCTGCCCCTTCGCGCCAGGCCAGCCCGAGCGTGGCCATTGTGGACGCGCAATCCATCAAATCCAGCGAACGAGGTGTGCCGGATAAAGGCTTCGATGGCTACAAAAAGGGACAAGGTCGCAAGCGGCAACTCGTCGTCGATACGGGCGGGCGGCTGCTGGCTGTACACGTGGGTCCGGCGCAGGAAAATGACCGGATCGGCGGCCAGCAGGCGTTGCAAAAACTAGCTTTACTGGGCTACAACCGGCTTTGTCTCATCCTCACGGATGCCGGCTATGCCAGCCAGGCACTGAGCCAATGGGTGCAGCAAGCCTGCGGCTGGCGACTGGCTACGGCTCCAGGGCTGAACGGACAAGGCGGCTTCACGCCGCAGCCCGTTCGCTGGGTCGTCGAGCGCTCCATTAGTTGGCTGCACTGGGACCGACGCTTAAGCCGAGACTACGAATGCGAGACCAGCAGCGCCGAAGCCACCTTGTATTTGTCCAGTATTCGGCACCTCATTCGTAAATTTTAACAGGCTCTTAAAGTCAATAACTATGTTGGTGTAGTTAAAATTTGGCGTTTGATTCATCGAATGGTAAGTGTGATCTTTGCCGCCCTTATTACCAAGTAGTCCATATGCATTATTATGAAATAACATTCCATCAAGGACACTGCTTTTTCCGCATCCATTAGGTCCAACAAGTGCTATAATTCTTTTTGGATCATTTCCTAAATCAATGGTTAAATTATGAAATCTTTTGTAACCATTTGTGAGCTGTATTTTCTTGATTCTCATTTCTTGATTTTGGGTTATTATTTTTTGTTGGTGCTAAGATACAAACTGCCTAATAATTACTCTTTAGGTTTTTAGAAATAGGTGTTTACGTTAATCGGCCTTATTATGATAAACAACATTTTTTAATAATCACCTCCTCACCCCGCCGTATTCTCCACCTCATCCCCATCATCCACCATCACCCGCGCCAGCTTCTCGATATTGAGGCTGCGGGCGGAGGCGTCGAAGATTTCGCGGTAGGTGCCGCGTTTGTCGTATAGCTCGTCGTGGGTGCCGCTTTCTACCATGCGGCCCTGCTTCATGACGTAGATGCAGTCGGCATCCACGATTTGGGCGAGGCTGTGAGAGATGATGACCACCGTGCGGCCCTGCTTGATGGCGTCGAGGGAGTTCTTGATTTGCTCGGTGGCAATGGCGTCGAGGGAGGCGGTGGGTTCGTCGAGGAAGATGATCGGCGGGTTTTTGAGGAAGAGGCGCGCAATAGCAATGCGCTGCTGCTGCCCACCCGACAGCTGCTGGGCATCCGACTGATACTGCTGGGGCAGGGCCAACACCTGCTCGTGGAGGTAGGCCTGCTTGGCGGCGGCCTTTATTTCCTCCAGCGAAGCCCCGAAGTTGCCGTAGCGGATGTTTTCCTCGATACTGCCCTTGAAAATGTGGTTTTTCTGGAGCACCAGCCCGATGCGCTGGCGCAGGGCGTGGGTGTCGTAGTCGGCGAGTGGGCGGCCGTCGAGGAGCATTTCGCCGCCGTTGGGCTCATAGAACTTACAGAGCAGATTGAGAATCGTGCTTTTGCCCGCGCCGGAGAGGCCCACCAGGGCGGTGGTTTGGCCGGCCGCGATGGTCAGGCTGACATCGTGGAGGGCCTGGATGCCGGTGGGATAGGTAAAGTCGACGTGGCGCAGCGAAAATGCCCCCCGGAGCTGGTCGGGCGGGGTGGGGCCGGTGCGCTCGGTTTCGGTGGTGGCGTCGAGGATGTCGAAGAAGCCTTCGGAGTAGGTGAGGGCCTCGTTCATCTCGTCGTATATGCGGTGGAGCTGGCGGATGGGCGCCGACACGTTGTTGAACAGCAGAATGTGGAACATGATAGCCCCAATAGAAATCTGCCGATCAAGCACCAAGTAGGCCGTCAGGATGATGATGAGCACCACGCCAATCTGCTCGACGAAGGTTTTGAGGCCGTCGAAGAGGAAGTTGGTTTTGCGCGTTTCGAGCTGGGTAGTCACGAGGTTGCGCTGCATGCCGGCCTGCTTCTCGCCCTCGTAATCTTCGCGCACGAAGCTCTTAATCACCACAATAGAGTCAATGATGTTGATGAGGCCCTGGCTGCGCTGCTCGCGCAGGCCCCGCAGGCTGCGGCGCACGCCGTTGAGCTTGTCGGCCTGGCGGTAGCTGATCCAGAAGTAGATGGGTAGGATGCCCAGCGCCACCAACCCCACGTATAGGTTGGCTGTGAACATGATAACAAGGGCCACGATGGAGTTGGCAAACAGCGGCAGGATGTCGATAAAGAAGTTCTGGACCAGCTTCATCAGGCTCTCCACGCCGCGGTCGATGCGGGTTTGGAGCTTGCCGGTTTGGTTGCCGCTGTCGGAGTAAAAGCCGAGCTGGTAGCTCAGAATCTTATCCACGGCCGACTGGTGTAGGGCACTCGACACGTTGATGCGGATTTTCTCGCCGTAGAACTTCTGCCCAAACTGAATAAAGGTGTTGATGACCTCCTTGCCCAGCAGCAGCGCGCTCACTACGAGCAGCAAATTTGCCCCCTGCGCCAGTCCGAGCCCTTTATCCAGCAGCCCCTGCACGGTATCCACGGTGTAGCGCAGCACAAACGGATTGACCTGCGCCGCCAACGACCCCACCAGCGTCAGCAGCAACGTGCTGATAACCAGTTTGCGGTAAGGCAATACATAGGGATATAGTCGGCGAATAATTTGCCAAAGACTCATAGCAGCAGCGGAACGGTAAGGGCTACTTGGTTAGACGCGGGAGGTGGGGATGGGGTTATTGGGGATAAAAAATTGAGAACACCAGAACGTCATGCAGAGCAGAGCGAAGCATCTCGCGTGTTTAGTGGGATTACTATCCTATCGTCAGCACACGAGATGCTTCGCTCTGCTCTGCATAACCGCCTTTATTTAATGTCTAGCCTGACCAAGTAGTTAGGTCAATAGGTGTCCACGTCGGGTTTATGGTAGAAATTAGCGCCTCTTTCTTGGCGCGGCTCCAGCCTTTGATTTCTTTTTCGCGTGCAATGGCCTGTACAGAATCAGGACAAACTTCAAAGTACACCAAGAGATTACATTGATAGCGGCCGGTGAATTTGCCAGCATTATATAGGTTCTGACTGTGTTCATAGAGGCGGCGCTCCAAGTTGTTAGTCACGCCTGTATAGAGGACTGATCGAGAAGGGTTGGTAAGAAGATAGATATACACTGGATGTTTGTAGCTATGCTGTAGCGCGTTCAATTTTAAAGGTATACCATTGCAACGTCAGCACGCGAGATGCTTCGCTTCGCTCTGCATGACGTTCTAGTGGATAACCATCTGCAACCCTTCTCCTTTCCCCGGTACTTTACTTATCAAACCATCTTTCACCACCAACCAAACCACATGACAGCACTCCGACTCCTAGCCCTGGCCGGTGGCCTGGCTCTGGCCATGCCTACCCTGGCCCAACAAGCCGAAAAAGTTGATCAGGCCATGATTGCCAAGATCAAAGACGAAGGCATGAACCGCTCCAAGGTGATGGAAACGGCCTTTTACCTGACCGACGTGTGCGGCCCACGCTTGGCTAACTCCGACGGCCTGAAACGCGCCAACGAGTGGACCAAAGGCCAGCTCACCAAGTGGGGCATGAGCAACGCCAACATCGAGCCCTGGGGCGAATTCGGGCGCGGCTGGGACATCGAGAAGTCGTACGTGGCTATGACGGCGCCGTATTATCACGCCATGATTGGCGCGCCCAAAGCCTGGACGCCCTCTACCAGTGGCAACGTGAAGAAGCAGGTGGTGTACGTGAATGCCACTACCGAAGAGGAGTTGGCCAAGTACCAAGGCCAGTTGCGCGACAAAATTGTGCTGACGGCCGTGGCCACGCCGCCCAAAACCACCTTCGAGGCCGACGCCAAGCGCTACACTGATGATGAGCTAACCAAAATGATGGAAGCTCAGCCTGCGCGCCCAACTACCGAGGACCCAGCTATGACGGAGCGAATGAACGCCCGTCGTGCCCAGGCCGCGCTGCGTACCAAACTCAACGAGATGCTGATGAGCGAAGGCGCGGCTGCGGTGCTAAGCACTCGTGGTGGCTCGCACGGCACTTTTTTTACCAGCAATGGTGCGCCTTACGCTGCCGATGCGAAGCCCGTACTGCCCGAAATTGAAATGTCGCCCGAGGACCAGCTGCGCCTGATTCGATTGGTGGAAGCCGGCATTCCGGTGGAAGTGGAAATGGAAACCAAGACCCGTTTCCAGAACACCGATTTGAAAGGCTACAACGTAATAGCCGAAATTCCCGGCACCGACCGCAAGCTGAAAAGCGAAGTGGTGATGCTTGGGGGGCATTTGGACTCCTGGCACGCCGCCACCGGTGCCACCGACAACGCGGCCGGCTGCGCCGTGATGATGGAAGCCATGCGTATCCTGAAAGCAACCGGCGTAAAGCCCCGCCGCACCATTCGCATTGCCTTGTGGGGCGAGGAAGAGCAGGGCCTGCACGGCTCACGCAACTACGTGAAAAACCACTTCGCTGACCCCGCTACCATGAAGCTGCTGCCCGACCACGAGAAGCTGGCTGGCTACTTCAATCTGGACAATGGCGGCGGCAAAATCCGCGGTATCTATTTGCAGGACAATGAGGGCGTAGCGCCCATCTTCACGGCTTGGCTCCAGCCCTTCGCCGACCTCGGCGCCACCACCGTCACGCCCCGTAACACCGGCGGCACCGACCACCTGGCCTTCGACGCCGTGGGCCTGCCTGGCTTCCAGTTCGTGCAGGATGGCCTCGACTATAACACCCGCACCCACCACACCAATATGGATACCTTTGACCGCCTCCAGGCCGATGACCTGAAGCAGGCCTCCGTCATCGTCGCTTCCTTCGTATACCACACCGCCATGCGCGACCAGAAGCTGCCGCGCAAGCCGCTGCCGGCGGCCGTGCCGAAGTCGTAAGGTTTGATTGTTAAGGCTTAAAAAAGCCCCCCAGAAATATTCTGGGAGGCTTTTTTGTGACCAATTTAGTAAGAACGTCTATTGAGGCTCATTCAGGATTTTCTGCTTCTCTATTTCATATTCCTGCTGAGTCAAAATCTTCTCGTCGAAGAGTTTCTTCGTGTCGCGCAGCCGGTCCGCCTTTGACTTGCCGTTGGTTTGAACAACGGACTGTGTGCTGGTGGGAGCGGAGTTTGGCGGCTGAGTGCCTAAGGGTCTTAGCTCGTACGTATGAGTCGGTTTGTACTTCATGGTCCACAGGAAGGGGAAGAGCAGAAAAACGCCCCCCACAATAGCCCCCGCATCTGCCTCCTCATCGCGGGAGAAATACGTGTCGAGGGGTTCGTAGCCCTCTTTTTCCAGGCGCACCGCCGTAGTGCTCCCGACAATCTTGGTATCGGTGTGGCGGTAGGGAGTAGTGCCCACAGACTCTCCATCCAGATACACTTTGGCGCCTACTGGGTCAGTTAGTAGCATGGTGCTGCTGGCGCAACTGCTGGCAAGCACAGTGCCCGCTAGTAATGCGGCAATAACAGGATGTGGTGTTTTCATATAATGTTAGATAGATTAGTAAGCAATATACTACTAGTAAAATATTTATCAGTTGATAAAATAGGATAAACTGGCTATTAGCGCTAGCTCATGGTTGTTGGACCAAAATGAACGGGTTAGGTGAAACGTACTCTATCGGGATGAATAAATAGAAAAGGTCCCAGAACTTCTCTGGAGCCTTTCTTTAGGCGTTAAACCTTCCTGTATTTTATTTAGCTTGGCGAAGCAAGTAAACAAGGCCGCTGTCCCCGTAAGAACTCATCTGTACTATTTCCCAACCTTCCGTTGTCGCGCCATTTAATACTTTCATCAACGAGTCACGCATTTTTTGCTCGCGTTCTTCCAGCGTTTTAATTTGCTTCTCAAATTTCTGTTTTTCTTTTTCTTGCCGCTCCTTCATCACCGCCCTGTATTTAGGGTCCTTTTGCTTGGCCTGTAGGTCGTCAAAATCGGTCACTACTTCTACCACCTCGGTTTTCTGAGGTTTGTCGAGCATGGGACTAAACATTTCCTCGACTATGCTCGGCTTATTAAATCTGACCTCCATTTGATTATGAAAAGAAGGTGCAAAAGTCATATACGCGGAACCAGGAGGAGTTTTGGGCCCATTGTAGAAGACTTGCATATAGGTGTAAGCCTTTGCAGTAGCAGTTTGGGCACACACAAGCTGCGGTAGCTGGCTGAGAAGCACAAACAGTAATAAGAATCTAAAGCAATTCTTTTTCATGAATAAAGGTTGGGTGTATAAGCAATCAATATAAATCTATGTTTCTGAATAAACTCAGCTTAAACTCAATCTAACATGGCATAAACCATTGTATTTCTACCAACAGTCCTTTATCAAAAAGCAAAAGCCAAGATTCGTCACTCACAATTCTGCCCATCGCTAAAGACACGCCTATTCGCTTGCCGGCTCTGTACACGTCCATTTCGCCTTGCTCTTTTACGGCTTGTGGGTAGATTTTAGCAAGTGACGACAAGGTAGTTTTACTGTTCAACTGAAGTGTAGGAGTTGATAGCTCTAATTCTGGATTTTTGCGAAAATCAATGGAGGTGATGACCGCAGTATCACCATATACTTCTGCCCGGCTTTCTTTAAAATAAGCATACTGGAAAGTCTTATCATCAAAGTAGTAAACGCACACATCATTAAAGTCTGGGCTTACCAAGCTATCCGGACGGCCTAAAAGCTTATATAGCTCCTCGGTTTTGCTAATCAGAGGCAGCTTGCTGTTAAGTTTCACGGCGTCCCAATCCAAGTATTCATCAACCGAGTCAGACGGTGTTGCCGCAGCTTCGGGTACTTGCACGACAGCCGGGGTGTCAAGTGCTTGGGGACTGGGAGAAACTGAAACTGTAGGAGTTTGCTTGGGCGGCGTTTCCTGACAACTCGCAGAAAATACCGTCCAGCACACAATCCCTAGCATTCTCACCGTAGATCTGAAGGGGAGTCTCATGGAGTTGGAATAGTCTAGCTCAACTCCTTCTTAAACAATCCCAATGTCCGCTCCCAAGCCAGCTTGGCGGCTTCGGCGTTGTAGCGGGCAGGGGACGAGTCGTTGTTGAAAGCGTGGTTTACGCCTTCGTACATAAATTGCTGATACTTCACATTGGCGGCTTTCAGCGCCGCTTCGTAAGCGGCTGCTCCGGCATTTACGCGCTCATCGAGGGCGGCGTAGTGCATCATCAGGTGCGCCTTGATTTTGGAAACGTCCGCGTCTTTGGGCTGGGTGCCGTAGTAGGCCACGGCGGCGTTGAGCTTGGGGTCGCTGAGGGCGAGGCGGTTGGCCATAGCGCCACCCCAGCAGAAACCGACGCAGCCGGTTTTGCCGTTGCTGTCGGGGCGCTGGCGGAGGTAGACGAGGGCGGCGAGGTAGTTGTTAAGCGTTTTCTGCGGGTCGAGCTGGCCGATGAGGGTGCGGCCTTGGTCCTCGTCGGTGGGCGTGCCGCCAAACTGGGACAGCGCATCGACGCCTAGCGCCAGGTAGCCAGCTTGGGCTACGCGGCGGGTTACGTCCTTGATATGGGGCGTGAGGCCGCGGTTTTCGTGAATCACCACCACGGCGCCCCGCTTCTTTTTGCCTTTGGGACGCACCAGGTAGCCCTGCATAGTGGTGCCGTCGCCGGGCCAGTTTACGGTTTCCTCCTCCAGCTTAGCGTCCTGCACAGGCACGGTGGCCGCTCTGGCGTAGCCGGGCTCCAGCACCGCTAAAGCGGCCGTGGCGAGGGCCGCGCCGCCAGTTATTTTCAGCAACCGCTCCATAAATTCCTTGCGGCTGAGCGGAGCGTGGGTGTATTCGTCGAAAAGGTTGATGATGCGCTGGTCCATAGGAATAAAGGAAGGAAGGGTGACTGCCAGTGAACAAGGTACAGGTTTGTCGGCGGTAGAAGGCTAGCAAACGGCGGGGGTGGTTGCATTCACCCGGACTTTTCCGGCGCTCCCACGTTTTTTCCGGCACTCCCGCGAATGTGCCTGACTGGTGCCGGGTGAAAAGCCACTTTTGGGCCATCATTCACTCTTTACCTCCTCAACCTCATGGACACGCAACAACTAGCCCGCGACGTACGATTTCTGAAAGCCTACGCCCTCACCGCCACGCTGGTACCGGCCGTGGCGCTGCTCTGCGCCTTTGGCAAACCCGACAAACCCGTGCGCTTCGGCGAAATATCGGTGGAGCGCCTGAACCTAGTGGAGCGCGACGGCACCGTGAAAATGATGATGAGCAACAAGGAACGGTTTCCGCAGGGCGTAACCCTCGATGGCAAGCACATAGACTACAAGCGCAGCAACCCCGGTATGATCTTCTACAACGATAAAGGCGAGGAGTGCGGCGGACTCATCTTCGGGGGGCAAAAGGACAAAGACGGAAAGGTGTCGGCCGGGGGGCATTTGTCCTTTGACCGGTTTGGGCAGGATCAGGTGATTGCGCTGACCTACCAGCAGCAGGGCCTGGGGTACACGGCGGGCCTGACCTTCAACGACGCCCCCGACGAATCGATGCCCACCATGCAGGAGCGGTACCAGAACGCCACCCCTGAGCAGCGCCGACAGGCCATGCGCGAAGGCAAGCTGGGCCTGACGCCGCGCGTATACATGGGCACCACGCTCAGCAAATCCTCGGCCCTGGTGATGAACGACCAGAAGGGCAGCAACCGCGTGATGCTGCTAGCCAATGAAGCGCAGTCGACCCTCGATTTCAAGGATGCGCAAGGCAAAACCCGCCTTACCATTGGCGTTGATGCTAACAACCAGCCGGTGCTCCGCTTCTTCGATGAGGCCGGCAAGGAGGCGAAAGTAGTGGGCCTGTAAGGTGGTGGAAAGTATACCGTGGCTGTCTATCTTCCGGCCGTTATGCGCAAAAGTCCCTGGTTCTACGTGTTCGTGTTTGGCCTCTCGCTGTTGGTGGCAGTCTTCACCCGGCTGACCATGGCCACCCAGGCCGCCGATTTTTACTTGTTTCCGGACGCGCCGTTCTGGCTTTTTCTGCAGGCGCTGCTTATCCTGTTCGTACTCGATAAGCTGGATGCGCGCTGGCAGGCGCGGGGCCGACGCCCGGTAGGAGCAAGGTACTATTTCTTGCTGCTGGCTGTGGGGGGCTGTGGTTTCTGGCAATCATTAATGGGCTGTCATTTGTGATTGGCTGGTTGCCCGGCGCTCGGAGCTGGAGCTGGGAGTGGTACCCGATAGTGCGCAGCTTCTTCTCCGATGTATTTCTGTACCTGATTGTAGGTAGCGTGTACCTGCCCTTCCTGTATCAGCAGCACGCCGCCACCGCCACCGCGGCCCTGGCCCAGGCCGAGCAAGCCGCGGCCCGGGCTCGGCTTCAGGCCCTGCAGCAGCACGTAGATCCGCACTTCCTGTTCAACAACCTCAACATTTTGGCTTCGCTCATTGAGCCCACCAACCAAACCGCGCACGAATACGTGACCCACCTGGCTGGTCTGTACCGTTACCTGGTGCGCACTCGCCACCAGGAGGTAGTGCCCGTAGCTGAGGAGCTGTCCTTCGCCCGCGACTACCATTACCTGCTACGCCGTCGGTTTGGTGCCGCTTATCAGGTGGAAGAAGACGTGCAGGCTACTGCGGCCGATTTGCAGCTGCTGCTGGTGCCGCCGGGCGTGGTACAGGAGCTGCTCACCAATGCCGTGAAGCACAACCTGGCCAGCCGGGCCCGGCCGCTGGGGGTGCGCCTGACCATCACGCCGCAGACGCTGACTGTGTCCAATGCCCGGCACCCGCGCCCAACTGCCGCGGAGGGCGTCGGTAGCGGCCTGGCTGGTATCCGGGCCCGGCTGGCCTTGCTTACCGATACGCCTGTGCAGATTATCGAGACACCCCATGAATTCACCGTTTCCCTCCCCTGTTGCCTGCTCTAACCTTGCCCGCGTATGCACATTCTGATCCTGGAAGATGAAGAGCCAGCGGCAGCCCAGGTGCGCCGGTTTGTGCAGCAGTACCATCCGGCTGCGCACGTAGTGGCCGAGTGCCAGCAGGTCAGCGAAGCCGCCGAGTACCTGCGTACGCATCCGGCTCCCGACCTGATTCTGTCCGACATTGAACTGCTCGATGGCAACGTGTTTGCGCTCTTCCGGCAAGTCAGCGTCACGAGCCCCGTCATCTTCATTACCGCCTACGACTCCTTTCTGGTGCAGGCCTTTGAGCAAAATGGCATTGCCTACGTGCTCAAACCCGTGCAGTACGCGCACTTTGCGGCCGCCATGCAGAAGTACGAGCGGCTACGACAATCGTTCCAGGGGGCGGCGCTGCAGCAGTTGGCGGCGGCCTACGCCGCGCCTGCCCCACGCTACAAGGACCGGCTAGTGAGCAAAAGCCGCGCGGGCCTGTACCTGCTCAACGTTGCCGACCTCGCTTACTTCCAGCTTCGCAACGGCGTTACGCACGCTGTGGATGAGCGGGGCCGGGCCTTCGTGCTGAACGAAACCTTGAGCCAACTCGAAACCCTGCTGGACCCGGCCGCCTTCTTCCGCCTCAATCGCGCCGAAATAGTGCACCTGCGGGCCATCGAAAAGTTAGAGCCTTATTTCAATGACACGCTGGTCGTCCACCTGAAAGGCCAGCCCCTTACCCTCACCAGCAGCACCCACCGTACGCCGGAGTTGCGCAAGTGGCTGGCCGGGTAAAGCGTCGCGCAAAGCCTAGAGCGCGTTTGGGAAGTCGTTTGACGGTCATGCTTTGACTCCGCTTCATTCAGCATGACCGTTAGTAGGCTTTTAGCGAATTTCTAAACAGCCTCCTCATCGGTCATCAAGAAAGCAGTCCATTACCTTATCCTTCCTCCCGGTTCACGGTGGCTGGACTGAAGGCGGGCACGCAAATCGACCAATATTCGCACTCGGCATCAAACGGGTTGGAGTACCGCACCCGTGCCCCGGCCTTAATCAGCAACGACTCGCCGGCGCTCAGCTCAATGATGTCGCCGTCTACCTCAAACCGCTTCTGGCCACGTACCACAATGGTAATTTCATCGAACTGGGGGCGCTGGTGCGGCTCGCTCCACTGGGGCGGCGCCACCATGTGGGCCACACTATACTCGCTGGTGTGGGTGCTGGCCAGGCCAATGTGCTCCTCAATGAGCTTGCCGTCGTTGGTGGGCACGCGGAAGGGGGCTTGCTGGCGGAAGTACTTTTTCTCGTTGGGCATATAGCTGGGGGGCAATTTTTTAGTTCTTTGGTTTCTCCGGGCATTCTCCCTTTGTGTAGGAGAGCACGCCCGCGCTGGTGGCTACACAATCGTTGCTGTAGGTCTTGCCATTGCAGCCGCACACGGGGTCGTATTGCATGGTGCAAATGGCAGCTCGGTCGATTTTGGTTGAATCGATGCAGACTGCCGCGGTTGCTGCCGGGGTAGTGGTGGATGTAGCGGGTGGCTGGCTGCAGGTAGCGAGCAAAGGCAGCAAGGCAGCCGCGAAAAGCAAGTTTTTCATACTACAAGATGGTAAAACAACCCAACTGCCCAATGTGGATACTAAAGTCAAATTACGGGCTGGGGGGCAAAACGTCTCCTTGACAAACCTTATATTTTATTTCAGCTATTTTTTATTCCCTAAATATAACCCAGCTTAACAGTGTTCGTATAGGCAGTCAGCTTAACAAGCCAGGCGCGCCCTCACTTCGCTGAATTCCACCTTTCGGAGTCACCGATTTTGGCGCCTGTTTTCAAGTATTCACTTTCTCTCCTTACCAACATGTCGTATCAACAAGAAGACAACTCGGGCAAAATTCTCCTCGCCGTACTAGCTGGCGCCAGCGCTGGCATCATTGCAGGGCTGCTGATGGCCCCTGATAAAGGCACCGCTACCCGTGGCAATTTGAAAAATGCAGCTACCAAGTATAGCGGTCAGCTCGGCGAGCAGCTCTCCAAATATGGCGAACAGCTGGATACCCAGTTCAAGGGCTACATCGAGAAGTTTGAAGAAATGGGCCTGACCGGCGCCGGCAGCGGCCTGAAGCTGAAAGGTGACTGGAACGAGAGCAAAGGCAAATTGCGTCAGCAGTATGCTCAACTCACCGACGATGACCTACAGTACGCTGAAGGCCAAGAGGAAGACCTCTTAGGCCGCCTGCAGCAGAAGCTCGGCAAAGGCAAGCGTGAAATCACGAAATTGCTGAACGATCTGTAAGCCAAATCCGGCTCTCGATTATCAAGGAAAGACCCTTTTCTAAATAGTAGAAAAGGGTCTTTTTTGTGATAACTTTCGGGTAACAAACTCGTTACAAGTTGCGGATTACCTGTAAGGCTACCGTGCCTTCATAGCCGATTCACCATCTACTCTTTATTCTTACTGCTTACGCTCATGAAAGACAAAAACGGCAAAATCATTCTTTCCCTGCTGGCCGGTGCCAGTGCCGGTATCATTGCAGGCTTGCTCCTGGCTCCCGAAACAGGCGAGGAAACACGCACTACGCTCAAGAAATCGGCTTCCAAGTTCAGCGACGACCTAACCAAGCTGTTCCAGGAGAGCTTGGCTAAAGTAAACGACCTGAAAGGCAGCGCTATCCAGAGTGGCCAAGATTTGGCTAACCGCGTCAACGCCGATGATATCCTCAACTCGCTCAAATCATCGGCCGGCACGCGTGCTGACCAGAGCGGCGACTTAGCCAGCGCACCGGGTGCCGGGCGTCGGGGCGGACAGGACATCACGGGTACCGGTTCAGTAGGTGGCAGCGCCATCGGTGGCACCGATGCCGACGATATCCTGAACCAGGAAGGTCCGAATCACGGACTTTAAAAAAACCGGAATTTTTTCGGCATTTCGTAACCTTAGTTGCGCAGTGCCGTTAAAGAAAACATAACCGGCTTGAAAGAAAATCGGAGAAGTATCGGAAGTAAAATTGCCGACAGTAAGAGCTTCTGCTAAGTATTGGTCAAACAGACTTAGTAGCAAAATCAGATTGTTCATCGCAAGCTTCTTCCTATCACCCCGATTGGAAGGGTAAGTCAGTTATAAAGGAAGGCCTCTCGTGATTATTGCGGGAGGCTTTCTGATTTTTATCTGAATCACGGATTTTGCGGATTAGTCGGATTTAACGGATTTCGGTGACGATTTTCAGCGAATTCGTCTAGTAATAAATTCGGCCAGCAAACTCATAAAAAAGCCCCCCAGAATAATTCTGGGGGGCTTTTTTATGAGTTGTGAATCGTCACCGAAATCCGTTAAATCCGACTAATCCGCAAAATCCGCGATTCAGACTTAATTATTCTCCGGCTTCATCTGGGGGAAGAAGAGCACATCCTGAATCGAGTTGGAGTTGGTCATAATCATGCTCAGGCGGTCGATACCGATGCCCAGGCCAGCCGTGGGGGGCATTCCGTACTCCAGCGCCCGCAGAAAGTCTTCGTCGAGTACCATCGCCTCCACGTCGCCGCGCTTGCCAAGCTCCAACTGGTCCTCGAAGCGCTGGCGCTGGTCGATAGGGTCGTTGAGTTCGGAGAAGGCGTTGCAGATTTCTTTGCCGTTGCAGATAGCTTCAAAACGCTCAACCAAGCCGGGCTTGGAGCGATGCTTCTTTGCCAGCGGCGACATTTCCACCGGATAGTCGGTAATGAACGTAGGCTGAATCAGTTTCGGCTCGCATAACTCGCCAAACAGCTCATCGATGATTTTGGCTTTGCCCATGCTGGGGTCCAGATGCACGTGCAGGGTGTGAGCCGTTTCGCGCAGTGCCGCCTCATCCATATCGGTGATGTCGATGCCAGTGAAGTGCTGGATGGCTTCGAACATGGTGAAGCGCTGCCAGGGCCGCTGGAAGTTGATGAGGTTGTCGCCCACCTGCACTTCCGTTTTGCCGTGCAGCTCGAAGGCCACGCGCTCTACCATTTCCTCCACCAGATCCATCATCCAGTAGTAGTCTTTGTAGGCCACGTACAGCTCCATCTGGGTAAACTCGGGGTTGTGAAAGCGCGACATGCCCTCGTTGCGGAAGTCCTTGCTGAACTCATACACCCCATCGAAGCCGCCTACGATCAGTCGCTTGAGGTACAGCTCGTTGGCAATGCGCAGATACAGCGTCATGTCCAGCGTGTTATGGAAGGTCTTGAACGGGCGCGCGGCCGCGCCGCCGTACAAAGGCTGTAGAATAGGGGTTTCTACTTCCAGATAGCCTTTATCGTTCAGATAGTTGCGCATGGCCTGCACTAGCAGCGTCCGCTTCGTGAATGTCTCGCGCACCTGCGGATTCACGACCATATCCACGTAGCGTTGGCGGTAGCGTTGCTCGGGGTCGGTGAAGGCGTCATAAATTTGACCGTCCTTCTCCTTCACCACCGGTAGCGGGCGCAGGGCTTTGGCCAGCAGTTTGAACTCCGTAACGTGTATCGAAGTCTCGCCCACCTGCGTTTTGAACACGCGGCCTTTCACGCCCACGAAATCACCCAGGTCAATCAGCTTTTTGAAAACTGTATTGTACAGCTCCTTATCCTCGCCGGGGCAAATTTCGTCGCGGTTGATATAAAGCTGAATGCGTCCGGAAGAGTCCATCAGCTCCGCGAAGGAAGCCTTGCCCATCACGCGCTGCGACATGATGCGGCCAGCCAGACTCACTTCCTGAAAGTTGTTGAGTTCAACGTGGTAGTTATCCAGAATCTCCTGCGCGGAGAAATTCACGTCGAACAGCTCGGACGGATACGGCTCAATGCCGAGCTTGTGCAGCTCGTCGAGCTTGTGGCGGCGTTGCTGTTCCTGTTCGCTGAGATGGTGCATGGTCAAAGGCTTTGAAATAAGGCGGCGAAGTTACGCCCGCCGCCCGGATTATACCGAAACAAAAAGCGCCGCCCCAGGGGAGCAGCGCTTACGTGTATCAGTAGTAAGACAGTAAAGAGAGCGGATTAAGCTGCGATGTTCATCTGGGTAGGAGCCTCGCCAGTCAGCAGCGGCTCGATGCGGTTGCGCAAGCGGTCGGCTACGAAGCTGTGCTGCAAGTGCTTCGGCAGGTCAGCAATAAGCTGCTGATAGCGCTCCAGGCCCATAGCCTTGGCCACATAGCTCTCATGAATACCATTGAGGTAGCTCACGATGTTGAGCAGCGACTGGTGGAAAAGCTTAAAGTCAATCTCGGCTTCCACGTAGCGCTCAATCTCGCGGCTGGTCTGCGAGATGCGCAGGCGGCTGAGCAAGTCGAAGATAGTAGTGTAGCCTAAGCGCCACGTAATCTGCTGCCAGTGCGCGGCCGTCCACTTGTCCAGCACCTTGCCGGTTTTCTGGCTGCGTAACGCGGTGTTGGAATTAGCCTGCACTTGCTGACGCGTAAACTGAGCCTTCATCTTACGCGTGGTGCGCAGGAACTGCCCGATCTGCGCCTGGGCCTCAATCTCCTTGCCCGCGATGTGCAAGCCGGCCTTGTAGCCCGCCAGCGGTAGGCGATGAATGCTGAAGTCGCCGTAAGCACCAGCCGCATAAAACGACACGGGCCGCGGATACGCATTGCGCACGACCAATCGGCCCACCTCGCGCTGAATCAGCGAAGAGTTGTTGGAGCGTACGCCGGTAGTGTACAGGAAAGCCTGCAAACCCGACAGAATAGTATGATACGCCTGCGGGAAGGTCCAGTGCAGGGCGTTGCGCAGGTAGTCTTCGTCGCCTAGCTCCGCGGTAGCACGCAAAGCGTACTCCGTGCTCCAGCAGGCGTGCAGGAGCTTGGTGATATTCGGGAAGTCGGCGTCGGTTAGCTCGGCTTGATGCGCCCGGAAGTAGGGCAGGTGCTGCAAGCCGCCAGTCGCGTCGTCGTTCTCCTGAATGTGGTAGTTGATGGCAAAGAAGTAATTGAGAAAAACCTGGGCAGGAATCGATTTGCGCCACGTTTCCTCCGCTTGCCGCTGCTCGTCCGTCACGAGCGGAATGATGTTGTTCTCTAATATCGTCGTCATGCTAAGTAAACAGCAGAGAACTAACCATAGTTGCACATTTACTAAAAATAATTGCTAATATTTTTGCCATATAATATGTTGATTACTAAGATATTGACCAATAAATATGCGGTCAGCTCAACTGTGTAATTTAGAGTCGATTTACTAATTTAGTTGTCATTGACTTTGAGGCATAAAAAAAGCCCCCAGAATCATTCTGGGGGCTTTTTTAGTAAGCTCTGTAAGCGACCTGTACGTTGCCTAGATCTGGTCTTTCACCACGGCTACAGCTTCACGCAAGGTAATATCCTTTTTCAGGTTGCGAGTAAAGCGGGTAGCCCGATTCACCTGTACTGTGTCGGAGCCTAACTGGCGCAGATCGGCGGTCAGCGGAGCGATATTCAGCGGCTGGGCTGCTTTCTGCAACTGCTCGTACTTATCCGACTCGGCTTTGGCCAATAGCTGCTCGGCACGGTAGGTATCCAGTTTCAGACTTACCATTGTGTCGTTCTTGCGCTTGATCATGCGCTGCACCATGCCGTTGATCAGCTTAAAGCTCTCGCTGTTATCTACGCGCTTCTTGCTGGCCTCGCTTAGCTTCGCTACGGCAGGCGCACCACTCCAGGGGCGGTAGCGAGCAGGACTGATTTCATCCCACTTCAAAGGATAGTCCGACTCCTTCTCGCCTTGGTCGAGGTAGCTGTACAAGTCGGGCAGGATGATGTCCGGCACCACGCCTTTAAATTGAGTAGAGCCGCCATTGATGCGGTAGAACTTCTGGGTTGTCAGCTTCAGCGAGCCGAAAGGCTTGATGTTGTTGAACTCGGCGGGCATCGCGTCGTCTAGGTCGAAGATGCGCTGGACCGTGCCTTTGCCATAGGTGCTGGCTGAGCCCATTATGACGCCACGCTTGTAGTCCTGAATGGCAGCGGCCAAAATCTCGGAAGCCGACGCGCTGTACTTATTTACCAACACCACCAGCGGACCAGAGTACTGCACGCGAGGGTCACGGTCGTTCAGGATGTTCGGCGCGCCCTGGCTGGAGCGAACCTGCACTACCGGGCCATTCTCCACGAAGAGGCCGGCCATTTCCACCGCATCCTGCAACGAGCCACCACCATTCGAGCGCAAGTCGAGCACAACGCCTTGCACGTTCTCTTTAGTAAGTTTTTCCAACTCCTTCTTCACGTCGGTGGCGCTGCTGCGGCCACCATTATCGTTGAAGTCAGCATAGAAGCCCGGCAAACGGATATAACCTATTTTCTTGCCGTTGTCATCAATGGTAGCTGACTTAGCAAATGTTTCCTCAACCACCACCACATCACGAATGATGGGGATAACTTGGGTACTGCCATCGGTTTTCTTTACCGTCAGGCGCACTTCCGTGCCTTTTTTGCCCTTGATAAGAACTACGGCTTTATCTAAGCGCATGCCTTCCACCGAAACTGGCTCAGCCGCACCTTGTGCTACGCGCATGATAATGTCGCCAGCTTTTAAATCACCTTGACGGTAAGAGGCGCTACCCGGAATCAAATCAGATACTTTAATCTGCCCATCCTTTTCCTGCAAGGAAGCACCGATACCCTCAAACTGCCCCGTCATTTGCTCATCGAACTTGTCTTTGTCGCGGGGGGCAAAATATTCGGTGTGTGGGTCGTAGGTATTTGCAATTACGTTAGCGTAAAGCGCTAGGCGCTCAGAAGCATCCGTCTGCATCATATCGCCAAACTGGCTATCGAAGTACTTCAATACGCGCTTGCGGGCTTCAATTTCCATCTCGGCTGGCGTGCGGTTGGGCTCGTTGGTCGCTACAATGGGGGTTTTATTGATCGACGCGGTTGGGGCCGAAGCTTTCTCTTTGCGCTTGGCCTGCTCGTCCATCATCTCCGATACCCGCGACATCGTCTGATACTTCAGATACTTACGCCACTCCTCACGCTGAGCTGCTTTGTCGACCGCAAAAGTCATCTTATCCGATTCGGTCTCGAATGACTCTTCTTTTGTGAAATCGAAGGGCTGAGTTAGAATCTCACGGTACATGACCTGCACATCTTTCATGCGCTGATTCAGGAGCTGCGTGCTCAGGTCCAGAAACTCATGGGTACCAGCTTTCACCTGATCGTCGATGGCCGTTTGATACTTACGGAGCTGAGCTACGTCCGATTGCAACAAGAACTTCTTATTGTAGTCGATGCGCTTCAAGTATAAATCAAACACCCGCTTGGAGAAAGTGTCATCCACTTTTTCTGGTTGGTAGTGGGCTAGAGTCAGCCCCTGAAGCATAGCTTTGATGAGGACTTCATCTTTCTGCGGCGTCCGGGCATCGGTACGCCGGTAGAGCTTGTAGGAAGCAAGCACAAAGATGGCCATCACCAGCGAGGCATAAAGCCCTATTTTCAAGCGGGGAGAAGACATGGAAATCAGCGTGAAATGGAGAAAATCGAAAGGAAATGAAACGCGGCCCGCTTATCAGCTACTTAGTCCGGAGCTGGTTACAAGCGCAAAACGCTAGCTATTGGCAAATAAGTGCCCAAAATGAAAGGAAAGGAAGTGAGTTTCCCGTTGAGGTTGCACCAACCTGGGCAAGCAAACCTGCTACAAGCAACTACAGATACGCAATAGAATGCCATTTGGATAAGGGAACCGAAGCATTATAGCTAAAATCAGATGGCAAGCAGTTAAGGTTATCCTTAAGTACAACAAAAAAGCCCTCTCCAGGTTGGAGAGGGCTTTTTATAAAGTGCTTAGTCAGCTATACAAGCAGCTACTAGTAGCGACGAACACGGTCGCCATTGTGGCGGCGGAATTCCTCTTCGAAGTACTTAGCATCTTCGTCGTTGCGGGGCTTCACACCCATTACGATACCACCTTGCTTGATGTCGCTTTCATACTCAGCGGCGTGCTCCTCAGGAATACCTGAGCCTACCAAGGCGCCTACTAGGCCACCAGTCAAACCACCAGCACCGGCACCAGCCAATGCAGCTGCGATAGGACCAGCGATGATAAGACCCAAGCCGGGCAGTGCCACCGAGGTGCCAATCGCAGCGATAGCACCAATAATAGCACCAGCAGTACCACCAATAGCCGAACCCACGCCAGCACCTTCCATAGCCTTATCGCCTAGGTCAGTATCAGCGGTGTTCTCGCCAAAATGCTTTTTGCGGGTTTCGTCCGACATAAGCAAGTTGACGTCATCTTTGCCATAACCACGCGATGACATAGAGTTATACGCACGCTCAGCGCTGTCACGGTCACGGAAAGAGCTGGTCATTATACCGCCGCTTTTGCTGGAGTCGTAAGGCTGACCGGTTACAGCGTGTGCTGCATGGTCGGCAGTGTTTTGTACGGCATCAATGCCAGCGCCTACTACTGCACCAGCAGTACCTGCTGCTGCTGCACCTTTGGCAGTTGCGCTATAATCATCGCCGCTAACATTAGAGCTTCCAGTGCTGGAGTTGCCCATGTTGCCGCTTGAGGTGGTATTACCCGTCGTACTGTTGCTCGTGCCCGTACCAGCTGAGCCAGTTCCGTAGTTAGCGCCTGAGCCTGTACCAGTATTCAGTGGGTTGTTACTGTTGTTCGTTTCCATTTGGGTAGAGTAGATTAAATTGATGAAGGGAGAGCTTAACCAACCGCGAGAACTTTAAAAACAGAAAAGCGCCCGACTAGCCAGTTGAGTAGCTAAACGGCGCGCTTAGGACGGGGGTTACAGAAATTTCTGTATAGCTGCTATTCTATCTTCAGATTCTGATCTATTTCAGCTTACAGATGAGCTATTTGTTCAATCTAAATCAGCCAAATTGCTCGTAGTTGGCATCTATTTGCCAAAACTCCCGACACTCGTGTCGGAGTTTTTTTAAAAATTCCGGGTCCTGCTTTAAGGTGCGCCACTCGCCCAACCCCAACCGTTCGCACAGCTTAAAAAAGGAATCGCCCTGCCCTTTCGAGCCGGCTACTTTTACCAGGCAGCTCAGGATGGGGCGCCCACTCTGATATTCTTTCTCTGAAATCTCACTTAGGATTTCATTCAGACGCGCCTTTTCGTGCGAAATCTCCAGATTGAGGCCCAACTCTGCTTCCTGCACCAGATTCAGGTAGCTGGTGGTGCCTACCTGATGGCGGGCAAATCGAATTAAGTGGCTGCGGACGCGAGCATTCATTAGACGAATGGGTGAGTAAACGGGCAGAAAAGATTAGCAATGTACTACTCTAAATGAATATAGTGTAGTAGTGCAAGGCCCGTAAACCAAAACTGTGCCGACGTAGGCCCATCTTTTGTACGTCCTATTTTTTGCTTTGCGTCGCGTTATTTCTCTTTGAATAAGCGAAAACTCCCGACTGCTTTGGCCCGCAATGGCGGTATTCTCGTCGGCGCGGCGCAGTAGGTAGGGCATAACTGCTTCCACCGGGCCGTAGGGTACGTATTTAGCCGTGTTGTAGCCCGCGTTGGCCAAATTATAGCTCAGGTTGTCGCTCATGCCATAGAGCTGGGCAAACCAGATGCGCGTATCCTGCGGCCGCAGGTTGCGCTCCTGCATCAGCTCCGTGAGCAGCAGGGAGCTAGCCTCGTTGTGGGTGCCGGCACAGATGCTGATACGGTCGGCGTGGGCCACGCAGTAGCGCAACGACTCATTATAGAGTTGGTCCGTCGCCTCTTTGGTAGGGTTGATGGGGTTTTGGTAGCCGCGCTGGGCGGCAGTGCGGCTTTCCTTTTCCATGTAAGCGCCCCGCACCAATTTGCCCCCCAGATAGTATCCGTCGCGCTTGGCAATTTCATAGGCTTGCTCAATAGCTTCCAGCCGGTCGTGGCGGTAGAGCTGGTAGGTGTTCCATACAATAGCCGACTCACGGTTGTACTTGGCCATCATCTCGTAGGCCAGCGTATCAATGGTTTCCTGAAACCAGCTTTCCTCCGCGTCTACGAATACGCGCACGCCATACTGATGGGCGCGGCTACAAATAGCATCAACTCGCGCTTTAGAGCGCTCAAAGCTGGCTTGCTCTGCCTGATTCAGCGGCTGGTTGGCCTGCACCTTTTCCAGAATAGCGCTGTCGGCGAGACCGGTTACTTTAAATACCGAGAAGGGAATATGGGTGGAGCGATGGGCCATATCAATGGTGGCCAGAATCTCATCGCGCGTATGATCGTAGCTTTTGTCGCTGCCTTCGCCCTCCACTGAATAGTCGAGGATGGTGCCGATGTTGTAGCGGCCCAACTCCTCAATTACGGGTAAGCATTCCTGAATCGTTTCGCCGCCGCAGAACTGCTCAAAGATGGTTTTTTTGATCAGAAACTTAACTGGCAGGCCCCATTTGAGCGCCGTTTTCATCAAGCCACCGCCGGCTTTCACCAGCGTATTATTGTTCATAGCCGCAAACAGAGCATACATCTGGCGCAATTCGCCATCAGACTTGGAAGCGAAGGCGACGGCGGTATCGTTGAAGGAGAGAGACGGAGCGTGGGTGGCTAACATAGAGCGGGTGGTTTTTAAACAACGCTTTTGGGTGGGCGAAGATAGGTTTTAAACAACGTTTTGACCGGCAGAGTTACCTTGCAGCCCGCTCTTTTTCCAATACCGTTACCTGGGGATCTGGGGGGCTTTTTGCGCCTGCTTGCCACTGAACCCGCCTTTGTTTTTCATGAATACTTCCTCTGCCACCACTTTTTTACCCGCCTCCTCGCCAGCAAAGGGCTGCCACTGCTCATTGCTGGGCCGTGCAGCGCCGAAACCGAAGATCAGGTGCTCACCACCGCCCGCGCCCTGAAGGCTATGGGGAAAGTAGACCTGTTTCGCTCGGGCGTTTGGAAGCCGCGTACCAAACCCGGTGGGTTCGAGGGCATGGGCACCGCCGCGCTGCCTTGGTTGCAGCGCGTGCGCGAGGAAGTAGGCTTACCCGTAACCATAGAAGTAGCCACGCCCCGCCACGTAGAAGACGCCCTGCGCTACGGCATTGATGTGCTCTGGATTGGGGCTCGCACTACGGTTAACCCCTTCGCCGTGCAGGAGTTAGCCGACGCATTAGCCGGTACCGGCGTGCCCGTGATGGTCAAGAACCCAGTGAACCCGGATGTGGCATTGTGGGCGGGTGCATTGGAGCGACTGGAGCGCGTGGGCATCACCGATCTGGCTGCCATTCACCGCGGGTTTAGCACGTTTGCGCCCTCGCGCTACCGCAACGCCCCGACCTGGCAGCTGGCATTTGAGCTAAAAGCGCGCTTTCCGCAAGTTCCCCTGATCTGCGACCCCAGCCACATCAGTGGGCGCCGCGACCTGATCCTGCCCGTCTCGCAAAAGGCCCTCGATCTGGACTACGACGGCCTGATGATTGAAACGCACCCCGACCCTGATAATGCCCTATCCGACGCGGCGCAGCAGGTAACACCGGCGCGGCTGGCCGAGATTTTAACGGAGCTGAAATACCGTTACCGTTCTTCCAACAATGCCGATTTCCTGAATAAAGCGGAAGAACTGCGTCAGCAAATCGATACGGCCGACCGTGAGTTGATGGAGGCGTTGGCCGCACGCATGGCGCTGGTAGAACAGCTGGCCGAATACAAAAAGGAAAACAACGTGAAGATTTTGCAGATGGACCGCTGGCAGGAAATCTTTACGTCGCGGCGGGAGTGGGGGGCAAAATTGCGCCTGAATGATCCGTTTGTGGCCAAGCTCTACGAGCTTATTCACCTGGAAAGTATCCGCAAGCAAACCGAGATACTAAACCAGAACCCGGAATAGCCGTCTTTACTACCTGTTCTTTCGATTGTTCTCCGTTAACCCGCTCATCCCTTGCAAGACACTCCTGCCATCGGTCCCCATGCGTTGATCGAACTTGCCGACTTGCTTCGCCAACCGGCGGTAAGTCAGGTTTTTGTGTTGGCCGATGCCAACACGATTCGGCTCTGCTACCCGCGTCTGCGCGATTTTCTGCCTGAAAATCACATCACTATCGAAATTCCAGCCGGGGAAGAATATAAGGTGCTAGCTACCTGCGAAACGGTGTGGGAAGCACTTACCGAAGCCCGCGCCGACCGTTTTGCGGTGCTCGTGAACCTCGGCGGGGGCGTCGTTACGGATCTGGGGGGCTTTTGCGCAGCCTTGTATAAGCGTGGTATCCGCTTCTTACAGGTGCCCACTACGCTGCTGGCGCAGGTAGATGCCAGCGTGGGGGGCAAAACCGGCGTTGATTTTCAGAATTACAAAAACCAGCTCGGCGTATTTCAGGCGCCTGCTGCGGTGTTTATCGAGCCCCGGTTTCTGAATACGCTCGAACCGCGCCAGCTCAAGTCGGGCTACGCGGAAGTGGTTAAGCATTGGCTTATTGCCGATGCCGCCGCGTTTGAACACCATCGTCGTACCGGCTTTTTCGTGGACGAATGGGGTCCTATTATTCACGAATCGGTCCGAACGAAGGAGCGCATCGTAGCCGCCGATCCGCTGGAAAGCGGTTTGCGCAAGGTGCTTAACTTCGGCCACACCGTGGGCCATGCCCTCGAAAGCTACCTGCTCAGTCAGCCCGGCCGCGAGATTCTGCACGGCGAAGCAGTTGCCGCCGGCATGATTTGCGAAAGCTGGCTATCCATGAAGAAAGGCCTCTTAAGTGAAGAAGAGTTAGATAAGATTGAGACTTTCCTGTTCTCTGTATTCGAAAAGGTGCAGTTTGTTACGCTCGAAACCGATGCTATTGCCGAGCTGGCCCTTCAGGACAAGAAAAACACGGGCTCGACCATCAACTGCACCTTGCTGAAAGGCATTGGCCACGCCATCTACGACCAGCCTATTAGTGTAGCCGAGATAGCAAGCTCCCTGCGCTACTATCACCGACTGTTGAGCTGAAAAACCAAGTCTGCTACGCACTGTGCGTCATATAATTAAGCACCCCGAATGCCCGAGTCAATAATGTTATCCTGGCCCGGCGGCCCTATGCAGGGCACCGCCCAACTGCCCGCCTCCAAGAGTGAAAGCAACCGCGCCCTGATTATTCAGGCGCTTGCCGGTAACGGTTCCCTCTCCAATCTTTCCGCCGCCAACGATACGCAGCTCATGCGCCGCCTGCTAGCCAGTGCCGCCGCCGATACGCTCGATGCGGAGGATGCCGGCACCGTGATGCGCTTCCTCACGGCGTACTTATCCGTCACCGACCGGCGTGTATTGCTCACCGGCACCGCCCGCATGCGGGAGCGCCCTATTGGCGTCTTGGTCGATGCCCTGCGCCAGCTCGGCATGCAGATTGACTACGCGGAAAAGGAAGAGTATCCGCCCTTAAATATTAAGGGGTGGGGGGCAAATTTGCCCCCCGCAGACATGGCCGAACTCACTGTGCGGGGTGACATCAGCAGCCAGTATATTTCGGCTTTGCTAATGATCGGACCCCGACTGCCCGGTGGCCTGCGGTTATTTTTAACGGGTAAAGTTGGTTCGCGACCCTATATCCGCATGACACTGGCACTTATGCAGCGTTTTGGGGCCGACTGCCGGGATTTAGGTTCCGTTCTGGAAGTACGTCCCACTCCCTACAAGCCCGCCGATTATGCCATTGAGGCTGATTGGTCGGCGGCGAGCTATTGGTATGCTATGGTGGCTTTGTCGTCTGTCGGGGGGCAAATTTATTTGCCGGGCCTACGCCGCCACTCCCTGCAAGGCGACCAAGCAATTGTTGGGATTATGGAAAAATTGGGCGTAGCCACTGAGTTTCTGCCCGATGGCGTAGGGCTCACTCAGCAACCTATAATTGGTGCTTTTTCTCAAGACTTCACCGATTGCCCCGACCTGGCCCAAACCGTTGCTGTAATAGCTGCCGCCCAAGGCGTAAACGTAGAAATGACTGGCCTGGAAAGCCTGCGCATCAAGGAAACGGACCGCATTCTAGCCCTCCAAACCGAGCTAGCCAAATTCGGCGCTACCCTCGCCGAGGAGCAACCAGACGTATTCCGCGTAACTGCCAATGAGTTTAAGGTAAATGGCCAAACCATAGCCACCTACCACGACCACCGCATGGCTATGGCTTTTGCGCCCCTAGCGCTCCGCGGCTCATTAACTATTGAAGCACCCCACGTCGTTCGCAAGTCTTATCCTAGCTTTTGGGATGAGTTGGAACAGGCGGGATTTATAGTATGAAGTACAGAGCGTATTTAAAAGGCGGTCATGCAGAGCGCAGCGAAGCATCTCGCGTGCTGATGCAGGAGTACTAATCCTACTACCGCGAGCGAGATGCTTCGGCTCCGCCTCTGCATGACCGCCTTTTATACTTTATGTCACAACAGCCGCTCTCAACTCAGCAAAATACGCGGTCGATTGTTGTAGTCGGCTGCCATACCAGCTGAATAATTCTCCGTTCACTATTTGAATCTGGGCCGGGGGACAAATTCCCTGAAACTCCGCAATGTGCTTAGCAGCAAAAGGGTAAGGCTCCGACGATAAGAGAATAACCCGTGGCGCGGCTGCTGCCAGCTGCTCAGCTGAAATCTCCGGATAGCGCTGCTGGGGGGCAAATACATTAGCAAAGCCCACTCGCGCCAGCATATCATTTATAAAAGTGCTACTCGCGGCCACCATATACGGCTTACGCCAAATAAAATAGGCAGCTGGAATCAAAGATTTGGGCGGCACAAGCTGCGTAAAAGAAGATTCTATAGCCTCTGCTATTCCGTCAGCCCTGGACTTCGCTCCGGTTATCACGCCTACCTGCCGAATCATGCGCAAGGCATCAGTCAAGGTAGAAATATCACTTAGCCACACCGGATAATGCACCGCCAACTGCTCAATGCCTTCCTGATAGTTTTCCTCCTTGTTACCAATAATAAGGTCAGGCTTCAGCGCAGCAATCTTCTCAAAATCAAACGATTTGGTGCCGCCAATTACGGTAGCCCGCTGACGCGCTTCGGCTGGATGAATGCAGAATTTTGTCACCCCAACTATTCTGCCGCCCAAACCCAAATCAAACAATAACTCCGTCTGCGAAGGCACCAGCGACACGATGCGTTGCGGCGGATAAGGCACCGCCACACGCCGTCCTATCTGGTCAATGAGCGTAAGGGGAATCGTTAGAGGTGAGAAGTCAGACATGAGAAGTAAGACAGTGTTCCTGCGTATAAGTTGAACAGAGTGAAAGCGAAAAGCGAGACTTCAAACCGATAGAATAGTATCAGTTTAAAGTCTCGCTTTTCGCTTTTTGGCTCTCACTTCTAGCTGAAATACCGGAAATCGTGGCCATCCTCGATGCGCAGCAGGGTTTCGTAAATCAACCGAATTACGTTCTCCACATCATCCTGGTGTACGGTCTCTACGGTAGTATGCATATACTTGAGCGGCAGGGAGATAAGCGCGGCCGCCACGCCAGCATTGGAGTACGCAAAGGCATCGGTGTCGGTGCCGGTGGCGCGGGTTGCGGATGCGCGCTGAAACGGGATATCAGCGGTTTTAGCCGTTTCAATGATCAGCTCGCGCAAGTTATTCTGCACCGCCGGGCCATAGGTAACTACTGGGCCTTTGCCACAGTGCAGGTCGCCGCTGGTTTTCTTCTCGTACATGGGCGCCTGCGTATCATGAATGACGTCCGTAATGATAGCCACGTCGGGCTGAATGCGGTGCGCTATCATTTCTGCCCCCCGCAGCCCAATCTCTTCCTGCACGGCATTCACTACGTAGAGGCCAAAGGACAGCTTCTGCTTGTTTTCCTTCAGCAGCCGGGCCACTTCCGCAATCATAAAACCTCCAATACGGTTGTCGAGCGCCCGCCCCACAAAATACTGCCGGTTCATCACCATAAACTCGTCTTCGAAGGTGACGACCGAGCCTACGTGAATACCCATTTGCTCTACTTCGTCTTTAGAAGTAGCGCCACAGTCCAGGAAAATTGTTTCAATAGTCGGCGCTTTATCCTGCTCCACCTTGCGCACATGGATAGCGGGCCAACCAAAGATGGCCTTCACAATGCCCTTGTCTGTGTGAATATTCACACGCTTGGATGGCGCTACCAAGGCATCAGAGCCGCCATTACGCCGCACATAGATGTAGCCCTCTTTCGTGATGTAATTCACGAAGTAAGAAATCTCATCGGCGTGCGCTTCAATAACGACTTTGTACTTGGCTTTCGGGTTAATCACCCCAACCACAGTTCCGTAGGTGTCAACGAAGTATTCGTCAATGTAGGGCTTAACATAGTCAAGCCACAGCTTTTGCCCTTCCTTCTCAAAGCCAGTCGGAGAAGGATTATTCAGATATTTCTGGAGGAAATCGAATGATTCGTTACGCATACTATTTATCATTTCGGACGTAGTGAGAAATCTGATTTAGCCGCACTACGTGTTAAGTTTTGAGAATGGGAGTAGCGAGAAGAACACTCAGATTCCTCCCGTCGCTCGGAATGACGCCTACAACGGGATATTTCCGTGTTTTTTGCGCGGCAACACATCTACCTTGTTCTCCAGCATTTTAAACGTGCGAATCAATTTCTGGCGCGTCTGGGAAGGCAGGATGACCTCGTCCACAAAGCCGCGATGCGCGGCGCGGTAAGGTGTCGCAAACTTCTGCTGATACTCGTCTACCTTTTCGGCCAGCTTCGCTTCCGGGTCGGTGGCAGCAGCTATTTCACGCTTAAAAATAATTTCTGCCGCGCCTTTGGCCCCCATCACAGCAATTTCGGCGGTAGGCCAGGCATAGTTCATATCGGCTCCAATGTGCTTGGAGTTCATCACATCGTAGGCGCCGCCGTACGCTTTCCGGGTAATAACTGTGATACGCGGCACCGTGGCTTCGCAAAAAGCATACAACAGCTTAGCGCCATTCGTAATGATGCCGCGCCATTCCTGGTCAGTGCCAGGCAAAAAGCCGGGTACATCTTCCAGCACCAGCAGCGGAATATTAAAGCAGTCACAGAAACGCACGAAACGGGCAGCTTTAGTACTAGCATTGATGTCGAGTACGCCGGCCAGCACAGCAGGCTGATTGCCCACAATCCCGATGCTGCGGCCACCAAGCGAGCAAAGCCTACGACAATATTCTCAGCAAAATTCTGGTGAACTTCCAGGAATGAGCCGGCATCAATAATCCCCTCAATTACTTCGCGGATATCGTAAGGCTGATTGGGGTTTTCGGGAATAATAGTATTCAGTGCTGGGCGCATTTCGTCAGCCTGAGGCTCATAGGGCAGGCTGGGGGCCGTTTCTTCGCAGTTCTGCGGCATGTAGCTCAGCAGCTGCTTGAGGTGGGTGATGCAGGCTACCTCATTCGCGCAGGAAAAGTGCGTTACCCCGCTTTTAGCCGAGTGGGTGCTAGCCCCACCCAACTCTTCACTAGTCACGTTCTCGTGCGTCACCGTCTTCACCACGTTTGGCCCCGTTACGAACATATAGCTCGTGTCTTCCACCATCAGAATGAAGTCGGTGATGGCCGGCGAATACACCGCGCCACCCGCGCACGGCCCCATAATGGCCGACAGCTGCGGAATAACTCCGGAGGCGAGTGTGTTTTTGTAGAAAATGTCAGCGTACCCGCCCAAGCTCACGACGCCTTCCTGAATACGTGCCCCGCCCGAGTCATTCAGGCCAATAACGGGGGCGCCATTCTTCATGGCCAAGTCCATGATTTTAACAATTTTCTCAGCATGCGTCTCACTCAGAGAGCCACCGAACACCGTGAAATCCTGGGAGAAAACATACACCAAGCGACCATTCACCGTGCCGTAACCTGTCACCACACCATCACCAAGGTAGTATTCTTTGTCCAGGCCAAAGTCCTTGGAGCGGTGCATCACAAACTTGCCGATTTCCTCAAATGAGCCTTCGTCCAGCAATAAATCTACCCGTTCTCGGGCCGTTAGCTTGCCTTTGCTGTGCTGTGCATCAATGCGAATTTGCCCCCCACCAAGCAATGCCTCGGCATTCTTTCGGTCGAGTATTTCGAGTTTGCTTAACTGGGCGTCGGCGTGCGGATCGGACATAGTTGGGTGGGAATTGATGTAGCTACTTAGGTTGGGAAACCAAAGGTAACGTACAGGTAAAGAAAAGCCGCCCCAAAAATTTGGAGCGGCCTACCAAGTTAGCTTACTATCATATAGCCCTGCAAAAACGAAGGCAGTCGACTCAGTAATAAGTAATTATTACGATATACCTGTGTCCTCATAAACATCCTTCATCGTAAGCGTTGTATTCATGCTCGTAAGATCAATCGTGCCTACCGGGTCTAGAATCTCAATAAAAGTCCACTGCCCTGTTCCGGTTCGGGTATATAACTCTGCCCGAATACTACGCGAATCAATCAGCAAATACTCCCGCACCGACTCAATACTGCGGTAGCGCATAAATTTGCCACTACGATCGTAATCCGCAGTTGAGTCTGACAGCACTTCAATAATAACCACGGGATTCACCAATAAATCCAGCTTGCCATTTCTCAGAATCCCCGGCTGCCCGCACACGACCAGCACATCCGGGTAGAGGTAGGTGCCGGTCAGGGGAATATGAACACGCATATCGCTGCCATATACCCGGCAACCTTTTCCTCTCAATTGGTTGCCTAAGGAAAGACTTACATTGCTGGTTAAAGTGTTATGCGGCAACGACGCGCCCGACATGGCCTGCACGTCATACATGCCCAGCATATCGGGGTGACCCCACGGGTAAATCCGCCCATCTACGAATTCATGCTTGAATTCGGAGGCATACTCCATAGCTAAATACTCCTCTTCCGTGTAGCGGCGTTTGCGCGGTGATTCCATAGCAGACAGGTTTTTTCAAAAATACAAAAATGGCCGGCTCCCTCACAGGAACCGGCCATTTTCAATTATTCAATTGACTTACTTGCCCTTGCCTTTAGTCGAGTCAGTGTCATCGGTATCTGGCTCGGGGGCTTCCTCCGGCCGCTCATCGCTGGCCAGATTCGTCTTTTCACCACTCTTGCTTACTGCAAAGGTTAACTCTTCAGCACCTTCCATGTAGTCAGCGGTAATTACGTCACCTTGAGCAATTTCCGCTTTCAAAATTTCCTCAGCAATCGGATCTTCGATATACTTCTGGATAGCCCGGTTCAACGGACGTGCACCATACTTGGGGTCATAGCCTTTGTCAGCTACGAAATCCTTAGCAGATTCCGTCAGCTCAACTTTGTAGCCTAAGGTCTGGATGCGCGACAGGAGCTTAGCCAGCGAGATGTCGATGATCTTGTGGATGTCTTTCTTCTCCAACGAGTTGAAGACAATCACGTCATCCAAGCGGTTCAGGAACTCCGGCGAGAAAGTCTTGCGCAGGGCATTGGTAATGGTACCCTTCATCATATCATCCATGTTTTCCAGCCGGTTCTTCGTGCCGAAGCCGATACCCGCACCGAAGTCCTGCAAATCGCGGGCACCGATGTTAGAGGTCATGATGATAATCGTGTTGCGGAAGTCCACCTTGCGGCCCAGACCGTCGGTCAGGATACCGTCGTCAAGAACCTGCAGCAGCAAGTTGTATACATCAGGGTGAGCCTTCTCAATCTCATCGAGCAGGATAACCGAGTACGGCTTGCGGCGGATTTTCTCCGTCAGCTGACCGCCTTCCTCGTAGCCCACGTAGCCGGGGGGCGCGCCCACCAGGCGCGATACGCTGAATTTCTCCATGTACTCACTCATGTCGATGCGCACGAGTGAATCCTCCTTATCGAAGAGATAAGTAGACAAGACTTTGGCTAGCTCCGTCTTACCTACGCCCGTTGGGCCCAGAAACACGAACGAGCCAATAGGCTTCTTCGGGTCTTTCAAGCCTACGCGCGTGCGTTGGATAGCCTTCACCAACTGCTTGATGGCTTTTTCCTGGCCAATTACTTTGCCTTGCAGCTCCTCACCCATGTTGAGCAGCTTCTGGCTTTCGTTCTGGGCCACACGCACCACCGGAATGCCGGTCATCATGGCGATTACCTCGGCCACGTTTTCCTCTTTCACCGTGTAGCGCTTCTTCTTGGTCTCATCTTCCCAGCTTTTCTTAGCTGAGTCGAGCTGTTCCAGAAGCTTCTTTTCCTTGTCGCGAAGCTGGGCAGCTTCTTCGTATTTCTGCGACTTTACTACGCGGTTTTTCTCCACCTTGATATTCTCAATCTGCTCTTCAAGCTTGAGAATGTCTTCGGGGACCACGATGTTGTTGATGTGCACGCGGGCACCAGCCTCGTCGAGAATATCGATGGCTTTGTCTGGCAGGAAACGATCGGACATATAACGGTCCGAAAGTTTCACGCAGGACTCAATGGCTTTGTCGGTGTACACGACATGGTGGTGGTCCTGGTACTTATCCTTAATGTTATGCAGGATTTCGATCGTCTCCTCGGGCGTAGTAGGATCTACCATTACCATCTGGAAGCGACGGGCCAAAGCACCATCTTTCTCGATATACTGACGATACTCGTCCAGCGTGGTAGCACCAATGCATTGAATCTCACCACGAGCCAAAGCCGGCTTAAACATGTTGGAGGCATCCAGCGAGCCGGAAGCGCCACCAGCGCCTACAATCGTGTGCAACTCGTCAATAAAGAGGATAACGTCGGGCGACTTTTCCAGCTCGTTCATCACGGCCTTCATGCGCTCCTCAAATTGCCCCCTGTACTTGGTGCCAGCTACCAGCGAAGCCAAATCCAGCGTCACCACGCGCTTGCCAAACAGCACCCGCGAGACTTTCTTCTGGATAATGCGCAAAGCGAGGCCTTCCGCAATAGCTGTTTTACCAACCCCAGGCTCACCAATGAGGATAGGGTTGTTCTTCTTGCGACGCGACAGAATCTGAGCCACGCGCTCAATTTCTTTTTCGCGGCCCACGATGGGGTCCAGCTTGTCATCCTCCGCCAGCTTGGTCAGGTCGCGGCCGAAGTTGTCGAGCACTGGCGTGCGTGACTTCTCGCCCGGCTTCTTAGCGGCCGAGCTGCTGCTACCCGAGCTGCTGCCGCGGCCGGAGCCGCCGAAAAGCTTGTCGTTGTCGTCGTCGTCGGTGTCGGGGGCGCGGTCGGTGGGGGCAGGGTTGCCGTGATAGTCCAGCGAGTCGCGTACGGATTCGTAGTTCACGTTGAATTTGCTGAGGATTTGCGAAGAAATATTGTCTTCATCGCGCAAAATTGACAGGAGCAGATGCTCGGTGCCAATAATTTCGCTTTTGAAGATTTTGGCCTCTAGATAGGTGATCTTGAGTACTTTTTCGGTTTGTTTGGTCAGCGGAATAGAGCCGGTAATGCTCGTGCCTTGCGTAGCCGTGTTGCGGGTGGCCTGCTCCAGTGCGTACTTAAGCTCTTCCACCGAAACACCCAATTTCTTGAGCAGTCCGATGGCTGTGCCCTCGCCTTCGCGGATCATGCCCAGCAATAGGTGTTCGGTGCCGATATAATCGTGCCCGAGGCGGATGGCTTCTTCCCGGCTCAAAGAGATGACCTCTTTGACTCGATTTGAGAATTTAGCTTCCATGCAGATAAGGTAGTGAGGAAAATATAGATCCCCGCTTGAAAAAACGGGTTGGGCCGGATCAACCTGAAAACAGGAAAGGGCGGGCGAAGGTTCGGGGGCAGCGCTGAGGAAATCTACGCGAGATAGCTGCCGGCGTTAGGGCCCTGCGAAAAGAGCAGATCCAATATGCTTAAATGAGGAACAAATTGCAGGCCAAAGGTCTGCGAATAAGGCCGCACCCGGCTGGGTTCGGACGGAGTGTCAGGTTCAGAGGGAGCAGGCGCTTTGGGTGTCAGCCAATCGCGCCGGTCGCGCACCGTAGGGTCAGAGTAGGAGGGGTGATATTCAGGGGTGAATGCCAACGGGATGCGCAGCCGAAGGCATCGTAGGTAGAAGTGCAGTAGGTTGAGGTTGAGGTCGAAAAGCAGCGGTGGTTTTTGTACGTAGATATCGTGCAGATAGTCGGCATAATATTCAAAATACGGACTGCCACCATAAGCGGTTTGCAGGGTGCGCCAATGCTGGTGCACCCAGTTTTGCCGATAATCTATCTCCAGATCTGCAGTTTTAACTTTCTCGCTACGATTACCATCCACTACAGGCACCGTAAGTGGCTTTACTCCTTGCGCAGTGAGGATAAGACACCGGTTCCGATAGGTTTGCTTGCGATAGTTTTCGTGGCTTTCTAATAACAAAAAATCAGCGCCGACTAGTTCGGCAAAAAAGGCAATAGGCGGATTATAAGGCAATTCAAATAAAACGGGCATGATGCTGGCAAGTCGGGCGCAAAAATGAAGGTCCTGCAATAGTAAGGAGTTCGGGGAGTACTTTTGCTCCGCCATTAATCAGCCAAAATGACAAAATCCTTTGCCTTCCGGTTGCTCGTCGGGTTGCTTATGCTCAGCAATGCCCTCGTAGCTCAAGCTCAGAAGCAGGGCTTATTGCTCGATGTCGCTCGCTTTCGCAACGAAAACAGTATCACGAAAGGAGCGGTGGTCGAGTTGTATGTAACGGTGCCCGGAAACGCCCTGATTTACCGCAAACGGGCACCCAAAGTATATCAGGCCGCCGCTTTGGTTACACTAGAGGTGCTGCGGGCCGATGGCTCGGCTGCTTATCAGGAAACTATTGCCCTAAAACCACCTGTGCTAAACGACACTAGCGGTGCCATTAAGAATTCAATTATTTTCCAAAAGCGTGTGGAACTTGCCGATGGGCAGTACACGCTGCGGGCAAAGCTGCAGGACCAGACAAGTAAAAAGAGCCTTGGACTGCTAGAACAGCCATTAGTGCTGGATTTCAATCAGGAGAGGACCCGCTTGAGTGATATCGTGTTGTTGAGTCGGGTGGGGGGCAAATCGGCTGTGGAAGGCGACAACTTTACCCGTGGTGGCTACAGTCTCGCGCGTACGCCCAACGGCCTTTATGCCCGCGGGGCCAACCGCCTGGCTTGGTACGCCGAGCTATATGACGCTCCTTCGCCCCTTGTGCTGGCCACCCGCGCCAGGGTGCGCCCGACAGCTGGGGGCGCTGACGTATTAACTTCCGCTGGCTTGGCCCGATCCGTGGCCGGCGGCCCTCATCTGGTGCTGGGCGATATGAATATTGCCAATCTGATGGCTGGCGACTACGACCTGATCGTGGAGGTGCGCGACGCAAAAGGCAAGCTACTGACCTCACAAACCACGCGTCTCCAACGCCGCCCCGACGAGTACGCGCCCGCCGCTGCTTCTTTGCCCCGATGAAAAAAGCCCCCCAGAGACTCTATCCGTGGTATTATCGGCCCCTGGAGTGGCTGCTGACCGGCTTGGCGCATTTGCCTTTATCGGTGTTGTACGTGGTGGCCGATGGGTTTTATCTGGTGATGGCCTATGGGCTGCGCTACCGGCAGCGGGTGGTGCTGCAGAATTTGCGCAATTCATTTCCAGATAAAACAGAGGCGCAGATCAGGCGCTTGGTGAAGGAGTTCTACCGGCACTTTGCCGAATTAATGATAGAGGTTTTGAAGCTGGGGGGCATTTCTGCCGCTGAGCTAAAGCAACGGGTGTTTATGCCCAATCCGGAAGTGCTGGAGAAACTACTGGCTAAAGGTGGGCCGGTGCTGGCTCTCGGCTCGCACGCCGGCAACTGGGAGTGGATTATTACGGCTGGCGCTGTCTGGTTGGGGCCGCGGGCCGATGGCGTGTACAAGCCGCTCACCAATCCGTTCTTCGAAGATTTCGTGTACCGCCTGCGCACCCAAACGGGCGCCCGACTAGTGCCCATGCGCGATACGCTACGCCACTTGGTGCGTCACCGCAACGAAGGAAGGGTCCTTAGTATGCTGAGCGACCAAAGCCCCAGCCGCGCCGACCAGCAGTACTGGACGCGTTTTCTGCACCAGGATACCGCCTTCTACACCGGTGCCGACAAGCTAGCTGCTCAGTTTCATTGCCCCGTGGTGTACGTCAGCATCCGCCGCCAACGGCGCGGCTACTACGAGATGCACCTCACCGAGCTATACGACGGCGAAACGCCCCTGCCCAAAGACGGCCACCAAATCACCGAAGCCTTCGCCCGCCAGCTGGAGCACGATATTCAAGCTGCCCCCGCGGACTATTTATGGTCGCACCGGCGCTGGAAACACGTTAGAGAAGTGAGAGGTTAGACATGAGAAGCGAGACTTCATTCTGGTGCAGTATAGCAGAACGAAGTCTCACTTCTCATGTCTAACCTCTCACTTCTAACTCACAAATACTGCTCAATATCGCCGGCGCCCTGGCGGATGATGTCGAAATCATCATTCGTGCAGTCAACTACGGTGCTGGCGATGTTGTTGCCAAAGCCGCCATCGATGACCAGGTCTACCAGCGGGCGATATTTCTCGAAAATCAGGTCGGGGTCGGTGGAGTACTCAATTAAAGTATCATCGTCGTGAATGGAAGTGCTGACAATAGGATTGCCTAGCTCGCGCACCAAGCTCAGGCAAATGTTGTGGTCCGGGACGCGGATACCCACCGTTTTGCGCTTCACGCCGCCGTAGCGCGGAGCCTTGGGGCTGGCCTCAAAAATGAAAGTAAACGGCCCTGGCAGCGCTTTCTTCAACACTTTATACACCGGCGTAGTGATACCGTGGGCGTAGTCGGTGATGTGGGAAAGGTCGTGGCAGATAAACGACAGGTTCGCCTTTTCGGGATGAATGCCCTTGATGCGGCAGAGCTTTTCGACGGCTTTCGCGTTGTGAATATCGCAGCCCAGGCCATAAATCGTGTCCGTAGGATAGATGATTATTCCTCCCTTGCGCAACACTTCCACGGCTTGCAGCAAACGGTTTTGGGGCGGATTATCGGGATGGATGCGAAGCAGCGTAGCAGACATGAGCGGGCGGATGAAAGGTGAAAACTAAGAAAACCGGCACCGGGCCGGAATCGGGCAAGATACTGCGGGAGCTGAATACCTGTCACTCCTTCGCAATTTTTTTGCGGAAGGTTGCTGTTTGCGCTCTTTAAATCCAAAAAAGCCCCCACCAATCATAATTGAACACTGGGGGCTTTTTTCGCGTTAGCAAAACCGGAAGTCTAGAACGTGTACTTTTGGGCCCGAAAAATCAAGCTGGTTAAAGTCGTGCTTTGCGCCGCTAGTTTATTCTTGTTAGCTGTATCTCTCTTTGCTCATGTCCCAAATTTCCCGCGCCGAATCCAAAGCTAAGGCCCAGAAGCGCCGCAACCGTTATGCCGCCGTGGTAGCGGTGCTCGGCGTCTTGTTCGTGTCGTTCTCGTATTATTTCTACCAGGTTTTCTATACGCCCAACGTAGATACCAAAGGCCAGCCGACGTATCTGCTGATTCGGCAGGGCCAAAGCTACAAGTCTGTAATGGACTCCATCGACGCCAGGAATGTCATTATCGACCGGCTTTCTTTTCGCTTCGTGGCCAAGCTGATGAAATACGACCAGCTAGTAAAGCCTGGTCGCTACGAGCTGAAAGACGGCTACACCAACCGCGAGCAGATCAACGACTTACGGCGCGGCATACAGTCGCCGCTCAGCCTGACTTTTCAGAATATCCGTCTGCGCCAGGATTTGGCCAAGAAGCTCAGCACCACCATCGACGCCCGCCCTCACGAGTTCGATAGCCTGCTTAGCAGCCCCAGCTACACCCGCTCCCTGGGATTCGACACGACCAGCATCCTCGGGATGTTTATCCCGAATACCTACGAGCTGTACTGGAATACTTCGGCCAAGAACCTCATGCAGCGCATGAAAAAAGAGTATGAGAAATTCTGGACGCCCGCCCGCGACGCTAAGGCTAAAGCCTTGGGCCTGAGCCGCGCTCAGGTAAGCACCCTAGCCAGCATCGTGGAAGCCGAGCAGCAGCAGCACGCCGATGAGCGTCCGCGCGTGGCCGGCGTGTACCTCAACCGTCTGGAGCGCGGTATGCTGCTTCAGGCCGACCCGACGGTGGTATATGCCAACGGCGATTTCGGCATCAAGCGTGTCTTGAACGTACACCTGGCTAAAGACTCACCCTACAACACGTACAAATACAAAGGATTGCCCCCCGGCCCCATCAATCTGCCCAGCATCGCCAGCATTGATGCCGTGCTGAACCCGGAGGAGCACCAGTACATTTATTTCTGCGCTAAAGAGGACTTCAGCGGCTATCACGCTTTCGCCACCAACGAGCGCGACCACCTGCTGAACGCTCGTCGCTACCAAGCTGCTTTGAACAGGAGCGGGATTATGAAGTAAATGGGTGAATGAGTGGGTGAATACGTATTTCTCTTTGAAAGCCAGCTACTCATTCACCAATCGCTCATTCAGTCATTTAATTATGTACTCCTCCGATATTCAAATCCGCGTCCGATACGCCGAAACCGACCAGATGGGCTACGTGTACCACGGCAACTACGCGGCCTACTTTGAAGTAGCCCGCACGGAAGCTTTTCGGCAGCTTGGTATTCGCTATAAAGACCTGGAAGCTGACGGCGTGGGTATGCCCGTGGGCGAAATTCGGACCCGCTTCCGCCGTCCCGCCCGCTACGACGACCTGCTGACGGTGCGGTTGATGTTGCGCCAGCCGGCCGAAGGATCGAGGGTGTTATTTGAATACGAGATTTATAATGAGGTGCAGGATCTGCTTACCGAAGGCCACACCCTAATGGTGTTTGTGAGTACCGCAACGGGCCGACCCGTACCCATTCCGGCCGATATTCAAGATAAGCTCTCCCCCTACTTCACCGACGACGAAACGGCCGGGCCGCTTACGCCTACCTCGTCCAAATTGCTCCCCGACGCGCCCGCGCCGGCCGCATTTGCTCCGAAACCAAATAGCTAAATGGGTATAGGTTGAACAGTTGAATGTCCTTGCTGCATATATGAGTTAGTAGGGGTCCTCTCAGGAAACGGAAAATATAGCACGTTAAGGCCTGGACAGGGGCCTCAGGGGCTGAAATTTGCCCGTAGCGCGTTTGGTGCGCCACGAATAGTCGCCCATCAGGTTGATAGGCTCCCAGCCCAGCGGCGATAAGAAGGACAAGAGCGCCTCGTCCACGGGTTGGCCGTGGGCCCGCAGGGCCTGCACGGCCTGCACGGCGCGCTGCACATACACCGTGTTCCAGAGCACGATGGCCGCCGTGAGCAGGTTCAGGCCGCTGGCCCGGTAGCGCTGCTGCTCGAAGCCCCGGTCCCGGATTTCGCCCAGCCGGTGGAAGAAGACGGCCCGGGCCAGCGCGTTGCGGGCTTCGCCTTTGTTGAGCCCCACCTGTACGCGGCGGCGCAAGTCGACGCTCTGCAGCTAGTCCAGAATGAACAAACTCCGCTCGATGCGGCCCAGTTCGCGCAGGGCCACGGCCAGGCCGTTCTGGCGCGGGTAGCTGCCGAGTTTGCGCAGCATGAGCGAGGCGGTCACGGTGCCTTGCTTGATGGAGGTGGCCAAGCGCAGAATGGCTTCCCAGTGGGCTAGGATGTGGCGCACGTTGAGGGTGCCGCCCAGCAGCGGCTGCAAGGCTTCGTACGCCGGGGAGCCCGGCGGCACGTACAGCTTCGTCTCGCTCAGGTCGCGGATGCGGGGCGCGAAGCGGTAGCTCAGCAGCGGCATCACGGCAAACAGGTGGTCGGTAAAGCCGGCCGTATCGGTGTAGTGCTCGGCGATGCACAGGTCGGACTCGTGGTAGAGCAAACCGTCGAGCACATACGTGGCATCGCGCACGCCCACGTTAATGACCTGACTGCTCTAAAGGGCGCGTACTGGTCCGAGACGTGGGTGTAGAACAGCCGGCCCGGCTCGGCCCCGTACTTGGGATTGAGGTGCCCGGTGCTCTCGGCGCGTCCCCCGGCCCGAAACCGCTGCCCGTCCGACGAGGACGTGGTGCCGTCGCCCCAGTGGGCCGCGAAGGGCTGGCGCAGCTGCGCGTTGACCAGTTCGGCCAAGGCCAGTGAGTAAGTGTCGTCGCGGATGTGCCAGGCTTGGAGCCAGGAGAGTTTGGCGGGGTACTGCCGGGGCAGGACTCGGCCATCTTCGTCAGGCCCAGGTTCAGCCCATCGGCCAGCAGGGTGGTGAGCAGCAGGGCGTGGTCCTTGGCCGGGGCCCCGGTCTTTAGGTGCGTGAAGTGGCGGCTGAACCCGGTCCACTCGTCGACTTCCAGCAGCAGGTCCGTAATCTTGACGTGGGGCAGCAGGCGCGCCACCTGGTCAATCAGGGCCTGGGCCGCCTCCGGCACGGCGGCATCCAGGGGCGTAATTTTTAGCCCCGCCGCCGTCAGGCTCGCGTCCGGTAATTCGCCGGCGGCGGCCAGGCGGTTAACCGTTTCCAGCTGCTGGGTTAGGTGCGCGAGGCGCTGCCGGAGGTAGTGTTCGCCGTCGGCTTCGACCGCCAGGGGCAGCTCGCCGGCCTCCAGCAGGGCGGCAAACGGCTGGGCCGGCACCAGGTATTCCTCGAAGTCCTTGAACTGGCGCGAGCCGACCACCCACATATCGCCCGAACGCAACGCGTTTTTGAGTTCGGCCAGGGCGCACAGCTCATAGTGGCGGCGGTCCAGGCCGTCCGCCGTCCGCACCAGTTTTTGCCAGCGCTTGCTGATGAAGGCCGTCGGCGCATCGGCGGGCAGCTTCCGGGCCCCGGTCGCGTTCAGCCCGCGCAGCACGTCAATCGCCGCCAATAGACTGCTGGCCGCCGGGGCCGCCCGCAGCGGCAGGGCCGCCAGAAACGCGGGGGCGTAGCGGCGCACGGTGGCGTAGTGCTCGCTCACCCGGTGCAGAAAATCAAAGTCGGCGGGCTGGGCCAATTGCTGCGCTTCGCCGACACGGGCGGTGAAGTCTTCCCAGGGCAGGACCGATTCGATGGCGGCAAACGGGTCCGCCCCCGTCGTGCGGGCCGTGAGCAGGGCCTGCCCAATGCGCCCGAACAGGCGAAGCTGCTGGTTGATGGATTTGCCCGCGGCCTGGAATTGCTGCTGGTGCTTGTTTTTGGCCGCGTTGAACACCTTGCCTATGATGCGGTCATGCAGGTCGAGCAATTCGTCCAGCACCGTGGCCGTGCCTTCCAGCGCCAGGGCCACCAACGTGGCCAGGCGCCGAGCGGGCTCGAACCGGGCCAGGTCGGCCGGGGTCATCTGCGCCCCCTCGCGGGCGATTTTGAGCAGCCGGTTCTGGTGTACCCGCCGCGCCAAGTCGGCCGGCAGGCCCAGGTGTTGCCACGCCGCGAGGCGGGTCAGGTGTTCCACCAGCTGGCGCGAAGTCGGGGCGGCGGGCGCTTGTCGGAGCCAGGCCAGCCGGGTCAGGTTGCTGCCTTCGCGGCGGGTGAGCAGGTCTTCCAATCCCTGCCGGGTTTCCAGGGTAAGGTCCTCGGTCAACGTGTCGTAGAGCTGCCGATTGGCCCGCGTCAGGGCCTCCGCGCTGAGCCGTTCGAGGACGGCCACCGCGGGCAATAGAATGCCTTGGCGGCGCAAATGCCCCATTAGGGCCTGGACGAGTAGCACGCCTTTGTCCGTTTGCAGCGCGACGTCGGTTAGCCAAGGCACGGCAGCCCGGTAATGCAGCAGGGCAAACGTCTGGAACCCGAAGGCCGCTTGCAGTTCCACCAGGTGCTCGCGCCGGGTTTGCTCCCGCCGGCCATAAACGGCCCACTCCGGGGCCGGGAGCTTCAACTGCGCGGCCACGAAGGCGAGCAGGGAGGGGGCCGGCACCTGGTCCAAGCCCAACACCACGCCCGGAAAGCGCAGGTAGCAGAGTTGCACGGCGAAGCCCAGTCGGTTGGCCGCGCCGCGGTGCTGGTGAATCAACGAGAGGTCGGCCTCACTGAGCGTGTAGTGCCGGATGAACTCCTCGGACGTTTCGGGCAGGGCGAGCAGTTGCTCCCGCTCAGCGGCGGAGAGCGTAGAACGACGAGGCATAGGCAACGGGCGTATGGGGAGACTGGTAGGCTAGAAGAAGGCGCCCCCTCTTCTATGCCAGCACAAGTCAACGGAAAGACAGTGTCTTGTCCTAAAATGAGTTGACCATCAATCCCCCGCAGATGGAACACTTATTTCTCTTTCGCAAGCAGGCGCATGAGCTGAAAATGCGCCAGATGGTCGAGGAAATTAACTTCGGCCGCCACACCATTGAGTCGGCGATGAGCCAGTACCAGGTGCTCACTCGCTCGACCGTCACCAAGTGGGTGGAACGTGTCCGGCAAGAAGAGCAGGCACGTACCCACGCCATGGAAAACACGCCGAAAAAGCCGCCCACCACGCTCGTCGAGCAAGTGGTGCAGCATGCCGATGCACTCACTGGTCAGGTCAAGCAATTGCAGAAACAGCTCGAACAAGCCGAGTTGCAGGTGCTCTACTACAAAAACGTGATCCGGGTGGCCGAGCAGGAGCTGGGCCTGAGCATCGAAAAAGTCCGGTACCAAGTAGTCCAGCTCCTGCGAGTCAGCTGCCCGCACTTTTGCCTGCGGCGGGTCAGTGGGGTACTTGGGTTTAGCCGGCAGGCCTACTACCAGCACGAAAATCGGCACTTCACCAGCGAGCAGCGGGAACAGTGCGTACTGGACCTCGTGGCCGAGGTGCGAAAGGACCATCCGCGCATGGGCGGCAAGAAGCTCTACTACCTGCTGAAAGAGCAACTGGTCCGTCAAGGCATCAAGTTAGGCCGGGATGCCCTGTTTGACTTGCTGGCCGCGAATAATTTGCTCATTCGGCGGCGCAAGCGCAAAACCATTACCACGTTCTCCCGGCACAAATTCCGTAAATATCCCAACCTGATTAAGGACCTGACGCCCTTACGGCCCAACCAGGTCTGGGTAGCGGATATCACCTACTGGTTTACCGAAGCCGGCTGTTTGTATGTCTCGCTGCTCACCGATGCCTACTCGCACCGTATCATGGGCTTCGCCGTAGCCGAGACGTTAGCCACGGTCCACTGCCGATGCGCGCTGGAAATGGCGCTGCGCCACATTACCAAACGGGCGGGCCGTCACCTGATTCACCACAGTGACCGCGGCATCCAGTATTGTAGCCAGGAATATCTGGCCCCCTTGGCGGCCTGGCACGTGCAGGTGAGCATGACCGAAAACTCCGACCCGCGGGAAAACCCGGTGGCCGAACGCATCAATGGCATCCTCAAGCAGGAGTATCTGAGTCACCAGCCGGTACGCTCCCTGGACGAAGCGCAGCAACACCTCGAACGGGCGGTGTTTCTCTACAACTACAAACGCCCCCATCTGAGTTGCAACTACCAAAGCCCCGATGAAGCACACCGCAGCTGGGGACCGTTGGAGCGGCGCTGGAAAAACTACTATAAACCACCCGTTGCTAGCGAACCAAAAGTCAGTAATTTTAGGACTACCACCGAAACGGTCAACGCAGGCCCGGACTACCACTAAACGGTCAACTTATTTCCGGACGAGACAACACAGTCTGCATGTTCACCAAAACGAACGTATTTCTGTACAATTCAGCTTACCACCTGTGGTTCAGTGAAGCGAAGCCAAAACCAGCTGATTTGGTACAGAAAACTTGTTCAGCAATCAAAGTACAAATATGGGTACCTTCGCTACGGATAACCTGTACTTTGCCCCATGAAAATCGGCTATGCCCGCGTCTCCACCCGCGACCAGCACCTGGAACTGCAACTCGATGCCCTCACCAAAGCCGGCTGCGAAGTCATCTACCAGGAAAAGGTGTCCGGGGCCAGCACCAGTCGCCCCGAGCTGGAGCGGCTGCTGACGCAGCTGCGCACCGGCGACACGGTCTACATCTACAAACTCGACCGCCTGGGGCGCTCGCTCAAGCACCTGCTGCAGGTGGTGGGCGACTTCCAGCAGCTGGGGGTAGGCCTGGTTTCCCTCACCGATGCCATCAATACCACTTCCGCGCAGGGGCGGCTCGTGTTTAACCTGTTTGCCTCGCTGGCCGAGTTTGAGCGCGAGCTGATTCGCGAACGCACCCACGCCGGGCTGGCTGCGGCCCGCGCCCGGGGCCGGGTGGGCGGCCGCCAGCGGGGCCTCTCGGAGCAGGCCGAACGCACGGCCATCATTGCCGAAACGCTCTACCGCGAGCAGCAGCTCGGCGTCAACGAGATTGCCCAGCGCCTAAACATCTCCAAGGTCACCCTCTACAAATACTTACGCCACCGAAACGTGGTCATCCATGCCCATCGAAAGACGGCTGCTACGGCCATCGATTAACTTTTGGACCAACCTTTCACCCAAGGCCAAAAATAAATTCGGAAGCGGTGTCCGGTTCGTGCACGTCTGTTCGTCTCCGGTCAAATCATCTTTTCATTTTTATCCCTTTTCTCATGGACAAGTTCTTGCTCCTTTTTCACAATACGGCCTACGACGAAGCGTACTGGGACAAGTCGCCCGAAGCCCTGCAGGCCGAGCTCACCAAGTGGAACAACTGGATTGGCGGCATCGCCGCCCAGGGTAAGCTGGTAAGCGCCGAGGCCCTGCGGCCCGAGGGCAAGGTGTTGCGCCGCCAGGGCGAACTCGTCACCGACGGCCCCTTCACCGAAGGAAAGGAAGTGGTGGGCGGCATTTTGCTGCTGCAGGCCGCCGACCTGGACGAAGCCATTCGGCTGGCCCAGGGCTGCCCCGCTTTCGACAACAACAACAACGGCGCCGTGGAAGTCCGCCCGCTGGTGAAATTCGACTAAGTTGGTGCCGTTCGCGTTCCTGCCCGGCGGGCCACGCCCCGGCTGGCCGGGTAGGAATACCTTTTTCACCGCCCCGCGCCATGCCGTTCGCCGCCGAGCACCTGGTTGACCACCTGTTTCGCCACGAGGCCGGGCGGCTGCACGCGCTGCTGCTGCGCTGGCTGGGCGTGCGGTACCTGGCAGAGGCCGACGACCTGGTGCAGGACACGCTGGTGGAAGCCCTGACCGCCTGGCGCTTGCACGGCCCCCCGACAACCCGGCGGGGTGGCTCTACCGCGTGGCCCAGCGTAAAACCCTGGACTGGCTCCGCCGGCAGCAGCGCTTCGACCGCCTCGGGCCCGGGCTGCGGGAAGCAGCGCAGCGGGTGGCGGACGCTCCCCCGCACTACCTGCCCGAGGAGCTGGCCGACAGCCAGCTGCGGGTCCTGTTCGTGTGCTGCCACCCGGCGCTGGCCCCGGCGGCGCAGGTGGCGCTGTGCCTGAAAACGTTGGGCGGGCTCAGCGCCGCCGAGATGGCCGCCGCGCTGCTGTCCACGCCCGATGCCCTCACCAAGCGCTTGTTTCGGGCCCGGGAAACCCTGCGTGCCGCGGACGTGTCGCTGGAGGTGCCCGCCGGCGCCGAGCTGACGCGCCGGCTGGCCGGCGTGCTGCACGCCCTCTACCTGCTCTTCAACGCCGGCTACGATTCCGAACAGCCGGCCGCGCCCATCCGCCAGGACCTGTGCGCCGAAGCCCTGCGCCTGGGCCAACTGCTGACGCAGCAGCCGCGCACCGACCTGCCCGACACCCACGCCCTGCTGGCCCTGTTCTGCCTGCAGGCCGCCCGGCTACCCGCCCGCACCGACGCGCAGGGCCACCTCGTACTGCTCGAAGACCAGGACCGTGGCCGCTGGAGCCAGCCGCTCATCGCCCGCGGGCTGCGCCACCTGGGCCGGGCCGCCGACGCGCCCGAAGCCGGCCCCTACCACCTGCAGGCGGGCATTGCATTGGAACACTGCCGCGCCCCTTCGTACGCGGCGACGGACTGGGCCGCCATCCGCGGGCTGTACGACCAGTTGCTGGCGCGGCGGCCGTCGCCGGTGGTGGCCCTGCACCGCGCCGTGGCCGTAGCCCGCGCCGACGGTCCGGCGCTGGGCCTGCAAGCCGCCGCGGGTGCGCAGGCGCTGGCCGGCACCTATCTCTACCACGCCGTACTCGGCGACCTGCACCGCCTCAACCACGACACGGCGGCCGCGTGCCGGCACTTGGAGCAAGCCCTGCACGGCACGAGCAGCCCCGTGCGCCAGCAGCTGCTACAGCGCAAGCTGGCGGCATTAAACGGGCCGGAGGATGGGCGCGAACTCAGGGAACGCTACAAGAAGTAGAACGAAATTTAACATCCATTCTTTCTCCACGCCCACTTTTTTCACCCTTTACCATGCACGCAACCCCAGAAAAAGTAGCCCTCATTACCGGCGCCTCGCGCGGCATTGGCCGGGCCATCGCCGAGCGACTTGCCCACGACGGCTACGCCATCGTCGTCAACTACACCAAAAGCACCGACCAGGCGCAGTCCCTCGTCCAGCGTCTCACCCAGCAAGGCGGCCGGGCGCTGGCCGTGCAGGGCGATGTGAGCCGCCAAGCCGACGTAACGACCCTCTTCGAGCGGGCCGTGGCCGAATTCGGCCGGCTGGACGTGCTAGTCAACAACGCGGGCATCTTCAGCGCGGCCGGCATTCCGCTCGAACACATCACGGACGAGCACTACGACGCCCTGTTCAATACCAACGTCCGGGGGCTGATTTACGCCTCGCAAGCGGCCAGCCGGTATTTTGACGAACGCGGCGGGCAAATCATCAACCTCTCGTCGGTGCTAGGCAACCAGGCCGCGCCTTATATGGCCGTGTACGCGGCGACCAAGGCGGCCGTGGACTCCTTGACCAAAAGCTTCGCGGCGGAATTGGGTCCGCGCCGCATCCGCGTCAACGCCGTGGCCCCGAGCCTGACCGAGACCGACATGATTGCCGACGTGCCCGCCGCCTTCCGGGAACAAATCACGCAGACCACGGCGCTCGGGCGCCTGGGCACCGCCGCTGACATCGCCGGAGTCGTGGCACTGCTGGCCTCGCCGGCGGGCTACTGGATTAATGGCCAAACCCTGTACGCCGATGGCGGCCTGCGGGGTTAACTCCTGCCAGTCCCTGAAACAAGTCATTTTTCGCGGGTTTGGCGGCCCGCGGGTGCTTCGCCTGGAAGAAATGCCCACTCCCGAACCGGGTCCGGGCCAGGTCCTCATCCGGGTTGAAGCAGCTGGGGTCAATTAGGCCGATGCCATGCCGCGCCGCGCCGCAACGTGTACTTGCACACGCCGGTCCTGTCGGCCGCACCCGGCGGCGACGTGTTCCGGCGCAGCTTCGAGTGCCTGGCCCCCTTCGGCCGGATGGTTAACTACGGCAACGCCAGCGGCCAGCCCACCGTGCTCGACACCTGACAGTTGACTCTTGCGAACCAATCAGTCAGTGGGTTCTGTGTCGGCGGGTATTTGGGGCAGCCGCCGCTGATCCAAACCGCCTACGGGGCTTTGTTTGGCGACGTTGCCAGCGGGCGACTGCCCGTGCACCTCGACCAGGCCCTGCCCTTAGCGCAAGCCGCGGAAGCCCACCGTCGGCTCGATAGCCGCCAAACCACGGGCAAACTCGTGCTTCTTCTTTACTCAACAATCAATCACCCCACTTCAACCATCAACAATCAATCAGCCCACTTCAACACTTTTTCTCATGACTCACTCCCCCACCCGCCCCCTTCAAATTCTGCGCATCGACAGCAGCCCGCGGTATGCCGATTCCGTGTCCCGGCACCTGACCGACCACTTGGTGGCGCGCCTGCTCCGGGAACATTCCGAGGCTAACGTCACGACCCGCGATTTAGCGGTAAGCCCACCACTCCCCACGGAGGCGTTCGTTGATGGGATTGTGTACGCCATGCAAAGCCCAACCCCGGCCATGCAAGCCGCTACGCAGCTTTCCGACGAAATGGTGGCCGAACTGCTCGCCGCCGACGTGGTGGTACTCGGCCTGCCGCTCTACAACTGGACTATTCCCTCCACGTTCAAGGCGTACGTCGACTATATCACCCGTCCCGGCTTGACCTTTGAAAACATCGACGGCGTTTCGCGCGGCAAACTCCGCGCACAAAGCGTGTACATCGCCTTTACCAGCGGGGGCACCGACATGGGCAGCTACAAGGATTTCGCGACTCCGTACACAAAGCATTTGTGGCAGACGCTGGGTATTCAACACGTGCAGTTTATTGAAGCTTCCGGGCTTTTGTTCAACGCTGCGGAAAACACGCGCAAAGCCGAGGCGCAGGTCGACCAACTCGAGTTACCCGTATTTAGCCTTGGTTAAAAGGTTGGTCCAAAAGTCGCATTTGGCGGGGCGAGGTTTTAGGTAGCAGTCTTTTCGGGAATTTTCACCCCCGCAAAGCGCAGGCTTTTGTAGCGGGTGCGGCGCGAGCCAATCTGGAAGTAGGCCATCAACTGGCGGGTGGACTGCTGGCGGGCCAAGTACGGCCATCGTGCTCTGAAACACGGGGTATGTGCAGCGCGCCGTGCAGGCCCTGCGGGCCCACGGCCAACCCGTGGACGAGGCGCTCTTGTCCTTCTTATCGCCGCTGGGCTGGGAGCCTATCAACCTGACGGGCGACTATTCGTGGCGCACCAAACGCGCTACGGGCAAATTTCAGCCCCTGAGGCCCCTGTCCAGGCCTTAACGTGCTATATTTTCCGTTTCCTGAGAGGACCCTTAGTAGAACAATCAGCCATTCAACCCGTAACCATTCAGCCATCAATCTTACCCCATGAGAAACCCCGTCCGCCGCTACCATTACTCCGAGGTGCGCCGCCGGCGTTCGTACCGCAAATTCATCGTGTGGCTCAAGCGCCTGCGCTTCAACCACGGCCGCGCGTCGGTGTACGACGTGCTCGACCGCATGATTCAGGAGCTGAAGCTGGACAGCATTACCAAGCGGGCCAGCTACATGGCGTTCAACTTTACCATTGCCATTTTTCCCACCATCATCTTCCTGTTCACGCTCATTCCCGTCGTGGCTACTCCCGAGCTGAACATTGATATTCTACAGTTTCTGCGCGATATTATGCCCCGCGAGATGTACGTGGCCACCGCCGATACCATCGAGGACATCATCAATATCCCCCACGGCGGATTGCTTTCCTTCGGTTTCCTGACGGCGCTAGTGCTATCCTCCAATGGTATTATGGCCCTGCTGGATGCATTTGAGAAGAAATACCCCTCCTTCAAGCGCCGAACCTACGTGCGTAAGCGCATCATTGCCACCCTGCTGACTATTGTGCTGTCGTTCGTGCTATTGTTCGCCATAGCGGGCATTTTCTTTGGCACTTACATCATTGACACGCTGGTATTCTACGAAATAGTACCTGCCGAGCTGACCAATCAGCTAATTAGTCTGCTCAAATACGGCTCAGTGGCGGGGCTGTTCTTGCTTACCACCTGTGTCATTTATTACTACGTGCCGCCCGTGCTGGATAAGTGGCCGTTTCTGTCGGCTGGGGCAGTGGTAGCCACGCTGCTGATCTTTCTGGTGTCGTTTCTATTTATTCTGTACATCAAGATTTTCGACAGCTACAACCATTTTTATGGCTCTATTGGTACGCTGGTGGGCTTTATGGTATGGCTGGATTTTGTGTGCATGACCCTGATTCTGGGCTTCGAGGTGAACGTGAGTATCGATGCCGTTACGGGGCGCCTGCGAACCATCGCAAACCTGCCCGTAGCTATCAGCGGCCGGCACCTGGCCACGGTTGATAAACCCTGAAAAGGAGCAAAGCGTAAAATTTCAACTATAATTACACAGTACTCATTGCAAATTGTCAATTGCCTCTTACTTTTGCCGTCCCCAAACCGCCTATTTGGGGAAGCGCTAGAGAGGTGGCAGAGTGGTCGAATGCGACGGATTCGAAATCCGTTATACCGGCAACGGTATCGGGGGTTCGAATCCCCCCTCTCTGCTTTTCATTCAACAATTATCATTTAACATCTACCAGTCGTTCGGACTGCGCGATGGAATGAGGAATGTTAAATGAAAGATGTTAAATGTTAAATGACTTAGAGAGCTGGCAGAGTGGTCGATTGCGGCGGTCTTGAAAACCGTTGAGGGTTAAACCTCCGGGGGTTCGAATCCCTCGCTCTCTACAAAAGCCCCCCGCTTCCAATTGAAAGCGGGGGCTTTTTTATGATCCCCAAAGCCCAAAAAGGTGCTGCCTTACTTCACTATTGGCATTCCCTTCGGCTACCGCTAGCCGATACTTATTGGAAGGCAAGAATGCATTAGTCGTTCAGCAGAAAGCACAAAAAGCCCCGCTCCCAAATAGGGCAGCGGGGCTTTTTGTATGGGGAGCTTACAGAGGAACCCCCTTGCTAAATACTGCTGGGGGGCTTTTTTATGCCTTCTTCCACTTAATGGTGCAGCCCACGGCTTTGGTAGAGTTAGTTGCGGCGGGTTTGCCGGCCATAATATCGGTGAGAGCATTCTCTACATACTTGGTTTTCACCGCAGTAGCCTCTTCGGAGTTGTCATCGATAGCGCCAATGTAAGCTACTTTCAGAGTGTTGCCCTGGCGGGTGAGTACGTAGAGATGGGGCGTGCGAGTGGCCCCGTAAGTCTGCGCAACACCCTGGGTTTCATCGAGTAAGTAGGGGAAAGGGTACTTCTTGCTGGTGGCGCGGGCTTGCATCTTCTCGAACGAGTCGCCGGGCGCTACGGCCGGGTCATTGGGGTTGATGGCCACGACGGGGTAGCCCTGGGGGGCAAATTTCTTGTGCAGATCAATAATGCGGCTTTCATAGGCTTGAGAATAGGGACAGGTGTTGCAAGTAAACACCACGATAAAGCCTTTAGCAGCTTTGTTATCGGCCAGCGACATGAGCTTGCCATCCACGTTTTTGAGCTTAAAGTCAGTGGCGGTGTCGCCTACCTGGTAGCCGGCGGAAGGCCGCACAAAAGCGCTCAGCAGCACGAAGCTAAAGCACAGGACGAAGAAGGAAGTCAGCTTTTTCATTGGAAGACAAGCAAGTTAGAAGTGAGAAAATACGTGCTGGCCCCCTTGGCTAGCGCAAAAACTTGGTAAGCTGCGCGGTAAGCTCGGCTTGGGTGAACTCCTGCTCGAAACCGGCACGCTTCTGCTTTTTATTGTTGAGCATCAGCGTGAAAGGAATAGCCCCCGACCACTGGTCATCTACTTTGCCGAGCCAGGTATTGGGGTCCGTTTCATTGAGCAGCAGCACCTCCGACTTGAGGCCGCGCTTCTGCACAAAAGGCTTCACTTTTTTATCGAGCTGAGAGGCGTAGTCCAAGCTCACCAACAGCACTTTCACTTTCTGGCCGGCGTAGGCCTTGTTGGCTTGCTCGAAATACGGCAGCTCCTTGATGCAGGGGCCGCACCACGTTGCCCAGAAATTGACCACATATGTCGTGTCGTTGGGCTGGCTCAGGCGCTTTTGCAGGGCCGGAAACTTCACTACTTCCACTTGCTGGGCCCGGCTGGGCGCGGCCAGCAGCAAAAGCATGCCGGCAACAAGCATTCTTATAATTAGCATAAGTACATAACGTTGATTGCTGGGCTTTGGTACGAAAGACGCAGGAAAGTGCAGGTAGTGACACTTTTACTTTTTTCTTTCTCAACCAACCTTCTTTTTCTAAATTAACACAGTATAACACCAACACCCTTAGTTGGATAACAGCCGCTACGGAGGAGTTTGCTAGGTAGAGGCCTGATCCAGATACCCCGTGCCTGATAGCGCTGCTTCTATGCCTCTCCTGATCGAAGTTCAACCTAAAAAAAGCGGAGTAGATGGCAGATATGGCTGATTGGAGCCGCTGTGGTAATAAGTATAATCGTAATTGTGCTAACCAGGCTTGATACCTCGCTGCGTGGAAGCCTGGAGCAGCAAGTACACCAGGCTTCCGGTGGCTATTATCGCCTTCGAATCAGCGAGCTTCACACCAGCATATGGGCCCGCACCCTGACAGCAAAAGGTTTGCAGCTGCGGTCCGGCCCGACGACAAACAGCCAGTTCCCGCCGGTGCGCGCCGATGTGAACTTAGTCCGCGTGCAGGGGGTAGGGCTGCTGAGCCTGTTGCGGCGCGGGGTAGTTCCGCTCAACAAAGTGCTGATAGAGAATCTGCGCCTGGACGTAGGCAAAATGCCCCCCAACGCTACCAAGCCGTCGAAACCTTTGCACGAACACCTGCCTCTGCAAGTAAAAGGCATCCGCTTAGGTCACCTGTTCCTGGTCAACGTGGGGGGCAATTATACGCCCGGTCAATTGCCGGTACTTACTTTGCGCCGCGCCGACTTAGAAGCGCATGATATTCTCATCAGCTCCGCTGGGGCCACTGATTCGCAGCGCCTGGGCTATGCCCGCCGCACCGCCTTTCAGTTGGCCGATGCTCGCGTAGTGGGGCAGGAGCATAGAGGCAGAGTAAAAGCGCTGCGGTTTTCTACCGACCGGCGACTGCTGGAGCTGGATTCGGTGAGCGTGCGGGCTGCAAGGCAAAGCAAAGAGCCAGCTGCCACCGCGCGCCTCACGCTCTCGTTACCTCGGGTGCGCCTTACAGGCATTCAGACCCCCCGATTAGCCCGCCAGCTCGTGCAGGCCGATTCCCTGTTTCTTGCTTCCCCCGACGTGACCTTTCTGGCGGGCTCACCGACCAAAAAAACTAAACCGGCCCCACTGCACCAGCAGCTGGCTCCCTGGCTGGCCCGTTGCATTTTGCGGTACGTAGCCTTGTCTGGGGGGCAATTTCGGCTGCCCGATATGGTGGGCTCGCCAACGGTCCGTGCCGTGAGTATGCAAGCCACCGACGTGCGGATAGACTCGCTGGGCGCCCGCGACCCGGCTCGTATTTTTTATGCCCGTGCCTGGAAAGTGCGCACGGGGCCAGCTACGGCGGTAGTCGATGCGCCTTTTTACCAGATTCGCTATGAAAAGCTGCAGCTCGATTCTCGTATCGGCGTAGCGCAGGCCGATGATTTGACCTTGACACCCACGATGGGTTCCGCCGAATTTGCCCGCCGCAAACGCCAGGCAGCGTACCGTATGACAGCTCGCCTGCCACAGCTGCGCTTGGTGGGCCTCGATTGCGCCGCCCTGGCACGCAGTGATGCCTTAGTGGCCAAGGTGCTGGAGCTGCGCAACCCTCGCTTGCAGATTACCGGGGATGAGAATTACCCGCGGTCAACTGAATTGTCCGTAATCTCGCCGGAGCAGCTTCGCCGGTTGCCTTTTCGTGTAAACCTGGGAACGGCAAAAATCACTAACCTGAGTTTTCAGAGTTCTGAAAAAGCTAAGGGAACCAAAAACCCCATTAATTTCACTATTAACCACCTTAATGCCAGCATCAGCCCATTTACGACTAGCCCTGCCGCTGGCTTATCCGTTGGGCGTGTATCAGGGTGGCTGGCAGGAAAGTGCTTTATGCAGGGGGTATTCAAATTCAATTTCAATGACCCGCAGGGACGCCACAGTTTGGTGGGGTCGATTGGGCCAGCTCCTTTTGGTATTCTGAATCCGGTGAGCGAGCCAGGCGCTCAGATCCGTTTCGAGCGGGGACAAGTAGAGCATATCCAGTGCAACTTCCAGTTTGATCGGCGGGGTGCTCGTGGCACCGTCTGGACGCGGTATTCTGATCTGAAAGTATCCTTTATAAAAAAGAGCCGTGGCCCCGATAAGAAGAATATTTTCACCCGAGCAGGGTCCTTTTTGACCAATAAGCTAGTTGTGCGCGGCAATAATCCGCGCAGTCCGGGCCAGGCGTTGGAGCCTGGCGAAGTTGAAATTGGGCGCGACCTGACGCATTCCGTGTTTTGGGTGTGGCGAATGGCCATGATCGAGGGGCTGCTAAGCAGCGTTGGTGTGCCCGACGCTTTTACCGACACGATGGAATAGACAAGGCGGCCGAATGGTAGGCCGAAGCGCGGCAAGAAGCATCTCGCTTGCGGTAATGGGAATAGCAATCCAGATAAACACGCGAGATGCTTCCTTTCGTCAGCATGACGTTCTTTTATTAGCGACCCACATCCGTAGTACAAAAAAGCCCCCCAGCATCATCGCACGGTAGTTGTTTAGATAAAATAAGCCTGTTGCTGCCTATTATAACTCCTGTTCAGCTTTCGCGTACTGACTAGTCTAAAAATCCTACTTTCAGCATTCCACCTTTTACTTCTCCGATCTACTATGCTGAAATGGCTTTTTGCCGCTTTGGCGGCCCTGTTGTTCTGCGCGCCATCAGCTTCTGCCTATTCTGTGCTTACTCATCAGGCCAACATCGATTCGACGATTGACGTGTGCCTGGTGCCCCTGCTCAAAAGCCGCTATGGCACCGCCACCCGTGAGGAGTGGATGGAGGCCAAGTCATTTGCCTACGGGGGGGCAATTATTCAGGATATGGGCTTTTACCCATTTGGGTCTGAGCTTTTTACCAACCTTACGCACTACGTACGCAGCGGTGACTTCGTGCGCAACCTGCTCGACGAGGCCCACGACCGCAATGAATATGCCTTCGCTTTGGGGGCTCTGGCGCATTATGTAGCTGATATTAAGGGGCACCCGGAAGGTACCAACTTAGCTATGGCCTCCGTGTACCCCGATCTAAAGGCCAAGTTTGGGACTGCCATTACCTACCACGAAGCGCCTGTGCAGCATACCCAGCTGGAGTTTGCCTTCGATGTAGTACAGCTGGCTGCCGGCCGCTACCGCTCGGCTGACTACCAAAACCTGATCGGGTTTCAGGTGTGCAAGCCCGTTCTGGAGCGCGCGTTTTTGAAGACCTATGGCTTGGAGCTGGGCCAGGTGCTGGTCAATGTCGATCTGGCGGTGGGCAGCTATCGCTTTGCCGTGCGCCAGCTCATCCCGATTGCCGCCCGCGCCGCCTGGCACGCCGAGCGCGCCGAAATCAGGAAGTTGAGCCCCCAAGCCCGCCGCCGCGACTATATGTACCGGCAAAGTGAGCGGAAGTATCGCCGCCAATATGGCACTGACTACCAAAAGCCGGGTTTTGGGGCCCGTATATTATCCTTGGTGGTGCGGGTGCTGCCCAAAATTGGCCCCTTGCAGCCTTTTGCCTTCAAGCTACCTACGCCGGAGGCCCAGGAGCTATTTAAGAAAAGCGTCCGCATTGTAATGAAGGAGTACTGCTACCTGGCCCAGCAGGAACAAACCACCAAGTCGCCCCCGCTGCCGAATGCCGACTTTGACACGGGCAAGCCCACGCGGGCGGGCGAGTACGCCCTCGCCGACGAAACCTACGGAGAATGGGTGCGCAAGCTCGCCGACAAAAAATTCGAGAATATCTCGGCCCCGCAGCGGCAAAACATCCTGACTTTCTTTGGGGATATGTCGAAGCTGCCCGTGGATAAGGAGGAAATAGAAGCCAAGAACCTGGAAAAAACCCGCGAAGCGCTGAAAGAGCTGCGAGACTTGCAGGCACCAGCAGAGGAAGCGAAGCCCAAAGGGTAGTCTGCTGAGCGTGGCCCGAGGAGCAAGCGCGCAACTCTGCGCCCCAGTGTAGCCATACTCTTCGACCATATAAACAGAAGAGCAGCATGATCTGGGGGCTTTTTTATTATTGTCCCTATGAAAGAACTACTGCGCGATGACCTGAAATTCCGTCTTAACGGCCGGCTATGGATGGAGGCCGATGAGCGCTTCATGGGCATTGGCCGGCTGGAGCTGCTAGCTCATATTAAGGCCCTGGGCTCTATTTCGAAGGCAGCACAGGCCATGAACATGTCGTATAAGCGGGCCTGGGAGTTGGTAAGCTCCATGAACGCGCGAGCCCGAAAACCGCTGGTGAGCACCCAAGTAGGTGGTAAGCAAGGAGGTGGGGCCGAGGTCACCGCCGAGGGCCAGCAAATGATTCGGGAGTTTGAGGAATTACAGGCACGTTTTCAGGCCTTCTTACGGGCCGAAGAACTACAATTAAAACTTTGACTTTAAACTGTAAGCTACTGCGGCTAGTTAGCGCTATATTTAGCAGAATATAACGACAGTATAGTTGCTTTATGAGGCCTACTGATAATGGTGCCTGCTGGCTGCTGGGCCTGAGCCTGATTGTGAGCGGCCCCGTGGTAGCCCAGCAGCCGGGCCCCACACCAGAAGCACCCGCCGATACAGTGCGCAAAAATATAGCGCTAGGGGAGGTAGTCGTGGCGGCTTCCAGGGTAGAGGAGAGCTTCCTGCAGTCGCCGGTGACGGTGGAAAAGCTGAATGCGCGGGCGCTGCGCCTGACGCCGGCCCCGTCGTTTTTCGACGCCATCGAGCACCTGAAGGGCGTGCAGGTAATCACTCCCAGCCTGAGTTTTAAGGTAATCAACGCTCGTGGCTTCACGAATACCACCAACGTGCGGTTTGCCCAGCTCGTGGACGGCATCGACAATCAGGCCCCGCACATCGGCGGACCGATTGGAAACGTGCTGGGGCCAAGCGACCTGGATATACAGGCAGTAGCGATTGTGCCGGGCACGGCAGCGGCGCTGTATGGGTTGAACGCCATTAATGGGCTGGCCAACTTTAGCACCAAAAACCCATTTCGTACTGAGGGCTTGAGTGTGCAGCAGAAAACCGGTATCAATCACCTGCAAGGCCCCAACAGTGTGGCGAAGCTTTTCTCCGAAACCAGTCTGCGCTACGCGAAAGCGCTGACGCCGAAGCTGGCCTTCAAAGTGAACGGCACCTACCTGCGCGGCTACGATTGGATAGCCAACGACCAGACGGAGCTGAATCCCAATGGCAATGCCACCACTAACCTTTTTGGAGGTGATAATCCGGCCCGCGACCTGGTAAACAGCTATGGCAATGAGTCCTCCAATCGTAGTACACTGGCGCTGGGGGGCAAAAATTATTCGGTAGCCCGCACCGGCTACAACGAGCGTGACGTAGTAGACTACCGGCTGCAAACTATCAAGTACGACGCGGCACTGCACTATAAGCCCAGCCCAGCCACTGAGGTAGTATATACGTATCGGGGGGCTTTTTTCGATAATGTCTATCAACGTTCCAACCGCTTTCGGCTGGATGGCTACCATTTGCAACAGCACGCTGCCCAGCTCACTACTCCCGTAGTACAGGCGCGGACTTATCTCACCACTGAAAACACGGGCAACAGCTATAATCTTCGCTCCGCCGCCGAAAACCTGGACCGCAGCTACAAGCCCGATGCCGCCTGGAACCGCGACTACATCACTGCCTGGAACGCCGCTACCACCGCCGGCCAGACGGTAGCGCAGGCGCACGCCGCCGCCCGCGCCGCCGCCGATGCGAGCCGGTTGCAGCCCGGTACGCCCGAGTTTCGGCAGCGGCTCGGTGAATTGCAGGATATCAATAACTGGGACCGGGGCGCAGCGTTGCGCGTGCAGGCGAAGTTGATACACGCGGAAGGGCAAGTGGATATTGCCGAAGCCCTGCGCCGTAGCGGAAGCGCTTGGCCCGCCGGCATAAGTCTGCTGGTTGGCGCCGACCATCGCACCTATCTTGTTCGGCCCGATGGTAACTACTTTATCAATCCTGAGCGGAATAAAGACCCCTACAGCACCCTGCTCTACGGCAAAACCGGTGGCTTTGTGCAGACTGGTCTGCGGCTACTGAATGATAAAGTACGGCTAACGGCTACGCTGCGCACGGATAAGAACGACTACTTTCGGGTACGCTTCAACCCGCGCTTTACGACGGTGTATTCGCCCGCGCAGCGCCACAACTTTCGGCTGAGCTACCAGAGCGGCTACCGGTTTCCGAGCTTGTTTGAAGGCTTTTCCAACGTGAACAGCGGTCAGGTAAAACGCATTGGTGGCTTGCGGGTGATGTCAGATGGAATATTTGAAAACAGCTACCTGCGCAACAGCATTGATGCCTTCAACGCGGCTGTGACAGCCACTATTAACGCCAATACCAGCCAAACTCCGGACGTCCAGAAGCGGCAAGCGGCCATCAGTGAAAAGCAGGGTTTGTTGGTTAAAACCCCATACACGTACTTACGGCCGGAGTACATCAAGTCCCTGGAGCTAGGCTATAAAGCCGCGCTATTGCCAAAAGGGCAGTTGATCCTCGATGTGGACTTCTACTACAACTCTTACCGCGACTTCATCGCGCAGGTAGAAGCCTATGTGCCCAAAACCAACAATCCCGACTCGGCGGCCATCTACCTCAGCACCCGTGCCACCCAAAACCGCTACCGACTATGGACTAATGCCCAAAGCCAAGTGTACAATTACGGCGGCTCGCTGGGGCTGCGTTACGAGTTGCCCGGTGGCTACCTGGCCGGTGCCAACACCACCTACACCCGCCTCGACCGCACGGAGTCGGGCGATGGACTGGAAGATGGCTTTAACACGCCCCGCTGGAGCTACAACCTCAGCCTCGGCAACGAAAACGTATATCGTAACCTTGGCTTCGCCTTAAACTACCGCTGGCAGGCTTCTTATTATTCCCAAACGTTTCTGGTGAGCGGCAATGTACCTGCCTACTACACCCTTGATGCCCAACTGAGCTACGCGGCACCGAGCCTTCATCTGCGTTTCAAGCTCGGGGCCAGTAACGTGCTAAACCAATATTACGAATCGTACCTGGGTGGGCCCAGTATAGGTGGGCTCTATTACCTAGCTATTACTTACGAGCTGTAGTAGCAACTATTGTTAACCCAAAAAGCCCCCCAAACCAGTTAGCCTAGGTTTGGGGGGCTTTTTTGTTGTCAGTTAGCCAGCTTATTAGGGCCTGGGCACGCCCTCCTGCACCAGATATCCGCTAAGGCGGCGCAAGGTTGTTTCGGCTTGCTTGGCTTGGTAGCGAATATCCAGTAGCCGCACTTCGGCGTCGAGCTGACTGCGCTGCGCCACGCGCAGATCCAGGGGCGTGAGCAGGCCCAGGCGGTAGCGGGCGAGGGCAATATTCACGTTCTCGCGGGCCAGCAGAATATTTTCTTCTTCCAATTCCAGTAGTTGCAGGCGGTTCTGGTAGCGAGCCAGCGCCTGCTCCGTTTCGGCGTCGAGGCCGAGACGGGTCTGGTCCAGTAGCAGGCGGCTCTGCTCTTCTATTACGCGGGCATTCTGCTCCAGGCGCCGCTGGTTGAAGCCGTTGAAAATAGGGATGGTAGCCACCACGCCGTAGTTCAAGCCCTGGTTGCGGCTAACGTTGGTGGCGAGCTGGGTACCAAAAAAGGCCGCGCCGTTGATGTTGCGCGTCAGGCCGTAGCCACTCGTCAGGCCTACCTGGGGCCAGCGGTCAGAACGGATGAGGCGGCGCTCATAGCGGGCCACATCGACTCCCAAACGCGCTTGCTGCAACCGCGGATTCTTGTCTAGTACGCCCTGCACAATCTCCTCGGCCCGCAGCCCTGTTGTAACAACGATAGAATCAACAGGCTGAAAATCAATGACCGTGGTGCGACCAAGTAGATTATTCAGATTGATTTTGGCGGCTGTCAGCAACTCCTGCTGCTGCAAAAGCAGTGAGCGGTCGGCGTTGAAATCAACGCGGGCCGTCAGCACCTCCACCTTCGCGCTCACGCCCACATCCACTCTGCCCTGGGTAAGGTCGATGCGCTGCTGCCCGATGTCGAGCGCTTCTTCAAGGGAGCGAATCTTGCCCGACTCCCGCACCACATTGTAGTAAGCGTCGGTGATGTTGGCCACGCTTTCCTCAATGGTAGCGCGCGTGATTTGCTGTTGCTGCTGCTCCAGCGCCTTCAGGCGGTCGTAGGCGATGAACATGCCTAGTCCGTCAAAAACAGTCCAGTTGAGGGCTACGTTGGCGTTGAGCTGATTTGATTCCGCCCCGTTGGCAATGCGCGGGTCCTGGTCGCCGAGCTGCTGCCGAACGTTGTTGCGGGTAAAGTTGCGCGTGAAATTGCCATTGACGGCGGGCAGCTGACCAGCATTACCACGGGTCACGTTATTGCTGACAATCTGCTCGTCGGTGCGGGCCAGACGAATGCCGTAGTTGTTTTCCAGCCCCATCTGAATGGCCTGCTGCAAGGTGAGCGGCGGGGCGGGTGCTACGGTTTGAGGCTTGGCAGTCTGGTCTTGTTGCCCCCACGCCAGCGGCGAAATACTGAACAGCAGAAAAGAGAAAAACAGCGAACGGGAAAACAAGGACATTCTTACCACAAAAAGGCAGACTACTAAAAAATAAGAACCGTTAAGGCCAACTACGAGTCGAATCTTCCACTCTGTGCCCTGGGGGGCATTTATCAGGCAGCTAAGGCTTTCTCGGCCTCTTCCTGCTTTTTGCCGTGCTTCTTAGCCGTGGCAAAATACGAGTACATCACCGGCACTACGTATAGGGTAAGACCAGTGGCGAAAAAAAGCCCCCCAACCACGCCAATACCCATGGCCCGACGGCTAAGCGCACCCGCGCCGGTAGCTATGGCAATGGGCAGAATACCCAAAATAGCGCACAAGCTAGTCATCAGAATGGGGCGCAGACGGGCGGTAGCACCTTCCACCAAGCCGGTCATATAGTCGGCGCCCTGCTCGACGCGCTGGTTAGCAAACTCCACAATCAGGATACCGTTCTTGGTCACCAGTCCGATGAGCATGATGATACCGATCTGCGAAAACAGGTTCAGGCTCTGATTGAAGTACCACAAGCTTAGCAGGGCTCCTGATAATGCCAAGGGCACCGTGACCATGATAATAAGTGGGTCGCGGAAGCTTTCAAACTGTGCGGCCAGTACCAAATAAATCAGTACTAGGGCCAGGCCGAAAGCAAAAACCAGGGAAGAAGAGCTTTCCTGGAAGTCGCGGGACGCACCCGACAACTCGGTGGAAAAAGTCTCATCCAGCTCCTTGTCGGCAATGGCCTGCATGGCGGCAATACCGTCGCCCAGGGTCTGGCCGGGCGCCAACGAAGCCGAGAAGGTAGCCGAGTTGTAGCGGTTCGTACGGTAGAGCTGCGGCGGCGTGCTACTTTCTGTCAGACGAATCACGTTGTCCAATTGTACCAGCGTACCGTCGGTGCTTTTCACCGAAAGCAGACGCACATCCAGGGGTTGGTTCCGATCTTCGCGGGCTACCTGGCCAATGATCTGGTATTGCTTGCTGCCCCGAATAAAGTAGCCGTAGCGCTGCCCGCTTAGCCCTGCTTGTAGCGTCTGGCTGATGCTCTGCACCGATACACCCAGGCTCTGGGCCTTTTCCCGGTCAATGGTGATGCGCAGTTCTGGCTTATTAAACTTCAAGTTGACGTCCACGAACTGAAATGTGGGGTCCTGCCGGGCGGCGTCCAGAAACTTCGGCACCACCGTGCGCAGCTTTTCAAAGTCCTGGGTTTGAATAACGAACTGAACTGGCAGTCCGCCCCCACCATTACCGATGCTCTGATCCTGGGAGACAGAGGTGCGAGCCGCAGAGAGGCCTTTGACGCCATCCGATAACGTGGCAGCAACTTTATCTTGCGTGAGCGGACGCTTGTCGGCCTCAGCCAAGAACACACGTGCTATGCCTGAGTTGCTGCCACCGCCGAAACCAGGAGAAGTTACAGTAAATAAGCTGCTTAAATTCTCCTTGCTGACAGAGTCGGTAATCAACTTCGTGATATCAGCCATATACTCGTCCATATACTCAAACGAGGCTCCTTCCGGACCAGTAGAATTAATATTAATGCGGCTACGATCTTCTACGGGGGCCAGTTCTGAGGGTATAACCTGCAAAAATCCCCAAATTCCTACACCTGTGCCCACTACCATCAACCACGCTAGCCAGCGGTTACGCAGGAAGGTTTTCAAGCTGTTTTCGTAGCCTGCAATCATGCGCTCAAAAAACGGCTCCGTCTTGCGATAAAACCAATTGTGCTTTTCCTGGCGCTTAAGTAGCACGGAGCACATCATGGGCGTAAGGGTGAGCGAGACGAAAGCGGAAATCAGGACCGAACCTGCGACTACAATACCAAACTCGCGGAAAAGTCGCCCCGTGATACCTGTCAGGAATACCACCGGCAGAAAAACTGCTGCTAGTACCACTGTCGTGCTGACTACAGCCAGCAGGATTTCCTCGGAGCCCTTAATAGCAGCCGTTTTAGGGTCCTCACCATCTTCTATCCGGGAATAGATATTTTCCAGTACCACAATGGCATCGTCTACTACCAGGCCAATAGCCAGGACAATGGCCAGTAGCGTGAGCACATTGATGGAGAAGTTGAGCAGGTACATTACAAAGAAAATACCCACCAAGGACACTGGAATGGCCACCACCGGAATAAGGGTGGAGCGCCAATCACGCAGAAACAGAAAGATTATAACTACCACCAGCACAAAGGCTTCGATAATCGTGTGCTGTACTTCGGAGATGGATTGGCGGATGAAGATAGAGTAGTCAACACCCGTTCGAAGCTTTAAATCCTCCGGTAAGTCCTTGCCATACAACTCAATGCGCTTGTTGAACTCATCGGCAATATCAATCTGGTTGGAACCCGGCTGTGGTACCACGGCCAAAGCCACGCCGGGCGTTCCGTTCACCCGGAAAATCGTCTGATCGTTCTCCGGATACAGTTCCGCGTAACCGATATCGGAGAGCCGTACCAAGGAAGAAGCATCTTTCCGAATTATAAGATTGTTGAACTCTTCAACTGAAGTAAGACGGCCCATAGTCCGCAGGGTAAGCTGCGTATTCTGGCCCGACACGGCTCCGCTAGGCAATTCCACGTTTTCACGGCCAAGGGCCGCTTGTACGTCCACGGGTGATACCCCTAGGGCCGATAGCTTCACAGGGTCCAGCCAGAGTCGCATAGAATACTTCCGCTCGCCATACACCCGGATTTCCGACACACCTGGAATGGTTTGGAGACGCTCTTTTAAAGTGTTGTTGGCGTAGTCAGTCAGCTCCAATAAGTTGCGTCGATTTGAACTCAGGTAAGTTATTACAATGGGCTGCGAGTCGGCGTTGGCCTTACTTACTACCGGCGGGTCAATGTCGCGGGGCAGGCGGCCCTGAGCCCCCGAAACCTTGTCGCGCACGTCGTTGGCAGCGGTTTCCAGGTCAGCGTCGAGGTCAAATTCTACCGTAATCTGGGTGCGGCCGTCGCGGGAGTTGGAGGTCAGGTTCTTGATACCGGCAATGCCGTTCAGGGCTTCTTCCAGCGGCTCTGTCACCTGTCCCTGCATTACATCGGCCGAGGCGCCGGTATAGCTGGCCGAAACAGTAATAATAGGTGGGTCAACGCTGGGGTATTCCCGAATACTTAAATACCGAAACCCGATAACGCCAAATATCACGATGACAAGGCTCATCACGATGGCGAGAACGGGCCGGTTGATGCTGGTGCTGGATAAGCTCATATACTTCGGCTGTAAGAACGAAAAACTCCCCTTCTCAGCTGAGGAGGGGAGCTTCCTGTTCTATTACTTGATTATTCTAACTGCGTCGCCGGGCTTCACTTGCAGGATGCCGGTTCGAATCACGGTGTCGCCCACGGCCAGACCATCGGTAATCTGAATTACTTTATCCGAGCGAATACCGATTTTCACCTTCTTGGGGGCCATTTTTCCGTTTTCCACCGTGTACACGCTGTAGCCGCTGGCTTCCGGAATTACTGCCTCGGTCGGCACCTGCAAAGCGTCCGTCGATTCGCCCAGCTGCAGGTTTACTTTCACGAAAGCGCCGGGGCGAAGCTCGTCGTTGGTGTTGGCGTAGCGGGCACGCACCGGCTGGGTACGGCTGACCGGGTCAATCTGGGGGTCGATGGCGTACACTTTGGCCTCATACTGCTTGTTTGTGCCTTCGTCGGTCACCTTCACCACGTCGCCGACGCGCACATTACTGGCAAAGCGGCCCGGCACGGCAAAGTCGATCTTGACAGGGCGCACGCGGGAAAGCGTCGTGATTTCAAAGCCAGGGCTGACGTAGGTGCCGACGGTGGCAGTAGTCAGGCCCAATACGCCATCGAAGGGAGCGCGCACAAAAGCGCGGTCAAGGGTGGCGCGCAGCGCCTGCAGGTCTGATTGGGATGTGAGGTACAGGTTGTTCGCCTGCTCGTATTCCTGCACGCTGATGTACTCTTTATCCAGCAACGTGCGCTGCCGCCGCTCCTGGTCGCGGTACAGCTTGATGTTGTATTCCTGCTTGCGAATGGCCGCTTGGGCTTCGTCGGCATTAATGCTGAAGAGCAGTTGGCCCTTCTTCACCGGTTGGCCTTCTTTAATATTGAGGCTGGTGATTTTGCCTGAAAGCTCGCTTTTAATAACCACCGACTCATCGGGGAGTACCGAGCCGGTGGCCGCCACCTGATCGGATAAATTGGTGGCTTGCACTACATATACCTGCACCGGAGCTTTGGCACCCGCGCCGCCCCCAGCACCTCCACGACCACCTCCGCCGCCCGGAGCACTTGTGCCCCCCGGTCCTCCTTTGCCCCCCGCCGTGGGCGAAGGGAAGTAGCGCATCTTAACAAAAACTGCCGCCACAATGGCTGCCACGGTCAGCACAATCCAGAGTATTCTGCGTCCGGGGCGCGACTCTTCTATTTCGGGCGCAAGTACTTCTTTCTCCTTTGTTTGCATGTGGTGAGGGAGCTATTTCCAACTCATTATCAGTGGTATAAATACCTGCTGGGGCAGCGAGGTATATCAACGCCATGGCCCCTCAGTAAGTTTAGTAGTAGCCGCCGCAAAAGGTAAATAAGTGTTTCAAACACAATGTCTGTACTCTAATTTTGCCCCCCAAGCGGTAGCCTGCTCTTTTAAAAATGGTTTGCTTAGCCACTTAAGACACAAAAAAAGCCTGCGGGTTGCAGGCTTTTTTTAGAAAAAATCAGGAAGCTTACATCGCTTTCTGGTTCAGGTAGTTCTTGGCTAAATCGTTGAGCTTGGTATCGGTCAGCTGCTCTTCCTGCAGTGACTGACGGAGCAGGGAAGCAGCTTCGCTGTGGCCGAGGCGCTCGGCATAGTGAGCGGCCGTGCCGTAGCCGGCAATTTCGTAGTGCTCGATGCGCTGGGAGGAGGCAATCAGGGCGGCGTCCATTACCTCATCGGTGGCGTTTTCCGACATGGTTTCCTTGCCTTCAGCAATCAGACCTTCCATCGCCTTGCAGGTGTGGCCGCTCAGCTTCAGGTCCATTGCCTTACCGATTTGCTCTAGTCGGGCTACTTGATTTTCGGTTTCGCTTAGGTGCTTCTCAAAGCCCTGGCGCAAACGGCTATCTTTGGCTGTGGCAGCCATTTTTGGCAACGCTTTCACCAATTGGTTCTCGGCACTGTACAAGTCTTTAAGCTGCATTTCAAATAAATCGTCGAGGCTTTCAAGTTTGTCGAACATAGTAGTTTGTTAGGTTGGATGGGGTGAGGAAATAAAGCGTGGGCTTTACTGGCCACGCGCTATCAGGTTACGCTACAACGCAGCTCAGGTTGGTATAAAAAATGGTTTTTTGCTACGGAGGAGCTTGTTTTGCTTTCCTCAGCGATGCGTTTTCTTTTTACTTTGCCCTATGAAAGCCCCCCAGGAACAGACGGATACTCAACGCAATTTTTTTCAGGATGTGCACGAGGTAGTACGCCTGATTCCGCCCGGTCGGGTGAGTACTTACGGTGCCATTGCTCAGTATCTGGGTGCGCGTCATGGGGCGCGCATGGTTGGGTATGCGCTTATTGCCGCCGTGCCCGCGCGGGGCCTGGAACAAGTGCCGGCTCAGCGCGTCGTCAATCGAAACGGTTTGCTCACGGGGCGCCACCACTTTGCTACGCCTACCGCCATGCAGGAAGCGCTCGAATCTGAAGGCGTTCAGGTAGCCGACGACCAGGTGCAGGACTTCAAAAACGTGTTCTGGGACCCGGCCCAGGAATTAGTCTAGGCTGCGATGCCAAACAACATGGGTCCACTCAAAAGTCGGTCAACGAACCCCAAAAAAGCCCCCCAGAAAATACCTGGGGGGCTTTTTGTGGAAAAAAATATGCTTTAAATTACTGCTTCACTACTGAAGTAAGCTGGAATGCCTTCTGCTGCATAACCAATTCGATAGTCTTGCGCACCTCCTCCGGATTCGCGTTTTTGAGCAGATAGCCGTGAGCACCCTCGGCCCGCAAATTATCGATCAGCTCCGGCTCATCGTGCATAGAAATGATAATGACGCGCACATATGGGTATTGAACCCGAAGCAGGCGAATCGTTTGCAGGCCGTCGAGCACGGGCATCTGCAGGTCCATCAAAATCACCTCGGGAACCACTCCAAAGTCAAGGCGCTCCAGAAGCTCCTGGCCGTTGCCGGCTTCGAAGAGAATTTCCATGCCGCCAAATCCACTTACCAAAGCACGCAGGCCTTTGCGAAACAATAAGTGGTCATCGACAACCGCGACTCGGATAATATTATTATTCATGGATAGATGCATTGGTATTAGACTGATTGGTAGCAATATAGGGAATCGGAAGTGTAATCCAAACCCGAGTGCCGTCGCCCGGCGCGGATTCGTGGTGAAGGGTACCGCGTAGCACGGCCACGCGGCTACGTAAGTTGCTAAGTCCCAAACCGGTACGGGTGCCAAGCATGGGTATCGCATCGTTGGCAATAGGGTTAAATCCTACTCCATCATCGCTATAATGCAAACTAAGCTGCTGCGGCTGGAAATCGACGGCAATACGCAAGAGGCTGGCTTGAGCATGCTTAAGCCCATTGCCCAGCAGCTCCTGCGCGATGCGGTACACAATCAGCTCCAGGCCGGGGTCGAGGCGGCGGGGAGTGCCACCCTGTTCAATAATCACCTTGGTTTGCGCATCAGGCGGCACCGTGCGAGCCAGAGAATCAAGCGCGAAGGGCAGCCCAAACTTCTGCAGAGCCGCCGGCAACAGATTGCGCGAGATACGCCGCACCTCCGTAATTACTTGGTCGAGCAAGTCGGTGGCTTCCTTCGTGCGATTGGGGTCGCCGAGGGAATGCAGGTGCATTTTGGCAATGGCCAGGGTGGTGCCTACCCCGTCGTGTAGGTCCGCAGCAATACGTTGGCGCTCTTCTTCCTGGGCCAGCAGCGCCGCCTCCAGGGCCTGCTGCTGAGCATCTTCGCGCATCCTCTGTAGCTCCTGCTGCTGCCGCAGACGCCGCCGCTGGTCGCGAATCACAAAGGTCACAATGCCCCCGGCCAGCAGCAGCAAAATGGGTGTGATCAGCAGTAAAGCAATTAGCTCTTTAGTCATAAGCGGCAGCAGAGCCAGAACATAGCCGCTTGGTAACGGATGCGCACGTGAGTGAGGGGTGATTCTTGAAAGCGTAGCAGAGGAAAAAAGCCCCCAGTACTCCTGATTCCGTTTAATGTGAAACCGGAATTAAGTTTTCATGCGGCAGCTTCTGAATGCGGGGCTGCTTGGTCAGGGTTTGATGCAGCAAGCGAAATGGCCGCTGCTGCCAGCGGCTATAGTGCAGCCACTTGGGCAGGGCTTGGCGAGGAGGGGTACTTAACGGGAAAAAAGTAAACATCCAAGCCAGCAGCGCCATTGCTACAGCAAAGAGAAGCGTATCGGGGACGCTAGCAAGTCTATCCAAGTGTTGCTTTGTAAGCTTATCATAATCAGAAGTATATATTATATTGACTGCTACGTAAGTAATACTAGAACTGGAGCAATAGAGTAATACGGCTACGCTTAAAATAAATGCGGGCTGCTCCTCTAGTGGTGTCGCGAAGAAGGAACGAGTGAGATAAGCGACATGGTACATAGCTAGAATAATGAGCAGAACGCACCCGAAAACGTGAGAATAGCTATTCAGGTGGGAGAGCAAGCCATTCAGGAAAGCAGCATCCAGAAATACTATCAGGGCAAAGAGCGCCAAGCCGAGAGAAATAGCTTGTTTGATGCGGCCAGGCACCAGCAGACGGTTATAAGTGGTAGCCAAAAAAAGACCAACACAACGGTTGATACGTAATAGATGTAGATGTTATTGTGAATAGTAATACGGCTTATTCTATCTAAAAAGTAAAGAAATGCTTCGATAGCAACGTAGTAGTAAACCGGCTTAAATTCGTAAGGGATGTGCCGCCGCCGCACCCAAGCGGTAGCTAAAGGAATCAACGGCGCAGCCTCAAGCACGCGATTAACGAGAAGAAGCTGCGCGTAATAATTCATGGTAGCTTGTATGGTTGATCGGGTAACGACCCAAGCACTATTGCATCATGGGACTGGTGTCGTCGCAGTTATCGGGGCACTTCATGGGAGTTTCGCCTATCTGGTCGTCGTTGTCATCGGGTAAGGTGTCATCGCTCTTATGGTGGGGCAGCAAGTCCTTTCCTGTGGCATCGACCCTGACTATTACCAGCCGGCCTATGCCTGCGTCGTCGATGGCCTGATAAAAGCGCAAACCGGCGCACTCAGGCTTCTCATTCAGCATACTCAGCAGAAAATCCCGGCCGAAGTAGTGCGATAAAGTAGGCTTTTCGGTGGGCAGGTTATGGTCGCGGCGGAATTGTTTGGTCCAGCGCGCCGCATCCTTGTTTTTCATGCGTTTGCCAGCGCGAGGGTCGAAAGGAGGCTTGGTAACGTCCATAAGGAGAGGGAGAAATAGGTGTGGTAGGAATAAGAATGAAGCCAAGTATGCCGGCGGGTATAATGGCGGATTCAAATATAGGTAGAGCCTTTTGTATTAAAATAGGCTAAACCTGTAATACTTGAAAATAAGGGCTACGCATTCTTATCCCAAATTCCTTCCATCTCAACCCTCTTTAGAAAGGCAGCTGGCCCGATGAATCGTGTGGCGGGACCGTAGGGCGGGCCCGCAGAGCCGGGCCGCTGGGAATGGGCTTAGAACCTGCCGAATCATTCTCCTCTTCGTCCGAGAAACCCTCGTCCAGCTCATCCTCTTCATCCAGGTGCTCAAACACCCGGTCGATGGCCGATTCGGCGGAGCGGAGCTTCTGCTTGCACAACCGAATCAGCTCGGCGGAGCGCTGCACGCGGGCTGTGAGGTCATCCACGTCCACGGTGTCGGTCTCGAGGGCGCGCAAAATGGTTTCCAGCTCTTCAATAGCTTGGCGGTAGGTCAGGTCGTTGGTCATGGGGGAAGGTATCAAGCGGCAGTTACTAAACTGGCCGCGCAGTAGAATGTGAAAATGTAGCTGGGAAGCCTTTTAAAGCGGAAATTGCAAAAAGCAGACTGCTCCGCCGCTTTTCCTTTGCATGACAGTATACAAGTTGGCTTGCAGCTTCAGATTTAGCCGAAAGAAGTGCCTTGTGGGGGAGGCGCAGCAGATGATCCAGCCAAAATGCCCCCCAGTGCCTCCGAATTAGCAGCGGACTGCAACTGCGCCAGCCGTAGCTCAGCGCGGTGCCGCAGACGCTCGGCGGCCAGCTGCAATTGGTAGCGACGACGCAGCAGCTGCAGCTGCTGCCGTTGCTGGTGCCGCCGAAACCGTTGCGCCAAGGCTCGGCCAAACGTGCGCAGCTGTCGTTGCTGACCAGCCAGCGCTTGCTGGGCCGCCCGTTGGGCTGAGTGGCGGGTGCGGTCCAGTAGGCGGTGCTGCTGGCGCAGCTGTGCCCGTGGAGCGGTGGCGGCTTGCCGAATGCGTTGATGCAAGAGCGTACGCTGCTCGGCAAATTGAGTTTGGGCTGCTTGCTGGGTGTGCCGGGCCAGCCGGCGCAGCTGGTCGGCTGCATCCTGTACTTGTCCGAAGGCTAGCTCTTGAATGCGTTCCGCGTAGCCATCAAAAGCTGCATCGAGGCGGGCCAATCGGTCCAAGAAGAAGATAGCAACGGCCGTAGGCGTTTTCAGCGCCGTGTGGGCCGCTAGGTCGACTACCGCCTCGTCGCGCTCGTGGCCTATGCCGGTGATAACAGGTAACGGGAAAGCCCCGACCGCGGCCGCTAAGCCATAATCGTCGAAAGCCAACAAGTCGGTTTTGCCCCCACCGCCCCGGATAATAACTACCGCATCGAAGTAGCGCCGCCGGGGCCGAATATGGTCCAGGGCCGCCCGGATGCTGGCCGGGGCCTCTGTACCCTGCATGAGAGCAGGCACCAGCGTTACGGAGAAATCAAATACCGATTCGCTGAGCTGCTGCATAAAATCCTGAAAACCCGCCGCCGTGGGCGAAGAAATAACGGCCAGGTGCTGAGGACCAATAGCGAGCGGCAGCCGCTTCTGCCGTTCGAGCAGGCCTTTGGCCGTGAGCTTGCGCACGGTGTCGAGGCGCTGCCGGGCCAGGTCGCCGACGGTGTAGGTAGGATCGAGGGCCAGCACATCGAGGCTTAGGCCGTACTGCTCGTGGAATTTGATTTGTACCCGCAGCATGACTTTAAGGCCCGGCTGCAACTCCTGGCCGGTGGCCTCCTGAAAAGCCGGCGCCAATGCCTGGTAGCGCTGACTCCAGATGGTAGCGCGGGCCTGGGCCTTCAGCTCCGCGCCGCGGCCGGTACGGTGCTGGTCGGTGAGGGTGAGGTAGCAGTGGGCACCATCGTGGCGGGGCGGGGTCAGCTCCGCGATTTCGGCGAGTACCCAGTAAGATTCGGGGAAGCGGTCGGTGAGCGTCTGCTTTACGCGCACCAGTAGCTCGGCTAGGGGCAAAGCCAGCGGCGGACGGCTGGGGGGCAAATTTGGCTCGGGGCGACGATTAAAGAGCGGCGGCATATGCCGCAATTTACGGAATTGAGGGCAGCGCGAACAAGTAAAAGCCAACAGGTGATAGTCAGCTTCATTTAGAGCATAAGGTCAACTTATGAACAAGCGAGCATACGCCCTAACCTGACTTTAACCTTATAAAAAAGGAGCGCATCAGGCTTGACGCGCTCCTTTTAGGATTAATCAGCTTCAATATTGATGCTGACAAACAAGATAGGTAAACCTGCATTTCCCGCTGCTAATGGGTAATCTGCACTCGTGCACGTATAGTCTGCCCTGTTGTAGACCGGACCCTTAGCATATATAAGCCGGAGCGGACGCGGCGGGTATCTACCCACGAGTTGCCCGCGCTAGTATGCCCGGAGAGCACGGCCACGCCGTAAGCATCAAACAACGTATAATCGAGGCGCACGCTCTGACCAAGCGTATTCGTGTTTCCCCTGGTATCATTTAGATCTGTGAGGTCAAAGCCCGCATCGGCCGGATTGGGATAGACCTGCAACTCTATTGGCCGGATGCGGTAAGCGGTAGCGCAACCTTCCGGACCGGAATAGACGTAGACGCTGCCAGTTCCACTAAGGCCAGCGCCCCCGCAGGAGCTTTGTGTGGTTACGGTAGCATCCGCGAAGCCGTTGGAGTAAGGAGTACGCACTCGAATTTCGCGGCCGGTAGCGCTGCCCACAATTTGCGCCCCCGGACTAACCGCCCACTGAAAGGTTGCGGCGGGATTCTCAGGTTGCACGGTAGCCCGGAAAGTAACCGTAACGCCGGGGCACATCTCAAAAGGTAAATCAATCGGTTCCACGGAGAGCGAGGAGCCACTTACTATTATTGTTTGTGGGGGTAGAGTAACTACGCACCCGCCACTGCTAACCGAGGCCGTAAGAGTTACCTGACCAGCATTTTGTGCCGAAACAGAAGTAGAGGCTCCGTTAGTAGTTGATAAGCTTATGACACCAGAGTTAGCTGGCGAAACCGTCCAGCTGACATTGCTGCCCGCAGGTATTCCAACGGCAGAAAATACCGTATTAGAGTTAATACATAGTTCATTTGGTCCCTGAACTACGGCCTCGGTCTGGTCAAAGCATTCAAACAAGCTCAGAAAGTATTGCCCTGTGAACTCAGGTGTATTATTTGGACTTAGGTTTTCCACCCGAACAAAGTAGGTGGAGCCAGGCGTTAAAGATGTCGTAATGCGTGAGAAGTTACTAGCGCCCGACAAGTTATCGTTAGCAGCTACTACCGTAACACCATCCGCCGCAAAAAGAGTGAGGCGAGTGTTTGGTTGCGCCTCTGTACCCACAGCGCTTGTGCGAATACTGACAGGCGCCGAGGAGGTTGCCGTAAAACGTACCCAATCTACGTCGGCAACTGTGCTGTTGGGTTGAGCGTGAAAAGCGTGGTGTTGAGATTCGTCGAATAAAATGGTATTGGCTTGCTGCCGGTAATTATCGTTTTCGTAGCGGTCTACGCTAGAGTTTAGATAAAAGGAAGTAGGGTTATTGCGGCGTTCGGGTGGATACAATGTGAAGCCGTTGCCATTAGGCTCAGATCGCCACTTAGTTTTATATTCACGGATATAATGGTAAATAACGCCGCGTTGCATGGGGGTAAACTGAGTGCGACAGCTCCTGCGAGAGTACGACATGATGTTACGGGTAGGTGGTATCCATGCGTCACCCCAACGGTCAGTACCACCTCCCGTATAATTACAATCAGGGGTTGGGCTAACATTTGTACCAAAAGCTAGTTCTGGATCAGCATCAGTATCGCATAGCAAGTCACCATTGACAGAGCATTTTAATTGATCATTGGTTCCGAAACAACCAAATCCTTGACGCCGAGTACGACTAACTGATTCTTGGTAGCAACTGCTTGCGTTGGCGTTATTACTCGCTAATGAATTACGTCCTGATTCATGCGTGTGAGATAAGTCGAAGCAGTGGCCAGCTTCGTGAACCATCGTGATAGCCATTTCTTCAGGCGAGTTGGTGAACGTTTGTGTCTCAACTGCAAAACTATACGAAGCAAAATCATCGGGCCGTTGAGCTGTGCCTGACCAACCAGCGTTGTTGTCACGAATGATATGAATATTAAGTGCGGTACGGTCAATATGCTCCTTCATCATATTGTTAGACCCATAGCTTACTCCAAATCCAGTGTTTCTACCATCAATCTGTTCGTAGTAGCCAGTATTTTGAATCCGAGTAATTTCCGACTTTAAGTAAAATCGCAAGCTTACATTGGTGGCGCGTAGACGGTTATTCATCAAATTAATTAGGTTCTCTACCTCTTCGTTCGTCGGCCCGCCTGTGCCCTGATTCGTTTGATATACCCATACACGCACTGGCATTTTATAGGCCTCCGGGGCTAAGCCGCCCGTAAAAGTGATACAATTATAACACGAACTACCTTCTACCTGAGATACTAAGTCCAGTAAGTATTGATTATTACCAAAATATGGCTGATAATAAGCCGCCACGGAATCCATCGGTGCCGTACCACAATCCGTTGATAGGCTGTTAGTCTGGGCCAAGGATGGACTAGTAAGAATTCCTAGAAATAAAAGCGCGATGCAAAGTGCGCGTACTGGTTGTAGTTGTTGGTTCATAGGATTTATCGTTTTATAAATTGGTAAAAGCCATTACCATCTGGTCCCATCCTACGTCCGTTGTAAAAAACACTATTGTACCGAATTATATCCGAACATTTAGCCTCCTCAATAGTGTAAGTGACATCAATGGTGTCCGTGTCGGTAGGTGATAATCGCAGAAATAAGCGCGCATCTGATTTGCCATCAAAACAGCAGTCAGTGTTTAGGGACACCACAGTTTTACCAACAAACGATGCCTCCTTAACCTCAAAGTCGAATGGCTTGTCTTGAAAAGTAACAGCTAGCGCATCAGCCTTATACTGTGAAGGAGATTCTCCAATAAGATTTTGACCAGCGGGTGACTGTAGAAAGAAGCTTAGATGATTGACGTCCGGTTCAACGTCGGAGCACTGGTTGCATCCGGCTGCCATAAAGCCGGTAGTTGCCACCAGCAGAGCTGATAATAATGTTCGCATCATTGCTATGAGGACTAAGTGGAGGGTATGTATGTGGAGAGTAGAAATTAAATCGGTGATGAGATCTGGGCACAAAAAAGCCCTGATCGTCACGGTTCACTAACGGCCGTGGCGGCTGTCAGCTAATAGTGCAATGAGGGCAAAAGGTGGGTGAGGAGGCAGGGCGGAAAGTGAAGGAAATGTATAGAAGAGTTTATTCAAAAGCAAGACGATATATATTATTTTTTTACTATTCAGTACTGCTCACCATTCTTGCTAACATCTAGGTAGAATTAATCCCTGATGTTACGCACGGAGTAGGCCAAGTTGGTGGTACATGGCTTTGAGGCCCACGGCGTAGAGCTGGGCTTTGAGGCGAAAATGGCCCATCCCACACTTGAGTTTGAGTATCTCGAGCTTGGTGTAGGCCAGCACGGCCGCGAAGAAATGATTGGCCTGCGTGGTCAGGGTTTTGGTGGGCGATTTGCCCATGGAGGCATTCTGTTTGAGCGATTTATGATATTCTTCCACTTTCCACCGTCTCTGGTAAATCGCAGTCAACTGGGCCTGGTTCAAGTCGGTGTCGCTGCTGACCAGATATAACACGCCCTGGCTGCCGTCTTGGTTTGTCAAGACGTGCCTGCTCACCAGCACCGCCTCTTGGACGGCCCGCAAATAGACCCGCAGGGGCTGCGTATCGGGAAACACCAGCGTTTGCACGGCCTGAAACTGGCCTTGCGCCCGTGCCGCTTCGCTCAGGGCCACGGTGCGGGAGGATTCGAGGGCAAAGACGAAATGGTGGCCCAGGGCTCGCACCAAGCTCATGTTCTCGGCCGAGGCATACCAAGTATCGGCCAGCAGGTAGCGGTAAGCCACTTGTTGCTGGGCCACGCGCAGCATCTGCTGCAGGTACTCGTTCTTGGTAAAGGCACTTTGATAGCTGGTTTGCTGGGTCTTGGCATGGTAGACCGGGACCGTTTTGCGCACCAGCTCGACGGCCAGCGGCAGGGCCAACTCGCCGGCCTGGTAGAGCAGGCTGACGAAATTCAAGCCCTTCACGTAGCGCTGCTGGCTGTGGTCCCAGTGGGTGCAAATCAGCTCGTTGGCAGCGGTATGGGCCTTTTCCAGAATCGAATCGTCGACGATAAGCACCGCAAATTCCTCGGCTCCACGCTGGGCTTCGGCCTGGCGAATCAGCGGCTTGGCCGCTCGCCAAATAGCGGCCGAGCCCCACGCGGTGCTGCTCAGCCAGCGCGTGATCTGGTCGTGGCTCAAGGCCCCGTCTACCAGGCGCGACAAGCCCGTGGCCGTTGTCGGACCCGTCGAACTCAACAAATAATCCGTGTACAAGTCCAGCGTGCAAGTCGTCATAAGCGTAGTAAACGGGCAGAAGCCGACTCTGACTGCGTAACAGCAGTTAATCCCTCATCCATTTGCACGCTTTCGTTTATCTTTCTTGCCTCAACCTCCTCTTCACTCATCCAAGTTTATATGAAAAACCTGAACAGTCTGACGCTGGCCGCCGTGGCCGCGGCGAGTCTTGCCTGGGCCGGATGTAGCTCGTCGAAGACGCCGACCTCCTCGGATACCGCTTCGACCACGACTACCACCGCTGCGGCGCCCGTTGTGAAAGGCGTGGGCCTGGACCCGGCCAATATCGATTCGTCGGTAGAACCTTGCGAGAACTTTTTCCAATATGCTTCCGGCACATGGCTGAAGAATAACCCCATTCCGGCCGCTGAATCGCGCTGGAGCTCCTGGAACGGGCTCATCAACCAGAACGAGGCCGTGATGCGCCAGATTCTGCAAGAGGCTGCCGCTAACACCAGCGCTGCCAAGGGCTCCAATGCCCAGAAAGTAGGCGATTTCTACGCCTCGGCTATGGATTCGGCTGCTATCGAAGCGGCTGGCTTGAAGCCCATTCAGCCTGAGCTGAACCGCATTGCCGCCATCAAAGATCTGAAAGGCTTGCAGGCGGCGCTGGCGCGGCAGCAGATGCTGCGCACCCGCTCCGTATTCGGCGCCGGCGTGGCCCAGGACCGCAAAATCAGTACGCAGTATGCGGTGTATCTGTCGCAGGGCGGCCTGAGCTTGCCCGACCGTGACTACTATCTGAAGGAGGATGGCCGCTCCAAAACCATTCGCACGGCTTACATGACATATCTGACCAATATGTTTACCCTGCTGGGTGATAATGCTACTACCGCCGCCAAGAACGCTAACACCGTGATGCGTTTGGAAACACGGCTGGCGAAGGCCTCAAAGGACCGTGTAGCCATGCGCGACCCGTACGCCAACTACAACAAAATGACGGTAGCCGAGGCCAACAAGCAATTTCCGAACATGAATGTGCCCGGCATGTTGCAGCAGCTGGGTGTAGGCTCAGCGAAGGAGGTTATTGTAGGCCAGCCTGATTTCCTGAAAGAGGCCAGCACGGCGCTGAAATCGGAGCCTTTAGCCGACTGGAAAACCTACCTGCGCTGGCACGTAGTATCGTCGGTGGCCGATGCGTTGCCGAAGGCTTACGCCGACGAATCGTTCCGCTTCACGCAGGTGCTGACGGGTGCTAAAGAGCAGCAACCCCGCTGGAAGCGCATGCTGCGTGCTACCGACGGCGCGTTGGGCGAAGCGTTCGGCCAACTCTACGTGGATAAGGCTTTCACGCCCGAAACCAAGGAAAAGGCTATGGAAATGGTCAACAACATCCGGGAGGCTATGTCGGAGCACATTAAGCAGCTGGAGTGGATGAGTGCTGCTACCAAGACCGAAGCGCAGAAAAAGCTGGACGCCTTCGTGGTGAAAATTGGTTATCCCGATAAATGGAAGGACTATTCCGCACTGGATATCGCGCGCGAGTCGTATGTGCAGAACGTGCTGAACGCCCGCATGTGGGATTATAAGTACAACGTGAGCAAGTTCGGCAAGCCAATCGATCGGGGCGAATGGGGTATGACGCCGCCCACGGTGAATGCCTACTACAACTCATCTTTGAACGAGATAGTGTTCCCGGCCGGCATCATGCAACCGCCGTTCTTTGACCCCAACGCTGATGACGCGGTAAACTACGGCGGTATGGGTGCCGTTATCGGCCACGAAATCACGCACGGCTTCGACGACCGTGGCCGCCAGTCGGATGCCGAAGGCAACCTGCGCGACTGGTGGACCAAAGAGGACGCTGAGAAATTCACCCAGCGCGCCGACATGGTGGGCGCGCAGTACAGCGCTTTCTCGCCTCTCGACTCGGTGTTTGTGAACGGCAAGCTGACCATGGGCGAAAACCTGGCGGACTTTGGCGGTCTGAACATTGCCTTTACGGCCTTGCAAAAGCAGCTGAAAAAGAAGTATCCTAACGGGGATGTGCCTAAGTACGACGGCTTTACACCTGAGCAGCGCTTCTTCCTGTCGTGGGCTCAAATCTGGCGCACCAACGCCCGGCCTGAGTATCTGCGCCAGCAGGTTTTGACCGATTCGCATTCGCCAGCGCAGTACCGCACCAACGGCCCACTGATGAACATGCCCCAATTCTTCGAAGCTTTCGGCTGTAAAGAAGATGCCAAAATGGTACGCGCCCAGAACCAGCGCGCCCGCATCTGGTAGGAATCGACTTAGTTTAATTAATGCTTAAAAAAGCCCCCCAGAAAAGTCTGGGGGGCTTTTTTGCAACGATTGGCCTCACCCCCCAGCCCCCTCTCCAAGGGGTAACGCGCATGAAGCGTTTGCGGGGGAGCCAGACGACTCGTTCAGGGCGGCTGCGGCGGCTGCCGCAACCGCTGCCACAGTACGGTCTCTGGCGAGAAAAAGCTTCCCATTTGTTATCGGGGGGCTTTTGTAGTATGAATAGCTGATGTTACGCAGTGAATCGCTCAAGATGCAGGAAAGAAGCTTTTGCTGCTTAAGAGAAGACTGTTTCCAGGTAATCAACCAATGCGGTGCGTAACATCAGTGAATAGTACTACCCTGCTAGCAGGAAACCGGTAGCCGTCGTGGAGGCGCGAGCCGATAGGGCGGCGTAGGCCCAGCGTCAGGCTCCCCTCTCACCTTGGAGAGGGGGCTGGGGGTGAGGCCAATCGTTGCACAACTTTTTCTTTATCTTTCTTCATCGAATTGTCTATTTCCCCTTCTTTTCTTGCATTTCCACCCACTTATGAAAAAACAGAAAAGCCTGACCCTGGCTATGGTAGCCGCGGCTGGGCTCGCCATGGCTAGCTGCGCCACTAGCACTCCGCCTGCCACCACTGACGCTGCCACCACCACTACTCCCGCCCCAGCCGAAGAGCCTATGGTAAAAGGCGTAGGTCTGGATGTGGCTAACCTCGATAAAACGGCTGATCCTTGCCAGGATTTTTTCCAGTATGCATCGGGTAACTGGCTGAAGAACAACCCTATTCCGGCCTCTGAGTCGCGCTGGGGTAGCTTCAACGAGCTAGCCGACAAGAACAACGCCGTGATGCGGCAAATTCTGGATGAGGCCGCGGCCAACACCAGTGCTGCCAAGGGCACCAACGCCCAGAAAGTAGGCGACTACTACTTCACGGCCATGGACTCGATGGCCATTGAAAAGGCTGGTATTACGCCTCTGAAGCCTGAGCTGGACCGCATTGCGGCCGTGAAGGACCTCAAGGGTTTGCAAGCGCTGCTGGCGCGCCATCAGATGTTGAGCACAGGCGCGTTTTTCGGAGCCCACGTATGGCAGGATGACAAGATTAGTACCCAATATGCTGTCAATCTGCTCCAGAGTGGCCTGAGTTTGCCCAACCGCGATTATTATCTTAAGGACGATGCCCGGTCCAAAGCCATTCGTACCGCCTACACAAGCTATCTGACCAATACGTTCAAGCTAGTGGGTGACGACGCGGCGACGGCGGCCAAAAATGCGGCCACAGTTATGCGCATCGAGACGCGCTTAGCCAAGGCCAGCAAAGCCCCTGTGGAGCTGCGCGACCCGTATGCCAATTACAACAAAATGACGGTGGCTGAGGCCAACAAGCAATTCCCCAATCTGGGTTTGCCTACCCTGTTGGCTAACAACAAGCTGGGCGCTGCCAAGGAAATAATTGTAGGACAGCCAGCCTTCTTGAAGGAAGCCAGCGGCCTCATGAAGGACACGCCGCTGGCTGACCTGAAAACCTACATGCGCTGGCACTTCGTGACCTCCATGACCCCGGCTCTGCCCAAGTCATTCGTGGATGAGTCGTTCCGCTTTAATCAGGTGCTCAGCGGCGCGAAGCAGCAGCAGCCCCGCTGGAAGCGTATGTTGCGCGCTACCGACGGGGCATTGGGCGAAGCGTTCGGTCAGCTGTACGTAGACAAAGCTTTCCCCGGCGAAGCCAAGGCAAAGGCTTTGGAGATGGTAAATAACCTGCGGGCCGCTTTCTCGGAACACATTCAGAAGAATACCTGGATGAGCGCCGCCACCAAGGCCGAAGCTCAGAAAAAACTGGACGCGTTCACGGTGAAGATCGGCTATCCTGATCAGTGGAAGGATTATTCGGCTCTGAACATCAGCCGCGATTCGTACGCTCAGAACGTGATTAATACCCGCATCTGGGGCTTTAATGACAACGTGAGCAAGTTCGGCAAACCCATCGACCGCAAGGAGTGGGGCATGACGCCGCCCACGGTGAACGCCTACTACAATCCGTCGATGAATGAGATTGTATTTCCGGCCGGCATCCTGCAGCCGCCGTTCTTCGATCCGAAGGCTGATGATGCCGTGAATTACGGAGGCATGGGTGCCGTTATCGGCCACGAGCTAACCCACGGTTTCGACGACCAGGGCCGGCAATATGACGCCGAAGGTAACCTACGCGACTGGTGGACCAAAGAGGACGCGGAGAAGTTTGAAGCTCGGGCCGCCATCGTAGGTGCGCAGTACAACGCTTTCTCGCCCCTCGACTCGGTATATGTAAACGGCAAGCTGACGATGGGCGAAAACCTGGCCGACCTCGGTGGCCTGAGCATTGCCTACACCGCTTTGCAGAAGCAGTTGGAAGGCAAGCCTAAAACCAAAATTGACGGCCTGACGCCGGAGCAGCGCTTCTTCCTGGCCTGGGCCCAAATCTGGCGCACCAATGCCCGGCCCGAGTATCTGCGTCAGCAGGTGCTGACCGATCCGCACTCGCCCGCGCAGTTTCGCACCAATGGTCCGCTCCAGAATATGCCTCAGTTCTTCGAAGCCTTCGGCTGCAAGGACGACGCTAAGATGGTGCGTGCTGAAACCAAGCGTGCCGTTATCTGGTAGAATGTCTGGCTTTTGAAGCAACCAAAAAGGCGGCCCGCATCATGTGGGCCGCCTTTTTTACTGTTAGAATAAGCAAGTCAGAGCAGAGTTCGTAGTAGCTGGATATAGCTATCAAATTTTGCCCCCCAGAATCTTATGAAAAGTCAATTTCCCTCGCGGCTGCGGTATTTACTGCCCAGTGTCTTCATTTCGTTTATGCTGCTGATTGGTTGTCAGAGTACGGAAGAAAAGCTGCAAGACCACCTCACCAATCCGAAAGCCGGTGATGTGTATGTGGTGAGCTACCAGCCCGCGGGCAGCACCAAGCCCAGCTACTTCTACTACCAGCTCGTCCGCTTCACCACCGACAGCGCCTTTTTTCATCCCGCCCGCCGCGAAGTGCCTTCTGCCGACATTAGCCTGGAAAAGGAGCCCGACTTATTTAACCCCGATGATACCAAAAGCTTCTCGCGCCAGGAACTGCGGGAGTTTACCCAAGCCCAGCAAGGCGACGCCTATAAGATTCTGCTCACCACTATTCGCCGCGAATAAGTAAGGGAGTACATTTCTAATCCAGCCTGTCATGCAGAGCGCAGCGAAGCATCTCGCGTGTAGTCGTTGCCACTCTATTCTGTCCTGCTTGATCTAGCGTCCGCTTGTCAAAGCATCTCTACTGACTACTATAACCTCAACGAAGCGGCTGAGATGCTTCCTTTCGTCAGCATGACCGCCTGTACTAGTGCAACTAAACACGCGAGATGCTTCGCGTTGCTCAGCATGACCAGCTTTTGGAGTTATTCTACTACTTCAGCTTTAATAGGAACGTCTTTCAGCGGCCATTTATAAGGATCTACGGGCTCGGAGGCTATTTTATCAATGACCTCTAAGCCTTCTACTACTTCGCCAAAAACCGTGTATTTGCCGTCCAAAGCGGGCACGCCGCCTACGCTGGCGTAGGTACGAACCTGCTCGGGGGTGAGGGGGCGGCCGGCCATTTGGCGCGATTGATCAGGGGTGAGCTTTTCGCCTTGCACGAAGTAAAAGTCGGTGGAGGAGGAGCGACGGTCGGGATTTTGATCGTCGTCGTAGCGGGCCATGCCCAGGGCGCCGCGCTTATGAAAACGCTGGGGTCGAAACTCCGGCGGCAGGCGGTAGCGGGCAATGCGGATAGTGCGCCGCTCGCCCCGTCCGCCCTGAATAGCAAACCCTTTAACCACACGGTTGAACACAGTTTCATCGAACACGCCCCGACGCGCCAACAGCAAAAAGTTGGCTTTATGAACAGGCGTATCGTCGTAGAGGCGTACGCGCATATTGCCGTGGCGGGTGCGGATGATTACCTCAGCGGCGGAATATTGCTGCAGGTAAGGAGTGAGCAACGCGGCCACGTTGCTATCGGCTAGAGCCGTGAGGTCGGGGCCGGGAGTAGTGGGGGTGGTGGGCGCTTCGGCCTCGGTGGGGGGCGTTTTTTCAGCTTGGCCGCAGGCAGTCAATAATCCAATGCTTAGTACGATAGCCCAGGAGACAAATCGGCGCTTTGGGGGGCAAATTTGAGGATAAGCAAAAGAAAAGCGCATAAGACCAAATAGATACATAAGTCGACTCCTGCCCACAGTCCGTTAGGTAAAACCTAAAGCTAAAGAATAGCGCGGAATCGATTTTCGCGCTACATCTCACCACAAAAAAGGGTGCTGCCCTCTCGGAAGAAGACAACACCCAAATCTAAGCAGCTACCGTTGAAAGCAGCCAGTTACATTTTCATCCCCATTTTCTTGGCGATGTGGTTGAACATCTCGGGGTCATAATCATCGGCACCAGGCGAGTTGAGCTGGGGTTCCTCTTCCAGCTTGGGATACGGCACGCCCTGAAAACCACCCTGAATTAATTCCAGCGGCTGGCCATCCTCGGGGTGAGCACCATTCCAGATAATCCCGGCCTGCTTGTAGTCGTCGGGGCTGAAGGTGTAGAGCTTGAGGTGCAGCTTCTGCTGGTCCTGCAGCTTTTTGGCTTCGGGGAAAGCATCATTGCTCAGCTCGGGTACGGGCACCAGCTTGGTTACTTCCACGCCGGTCAGCTTTTCGAGGGCTTTGGCATAGGCCACTACGTGCAGACCACCGCGCACTAGCAGGTAGCCAATCATGGTGCGGGCGCAAGGGTCCGATACCATTTCGTACACGCGCATTTTGTTGGCGCGGGCACCACACTCCAGGAAGAAATTATGCAGCAAATCCAGCTTCAGGTTGCCGCTGCTGAACACGTTCTGGCCGGTCCAAGGGTTACCCATAGAGTCGACGGGCAGGGCGGTCTGGCCGCTGGCAATAAAGTGGTACGAGTTGCGGGCATCTACGGCATCTTTGAGTGGTGCCGGCACGGGGTCTTTGCCCCGCACGGTAGAACCGGTCAGCAGCAGGTTGATAGCGTATGATACAGCCTCAATGTGGCTATACTCTTCCGCCGCAATCGAGCAGGTCAGATCGTAGAAGGGGCGGAGCCGGTCGCGGCCCCGGAAGTTGAACGACTGAAACGTGTAGTTCATTAGGGTCGACATCTCCCCGAATTTGCCCCCCAGCAGCTCCTGTATAGCGGCAGCATCATTGGGCGATGGATTTTTGGGCTTGGGCAATTCGATGGCCAGCCGATCATAGCGTAAGATCATAGCGGTAGTGTGGTGAAAGATGGAGTGAAGTGAAAGAATAGCGTACCCCGCCTAGCCCAAGAGCCCGACAAAGCCTATCTAACCTTACGGCCCAGTCATTCCTAAGTTCAGTATAAATAATTGAAGCTCAACTATATATTAAAATGCTCCTTGGTGCTAACTGGTTGATTACAACAGTGTCTGTGTGCTTGCTGCCCCCATTTTAATCGTAGAAATTAGCTGCGCCTTCCAAAGCAGGGCTAAAAAAACTTCCCCCAAAACCCGCTTGGAGGGGCCGTTGGGGGAAGTTGAAAGGGCGATGAAAGCGGCGCTGGGGGCAATTTTACCAGCCGTCGTCCGCTTTTTTGGCTTTAGCTTTTTGTTTCACGTTGCCAGCCTCCGTTTTCACTTTGGTCTTTACTTTTTCCGGAGACGCAGGCATAGAGGCTGGCTCGGGGGTCGGGATGATGGCAGGAGCCGGGGCGGGTGGAGCTTCGGCGGGTGCAGTAGTGGTTTGGTCGGCGGAGTTAATTTCGTCTGCCTTTTCCACTACCTTTTCTTTCTGCATGGCCAACAGCATATTCTGCGGCACCAGCTCGTTCTTGTCCCAAAGCTTTAGCTCGGCAGCAAGCTTGGCTTTTTCCTCTTTGCCGGGCTTGTGGCTCATCAGTGCGTTAAGATCGGGCTTGCCGGCATCCTGCCAGGCGGTGAGCCACATGGAAGCTACTGCCGTCGGTGCCTGCTTGAGCCGATACGCCACCATACCGCCCACTTTATCGTGGTAAGCATCCGCGAAGGCATCGGAGTAGGAGCGGCGCGTCTTGCCGTAGCGGTGCGAGAAGGTGTATTTGGTTTCCGGCGTGAAGTTGCGGGTTACGGCCTCTTCCAAATCGAAAGTAGCCCCCAGAAAGCCATATGACTCCTGCACCACCGCCCAGATAGCCGCCTGCGGGTCCTTGATGTATTTGGCGGGCTTGCTGTCCAGCTTGTACTTGGCAATATGGCGCTCCGGCAGCTTTGATTCCCAGAGGCTGTGCATGCCGGTCTGGCCGCTGAGCTGGCCATCGTAGTTCACGGTGGTGTGCAGGGGCACATACGCATCCGCGATGTAGTGACAAAGGTCGGCGGAGAGGGCGATGATGGCGGTAGTATCGCGCTGGCGAAACGCCTCCGTCAGCTTTTCCTTTACCTCTAACACCGTCCACGGCACCGTGCCGTACTTGCGCAGGGTATCGGCAGTGTATTTGGCCGTAGCTTCCTCCCAGGCTTTGGGCATATCGCCAAACGGGTCGTCGCCGAAGTGGTCCATATCGATGAAGTGGCGCGGCGCCTCCGTAGGGTCGGCTTCGCGGCGCTCATCGGGCGCAATGGACTTCTTTACTATTTCACCGAGGTGGCGAAAGTAAAAGGCCTGCATAGACTTTGGCAGGGCATACACGGCTACCTGAGCAATGGTTTTGTGGGCAAAAAAGCCCCAGCCATTGGATAGCACGGGCAACACCAGCACCAACGTAAGTGTGATAAAGAGTTTTTTCATAACGGCAGTAGAAAGCCAAATAGAAGGATGCCGCGAAGTTCGGTATTTTCCGGAGTAGGTGGTTAAAAGAGATTAGAGTTGTTCCTAAATACAGAAAAGCGCAACTCCGGCGGTCATGCTGGATCTGGCGTCCGCTGGTCGAAGCATCTCTACTGGTTACTAATCTCATTTAGCATTGCAACGAAGCGGTAGAGATACTTCGACCAGCGGACGCCAGATCCAGCATGACCGCCTTTTTTCGTTTCTGCTTATTCAGCAACAAGTCTATTAAGTAAAAAGGCGGTCATGCAGAGCGAATGCGCAGCATCTCGCATGCTGATGTTGCTCTACTCAAGGTGGTCATGCTGAGGAATCGAAGCATCTCTATTGGGTAATAACCTCAACCAAGCGGTAGAGATGCTTTGACAAGTGGACGCCAGATAACGCATGACCGCCTTATTACCTTATCTTATCTTCGCTCCGCCCATGACCAATATCTCCAAAAAGAAGATCTATTACTCCATCGGTGAGCCGCTTCGGCAGTACCTGCACGAGTTTGACCGCGAAACCCGCCTGCCCGTCACCTACAAAGACCTGACGCGCTTTAGTGGCGCCTATCCGCTGCTCGACCGCAACGGCCGCGATACGCTCTGGGAAACGGTTTACTATGAGCCGTCGGCTTTGCAGGAGCTGGCAGCCGGACTGACGGAAGTGTACGCGCTGCTGAAAACCGATGGCGACCTTTCCTTCAGCGAGCATCTGCTCACCGATAGAATCGACTATTGCCGCTTCGGCAACTCCAATCCCTTTCGGGTGCGCATTGTCAATCAGTTTAATGATAACTATGACTATTTCTACGTGAAGCGCGCTGATGCTTCGCGGGTGTATGGGCTGGAGTTGGAGCATATTCTGTCGCCTAATAGCATCAACTACCTGGTCTGTGGCGAATCGCTGATTGAAGAACATATTGCCGGCATTCCGGGCGACGATTTCATTCGCGACCACTTGCAGCGCCCTCACCTCAACCAAGTCCGCATTGCCAAGGAGTTTGTGAAGTTTAATGAGCGCTGCTTTGCCCGCCTGCTGGGCGATATGCGCGCCTATAATTACGTGATTGATGTAACGCCCGACTTCGAGGACGAGCAGTATCGTGTGCGGGCCATCGACTTTGATCAGCAGAGCTATGAGGGCAAAAAGACCATGTATCTGCCCCAGTTCTTCAAGGATAACCGGGCCGTGGTGCAGCTGTGCAGCAAGCTGCTCACGGGCGAAAGCATTCGGCAGTACCAAACCGAAGAGCGAACCCTAATGGCCCGCCGTGCCCGCGCCGAACGCTACCGCCTGAAAGACCTGATGGACTGCATGCGCCCCGACGAGCTATCGACGCCCGAAAAGACGACGATTTTGCAGCAGGAGCTGAATCAACACCATCATACTACTCAATTCAACCGCTGCCGCACAATGGGCGACATTGTGCGCCTGAATCTGCGGCTCATGCTGGGACGGCCGCGCCCGTAGTAGGCCGGGTGGCGCCACGACTTTTCAGCCGCAGTACCACTCCGCTTTAAACCGCCTTCCCACACCGATACCCTGGTCGTGCACCGTAACATCCAGAGCGCCACCAAACTCAATATACCTCCGAGCACATCTAGCCAGGCAGATGCTACAGCTCCCTGCGCTTCGGGCGTGGGAGAATGGCTTGCATGTTCCGGTAGAATTGGCGAAATTAAATGATGGTATTTGGCAGCTGGTAAAACTACGGTTGAAGTGCGCCTTGGACAGAAGCCAGGCTGAGCCTATTTGTGCTATTGAAAACAATCCTTGCTGATCTGGAAGGAAATAAATCCAATACACTTTAAAACCTCTGTTTATGATAGTTGAAAAGCATTGGCTGAAAGCCGAAAGCCCAAACGAGAAAATCGTAAAATCAGAGTCGCCAAATGTTAGGGATATAATCGACCCCGATTATTTAATTATTCATTACACGGCAGGCGATACGGCCAGATCGGCGGTTGATTGGTTTATGAATACGAGAGATAATCCGGATAGAATTGCTGCTCATATTGTCATTGACCTGGATGGAACCATTACGCAACTGGTTCCTTTCAACCACAGGGCGAATCATGCGGGAAGTAGCGTATGGGACGGGGTAGAAAACTTCAATTTTCACTCAATCGGTATTGAGATTGTAAATCCCGGGTTTTGCGAAAAGCTTACCGACGGTACCTTTAAAAGAAGGATTACGGCCACAAAACACCAAGTATATCCAATTGGGAGAGCTCAGGATATCCTGGAAGCAATGCATAAGCATAAGTTTTGGAACGCAAGCGATAATAAGCATTGGTTTAGATTTCCGGCGGCACAGCTTAGAGCGCTTTACACGTTAAGCAAGGTCTTAATGGACCACTACGAGCTAATTACGGTGTTGGGACACGATGATATCTCTCCACTCAGAAAATCTGATCCGGGGCCTTGTTTTCCCTGGAAGGAATTTAAAACAAACGTTCTGGGGAGAACAGACGACGTAGGAGACACCTTCGTGGTGACAACAGATGGTACCAATTTTAGAGTGGACCACTCAACCAATTCGGCGGTAATCAAAAAACTAAATAAAGGATATAATGTGGGTTTGATTGAAACCTTTGGTGCCTGGGATAAAGTCTATCTAGCGAATGAAAGAAAGGAATTATTAAAAGATAACCGTTGTGTAAAAACTATTGGCTGGATTCATTCATCTTTATTAAATATACATAGGAGTTAAAATTCTTGGGTTTGTCATTTAAAATAAGATTTAGGATTTTTCTCCCGCGCAGCGCGAATTACACATGAATAGTCATTAGCTACGTTTGATTCACGCTGCGCACGAGGCGGAACGGGTTTTCGCGCTACGGCCGAAGCGATTACTGCCCCAATCCAATGCTCATGCCCAAGGAAATTTCCAGGCCGCCAGGACTAATGGCCTGCACCAGGTTGCGCATCTCACGGGAAGGCTGCGAGCCGCTCATGTACGTTACCGGGTCGCCGGTGAGGCGCGCGCCGTAGCCTAGCGTACCGATGAGCCCGACGCGGCCTGGCTGCCAGCGCAGGCCGGAGCGCAGGTGCAGTATGCCGCTGGGAGTTATCGTATAAAAGGTTGTTTCCTCGTTGGGCAACCCTTCATTCAGGGTTAGCTTTACTTCATCGAGCCGGCCGGAGCGGGATAGGTTGGCCCCCAGGTATGGGGTAAGCTTTCTGTCTGGATTGAAGAAGTGCCGGACGCCAATGCCAATTTTGCCCCCCACGCCCAGCCCAATGCCCGCGTTTACGTCTGTGCCGGGGCCGAGAAGGTAGGCATAAGAAAAGCCCAGTCCGCCGTAGGGACCGCCCCAGCCCAGGTCTATGCCCAGCGACGACTGGCGGTAGAGGTTAGGGCTGGGGCTGCCAACAGGGGCTGGCTGTCCAGCATATATGGTGGAGCGGGTAGCGGGTGCCACGGGCGAAGATGGCATAGCAGGCGGCCGGGTATTCAACTCTGTTTGGGCCAGAGCAGGTACCGCTATGGCTATAGTCAACAGAGAGGTAAGCGTGGTGAAGATTTTCATGTAGATAAAATGAAATAAAATACGTTTAGTACAAAAGAAAACCGGAAACTACTCAAATATAGTAGTGCTGATAGAAACCCGTTATATCCAATTGGTTCCCAATTTTCAGTGCCCAACCCGTTAGGCAAGCTTCATGCCTATTCTTGTTTATATACCATTCCCTGCTTCATCACAAAACGCACGCGCTGCATAGTGGCAATATCTTGCAGGGGGTCGCCATCTACGGCTACGATGTCGGCGAGCTTACCCGCTTCAAGGGTGCCGAGCTGGTCGCTTTGGCCGAGTAGGTCGGCGGCGTGGATGGTGGCGGCGCGCAGGGCTTCGATGGGGGGCATTCCGGCTTCTACCATGTAAACAAATTCCAGTCCGTTGGCTCCGTGGCGAAATACGCCGGCATCGGTGCCAAAGGCAATCTTGACGCCTGCCTTATACGCCCGCCCAAACGTGGCTTGCAGCTTCGGCCCGATGCTCTGCGCTTTGGGCGTGACCACAGCCGGATAATACCCCGCGATTTTGGCTGAGTCGGCTACCGACTTACCAGCCGTGATGGTGGGGACGTACCAAGTGCCGTTTTTCTTCATCAGCTTCATGGTTTCGTCGTCCATGAGGGTGCCGTGCTCGATGCTGGTTACACCGGCCCGAATGGCGCGCTTCATGCCTTCAGCGCCGTGGGCGTGGCAGGCCACTTTCAGGCCCAGGTCGCGGGCCGTTTCCACGATGGCCCTGATTTCAGCCTCGGTCATCTGGGCACTGCTGCCGTCTTTGGCTACGCTGAGCACGCCGCCGGTAGCGGTTATTTTGATGAGGTCGGCGCCGTTTTTATACTGCTGGCGCACGGCCTGGCGGCCTTCGTCGGGACTGTTTACCACGCCGTCGTTGGGGCCCGGATTACCCATCAGGTCCTGGCGGTAGCCGTTGGTAGGATCGGCGTGGCCGCCCGTGCCGGAGAGCGACTTGGCGGCCGTGAAGATGCGCGGCCCGACCACCTGGCCGCGGTTGATGGAGTTACGCAGCGCCACATTTACGCCCGAGCCGCCCAAGTCGCGGACGGTAGTAAAGCCCGCCATAAGGGTTTTGCGGGCGTATTCGAGCGATTCAAACGCTACATCAGCGGGATTCTTAGTGAACTCGTCGAGCTGGTTGGTTTTGCTGGTTTGGTGCTCCAGATGTACGTGCATATCGAGCAGGCCGGGCATCACGGTTTTATTCTTCAGATCAATAATCTTATCGGTGCCGGTGCCAGCCGCATAGCCGCTTTTCACGGCGGCCACGCGCCCATTATCAACTACGATGGTCATTTCGGGTTGAATACGGCCCGTGCGTACGTCGAGCAGACGACCACATTGCACGTAAGTTTTTTGGGCGTGAGCGGCGGAGAGGCTTAGCAAAAAGCCCCCCAGTAGCGCAGTAAAAAGACGCATGGGTAGGGGTTTGGTGGGTTGTGAGTGGGGCAACGCGGGCTTGCCCGATACATATCGGATTCCCGCACTATTTGCAAGGTGCAGTAGAAAACTCGTAACTCGCAACTCTTGGTAAATAACCTGTTACTTCCACCTCATAACCTGACCCTCATGGCCACTACCGAAGAGTTTGAAGTCGCCGCACAGCGCGCCCAAGAATTACCCACCAAACCCTCCAACCTGGTTCTGCTTCAACTCTACGCCCTCTACAAACAAGCGACCGAAGGTGACATATCCGGGGACCGGCCCGGCGGCTTCGACTTTAAAGCTATTGCCAAATACGACGCCTGGGCTGGCATCAGCGGCAAGTCGCAGGACGCTGCCCGCCAGGAGTATGTGGATCTGGTGACGTTTCTGGCTGACGCTTAAATCATCTGAATCGCGGATTTTGCAGATTAGTCGGATTTCTCGGATTTCGAGGACGACTTTCAATTGATTCACACCGCTTTTATAAGAAAAAGCCCCCCAGAGTGTCTCAGGAGGGCTTTTCTTTTGGCAGCTGGCGGAATAAACAGAAATCGTCCTCGAAATCCGAGAAATCCGACTAATCTGCAAAATCCGCGATTCAGATTAAACCTTCGGAGCAGGCAAATCGAAGGCCGTGGCATCGTGCTCGAAATGGCCTTTGTGCGAACCGTCGCAGAAAGGTTTGTTGCTGGAAAGCCCGCACCGGCAGATGCTGATTCGTTCGCGCCCGCCGAGGCCGTAGACATTGCCCTGGGCGTCAACGAGTTCGATCTCGCCCTCCACGCGGAGAGAGCCGTTGCTAAGTACAGTGAGTTTAGTAGCCATGTTTTGGTTGGTTGATGAATTTTATCTGATGGTAGGTAATGCGCTAATGAGTATTGCTGGCACAGTAAGCCATACCCTATACGATTGAATCCTGAAAACGGAAAAGCTTAGTTCAGCTCCTTGCGCATCACGTAGTCATTCATCCAATATGGCCCGATAGCAACGTCCTCCTCCCGGTGTTGCTGGAAGCCCTGGCGCTCATAGAAGCTGATGGCGGGGTTGTAGCGGTTTACGTTCAGCTCCAATGACTGGCCGCCAGCTGAGCGCGCGGCTTCCTCTACGGCCAGCACCAGCTGCTGCCCCAGGCGTTGGCCCTGATGGGAAGGCAAAACGTAGATTTTATGCAGCTTGAATACGGCTTCGGTGGGCGCTGGCAAACGAGAAAAGGAGGCGTAGCCGGCTGGTTGCCCATCGGTGCGCATGAGCAAAAATACATGGCCTTCAGTCGTCATTTGACGCTCCAAAGAAGCCTGCGTGTAAATGACGCGGTACATATAGTCGATTTGCTCCTTCGAGATAATGAAGCGGTAAGTAGGTTCCCAGGTGGCTTCGGCCAGCTGAATAATAGTCGGGATATCAGCCAAGGTGGCTGGCTGAATGCTGACGGAAGCGGTATCGGTGGCGGGCATAAGCTGCAAAAACGCAAATTTTAGGATAACAAACGTGCATTCTTGCTAGTAGGAGGCATTTTGGGACGGAAATTGTATTGTGCCAGCAATAAATTGCCCCCTGGGGGGCGTTTTTACGTCACTCTCTACTTTGTTGTCATGAAAAATATTTTGCTTCCAGCTCTCTTCGGAGCCGCCAGTTTGCTACTCGCTCCACTAAGTGCCGCTGCCCAACAAACGAAGGAGCCTGCTTCTGCTACCAAGCCAACTTCGGCCGTAGAGCGTGACCTACGACGGTTTGGTGACTGGGTAAGTGAAAAAATGACCCGCGCCGAAGATGGTGCCCGCCGCGAGTGGCCCAGCGTAATGGCCGATTATGACCGTCAAAGTGCCCGCCTCGACCGCGCCACCGATAGCTTGTCGGTGCAGTCGCGCCGCGAGTACGCCGCCCAGAAAGCCCGCTACCAAACCTGGGCCGTCGAGCAGCAGCGCCTCGATAGCACCGCCCGCCAACCCGAGACGGTTGCCCAGATCCAGAGCCGCCTGCTGAGCGAAAATGTGAATATCAACCGCGCCCGCGCCACTGAGCTGCCCGATCTGTACGCTCGTCTGCTGGAAACTACCCGCGAGCAGCGCCGCCGCTGGACTGCCGCCAACTGGAGTGAGGCCTCTGCCGTGCTGGCCCGCCTCAATGCGCGCTACGAGGACGTACGGACCCAATTGCCCACCGAAGAGCGCCTACGGGTGCGGTCGTGGCAAGCCGAATTCCGGACGCTGGAAAAAGCCCGCGACGTAAAAGAAATCATCGATAACCGTTAAGCTGCTATTTGAACGAGTTAACGCGGTTCGTGGGCGATAGTAGGTGGGCTTCGGTGTGGATGCGCTACTTTTGCGCCTCACATTTTAGCTGCCCACCTCGCTCATGCACATCGCCATCGTCGGAAACATTGGAGCCGGCAAAACCACGCTGGCCAATAAGCTAGCGCATCACTTCAACTGGGAGGTATTTCTGGAAGACGTAGATGATAATCCCTATCTCAAGGATTTCTATGATGAGATGCCCCGCTGGGCGTTTCATCTGCAGGTGTATTTCCTGAACAGTCGCTTCCGCCAAACTCAGCGCATCAAGCAAATCCAGAAGGCAAATAAAGGCGTCATTCAGGACCGCACGATCTACGAAGACGCGCATATATTCGCCACCAACCTGCACCAGTCGGGCCTGATGGCCGAGCGCGACTACGACAACTACCGCAGCCTGTTCGACTCCATGATTAGCATGGTCGATCCGCCGGACTTACTGCTCTACCTGCGCGCCGATTTGCCCAAGCTCATTCAACAGATTGAGCGCCGCAACCGCGACTACGAAAACAACATCAAAATTGAGTACCTCAAGCACCTCAACGAGCACTACGAGCAGTGGATCAGCAGCTACAAGGAGGGAAAGCTGCTCATCATTGATGTCAACAATCTCGATTACGTGAACAATCCCGAGGATCTGGGTATCGTTATCGAGCGCATCAACAGCACGTTGTTTGGCTTGTTTTAAAGTACTTGTCTGTATGTAAAAAAGCCCCCAGAACTGTCCTGGGGGGCTTTTTTGTATGTAAGAAAGTACTGCCTATCCTTCCGTTAGCGCCTGATTCAGAAACTGAACCAGCGGCTGTGCGGCCCGCAAGGACGTCACTATCTCCTGCGCGAAGTTGAGCTTAAACACCTGAGCATCAGTGAAATAGCGCGATACAAAGAAGTCCTTGAGCTTTAGCCATTCCAAATTCGGGTCGTTCTTGTCGTAGCCCTTGGGTGGGCGCTGAAGCCGCTCGCCCTCCAGGCCATCGGGGTAATATCGGAGCATATCAGCTTCTTGACGGATGGCATGAAACGCGGGAGCGTTATAGTGAATCTCCTGGCGGATGCGCGCTACGGCTGGTGTTTCGGGCCGCCATTTGCCGGCTCCTACCCAACTGGTTCCATGGGGCCCAACGGCAAGGAAATAGCCCGCCCAGGGTGAGTGCCGCCCGTCGCGGGCAAAGCCAGCGCCCATGTGCTTTTTATAAGGCTCATTGCTTTGCTGAAACCTATCATTCTTGTTGATGCGGTACTGGCTGGCCGCGGCGGTAAGGCCCGCCAACTCCGGCTCAAACTGCTGCAAACCTTGCAGCGCAGTTTGCACCAGCTCCGTAAACGCCGCGCGGGCGCGCTGGTACTCGCCACGGTGCGCGTCCATCCAGGGCTTGTTGTTATTAACGGCCAACTCGCGCAGGAAACTCAAAACGGGGGAAAGGTCCATGTAGCCGTACAGTAGTGTTAATGCGGAAAAAATGCTTATGGATGCAAAAGCAAGATGGAAGTAAAATCACGCTATCTCACAAGCGAGGCTAACGCCCGCTTCGCGCGTTATTTTAACACCTTTTTCCGCATTAAGTCTAGTATACTGGTAAAAAGTGCAGAAGAGCGCAGTTGTGCGCCCTTTGGATCGTTATAGATGAGTTGACAGCCCTTATCACTTATAGCTAATCACCGTTAGCTCGTCTCCAACCTGGAGCTTCCCGTAGCCGGGGCCCGTCACGTTTTGGCCAAACATAACTTTGCCCCCCAGCGTGCGGTAGGAGGCGAGCGTACGCAACGTTTCGGGGTTTTTCTGGCCGGTCTTCTGGTCGATGGTAGTAACCACGCATCGTCCGCAGGTCTCTACGGCTTTAAACCCTAGCTCGCCAATCCGAAACTCCTGCCAGGTATCTTCAAGGTGAGCCAAACCGCCACTAAATACCAGGTTGGGCCTGAAGCGGTTCATTGGTACCGGCTCGGCAAGGCGGCCATTCAGCTCGTCCAGCGAACCTTGCCCGATAAGCAGAAAAGGATAAGCGTCAGCGAAGCTCACCACTGCATCAGCCGGATTAAGCTCAGGATCGACGGGCCGCATGGCCATATCCGACATATACACCAGGCGACAGGTGCGGCTAAGGGCCTCCGAAAGCCATTCGTCGGCCGCTCGCTCGCCGCGCCAGGCAAATACAAAATCATCCCAGATGGTAACAAACAGGCTGCGCTCGGGCCTGGCCTCAAATGGCACGAACAGAGGAAGCAAATCCGGGCGGGTGCGGTGGGTGATCAAGAAGCCATTGTGCGCCGGCGCCACCTGGAGCAGCGCCATCTCGGCCGTCTGCCGTTGGGTCATAAACTGGTTGCGCTCATTCACAATCAGCCAGCGCCGGTCGTAGCGCAATCCACGGGCTTCGATGGTGGCTTCCTGGAGGCGAATGCCCCCCAGCGACTTAACAGGATAAATATAAAGGTCTTGTAGATGCAGGGTATTGGACATGCAGCGAAGGTAAGCTCAGGCGGACAGATGCGCCCCAAGTTGGCAACTGGGGGGCAATTATAAAAAAGCTTCGGCGCAATGGAAGCCATTGCGCCGAAGCTAATAAGAAAACGAAAGGAAGCTTATTGCTTTATGAAGCGGGCATTTTGCGTGCTCCGATTAGCCCCTAGCACGCGTACCATATACACACCTACGGGCAGTGCGCGCACGGAGAGAGTAGCGGGGGCAGAGTCATTAAACTCCTGGCGCACTACCCGCTGACCACGAGCGTTATAGATCTCCGCAACATGCTTGCCAGCAGACAATCCGTTTAGGGTAAGTACGTCGGTAGTGGGTACCGGGCTTACCGAGAAGGCGACCAGGCCATCACCACGAAGCTGCACTGTTACGGGCTGCGAGTACACCGACTTGCCATCCAGATCGATCTGGCGCAGGCGGTAGTAGTTATTCACGCCAGCCACCGCCGAGCGGTCGAGGTAGTTGTAATTGTGGCGCTGGTTAGAAGTACCATTACCACCTACAAAGCCAATCTTCTTCCATTCGCCCAGATCAGTGCGGTGCTCTACATCAAAGCCTTTGTTTTGCTGCTCCGAGGCAGTAGTCCAACTCAGACGCACCGCGTTGCTTTCGGCCTTGCCCGTGAAGCTAACAAGCTCTACGGGTAGGGGAGCATTATTGGAGCTGAGCGAGAAGTAGCCGTTATTAAGCGTAGTGGTACCCACGAATTGCAGGAGGCTGGTGTTAGGAGTACCAGTGTCAATGCTATTTGTATTCACTCCATCAACTAACGCGTACGATGCAACCGGGTCTGCTGATCTATATAGCTTCAAAGACGAGGGTTCATTACCCTCAAGCTCATTAGGGCTATTCTTGCGGTAGCTAAACTGAATAGTCGTATTTACGGGTTGTCCATTAGTAGAAGTGAGCAAGAAACGCCGCCGAATTGTTTTGGTAGCAGTTGAGCTAGTTGGGTTTCCAGTTACACCAAAGCCGCCCGTAATTCGCCGGGCTGTCACATTACCTTCCTGACCTAAAGCAGAGTTGATCGTCAGCCCAATACCCTCCTCAGACGTGATACCACCAAACTTATAAGTGCCCGGAGTAACGATATTTCTGGAAGCCTGAATGTTACCTAGCAAGTACCCATTTGTTGCTTCCACAAAGGTCGCTTCAGGTCTTAGGGTTACTAGGTTTGAGCCCGTGGCAAGCGTTCCAGCATTAATAGCCAAGGACGAGGTAATGATTACATCACTGGTTAACGTCTTGGTGCCCGTTCCCTGAACAACTAAAGCACGATAGGTACTGCCTGTGATAGTTTGGTTGCCACCCGCCAGAATAACCTTTGTATCAGTCTGAAAAGAAGTTGGCTTTGTAAATAGTATGTCTCCACCAACACTAATACCACCGTTACCGCCATTACTTAAATAGGAGAACGATGGTTTGTCATCACCCCTTGGAGCGATGATCAGGCTGCCAGATATGTAAACAAAAGCATCAGAAGCATTTGTTGCTGGGCTGAAGTCAAGCATATTGTTGGGGCCAATAACCAAATTGCCCAAAATATTCCATTCTGAGGTATTTGGACGGGGAACGTCGGTACGGGTAACAGTACCTTCTGGTCTGTTTAATGTGAATTCTGGAGTGTTTAACGTGAAGTCGTAGGCCCGAAAGCTTCCGAAATCAGAAAAGCCTCCAGGTATATAGGTAAAGCTGGGAAGGGGAGTGTTGCCCGGACCCAAAAGTGGACCAAATGCATTGTTGTCCGAACCTGCTGATGTGTTTAGGACGGTGAAGTAGTAATTCCAGTTGAAACTACTTTTACTATCACGTGGGTTCTCTCGTGGTACCTGACCAGTGGTACCACCACGAATAGTTGGGTCTTTACAGAATACACCGGGCTCATCGCATTTTTTGTCTCCAATAAAGGGACCGTCCTCACCGTAGGCGATGTGGCCAAACCAATTGAAGTTTTCCGGGCGCTTACCACTCAGAGGGTTGCTAGGGTCAGTAAGTCTACCAATCCTGGCCCAGGGAAGGGAGAACTCCTTTATCGTACCAGGGAAGTTTCTTTCTGGGTTGCAATAACTCCACCTAACATCATCCTCACAATCCTCCGGAGTTTCTTCGCCGGTGGCATTGTCAGCATACTGGCCGGTACCTTCGCCAACTTCGGGGTCGATTGGGAATTCTACTTTCCCAGCCCACTGGTCAGATTCTTTGTTGTAGCGACGGTATTCATGGTGAAATTTTTCTGCGTTAATAATGATATCTGCCTGAAAGGGCAATTTGCCATTAACATCTAGTACAGCAAATCCATCTTGTCGGCCCGCTGGCCCATTTACTAATACCTCAGGGTCAATATCCAAATAAAGAACGGCGCCTTCCTGAAGATTAGCTTCCTCAATAGCAATGTAAAGGTTCTCATCGTCCCATGTCATGTGCCAGATTATACCATTAGCATCCTCTACTTTATTGCTTGTGGTCTGATACTCATTGCCATATTCACCCGGACTGACAATGCCATCAATAACAGGAGCCGGCCGAAATTGAGCCTGCGCTACTTGCGGCGCACCCAGTGAGAGAAAAACGGCCCCTAAAGCCGCTAATGCATTATGTAAAGATTTCATATAGGCGATTTTATTTTTGCAGTCTTAATACGGGCAAATGTAGGTAATAAGTTATATTATTTTGACTAAATATTGTGATAATAATTAGTTAATCTATATAAAGTGCCACAAAGTTCAACCAGATCAACCTCAACAGTACTTATAGAAGCAGGCAGAATTGTGCATTTCGCCTCCCTTCTTTTATCAACTACCTTTGACTTTCTGCTGCTAACCGTCACCAAATGACCTTCGTGTTCTCGCGCGCCGCCCTGCTTCTGCTGCTTCTGCCGATACTGGCGTCAGCCCAAACTCCTAAATCGTATTCAGCCGCCGACATTGCCTTGGGCTTGCGCAAATTGAATGTGCTGGGCTCGGCTCTCTACATTGCGGCTCACCCCGACGATGAAAATACCCGCCTGATTGCTTATTTGGCCAATGGGCGCTTGCTCGAAACGGGGTATTTGAGCTGTACGCGCGGCGACGGGGGGCAAAATCTGGTTGGTCCCGAGATTCGGGAGGGGCTGGGCGTCATCCGGACGCAGGAACTGCTGGCGGCTCGCCGCACCGATGGAGGCCGGCAGTTTTTACCCGCGCCAATGACTTTGGCTTCTCCAAAACTCCGGAGGAAACCTTCACCATCTGGGACCGGGAGCAGGTGCTTGCCGATATGGTCTGGATAATCCGGCAGCGCCGCCCCGATGTACTGATTACGCGCTTCTCACCCCAGCCCAGCGGTACGCACGGCCACCATACCGCCAGCGCCCAACTTGCCCTCAATGCCTTCGATGCGGCCGGCGACCCGAAGCGCTTTCCGGAGCAGCTCCAGTATGTGCAGGCGTGGCAGCCAAAGCGACTATTCTGGAATACTTCTTCTTTCTTTATTCAGCCAGGCCAGAAGTTTGACGCTACCGGTAAGATTGTAGTGGATGCGGGCAGCTACAACGCCTTGCTGGGTAAAAGCTACGGCGAAATTGCGGCTACCAGCCGTTCCCAGCACAAAAGCCAGGGCTTCGGCTCGGCCGCCACGCGGGGAGAGGCCATCGAATACCTGGAGCCGCTGAAAGGAGAGAAGGCCCAAAAAGACTTTTTAGAAGGTGTTGATCTGAGCTGGAACCGCATAAAAGGCGGCGCGCCCGTGGGCAAGCTGGTGAGCCAGACCATAAAGGAGTTTGACCCCGCTAACCCAGCCGCCAGCGTAGCCAGTTTATTAAAAGTGCGCGAAGCTTTATTGAAGGCGCCGGATGATGGGTTTTGGAAAAAGGAAAAGCAGGAGCAAGTAGAACAGCTGATAAAAGCCTGTCTGGGATTATACCTGGAGGCTACGGCTGCCGAGGCTACTACCGCTCCCGGCCAACCCGTTACCGTGACGGTGGAAGCCGTTAACCGCTCCGCAGTGCCTGTTACCTGGGTGGGAACTGGTTTGATAGCCTATCAGCGCGATACTACGTTGAATAAACCGTTGGCTATGAATGAACTGAGCCGAGTGCGGTTGCGCTTCCAGCTCAGTTCACAGGTGGAAGCATCGCAGCCTTATTGGTTGCGGCTGCCGGGTACGGTGGGAATGTATGCTGTACCGGAAAAGCTGCTGGTAGCCGAAAGCGGTTCCTCAGCCTTGCTTGGGCCCGTAACTGGTCAGCGGCTGTCGGCTGGGGGGCAAAAGGAGCCTGCGGTGCTGCTGATCAATCGGCAAAACCTGATTGGCACGCCCGAAAACCCGGCCAGCGCCTATGTTGGCTGCTTGTTGAATATAGCAGGCACGCCTATTTTCTATACCGTGCCTGTGCAGTACAAGCGCACCGATCCGGTGGAAGGTGAGTTGTATCGGCCCCTGACGGTGGTGCCGCCGGTAGCGGTAAACATTGGTGGCAAAGCATACGTGTTTGCTGAAAACCAGCCCAAGCTGGTGCCCGTTACGGTGAAGGCCGGGCGGGCTGGGGTGCGCGGCACCGTCGCGCTGAATTTGCCCTCCGGCTGGGTAGCTGAGCCTGCTTCGTTTCCTTTTACCTTGCAAAATAAGGAGCAGGAGCAAACGCTGGAGTTTCGGGTGCGGCCTACGGGCACCACCGAAAGCGCCGGTCAGCTCCGCGCGGTGGCTACCGTGGATGGGCAGACGTACGCGCATGGTTATCAGCCGATTGTGTATGCCCATATCCCCACCCAGACGCTCTTTCCGGAGGCTGTCGCGCCGCTTATTAAGCTGGACCTCAAGCGCAAAGGCAATGAGATAGGCTACCTCATGGGCGCCGGCGATGAAGTGCCGGATGCGCTACGCCAGATTGGCTACCAGGTAACGACGCTCAAAGAAACCGACCTTACGCCCGATAACCTGCGCCGCTTCGATGCCGTGCTGCTGGGCGTGCGGGCCTACAATACCGTAGACCGCCTGCGGTTTTTGCAGCCCGTACTGCTGGAATACGTGCAGGGTGGCGGCAATCTTATTGTGCAATACACCGTGAGTCGGGGTACGGTGCTGCCCGAAATCGGTCCGTATCCATTCAAGCTGTCCAACGACCGAGTGACGGTGGAAAATGCCGAAGTACGCTTCCTGAAGCCCCAGCACCCGCTGCTCAACACGCCGAATAAAATTACGAGCCGCGATTTTCAGGGCTGGGTGCAGGAGCAGGGCTTATACTATCCGAGCCAGTGGGACGCGAAGTACCAGCCCGTCATCAGCAGTAACGACCCCGGCGAGTCGCCCAAAGACGGCGCTATTCTGGTCGCTGACTATGGCAAAGGGCACTATATCTATACGGGTCTGTCGTTTTTCAGAGAGCTGCCGGCGGGTGTGCCCGGTGCTTACCGTTTGCTGACGAATATGATTTCGTTGGGTAAGTAAGCTGGATTAGGCTTTTTCCTTCACTTAAAAGCAACCTTCCACCCTTCGTCTGCTCCTTACTGTTCCCGCCCATCGTTTCACCAGTAAAAATGCCCCCCACGCCTGAACTGCTTCCTCCGCTGCTCCCTAATACGAATAAGCCGCCGCTTTTTGCCACGTGGCGGGGCTGGTACACACTGGTTATTAGCGCCCTAGTGATTGAGCTGGTCGGATTCACGCTTTTAACCTACTGGTTCGCGTGAGTGCACTCGATTGGCTGGTGCTCGGGGGCACGCTGCTGTTTATTGTGGGTTACGGCACGTGGCGCACGCGTGCCGCTGGCCGCACTCTCGACAGCTACTTATTAGGTGGCCGCCAGGCCAACTGGTGGGGGATAGGCCTGAGCATTATTGCCACCCAAGCCAGCGCCATCACGTTCCTGAGTACGCCCGGCCAGGCCTACGACGACGGGATGCGCTTCATTCAGTTCTACTTCGGGTTGCCGGTGGCTATGGTGCTCATTGCGGCCGTAGCCGTGCCCATCTATCATCGACTGCGGGTTTTTACGGCTTATGAGTACCTCGAAACGCGCTTCGACCGGCGCACCCGGACACTGGCGGCCGGCTTGTTTTTGGTGCAGCGCGGACTTAGCAACGGCCTCTCGCTGTATGCGCCGGCGTTGGTGCTGTCGGCTATTCTGGGCTGGAATATCAACCTTACCGTCTGGCTGATTGGGGGACTGATGATCAGCTATACCGTGGCAGGCGGCACCCGTGCGGTGGCCGTTACGCAACAGGGGCAGGTGGCAGTTATTTTCACGGGCATGGTGGTGGCGGGCTACTTACTTGTGCATTATTTGCCCCCCAGCATTGGTTTTGGGGAAGCCATGCAGGTAGCGGGTCATCAAGGCAAGCTCAATCTTATCGATTTCACGTTTGACCCATCTGACCGCTATAATTTTTGGACGGGCATGACCGGGGGCTTTTTCTGGCCTTGTCGTACTTCGGCACCGACCAGAGCCAAGTGCAGCGCTATCTGGCGGGCCGGAGTATCACCGAAAGCCGCCTGGGTTTGCTGATGAATGGCTTGGTGAAAGTGCCCATGCAGTTTGGAATCCTGCTGATTGGGGTGTTGCTGTTCGTGTTTTATCAGTTCAACCAACCGCCCCTCACCTTCAACCGGCCCGTACGCGAGCAGATAGCCAAGCAGCCCGAATTCGCCCCCCAGCTCCGGGCGCTGGAGCAGCGCCACGCTACGCTCTTCGACGGGAAGCGCGCCGCCACGGAACAATTGGTTACAGCGCTTCAACAGGATAATCCAGCCCAGCTGGCAGCTGCCCAAACCCAGCTGCAAACCACCCAAACCGCTATTCGGGAGCTGCGCGCCGATGCCCAGACGTTTTTCAAACAGGCGGCTCCTTTAGCCGAAGCCAAGGACACCGATTACGTCTTTCTGACCTTCGTGCTTCAGTATATGCCCCGCGGCCTGGTGGGCTTGCTCATTGCCGTGGTGCTGAGTGCCGCTATGAGCAGCGCCGCCGCTGGCCTCAACGCCCTGGCGTCTACCACCGTCATCGACCTGTATAAGCCCGCGCGGCCCCGCTCCGATGAGCGGCATTATGTCAGCGTGTCGCGCTGGGCTACCGTTACGTGGGGCGTATTAGGCATCGGTTTCGCTTTGTTTGCCGCCCGATTGGAGAACCTGATTCAAGCCGTCAATATTCTGGGCTCCCTGTTTTACGGCACCATTCTGGGCATTTTCGTGGTAGCCTTTTTCATGAAGAAAATTGGGGAAAACGCCGTTTTCTGGGCCGCTATAGTTACGCAGGGGCTCATCTTTTTGCTGTTTTTTACTACTGAAATTGCCTATCTGTGGTATAATATTATTGGCTGCGCACTGGTAATGCTACTGGCCGCTGGGGGGCAAAAGGCCTCATCCCCCAGCCCCGGTTCGCTTTAAGCGCGAAGTCCCCAAAAGAGGGGGAGCCTAACGAGTAGTTCTACCACAAGCTTTGGCTTGCTCACCAAATAAGAAGTTTATATAAGCGGTAGCGGTCTAAGCCTAAGCTTAGGCGGCGTAGGCCGAGCGTCAGGCTCCCCTCTTTTTGGGACTTCGCGCTTAAAGCGAACCGGGGCTGGGGGGTGAGGCCACTTATTGAACAACAAAAAAGCCCCCCAGCCAAAGCTGGGGGGCTTTTTTAAACCTAAAAGAGAAACTTACTTGGTAGCGCCGCCTTTCTTCGCGCCAGCAATCAACTCGTCGTTCATCTTCACGTAGTCGTCGTTTTTGGCTTCGGTAGCCAGCTTCTTCGACTGCTCAGCAGCAGCGGTAGCGCCTTTATAATCCTTCATTTTCATGCGGATTTTGGCCTCCGTATGCATGTTCCAGAACTTGGGGTCTTTCGCATTGGCTTTCTGCATCCAGGCCAGTGCCTGCTTCATATCCTTGTCGTTGTCGAGGTAATACACGGCGGCGGCGGCATAATCGGCGGGAGTGGCGGTGGCTGCCCCGCTAACCACTTTCTCGTTGATCTGGGCCATTACCTTGGAGTCAACCTCGGTGGTGATGCGGAACTTGGCGCCGATGTTTTCCCACTGCATGTCTACGTTGGCAGTGGCGGGAGTAAGGTCGCTGAAGTTTATAGTGAAGGTCTCCACCTTATTGGCCAGGTTGTAGGTTTTAGCCGAGATGGTAGCCACGTTGTCCTCGTCCTTGAAGCCGTCCACGTTAGCGCCCTGCTTGGTGTTTTTGCTCAGCACCACTGACCACGTATCCTTGTTCGGGATGGTGTACAAGCCATATTCGCCGGCTGGCACCTTCTTGCCTTCCAATATTACCTCGTCCGAAAACGTGATTTTGGTGGTGGCGTTGGCGCCCGTGCGCCAGCGTTTGCCCATCGGAATGAGCGTACCAGCCACCGTACGACCTTTAGCGCTCGGGCGCGAATAAGTGATGGTGATGTCGGTCAGGCCCACGCGCTGGGTAACGGTGCTGAGCGGGCTTGGCTGCGGCGTATTGATTTGCGCTTCGGCGCTGCCAGCTAGTAGCAATGCACCTAAAGCTAGAGCGGCGCTGGTAGTCTTGAAAAAATTAGTCATTGGAGGGAATAAATGGATGATTAATGGGCCAAAAATAGTAAAACCCGCGTCAAAAGCGGGTTTTAGATGTATGTGATCAGCGTATTGGCGTAATGCCAGGCTGCTTACAGATTTCTCTTCCTGTATTCTCACCTATCTCACGATGACGCGGTATGGCCGTTTGCTTGCCATTATCATTGTTGAGGTAAATAGAATGATTCGCCCCTTCACGAAGAAGCTCGCACTTATGCTTTGCCAAATGCTTTAACAGATCCAAACGCTTCATTAGGCAGCGTTAAGCTCACCAAACGACTCCCGCGTGAATACCTGACCTTGATAGTTACGAGTAGTCAACTCTTGTTGGGTTTCCAGGTAAAGAGCAAGTGCGTCCTGTAACATGAACTTCAACTCTTCCATTGTTCTGCCCTGCGTAATAACAGCAGGTAGTTGCTCAATCTGACCCGTGAGCCACCCATCTTCCCCGTGTTGAATAATTACAGTGAGCTGCATAACGATGTTTTAAATGACATTAGTGGAGTACTGCCGGCCATTAACATAAAGTTCTATCAAAGGATCCTTGTTTGTCAGTAAGGTATGAAGTCTGAGAATAGATAATTGAATAACAGGTTTATAAGCAATAAACGAAACTACACCGTGAGCTTCTGTTTCAATTAACTCACAAGGATTATTTGAATCCATCACTTCAAAAAAAATATCTGCTATCTGATTAGTCGTTAAATAACGACTTCCATGAGCCACCGTTAGTCTGGTAGGCATTACGTAATTATTTGGGACCTAAAAATAGCTACGACAACTCAAATTGCAGCTTCAACAGATTCGCATACAGCCCATTCTCGCTGTTGGAGAGCTCTTCATGCCGGCCTTGCTCCACAATACGGCCGCCATCAATCACCAGAATCTTATCCACTTTGCGAATGGTGCTGAGACGGTGGGCGATGATAATGCTGGTGCGGTCTTTCATTAGCTCGTCCATCGCATCCTGCACCAGCTTCTCCGACTCGGAGTCGAGGGAGGAAGTGGCTTCGTCGAGGATGAGAATGGCGGGATTTTTCAGGATGGCGCGGGCAATGGCTACGCGCTGGCGCTGTCCGCCCGAAAGCTTGATGCCCCGCTCGCCCACCACCGTATCCAAGCCTTCGGGAAAGGAGGAGATAAACTGCCAGGCGTTGGCCTTGCGGGCAGCTTCCGTGATTTCGGCGTCGGTAGCGTCAGTTTTACCATAGGCGATGTTCTCCCGAATAGAGCCGCCGAAAAGCAACGTTTCCTGGGGTACAATGCCGATGTGGCTGCGCAGCTCCGTGAGGTCGAACAAGCGCACATCGCGCCCATCAATCAGGATTTTGCCCGCGCTCAGTTCATAAAATTGCATGAGCAGCTGCACAATGGTGCTTTTGCCCGCGCCGCTCGGGCCCACCAAAGCAATCTTTTCGCCGGCCTGAATATCGAAGCTGATATCCTTGAGCACCGGCAAATCGGGACGCGTCGGGTAGCTAAAGGCTACATTCTGATAGTCGATGTCGCCGCGCACTTGCAGAGGTGCAATACCCGCCATGCGGGGACGGTGCGTCGGCTCCGACGGCTCATCGAGGATTTCGAGGATACGCTCCGAGGCGCCCAGCGTGCTTTGAACCTTGCCGTAAAGCTCGCCTAAGCCGCCTACTGAGGCGCCAATGAAGATGGTATAAAGCGCGAAGGACGTTAGATCACCAATGGTCATCTGGCCGGCCGCCACCAGCGAGGCCGCCCGCCAGAGCACCAGAATAATGCCCCCGAACAGCCCGATAATTACAAACGACACAAAGCCACCGCGGTAGCGGTTACTGCGCAGGGCGGCTCTTACGGTATTGGTGAGCGAGACGGTGTAGCGGTTGGTTTCAAACTGCTCATTGGTAAAGGCCTTCACCGTATTAATTCCCTGCAGAGTTTCTTCGACGATAACGTTGGTTTTGGCCAGCTCATCCTGCGTGGCCTTGGCTAACACCCGGATTTTGCGCCCGAAAAACATGGCCAGCAGTACAATGGGCGGAAATGTCGCCAGCATAAACAGCGACAATTTTACCGACACCATCATGATAAATATAGTACCCACAACCAGCGTCGTGACCTGGCGGAACAGCTCGGCCAGCGTGAGCGAAAAGGTATCCTGAATCTGGCCTACATCGGAAGTGATGCGCGAGGTGATAGCGCCAACGCGGTTTTTCTCGAAGTAAGGAATCGGCAGCGTCACGAACTTCCGATACAGGGCCTGCCGGATATCACGCACGGTGTACTCGCTTACCTGGGTGAAAAACCAGATACGCCCGAAGGAGAAAACGCCCTGAAACAGGATTATGATAAACAGGCCAATGGCGATGTAATCGATGGTAAGCGCGCTGCCATTAGGTAGCACGAACGGCCGGCCGTTGGCCGCGTCGGTCAGCTTGCCAATTACCCAGGGGAAGGCCATAACAGTGGCACTGGAAAAGACCAGCAGCACCATACCAATGATAAACTTGACACGATAAGGAAGCACATAGCGGAATATCCGCAAGCCTTGCCGAAAACTCTCTTTGGTTAATTTCTTCTTGGGCGCGTCCGAATCGAGGGTCGTGCCGCTGGTATTCATTCCACTTCGGGCCATTCTATTTTAGAAGTGAGAGGTGAGAAGTGAGAAGTGAGACGTTATTCAGTACAGCCACACTACTGCACAACATCTCACTTCTCACCTCTCACTACTCATGTCTTACTTACATTATTCAAACTTCATTTTGCCCTTCGGGTTCTCCACTTCAATAATCGATGAGTTGCCGAATGGCACGGGCAGGCGCACCTGCACGGCTACGGGCTGCCCTTTGCGGGTAGCAGGCTTCCAGGCCGGCATCTGCGAAAGCACGCGCAACGCTTCGGCGTCGCACTCGGGAGAAAGGCTGGTGGTCACGGCGGGGTTGCTTACGCGGCCATCCGCTTCCACCGTGAAGCTGGTGACTACGTTGCCGGTAATAGACTTGTCGCGCGCGGCGGCCGGATGCTTTACTTGTTGCTGAAAAAAATCATTGAGCGCCTGGGCTCCGCCCGGAAACTGCGGCGGCACATCGGGCCGATTGGCACCGGGCTTGGCCTGGGCCTGCATCTGGCCGGCCTTCAGCTCCGTGGGGGGCTTTTTGGCGGGCTGTTGGGCCCAACCCACCAACGGCAACCCCACAAGCAACAGCAGAAGGAAGAGGTTTTTCACGTTTCGAAAAAAAGATAGAACCAGGCCAGAGGCAAATTTCCCCACCAGAACCGTTTCGCAAAGGTACGAACCAGTAGTAGCCTATCCTTTTTTCAACAACTATTAGCGCGTAGGGTTCAACTCCGGCACTGCTTCTGCTGCCGCGGGCCGCGAAATAGCTAATAGACCCAGGAAAGTAAGTAATCCGTTGAGCAGTAGGATTTCAAATCCAAACTTATAGCCCCCCAGCCACGCCTCCGAGTTGGCATTGATGAGCAAAGTGAGCAACGGGGCCGCGATGCACACGGGCAGCACCAGCGGCTCACGCAGCATCCGGCTGGTAAGGATTCCAAAGGAAAATAAGCCCAGCAGCGGCCCATAAGTGTAGCCGGCCAGCTTAAACACGGCCGTAATCAAGCTCTGGTCGTTGATGGCGCGGAAAATCAGGATGATGACGATGAGCACCACCGAAAAACCCAGATGGGTAAGCTGGCGCAGCTGCGTCTGCTTGGCCTCCGGGTACTGCCGAATAGAAAGGAAATCGACGCAAAACGACGTTGTGAGGGCCGTAAGGGCGGAGTCGGCGGAAGCGTACGTGACGGCCACGATGCCCAGGATGAAAATGATGCCCGCAAACAAGGTGAAGTGCTCGGTGGCGAGCAGCGGAAATACGTCGTCGCCGATGATCTTGCCCGTGGCGGCGTTGATGGGGAGCTGAATGCCTTTGGCGGCGGCAAACTTATACAGTAGTACGCCCAGCGTGAGGAACAAAATGTTGACGAATACTATCACGATAGTAAACCAGAACATGTTTTTCTGGGCGTCGCCGAGGCTGCGGCAGCTCAGGTTTTTTTGCATCAGGTCCTGGTCGAGGCCAGTCATGACGATGGTAATGAAGGCGCCCGAGGCAAACTGCTTCCAGAAAAACTTGTCGTCTTTGATATCGGAGAAATAGATCTGCGACATGTCGCTGCTTTTCACCGTGCGCACCAGCTCCGCGAAGCCCAGATTCAGCTCCGACGACACCAGATAAATACTCACGCCCACGCAGGTAAGCATGGCCATCGTCTGGAAAGTGTCAGTCCAGAGAATGGTTTTTAGCCCCCCACGAAAGGTGTAGAGGTAAATAAGCATGATGCTGACAATCACCGTGACTATGAAAGGCACGCCCATATCATCGAATACGGCCAGCTGGAGCACGCCCGCCACCAAGTACAAGCGCAGGGCCGAGCCGGCGGCTCGCGAAATCAAGAAAAACAGGGCCCCGGTCTTGTAGCTCCAAAACCCAAAGCGCTGCTCCAGATACCCATAAATTGACATCAGCCGCAGGCGGTAATACAGCGGCATCAGCACCAGGCCGATTACCAGATAGCCAACCGTATATCCCATTACCACCGCCATGTAGCTCCAGCTCTGCGACTGCACCATGCCCGGCACCGAGATAAACGTGACGCCGGAAAGGGAGGTACCAATCATGGCGAAGGCCACCATGTACCAGGGGGCATTGCGGTTGGCAACAAAGAAGCTTTCGCTGGTGGCTTTGCGCGAGGTGAGCAGCGCAATGACAATAAGAATAACGAAATAGCCCGCAATCAGGCTCAGAATCAGGGTGGGGGACATGGAAGCAGGGAAGGAGAGCCGCAAAGATAGAACCGGCCAGGTAATCTAGTCCACGGCTAGTGAACGGGTGCCAGCGTAATAATACAGCTCTGCCAACGACTTTTCGTAACTGGCCCGTAGGCTCTCCTGTTTAATCAAAAGATCAATTAGCTTCGTTTCCCGGCTATTGATCAGAAATATGGTGCTCTCCCCCAAGTCATACTTCTGTAGCTCGGCCTGCAAAAGAGTGCGCTGATTGGCAATGGCCTGGGACTGCACGGTAAGCTGGCGCTCGTAAGCCTTGAGCGCATTGTAGGTGCTGGTGATTTGGGTAAGAATGGTGCGCTGACTTTGCTGCTGCTCCAATACCTTTTCCTGCACTTGGAGGCGAACCTGCTGGAGTTGGCCGCGCTGCTGCCGCAGAAACAATGGGAAGGCAAAATCAACCCCCAGCTTATAGTTATTGCGCCCAAAATCGTAGGCGGGCAGCACGTCGGTCTGGTAAAAGTCGCCTTGACTGAGGAGGGTGCCGCTCACATTAAGACGGGGTTTGAGTAGCTCGCGGCGGTAGCGCTCCTCCACGCCAAGCTGTCGGATTTGGGCCCCGAGCCCGAGTAGTGTTGGATGCTGGGTCGCGGCTTGGTCGGTGAGGCGCTGAAGCTCTTGGGCGTTAAGGTCACCGACGCGGGTGGGCTGCGGAACCGCCCGCGCGGGTAGCTCTACGGGTTGCCCTTGCTGATTCCAGAGGTGATTGGAGAGAACGAGACGCGCATTCTGTAATTCGACCAAGATCTGTTCGGCCTGCACCAAACGGTCCTGGATGGTGATGCGAGCCTCTACGGAGTCGACCGGAGCCTGATCACCCAGGGATACGCGCTGGCTGATGGCCCGAAAGCGGACTTCGGCCAAATTTACTCCCTCCTGAATAAGCAGGGCCTGTTGGTAGGTGTAATACCAGTTCCAATAATCTTTGGCCGCTTGCAGCCATACTTCGTTGATTTGCTTTACCCGGTCGGCTTCCGCTGCCTGAACCAGGATGCGGGCCTGCTGCAAGGTGCTGCGCCGGGCATCCAGAAGCAGCCCCTGCCCCAGGGGCACTGATAGGCCGATGCCTGCCAGGCCCGCCAGCGGGGTGTTGGTTTCCGGGTTGATATAAGTGCCTACGTAGCGGTCGTAACCCGCCTTTAGGTCGATGCCGCCTAGCCAAATGGGCACCCGCAGCTCATTAGCCCATTTGTTATAATAATTGGTGCCCCCAAATACTTTGCGGTCAAAACTGGCGTCTATGTTAGGATCGAAGCCGCCGCGGGCCTGTAGCACCTTTGCCCGCGCCCCGGCACTGAGCAGCGCTGCCTGCTTTACAATAGGATGATGAGCGAATACTATCTCAGCCAGGTCTTGCAGTGAGAACACCTGAGCCGTATCAACGACAGTCTGAGGCTCAGCCAGCTGGCGGCTTTGACCCGGAATAGGCTGTGCGACTGGCTTCTGCTGAGCTACACTTTGTACTGTAACAGCGAGCCAAACCAGGGTAAGCAAGATCAGCAACCGAAATTTGCCCCCCAACGAGCCAAATGAGCGGTTTGAGTAGGTAAAGGGCCTCATGACGGGGTTACCTTTTCGTCAGATGGCCCTTGGGTGGGCGTACTGTTGTTTGGTTCGGCTTGCAGGCTGGGAGGGAAGCCGTTCAATTGCCGCCAGATTTCGTACCAAACCGGGACCGAGTCCAGAATCACCCAGCCGTACACGCCCGAGCCAATGCGCAGCTGCTTTGGCCAGTCGTGGTCTGTTTGGGGCGTTTGAGAGGGGCGAATCAGGAGCCGGTAGCGGCCATCCGTACTGCTTACCACGTCAATTACCGCTACTTCGCCCCCAAACGTGCCGACCGCTACCGAAGGCCAGCCCGAGAACTGAATAGCTGGCCAGCCGTCGAACTGTAGCCTGGTGTGCCGGCCCTGCTGAATCAGGGGCACATCCATGGCCCGCACGTACAGCTCGGCGGCCAGTACAGGTGCCTCGGGCTGGAGGGTGGCAATAGATTCTCCTTGCTTGATGGTTTCGCCGATGCCAGCTTTAAGCGTCCGTACCACGTAGCCGGTTTGCGGCGCACGCACGATATAGCGCGCGCGCCGCGCTTCCACGTTGCTAATGCGGTTGCGCAGGGCCGCTACTTCCCCCTCCGAGCTAGCCTGGCTGGATACGGCCGAGCTACGGTCAGACTGCGTTTTGGCCAAAGTTTCCTGGTACCTGGCTCGGATTCCGGCTAGCTCAATGCGGGCATTGCTGAACGATTGGCGGGTATTGAGCAGCTTGTTGCGTTGAGCTACCACCTTGGCCAGATCTTCCTGAAGCTTTAAGCGCCGCGTTTCAATATCCGTGAGAGAAAACAGACCGTTTTTAAATCCCTCTTCATAGCGCGCCAGCCGGTTTTGGGAAATCTGGTAAAAGTTGGTGACGGCCACCAAATCGGCGCTGTCGATGGTAACGGTATTGCGCGCCTGCTCTACCCGGTTGCCAGCGGCCGCCAGCTGCACCGTCAGACCCGTTCGTAGGGCCGCAATCTGTTGGTTGGACGCTACAATCTGGGCGCCGCCGGCGGCCACGTTGCTGCGCTTGGCGGCTAACTGCTCGCGTAAGCGCTCGGGCAGATTAGGATCAAAGTATTCATCCTGAATTTCGGAGATGGTTAGTATAGTGTCACCTTTCTGCACAAGCTCTCCTTCGCGCACGGCCCAGCGTTCAATGCGGCCCGCAATAGCGTTCTGTACCGTTTGGGGGCGGTCCTGGGGCGTGAGGGCAGTCAGGCGGCCGTAGCCCTGAATGGTCTGCCGCCAGGGCAGAAACAGGACAATGACGAAAGCAGCCCCAACGGCCAGCAAGACGCGGCCCAGGCGGCGTCCGCTTTTGGGGTCGAGCAGCTCCTGACGGGTGGTAAGGGGAAACTCCTCTAATGCCTTCCGGGGGATATTTTGTTTGGATACGTTAAGCATGGGTTTCAGTCGGGGCGTTATCCAGTAGGGGTAGATCCGTCACGCCCGCCAGCTTTTCCACGCCGGTCAGCATATCGAAGACGGTACCGATGCCGGTTACCAGCTTTTCGATGGCGGCGCTGACTTGCACGATAATAACCTCTGCCGCCACAAACTGCCCCAGACTCATTTGCCGCGATACCACGAACAGCGTGCCGGCAATCAAAAGCCCCCCAATGAGAATGGTGCGCAGGAAGATGGCGTAGCCAAAATAATACTTGAGCACTTTAAAGTGGCCATTGCGGGCGCGTAGGTACTCGGCAGTCAGCTCGTCGGTGCGCATGATAGCCTGGCGCTGCTGCTGCTCATTGTTGCGAAACTCGGGCAGCCGACCGGCCACCTGCTCCAGCCAGTCCACCACTTCATACTTGTGAGCCGACTCCTGAATGCTCGTGCGCAGCGCCCGCCGATAATGTAGTACGTAAATCAGCACTAGCATCAGGATTGTGAATATTCCGAATGCAATAAAGATGGGATGGTAAAAGGACAATACGAGCAGCCCGAAAACTATTTGAAAGCCCCCAAACATCAAGTCAATCAGCAGCTTAGTAAGCCCTTTCTGTACCGTAAGAATGTCAAAAAAGCGGTTGACGAGCTCCGGTGGGTTTTCACCGACCAAGGATTCGGGCTGAATACGCGGCAGGCGGTAAGCAAACTCCAGGGCCGCCTTCGCAAATAAGCGCTGCTCAATAGCCTCCACCATCGTCATCTGCCCAATCAACAGAATGCCGCCCAGCAGTACGCCCAGCACAACAACGCCAATCAGAATATAGGTGGAGCCGAAGATGGCGCCCGTCGAGACGAGGTTAAAGACGGCCTGGGTCCCCAGGGGTAAAGTAAGGCTGATCAGGCCGGTGACAATGGCGTAAAAAAGAATGAAGCGGATGGTCTTACGTTCGGTGTCCAGCATGCCGGTCAGGCGCTGCCAGGGAGTAGGAGGAGGGGATAAGCCGGGGGAACGTGAAGCCATGTACTGTAAAGAGGTTAAAAAAACGGGCCAGCGGGATGACTTCAGCTTGCCCCAAAAACCGCATTCTGGCCACGGTATAGCCGTTTCTTCTAAGGTCGGCCTACGAACACACTGACTCTGGACGTGGCTGGTATGGGTTAGCTCCACACAACAGTCACTCAGCACTATCTGTTTTCCTCTCTCGTACGAAAGAAGACAATTATTCCCAATCCTGCCAGCGCATGACTTCGCCCACGGCGGGGGCGTGCAGCTCACCCCGCAGCATTTGCCCGTTGGCTATGTCCTGCAATATGCGCAGAGGCTCGGAGGCGGGCTCGTCGGAGAGGTTGAAGGTGCCGTAGTGCATAGGCACTACGTGGCCGGCGCGCAGAATATTGGCGGCTTTGGCGGCCTCGTGCGGGTCCATGTGGCTGAGCTGCATCATGAAGGCGGGCTTGTAGGCGCCGATGGGCATAATACAGGTGTCGAGGGGGCCAAACTGCTTTTCTATTTCCTCAAAATGCTCCCCAAAGCCACTGTCGCCGCTGAAGTAAAGCAGCTTGTCGGCCACGCGCAGCATAAAGCTGCCCCAGAGTACGCGGTTCATATCGGCCAGGCCGCGGCGGTGCCAGTGGGAGGCCGGCAAATAAGTAATTTCGAGCGGCGAATTGCCCCCCAGATCAAACTGCTGCCACCAGCCCGCCTCCTGCACTTTCAGGTTGGGCGCCATGCCGCCTAGCAGCTTGGCCATGTTAAGTGGCGCCAGCACCTGCATATTGGGGTTCTGCCGGGCTATTATCTTTATAGAAGCTTCGTCAAGGTGGTCGCGGTGGCCGTGGGAGAGGAGCAGGTAGTCGATGCCCGTGATATCCTCGGGACGGCAGGGCAGCGCATGCCGGTGGCGCAACCCTAAAGACGAGAATAAGATGGGGTCAAAAAGCAGTGTAGTGCCGTTGATACGCAGTAGAAAGGTAGCGTGCCCCAACCACACCAGCCCATCCAGGGTGCTCTTTAGAAAGGCTGTGCAGTCAGTTACTTCCGGTACCCAGGTGTCGGCTTTCTTCTCTGCCTTCTGCGGATTTTCCGTTAGCTGCCAGCGTATAAGTGTGCTAAACTGGGGCTCGTACAGGGCTTCACCGTTACAGAACTCGGTGCCAATCATCTTGTTGCCTGGGTAATTGGGCCGAATAGTGGTTAGGTTCTCGTTGCGGCGGTACGTGGTGCGGGCGGCCATAAAAGGCAAAGGTGAAGTGGGAAAAAGGCACGGTAAGGTAAACAAACTACTTTGGCGAAAAGATAAAAAGCCCCCAGCCGGAGCTGGGGGCTTTTTTGAGAAACTGACAACCAGCCAAACAAGGGCGGTGACAGCTTAGGCAGATAGGTTTGCGGCCGCCTCGGTTTCTTCCCGCACGCCCAGCAGGGAGCTGTGGTAGCGAGCTTCTTTCCAGGTTTCGCCTACTTTCTTCCAAATGATAGTGCTCAGGCAGGAGAAGCGCATGCGTTTACCACCGAAGACAAGCATCTGGTCGAAATCAACCACACTATATCCCATTTCAGACGTTTGCACGGCCTCGTAACGGGTTATTTCCGACCAAGTTTGAGCTTGGAGGGTAGTGAGCTGTGCAAAGAGACTCTGAAACCACTGCTCCCATTCGGTGCGGTTGCGAATGACCAGCGTGCCACCCTCGGCGTTGATATCGATAATACCGAAGTCATCATCGCAGAGGGCTGCAAGCTGGGCAAAATCATGGTCGCGGACGTAAGCAAAGAGCTGCTTGGTTTCCGCGAAGAATGGCTTGTCTTCCATCAGTGACTAATGGGAAAGGAAGATTAGGTACAGAGCAAGGAAGAAGGTACTATACCGTCGCGCCCGATACCCCGACCGGGGCCGCCTTCACCGCCGATTCGCTGCGGGCAATACCGTACACGACCAAGCCAAAGCCGATTTTGTTGATGGCATCGCCGATGTTATAAATCAGGTCGAGGTCGGTAGGGCGCAGCAAGCCGGCACCATCAGGACCGAGCCAACCACCGGGCATGGCCATATAGCCAATGGGGTAGATAGCCCAACCCACCAGAATAAACCACGCCAGGGCGCGCACGCCTTTTCGCACAGCTACCGAGTCGGATTTGGCGGCTAACTGCGCTACCTCACCTATCCAGGCCGAGTACAGAATGTAGAGGTAGCCCAGCGTGGAAAGCGAGCCCCAAAGTACCGAGTGTCCCATGGTGCCATCGGTAAAGGCCTCGCCAATGTAGCCAAACACGAGCATGACAAGAGCCGCAATGATCAGCTTCCAAAGCAGGGCCACCTTCGCGCCCGCCGCTCGCACCAACAAGTAAAACTCAACCACCATCAGCGGCACCGTTAGGGTCCAGTCGATGTAGCGCAGGGCAATCGGCGTCGTCCGCGACATCACATAGTAGTCGCGCATGTAGTAGTAGTGGACGGCCGCAATACCAGTAATTAATCCCGAAATGAGCAGCGAGGTTTTCCACTTATCAGCCACCGTGCTGCGCTCAAATAAGAAAAACACCGCTGCTGCCGCCATTGCCATGTACCCTATAAAGAAGGTAAAGGCAACTGGGTCGTCTACTGGTACTGTCAGGGCATCAAGTAGGATGGTTTTCATGGAGAAAAATGGTTGAGGTGAAACTGTCTGATATAGACAATGCATAATATAAATATGTTTAATGTTTTTGGTAAAAAGGTTCAACAAAATCATAAATAAATTTGCCACTACTGTCCAGTCCTTCCTGCGCGAGGATTTGTCTGATAAAAAATTAAGGTTGAGAAACTTAGAAGCGCTACTGAAAGCCTTATCGGCGCCACTTTAGTCGCCTTTAGCAACGTGTTCCTTTGAAGTAGCGGCATACCACTGCCCTGTGGAATACATTGGCGTTGTAGCCAAAAAATGCCCCCCAACCGAAGCTGGGGGGCATTTTTGAAAAGGTATTCTTGCTGAAAAATTACCAGCCGTAGGGTGAGCCTGGACCCATGCCCATGCCATAACCCGGAGCAGCACCCGTAGAGTAGCGCACCCCACCAGACACGGAGAAGTTTTCGGTGATGTGGTAGTCCACGCGTGCATTCACGCCGGAGCCCATATTACCACCACTGAAGCCTCGGATACCGGGCGCGGGGGGCAAATTGGAGAAGTCGCGCCACGCGGTGCCCGTCAGGGATACACGGGGGCTCAGAGCATATTCGGCGCCAACCTGCACCAAGTAATTATTCGTAGCCAATGGAGCACTCGTAATGGGGCCGCCGCCATCCGTAATAGCAGTAGGGGAAGAATACACGCCCGGTAACGAGCGTATATACGTCAGGCCCGTGAACAGGCGCAAGCGGTTAGTAGCCTGGTAGCTCATCGTTGGGCTGAGGTAAGTAGCCGAGCCAAAGCGGCCGGCAAACATAGCCCCGGCGCTTAAATTATACGACATCCGCGACCGAAGCAAGCTGGGCACCGATGGACCCGTTTCGGCGTCGGGGGGCGTTTGGGCCAGAGCGCTGCCCGTCAGACAAAGGCAGGCTGCGACGAGGAAGGCGGATATTTTGGAAAACATAGGCTGATAGCAAAAACCGGAAAGCAACTTCAAGGTACGAAGCTGGAAATTACTAGACCCTACTCAGACCGAATAGGTTGCTCTTCGCAACGAAGAAAAGCCTTCGATAGTGCTTTGCGATTTACGGATGGGTTACGGGGCTCAACTTCGCGCCACGCCCTGCTTGCCACGCTACGGCGCCCAGACACAGCGCAAACCAGGCCCACGGCAGCCGCAGATCCAGCACCGATAAACCCGCGAACACCAACGTGGTAGCGAAGCTGGCCAACCCCTGCAACGCCTGATTCAAGCCAAAGACTTCGCCCCGGTTTGCTTCCGTGGTGCGCTGGGCCAGCAGTCCTTCCAGTAAGCCCTGAATAAGGGAAAGGGTAAGGCAATCCAGTGTCACCAGCACATACAGGCTCACCCGCGACGAGCCTACAAGCCCGTAGGCGGCCAGTACCGGCACACCCAGCGTCGCCAACCAGAAAATGGTCCTCCGTTGATTGATACGGTCGGCGAAGTAGGTGTAAAACACATAGTTGAGCCCGATGCTCAAGGCCCCGAAAAACATGAAAAAGTATGATATAGCCTGCGCGTCCATCTGCTGCTCGCCCAAACTCACAAAAGGCACGAAGTAGAAATAATAGCCCGTGCTCAGTGTAAGTGCCACCTGCATGAGCACAATGCGACGGAGGTCTCCAGCGGGCGTGTCCTGGGCGCGCAGCCGGGCCCACAGCGTCAAGGGGTTCAGGCCGCGGCTTAGCTCGGCGCGCAGCTCGGCCCCACGCACGGGCGAGCGCTGGCTGTGGGTTTCGGGGAGAAGAAAGCTAAGCAGCACATTCACCGCCGCCAGACTCACCGCCAAGGCCGAGACATAGGCCGCTTCGTCGGCTGGAGGCACATCCAGCGTGGTCAGGAGCAGGCCGGCCGCCATTGGTCCCAGCACAAAGCCCAGAGAGATAATCGCCCCCTCAATGCCCAGATTTTTGAACAGGTCGTCTTTGTTCGAAATGTCGGTAATAGCGGACCGAATGGTGGCGTACATGCCGTTGGTGAGGCCGTCGCTCAGCCGATTGACGAAATACAGGCCCGTGCGCACTGGCAGCAGTAAAGTCGTGGCCAGTAGCGTACCCGCCGCCGACAAAATCAGGATGGGTCGGCGCCCATAGCCGTCGGAAAGGCGGCCCAGGAGTGGAGCCGAAAACAGCTGCACCCCCAAAAACAGACCCGTGCCCAACGACAGCCACAGTTGCGGCTGCGGCAACGCGCGCACATACTCCGGCAGAATCGGCCCGATAGCCGACCCCACGATGACATCGAGCAGAATAACCGCGTAAATAAGCGCGAGACGAGGATTTTCAATCAAAACAGCAAACCTATCTACTTCACTTTACTTCCCAGCCACATCGTCCGAAACGCCAGCTGCTCGGGCGTAGCCGTGGGGGCTGGTACTACTTCTACCGTCGGCACCTCGGCCAGCGTGACCTGCACGGTGCGCACTCCCGCGCGGGAGCGAACCTCTACCGGAACCACGTCGCCGGGCTTGTGCTTGCCCAGCAGCTTCTGCAGCTCCTTCTGATCCTTCAGCTTTTTGCCGTCGAGCTTGAGCAGCACATCCTCACGGTCGATGCCCGCCAGGTAAAGCGGGCTGCCGACCAGCGTGCTGGTGCTGATAGTGGCGCCCTGGGGGGCAAAAGTTAAATCTATGAACCCCATAGTAGGCTGGCCGGGCTGCGCCCTGCGCACCAGCAGGCCGGCAGGAGCCAGCAGCTCTTCATAGTTGGGAAGTTCGTGACCAGTAATATGCGTGCGGAAAAACTGCCCTGCGAAAGCCGTGTCGCGGGCAACTTCGCCCAGAATGCGCTGCAAATCCGGGAGCGTGTAGGGGCGCTGGGGGGCGAAATTCTGCTGGCCCTGGCCATGTTGCTGCCATACGGCCCGCATATACGCATCCAGATCGGTCTTATACTGCTGGCGCAACAGCAGATCAAGCGCCAGCGCATTTGCTCCCCCAATGGTATAGTACGAGAGGTAAGTATTCACGCGGTTATTCGGGTCGATAGCCGCCGCGGCATCCACGAACGGTGCCTGCTGGCTCATCTGCACCGGCGAGTACAAGCGGGCCCCCGGCGAGTTTACCATGCTGTTGACGATGGTCGTCAACTCTTGCATATACTGCGCCTCGCTGAGAATGCCCGCCCGGCGCAACAGTAGGTCGCCGTAGTACATGGTAAAGCCCTCGGCAAACCATAAGGCCTCACTCTGATTAGCGCGGTCAAACGCAAACGGCTCCAGCGACTTTGGCCGAATACGCTCCACGTTCCAGGCATGAAAAAACTCGTGCGATACGGTACCCAGGTTGTCAATTGCCTGTTGTCCGCGCAAGGGGCGGGCGCTGGTGAGGGAGGTGGAGTTGCGGTGCTCCATACCATCGCCGCTGGTTTGAGGCAAGTAGTTGGCAATGAAGGTGTAGCGCCCGAAATCGAAAGCCGGCAGCTCACCAAAAACGGCGCTGGCTTCGCGTACAATCTTCTTGGTCTGGTCGGCGTATGCGTCCAGTTCAGCCGCTGTGCCATCGTGCAGCACCGCTAGCTCAATGGTTTTGCCTTGCTCCTGCCAAGTGCGCACCTGCTGGGCACCCAGAGAAGTAGGCGAGTCCATAAGGTATTGTAGGTGGGGGGCAAAATACGTGTTGGCGGCCGTTTCGGGGTGCAGTTGCGTGGCTACCTGCCAGCTGGTGGGCAACTCAAACCGTACCTGGGTGGGGCGCTCCTCGAGGCCGCGAGCGTAAGCCAGAGTGGCGGGAATATTCAGGTGGGCGTGGCGCTCGTCGATGCCCACGTAGGTGCCGTCGGTACGGTCGCCGAAGAGCGTGTAGCTAAAGCGCACGGTGCCATCGTGGCCGACGACGTCCCAGCCGGAAGGGTCGGGGCGTGTGATGCTCAGCACTTTGCCTTTGGAGTCGGTAGCCTTTACAGTATATACGTTCTTGGCGAACTCATGCAAGGCATAGCGGCCTGGCGAGCTGCGCGCCATGCGCACCTGTAATGGGCCGGGTTTTAGATCAGAAAAAACCACTGTCACTTGCGCTTCATGGTGCACCGCGTTCGGAAAAGCTACGCTGTATTGCACCGGCGCCTGGGCCAGTGCTGCACTGGAAAGAACAAGAGCAAACAGGAGGTAGATATTGATTTTCCGCATGGAATAGGTGGGGTAGAAGGGAGAGTGGAAAGGTAAAAATGGGTGATTTTTCATGCCCTTGAGCCAAATATGTGTTGTGCCATTCAACTAAAAAAGCCTCCGGCGCACATAGCTTATACCGGGGGTTTTTTCGGGTGAAAGCAGCGGCGTAAAAATTTTGATTGGGATACTTTACGTAGGAAGCTTGAACGCAGTCGCTTCCACCATTCCTCCAAAAAACCGCTCCTGACTTACCCGATTCAGGCCGAGTCGGGCCAACTCTTCTGGCCAGGGCGGCAGCTTTCGGGCTTTGATATTAGCCGTTAGCCGAAAAAACTGATACATCACTCCCAGCAGCCAGCGTTGCCACCAAGCCTCTGGGGGCAAAAATCGGCCACCAGCCAAAACGTATCAGGGCGACTAACCGCTTGCAGGCGCTGGAGGAGCAGCCTCAGATCAGGTAGAACAAATAAATCGAGCAGGAAAAAGGTAACAATGGCGTCAAACTGAGCGCCGAGGGGTAAATCGGCATCCGTACCCAGCCTGAACTCAACCTGCGCGATGTGAGCAGGCGCTTGCCGCTGCAACAATGCCCGCGACTTGCGCAGCATAACCGCCGAAGCTTCCAGGTACAGAATGCGCGCCGCCGGTCGTCGCCGCAGCGTTTCCAGGAGCACCCAACCGGTGCCGCCGCCCACAATAAGCACGTACGGGGCATCGGGGGGCAAATGGGCCAATGCCGCTTGCTGTGCCCGCTGCAAAGCCGAGCCAAACACCATGTGCGCCAGCGGATCGTAGAAAGCCGCCACAAAATCGAAAGAGCCTGATTTACGTTCTATGAGTACGGCCTTTGACGTGGATGTTGTAGGCGTTGAAAGTAAAGAGTTGAAACTACACCTTACCAAAGTAAGCCTTAACGCAGGTGTTAATGTCTGGAATGTACTTTCTGGGATTTATATAAACATAGCAAAGCATGCGGCGTACTCGCTTCGCAACCCATATTCACCTTCCATGACCAATACTTTGCGCCGCTTACTGGCGGGCTTCTTATTATTCATCACCGAGTTTGCCATTACGCTGACCCTGGGAGTAGCGGGCGTGGTGTTCTTTTTGGCCGTAAGCAGGGAAGTGTTCGACCAGGATGCGGCCCGCTTTGATGCGCAGGCTTTTCGCTGGGCGCGCAACCTGATGGGTACCGAGCGCCAGACCTGGGTAGAAACCATCACCTTTCTGGCTTCGCGCAATTTCATTACCACCGTGGCCCTGACGCTGGTTGGGTGGTTTTTATTCCGTCGCCGCCACCGCTGGTATTCCCTGCTTATCCCGGTGGTGGCCCTGGGCAGCATCTCGCTCAATCTGGTGCTGAAGAATGTTTATAATCGGCCCCGGCCTTTGCTGCCGCTCACCTCCGCGTCGGGGCTGAGCTTTCCCAGCGGCCACGCCATGATTAGCGCCTCCTTCTATGGCCTGCTTATTTATCTGATATATACCCACGTACGACGTCCCACCTGGCGCTGGTTTCTGATAGCACTTCTGAGCCTTCTTATTCTGCTCATTGGCCTCACGCGCGTGTATCTGCGCGTGCACTACGCCACCGACGTGCTGGCGGGCTTCACCGCCGGCATTGTATGGCTGCTGATTGCTATTCCAGTGTTGCGGCGTATTGAGTTTCAAACAAAAAAACGGCTCAAACGCCGCCTGCAATCCGTTGAAGAACAGCCTGCAAGCTAGGCTAGCGGCTTGGTGAGTAGAAATTTTTGAGAAAAGAATTGTCGAAAAGCCTCGGCTGCTCCTATCTTTGCAGCGTTAAAAAGCACTTCACACGAGGAAATTGTAATTTAACCTATGCTGCGCTTGTGGCGAAATTGGTAGACGCGCTGTCTTCAGGCGGCAGTTCCGCAAGGTGTGGGAGTTCGAGTCTCCCCGAGCGCACAACAAAAAGCTGGTCCTTCGGGATCAGCTTTTTTTGTTTTTAAGCTACTAAAAAGCCCCCCAGATTCGTATCAACCCTCAGGTTCGTACTTGAAGACTAAAAGCTGACTTGCTTACTCTTTGAAGAAAGAATAGTGAGAAGGAAATAGGTGATGCGCTATTTTCCGGTATGAAAAACCTCACTACCAAATTCCTGAGACTATTAGGACTGCTGACGGCAGAAATTGTGTTGGTTAGCGTGTTGTTTCTAACGGCGTTCGTGGTGTTTTTTTACCTCACGCGCATTGTCTTCGAGCAGCAGTCGGAGGCGCTGGATGAGGCCGCATTCCAGTGGATGGATGCGCACCGAGTCCACTGGCCCGCGCTTACGCCGCTAATGCGCGGGGTTACATTTTTTGCCTCTGCGCCATTCCTGGTGGCTACCGCCATCTTGCTGCCCGCAGGGTTAGCCCTGCGCAACTACCGCCGCGAAGGCCTGGAGGTATTCTGGGCCATAGCCGGTTCGGCCCTACTGAATCAACTCCTAAAAACTCATTTCCACCGTCTGCGCCCCGATACGGCGCTGTTGCAGCAATACGGCCTAAGCTTTCCCAGTGGCCACGCCATGATTGGGTTAGCTCTATATGGCTGTTTGGCCTGGCTGCTGTGGCGTCATGGCCGCCACCCAGCTTGGGCGCTGACATTGCTGCTGTGGGCCTTTGTCATTGGTCTGAGCAGGGTGTATTTGCATGTGCACTACGCCACCGATGTGCTGGCTGGCTTCGCCGCTGGCTTGGCCTGGCTCATTGTGCTGCGCACGGGCCTGCACTTGTGGTGGCGAGAGAAGGCTTCGTTGAATGAAGAAGTGGTTGACTAAGCTCACTTCTTCATTAGAGTTTTTATTATTTGATAATCAGCAGATTGAGCAGATATTCTTGAAATGTGCTACTTCGGCGCACAAAGCGAAGGCATCGGTTAGCTTTTCCTTTTTTCTCATCCGGTTGGTTGTACGAAGCACGAAAAACGATTTGAGTCGTGCAATGACATTCTCCACCACGACGCGAAGTGGAGCCAACACCTGATTAATAAGACGTTCGAGTGGCGTGAGTGGATGATTTTTTCGCGCCTTAAAAGGAATAAAAACATACTTGCAGTTAATAAATTTTTTAATACCCACAAAGCCTGCATCCACATGAATCCGATAGTTTTTTAAGGTTATATGTGCGAAAATTTCTTTGAAAATAGTGAAGTCATGCGTTCGGCCACTATAGGCTTTGCTGATCCACAACAGCCGGCCGCTGAGCGAGCAGATGAGCAACCATTTCAGGGTGTGCCTTTTTTTACCACTATAAAATTCCTCCTGAAGCTGCTGATTAGCAGCCCGTTCAATCGGAACTTCGGTTACGTCAATGACTAAATCGTCGATACCCGCGAAGAGGTCGTCAAATTGCGTCTGCTTGGTAAATAAAACGCGTTGTGTCAGGCCTTGTGCTTGCAAAGCTGCTTTTAAACACGGTTTTAGTCGCTCTAAATACTGGCTCACCGCAAATTCAGAAAAGCCGAAGTAGATGGCCATATTATGCAGCGTGGGATAGGCTTTATAGTAGTGCAGAATAAAAAATAAGGCTTCGCGTGTATCGGTTAAAACCGGGTTTGATTTTAGGTAGGGTTGCGGGATTTTGGGTTCATAAAAAGGCGCGAATAGCTCGTAAAGCTGGTCGAACTGAACTTGAGTTAGCCCGGTTGCCGCTTTGTATTGGTTGTCCGTTCGCAGGTTGTGGTAGATGCTGAAAGCCATACAAAAATGAAAAGAACTGTTAATGCCCACAAGCTACTGATTATCAAATAATAAAAAATCTATTCAGCAGAATATTAGGGCTTCACCTTCACCCGAAGAGCCAGCAACCCTTTGACGCCTTGCAATTCCTCCAGCTCCAGCTCTTCTACTTCCGGCTCCAAAAGTCCTCGGTCCTGAAGATAATCTAGGTATTCGAGGTATTCATCGGCCTCGCGCTGCTGCGCGTAGACGAGGGCAATGTAGCCGGGCTGCGTTAGCCGCTCGCCCGTGCCCAGCACCGTGGCCTTATCAATCCGCTTCTTGATGATTTCATAGCGGATGTTGTAGGCACCATCCACGTCAAACTGGCGCTCATCGAGGCGAAAGCGGATGTTAAGCGGCTGACCGTGAATGAGAATCAGCTGGGTAGTTTCCAGCGGCACCGGCAGCTTGTCCCGAAGCAGGGTAGTCCGGCGGGTAATCTCTATCATTACCAGCAGCTGCCACAACCGTAGGTTTTTCAGGAAAACCAAGTCGAAGGGCTTGTTCTCTACCAGCGAGGCACCCACGTAGATATTGTGTTCTACGCCATCGGTTTTGAGGCGCTGAAAGTAGTGGGGAAACATCTCCTGCGCCTTTTCCTCTTCCTCATCGAGGTAGTCGCTTACAGTGTCATTAAGTAAAGTTACGCTCTGCTCAAACTCCTTGCGGCGCTTGTACAGAATGCCCAGATCGGGGTCCATATTGGACCAATAGTTCGCAATAACGGGTCGCAGGTCAGGGGTATTCTGGGATAAATAATCGAACAGGGGCTCTACTTCCGTCTTCAGCGACTCAAAAATGCTTACTTCATCGCCGGTCAGGATGCCCTGGCGCAAGCGGCGTAAGTGCTTGGAGACGTAGAACTTGAGCTCATCCAGAATAGGCAGGGCCTGAAACTCCGAGGCCTTTTTTAGTACCTTATTCGCCAGGGTAAGATGCTCAATCAAGTCGCCCTGAATGGCGTCGTTGCGGGCCGTGCTGCTGCTGCGAATGTCGCTGGAGCCATGCAGCGGATATACATCGTGAAACACAATGGGCTCTATCTCAGCGTTTTTATTGCCTTCTTCTACCTTAGCCAGTAGGTTCAGCGCCGCATCGGTAAAGCGCCACTCCATGGTGGGGTGAATGGCCGTAAACTTTTCCTTGATGATTGCCTGTACGCGCGTCTGTATCTCTTCGGCATTGCGCTTTACCGCCACCGCGAACAGGGGCACAAACTGGTTAACTTTCTCCAGGCAAAACTCATCCAGGTCGTTCACATTTGGCGAGCCCAGCTCAAGCAAGCCAACCGTATCGTCGCCATAAGGGAGCAGGGCCAGAATTGCGCTGCGAATACCGATGCCCAGAATCTGCTGGCGCAAATCTTCGGGAATGTCGGCCTGCTCTACATCTGCCAGTACCAGTGGCTGGCGGTCTTGCCAGAGCTGGGAATAAATCTGGCGGAAGCCGCTACCGACCTCCTGGTGAGCTAGCTGCTTGGTCAGAAAGCTATGGTTAATCTTGCGGCCAAAGTCTACAAAAGCCTTTTTCTTCTCATCGTAAGCAGCAATGCCCAACTGTAGAAAAGGCCGTCCAAACAGCACCCGCAGCTTTTCCTGAATCTGCTCGAGGCGGTCAGAGGCTTGTAGCACGTCGCGCTCCAGCAGGTCGTACTTCAGCTCCGAGAGAATTTCCTGTTCCGTGACGTCGGTCAGATTCAGGATGTTAAAACCCACCAACTCAAAGTTGCCGGGGGGCAAAAGCTCCTGCCACAAGTCGGTGCGGTGCAGGTTGTGCGTCAGCGTGTCCAGCTGCGCCGACGTAAGCGCGGGCCGCTCACCCACCACGCGCACATCCAGAAACGTAGAGTCGAAATCGACGCTATAGTGACGATACAGGCCGATGTTATAGTCGGGTACGGTAAACGTGATGGAGCCCGTAATGGGCAGCTTCACGCCATATACCTTGTCCAGAATCAGGGCGTAGGCCATCCGCGCCATGTACACTTCCATGGTGCGCGCATCCACGTTCAGCGGTTGCTTGATGTTTTGCTGCGGATTGAGCAGCACCTCCGCAAAGCGGGGCGTATGATAAAAGCTGTAGCGCTGAAAGGGCGGAATAACGCCGCTAATAGCCGTTTGGAAGGACGCGGCTGGAATTACAGCCAGCATGAGCGTCTCTACTAAGTCGCAGTTGCACTCAATGGCCGCATGGTCGAGGATGGGGCCGCGGGCCCAATCGGCGGCGGCCACCTGCTCGCCGATGGAGCGGGCCAGCAGCGCCACTCCCGGATTAGAATCAGTTTCGCGGGCCTGCCAATACGCAATCAGCGGCTCCAGGCTCAGAGTCGTGGTGAAGGGAAAGGCCGTGGCGACGTGAGGAGATAGTTCTTTGAGCATGATAAAGCGTATTACCCCGAGGATAATGAATTGATTTACAAACAACAGCCATTTAGCACGGCACCGCTAGTATACGCAAGATAAGTGAGTCTGAATACTGCTAGCTGCACGTTCAGTACCGGTACTCTAGCGGCTAAGCACAACGGGCTTGGGCTCGTCGCCTACGGCTGAGGTTATGTCTAAAACAGTGCCCGAAGTGCTAGGCTGTTCGGCCTTCGTTACGCGCAGCTTTTTGCCCTCATTTTGATAGCACGTGCAGCATCCATCGCCTACGAACTTGCCCGCCAGCGTAATGGAATCGAGAGAATAGAAAACTGTTTCGCGGCGGGGAGTAGTGCCGGCTGGGAAGCGCCGAACTACGAAGAGCTGGTACTTGTAAGCGTCGAGCTTGCGCCCACCGCCAGCGGTAAAGGGAGCAGTAGTATTGAGGATGATGGGCTCAGCCGCCAGCGCACGGGAGCGGATAATGCGGGCAGTATCATTGGGCACTTTGGGCGCGTTGGGTGGTAGCTGCACCAATGGATCAACGTAAGGGTAGCGCACCAACACGACGGTATCTACATCGGCGGACCGGAAGCCGGTAGCGCCCAGCGAGTCAGCGAGGTTGAACTGAAAGTAGATGGCATCTTCCAAAGTATCGTCGCACTCGCAGGATACGCTGCCGCAGCAGGCACTTACGGCCGTAGCCACCAGCAGGCCCAGTAGCCAGGTAAATAATTTACGTATCATAGCCGGTAAAGATAGGGGGAGGCGAGAATACAAATGCCCCCCAGGCCTTTATAAAGTCAACAGAAGAGGGACAAAAGTTACGCGGGCTCAAGCTTTTTTAACCGAATCAGAGGCAAATAACCTGCTCTGCCTAGCTGAGGTTAAAATAGGATTAAATTTATCAGAATTGTAACATATACAAATTAGGTCGGGTATCAACAAACAAATACACCAACCGAAGCACCCGCTATGACTGACACTACGCTTTACTCCATTTATATAATCTGCATGATTCTGGGGGCCATTTTATTCCTGTACTGGGGCCTAGCTGACCGGCGCGGCGTACCTCGAGCCGAGTACCTAGTGGCTTTTCTGATTCCGGTGTGGTCGGCTACGGCCTACTTTGCCCTATCTACGGGCCAAGGCACCACTGAAGTCGGCGATACCACCCATTTCGCCCGCTACCTCGATTGGGTGGTAACGACGCCGCTGCTGTTGTTTGCCCTAGCCTCCACGGGCATGTATTACATTAAAAAGGACCGGGTTATCATTGGCGGCCTGGTGCTGGCCGACGTGTTTATGATTCTGACCGGCCTGATTGCTGACTTATCTACCGGCTCCGTGCGCTGGGTATGGTACGGATTGGGCGTAATAGCTTTTCTAGGCATCATGTGGACCCTTTGGGGACCGGTGCGCCGACGCGCCCAGAGTCAGGGTCCGGCTTTGGCTTCGGTTTATAACCGTGCGCTCAGCTTCCTGACTATTCTTTGGATTGCATATCCCCTTATTTGGGCGCTCGGCCCCACGGGCATAGGCGCCCTCGATCCTTTCACGGAAAAGCTGCTGTTCGTCGTGGTGCCTATTCTTTCTAAAGTAGGCTTCAGCATCGTTGATTTGTCGGGGCTGCGCTCATTGCGCGAGCAGCCACAGGAGCTGGCGTTTGAGTAAGCTCACGGCATGACTCACAGTAAAAAAGCCCCCCAGCTACGTAGCTGAGGGCTTTTTTACTGCGGACTCGTAGCTACAGTCTGGCCCATTATTACCTCAATGGGGCCGCGGTTTACGAATTCAGTTTTTAGGGCGGCGGCGTCTACCTCCAGCTGGGGCCGGATCTGGTCAAGAGCATGGCGCAGGGCTAGTACATCGGCCAGCCGTGGGGCGTCGCTCTGGGAATAACCATGGTACATAGCCACCCGCACCGACGATTGGCCCGTGCCGGCATACGTGCCCAGTAGCTCACCGTGGGCATCATAGAGCTGCACTTCGGCCCGCACCCGACTGCAATACCACCCTAGCGGAATACCCAGCACGGAGGGTGTAAGTAAGGTCACCATCTGGAAAGCCTGCAAGGCGCGCCCTGGCCGCGACACCGAAGCTTCCATTATTAGGAGCTTCACGTAGCCAAACTTGGTGCTGTCGGTGGCGTCAATGATGTTCTGATTGAGTTCCTGCTCAAACATCTTGCGTGCGTCGTCATACTCGGTGGCCTCCGAAACCATGAGCAGGCTATTGTCAACATCAACCTGCAGAGCCGGTAGACGGCTGCTAAGGCTGGCTTGTGAAGCCTTAAACAATACTTTATCCGCCGATTTGCAGCCTGATAGGATAATTCCGGACAGTAAATAGAAGGTCAGGCACCGCAGAGCGTGTTTCATAAGCGTTGTCATTCAGAGCAATAAGCACAGGGCTATATCAAAAATAAGACAACTTTAGCACCTGACGGGGAGCTTTATTTACGCTTATTCAATAAATAATACATTAAATTGAATAAATGCCAGATTGGCTATGTATAAGCTCAACTGGCGTATTTGCAAATGAAACAGGTCCACTTATTCCTGCTTAGGAATAAGTGGACCTGTTTCATTTTTTCAATAAAATGACACCAGACTTTGCTGTCGCTCACTGTTGCAATACGCCTAAACGACGCCAACGCAGCTGTAAATTCTTAGTGTGTGTGCTGCGCTAGAGCGCTGTCTTCCTCGGCGAGTTCATCTAGGGGGGCGGCCACGTAGTTGTCTACAAATTCACCTTCCCAACGGGCTACTACGGCCGTAGCCAGGCAGTTACCAATTACGTTCACGGCGGTGCGGGCCATATCCATGAGCGCATCGATACCCAGAATAATGAATACCGGCCACGAGGGCAAGTTGAAAGAGGCCACTGTTGCCAGCAGAATAACGAGTGAAGCGCGGGGTACACCCGCTACACCTTTGCTGGTGAGCATCAGCGTAAACACCATAACCAATTGCTGACCAAAGCTTAGGTCTACACCCGCCGCCTGCGCCACAAACACGGCCGCCAGGGAAAGATAAAGCGTCGTGCCGTCGAGGTTAAACGAGTAGCCAGTCGGCATGACGAAGGCCACGATGCGGCGTGGCACCCCAATGCTTTCCATGGCTTCCATAGCCCGCGGCAAAGCGGCCTCCGAGCTGGTAGTGGCAAAGGCAATGCTCACCGGCTCGGCGATGGCCTGGATAAAACGCTTGATTGGAATGCGGGCGAAAAAGGCAATAGGCAGCAGCACCAGCAGCAGAAACGCGATAAGGGCCACATACAAGGTGAGCAGCAGCTGAAAAGCATTGAACAGGGGCGCAAAACCCATTTTGCCCACGGTGTAAGCCAAAGCTCCACCCACACCCAAAGGAGCGAAGAACATCACCACATTGGTGAATTTGAACATCACTTCCGACAGGCTTTCCATCACTTCCAGCATAGGCCGGCGATGCTTGCCGTGCACCATGGCTAAACCGATGGCGAAGATGATAGCAAACACAACTACCTGCAACACTTGCCCTTCCGCTACGGACTTAGCAATGTTTTCGGGGAAGATGTGCAGAATGATATCGGAGGTAGATTGCTCTACGGCCTGGAGCTTCTCGGTCGTATCGGCTCCGGCCTGGCTGATGCCAACGCCGGCTTTGCTCAGGTTAATAGCCGCCAAGCCGATGAATAGCGCAAACGTGGTGACCACCTCGAAATACACCAGCGCTTTAATCCCCATCTTGCCTACTTGCTTCAAATCGGCGTGGCCGGCGATGCCTACAACGAGCGTAGCAAAAACCAGGGGAGCAATAATGGTTTTCACCAGACGCAGAAACACGTCGCTGAGCACTTTCAGGTTTTGGGCGAAAACTGGGTAGTCATTGCCAATTTCGGCCCCCACAAACATGCTGACCACTATCCAGAAGGTGAGTGAGCGGCGCTGATACCCGTACACCACCAGCGCGGCCAGTGCCAGCCAGCGGGCTATCCGCGGCACGGCGAGTGGCAGCGCCACCATATTATAAGCTGACAGCACGGTGAGCACAATGGCCACCAACGACAAAATCAGAATGAGGGGAACGATGCGCGAAAACTTCATGCAGAGTAGGGTGGGGATTACCAGGGAATGTCAGCAAAGATAAGTTTTCAGGCAACAGTTAAAGGGTTTGAGCAGTGCGCTGCTAATTTATCGTTGTGGGGGGCTTTTTATACTGCGCTGTATCGCTGATTTTAGCTCCGTATAAAAGTAGCTTTGCGCACGGTCGTGCCATACTGCCGGCCAGCTCCATACTCTACTTCATGCTCTGGACCATCGAAACGCGTGAGCTGCCGTTGCGCTATACCTGGAAAATATCGCGCAACGCCTCTACTACCAAAACCAACCTGCTCGTGCGGGTGCAGCAGGAAGCTGGCGGGGCGGTAGGCTGGGGCGAGGCGGCGCCCAACGTGCGCTACGGCGAGTCGCCGGAAGGGCTGCAAGTGGAGTTTGAGCAGCTGGTAGCCAGTGGATTGAGCCGCGTAGCTTCGCTGGATGAGCTAACCGAGTTTTTGGCGCATCGCGCCGTGGCGCATGCCTTGAGCTTTGCTTTAGAGTCAGCTTACGTGCACTGGCTGGCCGCGCACACGAGGCAGTCGGTGGCGGCGGTGTTGGGCCTGCCCGAGCCAGCGACATCCGTACCTACGGCTTTGACCTTGCCCATAATGCCTCCCGGCGAGGTAGCGGAGTTTATTCGGGAGCAGGATATGGGCCGTTTTTCTATCCTTAAAATAAAGGTAGACCAGGCCAGCGGCTATGAGCTGCTGCGCGAAGTGACCCGTGCCTTGCCCGGCCGCCAACTCATCATCGATGGCAACGAGGCCTGGACCGACGCCGACGCGCTGTTGCAGTTTCTGGAAAAAATTGCCCCCCTGCCCGGCCTTGCGGTGCGCTTGCTGGAGCAGCCGATGCCGGCTGCCTTCACCGACCACTACCGCTACCTGCGCGCCCGCTCGCCGTATCCCGTTTTCGCCGACGAATCAGTAACCAACGACGCCGATTTTGCCGATATCGCCCAGCAGTTTCACGGCGTGAATATGAAGCTCATGAAAGCCGGCGGCTACCGCAACGGCCTGCGCCTGCTCGATCAAACCCGCGCCCACGGCCTCGACACGATGATTGGCTGCATGGTCGAGACGACGCTAGGTATCTGGGGGGCAATGCAGATAAGCAGCCAGGCCCAGGTATGCGACCTGGATGGGTTTATCATCATTCGTGACGAGCCATTTGGGCTGGTGCAGGAGGAAAACGGTTTGCTCCGGGCTCAAACCGCAGTGCCTGATCTTGACTAGCAGCCGGTTTACCCAAACACATACCAGCGGAACAGCATATTCAGGGTGTAGCTGCCGGCTGCGCTGAGCAACACGGTGAGAAAGGCCCGCCAGCCCGCCCCCGCCCAGGTAAGCCCGAGTCCCTGCCGGCCCACCAGAATCAGGTAAAGCAGAATAATGCCTATTTGCAGGCTGCTGGCCACGTTGCTGCTGGCCATGGTTTTGAAATGCACAGCCCATAAGGCAAATAGAATCAGCGCTAAATAGAGGTTGAAGGCTGATCCGATAATGACTTGCACGAAGAACGACTCGGCGTAGTTGAGGCCCCGCTTGCGGTAGACCAGCCACGTAAATAAGGCGTACATGGGCAAGGCCAGCAGCAGCCACCAGAGGTTGTAGTATTTGCCCACGTAATGAAAATACTTTACCATGCGGGCCAGTTCGTCGGCTGGCATTCGGCCAGCGAAGCGGCGCTGCATTTCGGCTCCCGTGGCTTCGTAATAACTCAAAAGTGCGGCTGCCGCGGTGGCCAGAGCTACCATGAGCAGCATAAACTGAAAGGGATTGAAATAGCGTTTGCGCCGGCCCGCCAAGTAGTCGGCTACCACCCGGCCCGGATAAAGCAATAGCTGAGGTATATAGCCCACGATGGTATTATCAGCATGGGTGAAGACATTGAATACCTCATGCGCTACGTGGCCTACCGTAAGGCGGTGCGGCTGGCGCTGCCCGCAGCTCGGACAGAAGGGGCCAGCTGGCAACTGCTGGTTGCAGTTCAGGCAGGCAGCGACAGTAGCAGAATCAGTAGCCATGACGGATGCAAGAAGTGGAAATAGAACTAAGGGGCTTTTCGTCTGATTCGTGGGAATATGCGTCTCTTATTGCGCCAGTATATGTCTGACACGCTTGCTTGAAAGAGCGGTAATGCTTTATTAGTTAGCTGGTTAAATTGATCGGATGGCCATTAGTTAACAGAGCACAACAGAGTACTTGGTGTAGCAGCAGTGCAACCATAAGGCTACCAGTGAGACTTTAAAGCTATATGGATTTACTGCTTCAATGAATCCTCCTGCCTAGCTTGCTGGCTATATAGTCAATGCGAGGATAATAAATATCTGTAATACGTAATAAAAATATTCTTGCGAAGCGTGTTGCAACATTAAATGTATGTACATATATTTGTAGCATCCTTCGGCAAGGGTACGCCGCCGCTCATGAAAATCGAAGACGAAATCAAGCAGCCTACTTTCAAAGACGCCTATCAAAAAGCCCATATCAATCTGATATACACCACGGGCTGGATACAGCTGCGTCAGGCAGCGGCTTTCCGCGAGTTCGACGTTACACTGCCTCAGTATAATATTTTACGCATTCTACGCGGTCAGCACCCCAAGCCTTCAACCGTGAATCTGCTTATTGAGCGCATGCTCGATAAAACCAGTAACGCCTCCCGTATTGTAGATAAGCTGCTAGCCAAAAACTACGCTACCCGCACCGTGTGTCCCAGCAACCGCCGCGCCGTGGACATTCATATTACCGAGGCTGGGCTGGAGCTATTGCGCAGTATGGAAAGCGTTGTTAGTCACCAGAATACAGGCTTACATAATCTTACCTCCGCAGAAGCCGCTCAGCTGAGCGACCTGCTCGATAAAATCCGTGACTGACGGCTTTCAGTTAACACAAGTTTACCTCTCCATTTTTTCTTTCCCTGATCATGAAAAAAATTGCTCTGTCAGCCATCTTCGTTGCTGCTCTGTTTACTGCTCCCGCAATGGCTCAACAGCCAACCGTTAAGAAAACTACTCCCGGTACCGCCAAAGCTGCTGGCACCGCTTACCAGGTTCAGCCTCAGCTCAGTACCTTAGGTTGGGTAGGTAAAAAAGTAACCGGCGAGCACAACGGCACCATTCAGTTCAAAGAAGGCAATGTGTTGGTGCGCGGCAACCAATTCGTAGGCGGTACTTTCGTGGTGGACATGAACTCCTTGAAAGTAGAGGATATCAAAGATGCTGATAGCAACGGCAAGTTGGTAGGTCACCTGAAGGCGGATGACTTCTTCGGCACGGAGAAAAACCCGACGGCTAGCTTTAAAATCACGAACATCACGCCTATCAAAGGTGCCGCTGCTGATGCCAACAACGCCACTATCACCGGCGACCTGACCATCAAAGGCATTACCAAGCCAATTACCTTCCCCGCCAAAGTAGGCGTGAAGAACGGCATGGCCGCCGCCACGGGCGTCGCTACCATCGACCGCACCAAGTACGACATCAAGTACGGCTCGAAGTCTTTCTTCGAAGGCATTGGCGACAAGGCCATCTACGACGAGTTCACGTTGAGCTTCAACGTAATTGCTAAGAAGTCAAGTGGCGTTGCTGCTAACTAAGTAGCCCTATTCCTTTAAGCAAAAAAGCCCCCCAGACCAGGTCTGGGGGGCTTTTTTAGTTTGGGATTACCAGCTCGCGCGGCAACACAAAGCGCAGGTTATGACTTTTGCTGCGATTATGCAGTTGGGTCAAGAAGTCGTCTAGTTCCGATTTGTATTCCAGCCACAGGTCCTCGTGCAGGTTGGTAAGCACGAGTTGCACGGCGCGGGCCGTCATGCGGGCGGTACTGACGTAAAAACCGTTGTAAGGGCTGTCGAACTGACCCGTGTAGTTGTCAAAAATCAGGCGCAGGGTATAGAGTATCAGATCTATTTCGAGGCGCTTGTCTTTGGTAACGCGGCGGGCGCGGGCCGTTTCTTTGGTGGCTTTGCCCAGCGCCTTATTGAGGCTGCGGTTGAGCAGGCGTCCCGTTACGGCCACGTTGAACAGCTCGTGAATGCGGTCGGCGGTCTGCTCATACACCTGCTCCACGGTCACATCGGGCAGTAGCTCGTAAGCAAAGGTTTCGTAGAGCTCCGCATCGCGGCGCACGGCCCGCAGCAGCAGGGCTTCTTTTTCCTTGTCGGGGAGCTGCTTGAGTGCTTTCTTGAAATCGGTGGAGGGAACGGGCATAGTAGAGAGAAGGAGCGAGGAGGCCGGCAGTTCTGAAGCTGGCTGCTACACTACAAATGAATAGACTTGTTCCCAAATAGTATTTTTGGGGATGCTAGACGTGAATACGATAACCGATGACCGGCAGATGCGGGCCTTGACGGGGCTAGATGTGGCGGCCTTTTGTGCGCTGGCCGAGCCGTTTGCGGTCGGCTGCCAACAAGAAGCGGATGCCCGCTTTACCGACCAGCGCCCGCGCAAACGGAAGGCTGGCGGTGGGCGTAAGGGCGTGTTAACCAGTCCGCAGCAAAAGCTATTGTTCATTCTGTACTACCTCAAAACTTACCCCACCTTCGACGTGCTAGCCGCCAGCTTTGGCTTGCCCCGCTCTAAAGCCTGCGAACACGCGCACCGATTGGCCAAAGCGCTGGAACGCACCTTGCGCACACGGGGCGTACTGCCGGCCCGCACCATCGACTCGCTGGCCCAGATGCAACAGGTCTTCGCCGAGATACCCGTGCTGCTGCTTGATGCCACCGAGCGCCCCCAGCACCGCCCGCGGGCCGTGGTGGACCGGGCCGCCGACTACTCGGGTAAAAAAGACTGACCCGTAAAAATACGCTCATTGCCGACCCGGCCCGCTACATTCACTACCTGGGACCCACTACCTGCGGGGCGACCCACGACTACCAAGCGCTTAAAAACGAGTTTGATATCAACCTGGGCTTGCTCGACCTTTTCGAACTGCTGGCCGATTTGGGCTACCTGGGCTTCGTCGCTGACTACGAGCTGCCCGCGGAAAGCTTGCCCCACCGCAAGCCCCGGCGCAGTAAAAAACGCCCGGATGCGGCCCTGACCGACACCCAACGAACTGAAAATGCCGCCCACGCCCGCCGCCGCGTTAAGGTTGAACACGCCATCAGCGGAGCTAAACGCCTGGGTTGCGTGGCCCAAACCTGCCGCAATAAGTCCGCCAGCTTCAACGACCGCCTGCTGGCGCTGGCTTGCGGAATCTGGAACTGGCATCTTGTTAAACGAAAAGAAGCTATTTAGGAACAAGTCTAATGTCTAAACCCCGAAACGAATCTGCCCGCGTGGCGGTTATGCTAGGCCGGTGCGGACCCAAATCGGCGCCTTTTTCCTTGATAATCCGTACTTTTGCGCCATGAACACCAAGCCGCAGATTGACTACAATGAGGACGTTTTATTACTCGAAGAAACCATCGACGTTCGCGACCTGATCGTGTACAATGATGACGTGAACACCTTCGACCACGTAATCAAAACCCTCATCGACGTGTGCGGGCATGAGCCCGAACAGGCCGAACAGTGCACCCTGCTGATTCATTATAAAGGCCAGTGCACCGTGAAGCACGGCGCCTACGACGAACTGGCCGGCATGTGCACCGCCATCCACGACCGTGGTATCTCGGCCGATATTCTTTAAATGATTAAATGGCTGAAGGTTAAAATGGCTGATTGTTCAACTGAAAAACGAGAACAGCCAGCCATTTAACAGTTGAGCCATTTAACAATATAGCTACATGGAATTCCCTTCCAAACTGATAGAAAACGCCGTGGCGGAGCTTTCTAAGCTGCCTGGCATTGGCCGCAAAACGGCTTTGCGCCTGGCGCTGCACCTGCTAAAGGCAGAGAGCGACAACACTGCTTCCTTGGCGGAGGCACTGGCCAAAATGCGCTTTGAAATCACCTATTGCCACACTTGCCACAATATTGCCGATACGGAGGAGTGCAGCATTTGCGCCAACAAGCTGCGCGACCACGCCATGGTGTGCGTTGTTTCCGACATCCGCGACGTGATTGCCATTGAGAATACGAGCCAGTATCAGGGCGTATACCACGTACTGGGGGGCGTTATTTCCCCCATCGAAGGCATCGGCCCTTCCGACTTGCAGATTGACTCTTTGCTGAAGCGCATTCCCGAATCAGAAATCAAAGAGGTCATCCTAGCCATCAGCCCCACGATGGAAGGCGATACCACGGCTTTCTACCTCACCCGCAAGCTCCGCGAATTCCCCGACGTGCACATCAGCACGATTGCCCGTGGTATTCCGGTGGGGGGCGAATTGGAGTACGCCGACGAAATAACCCTGGGCCGCAGCATCGTGGAGCGGCAGCGCCAGGCTCGGTAGCCGGCTGGGGGGCTTTTTTCAGCTGCTACTCTCAATTTCAGTTCTTTTAAAAAGGCTTGTCGCGCGCGGCAAGCTTCTTTTTAGCTAGTAGCACGGAATTCCGTTCCGCGTCGAGCGGCGCGCGAATTTAGACGTTAGCATACGCTTGCTTCTCGCGTTGCTCGACGCGGAACGGATTTCCGCGCTACTCACATATGTAGCAGTCAAGGATGCTGTTTAGTCCGTAACTTTCCCGGCCCACTCTTACTCCCGCTGCCGCCCGCCGTGAAGCTCTCCATTATTATTGTCAACTACAACGTCAGCTATTTCCTGAGCCAGACGCTGTTGTCGGTGCGGCGGGCTTTACAAAAACTGGAAGCCCCAGCGGAAGTATTTGTAGTCGATAACAACTCCGTCGATGGCTCCGTGGCGATGGTGCGGGCGCGGTTTCCGGAGGTTATCTTGCTGGAAAACAAGCACAACCCTGGTTTTGCCAAAGCCAACAACCAAGCAATCCGCCAGGCGCAGGGCGAGTATATCCTGCTGCTCAACCCCGATACGGTAGTAGAGGAAGATACCTTCCGGGCCTGCTGCGAGTTTCTGGACGAGCACCCGCAGGGCGGCGGACTCGGCGTAAAAATGCTGGACGGGCAGGGAAAGTTTTTGCCGGAAAGTAAGCGCGGCCTGCCCACACCGCGGGTGGCTTTCTACAAGGTTTTTGGGCTGGCGGCGCTATTTCCAGGTTCGCGCACCTTCGGCCGCTACCACCTGGGCTACCTCGATAAAGACCAAACGCACGAAGTAGATGTGCTGAGCGGCGCCTTTATGCTGCTGCGCAAAAGCGCCCTTGATGCGGTTGGTCTGCTCGATGAAGACTACTTTATGTACGGCGAGGACATCGACCTCTCGTACCGGCTAACCCGTGGGGGCTGGAAAAACTATTATTTCCCCGGCACCCGCATTATTCACTACAAAGGCGAAAGCACGAAGCGCACGAGCGTCAACTACGTGTTCGTGTTCTACCGGGCAATGATTGTGTTTGCCCGCAAGCATTTTGCCCCCAATCAGGCTGGCGTTTTTTCTCTGCTCATTCATTTGGCCATCTGGCTGCGAGCGGGCATGGCAGTCGGGCGGCGCATCTTCACGAGCATAGCGCCGATTGTATTGGATGCCGGGCTGCTCTATGGGGGCATGTATTTGCTGAAAAACTACTGGGAGGAGTATCAAAAACAGGGGCGTGCCGATTATCCATCCCCGCTGATGGAAGTGGTGGTGCCGGCTTACGTGCTGGTGTGGCTGGGTTGCGCCTACCTGAGTGGCAGCTACGATAAGCCCTTCAGCGCCTGGCGCATCATTCGGGGCATTGTGGTGGGTACGGTGCTTATCTCGGCTGGCTCCAATTTTCTGGAATCCTACCGCTATTCCAACGCGCTGATTCTGCTGGGGGGCATTTGGAGCATACTGGCGCTTATCGGCCGGCGGCTGATCAGTCATGTGGTGCGCCACCGCAACCTGCGCCTCATGCAAAGCCAACAGAAAAAGATTGCCATCGTAGGCTCAGCGGAGGAAAGCCGGCGGGTGCGCCACCTGCTCGAAACGGCCAGGGTGCAGGCATGCATTGTGGGCCACGTAACGCCTGTGCCCGCCCCGGCCGCCCCACCCAGCCGCTACTTACTCGGTCAGTTACATCAGCTTGACGAAATCATTCGGATTCACGCCCTTGATGAGCTGATCTTCTGCGGCAAAGATTTGTCGGCCACCCGGATTATTTCCCTCATGATCCGGCTGCCCCAATACCCGCCGGTGGCCTACAAGATTCTGCCCGAAGACAGTGAATACATCATCGGCAGCTCCTCAAAAGATGCGCCCGGCGAGTATTACGCCCTTGATATCGCCCTGAATCTGTTTCAGCCCCAGCGCGCGCGCACCAAGCGTTTGCTTGATGTGCTTACCAGCCTGAGCTTGTTGCTGGCCGCCCCGCTGCTTGTATGGTTTGCCCGCGAAAAAGCCGGTTATCTACGCAACTGCCTGCGGGTATTATTAGGTACCCGCACCTGGGTGGGCCTGCGCCACGCCGACGCTTCGCGCCGCACCACGCCCGCCGTGTTCTCGCCCGCCGACTCCACCGATGCTGCCGCGGCGCCGTTGCCCGAGGCTACCCGCCGCCGTCTGGAGCTGCTCTACGCTAAAGACTACACGCCCTCCACCGACCTCAATATTTTGGTGCGCCGCTTCCGGTGGCTGGGGCAGGAGTGAGACGCCGCGCTTAATGAGGAACGAGGAATTGAGGGCGCCTGCTCATTCTTCATTCCTTATTCCTAATTAAGCGCAGCGTCCAAATCCGTACTTTACCGGTACTTTTGTGTCCTCACTCAGCTACTTCGTTTATGCCTGCTTCCGCTGCGCTCGCTACTCCGTTTCTCTCTGATCGCATCAGCGCCCTGCAAGAGTCGCAGACAATTGCGATGGCCAAAAAATCGCGTGAGCTGGCCGCCCAGGGCCACGATGTGATTAACCTGAGCTTCGGCGAACCGGATTTTCAAACGCCGCAATACATTAAGGACGCCGCCAAGCGGGCCCTCGACGAAGGCTACACCAAGTACACACCCGTGCCCGGCTACGTGGAGCTGCGCCAGGCCATTGCCGATAAGCTGCACCGCGAAAACCGCCTCGAATACCAATGCGAGAACATCGTGGTGAGTACGGGCGCAAAGCAGGCCTTGGCCAATGCGGTGATGAGCATGGTAAATCCTGGCGAGGAGGTCATTATACTAGCTCCGTATTGGGTTAGCTACGAGGAAATGGTGCGCCTGGCGGAGGGCGTGTCGGTGCGAGTGATGGGCTCGTTGGAAAACGACTACAAAGCCACGGCTGCTCAAATTGAAGACGCTATTACGCCCCGTACCAAACTCATTATGTACTCGTCGCCCTGCAATCCCACGGGCGCAGTATTCTCGCGCGAAGAATTAGCCGATATAGCGGCCGTACTGGCTCGTTACCCGCAGGTGTTTGCTATGGCCGACGAGATTTATGAGTACATCAACTTTGAAAGCGAGCATGTGAGCTTGGCCGAGTTTGAGGAAATAAAAGACCAGGTGATTACCGTGAACGGGTTTTCTAAAGGCTACGCTATGACGGGCTGGCGCGTAGGCTACCTGGCCGCCCGCAAGGAGATTGCCAGTGCCTGCGAGAAAATGCAGAGCCAGATTACCTCGGGTACCTGCTCCATTGCCCAGCGTGCCGCGCTGGCTGCCCTGGAAGGCGGCCGCGGCTCCGCCGACGAAATGGTAACTGCCTACCACCGTCGCCGCGACCTGGTATTGGAGCTGGTGAAGGAAATTCCGGGCTTCCAGACACCAACGCCGGCCGGTGCTTTCTACGTTTTCCCGGATGTGAGTGCCTATTTCGGTAAAAATGCCCCCCAAGGCGAGACAATTGAAAACGCCACCGACCTGGCAATGTTTCTGCTCAATGATGCGCATGTAGCTGCCGTTACGGGTGAGGCATTCGGCGCGCCCAACTGCATGCGCTTTAGCACCGCAGCCGCCGATGAGAAGCTGCGCGAAGCCTTTATTCGCATCAAAACCAGCCTGGAAAAGCTGACGTAACACCAAGCTCCAGCTTGGAGAATCGTTAGGTTGTAGCGCGAACTTTTAGTTCGCGTATCGTTGAGTGATGACAGCTGAGTCATTTCTACAAGTAACTTGTTTAACCTCAGCACCGATACGCGAACTAAAAGTTCGCGCTACAACCTAACGATTCGCAAAGAGGGAGGTCTACGTTACATCGGGCTACTTTCTACCTTTGCGGCTTCCTTCGCCGAAAGTCGTCAAAATGCCCCCCACCGTACCGCCCACCTCACTGCCTGAATTATTTGCTGCTTTCAACCGCCTCACGGTGCTCATAGTGGGCGACGTGATGCTGGACGCCTACGTTTGGGGCAAAGCCGGCCGCATTTCGCCCGAGGCGCCCGTGCCCATTGTGCATGTAAGCCGCACTGAGCAGCGCCTTGGTGGAGCCGCCAACGTAGCCCTGAATGTGCAGGCCCTGGGAGCCACACCCTTACTGTGCGCTGTGGTAGGACAGGATACTGGTGGCGACCAATTGCTTGGCTTGCTGGAAGATAGAAACTTGTCGGCGGAAGGAATCGTGCGAAGCCCCGACCGGCCAACTACAATGAAGCAGCGCATCCTGGCTGCCGGCCAGCACCTACTGCGCATCGACTCAGAAGTAGAAACGGACCTGAATGCCCTCGAGGCCGCTGACCTTACCGCCCGCTATGAAGCGCTACTGCCCCAGGCCGATGTGGTTGTGTTCGAAGACTACGACAAAGGTGTGCTCAATGAAAGCCTGATTCAGCATTTCATCGCTCAGGCCCGGCGGCGCAACATCCCAACGGTAGTGGACCCCAAGCGCAAGAACTTTCTGGCCTACCGCCACTGCACGCTTTTCAAACCGAACTTGAAAGAGCTACGCGAAGGCCTGAAGCTGGATTTTGACGACACAGATGCCGACCGCCCGCAGTTTGAAGCCGCCGTGCAGCGCCTGCGCGAGCTGCTTACGCCCGCCATTATTCTGGTTACCCTCTCCGAGCGCGGCGTATTCAGCGACGCTGCCGCCACGGGCCGCAACTACATTCCCGCGCACTTACGCGCCATTTCCGACGTGTCCGGCGCCGGCGACACCGTTATCAGCATTGCCGCTTTGTGTGTGGCTCTGGGCCTGGAGGCGCCGGTACTAGCCGCGCTGGCTAACCTGGGTGGCGGGTTGGTGTGCGAGCAGGTGGGCGTGGTGCCCATCGAGAAGCAGCGGCTGCTGGAAGAAGCTCAGGAAGCGGGGTTATTCAGCGATGTAGTGCCGACAGAAAGTAAGCTTTCACTAAGGGATTAAGACATATATTCCATAAAAAAGCCCCCCAGACTATGGTTTGGGGGGCTTTTTTGTAATACAAAATCTATATTTCTCCCTCCCGCGCCAAAGTACTAAACTCCTTCACCGTTTGGATAAACACGCGCACATTGGCCGGATCGGTGTCGGGATACACGCCGTGGCCGAGGTTGGCGATGTGGCGCTGCGGACCAAACTGACGCAGCATCTCGATAGTAGCTTCCTGCACTTGCTCCGGCGTGCCGTAGAGGGCGCAGGGGTCGAGGTTGCCTTGCAGGGTGTAGTTGTCGCCGATGATGGCGCGAGCCGCCTTTGGGTCCAGGTTCCAGTCGAGGCCGATGGTCTGGCAGTCGAGCTGAGCGAAATCCTCCAAAGCGAAAAAAGCGCCTTTGGCAAACACCGTCACGGGTACATCGGGCAGGGCCGCACAGATCTGGGCGATATAGCGCGTGCTGAACTCGCGGTAGTGGCTGGGGGGCAAAATACCGGCCCAGGAGTCGAACACCTGAATTAAGTTGGCACCGGCTTGCACCTGGGCTTGTAGGTAGGCAATGGTGGTAGCCGTAATTTTCTCCAGCAGCTTGTGGGCCAGCGCGGGCTCAGCGTACAGCATGCGCCGGGCTTTGGAGAAGGTTTTGGAGCCGTGGCCCTCCACCATATACGCCAGAATAGTCCAGGGGGCGCCGGCAAAACCGATGAGCGGCACGCGCCCATTCAGCGCCCGCTTGGTCACGCGAATAGCCTCCAGCACGTAGCCCAGGTGCTCCTCGGGGTCCGCCACGCGCATTCTGTCGACGTCGGCAGCCGAGCGAATCGTTTCCGGGAAAAGCGGGCCGCGGGCTTCCACCATCTCGTAGGTGAGGCCCATAGCATCGGGCACTACCAGAATGTCGGAGAAAATAATAGCGGCGTCCACGTCGAGCGCATCCACGGGCTGAAGCGTGACTTCAGCGGCTAGCTCGGGCGTTTCTACTAGTTCCTTGAAGCCGCTGAGGCGGGCGCGCAGGGCGCGATATTCAGGCAGAATGCGGCCGGCCTGGCGCATCAGCCACACGGGCGTGCGCTCGGTTTGTTCGCCGCGAGCGGCCCGAAGTAAGAGGTCGTTTTTAATCACAGATTTTGCTGATTAAGCAGATTTCACAGCTGCCCGGAGATAATGTTAAAGCAAAGGTACAGGTAACAGCATACCATTACAGCTACTTGTGTTGCAGGAAGCAAAAGATGCTTTAACTGCTGCATCGATAGAAGATGATGGTGCGACGGTCACGTAGAAAACTGATAAAGCGGTACGCATTCTTATTAGAACGGCCTTTTGAGAAGGTTTTGAAATAATCTCTCGCCTGTATGCCCCTCGCAACATTGAAAAACTCATCGCTGCCAACAAAAGTAGTATCTGTTGTAAAATGAGTAGAGTTGAAAGAAGTGTCAGCGCTGATAGTACGCAAAAGCCTCTCGTAACTCTGTAGATCAACTTCCATTTTGGCGCAGGAAGAATAATCGCCGTGCGGATCAAGCCCAGATTCTTCGCCTTGCAGTATCTCCCCTGACTCGGGAAATCTTAGGCTAGTAATCCGCACGAACTCGCCTTCAAACACGGAGTCTGGTGGAAAAAACCAGCCATATTGGAAATAGATGTAAACCCCAACGAAGCATACGAAAAGGCCCTGGAACACCCGCGCCGACCGATAATGCTGTTGCCGACGCAGCAAACGAGCTAGCCACCACAGGCTACTCGCAGGGATAAGCACAACGACCGTAAAGAGTAAAGCGAATAGAAGAAATATAGCTAAGACCTCCCCCATGTCTCTTAGTCCTAAGCTCTACTCCTGAAACAGCGCCTTGATGGCCGTAGCCAGGAAATTAACCCCGATGGCCAGCGTAATAAAGCCCATAATCCGGGCCAGGGCCGCCATGCCGGGCCGCCCCAAAAACCGCGTCAGCCGCAAAGACGACATCAGGATAAGATAGCTAGCCAGGGCCACGAGCAGAAAGCCCAGAAAAATCAGGCTCATGTCGAAGTAGCTCAGGCGCTCGGTGAACAGGCTGATGCACACGGCAATGGAGCCGGGCCCGGACAACATGGGGATAGTCAGGGGCGTAAAGGAAATATCGTTCTTGTGCATACTTTCTTCCATCACCGCCGGCGACACCCGGTCGCGGTTGCCGCCGGGCGTGAGCAGTTCAAAGGCTGAGCGCATGAGCAAAATGCCCCCCGCGATGCGCAGATGATGAATATTGATGCCGAAAAAGTTGAGCACATACTGGCCCGCGAAAAACGAGACGGTCAGCACGCCCACCATGTACAAGCAGGCCCGCAGGCCAATCTGGCGGCGCTCGTGGGGCGTATCCTCCTCGGTGAGGGTAAGAAACACCGGCATGGCCGTGAAGGGATTTACAACCGAAAACAGCGTAGTGAACGTGGCAAGCAGAATTTCCATGAAGGAGGAAGCAGGATGAAAACGGCTAAAGGTACGAGGCGAGGGGAGAGCAGCAAGGCGGGAAAGTGCTATGTTTGACGAACCAACCGCAGCAGTAATGCCGCGTACAAGTCGCGTACAGCCGTCAGAGGCTCGTATAGTTCCCCTTTTTTCCTATGAGCCCCAACACACCCACTACTCCAAGTCCTGTTGAAGAAACCCGTGACACGCCCATTGTGGGCATTATTATGGGTAGCCAGTCTGATATCAAAGTAATGATGGCCGCTGCCGAGCTGCTCCGGCAGTTCAATATCCCGCACGAGTTTACGCTGGTGTCGGCCCACCGCACCCCACACCGCCTAGTTGAGTACGCCGAGTCGGCCCGCAAGCGCGGCCTACGCGTGCTGATTGCCGGTGGGGGCGGGGCAGCGCACCTGCCCGGTATGGTGGCCGCTTTTACCACGCTGCCCGTCATTGGGGTGCCCATCAACTCCACGACTTCTATTCGGGGCATCGACTCGGTGCTCTCTATGCTGCAAATGCCGGCCGGCGTGCCTGTGGCCACTGTCGCCATCGATGGGGCTACCAATGCTGCCATCTTGGCCACCCAGATTCTGGGCTTATCGAATGCCCGCCTGGTGGATGCGCTGGAGAAATACCGGACTTCCCTGAAAGATAAAGTAATGCGTACCATTGATGAGTTACGCAAAGGTGGCTTTAATGAAGAATAGCTGAAAAAGCTCCCCAGTCGCAGTTGGGGGGCTTTTTTCTTTCCATAAGTAAATTTAAATTCCAGATATCTTCCCTCCATGCCTGATCTTGACGCGCCATTTTGGATTTTGCTTGCGCACGGCTTGGTGCTGCTGCTCACGGCCGCGGCGCTGATAGCCACGCTGCTCCCGCTGCTACGCGCCGAGGCCTGGTGGATTCGGGTATTTGATTTTCCGCGTCTGCAAATTGTAGGCTTAGCCCTGCTTACCCTTGCCGCAGGACTGGTAATGGAGTGGCATAAATTGCCTAAATACTGGGGAATAGGACTGTTGCTGGCCCTGGCCGCGGCCGTCGTGTACCAGCTGGTCCGTATCGTGCCCTACACGCCGCTGGCCGGTAAGCAAGTGGGCGACAGTACCCAGCCCGATGACGTGCGCCACATTAGCTTGGCCGTTATGAATGTGCTTCAGTATAATAAGCAAGGCAAAGAAGCCTTGGCCGAGCTGGAGCGCATCGACCCCGATATTATCATGGCCGTGGAGACGGATAAATGGTGGCTGGAGCAGTTGAAGCCGTTAGAAAAAACCCATCCGCACACCTGTCACGAGCCGCTGGATAATACGTACGGCCTGCTTTTCTTCTCGCGGCTGCCCGTGCGCGACTGCCATATCAAGTACCTGCTCGATGACGATGTGCCATCCTTACATACCCATGTGCAGTTGCCCGACGGCAAAACCTGGGTGCGGCTCTACGGCCTGCACCCAAGCCGCCCGCGCCCCAGGAGTCTAAAACCAGTACCCGGCGCGATGCTGAGTTGCTGCTGGTTGGCAAGGACATAGAAAAGAAAGATGAGCCCACCATCGTGTTTGGCGACATGAACGATGTGGCTTGGTCGCACACCTCTGAGCTGTTTCGGCGCATCAGCGGCCTCATGGACCCGCGCGTGGGCCGCGGCCTGCTTCCTACTTTCCACGCCGATTATTCTCTGCTGCGCTGGCCCCTCGACCACGTATTTGTGTCGGCTGACTTTAAGGTGGAAGACATACAGCGCTTAAACTACGTGGGCTCCGACCACTTTCCCATCTACATCAAGCTCACCTACGAGCCCCACGATAAGCACATTCAGAAGCAAAACGCCGACAAAGCCGACGAAGAGGACCACGAAGAGGCCAACGAAAAGATTAAGGAGGGCTTCGAGCAGGAGCGTATAGAGGAATTAGAAGAAGCCGCCGGTGCCGACCAAAAGTAAGCGTTGACTACCTAGATATCAGTTTCATACAAAAAAGCCATTTGCCGATTATTCACGGCTGCGGGCACGCGGCGCATCACGGCATTGCGCAGGCCCACCAGCCACGGCTGCTCCATTTGGGCCACTTTACCTAACTGCCACGACTGATTAACGATGCGGGTAGTGCGCGGGCGGCGCTGACGGTCAAAAGCCTGGAAAGCGGCTTCTATTCCGGCCGCCTGGGCTAAACAGGTGGCTAATACAGCCGCATCCTCCACGGCTTGGCCTGCGCCCTGCCCCATATTGGGCGTAGTGGCGTGGGCCGCGTCACCCAGTAATAGCACGCGCCCGAAGTTGAAACGCGCTAAGGGCTTCAAATCAATAATATCTCCCCAAATAACCTGCTCGTCGCTGGTAAGCGCCAGCAGCTCGGGAATAGGGGAGTGGTAATTGGCAAAATGGCGCTGCAAATCGGCCAGCCGGAAAGCGCGGTACTGCGGATTTTGGGCTTTAGCGCTATTAATGCAGGCAAACCAGTACACCTGCCCATTGCCTAATGGCACCACGCCAAAGCGCCCGTTGCCGCCCCAGGTTTCGGTAGAGCGGCCAGCCGGCAGCCCCAGCGACTGGGCTTCTATCACGCCTCGCCAGCAGGTATAGCCCGCGTAGCGCGGCTGACTGTCCGGCAACAGCTGCCGCCGCACGCGCGACCGAATGCCATCTGCCCCAATCAACGCCTGCGCCTCCAACTGGCTGCCATCGGCGAAGTAGGTAGTTACGTGGTTGTCTTTTTCCTCAAATCGTTCCAGCGCCTTACCTAGCTGCACGACGCCGGGGGGCAAATTTGCCAGCAGAATTCGCTGCAAGTCGGCACGGTGAATAGCTAGGTTTTCATAGCCAATGCGGCGGGTGAAGGGGGTTGTGTCAATATCATTGAGCATACGGCCGTGGCGGTCCAGCAAGCTGATACGGGTGATGGGAAATCCGGCTGCCTGTACAGCATCGTGTACGCCCAGGCGGTCTAGGGCCTGCATCGCATTGGCACCCAATACCACGCCCGCCCCGATTTCGCGTAGCTCTGCGGCCGCTTCTACTACCTGCACTTCATGATTCTGCTGACGCAAAGCCAAAGCCGTGGCTAATCCCCCAATTCCTGCCCCAACGATGGTAAATTTCATGCGGTAGATAGTAGTGTTAATGCGGAAAAAATGCTTATGGATGCAAAAGCAAGATGGAAGTAAAATCACGCTATCTCACAAGCGAGGCTAACGCCCGCTTCGCGCGTTATTTTAACACCTTTTTCCGCATTAAGTCTAGTATCTGTAGCTCAAATAGAACGCGGTAGAGACGCGACACTTCGCGTCTAATCGTTGAAGCGGAACTGCACCGTTCGACCAAACAACTTCAGCAACGATCAGACGCGAAGTGTCGCTACGAATAAATAGTAACAAAAAAGCCCCCCAACCATCGGCTGGGGGCTTTTTTATCATCAGCAGAATTATTTGTTGCCGCCTACTTCTTCGTAGTCAACGTCGGTCACGTTATCGGCGGGCTGGCCTTGCTGGCCATTGCCGTTCGGCTGACCGTCGCCACCGGGGTAGCCTTGTGGCTGACCCTGGTCTTGACCTTGCGTGGCAGCGTACATCTCCTGCGAGGCAGCCTGCCAGGCGGCGTTGATAGCCGTCATGGCCGTTTCGATGGCGCCGAGGTCTTTGCTCTCGTGCGCCTTCTTCAGGTCAGCAAGCGCACTCTCAACGGCCGTCTTATTACCGCCGCTCAGCTTGTCGCCATACTCCGAAAGCTGCTTTTCAGTCTGGAAGATCATCGAGTCGGCGGCGTTTACCTTCTCAATGCGCTCCTTCTCCTGCTTGTCGCTTTCCTCATTTGCTTTGGCTTCGTTGCGCATCCGCTCGATGTCGGCATCGGTCAGGCCGCTACTGGCTTCGATACGGATTTTCTGCTCCTTGCCCGTGCCTTTGTCCTTGGCCGATACGTGCAGGATACCGTTGGCATCAATGTCGAAAGTTACTTCGATCTGCGGTACACCGCGGGGTGCTGGCGGAATGCTGTCGAGGTGGAAACGACCGATGGTGCGGTTCTGCGAAGCCAGCGGACGCTCGCCTTGCAGTACATGAATCTCCACCGAAGGCTGATTGTCGGAAGCCGTCGAGAACGTCTCCGATTTCTTGGTCGGAATCGTGGTGTTCGACTCGATGAGCTTGGTCATCACGCCGCCCATAGTCTCGATGCCCAGCGAAAGCGGAGTCACGTCGAGCAGGAGCACGTCTTTTACTTCACCCGTCAGTACACCACCTTGGATAGCAGCACCGATGGCTACAACTTCGTCGGGGTTTACACCTTTCGAAGGCTTCTTGCCGAAGAACTTCTCTACCTCTTCCTGAATGCGCGGAATACGGGTCGAGCCACCTACTAGGATTACTTCGTCAATATCGGAAGTACTCAGGCCAGCGTCCTGGAGGGCTTTTTTGCAAGGCTCCATCGAACGCTTCACCAGGTTGTCGGCCAGTTGCTCGAACTTGGCGCGGCTCAGCTTTACTACCAAGTGCTTCGGACCCGAAGCGGTAGCTGTCACATAAGGCAGGTTGATTTCGGTCTCAGTAGAGCTGGAAAGCTCCACTTTAGCCTTTTCAGCGGCTTCCTTCAAGCGCTGCAGAGCCATGGGGTCCTGGCGCAGGTCGAGGCCTTCGTTGTCGCTCTTAAACTGGTCGGCGAGGAAGTTAATGATCACCTGGTCGAAGTCGTCACCACCTAAGTGCGTATCGCCGTTGGTGCTCAGTACTTCGAACACACCGTCGCCCAGCTCCAGGATGGAAATATCAAACGTGCCACCGCCGAGGTCATACACGGCGATTTTTTGGTCTTTGTGCTTCTTGTCGAGGCCATAAGCCAAGGCCGCGGCCGTGGGCTCGTTGATAATACGCTTCACATCGAGGCCCGCAATGGCACCGGCTTCTTTCGTAGCCTGGCGCTGCGCGTCGTTGAAGTAAGCAGGAACCGTAATAACAGCTTCTGTTACCGTCTGGCCCAGATAGTCTTCAGCAGTCTGCTTCATCTTTTGCAGAACCATCGCCGAAATCTCCTGAGGCGTGTACTGACGGTCGCCAATCTTCACGGCTACCGTGTTGTTGGAGCCACGCTCCAAGGCATAGGAAACCATTTTCGACTCTTCGGTTACTTCCCCGAAGCCGCGGCCCATAAAGCGCTTGATCGACTGAATCGTATTCTGCGGGTTAGTAATGGCCTGACGTTTCGCCGGGTCACCAACTTTACGCTCGCCTTTGCCCCCGTCAAGAAACGCTACGATCGAGGGCGTCGTGCGGCGGCCTTCGCTGTTCGGAATAACCACCGGCTCGTTGCCCTCCATAACGGCTACGCACGAGTTGGTGGTGCCGAGGTCAATACCAATTATTTTGCCCATCTGAATGGTATAGTTAAGTAAGAGTAAATGTCAGAGTAAGGTGCGAGTTGCTCGCGTGGGGTGAATGGCAAGCAGCGTACCAGCCGCCAAATCAGGCCGTTTCCGTGACAGATTGTCATTTTTGAATATCTCAATCGGCCATTTCCCGCCGCTCTGACTTTCATGAGAAAATTACGAGGCCGCCGTCTGTCAGGTCGGCGGATTGGCCAACTGTTACGCTCCATTAGGATAGAACGGGGTAGAGACGCAAGATTTTGCGTCTCGTCATTGCTGAGGTTGTTATACCCGAACGGTGTGAGGCTGATTGTGCAACGACGATACTCCAACTATTGCGTCTCTACCCCATTCTAGCGGGTCGCAGATATATTCAACAAGACGCTTGGGGGCATTTTTACAACATATTCCGCTGCAAAAACCGCCGGATCGTGCTACGCCAGGCTATCTGGTGTTTGCTATGATAAGGCTCGTGGCCCACGCCCGCGAAGTAGCGCCGTTGCTTCGGGCCGCTGAGCGCAGCATAAATGGCATCCGTTTCCTGGCGAGTCACGCGCGGGTCGGTGAGGCCGTAGAGCAGGAGAGTGGGCGTCTGGATACGGCTGGCGTAGGCGCGGGCATCCAGGTCGAAAGCCCAGAAGCCGTTTTGTACGCCGCCCCAGAATACCAATAGGTTAGCTAGCGGAAAAGCGGGCACTTGCAGCGCATGAAAGCGGTTTTTGGCGGTCTGGAGCATGCTGCCGTAGGGGCATTCCAGGATAGCCGCCGTCGGCCGCACGCCCAGCTCGCTCTCCGCCCGCAGAATGGCTACCGCGCCCATCGAAACCCCATACAGAAACAGGGACGCCAACGGCTGCTGCTCTTTCAGAAACGCGAAAGCGGCGGCTACGTCGTCGGCTTCGCGGTAGCCCACGGTGGTTTGCACGCCTTCGGAGCCACCATTGCCGGCAAAGTCGAGCAGCAGAACCGAAAAGCCTTGGCTCCGAAAAACTCTGCCTCGGTCAGGAGCTTCGACTTGTCACCGGTGTAGCCATGAAACAGCGCCACTTGGCCCAGCGCATCTGGCACGGGGCTAAACCACGCTTCCAACCGTCCATTGGGGCTATTCAGCAAGACGGTCTGGTAGGGAAACGCCGGCGTGGCCTGATTGACCGGCTTTGGATTCTGGACGCCCGTGAGCAGCAGAGCCGCCTTTTGCAGAGCGGAAAGCTGCTCAGGGCTAGTCTGCTTCGCTCCAGCTTCGTCGGAGAAATGGGTGAAGCGCCAGGCGTGAAAGAAGGCTACCGCGTTGACCAATATAAAGGCCAACGCACCTGCGGTCAGCCAACGCCGTTTCATCGGGGGCGGGAAGTTTTGGGGCCGCGCTTGGGTCGGGCGTTGTCGCCTTTGGGCGTTCTATCAACCGAAGAAGAACCGCCAGACTTGGGACTTGCGGGCGTAAATGGCTTGCGTTTGGGCGCACCGTCAGGCTTGGAGCCCGGCTTCATGTTTGGGGCCGACTTTTTGGGCGCTGTGTCTTTCGAGAGTGGGGGCCGCTCGCCGGGCATTTTGGTGGCTGAGAAAGCAGCTTTCAGCTTGGCCGCCTCGGGCGCGGTTAGCTCGCGCCATTGGCCGGGGGCCAAATTTTCGACTTCCAAGTGCCCAATCTTCACCCGAACTAGGCGCAGCGTAGGAAAGCCCACGGCGGCGGTCATCTTGCGCACTTGCCGATTAATACCTTGTGAAATAGTGAGCTGGAGCCAGGAAGTAGGAATGTTAGCCCGAAAACGGATGGGCTTGGCGCGCTCCCAGATGGCGGGTGGCTCGGGCAGCAGCTCTACTTCGGCCGGGGCCGTGAAGCTGGTTTTAATGTCGACACCCCGCCGCAAAGTAGCTATTGCCTCTTCTGTTGGCACACCTTCTACCTGCACCCAATACGTTTTCGGTACCTTGAAGCGCGGCTCCGACAGGCGATGTTGCAGGGGCTTATCGTCGGTGAGGAGTACGAGGCCTTCGCTGTCGAAATCCAGGCGGCCGACGGGGTAAATCTTGGGGATGGGCACGAAGTCCTTGAGCGTGGCGCGGCCGTTTTCGTCCGTAAATTGGGTGAGAACTTCGAAGGGTTTGTTGAGCAGGACGTAGCGCATGAGGCAGAAGGGTGAAGGCAGAGTTAATTTCCCTGCCCACAATGAAGATTCGCAAAAGGCAGCGAAAAAGCAAAGGTCGGCAGAACCAGCCGCTTTCGCGCTAGCACCCGGCTTAAAGCAGAAAGTAGTCGGCTGGGGGGCTTTTATTTGGCCTTTACGCGGCTGCCCGGCTGCAGCGCTACCTGACCAGTGAACAGCACCACGACGTCGCGCGGCGGGTACACCACGGCGTCTACGCTGTCACGATTTGTGGTGCCGTCGGCATCTTCGCTTCGGTACACGTGGCGCACGAAAAGGCCGATGCGCGTGGTTTCAGCCTTTCGGGCCAGCAGCTGCTGGTGCTCCTGAGCGCGACGGGTAAAGTCAGCCGTGGGAGGCTGAGCGTTATTAGCCACCGCCGTAACGGCGGCAGTTGCTTCGTTGCGCTGATTCATTTTTACTATGTAAGCAATCGAGTCCTGACGCGTAAAGGGCTGGATATAAAAGGCTTCAGCGCGGTAGTTGCTCGTTTTGCTCATGCCATGCTGCACATATTCCGACACGGCCGCCTGTGCGTGTTCGGCAGGGGCCTGCTCGCAACTGATGAATAAAGCGGTTAGCGCGAAGGTGTAGAAAAAAGGGGATTTCATATTGCGAATAGTAAGAATGAGGCTGGGAGTGTTCCGCCGTTACTTTGCCCGTCGTTGATTTAGGTGGAGTAAGATTTTTATTGCGTTGCGGCGAGGTGGTAGTGATTTTATAATGCTGACCTAAGTATTATAGTGTGATGCATTACTGATAGTTCCAGCCAAAAATACCCGGATGAGTGTAGTTATTTTTATACCATAAAGTAGATTCTGGGTTTTATTTGACTATTGCAGTCCTATTTTAAGCGTCAACCAAATTATTTAATAATTTATAACTATGTTGGTATTTCTTACACCTCTACCTTGTTTATTTTCTGTTTATGCAATTACTAAGGTCGTGGTGCTGTACCACTACATTACTTTTACTCAGTGCCCTTACTGCTGCCAACTGGCGAACCGCAGCCGCCCAATCCAGTCCTTTTCAGGTGGCGGAGCAGCAATTTAAAGACCGTGACAATCGCCTAAATTATATAGCTCCTCTCAAGGCCTTGCTGACGGGTAAGCAGGAATTTGAACAGAGTCGTTATGAACAGGCGTTAGCCACTTATTACTCCTTCGTAAGCATTGTGCCACCCCTAGCTACTGTGGCCCTTCCAGCGGCCTATCAAGTAGCCCCCCTGGAGCCGATTCTACGAGCTCGCGCACAGGCTACTTCTATCGTACTGCTCAACGAAGCCCACAACCAGCCCGCCCACCGGGCTTACTGCCGCCAACTCCTTGCCCAATTGGCACCGCTGGGCTACACCACATTGGCCGTCGAAGCGCTTGAGCCCACAGATACGGGCATCAACCAGCGGCGGTACCCTATTGCCACCTCCGGCTTTTACACCTGTGAGCCAACTATGGGCAATCTGTTGCGCGCGGCTTCGGAGGCTGGTTTTTACGTTCTTGGGCATGAACTGAGGGAGGCACAGGAAAAAGAATTTGCCGATTGGAAGCGGCGCTCAAACTACCGCGATTCGATGCAAGCAGTGAATATTCTGACTGTGCTTCGTAAAAATCCTAAAGCTAAGATTGTGGCGCTGGTAGGATACGACCATATCCTGGAAAACGAACGGGATGGACTCAAACGCCTGGCTACTTATCTGCGGGAATTGGGCCACCTAGACCCGCTCACTATCGATCAGACCCTGAATTACCAGCCAACGGACCCAACAACAAAGCCCTTGGTGTTGACTAGAATCGATGGTCGTCCTGCTACCCTTGGCTTCAACCAAGGGTACGTTGATCTGCAAGTTATTCACCCTGCATTGACCCACGTCAACGGTCGCCCTAGTTGGTTGGCAACTAATTCGGATAATAAGGCGATAGAGGCCGCTATTCCAACTTCTCACCTAGGCAAATCCTGGTTGGTGCAGCTCTTTGATAAAGCAGAATATGCACGTCTAGGAGAAAAGGCAATTCCTGTGGATCAGTATCTGACAACGGCCACTCAGAGAAAAGTTTATCTGTTTCCCTACGCTGCCAACCGAGCGGTAGTCATTAAGTATAAGCTGGCAGAATTGCCGAAATAGTAGAAAAGAAGGGACCGACGAAAGGTGGAAACAGCTTATTGCCCCTTCTAAATGCCCCCCGAGTACTTGCGCGCGGCCCACTCAACCGATACCAGCGCCACTAACAGGAAAAACAGCCACTTCAGATTTATTAAATCCTTAATGCTCTCCTGGCTGTAAATCACAGGTTTGTAATTCGCCTTTTGAATGTCCTGGGTGAGCTGGTCGAACTGCTGCGGGTAGTACAGCCGCGAGCCGCTGCGCCGGGCGAGCTGGTAGAGCAGGTTGTGGTCGGCGCGGGCGTTGAGGGCTTCCAGCTGCTGCTCCTGCACCAGCAGCTCCCCCCGATCCTGCTGATTTTGCCCCCCAAGCGTGGCGCGGGCCACATAGCGGTACACGCCGCCGGGCAAGGTGCCCAGCCGCAGCGGAGCACTGTCCTCGCTATTTGTGAAGGAATAATTGCGGGTGCGCTGCTGCTCGTCGGTCAGCGTCAGCTCGATTTTCTGGCCGTAGATGCGCTCGAAAATGGCGTTGTAGGTTTCGGCCCCAAAGGTTATTTCGTCGGCGGTGATGAAGGCGTCCTGGGTGGGGTACACGTCGAGGCGCTTCTTGTTGGCGTTGGCGGTCAGCAGTTGCAGGGTGCGACTGATGAGGCGGTCGTAGGCCTCGGGGCGGTCGGCGTGGTCGGCGGCTTCCTGCAGCCGCCACTGCCAGCCGCCGTCGGTGAGCAGGGTAGCGCGGCGCTGCTCGGGCGTGCCGCCAAAAACCAGCAATGGCTTCTGCGTTTTCAGTCGGCCCACCTGCTGATACAGCGCTACTTCGGCCCCGCCGCCCAAGCGATATTCGCCAAACGGCACCGACGCGGGCGGATACGCCGCGAAGCGCCGCAGAGCATCTTCTTCAAACGAAAACCGCGAAAATGAGGCATTTAGCACGGGCGTTACCTCATCCGTCTGCTGACCCCGAGGCGCGATGCTGAGGCCCGCACCAAGGTTATTGTAAGCATTTAAATCGGACTGAGCGCCAATAATAAATAAGGTTGGGATGCGGCGACTGCGCACCTGGGCCAGCACTTCATTGCCCACGCCCGTGCGGGCCGGCAATTGGTGCAGAATGGCCACATCGTAGTCCTGCGCCTTCAAAGGCGAAATACCGGGCAAATAAATGGTCAGGTCGAAGTTGTCGTTCTGCAAAATTGCCCCCCGGAGCGCCTTGATATCGGGGTGGGGCGCGGCGCCGGCCAGCAGTACGCGCAGCTTGCCTTTCACCACTTCGATATAGGCGTTCTTGGTGTTGTTGAGGGTCGTGAATTCGCCGGTTTGGGCCTGAATAGCTATTTCATAGCGACGCTTGCCGGGAGCGGGAGCGGTCAGCAGGAAGGTGGTTTTCTGGCGGCGCTGGCCGGGGGGCAAATTCACTTGCTTGGTTTGCAGCACGCGGCCATTTTCGCGCAATTGCACCGTGGCAGTGCCGGCCCCGAAACCTTCGTAGCCGATTTCGGCCTCAATGGGAAAGCGGTTGCCACTGAAAGCGACGCGGTTGTAATTCAGAGTGGGCACGCTCAGGTCGCGCTTGGGCACCGTGTCGCCTACGGCCACGCTATAAATCGGGAAGTTAAACTCAGAGTATACCGGCGAGCGGCCCTGGTTCACCAGCCCATCCGACACGAGCACCACGCCGGCCAGATTACGTCCTTCGTAGCCCTCGCGCACATCAGTCAGCAAGCCATCCAGGTCAGTGGCGGGGGCCTGAAACCGCACTGAGTCGGGCCGAACAATGCGGGCCGGGCTGGGGGGCAAAACCTGCGTTTCGACCCGAAAACCCTTGCCTCGCAGTGTAGTAGCTAGCTGCTGCAAACCAGTAGTAGCCTGGCGCAACACCGCTGGCGCCGTAAACAGGCCTACCGACTGGGAGTTGTCCACGGCCAGCACAATGGTGGGGTCTTCGGTGGTGGTGGTGGTAGTTTTGACGAAGGGCGAGAGCAGCAGAAAGCATAGAAAGCTTACGACTACGAAACGCAGCGCGGCCAGCGCGTAATTCAGAGCCTTGCTCCACGGCGCTTTGGCCGAGTAGAGTAGCGCCGCGTAGCCCACGCCCACGGCCAGGCACAACAAAATCAACCAGGGAGAAGCAGCGACGGAAATCAAAGACGACGATAGACAGATGAGCGGTAAGAACTCCGAAGTAAGGGTGGAAGTTGCTTGGAAGCTATAGATACTAAAGGATATGGCGAAGTTAGGAAGTTATAAGCGTGAGTGGTGTACAGCAATGTTTATAGCTTTAAGGCATGAGCAAAGAACTTGACCAAGCTATTGAGAATTTATATGGAGTATTCGGCAAGTATCCAGTTAATCTGGATATGGATGGCAGCCCAGTGTATGATGAGCTAGAGCAATGGAATAAAGATTTAACGTCAAAGAATTTGAGACAGCTATCGGATGATGATCTACAAATATTTTATTTCAAATCTATGACTACGTGGGGTGATGTTAATGACTTTAAACATTATCTGCCAAGAGTATTTGAGCTATTAACAAAAGTCCCAAACGAATTTGAAGCATGAGTCGCACTTGATAAACTAAACTATGGCCATTGGCGAACCTGGCCTTTGGATGAGCAGCAAGTCATTGATGATTATCTATTAGTATTCTGGATAGATTTAGTGAATAAAAACTCTTTAGAAGTTGGAGGTATTTTGGATAATTATCTTGCTGCTATTGCCAATGTTTATAAAAAATTTGATGAATTATAGCGGTTTCGCGAACAGTGAATCCATTATGATGTAGAGACGCAACATTTTGCGTCTCGTCGTTGAACGGCGGTTCGCGACAGTCAACATCAGCAACGGCGAGACGCAAAATGTTGCGTCTCTACAATACCGACATACCGTTCGCGAAACCGCTATATTAGAGGTCTGGGAAGCATTTGATACTGATTACGCTATCGAGAATCTAGTTACATATATGGATTGGAACAAGGATATTTTGCTAGAACAAAAATCATTACCTGGCTTTCATGAATCTAAAAACAGAGGGGAGATATTCTATATATGGATGACTTCAGCAAAGGTTATAGAAATACTGCAAAATAATTTTTTTAAATATTCTGAAAGACCTTTTGCTAAACAGTTGTCAGATATTATTCAAATGATAGAGGATAAAAATTCGAATAAATTTTAATTAATTCCTACCGCACCATCACCAATTGTTTACTCTCAAACATGCGCACCGGCGAAATAACTTTTTCCGTCAGCGGAATTCGGTTGCCGTAGCGCTCTTTCAGCTTGGCTTGCACGGCAGGGTGGCTCAGATCAAATTCGCGCAGGGTCTGGAGCTGCCCGATTTCGCGGCCAGTGGCTTGCTGGTACATTTTCCAGAGCAGTTCGGAGCAATAAATCCGGTCGTCGGACCAGCCGAAGTAGAGGTCATAGCTTTTGCCGCGGTACTGCTCGCCGGCAGCTTGCAGACGTTGCAAAGCCGCTGGAGTTAATACCGTTTCGGCGTCACGTAGACGCTTTACCACAAATTGTCCGTCCTGACCCCGCGCGACCCACACCGCCAGAGAAGTTTCGCTGACGGGCTGCACCGCTTCAAACACGCGCCACTCATTATTACGCCGGAACAGGATGCCGCAATGGCTGTATTTGGAGTGCGTGGCTAGCTGTATGGCTTGGCTTTGCGCAGACGTAGAGGTTTGAAAAATCAAATCACCATTGCGCAGCTTGGGCGCGATCTGAGCCACGGCCGTGCTAGCCGTGCGGGCTTGTTGAAAGCGGCTAAAACGGCGGTGCAAACGCGGATACGCCAGAAACGCCAGTAACAGTAGTGGCAGCAGAAATAGCAGGATGTGCTTAGGCATAGTATGGTGGTTGAAGAATAAAATTGATAGAAAACCATTAGGCCGTCATGCAGAGCAAAGCGAAGCATCTCGCGTGCTGACGGGTGGTCTACTTTAGCAACGAAGCTCGCTAGATGCTTCGCTTTGCTCTGCATGACGTTTAATATACCCTGGCTGATTGCTCTGTTAGGGGCTATGTAATCAACTTATACCCCAGCCCCCGGATATTCAGAATCTCAATGCCGGGGTCGTGGCGCAGGTGTTTACGCAGCTTGGAGATGAATACGTCCATGGAGCGGGCGGTGAAAAAATTGTCGTCGCCCCAGAGCTGTTGCAGGCAGCGCTGCCGATCCAGAATGCGGCCCTGCTGCTGCACCAGCAGGCGCAGCAGCTCGCTTTCGCGGTGCGATAACTTAGCCGTGAGCTGGCCCGCAAACCATAGCTCTTGCTTGAACGGAAGAAAGGTGTAGCCGCCCACGGCCACGCTGGGGGGCATTTCGGGCGGCTCGGACGGCGCAGTGCGGCGCAGCAGCTCCCGGATGCGCACCAGCAGCTCGTCCAGACTGAAGGGCTTTTTGAGGTAATCGTTGCCGCCCACGGTGAAGCCGCGCACCACGTCGGCGGGCAGCGACTTGGCGGTGAGAAAGAGAGCCGGCGTTTGCGGATCGGTGCGGCGGATTTCGCGCACGAAAGCGAAGCCGTCGAGCACGGGCAGCATCACATCCACGATACACAGCGCGAAACTAGTCTGGTGGAAAGCGGCCAGGCCCTGGCGTCCATCCGTGACGTGGGTAACCTGATAGCCGCTCCGACTTAGGCTCTCGCTGAGCACGCGGGCCAGCGGCAGCTCATCTTCCAATAAGAGCAGATGGGGCAGGTTCATGCTGAGCCAGAGGCAAAGTGATAATAAATGTGGTGCCGCGCCCCTCGGCGCTACGCAATGAAATCTGCCCCCCATGCCGCTCCACAATGGTTTTGGCGTAACTCAAGCCCAGTCCGTAGCCTTTGGTAGCGTGCAGGTCGCCGGTGGGCACCCGAAAAAACTTATCGAACACTTTCAGTTGATAGGCTACCGGAATACCCAGCCCGTTATCCGATACTTCCAGACTAGCCGTGCCGGCTTGGGTGAGGCAGCGAATGGTAATCTGAGGCTGACGGAGGCTGTATTTGAGAGCGTTATCGAGCAAAGTAGTCAGCACATTGGCCAGATGGGTTTCGTCGCCAAGAATACGGATGGGAGTACTAGGCTCGTGGTAGGTAAGCTGAGCGCGGGTCTGGGTGAGTTGGGGGGCATTTTGGCGCAGCACCTGGGTGATGAGCTGCGCTAAGTCGAGAGGCTGGCGGGCCAAGTCGGGCGCGGCTTGCTCCAGTACCACGCTGCGCAGAATCTGGTCGATTAGGCCCGTAAGGCGGCCGGACTGCTGGCGGATAATGCCGAGGTAGTCGGCGGTGGCATCGGGGCTGAGGTCGAAGCTTTGCAGGGCCTCCGTGGCCAGACTGATAGTAGCCACCGGCGTTTTCAGCTCGTGGGTCATGTTGTTCACAAAGTCGTTTTTCAGCTCGGCCAGTTTGCGCTGACGCAGCAAGGTGCGCACCGTGAAGCCGAAGCAGCCCAGCACGATGAGCAACAGCAGCAAAGAGCTGCCGAGCACCCATTTCATGCGGTCCAGAAAAACCAGATTCGGGTCAGGAAACCAGGCCTTTACCAACTCCGGCTGGCCCATGATGCCCGTCCGGAACGTGCGCGTACCGTAGCCCTTCGCGGGTGTTGCTTCGGGGGGCTTTTTGCTGATGGTAAGCCGGAAAGCAGCCGTGATGTCGCGCTCTTTTAAGGCGGCGGCGTACAAAATCCGCAGTTGCTTTTGGTTGGCCCGGCTTTGCCTGCTGGCTTTATTTAGCTGGTTGCCCAGGCGCTGGGTATGATAAATAATAAAGCCTTGGCGTAGATGCCGGGCGATAGTGCCGGTGGTGAAGCGACGGATAAAAAACTCCCTGGCCTGGGGCGTAATGGATGTCAGCTTTTGCGGGAAATCATCAAAGCTGACGTCAAACGGCTGGGTTTTTTCGACCGGAGATGGGTTTTTGTCGGCCAGGGTGAAGATCGTGGTTTGATAAAGCGGATGTACATGGCAGCCAATAACCACTTGAGTCGTATCGGCCAGCCACGTTTGGTACTGGCGTACCAACTGCCTCCGTCGCTGGGCTACTTCCTGCTGCACAGCTGTTTCCAGGGCCGCGCTGGCGTCCTGGCGGAAGGTGCGGGTGGCGTTCTGGTAGGCCTGGTAATTCCAGTAGAACTGAAAGCCCAGCAGCCCCGCCGTGCAGGCCGTCATCAACGCTAAGACCAAGTGAATACTGCGCTTCATCTGCCTAAAGGTAGGTGGCGCGGGGCTGGCTTACGGGAGTTTTAACACTATTTAACACTGCTTAACGGGGCGTAACACTAGGGCATAGTGCTACGGGCGTGCTTTGTCAAAAAAAGCCCCCCACCATGAAAATCCTGTTTCTACCTGTCGTGCTCAGCTTGGCAATTTGCCCTCCACTACCTGCGTTGCTCGCGCCTGTGCCGCTTACCGCGCCTGCGCTAACCATTGCACCACCCGACAGCACCACGCTCCGCCTGACCTACGGGGCCGACAACCCAGAGCTGCGGAAGCTTATGTCGCGGGTGCTGCAAATCGAGCAGCAGCGCCTCAGTATTCAGGACGTACGTTTGGCGGGCAAGCAGTTTCACCTCACCTTTCAGGAGTATCGAAACGGGGTGCCCGGCCCGGAAAAGGAGCTGGTAGCCAATGGCTCCCGCCTCACCCGCTTCGACTCCACGGGCCACTTCTCGCTGGAAGTTTTCAGCCGTCAAGTGAGCGAAACGAAGGTGGAGAACCGATTTTCATTTGCAAACGGCATGACGGTGAAAGCCTTCGATATCGTGCCGCGAAAAGGTGATTTATACAGCCTGCGAGCCGATATTCGTCCGTTTCGGCAAGTGCGGGCGCGGCCGGTGGCCCCGCCGATAATCCAGTCACGGAAGCTCGTCTGCCGCTGGGTGAGAAAGTGCCCTTGCTGGTGTACACGCTGCCCTACGATGGAGGCGAGTACCTGCAGTGGTGCACCGTGGCGCAAAGCGGGGTGCCGGTGGGAGAGTGGTACAAGCGGTTTAAAATCCCACATTTCGTGGTGTACAATCTGCGCATTGAGATGTAGGGCGAAGCGGTGCTTCGCTCATTAAAGAAAACGTTGAAAAATGCTTCTAACGTCTTGCTCAATGGGCGAAGCACCGCTTCGCGTTACAGCTTAGGTCAGCATGCCGCCGTCTACCTGCAACACCTGCCCGGTGATATAGCTGCTGTCGTCGGAGGCCAGGAAGGCGGTGGCTTTGGCTACGTCTTCCGGGGTGCCGCCGCGCTTGAGCGGAATGGCTTTGCGCCACTCGTCTACTTGCTTGGGGTCGAGGGCGTCGGTCATTTCGGTTTCGATAAAGCCGGGGGCAATGGCGTTGCAGCGAATATTGCGCGAACCCAGCTCCAGCGCCACCGACTTGGTGAAGCCGATAATACCCGATTTTGAAGCTGCGTAATTAGCCTGGCCGGCATTGCCTTTAATGCCTACTACCGACGTCATATTCACGATGCTGCCGGCTTTGGCGCGCATCATGGGCTTAATGGCGGCTTTGGTCAGGTTGAATACCGATTTGAGGTTCACGGCCAGTACCTGGTCCCAGTTCTGTTCGCTCATGCGCATAAGCAAGCCATCCTGCGTGATGCCGGCGTTATTGACCAGAATATCCAAACGGCCAAATTCGGCCATCACATCATCGATCAGCTTCTCGGCGTCGGCATACACGGAGGCGTCGGAGCGGAAGCCTTTGATTTTGGTGCCGTGGGCGGCCAGCTCCTGTTCGAGCTGCTGTCCTTTCTCCACGCTGGAGAGGTAGGTGAAGGCGATATTGGCGCCGAGTTGGGCGAAATGGGTAGCAATAGCGCGGCCGATTCCTTTGGAGGCGCCGGTGATGAGGGCGGTTTTTCCGTCGAGCAGTTTTGTCATGTGGGCGAAGGTAACAACGATTAGCCTCACCCCCTAGCCCCCTCTCCTCCAGGAGAGGAGGGACTAGTTTTAGCTTTTCTAGAAAACCAGAACCTAGAGCTAGTTCCCCTTCTCCCCGAGGACTTCGCGCATGAAGCGAACCGGGGTTAGGGGATGAGGTCAGGCATCGTACCTTCGTCCCGACTTATGCGTGAAATTGATATCTGCATTCTCGGAGCCGGACCCGGTGGTGCTACGGCAGCCCTGCATCTCGCCAACGCCGGCCAGCGCTGCCTGCTGCTCGACCGCGCCACTTTTCCCCGCGACAAAATCTGCGGCGACGCGCTCAGCGGCAAAGTAGTCAGCGAGCTGCGCCGCATAGCCGAAAATCTGCCCCCCAGACTCGCCGCCGACGCCACCCAGCTGCCCGCCTGGGGTATCGACTTTTTCGCGCCCAACGGCCGCCGCCTCGGTATTCCGTTTCGCCCCCATTTCAACAAAGCCACCGACCCCGCCGCCGGCCACATCGCCAAGCGCGTCGACTTTGATAATTTTCTGGTAGAAGAAGTGCGGCAGCGTCCCGAAATTGAGTTGCTCGAAGGTGTGGACATTATTCACCACGAGCGCACCGCCGACGGCCGCTGGCGCTTGCGCACGGCCGATGGCGTGGTGGAAATAGTGGCTAAGCTGCTGCTTGTAGCCAACGGGGCGCAGTCGGCGTTTGCGCGCCAGATTGGTGGCCACCAACTGGAGCCTGACCATCATTGCGCCGGTTTACGGGCGTATTATCAGGGTGTAACGGGCCTCAGTAAAGACAACTTTATCGAGCTGCACTTTATCAAAGAGTTTTTGCCCGGCTATCTGTGGGTTTTTCCCTTGCCCAATGGCCAGGCCAATGTGGGTGTGGGGATGCTGAGCAAAACGGTGTCGCAGAAGAAGATAAATCTGCGCCAGCGCCTCACGGAAATCCTGGAAACCCACCCCGCCCTGCGCGAGCGGTTTAAGGATGCCGAGCGCTTAGGCCCGGTGCGCGGCTTCGGGCTGCCGCTAGGCTCCAAGCGCCGCCCACTTTCCGGCGAGGCTTACATGCTGCTCGGCGACGCGGGCTCCCTCATCGACCCCTTCTCCGGCGAAGGTATCAGCCACGCCATGGTCAGCGGCCGCCACGCCGCCGATTGGGCCGCGCGGGCCTTAGCAGTTCATGATTTCTCAGCTGGTTTTCTCAAAGGCTACGACGCGGCCGTGTATAACCGGCTGTGGCAGGAGCTGCGCCTGAGTCGGGCCATGCAGCGGCTGCTGGCGTTTCCGTGGCTGTTCAACGTGGTAGCCAACCGCGCCGCCAACAACCCCACGCTGGCCGAAACCATCAGCAATATGTTCCTGGATCTGAACCTGCGTGAGCGGCTGCGGCAGCCGAGCTTCTATGTGAAGCTGCTGCTGGGGGGCAAATAATTACTTGCCTTAAAGGGCGGTCATGCAGAGCGGGGCGAAGCATCTCGCGTGCTGACGCAGGATTACTAACCTCACTACCGCTAGCGAGATGCTTCGCTACGCTCTGCATGACCGCCTTTGTTAGGCCATTTTGGGGCGTTGAATCAGCTGCGACAGCGCTGACGGAATCAACGTTGCGGGGTGCGGTAGGCTCGCGCTTCACGGCGCGGCGAGCACTAGGGGTTGACTCATACTTAGCCGGTGCTTCCTTTTCGGGCGTGGTGGTGCATCGAGTGGTGAGCAGCAAGATGCCAGCGCCCAGCATAGAAAGTAGGGTTGTTTTCATGACATCAGGCAGAGGGAAGGTGCAAACCGAACCAACTATGATGCGGTTATACCTTTTACGTTGCGGTAGCGAGTGAGGCTGGCTGGGGGGCATTTTGCGTGTGTTTGCACCAAAAGCACCCCGGCAAAACCGAATTGTTGGGCTAACAAACCCTGGTTATCTTTGCCCGGCTCGGGTGGCTGGCCTGCCCACGCGAAAATTTTCTTTCTCTTCTCAAGCACAAGAACATGGCATTGCAATATGATCTGGTCGTGGTTGGCAGCGGGCCGGGTGGCTACGTGGCCGCTATTCGGGCTTCCCAACTGGGGCTGAAAGTAGGCGTGATAGAGCGCGAATCTCTGGGGGGCATTTGCCTCAACTGGGGCTGCATCCCAACCAAAGCGCTGCTCAAAAGCGCCCAGGTATTTGAGTATTTCAAACACGCCGAAGACTACGGCCTGAAGGTCGAAAACCCCAGCTACGACTTCGGTGCTGTGGTGCAGCGTAGCCGCGGCGTGGCTGATGGCATGAGCAAGGGCATCAACTTCCTGTTCAAAAAAAATAAAATTGAAACCGTATCGGGCACGGGCAAAGTGCTGGCTCCCGGTAAAGTAGAAGTGACCAAAGCCGACGGCTCGAAGGAAACCGTGGAGGCCAAGCACATCATTCTGGCCACCGGCGCCCGCTCGCGCGAGCTGCCCAACCTGCCCATCGACGACAAGAAAATCATCGGCTACCGCAAGGCCATGACGCTGGAGCAAATGCCTAAGCGTCTGGTAGTGGTCGGTTCGGGCGCTATTGGCGTCGAGTTTGCGTACTTCTACCGCGCTATGGGCTCGGAGGTGACCATTGTGGAGTTTATGCCTCGCATCGTGCCCGTGGAGGACGAGGAGATTTCGCGGCAGATGGAGAAATCCTTCAAGAAGATGGGCATGACCATTCTCACCAGCGCCGAAGTAACCAACGTGGATACCAGCGGCGCCGGCTGCAAGGTGACGGTGAAAACCGCCAAAGGCGAGCAGCAAATTGAGTGCGACGTGGTGCTCTCCGCCGTGGGCGTGCAAACCAACCTCGAAAACCTGGGTCTTGAAGAGCTGGGAATCCAGGTAGAGAAGGGCCGCATTATCGTCGATGAGTTCTATAAAACCAGCGTCGACGGCATTTACGCCATTGGCGACATCGTGCCCGGCCCGGCCCTGGCGCACGTTGCTTCCGCCGAGGGGATTATCTGCGTGGAAGCCATTACCGGCCACCACCCCGAGCCGCTCAACTATCAGAATATCCCCGGCTGCACCTACGCCCAGCCCGAAATTGCCAGCGTCGGCCTCACCGAAAAAGAAGCCCGCGACAAAGGCCTCGACATTCTGGTGGGCAAATTTCCCTTCTCCGCTTCGGGCAAAGCCAGCGCCGGCGGCGTAAAAGACGGCTTCGTAAAAGTCATTTTCGACGCCAAGTACGGCGAGTGGCTGGGTGCCCACATGATCGGCTCCAACGTGACCGAAATGATTGCCGAAGTAGTGGTAGCCCGCAAGCTCGAAACCACGGGCCACGAAATTATCAAGTCGGTGCACCCGCACCCCACCATGTCGGAAGCCATTATGGAAGCTGCCGCAGCGGCTTATGGTGAGGTGATTCACTTGTAAGCAACAAGATTGAGTTTTATAATTAAAAAGCCCTCCAGCTATACACTGGGGGGCTTTTTTGCCTTTATTGTAATCTCAGCAGGTTTGCTGCCTGTTTGTGATTTTCCCTCCAGTTTATGTCAGTTGCCAACGATATTCTTTTTACCAATTGCCCGACGGGCAAACGCAATTGGAAGTGCACCTGCAAAATGAATCGGTGTGGCTGACGCAGGCGCAAATGGCAGAACTATTCGATGTGTCGCGCCCCAATGTGACAATGCACGTTCGCAATGTGTTTAAAGAAGGCGAATTGGAGGAAAATTCAGTTGGTAAGGAATCCTTACTAACTGCCGCCGATGGCAAGCAGTATCGCGTCAAACACTACAATCTCGACGTCATTATCTCTGTGGGCTACCGCGTGAAGTCGTTGCGTGGCACGCACTTCCGCCAGTGGGCCACGCAGGTGCTGCGCCAGTACCTGGTACAAGGCTACGCCTTAAATGAAAAGCGCCTGCGCGAGAGTGCCCGCCAACTGGCCGACCTCAAACGCCTGGTGCAGTTGCAAGGTGAAGTAGCGGCCAGCCAGGAGTTGACCTCTGACCAATCGGATGCGCTGCTACGGGTACTGGGCGACTACGCTCGTGCCCTTGATGTGCTCGACCAGTACGACCACCAACGCCTGCGCGTGCGCGGAACGGCTATGGATGAGCCGTTTGAGCTAACGTACGAAGCGGGCCTGGAAGCCGTGGAAGGGCTGCGCACGCAGTTTGGGGGCAGCGCTTTATTTGGGCGAGAGAAAGATGCTTCGTTTCAAAGCTCAGTACGATCCATCTACCAAAGCTTCGACGGAGAAGATTTATATCCGAGCGTAGAAGAAAAGGCTGCTAACCTGCTCTATTTCGTGGTCAAAAACCATTCGTTTTCGGATGGTAATAAGCGCATTGCAGCCTTCTTATTCGTGTGGTTTCTTGACCGCAATAAGTGCCTGTATCACCCCGAAGGTACACGCCGCCTGGCTGATAATGCCCTGGTGGCCCTCACGCTGCTGATTGCCGAGAGCAAGCCCGAGGATAAAGACGTGATGGTGACGCTGGTCGTGAACCTGATCAACCAGGATAACTAGTCTAGAACGGGTTCCAGTGGTACCTGGGGCCTTGGCTTGCGGCTTACCAGAAAGACGCCGCCAAAAATCAGGGCCGCTTGCAAGGCCCGGCCCCAGGTAAAGTGGTCTTTGCCCAGGCTCACGGCAATGAGCACGGCCAGCACCGGCTGCAAGTAGATATACACGCCCAACAGGGCCGGGGAGGCGTATTTGAGCGCCCAGTTGTTGAGCAGATACGCAATAATGGTTAGGAACAGGACCATGTAAATAACCTCAGCCCAGATGTAAAGTGGGAAGTCAGCGTAGTTGGTAGTAAAGGCATCATGCCAGCCGAAGGGAACTGCCACCACGGCACCGACCAAAAAAATGCGCGCCAGTACAGTAAAGGCGTTGTACTTGCGCATGAGCGGGGTAACAAGCACCAAGTACACGCCAAAAGCCGTGGCATTCAGCAGAATAAAAATATTACCCAGCGTGGCATTCGGGTAAATGGCATCGGTGGGGTTGCGGCTCAGTATAAGCGTGGCCGCGCCTATGGCACCCAAAAAATGCCCCCCACACGGGCCCCAGTAATTTTTTCACCCAGCAATACCGCCGAAGCCAACACCACCACGATGGGCGCAATGGTTTGGAGCAAGGACGCATTGATGGGGGAGGTATAGTTCAGCCCCGAGAAAAACAGCAGCTGATTGACTCCAATACCTATGACCCCGCAGATGATGGAGCGCACAGTATCGGCGCGGCCCTGGATGCGGTCCTGGGGAGCAACCAGGCGGCTGAGCACGGCAAAAAATAGCGTCGCGCCCACTATACGCAGCGTCACGATGCCAGAAGGGCCCATGTAGTGCGGCATCACATCCTTGGAAAGACTGTAGCTGGCCGCGTAAATAAGGGCCACCAGAAATAGGGCCGCGTGGACGCGCAGGGAATTTTTCATCGGCGGCAAAGGTAATCGTAGCGCGAAGCTTCTGCTTCGCGTATCGTTGCATGATCTATTGGGCGACATTTTAAGAACTTTAGCAACACGAAGCGCCGCCCCACACTACAAGAAACGACCGCAACGATACGCGAAGCAGAAGCTTGACTCTGCCGTCCTTCGGTTCGCGCTACTACCTTTCCGCAGCTATGACTACCGGCTCTCTCTTCGATTCTGAACCTACGCCCGCGCAATTCACCAAGCCCAACTCCAATGCTCCGCTGGCGGAGCGGCGGCGTCCGCGCACGCTCGTGGAGTATGCGGGGCAGCAGCACTTGGTGGGGCCGGAGGGCGTGCTGCGCCGATACCTGGCCGGGGGACGGTTGCCGTCCATTATTCTGTGGGGGCCGCCCGGCGTAGGCAAAACGACCCTGGCCCACTTGCTGGCGGAGGAGCTGAAGCAACCATTTGTGGCCCTGAGCGCTATAAACGCCGGCGTAAAAGACGTGCGCGAGGTGATTGAGAAAGCGAAGTCGCGGCCGGGCACGGTGCTGTTTATTGACGAGATTCACCGCTTCAGCAAGTCCCAGCAGGATGCCTTGCTCGGAGCCGTGGAACGCGGCGTCGTTACGCTGATTGGAGCCACTACCGAGAATCCTTCGTTTGAGGTAATTCCGGCCTTACTGAGCCGGGCTCAGGTGTACGTGCTGGAGCCGCTGAGCAAAGAAGTGCTGACGAATTTGGTTGATAAAGCCTTAGTCGAGGATGAAACCCTGCGGCGCAAAAACGTGCGCGTGGCCGAATATAATGCTCTGCTTACCATTTCGGGCGGCGACGCCCGCAAGCTGCTCAACCTGTTGGAAATCGTGGTAGAAGCCAGTCCAGCGGATGCCAAAACGGGCGAAACCGTTATTACGGACGCTCTGGTGCAGGAGCTGGCCCAGCAGCACCTGGCGCGCTATGATAAAGGCGGCGAAATGCACTATGATGTCATTTCGGCGTTCATAAAAAGCATTCGGGGCTCCGACCCCAATGCGGCTTTGTATTGGCTGGCCGTGATGCTGGAGGGCGGCGAAGACGTGAAGTTCATTGCCCGCCGCCTGCTCATTCTAGCCTCCGAAGATATCGGCAACGCTAACCCCAATGCCCTTATGCTGGCCCAAAGCTGCTTCCAGGCCGTGACGGTAATCGGCCTGCCTGAAAGCGACATTATTCTGGGCCAAACAGTCGTGTACCTGGCGACTAGCGTGAAAAGCAATGCCAGCTATAAGGGCATTCGGGAGGCGCGGGCGCTGGTGCGCGAGCAGGGCGTGCAGCCCGTCCCAATTCCGTTGCGCAATGCACCCACCCGCCTCATGAAGCAGTTGGGCTACGGCCAGCAGTACCAGTATTCGCACGACTACGAAGGCAATTTTGCCCCCCAGGAGTTCTTGCCCGAAGCCCTCAGCGGCACCCGCTTCTACGACCCCGGCCACAATGCCAGCGAACAAAAGCTGCGTGAGCGGCTGCGGCAGTGGTGGGGGGCAAAATATGAGTATTAATACTGCAACGAAGCCTCACCCCTAGCCCCCTCTCCTAGGGGAGAGGGAGAACTAGCTTTAAAGAATTAATAGACGTGTTCCTAAATAGCTTCTTTCTTTTTGGTCAGATGCCAATTCCAAATGCCACAGGCCAGCGCCATAATTCGGTCGTTAAAGGAGGCGGATTTGTTGCGGTAGACTTGCGTGACGCAGCCCAGGCGCTTGGCCCCGCTGATGGCATGCTCGACCGTGACGCGCCGGCGGGCATGCGCTTGATTGGCGGTGCGGTGGGGTTCGGTCAGGGACGTGCGCGGGTTTTTTGCTGCGCCGGGGCTTGCGGTGGGGCAGGCTCTCGGGGACCACGTCATAGTCGGCGACGAGGCCCAGATAGCCCAAATCGGCCAGCATCTGGAACAAATCAAGCAAGCCCAGGTTGGCGTCAAATTCGGTTTTGAGCATCTGATAATCGTGCGTGGTCCCGTTGGCGGTCGGTCCCAGGTAGTGGATGTAGCGCATCGGGTCGGCGATGAGCGTGTTTTTACGGGTGGGCCTTTTTTTGCCCGAGTAGTCGGCCGGCCGGTCCGCCGCCGCCTGCGCCCGCTGGTACGGGCGTTCGGTGGCGTCGAGCAGCAACACGGACACGTCGGCAAACACGGCCTGCATCTGGGCCAGCGAGTCGATGGCGCGGGCCGGCAGCACCCCAAGCGTGCGCAAGGTGCGCTCCAGGGCCTTGGCCAGGCGGTGAGCGTGTTCGCAGGCTTTGGAGCGGGGCAGGCCAAAGGTGGCGGCCAGCACGTCAAACGTGGGGTAGGCTTTCAGGTAGTAGAGAATGAACAATAGTTTCTGTTCCGGGCTGGCCAGCACACCCTTGCGCCCGCCGCCGGCCCGGCGCTGACGGGGCCGCTGCTCCGAAAAACGCGCATCGGCTTCTTGCTGGCAGCCCGCCACGAATGGCTCGGACAAGGCGCAAAAAGCGGCCAGGTCCAAGCCCGTTAACGCCCGCATTTGCCGGTCATCTGTTATCGTATGTACATCAAGCATTCTCAAAATTACTATTTGGGAACAAGTCTATAGTCTAAAAAGAGCTAGTAGTCTAGAAAAGCTAGAAGCTGGTTCCTCCTCTCCCCTAGGAGAGGGGGCTAGGGGTGAGGCTTCGTTGACTAAACCCTTCTACATTTGTTAAGTACCCAGTTAATCTTCCTTTCTAATGAGACAGTTTTTGAAATATGTACTGGCCACAATAGTTGGTCTGATGGCATTCGCTTTCATCGGTTTTTTGGTGCTGGCAGGCATAGCCATATCAGCCGCCAGCTCTGATGATGAGGTCGAAATTGCCCAGAATTCGGTGTTGGAGCTGAAGCTCGATCAGCCCATCTCCGAGCGCGAGAACCCGGAGTCGCTGGGGAGTATGCTGGGCGGCGGGAGCAGTGCCAGCAGCGGCCTGGTGCAAATAAAAGAAGCCATCCGACGCGCCAAAAACGACGACAACATCAAGGGTATTTTCCTGAATGTGGAGCTGGTGCAGGCCGGTATGGCCACGCTGGAAGAGATTCGCAACGAGCTAATCGACTTCAAGAAGTCGGGCAAGTTTGTGGCAGCCTACAATGACCTGGCTTCGGAAAAGAGCTACTACCTAGCTTCTGTGGCCAACCGAATTTACCTCAATCCGCAGGGCACGCTGGAGTTTAATGGCCTCAGCTCGGAGACCTACTACTACAAAAATCTCTTTGAGAAGGCCGGAATCGAGCCGTACATCTTCCGCGTGGGCTCGTTTAAGAGCGCTGTAGAACCCTTTTTCGGGAGAATATGTCGGACTCGGCGCGGCTGCAAACTTCGTCGTTTCTGAACTCGATGAACGACTTTATGCTCGGCCACGTAGCCTCGGCCCGCCGCATTGCGCCCGCCCGCCTGCGCGTGATTTCCGACTCCATGCTGGTGCACAACGCCGATGACGCCAAGCGCCTGGGTCTGGTCACTAACATTGGCTACTACGATCAGGCCCTGAGCTTTATGAAAAAGAAGGTGGGCGTGGAAGAGGACGAAAAACTCGGCCTCGTAAGTCTGAGCACCTACCAGCGAGGCAATGACAATGACAGCAAGGGCAGCGGCTCTAACCGCATTGCCGTCATCTACGCCGATGGCGACATCGTGACCGGCAAGGGTGGCAACAACGATATTGGCAGCACGCGCTTCGCGGAAGCCATTCGTCAGGCCCGCCTCGACGACAAAGTAAAGGCCGTGGTGCTGCGCGTAAACTCGCCCGGCGGCTCGTCTTTGGCCTCCGATATTATTTATCGTGAGGTGGTGCTGACCAAAAAAGTGAAGCCCATCGTGTGCTCTATGTCGGACGTGGCGGCTTCGGGGGGCTATTTTATTGCTATGGCCTGCGACACCATCGTGGCCCACCCGAACACCATCACGGGCAGTATTGGCGTGTTTGGCGTGTTGCCCAATATTCAACCCTTATTGCGCGACAAGCTCGGCATCACCACCGACCGCGTCACTACCGGCAAATTCTCCGATTTGCCCACCATCACGCGTCCGCTCACGGCTTTTGAGCAGCAACAGCTGCAAGAAGAAGTAAACCGCATCTACGCCGACTTCACCACCAAAGCCGCCAAGGGCCGCAATATGCCCGTAGAAAAGCTGCGTGGCTATGCCTCCGGCCGGGTGTGGTCGGGCTCAGAAGCCAAAGAGCGCGGCCTCGTGGATGTGCTGGGCTCCTTTGAGGATGCGCTACAAATTGCGGCCCGCCGCGCCAACTTAAATGAGGGCGACTACCGCCTGCAAAGCCTGCCCCGCCAGAAAACCTTTGTCGAAAACATCTTCGAGAGCTTCGGCCTGGAAGCGCGGCAGCAACTAGTGAAGCAGGAGCTAGGCCCGCTATATCCTATGTATGAGCAGTATCAGAAGCTTATCAAGCTGGAAGGCGTGCAGGCCCGCATGCCGTACGAAATGCGCATTGAGTAACCTTCATGATTGTATGCATACACGGTAGAGACGCAACATTTTGCGTCTCGTCGTTGCTGATGCTGTTTCTCCTGAGTGTGCTATACAAATTGTTCAACGACGAGACGCAAAATGTTGCGTCTCTACCGTGTATGCTCGTCTCTTCCATTCGAAAAAAAGCCCCCCATGCAGCAATTACGCGAAGCCGCTGACCACATCCGCCGCCAGCTCGGCGACTTTCAACCTGAATTCGGCATTATCCTCGGCACGGGCCTGGGCGCACTGGTAAAGGAGCTGGAAATCCAGCATGAGTTCTCTTACGCCGACCTGCCGCACTTCCCGGTTTCGACGGTTGAAAGTCATTCGGGGAAGCTGTTGGGGGGCATTCTGGCCGGGCGCCGGGTGCTGGTGATGCAGGGGCGCTTTCACTACTACGAGGGCTACACCATGCAGCAGGTGGTGTTTCCGGTGCGCGTAATGAAGCTGCTCGGTATTCAGAAACTCTTCGTGAGTAATGCCGCTGGGGGGCTAAATCCCGACTTTGCCATGAGTGACCTTATGCTCATCGAAGACCACCTGAACCTACAGCCCACCAATCCGCTCATCGGCCCAAACCTGGACGAGCTGGGCCCACGTTTCCCCGATATGCTGGAGCCCTACGACCACACTCTGCTGGCTCAGGCTCAACGCGCGGCCCACGACTTAGGCTTTACCAATTACGTGCGCCGCGGCGTGTATGCCAGTCTGCCCGGCCCTATGCTCGAAACCCCGGCCGAGTATCGCTACCTGCGCACCATCGGGGCCGACGCGGTGGGCATGAGCACAGTGCCCGAAGTCATTGCCGCTCGCCAGATGGAGCTGCCCGTGCTGGCCATTTCCGTCATCACCGATTTGTGCTCACCGGGCAAGCTGAAAAAGGTAAACATTGCCGATATTCTGCGCGCCGCCGCCGCCGCCGAGCCCCGCCTTACTGCCTTGATCCGGGCGGTGCTGGAGCGTCAGTAGGTTTTGATTTAAACGAGCACAAAAAAGCCCCCGGAAACCAACTGGGGGGCTTTTTTGCGTATAGTTAAACTCGGCGCGCTGCTTTACGGAATTACTAGTGAGTGCCTTTCATAGCTTAGAATCGTGAATACGCCTACGCCACCCCGCACCGTGGACTGCACGGCGGCGGGCTGGCCGAAGGGGTTGCCGTTGGCATTGCGCGCATTCTCAGTCGATTGGAGAAAGCGGAAGTACGGCTCATCAAAATGATAGAGCGAAACAATCAGCGAATCGCCGGAGTCGAAGATGTAGCTGGTGCCCAGCGTAATTTCCTTGCCTTCGTTGAGACGGTCTTCGACGGTATAATCAACTTCTGGCTCCTGGGAAATACTGTCGCGGTGAATCTGGAAGCGGTAGAAATCGAGCGTTTCCAGCGGGTCGCGGAAACGAGCCAGAACAATAGCCTCCCGCAGCTGCGCTGGCCGGTCGTTGAAGTTGAACTCCACCGTATCGAGCGGCACGGCGGCGGGCATTTTGGCCGTACCCGTAACGACGCGCCCTTTGGTGTCTTTTGCCTCTAAAGTGAATACATCGCCGGGGCGAATAAGCAGACGATTCCGGCCGCGGTGCGTGTACACTTTGCCGGTTATAAAGTTGAAACCAGGCTCATAGAGCAGGGTTTCGCGTTGCCGGTTGGGCCCCGATATGACCACCGTCACATCTGTCGGCACTACGGGTATCGGCGATGATAGGTAAGGCGCCGTTTCGCTCACCGTGAGCTGGGCGCGCTGATTAGGCTCCAGATAACACTCAATCACCAGCTGAGCTGGCGCCGTCGGGATAACCACATCAATGTCTTGCTGCAAATTTTCGCAGCCCGCAACGCCCACCAGTAGCAATAAGGGCAGCAAGCGCCGGGTGCTGAAAGTCAGGAGGTTTTTCAAATAAAGTCCCATAGATCGAAACGCAGGCAGCGGTCAGAATTTGAAGTTGTAGGTCACGGAAGGAATAATGGGGAACAGCGACACCTGCCGGGCGCGGTAGCCGGTTACCTGATCCGTATCGGGGTCCTTTATCTGGTCGAAATACACGAAGTAAGGGTTGCGACGATTGTAAGAGTTGTACACGCTGAACGTCAGGTCCGACTCATCAAACCAACGGTTGGGCTTCATATTCCAAACCAGGCCCAGATCGAGGCGGTGGTAGGGCGCCAGGCGATACGTGTTGCGGTCGGGATAGATGGGTACGGCTACGGCTTCGGCCCCGTACACCTCCTGAAATACAAAGCGGCCCTGGGGCAAGGTGGTGGGCGCGCCGGAGCTATACACGAAAGAACCCGTCAGGTTCAGGCGCTCGGAGAGCCGATGCAGCAGTACCACGGTAAGGTTGTGGCGGCGGTCGTAAGTAGGGAAGAAGTCAGCGCCATTGTTAATGCCCGTTGTGCCGCGCTGGGGGCAAATTTGCGCTTACTCCAGGCCAGCGTGTAACCTACCCAGCCGGTCGTGCGGCCCGTTTTCTTTTCCAGATAAAGCTCGTTGCCGTAGCTCCAGCCTTTGCCAAACAGAAACTCCGCATCCAGGTCCGAATTCACAAAAAGCTGGGCGCCATCTTTGAAGTCAATCTGGTTTTGGGCCCACTTGTAATACACCTCGTTGGTTAGTAGAAATTGCCCCTTACCAAGCAAGAAGCTCACGCCGGCCGCTACCTGCTGGGAGCGCTGCGGCTTCACCGACTCCCGCGACGGGTACCAGATATCGGTGGGCAGCGAGGCGCCAGAGTTCGTAACCAGGTGTACGTACTGATACATCATCGCGTAGCTGGCCTTCAACGACGTGTTGGGCGTGAGCGAGTAGCGCGCCGCTGCCCGCGGCTCCAGGCCGGCGTAGCGGTCGGAGTCGCTCTGGAAATAGGTGCCCCGCAGGCCGTATTCCAGCTGAAGCTTGTCGGTGGCCCGGAAGTTGTCGCTGGCGTAGAGGGCCCCTTCCTGGCCCCGGTAGCTTACGTCGGAGCCAATGTCCAGACGGCCATCCTCGCTGCCGGCCTGTAAGCGACCCACGCCAAAGCGGTAAGCTTTTGTTGCGCCCCCAAATTTGAGCGTATGGCGCTCATTAGGCTGATATTCCACATCCGTGCGCAAGGCTATATCATGGATTCTGGAAGAAAGATTAAAGCTGAACTGGTCCAGCTTGTTGGTCACCGCATAATCATAGTTTGTGTACGAAGCGGTGGTGTTCACGAATAGCTTGGGCGAAAAAACGTGGTTCCAGCGCAGCGCGGCCACGGTATTGCCCCAGGTAAAATCAAAGTTGAAGCTGGTGGGGCTTTGAAAACCAAACACGTCGCGGCCGTAGTAGCCGGTCAGGAAGATCTGGTCTTTGGGGCCGAGCTTATAGTTGGCTTTGGCGTTGTAGTCGGCAAAGTAATAATTGGGAATGGGGTTGAACTCCGGGTCGTCGACGTTCAGCTTATTAATCTGGCGCGTAAATACATCGAAGTAAGTGCGCCGCCCCGACAGGATAAAGGAGCCTTTATCTTTCACGATGGGTCCTTCCACCGTCAGGCGCGAAGAAATAAGGCCCAGGCCCCCGCTCACCCCCAGCTTCTTGGTGTTGCCCTCGCGCAGCTTCACATCCACTACCGACGACAAACGCCCCCCAAACTGCGCCGGGAAGCCGCCTTTGTATAGGTCCACGCTTTGCACGGCATCCGGATTGAATACCGAAAACAGCCCAAACAAGTGCGAGGGATTATACACCACGGCCTCATCGAGCAGATACAGGTTTTGGTCGGCGGAGCCGCCGCGCACGAAGAGGCCGCTGGTGCCCTCGCCGCCGTTTTGCACTCCAGGTTTTAGCTGCAATGTTTTCAGCAAATCAACTTCTCCAAAAAGAGCTGGCAGCAGCTTGGCCTCGCGGGTAGTGAGGCGCTCCACGCTCATTTGGGTGGTTTGCAGCTTTTGTTCCAGAGTGCCCGAGCCTTCCACTATTACCTCGCCCAACTCGTTGGCGGCCTCAGGCAAAACGAAGGAAATGCGTTGGGTACGGTTCACGTTTATCTCCCTGGCTACCGTTTCGTACCCAATAAAGGAGACGACTACCTCGTAGCGCCCCGCCGGCAGGGGCAGGGAGTAAAAACCCTTCTCATCAGCCGTGACGCCGGTATTTAGAGTCGGTACCGCCACGGAGGCGCCCGGCAGCACGCCCTGATCGGTGGCGCCGCGCACGTAGCCGCTCAGCGTGACGGTGGCCTGAGCCAGCGCCAACTGGGGCAACACGCACAAAATCAGTAAGAAAACGAGGGATTGAAGAAAGGGTACTACTACACGCATAGCTTGACAACGAACAGAATCATAAATGTACTATGCAACGCTTCGCTCAATGAGGAAGTATTGATCTCTTCGATAATTCCTCATTCTTAATTCCTCATTGAGCAAAGCGTCCGATGGCCTGACTGAGCTGCTGGGCGGGCACCACCCCCGACTGCCGCCACACGGGCTGACCTTTGTGGAAGAGAATAAGTGTGGGAATGCCCTGCACGCGGAATTGCTGAGCCGCCGCCGGGTTTTTATCCACATCTATTTTAATCACTTTAACCTTGCCCTGGTGCTGATTGGCTACCTGCTCCAGAATAGGCGCCATCGTTTTGCAAGGGCCGCACCAGTCGGCATAAAAATCGACCAGAACCGGCATTCCGGGGCTGCTGATGAGTTCGGTGAAAGACTTTTTAGGCATGATCTGAGTTGAAAACGAAGTTGGAATTACTAAAATATAAACCACTAAGCGAGCAAAATGCCCCTCAGCTCCAATTCAGTAGTACGCAGCTAGGCCTAAAAAAGGGCGTACTGTTGCCTCAAACCCACAAAAAAAGCCCGGCGCTGCAACGCCGGGCTAGTACTAAGTGAGGAAGGGAGAACGCAAAAAAGCGAATTATTTGCGGTTATCCACTACCGTCACGTCATTGGCTACCGCAGGAAGTTCAAAACGCCCCCCAACAACCCGCTTTCCGCCTACCCGGCATTCCCAGGCGTACTTACCTGGTATAGCGCGGGCAGACTCGCCTTTCTCAGTTTTAAAGTAATCGGGCTCGGACGGCTCCGATGGGAACAGCACATCTACGCCACTTTTGCCTTTGTCCACTTCTTTCGTCAGCAAATACTCTTTACCCGAAGTCTGATTGGTTACAACGAACGTAGCCGTGTAGGTACCCAACTGACTAAACTTATCCATTACACCCAACTTAATGTACGCATCAGTCGAAACCAACCAGGTTTGCGCGTGGGCCTTTGTCGGCGTCAGCACGATCAAAGCCAGAAAGAAACCAGCGACCCGCAGTAAAAGTGCAAAGCGCCGAGGTAAGCGAAGAGTAAGAGTTTGCATAGGGAAAGTGGTGAAAATTGTGAAAAATATTTTGTGACTATTTTAATTAATTTTTGAATTTAATTTTTTGGATATCTGGTTGCTCTTGTTGATAAGTACCATACAATAAGCTTTATAAAGGATACGAATCCTTGTTTTATTGTTGATGGCGACGTAACCAAAGATAGAACTTATTCGGGCAAGAGTATTTAAATGAAAAATTATTTATTACGCCAGGCCTCCGCTAAATCTCTCTGCTATCATCGGGCCAACTTCTTACATAATTGCATTTTATGTCCCGTCGCCGCTTCAATAATGCTTCCATCAATTCCGCGGCTGGTCCTGAGTCGCAGTGTGAGCTATGTGAGCGGCATGTGCGCTTCGTGTCGCGCCATCATCTTGTTCCGCGCGAGGAAGGTGGCCGGCATGGGCCCACGGTGTCTCTCTGCCAACCTTGTCATAGTACCGTGCATCTGCTGCTCACTAACCGGGAGCTAGCCAAAAGATACGCTTCCGTGGAGGCCCTGCGCGGGGCCGAGGAGCTACAAAAATACTTGCACTGGGTGCGCCGTAGCCGTATAGAGCATATCTCCAACCGTCGAAAGCGGCGCTAACGTCCGTGCCTTGCTTGGTGAGAAACGCCAAAATTTGTTCTTGCGCGTAATTCCTCCTTCTCCATTTAACAGGTCCTGCTTTTGACGCATTATTTTGTTCCCTTCGCGGCGGCAAAGCATCAGCCAACCATTCTGGTTGATAGTACCGGCCTGCGGGCGGCCCTGGTACTGGCGCATTGGCGCGGAGCCGCCACGCCGGTGGCCCTGCGCGACGATACCAGCGCGGGCTCCACGCTGCGCGCCTTGCATGCGCCGCACACGCCCGGCCTGGAAGTAGCGGCCGTTAGCGCCAACCACTTCGACGTCGATGGCTTTGTGGGTGTGTGGAGCTTGCTCAACCCGGAGGCCGCCCTGCGCCACGAGCCGCTGCTACGCTTGGTGGCCATGCTCGGCGACTTTCGGGAGCTGGACTGGACCAGCCCGCTGGCCGACGATGCCCTAAAATTGGTGTGCTGGCTTAATGCCAAGGAAAAGGAGCTATTCTATCCACCCTTCGGCGCCCCCGCGCTACGGCGCAGCGAAGCCGAAGCTTCGGCCGAGAAATTTGCCTGGTTTCTGCCCGCCTTCGGCGAAATCTTAGAAAATCCGGGGCTGGGCCGCGCCGCCTGGGAACCGGAATACACCCGAATGCGCCGCGCTATGGAGGTGATGCAAAGCCCCGCCACGCGCCTCGTTCGCTACCCCGAACTTGGTCTGTTGGTAGTGCATACGCCTGAACCGCTGCCTTATTACGCCCTCTTTGGCCCTACAAGCGGCTTCGATATCGTGCTCAGCTGCTATGATAATCAGCGCTACGAGTTGGAATACAAATACACCACCTGGATTGATCTGGAGTCGCGCCCTACGCTGCCGCGCCTGCCACTGCATGACCTGGCCGCCCGTCTCAGTAGCCTGGAAATGCCCCCCAGCGCCTGGGTTTTCGATGCCATCACCGACACTGGGCCGCTGCTGCGCCTGGGGGCAAAAAACTCAGCAAAGCCCAGCGCTACGCCGACCCCGACCAGCGCCCGATTGACATATCATCAATTCCAGCCGAGACGATAGAGCAGGAAGTTGTGGCGTTTTTCCGGCAAGGCTACATGAATATCAAGCCGCGGCGATATTGGACGTGGGCGGAGATGAAGGCGGTCGGGAAAACTTTATAAAAAACTCAGCGCACGCTAGCTGCTAAGCCTTGTGTGTTGTCAGTATTTCGGTTTTTCTATACGTCTACTGTTACTTTGGCTACTGCTGCTGGGCAGCGCCGCTCCTGTTAGCAGCTTCGCCTTAGCCCGCTTACTTCTTCGGCCAATAACATCCTTCTGCTATGATTCGACTCTTCTTACTTGTTTTTCTGCTTTTTACTACCCCCGCCTTCGCCCAACACTCCATTGAGGACCTCGTCGCGGCAGAATATCAAGCAGGTCATTTCAACGGGGCTCTTCTGGCCGTAAAAGACGGCCGGGTTGTGTCGCAGGTAAACAAGGGGTATGCAAACTTCCAGTTTGCTGCACCGGTCACCCCCGATACCCGCTTCCCCATTGCCTCCATGACCAAGCTATTCACCGCCATTTTAACCTTGCAGCTCGTCGAGAAAACAACCTTGAAGCTCGAGGATAAGGCCGCTACCTATATCCCCGACTTACCCGCGGCCTGTCACTCGATTACAATAGCTGACCTCCTTACACATCATTCTGGCTTGAAGAGTGAACCTTCCACGCAAGTCTATCAGGCCAAGTATTCTACCACCGAGTTTGTGCAGAAATTTGTGGTGAAGAATGAGAGCAAAAAGGCCCCCTCCTTCAATTATAATAACATCGACTACATCTTGTTAACCCGGATCTTAGAGGTAGCTTCTAAGAAAACGTATGCCCAACTGCTGCGTCAGAACGTCCTCGCGCCGTTGCAAATGCAACACTCCGGTCTAGTACAAGAGTCCCGGATTACGCCCAATCTGGCTTATGGCTACCATAACTACACATTTGGGGCGGGTACTAGTAGGGATACCTTACGCAATGATGCGCCAAAGTATCTATCGAATTATGCCGGGGCCGGGGCTATGTATTCCACGGTTGCTGACCTCTACAAGCTGGTGTACGCCTTGAAGGCCCATACGCTATTATCAAGCAAGATGACGGCTCTCCTGTTAAAGCCGCAGCAAGCAGAGTATATAGAGGAGGCTCGGGGCTATCCTACGTTTGGGTTGTATTACAACGACAAAAGCTTGCCCAAGCCCATCTTTGAGCGTCGAGGCAGCATCGATGGCTTCAATTCCCTGTTGTTGACAAACAAGGATTTCTCTAGAGTGGTAATCATTCTTAACAATACCGATACGGGTGATTTAGAGAAATTGGGGGACCGTATTTATTCGGCACTTGACTAGCGTGATTTACTGACAATTAAGCAAGTGTCTTGTAGAATTGTAGCTAGTGTGGAAGCGAGCTATTAAATATTTGTACCAAACATTTAATTAAGGCTAGTAGCCAACGTGAGGCTACTACATTGCACGTGCACCGCTCGAGCCTAAGGTGTACACCTGTTTTTGAAAACGTTAGGAAAAGACCCGCCAAGCGGATGAAAAGGCAGGGCCTAACCTGTTGCATTTTCGTGCTCGGCTACGACTCGCTTTCCCCAAACCCAATCACGCGTAGGGTACTAATGCCCCCACGCCTTTGCGCACGTTAATCTGGGTGCTCACGCGCTCTTTCAACGCTTCCACGTGCGAGATAATGCCTATCATCTTGCCGGTGCCCTGCAGAATTTCCAGTGCAGTGAGGGCAACTTCCAGCGCATCAGCATCCAGGGTGCCGAAGCCTTCATCGATGAAGAGCGTTTCGATTTGGGTTTTGTGACCAGCCAACTCCGATAAGCCCAAAGCCAGCGCCAAGCTTACCAGGAAGCTTTCGCCCCCGGAAAGCGAGTTCATGGAGCGCGTGCTGTCGGCCTGGTAATGATCCACTACTAGCAAATCGAGATACTCCTGCGGGTTGCGCACGATGCGGTAGCGGTCGGTGAGGCGGGTAAGGTGACGGTTGGCCAACTCCGTGAGACGCGTGAGGGTGAGACCCTGGGCAAACTCGCTGAACTTCTTGCCATCGGCCGAGCCGATAAGCTCCGCCAACTGACGCCAGCGCCGGGCTTCCTGCTGTTGCTTTTCCAGGGTTGCGGCCAGTTCGGCGTGACGCTCCAAGCCTTGGTGATGATCCTGAAGGCGCTGCCGCCGCTGCCCAAGCTGCTGATGCAAGTCGGCTAGGTTTCGCTCGGCCGCGCGCAATTGCTCCCGTATCATCTCCGATGATTCAGAGGTTAATGCCTTGCTTTGCTCTAGCTCCAACTGTTGCTGAGCCTCAGTTAAAGCGCTTTGCGTAGCAATAATGGCGCGTTCGTGAGCGTGCAGCTGATCGGTTAGGCGGCGCGCGTCGGCGTCGGGGAGGAGGCGGGTGCGTAGCTCCTCGGGGCTGGGGGGCAAATTTGCGGCTTGCAAGTCAGCTATCAGCGTAGCGTGGAGTTGGTTGCGCTCCTGCTGTTCGCGAGCCGTTTCCTGCTCCAGCTGCCGCAGCCGCTCGTCGGTGCGGGACAGTTGGCTTTCGTGCTCGCAGAAGGTTTGGTGGCTCCGCTCGTACGCATCTGTAAGCGCTTTTACTGTATCCATCAGCTGCTTGCGGGCCTGCGCTACATCCAAGCCAGCGAAGAACTGCTGACGCTGCTCACGCTGCCGCTGAATTGCCTCGTGGTGGCGCACTAGGTCAGCTTTGCGGGTAGTAAGCCAATCCTGCGTTTCGGCTAGTGCTTTTTTCAGCTCTTCACCCTGCGCTTGGGCGGCGGCGCGCTGGCTTTCGGCCTTATTTAGCGTTTCTCTTTGCTGCTCATATTCTGTGGTGAGCTGCTCTAGCTGCCCCATCAGAGCCGCGCCATTATCACCCGTGAAGGTGAGCTGAAAGTAGGCCAGCATACTGGTTACCTGCTCCCGAATCTTGGGGGCCCGGTCGCGGGCGTCTTCCAGCTTTTCGGTGAGTTCGGTCAGCTTTGCTTCGGCCTGCCGCTTTTGCTCCGTGGCTAATTGCTGCTCCCCGTGGGCTTTCGTGCGAAGCACCGTGGCCGCGTGGTGCTGGTCTTGCAACTCACGCAGACGCTGAGCCCGCGCCCGCGCCTGCCTGGGGGCCATTTCTTCCTCTTCCCCTGACAACAGCCGATGGATTTGTAGGTTCTGCGCCGAAATTTGCCCCCCGGCATTCTCCAGCATGCCTACCGCAGTCAGCAACTTCTGCACGCGCCCACTCAGGGCTCTAACCTGCTGGCCCAATGATTCTTCCCGCTCTTTATCGCGTTGCAACGAATCAGCGGTTACACCTAGCGCGCCCAGGGCAAATGGGTGCTCGGCGGCTCCACACAGAGGGCACGGCTCGCCAGCCACCAAGTAGTGGCGCGCTTCCTCATGACTTAAGATCAACTGCTGGGTTTGAACCAGCGTGCGCAGATCAGTCAGGTGTTTTTCCTGGGCGGCGTGCTGGTCCTGCAAGCCTGCTACAAACTGTTGCAAGCGCGCCATCCAAGTGTCTCGCTCGGCTTCCGTTTGTTGCTGAGCAGTTGCCAGTTCGGTGGCCTGCTTTTCCGCATTGGCCTGCCGGGCGGCAGCCTGCGCGCCTAGTTGCTGGGCTTGCTGCAGCGCCAAGGTCTGGGCTTTTTGCTGCGTTGTCAGTTCTTGCAGTTCCCGATCTACGTCGGCCAGATCTTCTAAGTGACTGCTAAGTTGGGGCCGAATGTTGGGCAGCTCCGAGCGGCGGCCATGCAGCGTGAGCCAAGCGGTAAGTTCTTTCAGCTGCTCACCCAGACGACTTGCCTGACCAATAGCCTGCTCGTATTCCGCCTTTTGCCGCTTACAATGCTCGTTACGCTGTTCGTACTCCTGCTTTTCCTTAGTGAGCTGGGCTTCTTCCGCCTGAAGTACGGCGTCCAGCTTCTCTGCCTCCAGCAGCTGCGAACTTTGCTCCTCCTGATTCGCCAAGGCCTCGTCGCGCACCTGCTGCGCCGTAGCCCGACTGGCCTGCACGGCGTCGAGCTGCTGTTGCAGTTGGGGGCGCTGCTCCCGCGCTTGAGCGGCTTCGTGCTGCATTCGCTGCAACCGAGTATCAGCGGCCTGTAGCAACTCCCAGGGCGTACGAAAGGGCAGCGCCTGCTCGTGCGCGGTTAGGCGCTGGCGCTGGGGGGCAATTATCTCAGCCTCAGCGGCAAGGGCAGCTAATGTAGCTTCGGCGCGTTGCTGCCGGGCGGTGAGGTCAGCGAGCTTAGTGAGCCAGGCTTGCGCTTCCTGCAACTGTTGCTGCGTGGCCGTGCTAGCTTGCACCTGCTGCTCAATACTGGTCATTTCAGCCGCCAGCGCTTTTACTTCCTCGTTCGATAGGAGCGTGACGCCTGCCAAACCCGCGCGCAGGGTTTCTACCTGCTGGGCTTCCTCCTTGGCTTTTCTGAAAGCGAAAACCGAAATATCCGAGTACTTGCGCGTGTCGGTAATCTTCTCCAGCAGCTGGGCCCGCTCGCCGGGGCTCGACTTCAAAAACCGCGTAAACTCGCCTTGAGCTAGTAGTACCGAGCGCAGAAACTGCCGGTAGTCCAGGCCGCTCAGCTCCGCCACGCGGGCCGGCACCTTGGATTTATAGCTTTCAATAATGGGCCAATTGTCTTCGGGTGCGTCGGTGGGCGCGGTGGGTTCCTCGCTCAGCTCCATGCGCGAATCCTGAAGCTTGCCTTCCGCTTTCTTACGCGCCCGATATTGGCCCCACTTCGAGCGGTAGCGCCGGCTATTCACCTGAAACTCCACCTCCGCCCAGCTCTCGCCCGTGCCGTGGCTCATGACTTGCTCCACGCCGCCCTCGTGGCGCGGCACCTGTCCGTACAAAGCCAGTGTAATGGCGTCGAGGATAGTGGTTTTGCCGGCACCCGTGGGGCCGGTAATAGCGAACAGGCCCGCATCGGAGAGGGGCGAATGGCTGAAATCTATTTCGTGCTGTCCGCGCAGCGAGTTAAGATTGGAAAAACGGACGCGGAGTATTTTCATAAAATTGCGCAAGCTAAAATTTGCGCGCAGGTGTAGTGGCCCAGATTAGGGGTGAATAACAGCGGTTTGCTTGTTCTGAGGTTCATTGCGAATGCTAACCCAGTACTCTTCCCGCACATCTTCATCTATTCGGGTTGGTAGTCGCTCGCCATAAAGCCGGTCGGAACCATCTTTCTTGCAGCCCGATATCCAGTACTCTTCGCCAGTTTCAATGTCAAAATAATTGGTTTTAGGGCCTCTGCCTGACAAGCGCTGGAAGTGCTGCCCATTATAAAGGCTCCTGCCAGTTCTGGAAAACGTGACGCGGCCAATTGTTGCGGGCCCTGTAAGTTGACCAGCCTTCTTTTCGATGTACATGATGCGTGGCTCCATACTCACCCTTCCCGCATCAATTCCAACAACTCATCAAACGCCCCCAACAATTCCGTCCGTGCTTCTTCGGGCTCTTCCTCCAACCGCTTCTCGAAAACTTCCCGTTCGGTGAAGTCGTGAAGGCTGCGGGTGAGGGGTTCGGGCTCGTCGCCGAGGGGGCGCAGGGTGAGCAGGCGGAAATGGCGGCGCGCCAATACTTCGAGCTGGGTGCGGTCGAGCTGGGTGATGACGGCCAGCAGTTGCTCGGCTACTTCCAGCTGCGAAAGCTCGGAGAGCACTTCTACATCGGCCCAGGCTGGGAGATGGTAGCCAGTGTTATCGTAAGCCGCCAGGCGTACCAGCACTTCATCGAGCGGACCGTGGAAGCGTACCAGACGCCGGGCGCCGGGTACCGGCAGAGCCTCGATGGCAAGGCTCTGGGGGGCAAATTCCAGCAGTAATACTTCCTTGGGATGATCTATTTCGGAGAAAGACAGCGGAATGGGCGAACCAGAATAGCGAATATGCTCGCGCCCACCCACGCGCTGGGGGCGGTGCAAGTGACCCAGGGCCACGTAATCGAACACCGTGGGGAAATGGTCGGCCGTGACCTGGCCCAGATTGCCGACGTGAATGGTGCGCTCCGAATCGGAGGCCATAGCGCCGGCCGCGTAGAGGTGACCGGTAGCCAGCACGGGCACGCCGGCGGCTTTGAGCTGCCACACCATTTCTATTTCGGCGGCGCGGGCGTAGTGGTCGGCAATGCCTTGGCGGATGCGGGCTTCGCGCTCCTCGGCGGCCTCGCCGGGCACGGACAGGCGCACGTCACGGTCGCGCAGGAAGGGGATGGCGCACACCACGAGGCCGGGCTTGCCAGTCGCGTCATCGAGCACGAGCACCTGATCCTCAAAGCAATCGGGCACGCAGCCAACTACGTGCACGCGCAGGTGGCGCAGCAAACGGGCGGGGGCATTGAGCGTAGCCGGAGAGTCATGATTCCCGCCCACCACCACAATGTCGCGGCAGCTGGTGGCCTGCATTTGCAGCAGAAAGGAGTAGTACAGCTCCAGGGCCGCATTGGAGGGCGAGCCGGTATCAAAAATGTCGCCGGCTACTATCAGCACTTCCACGCGCTGAGCCTGAATGGTTTCGACCAGCCATCCTAAGAAATACCGATGCTCCTCGGTGCGCTCGTGGCCGCCATTAAAGCGTTGGCCCAAGTGCCAATCGGCGGTATGTAAAACGATCACAGATTTTCGCTGATTTTTGGCAGATAACGCAGATTCTAACGGCGCGGTAGATGACCTGTTCCGGAACCGTATTTGGTTTAGCAGCCGCTTTAGGGTTTGGTTTTGATGAAGCGTCGGAAGCGTAGACTGCTCTCACCGAAATTAATCAGCAGGCCAAGCTCTAGCTGGTAAGCAGTCAGATAATTGATAATCTGGTTGAAGTGGGCCGGAGTAAATTCGGCAACAGCCTTCAACTCGACTAATACTTGGTCAGCGGCTAAGAAATCGACTTGTCGGTACCCAACTATCTCGCCGTCGTAGTACACTGGCAAGCTTACTTCCCGTTGAAAAGGCACTCCTTGTTTATTCAGTTCCTGAGCTAAGCTGCGTTGATAAATAATTTCCGGGAAACCCTGGCCCAAGGCAGTATGTACCCGCATGGCACAACCAATAATAGTATGTGTAAGCTGTTGATGCTGATAAACTTCAATCATAAAATAGCTGTGTGATCAAAATAAATTCAAAATAGGTTATTAGCATTAGCAAGTCGCCGCACAAATCAGAGGTAAAAATAATACGGTGACGTATCAAACGCCACCGTATTCACTAAAACCAGTTGATAAAATACAAAAAGCAGCCAGCGCAAAAGCAATCAGCGAAATCAGTGTAAAATCGGCGTCATCTGTGATACGGCTTCACCCAAGTCTACTACCTCAGCGCCCGGCAAAGCAGCCTGCAAAATGCTGCTACCAGCGGCCGAGCGGTAGCCGCCGGCGCAATGCACCAGAATGGGCTTGTCGGTGGGTACTTCCTGGGCCCGCTCGCGCAGCTCGGGTAGCGGAATCTTGAGGGCCTCGGGGAAAATAGGCTGCTGAGTTTCGGCGCGGTTGCGGATATCGACGATGGTAAAATCTTCGGGCCGCTCGCGTACGCGGGTCAGGTCGAGTTCGGGGCTGGTGGCGGGCAGCTGAGCTGGGGTGAGCATGGCACCCAGAATATTGGTTTCGTAGCCGATTTTGGCGGCTTTGCGGATAACCGTGTCGAGGGCAATCTGGGTGTCAGCCAGCAGGTAAAACTTCTCTTTGGGACCTACTACGGAGCCCAGCCAGGTTTCAAACTTGCCCCCATCCATCAAATTGATGGCGCCGGGCAAGTGGCCCGCCCGAAATTGGGCCGCAGGTCGGGTATCGATCATCAATATGCCGGGCTCTAAAGTTTCTCCCGACTGTAGGCGCGGCACGGCTCGCACGCTATCCTCAAAAGGCTGGGCACCCAGGCGGTTCAGCACTACGTCGTGCCCGAAATATTTGGGCACAAAGGGCTGATCTTCGAGCAGGACTTTGATAAACTCCTCCTGCGACATGGGCTGCAGGGCGTAGTTGGTTTTCAGCTCTTTGCCAATGGTGCTGTCCAGGTCAGTGCTGGTGGTTTTGCCGCAGAGCGAGCCGGGGCCGTGGGCCGGGTACACCCGCGTGGTGGGGGGCAAAGTCATCAGCTTTTCGCGGGTGCTGTGGTAGAGCTGGCCGGCTAACTCCTCGCGCTTGTGGCCACCGACATTATCATCCTCGCGCAAGTCGGGGCGGCCGACGTCGCCCACAAAAAGCGTATCGCCAGTGAATACGGCGCGGGTCTGGCTAAGCTCATCAATCAGCAAAACGGAAATGCTGTCGGGCGAGTGGCCGGGGGTATTGATGGCGTGCAGCTCCACGGTGCCCAGCGCGATACGGTCGCCGTCGTCGAATGATTTATGCGGGTACAAGGCGTTTACCAGCTTGCTACAGTAAATAGTAGCGTCGGTTTCCTCGGCTATTTCGAGGTGGGAGGAAACAAAATCGGCGTGCGGATGGGTCTCAATAATGGCCACAACAGTGGCCTCGTGCTCGTCGGCGAAATCGTAGTAAGGTTGCGGGTCGCGGGCCGGATCGATGATGGCTACTTGGCGACCGGAGCGAATAACGTAGCTAGCGTGGGCAAGGCCCTTATCATAAAACTGTTGAATTTGTACCGACCCGGTACTACTAGGCAAGGGGCTCATGGTGGTAGGTTGTGGTGGCGAGGCGACGCACCGAATAGTTGAGGTGCGGCTGACCGGTAAAGCCAGCGCTCATTTTCAAATATAACAAGGAGTATCCCTTCTCTGAGAGGAACTGCAATAAATCAACTTAAGTTTAAGCACTAATCAAATGATTTTCAAGAGAGTACTTAGTTAAATTAAGTATAAGACCGGGTTCAGATGAGCTTCAATACCAGCTCGACCATCGTGTTGCTTTCTTCATATAGTTCGGCTTTCTCACTCTTCGCAGCGTTGGGCTCCAACGCAAAAAAGCCCCCCAACTAATCTGCTGGGGGGCTTTTTTGCTACTTAAACGTGGGCTTAGCCGCGGGCTTTCATCTTGGCTTTGCGATTGGCCATGCGCTCGGTGCGCTGCTGCTCGTACTTGGCGTATTGGTCTGCCGTCAAGATGGCTTTGAGCTGGGCTTGGTGCTGGTTGCGGGCAGCTTTGGCCTCCTCGCGGTTAGCAGCGTTTTTCGTCCGCACTGTCTGCATCTTCTGCGCCTGGGCAAGATTTAGCTTACGCAGTTTTTCAGTTTGATCGGCATTGAGTTGCAATGAGGTGGACAGCTGCTTAGTCTGCGCTTCGGCACGCTGCTCGGGCGTCCTCTTTGCCATCTGGCTGCGCTGGGCACGGCCTTGGGCGGGTTTAGCGGCCTGGGTTTGGGCAGAAGCTGCACCGGCAGTCAGGGTGAAAGCGGCGAGCAGGATGAGCATCTTTTTCATAAAAGGAGAGTCTGTGGGTGAAATTCTGCTGCTTGGATGCCGGTGCCATGCTAAGGTTTAATTGGACTAAGACGAGGACATATTAGGTCTCCTTGTGTCACCTGAATCGGATAATCGCCTATATTCGGGCCGCGCAGCCACATTTTGGGGCCGCCAATACCTCCTTTCACTCCATTCTCACCTCCTACACTCTCCTCTTTTTTCATTTTCTATGGCAAATATTTTCGCCAAAAAACCCCTGGCCCAGCTGCTGGGCGAAGCGAATACCTCCGGCGAAGGCACGCTGAAGCGTACTTTGGGTGCTTTGAATCTGATGGCTCTAGGCATCGGAGCCATTATTGGGGCCGGTTTGTTTGTGCGCACGGCGGCGGCGGCGGCGCAGGCTTCGGGCCCCGGTGTGACGCTGGCCTTCATCGTGGCCGCCATTGGTTGCGCCTTCGCGGGCTTGTGCTACGCCGAGTTTGCGGCTATGATTCCAATTGCCGGTTCGGCCTACACCTACGCCTACACCACCATGGGCGAGTTTGTGGCCTGGATTATCGGCTGGGCCCTGATCATGGAATACGCCCTGGGCGCGGCCACCGTGTCGATTGCCTGGAGCGAATATTTGAACAAGCTCTTGGAGGAATTTGGTACTAGTATACCCTACAATCTATGCCACTCACCCTTCGAAAGCTCCGTGGTAAACGGCGTCACTGAGCACGGCCTGATCAATCTGCCGGCGTTGTTGGTTATCGTGGCCTTGTCGCTGCTGCTCATCAAGGGCACCCAGGAGTCGGCCATGTTCAACGCTGTTATCGTGGTAGTGAAAGTGGCTATCGTATTGATATTCATTGCGGTAGGCTGGCAGTTTATTGACCCTGCCAACCACACGCCTTACCTGATTCCTGAGAATGCTGAGCCGGTGAAAAACGCGGCGGGCACCGTCGTGCGCGAATACACGGCCTGGAACAAGCACGGCTGGGGCGGTATAATGGGTGGCGCGGCCATCGTGTTCTTCGCTTTTATCGGATTTGATGCCGTAAGTACAGCGGCGCAGGAAGCCAAGAACCCCAAACGCGACATGCCCATCGGTATTCTGGGCTCGCTGGCTGTGTGTACCATTCTCTACATTCTCTTCGGCCACGTGCTGACAGGCGTTGCCAGCTGGCGCGAATTTGCCGACCCAGCGCTGGGCGGCGAGGCATCCGTAACCTATGCTATTTCGGCCCACATGCCCGGCTACGGCTGGCTGGCTACGGCCGTAACGGTGGCTATCCTGGCCGGTTTCTCATCGGTTATTCTGGTCATGCTCATGGGCCAGAGCCGGGTATTTTTCTCGATGGCCAATGACGGCCTGATGCCGAAAGCCTTCTCGGAACTGCACCCCAAGTTCCGCACGCCCTACAAGTCGAACCTGGCGCTGCTGGTGTTCGTGGGGGCTTTCGCGGCCTTCGTGCCCGGCTCTCTTGCCGGTGACCTGACCTCGTTTGGTACGCTGCTGGCCTTCGTGCTGGTATCGGCCGGCGTCTGGATCATGCGCCGCTCCGACCCCGAGCAACATCGCCCTTTCCGCGCGCCGCTCTCGTCGCCCTCGTTCCCCTTCGTGCCCATCATGGGCATCGTAGTGTGCGTAGGTATGATTCTGGCCCTCGACCTGTTCACCCTGAAAGTGGCCATGGGCTGGATGATCCTCGGCTTCATTGTGTACTTCATCTACGGGCAGCGCAATAGCAAATTGCAGCAAGGCATCGTGGTGGTGCCCAAGGAGATGGAAGAGCAAGCCTTCATTGAACCTGACAAAGACAATTTGTAAACTGCCTTCAGCATAAAAAAGCCCCCCAGAGAAGTTCTGGGGGGCTTTTTTATGCTGAAGGCAGTGCTACTTCTTCTTGGCAGTGGCGGCCGTTACTTCGCTTTGCAGCTTCACCACTTTGTCGCCGTTTTCCTGCACGATTACGAAAGCCGGATTGTCGGCCGTGCCGTTGCGGGTGATGTCGCTGCCCTTGATCTTTTTGGTGATGGACTCCTTGTGGACCTCCTCTATTTTGCCGCTGGCGGTGCCAGTGCCATATTTCCAGGTGACGGTGGTGCCTTTGCGCATGGGAATGGGGTGGTTAATGCTGAGTTGTATACTGCATCTACTGAGGCAGCTAGCACAATGTTGCAAGCCAAGCAGATAGAGAAGAAGAGAGGCTTGCGAAACGCCGCCGGTAGATGTCGGCAACCTTAATAAATAACTACTTTAGGACGTCCTTCACCTTCCGTCCCATCGGCTATGCCCCACTGCTACCGTACCGCGTTGCTTCTGCTCACAATCGGTCTTGCTGGACCGGCCGCCGCCCAGACGAAGCCAAAGCAGCAAGCACAGACACGCACTGTACACGAGCGGCTTTTTACCGTTGATACCCACCAGGACACGCCCGACAACAGCCTGCTCAAGCCTGACTTCGACCTCACCCTCGACCACGACCCAGCTACAGCCCAAGTGGATTTGCCCAAAATGCGCCGCGGTGGCATCGATGCCGCTTTCTGGGTGGTATACATGGGTCAGGGTCCCCGCACTACGGAAGGTACTGAAACCGCCCGCCAGCGGGCGCAGACTATGTTCGCGGGCATTCAGAGCGCGGTAGCTTCCCATCCTCAAGACCTGGCTCTTGTCACCACACCCGAGGCTGCTCGACGCGCGGGGGAAGCCGGCAAGCGAGCCATTTTCATTGGCATGGAAAACGGCTACCCCGTGGGCCGCGACCTAAGCCAGTTGCAGGCCTACTATAATCAGGGCGTGCGTTACCTTACGCTCTGCCACTCCTCCAACAACGAAATCTGCGACTCTGCCACCGACCCCAAGGGCCCCGAATACCAAGGACTGAGTCAGTTTGGCGAGCAAGTAGTGACCGAAATGAACCGTTTGGGCATGATGGTCGACCTCTCGCACACCTCTGATTCTACCTTTTATGATGTGCTGCGCCTGTCGAGGGTGCCAGTTATTGCCTCGCACTCCAGCTGCCGTGCCTTAGCTGATATGCCCCGCAACCTCTCGGATGAGATGCTGCGGGCCTTGGCCCGCAACGGCGGCGTGGTGCAAATCAACTTTTTTAGCCCTTATGTGAAAACAGAGGCTAAAAGCCCCGAAAGGATAGCCGCCGAGCAGGCTTTCTTTGCCAAATGGCAGATAAAAACTTCTTTGAATGTTTACGGCTTGCCACCCGAAGACCAAAAACAAGCCCTGGCGGAGCTGGGCCAAATCCAGAAGCAATTTCCGGTGCCACTAGCTACCCTCCAGGACGCCGCCAACCAGATAGACCACGCCGTAAAAGTGGCCGGCATCAACCACGTAGGCATCGGCTCCGACTTTGATGGGGGCAGCGTGCTCACCGGTCTGCGCGACGTAGGCGACTTCCCCGCCCTGACCGAGGAGCTGCTCCGGCGGGGCTATTCGCGCCGTGACCTTGCCAAAATCTGGGGCGGCAACCTGTTTCGGGTAATGAAAGCAGTGGCGAAAGGCAAGGGGACATCAGTAGCTGCGGCTCCTTGAAGTGGTATTTAGGGGGTGAGGTAATACAACAAGCTAACTAAATAGCTTAGCTCCGGTTTCAGCGCCACGCGCTAATTATCTACATTTGAAATAACGCCCGCCTTGCTGCTGGCCGACCTGCTTCTTCGTTTTTCCTCAACCCAAACCCTGCATGCAAACCTCTATTCCCCGCTTGGGGCTGGTGGGTGGGCTGCTGCTCGTCGGCCTCGGCGCGTATGCCCAACCCAGTACCTACCCCCGCAATGGCGTGTACGACCAACGGCCCGGCCTGTACGCCTTCACCCACGCCACCATTTTTACCGATTACAAAACCAAGCTCACCGACGCTACCCTGCTTATTCGGGATGGCAAAGTGGAGGCTGTGGGCCCCAACGTGAAAATTCCGGCCGGGGCGGTGGTGCAGGATTTGAAAGGCAAATATATCTATCCTGGCTTCGTGGATTTAGCTGCCAGCTACGGCTTGCCGGAGGTGAAAGCGCCCGAACGCACCGGCCGCCGGTCCGGGCCGCAGTTCGAGAGCAAAAAGGTGGGTGCCTACGACTGGAACCAGGCTATTCACCCCGAAACCGATGCCGCCAGCGAGTTTAAAGTAAACGACGAACAGGCCGATGCTTACCGCAAGCTGGGCTTCGGGGCCGTGCTTACCCAGCAGCCCGATGGCATTGCCCGCGGCACGGCGGCCCTCGTTACCCTGGCTACCACCAACCGCCGCGAAACGGACGTGATTCTCACCGACCGCGCCGCCGCGGGTTTTTCCTTCGATAAAGGCACCAGCACCCAGGATTATCCAGGTTCATTGATGGGCAGTATTGCGCTGCTGCGCCAAACATACCTGGATGCCGACTGGAACAAGCGTAACCCGAGCAAGGAGCAAAACCTGTCGCTACGGGCTCTGCAGGAGCAGCGCGGCTTGCCCCAAGTGTTTGAGGTGAGCGACAAGCTGAACGCCCTGCGCGCCGATAAGCTCGGCGACGAGTTCAAGACCCAGTATATCATCAAAGGCCGCGGCGACGAGTACCAGCGCGTTGCCGATATCAAGGCTACGGGCGCGCCATTTATTCTGAGCCTTAACTTTCCCGATGCCTACAACGTGGACGACGTGTACGACGCCTCGCGCATATCCCTGGAAGAGCTGAAGCACTGGGAAATGGCCCCCGCCAATGCCGCGCTGCTCGCCAAAGCGGGCGTCCCGATTGCCTTATCGGCCAGTGATTTAAAGGACAAAAAGAAGTTTTTGCCCAATCTGCGCAAGGCTATTCAATACGGCCTGACCGAGGAGCAAGCCCTACGCGCCCTCACTGCCACGCCCGCCGAGCTGGTAAAGGCCCAGGACAAAGTAGGTAGCCTGAAACCCGGCCTGGCGGCCAACTTCCTGGTGTGCTCCAACCGCCTGTTTGCCGAAGACAACGTGCTGCTCGACAACTGGGTGCAGGGCGAGCGCTACCAGCTCAGCAACTTGCCCGCCGACTACCGCGGCGTGTACACCCTGCAAGTTGGCAACCGCCCGGCCGTGCAATTGCTACTAGCCGGCAAGCCCGAAGCGCCCGAGCTGAAAATAGCCGTATCGCCCAAAGACACGGTGCGGGGGGCAATTTCGGTGCAGGGCGACCTGGCTACCATCGTGTACAACCCCACGCCCAAAGACAAAACCACCGCCGTGCGCCTGAGTGGCTACTACACCCCCGAAACCCGCCAGTTTCAGGGCGACGGTCAGCTCCCCGACGCGACCCGCGTGAAGTGGACGGCCAAGCGCCAGGAGGTAGCCAGCCAGGCCGCCAAGCGCGACTCAGTCAAAGCTGCGGAGGTAGTACAGCTGGGCTCCATGCTCTACCCGTTTGCCGCCTACGGCCGCGCGACCATGCCCCAGCAGGAAACAGTATTGATTAAAAATGCCACCGTCTGGACCAGCGAAGCCGCCGGCAAGCTGGAAGGCACCGACGTATTGCTGGTGGGGGGCAAAATTTCGAAAGTAGGTAAGAACCTAACCGCCAAAGATGCGCGCGTAATTGACGGCACGGGCAAGCACCTCACGCCGGGCATTATTGATGAACACTCCCACATTGCTGTAGTTGGTGGCGTGAACGAAGGCACTCAGGCGGTGACCTCCGAAGTGCGCATCGGCGACGTACTCGACCCGGAAGACGTAGACCTGTACCGTGACCTGGCCGGCGGCGTTACGGCAGCTCAGCTGCTACACGGCTCAGCCAACCCCATCGGTGGGCAGTCTCAGCTGATTAAGATCCGTTGGGGCGGCGCCCCCGAAGACTTAAAAGTGGCCGGTGCCGATGGGTTTATCAAATTCGCCTTGGGCGAAAACGTGAAGCAATCGAACTGGGGCGAGGCTAATGTGCTGCGCTTCCCGCAGTCGCGTATGGGCGTGGAGCAGGTGTTTGTGGATGCCTTCACGCGGGCAAAGGAGTACGAAAAGGAGTGGGCCGCTTACAACAAGATCGGCAAAGGCAAGCAGAAGAAAGCCGAAGCCCCGCGCCGCGACCTGGAGTTGGATGCCCTGGTGGAAATCCTGAACAACAAGCGTTTCATCACCTGCCACAGCTACGTGCAGAGCGAAATTAACATGCTCATCAATGTGGCCGACCGTCTGGGCTTTAAGGTGAATACCTTCACCCACATTCTGGAAGGCTACAAAGTGGCCGACAAAATGAAGGCCCACGGAGCTGCCGCCAGCACTTTCGCCGACTGGTGGGGCTACAAAAACGAGGTGCGCGACGCCATTCCCTACAATGCCGCCATCATGCACGACGCTGGCCTGACCGTCGCCATCAACTCCGACGACGCCGAAATGAGCCGCCGCCTCAACCAGGAAGCCGCCAAAACCGTGAAGTACGGTGGTTTGTCGGAAGAGGAAGCTATGAAGCTGGTCACCATCAACCCCGCCAAAATGCTGCACGTCGACAACAAGATGGGTAGCATCAAGGAAGGCAAGGACGCCGACGTAGTGCTCTGGAGCGCCCACCCGCTTAGCATCTATGCCCACGCCGAGCGCACCTTCGTCGATGGCCGTCAGATGTTTGACCTGGAGTCGGACAAGGACATGCGTGCGGAAATGGAGAAGGAGCGCCTGCGCATCGTGCAGAAAATGCTGGCCGCCAAGAAAAGCGGCGCCCCCACCCAAACCCCCACAGCCAAAGCCACCGGCCATTTCCACTGCGATACAGTAGGGGAGGAAAAGGAATTGGACAAGTAGAATGTCAAGCTCCCCTCCTCAGATGAGGAGGGGATGCCGCGCCATCGGCGCGGCTGGGGTGGTTGAGGTCGTTGCTGATGTTGTTTAGCGTGAACAATAGAAGAGGGGCGGTCATGCAGAGCAAAGCGAAGCATCTCGCGTGTTTAGTAGGATGAGTAATCACACGTCAGCACGCGAGATGCTTCACTGCGTTCTGCATGACCGCCATTTAGAACAACTACTAAACAACCTAACACCTGAATAACGCCCTCAACCACCCCCGTCTCAGCTTCGCTTCGACATCCCCTCCTCATCTGAGGAGGGGAGTTGCTCATACTAAACAACTTGATAATGAAACATATACTGCTTTCTTTAAGCTTGCTGGCCGCTATTTCGGCTTCTGCCCAAGTACCCACGCCCGCCCCACCGCAAAGCCGGCCCATCCTACTGGTGGGGGGCAATTTGCACGTGGGCAACGGCACGGTAGTGCCCGATGCGGCCGTTGCTTTCGATAAGGGCCGCATCACTTACGCTGGTGCGCAAAATGGCTTCACCCAGCGCGAAGGCTATGAGGTAGTGGACGTGAAAGGTCAGGAAATATACCCCGGCTTGATTTTGCCCAATACTACCCTGGGTCTTACCGAAGTGTCGTCCATCCGGGCGACGGTGGATGAGGAGGAGGTAGGCACGATGAACCCCAACGTCCGCTCCCTGATTGCCTATAATACTGACTCTGACATCATCCCGACGGTGCGGACCAACGGCGTGCTGCTGGCCCAGATTACGCCCCGCGGCGGCATGCTGTCGGGCCAAAGCAGCATTGTGCAGCTCGATGCCTGGAACTGGCAGGATGCAGCCGTGCGCGCCGACGATGCGCTGCACCTGAACTGGCCCCAGATGGTGCTCAAGCTGAACCCGGCCGAAGACGAGAAAGTGACGGAAAAACGCACTAAGGACCGTCAGGTTCAGCTACGCGAGCTGGAAGTCATGTTCGCGGAAGCGTCGGCGTATAAAAATTTGCCCCCTAGTCGTCGCGAAAACCTCCGCCTATCCGCGCTGGGGGGCATTTTCGATGGTTCCAAAACCTTGTTTATCCACGCCGACTACGGCAAGGAAATCATCGAGGGCGTAAACTTCGCCAAGCGCATGGGTGTGCAGAAAGTAGCCGTAGTAGGAGCCCGCGACGCCTGGATGATGCTCGATTTCTTGAAGCAAAACGACATTGCCGTAGTCTTGTCGCGCACCCACGCCTTGCCTCGTCGCCCCGGCGACGACTACGATTTGCCCTACAAGTTGCCGAACATGCTACAGCAGGCAGGCATCCGCTTCTGCCTTGACTATGAGGGCAGTATGGAAACGGCTGGCTCGCGCAACCTGGCGTTCATCGCTGGCACAGCCGCCGGCCACGGCCTCACCCAGGAGCAAGCCATCACGTCTGTTACCCTCAGCCCCGCCCGCATCATGGGCATCGACAAGGACTACGGCAGCCTCGAAAATGGCAAAAGCGCCACGCTGGTCGTGAGCAGCGGTGACTTGCTGGATATGCGCACCAACAACATCACCCATGCCTACATCGACGGCCGCGCCTTCAGCCCCGAGAATAAGCAAGCATACCTGAACCGGAAATTTCGGAGTAAGTATGGGATGCCGGTAGGTGTGAAGTAAATCTTTTACTGAAGTTATAGAAAAAGCCCCCCAGGCTATATCTGGGGGGCTTTTTCTAATTGTATATTTAACAGGCGGTCATGCAGAGCGCAGCGAAGCATCTCGCGTGTTTACTGAGATTAGTAATCCAGCGTCAGCACGCGAGATGCTTCGCTACGCTCTGCATGACCGCCTTCTATGTTTTTATTGAAGATGAAGAAGTAGGTTATTTTATCCCTCAATCTGATAACCGATCGGCTTGAAGGCGTAGTTATTCGACATCTCTGCTGAGCAGGCTGTTAAGCCGACCAGCAAGTCCATTTTGGCTTCCAGCACCACGTAGTCGCCGGCTTTGCTTTTGGGGGGCAAAACGCCCACTTTACCGGTGGTGCCATCCACGGTGACGTGCATGAAAATGTTGAAGCAGATAGGAATAGCATCGGGGCTGATGCCGTGCTCCGCGAGGGCGGCGCTCAAGTTGCCGAAGCAGCCCCGGTGCGGCTGCTGATGCCCGTAGATAATGCGAAACGTATCAGCCGAGCAGGGCGTGAGCAGGAAATCGTGGCGACCTACCGTATCTTCCACCATGTCGAACATGATATTGCTGCGGTTGGAGTAGAAGGGGTGGCCTTTGGTTAGGAAAATAGTTTCGGCGTAATCGATGGTGCGGCCCGACGACAGATATTCCGCTTTGTCTTGCAGGTTATAGCACACGAAGTCAGCTACCTGCTCACCTTCAATGTCGACCACGCGCAGGCGCTGACCTTTTTTGACGAGAAACGAGGTGCCGCTACGCGGCGGAATGATGATTAACTGCTGCATGTTGGCTTAAAAAAGGGCATTTCCAGGTTTCATCGTACACCCGGCCGCTGTATTGGTAGACCTCCGAAGCCTGGCCGTAGTCTTCCAACATGGGGTTGATGGAGCCTGAATACGCCATATCACGGGTGCGGATGGTGTTGCGCAGCCCATCGAAGCGGCTGGCTTCCCGGATCTGCTCGAACTGGGCGTGGGCGTTAAATACCAGCGTTGGATAGTTGAACTGGCGGGCCAGCCGGCTGCTGCCAGGGTGCAGACCGATGATAAAAAAGGCTTCTTCCTTCAGGCTAAAGCTGAAATCGGGAGAATTAGGGTCGGCTACCACACGCTTATCGTAGCCATAGCGCTGGGCATCCAGGTTGGATAATGCCTGCAAGCGTTGCCACAGAAACTCCTCAAACTGGGCTTCATTCGGGTTTTCAGGGCCCTTAAAGATGATAGCCAAGCTATGGTACAGCTTCGTCGACTGCCGGTACTCATCCACGAAATCATAGATGAATTGCAGAATGGCCGCGTCGTCTTTAGGGCAGGCCATATGATCAACTACCAAGCATTTTATCTGCTTCCAGGTCAGCGCGGTTTTGGCGGCTACGCAAGGGAATTCTTTGTTATTTATAAAATCAAAGTATTTCGATGTTATAATATTATCTTCAGCATCAGTCATATAAGCTACTCAGGTCAAAAACTACGGACGGAATAATTAAACTCCTCAGCTTAGTTTACGAGCAGATTATTCGAAAGGTTGAGGCTTTTGCTGCAAAAAGTTAAACAAAACAGTAGATTATAGTACTGGAAAAACAGCCATTTTTACGACAGAATAGCCTCCTTACTACCAATACTTCCCTAGATTCACGGTTTTAAGAAAAGCTTAGTTGTGCCCTCATTCTCTGTTTCATTCTGGAAAAATTATTCTTCACTGAGAAGAGGCATGCGAGGTAATGGATTATTATTACGGAAGAAGATTTATCGTATATTTCTACCTGCCGTTGCGGGCAAATTATCTAGGCGTAGTATAGTCTGCTATGGGTAGAAATTGCGTAACCTGTTCTTCTACCTGATCATTCGCGCCATATGAACGAACTATTAGCTGATTCATATATTCCTGTTTTGGTGCTCGATGATCACCAAATGGTAATAGAGGGCGTGAAGACGTTGCTGAAATCTCAGCCCAATATCCGGGTGGTGGCCGATGCAAACCGGGGCGCCGACGCCCTACAACTCCTGATCAAGCATCCGGAAGTGCGCGTCGTACTCACCGATCTGAATATGCCGCAGATGTCGGGCCTGGAGTTTATTCGGGCGGCGCGGGAAATCAATGATACGCTGCGTATTGTAGCACTCAGCATGTTTTATGATCATGCTTCCGTAACGGATGTGCTTAGCGCTGGCGGCTGTGGCTACGTGTTGAAAAGCCTTAGCCCGGCAGAATTAATACAAGCCATTGAGCAAGTAGCAGCGGGCCACAAATACTTCAGCCCGGAGGTAGGATCGATGCTGCTACAAAATCTGGAACTTGTTAGTCTCAAGGCAGCTCCCGCTACGGATGCCCCAGTACCGCTGACCTTACGGGAGCGAGAGATACTTGAGCTTATCAGTAAAGAGTATTCCAATCACCACATTGCCGAAAAGCTGTTCATTAGCGAACGGACAGTGGAAACGCACCGCAAGAATATCTTAACCAAGACCAAATCAAAGTCGATAATTGGTTTGATTCGATACGCCCTACGCCACAAGCTTATCCAGTAAATGCAACTTCCTGCATATTCTTAGCCTCTACATTTTGTGGGGGCTTTTTTATGCTTTTTGGTGTGGTTAGCCGCTAATACGCTTAAGAAGCAATTTGGGTTGCAGTTAACTCATGTATTCGGGTAGTAGTGATAAAGGCCTTATACGGGATTTAAATGCACTATTTATAGGTAGCATCCGGACTGGTACGGATAACATTATACGTACTGCCCCAGACAGAAAATTACGGGGTAATACGCATTTACTTTTGCTTACTAAATGAACTACCTTAGCATCGTTCAAAAAGATATTTCAATTTTTATAGTTAGTAGCTAAAAAAAATTGAAATATCTTTTTCCTCCTGAGTAGCACTTTCCCGCCAATCTATACACACCAAATTTTCACCTTTATAAAGCAAGTTTACCATGCCGTCCAAAATTCTATCCTTCATTTGCCACGCTCCGGGTATGATGCCTGGGTCGTACCCTTCAGTTCCTACCATGCCGAGCACCCGCTCGGTGGAGCGCAAGTCAGAAGCTAAGAGCGCTGCTCCAACGGGCCACTTTGCTGCTATCTATGAGAACGACCGGTTTGTTCGCTTTAAGTACATCAACAACGCTATCAGCTAATACTGCTTTATGCCTGTGTTATTTTAATGTATGTAATTCTACTTTAGCTACTTAGTCTTATCAACCGCCGCTTCTGCCCTAGGCAGAAGCGGCGGTTCTCGTTTGGGGCCCATCCGGTTCAGATTTAGCTAACTTGCGGCCCAGTCCATTCATTCGCGTGCATGCTCCCTTCGCCGCTTCGCCTTCTGCTCTTTTTATTGGCTTTTGCTACGGCAGGCCCACTTTTCGCCCAAAACACACCTTTTATTCCGGATGAAAAGGCTTACTACGGCATTGCCGCCCGCAGTAGTGGCCGGTCGCTGGATGTAGCCAACTCCTCGCTTGAGTCGGGGGCGGCCATGGTGCAGTGGGAGTTTACCCACGCCCCCAGCCAGCAGTGGCGCTTTGTGCGCGTCATGCCGGGCAGCGACTACTTCCGGATCGAAGGGCGCCAGAGCGGCAAGTGCCTGACGGTAGATAAACCTGATGAAAATGCCCCCCTGGTGCAGCGACCCTATACAGGCAGTCTGTATCAGCAGTGGCGCCTGGTGCCGGGCGGGCCGGCTGGCAGCTTGCAGCTCATCAGTAAGGGCAACGACCGCTGCATTTCCGTAGCCTCGGCCGATAAGGCTAATGGAACGCCCATTGTTTCGCAAAAGCCCGCCAACCGGGCCACCCAGCAGTGGCGCTTATTTAAGCTTCGCCTGAATGTAGATGCCAGCCTGCCCGGTTTCGGGCCGCCGCAGGCCTTGAATACGCTGAATACTGCCGGCAACGAGCTGCAACCCGTGCTGGCACCTGACAATGCGACCTTGTTTTTTGTGCGCACCAAGTTTGCCGGTAACATGGAAGGCGACGCCGAATCGGGGGATATCTGGATGAGCCGCTCCATCGATCAGGGCCGCACCTGGAACCCGGCTACGCGCTTCGATGGGCTGAATACGCCCCAGCACAACGGCGTGATGGCGGTGGTAAAGGATGGCTACTACCTACTGGTGCGCGGCTACTACGAGCGCGACGGCACCTTCCACGACGAGGGTATTTCGCGCGCTGCGCGCAACGTGGGGGGCAAAAATGGCAACCGCACCGAGCAGCTGGATATCATTAATTATTACTCCACCGGTACCGCCACTACCTTTTTTCAGACCAACGACGAGAAGGTTCTGCTGCTTTCCCTAGAGCGGACCGATGGCTACGGCGGCAATGACCTGTATATCAGTCAGCCGGCGGGTAGAGGCTCGTGGAGCGAGCCGCGCAACCTGGGCGACGTAGTGAACTCGCCGGGCTTTGAATTTGCCCCCTGGCTTTCGCCCGACGGCAAAACGCTGTATTTCTCCTCCTGGGGCCACGGTGGCTACGGCAGCGCCGACATCTTCGCCAGCACCCGCCTCGACGACTCCTGGACCAAGTGGAGCGAGCCGCGCAACCTAGGGCCTACCCTCAATGGGCCGGGTTTCGATGCCTATTTCAGCCTCACGCCCGACGGTAAACAGGCCTACTACGCCGCTTCGCGTACGGCCAACGGTCCCGCCGACCTGTTTCGGGTGGAGGTAGGCGCGGTGCCCCCCGACTCGGTGGTGGAAAAAGTGCCGGCTCCCACCTTTGCCGTGGCGCCACCGCGGGCATTGCTATCGGGCCGCGTGATTAATGCCAAAACCCAGCAAGCGGTAGCCGCCGAGGTGAAAATTGCGAGTCTGGGGGGCAATTTCTCGTACAACGCCACTGCCCGCGTGGAGGCCGGCACCGGCAGCTACCAGTTTACGCTGCCGCCCGGCCGCTACCGGCTCTCAGCCGTCAGCGGCGGCTTCCTGACGGCCACTGATACACTCACCGTTACGGCGCCACTTACCCGCAACCTCCTGTTAGTGCCCGCTGGGGTAGGCTCACGCCTGGAGCTGCCAACCCTGATTTTTGCCCAGGGCAAATACAATCTGCTCGGAGCATCATACGCTGAGCTGAACCGCCTGGCGGGCACTCTCACCGATAACCCCACGGTAAATATTCGCCTGGAAGGCCACACCGATAACCAGGGCAATGCCGGCCTCAATCAGAAGCTGTCGGAAGATAGAGTGGCGGAAGTGAAACGTTACCTCGTAAGTCGCGGCGTAGCCGAAGACCGCATCAGCACCGTTGGCTACGGTGGCACGAAGCCCCGCGCCAGCAATGAGCGCGAAGAAACCCGCCGCCTGAATCGGCGGGTAGAGTTTACCATTACGAAGGAGTAATAAGCCCTTTACCTAAAAGCCGTCATGCTCATCTGGCGTCCGGCACGAAGCATCTCGCGTGTTTACAAGAACGTCATGCTGACGAAGGAAGCATCTCGCGTGTTTAGTTGAATTAGTAATCCGGCATCAGTACGCGAGATGCTTCGCGCTACGTATGCCAGATCAAGCATGACGTTCTATTTGGATTAAGCTATCAGCCATTCTGCAGGCATATACATTTATGCGGAATAGCGGGTGCGTTGGTTGGTACGCACTAAAAAATGCCCCCCAGCGGCGCAGGTGCGTATGAAGAGGCGAAAAACAACGTTAGCTTGTGGAGCCTATCCTATGAAAGCAACCATCCTTCGTCAGTTCGATTTGCCTGATCTACCCTCCGCGTCAGGAGTAGAAGTAGTTGGCGACACGGCCTATATTATCGGCGACGACTCACCTTTCCTGTATTGTTTTGATGCGCGGGCCCTGAAGCCCAACGGCCGCATCACCCTCTTCGAAACGGTGCATTTCAGTTCTGGCCGCTTGCCCAAAAACCTTAAGCCCGACCTGGAGTGCCTCACGGCCGTGCCCGCAGCCCACGGCGACACGGCCCTGCTGGTGTGTGGCTCGGGCGCCACGGCGGAGCGGGAAAAGGGGTTTTGGGTGACGCTGCCCAGACAGTCGGGTGCCGGAGCTACGGTGTACCCACTGTCGTTGAGTGCCTTATATGCTGCTCTGCGCAAAGCGTTGCCCAAGAGTATGGTGCTAAATCTGGAGGCCGCTGCCGCCACCGCTACCGAGCTGCTGCTGTTTCAGCGTACGGTGGGTTCGGGAGAGGGTAATCTGCTGTTTCGGCTGCCTTTGACAGAGGCGTTAGATTTTATTCAGCACCGCTCAAGTCAACTGCCCGCTATCCAAACGCAGCTTTATCAATTGCCTGCCATCGGGCAGAAACCTGCCGGCTTTTCGGGTGCTACCATCTATAAGGACAAGCTGTTCATGACGGCCTCCGTAGAAGACACCAGCGACCCCGTAGCCGATGGCGAAGTGCTAGGTAGCTTCGTAGGTGTGCTGGACCTGGCGAAGCGCTCAGACAGGCCTTTGCAGACACGCTTTACCCAACTGGTATTGCCCAGTGGCCAGCCCTACCGCGGCAAGGTAGAAAGCGTCACCGTGCGCCGCGAAATAGCCCCCCAGCGCTACGAGCTGCTGCTTGTCACTGATGATGACGCCGGCGGCTCCACGGCGGTATTGGTAGAGCTGGAAGAGTAGCTGCATACCAGATGCCGGGCTCTAGGGCACGGCCTGAATCACTTACTTGCTAAACCCAAAGCAGCTTCCAGAAGTTAAAAAAACGGCAGTGGCATTCGCGCCTGCTTATTATTCATTTTGTTTATCTGAACAATGCCAACCAACACTAAAAACTGGTTTATCACGGGTGTCAGCACCGGCTTCGGGGCATCTCTGGCCGAACTACTCCTACAAAAAGGCGACAAAGTAGCCGCCACCTTCCGCCAGCAGCAGCAAGCTGATGAGTTCACCCAAAAAGCCGGCGAAAACGGCCGTGGCTTCGTCTGCGACGTTACGAATGAAGCCGAGGTAAAGCAGGCTGTCGCTGCTGCTGTTAAAGCGCTGGGCCACCTCGACGTGGTAGTAAATAACGCGGGCTACGGCTCTCTGGGCAGCATCGAGGAAATTACGGCCGAGGAAGTGCACCGCCAGTTCGACGTGAATGTATTCGGTCCTTTGCATGTCCTGCGGGCCGTATTGCCTCATTTGCGAGAGCGAAAAAGTGGCCACGTCATTAACATCACCAGCATTGGGGGGCTAAAAACGTTTCCCGGTGTGGGCGTGTACAATGCTTCTAAATTTGCTCTCGAAGCCATCGGCGAAAGCCTGGCTCAGCAGGTAGGTCCGCTGGGAATAAAAGTCACCAACATCGAGCCCAGCGGCTTCCGCACCGACTGGGCCGGCCGTTCCGCCAGCTTCGTTGATACCCAGATTGAGGACTACCGCGCCACGGTAGGCGAAAACCTCAAAGGTATCCAGAGCTACAGCGGCCGCCAGCCCGGCGACCCCGACCGCGCCGCCCAAATCATGTATGACCTCGTGCGTCAGGAGAATCCGCCCCTGCACCTGCCCCTAGGCAAAGCCGCCGTGAAAGGCGCCAAGGATAAGTTTACGGGTTTGGTAAAAGAGCTGGAAGAAGTAGCGGAAATCGGCAACTCAGCCGATTTCCCGGAAGGCGCTTAGTACGTTAGTAGAACATCTGAAAATGGCCCGGAAGTATTCTGCTTCCGGGCCATTTTCGTGTATAAGCTATACTGATTATCGTATTCTAGTCTGCGTCCGACCCCGCAGCAGGGCCTAGCGTCACTTGGCTCAACTCCGCCTTGTATGTCCGCCACTCGGGCATAAACTGGTCCATGAAGCCCCAGAACCGGGCGTTGTGGTAGCGCTCGTGCAGATGTACCAGCTCGTGCACCACTACATATTCCAGGCAGAGCGGGGGGCGTTTTATCAGTTCCAGATTCAGCCAAATGCGCTTTGCCTGGATGTTGCAGGTACCCCAGCGAGTCTTCATTTGCTTTACGCCCCAAGAGGCTGCTTGTTTGCCTACAATGGGTTCCCATTTGGTGAGCAGGGCCGGCAACTGCGCTTTTAGCTGAGCGCGGTACCAGGCCGTCAATATGCTTTCGCGCTGCTCCTTGGTAGTGCCTTCGGGCACGCACAAGTCTAAATACTGCGTATCCCGAATACCTACCCGCGGCCGTCCGTGGGTTTCGTGAACCTGCAACGCGTAGCCCTGGCCCTGGTAGAAATGCGTTTCGCCCGATACATAAGCAAGCTCCACCGGCCGCTCGCGCGCCGCAAACTTCGCCTGATGCTTTTGAATCCAGAGCCACCGGGCTACGACAAATTCCTCGATAGTACTGGCGGGCATACGCATTGGGGCCGCTACCCGCACTTTACCATCAGGCGCATACACGGTCAGTCGGAGGCTGCGGATGTTTTTGCGCACCAGTTCCACCTGCAAACCGTCAATCTCTAAAAGAGCCATGCGGATATAATGCTTTAAATCACTGCATGCAAAAAGCCTGAAAAATCGCATCTGTTTCCAGATCATCGATTTCTCAGGCTTTTTATTTCTGCTACTCTGTACCCAGAGCCGGAGTCGAACCGGCACACCTTGCGGTATTGGTGTTTGAGACCAACGCGTCTACCGGTTCCGCCATCTGGGCTTCACTACGCTCCCACGACTCAGGAACGGGTGGCAAACTTAGCCAGACTTTCGCGAATACGCAACAAGTATCGGCGTTTCAAATAATAGGTGCGCACTTGTTGAAGGGCCTGGGGGCGCACGTCGGGGGGCAAACCGGGGTAGCCAGCTAGTACCGGTTCGATGCCCGCGTCGAGGGTTTCAGCTAAGGCATTTACCTCATTCTCAACGCTTGCCACCACGCTGGGGTCAGGCTCCATTTCCAGCTCCATGAGCTGTTCGTTGAGCTCCATTACTTCCATCAAAAAATCGGGCGGAATTTCCTGTTTGCCTTCTTCCAGCAGGCCGTGGCGACTGAGAATATAGGCCATGCGCTGGTCGGGGTCGGAGAGGGTGCGGTAGGCGTTCGTGTTCTGGGTGGCTAGGTGCAGGATTTCCTGCTGCCGCTCGGGGACCGCGGTAGCGTGAAAATCGGGGTGATACTCGCGACTGAAGGCGTAATATTTTTGCTTTAGCGCATCCTCATCGGGGTGGAAGGATTCGGGCAGGTCGTAGAATTCGAAGTAGTCAGTCATGAATCGCAGATGTTGCGGATTGAGAGAATTGCACAGAGTGAGGCGCCGACTGATGTAGAGCCGGCGCCATGCTTATACGGAACATACGGTAACAGCATCAGAACCGGCTAAAGCAGAGAAATCTTCTTATTCGCCTACTCTGTGAGTGGAAAACGCTTGGGCGGGAGCAGCAAACAACGCCTTGGTAGCCGGCCACACTTCCCCAAACAAGGCTGACTTGCGGTACGCATTCAGGGCCTCCTCCGACTCCCAATGACTATAAGTACAGTAAATGGTGGGCGTGTTCGCGTCCTGCCACAGCTCCAGGTGCTCACAGCCCGGCATTTGACGGATACGGTCTGCGGACGCGCGAAAAATTTCCAGAAAGGCTGTGGTGTGCTCGGTCGGGAATGTCATGCGCACAATTCGGATCAGCATGAGAACGTGAATTTTGAGAAAGTAAAAATGCCCCCAACGTTGAAGAACACGATAATTCTTCTATGACAGGATGTCTTAACAAACTTAACATAATATAAAAACATAAATTGAATGCGTCATTAGGCGCAATAGAGGGTGTTTTTATGAGTTGAAGCGGGATACTCTTTGTGGGGCTCCTTCTACCGGAGTGCCCTCCACCACGAAGCGCACATCTACCTGCGAGTCGAAGTGAAGACCGAGCAGTTCGGCGGCGTGGCCTTGGTTGATGCCAATGCAAAGTACATCCTGGCTGTTATAAATGCACACGGCTTCGCCGGGATCGGTAGCCTGAAAGTGGGGGGCAATTTCGCGCACTGTTTCGCGGGCAAAGTGCACGGTGCACGGCCGGCCGTGACCCACGGCTTCGATGGCAGTGCGGGTGATGTTAGTAATGAGGTTGCCGTAGTGATCCACGTGCACCACATGACCAGTGATGCGATGATCCTGGATGCGCAACTGCCGGTTAAGGAGCTGATACAACTCCGTGGTGGCGGGTCCCAGCTGCTCCAGAAGCCGACCCTGCGCCAGGTGCACGGCGGCGGGCGCCAGTATATCGCGGGTAGGAGAGGGCGTGGCGGCGGCAGGCAGGCGCACTACATCGGCAGGGCGGCCGTCGATGAGCAAGGTGAGTAAGCCGTTGTCGGCACCCACGAAATAATGATTCTCGAACAACACGGCGTGCCAGCGACCCTGAGCCCCGCCGTAGTCGTTCACGCCCAAGAGATGTACGGTGCCGGCCGGAAAATCACGAAACACTGCATTTAGAACGTGTAAGGCGTGCGCGATGTTGAAGGGCTCAATGGCGTGGGAAATGTCCAGAACAGGCTGTGTGGGGGCCAATTGCAGTAGGCGCGCCTTCACGGCCGCTACATAATGGTCGCGGTAGCCAAAATCGGACAAAAACGTAATCAACCCCATTGCCGGAAATCCTGAGTTCTTCGTACTATTGTTTGACCCCGGTTTAGACCGGGGTGGGGGCGGCAAAAGTAGGCATTTGCTCCTACCGACGGCCCACATTCAATCTTTTTATCCAATTCTTCGCCTTAAAGCACTCATAATTTGGTCGAGAAAATCATCACCCTCGAAAATGTCTCCCTCGTTGAGTTCCTCGGACCCGACAATCAGAACATCCGCCAGCTGGCTGCCGCTTTCCCCGGCAGCAAAATCATCAGCCGTGGCAACGAAATAAAAATTCAGGGCCAGACGCCCGTCATTGCCCGCATCAACGAGATTCTGTCGTCCCTTATTGAGCATTATCACCAGTACGGCGCCATCACCGACCGCAACGTGAGCGAGTACATTGCCGCGGCCGATGACGAGCAGCAGGAGCGCATTATTGCCACCGCCTCGCCCGCCGATGTGATTGTGTTCGGGGCGAAAGGCGGCGTTATCAAGGCCAAAACTCCCAACCAGCAGAAGCTGGTGGATACGGTCATGAAGCACGATTTGACTTTTGCTCTGGGGCCCGCCGGAACAGGTAAAACCTACGTTTCGGTAGCGCTGGCCGTGCGGGCGCTCAAGAATAAAGAGGTCAAGAAAATCATCATTTCGCGCCCCGTAGTGGAAGCCGGCGAAAGCCTGGGCTTTCTGCCCGGTGATATGAAGGAGAAGGTTGACCCGTATCTGCGCCCTATTTATGACGCCCTGGAGGACATGATTCCGCCCGAAAAGCTGAAGTTCTACCAGGAAAACAAAATCATCGAAATTGCCCCCCTGGCTTACATGCGGGGCCGGACGCTGAATAATGCCTTCGTGCTGCTGGATGAGGCGCAGAACACCACGCCTTCCCAGCTCAAGATGTTCCTGACCCGTATGGGCCCGACGGCGAAGGTGATGGTAAACGGTGACCGCAGCCAGATTGACTTGCCTACCAAGCAGAAATCAGGTTTGCTGCAAGCCCTTGACATTCTGCGCGATGTACGCGGTATCGGTTTCGTGGAGATGACGGCTGAGGACGTGGTGCGCCACCGCCTCGTAAAGGAAATCGTGTATGCCTACGACCGCTACGACGTGCAGACGCAGCGCGACCAGGCTACCCGCCCGGCCCGCGACCTCTACCGTCCGCACCCGGATTCCCGTCCCGAGTCGGATTTTCCGCCTAGTGGTCCTGCGAGTCTGCCCGTTAACCGCGAGCAGCAACTCTAAATCACAGATTATAAGCTGATTTCGCTGCTTTAATCGCCGCGAATTGAATAAGTCGCCCCCGCATTAGCGGAAAATCATTTCCAAAAAGCCCCCCAGATTTCTGGGGGGCTTTTTTGTTTCGTGTACTTTCGCTGGCTAAGTAGCTAGAGGTACTGTCTTGCGGATTTGATATAGAAGCACAACATATTGTGTCTCCTCGTTGAGCAACTAACGACTGCAATGACAAGACACAAAAAAATATTGTCTGTCTATCTGCTTTGATACCTGTCTATTTAAATCCCCAACACTATCTGATACATGATTATCGCCGAAAGAATTACTGATCTGCGCGACCTTGATGACGCCTTTACCATCCGCGAAACCGTGTTCGTGCATGAGCAAGGCGTGCCCCTGAACGACGAATACGACGAGCATGACCGCACCGACGCCACCCACTATCTGGCCCGCGCTGCCGATGGCACGCCTTGTGGTGCTGCCCGCTGGCGCCCCACCGATAAGGGGGTGAAACTAGAGCGCTTCGCCGTACTCGCCGACTACCGCAATCAGCAAGTAGGCGCTGCCCTGCTGCACCGGGTGCTGGAAGACGCCCACGCCGCGTACCCAGAGGCTACATTGTATCTGCACGCTCAGCTACGGGCCATTCCATTCTATGAGCGCCACGGGTTCGAGAAAGTAGGCGAGCAGTTTTCGGAGTGTGATATTGAGCACTTTAAGATGATCTGGCGCGGGTGAGGGCACCTTGCAGGCGCCCGTCGTTGGACGACTCGCCTTGAGCAGTAACAACTAAACAACGATGGGCGCCTGCAAGGCTCCCTACAAAGTCCTTTCGCCTCAAATGCGGAAGGACTTTTGCATTAAAATTTTCCAGCGATTATTAAGGTATAATAAGTATTTCTATTCAAGTGGCTACGCGAATTACCGCTCAATTAATCAACTGTGAATAACCAGATTCGGTGGGCGCCTCTGGCATTTGTGCGGCTGGTTTTGACCCTGGCGGCAGGCATTCTTACCTATTTATACCTGGGCGAAATGCTGCCCGACCTGCTGCCGTGGCTGCTGGGGGGCATTTTGGTGTTCTTCGGCTGGCAGTTTTGGGCCGTGCGTCGCCTTACGCCTGGGGCCACGGATGCCGCTGGCCTGCTGGCGCTGGTAGTCGTGTTTCTGGCAGGGCTCACCAGCGCTCAGCTGGCTACCGAGTCGCGGCGCGCTGACCACCTCAGTCGGCTTGCGGGCCCCGTGGAGTTTTACCGAGCGGTAGTGGACGAGGCTCCCGTGGTGCGGCCAGCCACCTACGCCACTACATTGCGCGTGTCGGCGGTACGAATAGCGGGGCGCTGGCAGACGGCGCTGGGAGGTATTCGGGTGTCAGTGCCGCGCGAGATGGGCGTAGCGGCCCCGCGCTACGGGGAGGTGTGGCTGGTGCGCGGGCAGCCGGTGCCGGCCAAAGCGCCCCTCAACCCCGGCGAGTTTGATTACCGCCGCTATCTGGCTTACCATCAGATCTATCATCAGCAGTATATCCACCCCGACCAATACCGACGAATCGCTCTTTTGCCCCCAGCTACATCCGCGTGGTTAGCTTGCGAACGGCGCAGGTGCTCGATGGTATTTTCCGCCGCTACATCACGGCCAAGCGGGAATATGCGCTTGCCTCGGCGCTGGTATTGGGCCTGAAGGACGATATTGATCAGGAAACTAAGCAGGCCTACGCTAACACCGGTACTACCCACATTATGGCCGTGTCGGGCTTGCAGGTAGGATTGCTGTTTGGCTTGGTTACTTGGGTGTTACGTCGGTTGTTTGGCGCTACGCCAGGGTTTCGGTACTGGTCGGCGGGCGTAGGCCTGGCCGTTATCTGGAGCTATGCTTTCGTTACGGGCTGCTCCGCCTCGGTGCTGCGTGCGGCCGTCATGTTCAGCTTTATCATCGTGGCGCGGGTGTCCGAACGGCAGAGCACGATGTACAACACCTTGGCCGTGGCCGCTTTCGTACTGCTCTGCTACGACCCTTATTTGTTGGCTGATGTGGGGTTTCAGCTCTCCTTTCTGGCCGTGCTCAGCATCGTGTATCTGCAGCCACGCATTGCCGGCTGGATTGACTTTCGGGAGTTAGCAACTCGCCGGCAGCGACCTTGGCAGCCGCGCCCAGTCCGTAAATTGTGGCAAGCTAGTGGCTGGACCGCCGAATGGATATGGCAGGCGACGGCCTTAACGCTGGCGGCGCAGGTGGCTACGTTTCCGCTGGGGCTATATTATTTCCACCAGTTTCCGCTCAGTTTTCTGCTCTCTAATCTGGTGGCGGTGCCGCTATCATCAGGAGCGTTGTACGTGGGCCTGTTGCTACTGGCAATCACTGGTATTACGCAGGGCATCAGTGCGTTGGTGCCAGCTTTTGCTTCGGGGCTGGATGTAGCGCCGCGCCTGGTAGCGGTTTTACTGGAAAATATCATCTGGGCTTTCAACGAATATATCTTCTGGATTGGCCGACAAATGCCGCACGCCCTCATTAGTGGCGTTCGGCTCACAGCGCTGCAAACCTGGCTGGTATTTGGCGTTATTCTTTTGCTGCTCCTGTTTCTGGCCGTTAAGCGCCTCGCCTGGCTAAGCTTAGCCTGCGCGCTGCTGGGTGTCTTTGCCGGCAGTCGGGTGTGGGCCGCGCACCGCGTAAGCACCGATGAGGAATTAATAATCTACAGCATTCCGCGCCGCTCGGTCTGTGGCTTTTGGCAAGGCGCAGCCGCCGACATCGTGACCGTGGATTCGCTGCCGCTTTCCGAAACGGAGCGCACCTACCGCATCGTGCCGGGCTCTATTCAGCGGGCTGCACGCCGTGTAAGCTATCATCAGGGCTGGCAGGCGGCCCCCGTTCCGGCTACTTTGCAGGCCGATGATGGGTTGGTGCTGGTGGTATGGCACGGGCTGCGGCTGGCTTTCGTAACGGGGTATCTGAGCCCCGCCCGCCAACCCTGGCCGGTAGATGTGGTGGTGCTGCGCCGCAATGCCCGCGTGCACCCAGCTGAACTGGCGGCGGTGTTCGGCAAAAAGCCCCCCGTCGTCTTCGATTCCTCGTGCCGCAGCTGGTACGTGGCCCGGCAGGATTCAGTGCTGCGCGCGGCCGGTTTCCACACTCATGACGTGACCGCGCAGGGGGCGTTTCGGCAGCGGCCCAGCCAGTAAAAGCTCGCGCTTACAATACCGCGGCCGCTTTTAGCTACTGGCGTTTTTGGTACACGCCGAATAGAATATCACTCGGCTCCTGTTGTAAAAAACGGTCTTCCAATTCAAAGATCCGCTGCAAAAGCGCACGCGTTTCCGGGCTGTCGTCCAAAAAGTTGTGCGCAATATCCTTCAAGACCAATGCCAGCAGATTGCCACCTACGGCGCGTTGTTCCACTGTGTCGAATTGCCGTTGCAGCTCGGGCAAAATGCGCTCTGATTCGCCCGCCTCTGACGGGTCCGATACGAGCATTCGGAGAAGGCCCGGCCCCGATACCGCCGTCTTGATCCAATTGGTTTGAAAGCGCTTTCGGTAGGCAGTCGGCAGCTCTTCGCGCAAAATCCGGTTGCTTTCTGCCAGTTGGGCCGCTACCCATTGCAAGCGGTTAGGCCCTGCATAATCATTAATGATCAACAGGCCGTCCGGTTTCAGCGCAGCCCTGACTTTGTTGAGGATTCCTGCTACATCCCGAAAATGATGCAAAGCGGAGTGAAAAAGCACCACATCGTAAAGGGCATCTCCTGGGGCATACGTGTTGATGTCGGCTACTTCAAACTGCATGTTGAGGTAGCCGCGGTCCTGCGCCACGCGCTCTGCCCGCTGGAGCAGCGCCGTTGCAATGTCAACGCATTTTACAGTTGCAAATTCAGGATGGGCCGCAAAAGCTAGCTCGTGGCTGCACCCGCCACTACCCAAGGACAGCAAAGTGAGGCCAGAGCGACCTCGCAGATACTTTTCCACCACATAGGGCTCGTAGCTCTGGCGCGGACTACCACTAATCTTCTCGTTCCAGCGGGCGCGCACCGCCGGCACTATCCACCAGCTCGATTGGGTCAGCGCTTCGTCGTTGAACGTGCTCAGTGTACGAGCCAGCGGGTCAAGATTAAATTTTGATAGAATATACGAAAGCCCACGCTGCTTTATTTTCAGTACCGTTTCCAGGAAATCGTCTGTTGTGACTAAGCGCATCGTTTCACGTAAGCTATCCGGGCGTTTTTCAGATCAACAAATCGTGTTGTGCTGGCCTGTGGCTTTTGCCGGTTTAGCCAGGCAATAAATAACTTTTTAGGCTAAATCTGACTGAGGTGACGTGTCTGATGAGGAGGTCGCCAAGGCTGTTTCGTTTCTTTTACCGCACCATTTTTGTTAGGTTTGATCATTGCGCCGGCTCATTAGCGTCTGGGGGGCTTTTCTCAGCTTCCCGGCGCTGCCCGTACACTGCTAAGCCCAACGACCATGGAAAACACGCCAACCGAGGACCTGCAAGCCCTGCGCTACATTCGCTACGAGTGCCAGGAAGCCATAGGCTATATCACGCTCAACCGCGCCGAAAAGCGCAATGCCCTCAACTCTGATATGGTATCGGAGCTGAAGCTGGCCTTTGAATACGCCGAAGACGACGAAACCTGCAAAGTAGTGGTGCTGCGTGCCACCGGCGACGCGTTCTGCGCGGGCGCCGACCTGGCGTATATCCAAGACCTGCAAGGCTTTAGCTACACCGATAATCTGTCGGACTCCACGCATCTGATGCAGCTTTTCCACCAGATTTATACCCTCAAAAAGATTGTTATTGCCCAGGTTCAGGGCCATGCCTTGGCCGGTGGCTGCGGCCTGGCCAGCATCTGCGACTTCGCATTTGCCGTGCCCGAAGCCAAGTTTGGCTATACTGAGGTCAAAATCGGTTTTCTGCCCGCCATCGTGAGTGTGTTTTTACTGCGTAAAATCGGGGAAGCCCGCACCAAGCATCTGCTGCTTACCGGCGATGTCATTTCGGCCCAGGCTGCGCTCGATTTTGGCCTGATTAATTTCCTGGCACCGAAAGAGGAACTGGCCGAAAAGGTACGCGCGTTTGCTCGCCGGCTTTGTGTCGAAAACTCAGCGCAGAGTATGGAAAAAACGAAGGAAATGCTCGCGCGCATCCCCGAAATGCCCTTGGAGGATAGTTTGCGCTACGCCGCCCAGATGAATGCCGAAGCCCGCGGCTCCAATGACTGCCGCCGGGGTATTGCCGCTTTTTTGAGCAAGGAAAAGATTACCTGGGAGGATGCCGACGCTAATATGAGTCGTTGAGTGGAGCTTTATGAGCCTCAAACTCACCAGTTGGGGTTCAAACGCACCTTTTAAACATCCGTCTTGGTCTTTGGTTAATCCCCCATGACACCACTGGCAGCCGCAGCCGTAACGACAGCCACCTTTCTGGGAATGGAATTCGTTGCTTGGTTTATGCACAAGTACGTGCTCCATGGCGCACTATGGTTTTTGCATCGCTCGCACCATGTGCGCCATCCGCACCGCTTTGAGCGCAACGATTTCTTCTTTCTGTTTTATGGCTCCCTGTCCATGGGCTTTATCATGTACAGCTCCGAGACCAAAGACTGGCCTTTCTGGGTAGGAGTAGGCATAGCAGTCTATGGCACCGTTTATTTTTTCGTGCATGACGTGCTGATCCATGGTCGCCTACGATTCTGGCGCAAATCGCGCAGCGAATACCTGCGTGCCCTCAATATGGCCCACAAGATGCATCATAAAACCAGCGCCCGCGACGGCTCCGAGGAGTTCGGAATGCTATGGGTATCATCAAAGTATTTTGCTTTGGCCCGCCGAAAAAAGAAAATTATTAATTAGTAATTATTAATTGATAATTAAGCCAAGTGGGACAATTCTCAATAAGCGACCTGGAAAATCTTTCAGGTATTAAAGCGCCCACTATCCGCATGTGGGAACAGCGCTACAACGTGCTGCGCCCCGAGCGAACCGCTACTAACATCCGTACCTACTGCGACGCCGACTTGCGTCGTCTGCTCAACGTCGCTACTTTATGTAGCCGTGGCCAGCGAATCTCGCAGGTTGCGCGTCTTAGCGAGGAAGAGTTGGGGCAGGCCGTGTTGGCCGGCTCTGACGATCCGCATGACTACGCCCGTCAGGTAAACGCACTGTTGGCCGCTATGCTTGAAATGAATGAGCATCAACTGACTAAAGTGCTGACTGCCACCATTCGCCAGCTCGGCTTTGAGACGGCTATCATGTACGTAGCGTATCCGTTTTTGCAGCGTATTGGTCTTCTGTGGCAGGCAGGCAGTGTAAATCCGGCGCAGGAGCATTTGGTTACGAACCTGTTGCGGCAGAAAATGCTGGTAGCGACCGACAGTTTACCACTGGTAGCACCGGCTACCACGCGGCGCTGGGTGCTGTTTCTGCCCGAGGGCGAGCTGCACGAGCTGGCATTGCTGTTTATGAATCATGCCCTGCGCTCCCGAGGCCACCATGTGCTATACCTGGGGCAGAACATGCCGCTTGGTGACCTGGAAGTGGTGTATACTACGTATCAGCCCCACGCTGTTTGCTGCGTGATGACAGCACTGCCCGAGCGCGACAACGTTCAGGCCTATATAGATGAGCTGGCCCGGCTCTGCCCCGAAAGCGAATTGTTCCTGTACGGAGGTCAGGTACAGCAACAGGAGTTGAAAATGCCCCCCAGGGCAACCCGCATCCGCCTGATGACCGACTTTCTGGCCCTCGCCGATGAGGGGCGTCACTAAGGGGTAAACTAGTCCTTTAAGCTGAAAGGTACGTCTTGAAGACGTGCACTTTATAGGAATTTCTTGTTCGGAGTATAGAAAGCTGCCACATAAAAGTGGTCAAATCTCTGTGCTTTCTGCTCTTGGAATCCCAACGTGAGAAAAAGGAAGTTAATCCGGCAAAGTACCCGGTTCAACTGCCAAAAAAGGGCGAAGAGCGATTTTACGTTTCTTAATTATACCTGATTATCAACACATTCGTACATTGTCATATCCTAAACAAGTATGGAAGACCCAAGAAAATATTTGCTTCAAAGTTATCCTACTTTCAAATCTTCTCGTATATTTGTTTAACTTTTTGCCACGAAAAGCTAAACAGTATGACCTCTCTGGAATTCACCAATCAAGTACAAAAGATTTCCTATTCGCTGAAGCCCGTGGCGATGAACCTGACCCGCGACGCCGACGATGCAAAGGACTTGGTACAAGAAACTTTACTCAAGGCGTTGTTGAACAAGGACAAGTTCAAGGCTGGTACCAATTTGAAGGCATGGTTGTACACCATCATGCGCAACACCTTCATCAACAACTATAACAAGATTACCAAGCGTAACAGCAATATTGACAGCACGGAGTATTTCCAATACTTCAATACCGACGAGAACTACATCACCCACAACGGCGCTTCCAGCGACTTCGTGGTAACCGACATCAACGAGGCAATAGCCACGCTCTCAGCCGATTACCGTACTCCGTTTATGATGTACTATATCGGCTACAAATACCTGGAAATTGCTGAGAAGCTGCAAATACCGATTGGTACCGTTAAAAATCGCATTCACATTGCCCGCAAGGAGCTAAAGCAGGCATTGAAAGTATACGCCCCCGGTGAGTAGAGTATAGGGAGAGATAATACCGCCGCCCGGGCGTACAGCGGGCCGCAGGGTACAAAACCGAAAGGTGGCGTGTCTGCGGCCCGCTTTTTAATCGCAGATGACGCTGATTTCTCACTGATTTCGCTGATTCTGACGGCTTGTTCGGTTGTCTGTGTAACTCTACCTATATGCTATCCAGGCTATTATTGCCATGAAAAAACGAGTTGACAAACAGCCCGTACCTTTCCGCCATAGTAGCCGAAACAGCCCTCGTCGGAATCAGCGAAATCTGTACATAATCTGCATAATCAGTGATCAGTAAACACGTTTTAGTTATTGGGGCAGGCTTCGCGGGGCTGTCAGCGGCTACTTCTCTGGCCCAGCGCGGCTATCAGGTTACGGTGCTGGAGAAAAACGAAGGACCGGGCGGACGAGCGCGGGTATTTCGGGCCGAGGGCTTCACCTTCGATATGGGACCGAGCTGGTATTGGATGCCCGATGTATTTGAGCAGTACTTCAACCGTTTCGGGCATCGGGTAGCCGATTTCTACGATTTAGTGCGCCTCGATCCTTCCTACGCCGTCATTTTTGGCGATAACGACTTTCTGGATATTCCGGCCGCCATGCCCGCCATTCGGGCCATGTTTGAGCAGTTGGAGCCTGGCAGCGCGGTCCGGCTCGACGAGTTTTTGCGGCAGGCCGCCTACAAGTACGAGGTCGGGATAAACAAATTTGTACACATGCCCGGCCGCTCCCTACTGGAGTTTGCCGACCCCAGGCTGCTAGTTGATGCTGTGCGCCTGGATGTGCTGCAAAGCATGAGCCGGCACGTACGTCGCTTTTTTAAGCACGAGAAGCTCATCAAGCTGATGGAGTTCCCGGTTTTGTTTTTGGGCGCTACGCCCGAAAATACGCCGGCCCTGTACTCGCTGATGAACTACGCCGATCTGGCGCTGGGCACTTGGTACCCGCGGGGCGGCATGCACAAAATAGTGGAAGGCATGGTGCAGGTAGCCCAGCAGCAGGGAGTGAAGCTGGAATACAACCAGGAAGTGCAGGAAATACGCGTGGAAAACGGCCGCGCTACGGGCGTGCAAACCGCTGCCGGCTTCCGGCCCGCCGACATTGTGGTGGCCGGCGCCGACTACCACCACGCCGAGCAGCAGTTATTAGCCCCCCAGCATCGGCACTACGACGAAAAGTATTGGGACTCGCGCACGATGGCGCCTTCATCGTTGCTGTTTTATCTGGGAGTTAATAAGCGGCTCAACAACCTGCGCCACCACAATCTTTTCTTTGATGAGGACTTTGGCCGCCACGCGCAGGAGATATACGAGCAGCCACAGTGGCCCAGCAAGCCATTGTTTTACGCCTCCTTGCCTTCCCAAACCGACCCCACGGTAGCGCCCGAGGGCTGCGAGAACCTGTTTCTGCTGGTGCCCGTGGCTCCCGACCTTGCCGACCCCGAGGAAACCCGTGAGCGGTATTACCACCTCATCATGGATCGGCTGGAGCGCCTTACCGGCCAGAGCATCCGCGACGCGGTGATATACAAGCGCAGCTATGCTCATAGCGACTTCGTGGCCGACTACCACAGCTACAAGGGCAATGCGTATGGTTTGGCTAATACGCTCAAGCAAACCGCCATTCTCAAACCCACGTTGAAAAGCAAAAAGGTAAGTAATCTGTATTTTACGGGCCAACTTACCGTGCCCGGTCCCGGCGTGCCGCCTTCCCTCATTTCGGGGCAGGTAGTAGCGAAGGAAGTGGAAAGGGAGAACCAGTTATCATTCAACAATTAACATTTATCAGTTAACAGTTCGGTTCCGGGGCTGCTTGGGTGGTAAATGTTAATTGTTAATTGTTAAATGAAACAATGGACCACGTAGCTCTTTTTGATGACACCAGTTTGGCGTGTAGTAAGCTGATTACCAAGCGCTACAGCACGTCGTTCACCTTGGGCATTCGTACGCTCGACCCGCGGTTTCACCTGCCGGTGTACGCCGTGTATGGCTTTGTGCGCTGGGCCGACGAAATCGTGGACACTTTTCACGACCACGACAAAGCCGCGCTATTTGCCGATTTTCGGCGCCAGACCTATGAGGCCCTCGACACGCGCTTCAGTCTGAGCCCGGTGCTGCACGCCTTTCAGCTCATGGTGCACCGCTACGGCATAGATCGGGAGTTTATTGAGGCGTTTTTGCGGAGCATGGAAATGGACTTGGAGGACCGTAACTATAATCAGTCGCTCTACAATGACTACATCTACGGCTCAGCGGAGGTGATTGGGCTCATGTGCCTGCGTATCTTCTGCGAGGGCGATACCGCCTTGTTTGACCGCCTACGCGAGCCCGCCCGTCGCTTAGGTGCTGCTTTCCAGAAAATTAACTTCCTGCGCGACATCCGCTCCGACTACGAGGACCGGGGGCGGGTGTACTTTCCCGGCGTGAGCTACGAGCACTTCAATGATACCGTGAAGCGCGACATTGAGGCGGACATTCGCACTGATTTCGAGGCCGGCTACGCGGGTATCGTGCAGTTGCCGCGGGCGGCGCGCCTGGGCGTGTACCTGGCGTATGTGTATTACCTGAAGCTTTTTCATAAAATCCGCCAGCTGCCCGCCACGCAAATCCTCGGCGGCCGCGTGCGCGTGCCCGACAATACGAAACTATTACTACTGGTCGGCTCGTACTTCCGCTACCGGCTACGCGCCATATAATCTTCAAAAAGCCCCCCAGCACCTAAACCGGGCGCTGGGGGGCTTTTTCAGACGTTCCCAAATCAGAGCCCAAAACCCACCTACATTTTATGGATTCTACTTACGACCTCGCTACCCTCCGCAGCCACTATGAGCACGCCGCCGCCGATAAAGCCGCTGGCGAGAAGTTTTATAAGCTCCTGAGTACTTACCAGGGCAATGAAGCCTTGCCGCTCGCCTACAAAGCAGCCTCCGAGGCCATCAGGGCCCGCGATGCGTCGATGTTCAACAAGCTGACCTATGCCCAGGCGGCAGTCCGCATCTTCGAGCAAGCGGTGGCCGCTGATTCGAACAGCGCCGAAGTTCGGTTTTTGCGCTTCAGCGTGGAAAGTAATATTCCTGCTTTTCTGGGCCTGAGCCCGCACGTAGAAGAAGATCGGCAGTATTTGCTTGATGCGCTGCAACAGCACCCACAGTCGGGCCTCGATGCGCAAGCGTTCAATACGGTGCGCGGTTTCCTGATAGGCCGGGGCCACGTAAGTGCGGAGCAGGCTCAGGAGCTGGAGCAGCTTACGGCCTAAGCCCGGAGCTAATACTTCATTATTAGCTGCACTTTCACGCGGGGGCTGTGCACCACTACTTTCGCCTCGGCAAAAGATGGTGGCCCCATGGTGGCGCGGGGATTATTGGAGAATGCGTAGCCTTCCGTGGGAAGACCGATAAAGTTAGTGTCGAGGCGGCCGTTGTTGTTCTCGTCGTGGTAGGCGGCTATGGCGTAGTCGCCTTTAGGAAGCTTTTCGAAGGTGAAAACACACTCTTTAGCCGTTAGCTGTACTTTTTGGGTGGCCACCGACTTTTTGCCCGGAAATCCTTCTTTGCGATTGTAAAGCGACACGTAGCAGGTGCCGCGAGCATTGCGCAGGTTCGTGACGCTGCCGCTAATGGCATGGCTAGCTGGTACGTCGGAGTCGGTAGTGCCGGTGCAGCAAAGTGCCGAGGCCGCCGAAACGAATACTAATAGCTGAAGCAAGGTGAGGGAAACAAAGGAGTTGAACAAGAGGCAGGAGTAGGTAAGGAAAAGCAGATAGATGGCGGTGACTGACTCAAAGCAGCTCTCAAAGCTACGTTACACGATGTCTTCTAACGTGCACGACTGCTTAATCTTGTTGTTTTCCTTTTGAAGAGAAGCGAGGATTATCGAAATTGTAGAAGACAGATAATCAGCGGCTACGCACTGTAAGCTGAACGACAAGCCCAACTTATTGACTACCTTATCAGCAGTGTACGCTTCAGCTCATAACCTTCTGGCCATTTTCCTGGTTACCGATTTATGCCGCACCATCTGAGCGTCCGTATCGACCCCAACTCGGGCTTTTGCTTCGGCGTTATTTATGCCATTCAAATGGCCGAGGATATCCTGGAGGAACAGGGCTACCTGTATTGCCTCGGCGACATTGTGCACAATGACGAGGAAGTGGAGCGCCTGGAAGAGCGCGGCCTGCGCATCATCGACTACGAAACGCTGGCCCAGCTGCGTGATGAGAAAGTGCTCATCCGAGCCCACGGCGAGCCGCCCAGCACTTATCAAACTGGCTTGGAGAACAACCTGACGCTGATTGATGCCTCCTGCCCGGTAGTGCTCAAGCTCCAAAACCGTATCAAAACGAGCTACGACAAGCAGGAAAAAATCTTTATTTACGGTAAGCACGGCCACGCCGAAGTGCGCGGCCTGTTGGGCCAAACCAGCGGCAATGCCGTGGTTTTTGAAAACCTGGATGAGTTGCTTGGTCACGAATTGCCCCCCAACATCACGCTCTACAGCCAGACCACCAAAAGCACCGACAGCTTCTACCGCATCAAGGGCGAGCTGGAGGAGCGTGGCTATGCCATCAACGCCAACGATACGATCTGTCGGCAGGTAAGCAACCGGGATAAGGACCTGCGCAAGTTCGCGGCCCAGTTTGACCAGATTGTGTTTGTGTCGGGCACTAAAAGCAGCAATGGCAAAGTGCTTTATCAAGTCTGCAAGGATACTAATCCGCAAACCCACTTTATTTCGAAGGTGGACGAAATCTGCGCCAGCTGGTTTGAGCCGGGCCAGTCGGTCGGTATCTGCGGGGCCACCAGCACGCCGATGTGGCTGATGGAGGACGTACGCGAGGCCTTATTAGCGCTTTAAACCTATTAATAAAGGAATTATAAAGTAATATCTACTCTTTAAAGGACTTCGCGTTTTTATCCTAAGACGGTAGTCCTACATAAATCTACTTATACCTAATGCACACCACCGCCCCTGCTCAACGTTCTGCTACTCGTCTAAAGCCTGCTTCGATCGGTAATAAGGGCGTGCTCGTGGCGGGGGTAATCTTGCTGGCCTGGGGGGCATTATTGACGTTTTTGCTCGCTTTCTATGAGCCAGATTGGCGCATGCCGTGGCCTTATCTGCTGCTGCTGCTGCAAACGCACTTGTATACAGGCTTGTTTATCACCGCCCATGACGCTATGCACGGTGTAGTAAGCGCTGATAAGCGCCTGAATAACAGTCTGGGCATAGTAGCTGCGTTGCTATTTGCCTTCAACTGGTTTCCCCGGATGCTGCCTAAGCACCACCAACACCACCGCCACGTCGGTACACAAGACGACCCCGATTTTCATGATAGCCGCCACCCCGGTTTCTTGCCCTGGCTGGCACGCTTTGCCTGGAACTACGTTACATGGTGGCAAGTAGCACTCATGGCTGCTACCTACAATGTGCTCAAGCTGTATTTTCCGCAGGCTAATGTCATTGCCTTCTGGATGATACCAGCTATTCTGGCCACAGTACAGCTTTTTTCTTTGGCACGTATCTGCCCCACCGCGGCGAGCATGCCGAGCACAATCCGCACAAGTCGCGCAGTCAGTTTCGCCATCATCTGTGGGCTTTTATGAGCTGCTATTTCTTCGGCTATCACTACGAACACCACGACCAGCCTTATTTGCCTTGGTGGCGGCTCTGGCAGGCTAAAGAAGCTGCCGCCCATTAGGTATAAGTATAAAATATCCTCGAGTCAGAGTTTAAGGATATTAAAAATAGAGTTGTGAGTAAGGGTTTGAATAAAAATAGTTATATTATTAAATAAAATATTTGTATTGTCCGCTGAGCATTTTTGTGGCTTAACTGGTTGGTAAAGCGCTTTTGTGACAAAGAGAAATCTTCTAATGTTTTTTTCTAACTAAAAAAATACCAACTTGGCACTATATAGTGTTTTGGGTTGATATTTTGATAAGTACCCTCATTTTCAGTGCTCTGACAACAACCTGCGCCCGACAAGCTCAGCTAGTGCAGGTATGTCTGACAGTAGCAGCTTTACTAAAGGCAAGGTGGAGGAATAGCTTATCAGGCCTGCCATTCAGGGGTTCGGGTGTACCTATTACCGGGCTGCTTCTATGCGCTGGAGTAGCTACTACTTCGCACGCCGCCAGTCCGGGGCCGCTCACCTTTTCTCAACAACACCAGCTAGCTATTCACCCGGCTACCGTAGCCGACCCACAGCATTCTCTAAAGCAAGCCAAGGTTGTCTTGGAAGCTGCCAGCAAAGCCAAAAATGCCCCCCAGATTGCCAGTGCGCGGTTACAGCTAGGGCACGCTTTGGAGGCACTACACTGCTACGATGAGGCGGTGCCGCATTTTGCGGCCGCGTTGCGCTACCATTTGCGCACGCGAAATGTTTTTGATGCCGCCACTGCCCGCTACGCCTTAGGTAGTGCGCAGTTTAGCCAGGGCGACACCGGCAAAGCGCACGAGACGTATCTGCTTGCTTTAAAGTCATTTACTACGCTTCAGAATCTGGCTGGCGTGGCTCGCGGTCATGAATTGCTGGGCCACTTATACGCTAGCGAGGCCAAATGGCCACAGGCCCTGAGGAGCCACGAGCAGGCACTAGTAGCCTGGGAAAAGGCGGGTAACGAGTACCAGACGATAGTAGCCATGAACAATATGGCCCATGTGCACAGCCAGCAGCGGCATTACAGTCGTGCCCTGTATCATCTGCAACGTGCTTACCGCAAGGCATTGGCGTATCAGGATAGTGCCTGCACAGGCCAGACCCTTGCCAGCATCGGGCAGGTCTATCAGGCCATGAACAACCAGGAGGTAGCGATGGGCTTCTATGCGCAGGCGCTTACCAATTTGCCCCCCACCACGGCTCCGGGCTACATCGCTGACCTGCTGTACTCCTTGGCCACTGCCCATGATTCAATTGGTAATCATGAGCAAGCCAGCGCTTATCTGAGGCAAGCTTTGCCCTTAGCCCGGCAGGCACGTGCGCTTAGCCGGATCAGTAGCATTTACCAAGCGCTATCAAACCTCTACCGGCGCGACAATCAATACTCGTTGAGTCTGGAGGCTTTGCTGCATCATGCTGATTTGCAGGATAGTGTATTTGCCGAGCAGCGTTCGGCGCAGGTAGCCGAGCTGCGCACTCGCTACGAAACGGAAAAGAAAGAGCGCGAGATTCAACTGCTGACGAAAGACCGGCAGATTCAGGCTAGCCAGTTGCGCCGTCAGCAGCTGCTGCGTAACGTGCTGCTAACAGGTACAGCGGTGCTCATAGTGCTGGCCTTTGTGCTATACCGTAGCCGCCGCCGCCATCGCCGCCTCAACGGTTTGCTGAAGCAGCAGAACGTAGATATCCAAGCCCAAAGGGATGAGCTGGGGCGTTTAAACCGCACCAAAAACACGCTATTCTCCGTGATTTCGCATGATTTGCGTAGTCCCCTGGGATCTTTGTACTCGATGCTTTCCCTGCTCAATATGGGGGCGCTGCCGCCCGAGCGACTCGCGGTACATTCAGAAAGGCTTAGCCGCATGCTAGATACCACTCTGAGCCTGCTTGACAACTTGCTGAACTGGTCAGCGGCCCAAATGGAAGGGGAGGCGACCCGGCCCGAGCCAGTATACCTCGATGAGACCGTGGAAGAAACCCTGTCTCTGCTGCTCAGTGATGCCGAACGAAAAGGAATCTACTTGCTAAACCACGTGGAAGAGCCTTGCGTGGTTCACGCCGACCTGAATATGATTCGGCTGGTGCTACGCAATCTGGTGGCTAACGCAATTAAGTTTACGCCCGCCGCTGGAACCGTAACGGTGGCTGCTCAGCCCTTGGGTACTATGTGGGAAATTACGGTCACCGACTCCGGGATGGGCATTGCCACTACCGATCGGGAGAAGATCTTTGGGCACGGCGGCCCTCATACCACGCTTGGGACGGCCCGCGAGAAAGGCACTGGTCTGGGCCTGCTGCTCTGCAAAGATTTTGTGGAGCGTAACGGGGGAAAACTGACCTTTGAGAGTGAAGTAGGTCAGGGCACGATCTTCCGGTTTACCTTACCCGCCGCGACTCAGATTCTCGGGATTCATAGGAACACTAATGCTGCCGCCGGATAAGTGAGCGGCCAATGACACCCTCCGTCAGGCGCTCCCGGTAGGTTTGCCCCACGGGTAAACTATGGCCGCCTACCCGCACTTCCTGGGTACTCACCGACTCAATATGGTTAGCATTGACCAGATAAGAGCGATGCGTGCGCACAAACATGCCAGTGGGTAATTGTTCTTCCAGATTCTTAAGGTTGACTAGTGTTAGATGCGTACGCCCGTCAGCGGTATTGATTTTAGTGAAGTCCTTAAGCGCTTCCATATAAAGCACCTCCCGGTATTGTAGGCGCACGTATTGAGAATCTGTGCGGATAAAGAAGGAGCCCGGCCGCAGAATCTGGTCGTAGATCTCAGCCTCGCTTGCCGAAGAGTTGCGGATTAAACCCACTACTTTGCTTACGGAGCGCAGAAAACGGTCGAGGGAAATAGGCTTTAATAAGAAGTCAATTACATCGAGGTTAAAGGCCTCCATCGCGTACTGTGGAAACGAAGTCATCAGGACCACTAAGGGGGCTGACGCAGGGCCCGTACCAGGTCGAGGCCACTGAGGTGGGGCATTGTAACATCCGAGAACAGCACCTGCACGTCGTGGCTGGTTAGATAGCTGTGAGCCTCCAGCGGATCGGTAAATACGGCCTTCACTTCCAGCACATCCGTCATGGCTATGTACGCCTGCAACAACTCCAGCACTAATGGGTCATCGTCGAGAAGCAGACAACTGATCTTCATAAATGGAAATCTGATAATTAGTAGGGTGTGAATATAATAAGATTTAGATAATTAGGAATAAGGCTAGTCTTTTACTTTCAATACATAGCCAGTAAAAAAGGTCAGTTGATCTACTTATATACTGTATTGATCTATCTGAGACTTACTAAATAAATTATAAGCGTTATTTAGATCTGTTATCAATTTGTAAATATTGCTGGAAAATTTGCAATGTATTTAGACCGTGAGTTCTTAGTCTCCGTCTATGATGCGTTATATATGCTCCGACATTAGTAAGAGCTTCCGAAGGCAGTAATGGAGATCAAGCCCAACAAAGAGCCCGAACTATTACTAGCTCGGGCTCTTTGTTGGGCTTGGAAATACTAGTGCGTGGCTCCGTCGCTGTGGATACCGTTTGTTTTTTTGCAGCATTCGGGCAGCTTATCGTAGGCACGAGTGTCGGCGGGTTGGGCATCAGCGTCGTAGCCGGTGCGTTGTACGGCCGTGCGGAGGGCAGCAGGATTAGTCTTATCGGGGCGGTACGTAACCGTGAGCATCTGGGTAGGTACATCGAGGGTAGCCGCCTGAACGCCTTTCTCGTAAGCCAGCGACTTCTCAAGGCGAGCCTTGCACATACCGCACACGGCGGAAGTTTTGAGCGCAATTTGCGCCGTAGCATCAGCTTTGGCCTTGGCGGGTGCCTTCGTTTGGGCGTGCGCCAGTGGCGCTAAGGCTACCATGATGAAGGTGAGCAGAATGGACTTAAGGCTTTTCATTAGAAGGACATTTTTTGAGTGAAAAAAGAAAGGTTAAGCAACTGGGGGGCATTTTGTCTTGCAACAGTAATAAGCCGGGAAACTACTCCAGCCGGAAGCGAAAACCAACGTAAGTCATTCGGCCATAGACTGGTCCCCAGACCATAGCCGCGTCAAAATTCGGCCCAAATGGGTCGTTGGCTCCCATGATGGGGTTGCGCTGGCGATAGTTCGTCAGATTCTCTACGCCAATGTAGGCTTCCCAGTGCTTAAAGGCGCGGGTAACCTGAGTGTTGAACAAAGCAAAGCGTGGCGCCATCGGCAACGGCTCGCCCGGTACGTGCCCTCCAGGCTGCCCGCCCTCACCGGGGCTCATAGCCAGGGGGCGTTTGCCGAAACCCTGCATAGTCAGGTCGGCGCGCCACTTATCGAAGGCGGTGGCATAGCCGATGTTGGCGAAAATACGGTGGGGCGACGTGAGTGGCTTAGGCAGCAGCTGACTCGTGTACTCGGTGCGCACATCCAGGTATTTATAGGCCGCTTTGGCTGCCAAGCCCTTCACTGGCTCCACCTGCACTTCGGCCTGAAAGCTGCGCGAATAGGAGCGGCCACCCGGCAGCAGGTTGCTGATGTTGAGTTGATTAGACGAGTAATAAGCATCGGCCACCACTTGGTTCTGAAACTCGGTGTGGTAATAATCGGTAACGAAGGTGGCGGGCCGGCCAAGCAGTGTAAAGTACTGGGTAAAACTGCCCCCCACGTTCCAGGCTTGCTCGGGCCGTAGGTTATTCGACACCACAAAGTCGCGGGAGCTAACCAGCATGCCCGTGTTTTCAGCAATGGGATTGGCGGTCCGGAAGCCGGAGCCGCCGGCCAGGCGCAGCACCGTGTTCTTGGTGGCGTCGTACTTTATATTGAGGCGGGGCGTCAGGAACCAGCCGTACAGGTTGTGGCGGTCGAGGCGCAGGCCACCGACTACAGTCAGGTTGCGAGCGTTCTGATACGTGTACTCGGCGAAGGCACCCGGCACCCGTTCCTGGCGAATACGGTTTTCGCGCTGGAAGCGCTGGGCAGGGGTTTCGGAGGGGGCGGAGGCGTAATCAGGCTGCAATAATACCTCGCGGTAGTTATCGTGCAGATAACTCAGCCCCACGCGGTAAGTATGGGCAGTGTTGCCTAACACGCTTTGGAACAGCAAGGTGGCCAGGCCCGTGCGCTGGCGACCATCGTAGGTACGGCGGCCGTACTGAGAGTCAAACGCGTGGTCGGTGGCGGTTAGCAGTAGGCCCAGGCTCTGATAGGGTCGACCGGGCCAGGTATAGGAGGTTTTGGAGAAGCCCGTGTAGCGGTTGGTTTGCAGGGAAGTGCCATAATAAGGGTTGCCGGCTTCTTCCCGAAATCCTACCTGCCCGCCCTGGCGGGTTTCGCGCAGCGCACCAAGACCCAGTTCGCTTACAATACCATTGCCTGACTGGTATTTCCACTTGTTGAACACGTTGTACTGGGTAGCCAGGGGCAAATCCAGAAAGCTGTCCTTGTTGCGGTCTACGCGGCGGCCAAGGTAGTCGGAGTGGAGCAGAAGAGCCGTGCTCAGCTTTTTGCTGACGGGTGCGGAAAGGTTGAGGTTGAGGTCGAATTTACCCAGGTCGTTGACATAGGCGTTAAAGAGCAGGCGGTCGGTTTTGGCGGGGTCCTGCAAACGCACATTCACCTGCCCAGCCATGCTTTCGTAGCCATTTACTACGGAGCCCATGCCCTTGATTATGTCGATATTCTCGATCCAGGGACCAGCCAGGTAGCTCAGCCGGTAAGGGGTAGCCAGGCCGCGCAGGGCCGGCAGATTATCTACGGTAAGCAGTGAATAAGCGCCATCCAGACCAAGCAGCTGAATCTGCTTAGCTCCCGACACAGCATCGGTAGTCGATACTTCTACCGCGGCATTGGTTTCGAAGCTTTCCGCCAAGTTACAACACGCCGACTTGGTTAGGTCGCGGCTGGTGATGGTCTGGGTATTGGTCGGGGTAAGGCCAGAATAGGAAAGTGCACGCTCTTCTACGCGCACCTCACCTAGCTCGGCAGTGCGGCGGAGCGCCACGCGCGCAAAAACTTGTTCGCTCGCCTTGACCAAAATGGTATCAGGCCGGTAGCCTAAGGATTGAATGATAAGCTGGTGAGAAGCGCCGCGAGCGGGCCGCAGGATGCTAAAAATGCCCCCCGCGTCGGTGGTAGTTGAGCCGGCCGGATCTTCGAGCCAGCGCACGACAGCGCCGGGCAGGGGAGCCGCGGCGGCAGCATCGGTCACTTGGCCCCGAACGGGCAAGCTAGCCGGAGTTTGGGCGGCGGCTGATCCGCTGAAGAGTAGCAAAAAGCCCCCCAGCGCCAACAGCTGGCACCCTGAAAAGGAATTCATAATAGAAAGAGGTAGAAGTATTTCCAAAGACAACAGCGGAACCGATAGTCCCGCGCGGCCAAGCCGATGCAGCTCAGCTAAGCCAAATGACCAGGATATACTTTTATACTACCAATACGCAGCCAAAAGCCAGCAGCACGCGGCCGGCCCTAGGTGGGGGAGAAGCGTCCGTAGCATGCCAGCGACAGGCAGCCTTCGACAACAGGGGTGCAGCCAGAACAGGTGGCCAAACTGTAGATGGTGGCCAAGTACTGATAGCTGGACCAACGAGAAATTTGCCCCCCAGCAGCTGTGGAGCGGGGGCGCTCAGCTTGTGAAAATCGGTTGCGAGGTCGCAGCAGGCTTGTCGTAGTTCTTGGGTAGTGGAGGAGCTGCACTCAATAGCCTCACTGCTTGGCTGGCATACAGCCGTGGCGGCGCTGAGGGATAAGTCGGCCGTGGTACGCCCGCTTATACGGCAGGTGCGCCGCTGCACGCTCAAACCCACCGAAGCAGTAAGTATAAGCAAGGCCAGCAGGCCGCTAAAAATCCGATGTGTAAGTGGGCGCTTCACGGGGCAAAGATACGACACCAGGATTGCAAAACGCGGCGGGAAAAGTGCAGGATATGGGACGCGGCAAGCAGCCAAGTGCATAACTGTTCATCGCTCAACTAGGTGCCAAAGCGTGGGTGCGGCGGCTCCCTCAGACGCTTCAGTCACTGAGTTTACTTGCGCCGCGGCCCACGTAAGCAGGCTATTTCCTCGTCTTAAACTTTACTTCGTACGGCTTTAGCGGGTAGCCGTCTGCCGACCGGAATCCGCCTTCCGTTACGCTGCCTATCACGTTGAATTGGTAGGTGTGCCCCGGTTTTAGGTCCACTGGATAAGTAATAGATTTCTTATCTGCGGAGAAGCTCAACTTGCCAGTAATAGGCCACTGCTCTTTGCCACCGGGGCCAAAATCGGTGTTGGTAGTACGCCCCATTGCCCGCGAGAACTCCACCCGGATTTCCTTCACCGACGCATCCAGGTAGCCATCAGTAGAAATGGCCGGCGTCACGGCAACCACGATGGGACGGCTGTTTTCGTAGGCTTGCATCAGTTGGACTTTGTCTATTGGCTCAGTGAAATACCGCGTCTTTGCTAGAAAAGCTTCCACCATCTCATCATTGGTACAGTCCAATTCAATAAGCTCCTTCACGGCTTGCTTCTTGTTTTTGGCCTGCTGGTAGTAGCTTTTGCAGATGGCGTAGCCCATGTAGTAGCCCAGGTCGCCGACGTGGGTGGGGTCAGTGGATTCCTGATTATAAAACCAGTTGAGGTAGTAGGGCGCAAACATTTGAGCCTTGAACTTCTCTTTCAGCTCCGGCTCGTGCGCTGCCCCGTAGGTCATATAGGGGAAGGGAACAACTTTGCCGGTAATCAGTTCGGCCACCAAATCGCAGGTGCCTTCAAAAATAGCCTGCGCCAGTAAGGTGTTGCCGGAACCCTTCTGCTGGGTGTGCACATACTCGTGCACGTTCAGCGGGACGATGTTCTTATAAGGTTCCGTTTTATAAAGTCTGGTTAAAAAGGCTTTGCGGGCGGGCGGAAATTCCGATACATCTACCGCCGATGAGCCAGTAGCCAACTCAGCCCCGATCAGGACCAGGCTGTCTTGGACAGTACCGCCGGAGCGTAGTCCGCCAATCGTAAAATAGATGGCCGCAGGCCGCAGGGTTGGGTACAGACGCTTTAGCTTGCGCAGGTAAGGGTCAATATCTTTCGCGCTGGCTTTAGCCAATTGGGTACTGGAACGAATGGAATTCCAATACTTGGGATAGCGCCGAATCAAGCTGACCCATTCTTGGGCGGTGTATTCCCGCACTTCCATAAACGCTTTCAGGCCGGGCGTGCCCTTGGCAATGTAGAGTTCCTGGATGTAGTGCAGTTGCTGCAGGCTATCGTTAGTGGTGCTAATACTGTCGTAGGCCACCCAGAAATTATCGATGTCCGAGAAGAATACTTTCTGCTTAGAGCGCTGCCCAAAAGCTACGGGCGAACTGATCCATAAAAGGCTGAATAGTACTAGTACGCTGAGTTGTTTCATAAGATAGAGCTACCGCCGCATAAGGTACTACGAAGCGGCAACTTAGCATGTATTTGCGCAACTCACGCGCCTGCACAAGCGGAATAAATAGAAGCAGATTCAGGCCTGACATTTTGGCAAAGGCTCTACCACTGTCAGCCACTTTTCTCTTAGGATTAGCTTTTGCTTCCAAAAAAGCCCCCCAGCATCTTAAAAACGCGTTTTTGCGTAGTGGTAGAAAATGGTAAATCGTGGTTGCCTTTTGATAGGCAATCTGTACTTTTGCTAACCTCCCTATTTCACGGCTTGGCGGCCCGATTTCTCTCTATGAATCTTCTCTCTGGCGAATATGAGTGCAAGCTTGACCCGAAAGGGCGCTTGGTGCTGCCTGCCAAGGTGAAGGGAAATCTGCCGGAAGCCTCCGGTAATCAGCTGGTGCTGGTGCGCGGCTTCGAGCCCTGCCTGGTGCTGTATCCGCGCGCTGCCTGGCGCATAATTCATGATAAAGTGATGGCGCTGGACGAGTTCAACGAGGAGTATCGGCAGTTTCAGCGCAACTTCTTTCGCGGCATGACGGAAGTCGAATTCGACAGCATTGGCCGCTTTATGCTGCCGCGTACTATGCTGCGCTACGCCGGCATCGAGAAGGAAGCCATTATCGTGGGCCTGGGCAACCGCTGCGAAATCTGGGACCCTGAACGCTACGATGAGTTCCTGATTAAAGACCAACAAAGCTTCTCCAAGCTGGCCCAGAAATTTTTGTCCACTGAAACGCCCCCCGGTGGGCAACTGGCCGCATGAGTGCCGCTCAGCCCACCAACGGTTCGGTGTACCACCGCCCCGTAATGCTGGCCGAGTGCCTGCAAGCCCTGGACATACAGCCCAATGGCCGCTACGTGGATGTCACGTTTGGTGGCGGCGGCCACTCCAAGCCACTTTTGGAAAAGCTCACCACGGGCCACCTCTACAGCTTCGATCAGGACGCGGATGCCGAGCGCGAAGCCGCTGCTCTGGCTGGCCCAAACTTCACGTTTATCCGCGCCAACTTCCGCGATTTACAGCCAGAGCTGGCTGCTCACGGCGCGCTGCCCGTAGATGGTATTCTGGCCGATTTGGGAGTTTCCTCGCATCAGTTTGATACGGCCGAGCGCGGCTTTAGCACCCGCTTCGACGGCCCCTTGGATATGCGCATGGACCCCGAAGCCGACCGCACGGCCGCCGAGGTAGTCGCCGAGTATTCGGAGGCGGAACTGCACCGCATTTTCGGCATGTACGGCGAGGTGACCAACGCCCGCACTTTGGCTAATACGCTGGTGGCAGCCCGCCGCGGACAGGCAGTGCGGACCATTGGCGAGCTGAAAAAGCAATTGCCCCCTGCACGCCCCGCGGCAAGGAAAATAAGTACCTGGCTCAGGTATTTCAGGCCCTGCGCATTGAGGTAAACGATGAGTTGACGGCTTTGCAGGAAATGCTCTTACAAACCGCCCAAGTGCTCCGCCCCGGCGGCCGGCTGGTGGTTATGTCCTATCATTCACTAGAGGATAGACTGGTGAAGAACTTCATGGCGAAGGGCAAATTCTTCGGCGACGTTGAGAAGGATTTCTATGGTCACCAGCACACGCCCTTCACCGTGCTCACGCGCCGCCCGGTGGAAGCGTCGGCGGCGGAGGTAGCCGAGAACAGCCGCGCCCGCAGTGCCAAGCTGCGCATCGCGGAGAGAAGTCAGGAAAAAGCTAAGAGTTGACATGGCGATAAATACCATCAAACCACCCGTTGCAGCGCCCCGCTCCAACGTGCCCCGGCCGGTGATAGTGCCCCCAGCGCCGGCACCCGAGCCGGAGCAGGCTCCTGAGCCCGAGCCGCTGCCGATAGAGGAAGAAGCACCCCGCGCCCCGCGCCCGACAAAGCCGCGCAACTCCTGGAGCGTATTTACGCTGCTGGAGCGTATCACGCGCATGGATGGCTTGTTTCGGGAAGGCTTGCCCGTGCGCTATCTGCCCCACGTGCTGTTCATCATGTTTCTGACCTTGCTCTACATTGGCAACACGCACTACGGCTACCGCATGAACCGCAACATTCAGAAGCTGAAGCTGGAAACCGAAGACTTGCGCGCCGACTATACCACCCTCAAATCAGACTACATGGAGGCCAGCAAGCAGAGCGAAGTAGCTCGCAAGGTGGCCGCATACGGTTTAGTCGAAAGCTCCTCGCCTCCGTTCCGCATTACCGTGCCCGCTGGCCGCCTCGATGAAGCAGAGCTGGATAAGCTGCCCATCATCACGGCCGATTCGTTGGCAGCGCGGGCCGTGCGCGATTCGCTGGCTACCGTCGCCGCTGATTCCGTGGCGCTGGCTGAGGGCGAAGTAGTAGCCGAACCTGAAGATTGATTCACTGGCTTCGGACTCCAGCCTGACTTATGCTTCGAGGGAGGTGAAAAAGCCCCCCAGGTACTTATTCAACACAATACACACGGAATACTGTGAAAGGCAACGTTAAAAAATCCATCGTTACCCGCGTACGGCTGGCGTTTTTGGGCGTCTGCCTGTTCTCGGCGGCCATTGTGTGGAAGGTGTCGCGGATTCAGTTTAAGGAAGGCGACCGGTGGCGGGCATTGGAACAGGAGCGCCGGGTAGTGTATCAGCCGGTATTCGCCACGCGCGGCACTATCCTCTCGGACAACGGCAGCATTATGGCTACGTCGCTGCCCTTTTACCGCGTCGCCTGGGACCCAAGTGTAGTCGATAAGCAACTGTTTCGCAGCAACGTGGACTCGTTGGCTTTGCTCTTGTCGCGATTTTTCGGCGACCGTTCGGCCAAGGAATACAAGCGCAAGCTGATGAATGCCAAAAACTCGAAGGAGGTAGTGCGCTACCTGCGGTTGAATTCGCGGCAAATCAATTATCAGGACAAAAAGAAACTGGCTCTGTGGCCCATTTTCCGGGCGGGCAAAAACAAAGGCGGCGTTATTTTCGAGAAAGTTGACAAGCGTTTCCGGCCGTTCGGCGGCTTGGCTCAGCGGACTGTCGGCTTTCTTAACGAAGACAAAAACGGCGCGGGCCTGGAGTTTACTTATAACAGCCAACTCGCCGGAAAAGACGGCGAGGCGCTGTTTGAGCGGTTGCCGGGCGGTAATAAGCCCATCTATGATGGCACCGAAATAAAGCCCCTGCCCGGCTACGATATCAAAACCACCATCGACATCAACCTGCAGGATGTGGCTGAGAATGCCCTCTACAAGTCGTTGGTGGATAATGATGCCCAGTACGGCTGCGTGATTCTGATGGAAGTGCAGTCGGGGGAAATCAAAGCCGTGGCTAACCTGGGCAAGGCCGCCGATGGCGTGTACCGCGAGGACTACAACTACGCCATTGCCGACCAGGGCCGCACCGAGCCGGGCTCCACCTTCAAGCTGGCGTCGATGATGGCCTTGTTTGAGGATAACCCCGATTTGGAGCTAACCGACATAGTGGATACCGGCAATGGCCGCATGTACATCGGCGGCGCCGTGAAAACTGACTCGCACGCCAATGGCAAGATTTCGGTGCAGAAAGTGGTGGAGCAATCGTCTAACATTGGGGTGGCCAAGCTGGTAAACGACCATTTTCAGCAGAAGCCCGACAAGTACACGGACTACCTCAAACGGTTTGGGCTTGACAAGCCGCTGGGCTTCCAGATGCACGGCGAGGCGCGGCCTTACGTGAAAGACCCCACCGACCGAAGCTGGAGCCGCACCTCGCTCACCACCATGAGTATTGGATACGAGCTGAAATTAGCCCCCCTGCAAACCCTGGCCTTCTACAATGCCATTGCTAACGATGGGGTGAAAATTCAGCCCATCATTGTCAAGGAAATTAGGCAGGCCGATAAGGTAATTGAGTCTTTCGAGCCCAAGGTATTGAACGCCAAAATCTGCTCGGAAGAAACCCTGCGCAAGGTGCGTGCGATGCTGGAAGGCGTGGTGCTGCAAGGCACGGCAAAGGCCATCAAATCGAACGACTTCAGCATTGCGGGCAAAACCGGAACGGCCTGGAAGTTTAAGAACGGCCAGTACACGCGCACGTATTCCACCAGCTTCTGCGGCTACTTCCCGGCCGATAAGCCCAAGTACAGCTGCATCGTGGTAGTCGATTCGCCCAAGCGGGGCCGTATCTACGGCTCCGATGTAGCCGCGCCGGTTTTCCGGGAGGTAGCCGATAAAGCGATGGCGCGCGACATTGCCAGCCAGCGCCCGTTGCTGGCTCGGGTGCCGCTGAATAAAACGCAGGTGCCCGTAGTAAAAGCGGGCTTGCAGGACGAACTGACGCTGGTATGCGAAAAGCTTGGTGTGAACCAACAGGCGCAAGCCACGGGAGAGGAGTGGGTGCGGGCCGATACGAATACTCGCTCGCTGGCTTGGCAAGCGCAACCCGTGTACCGCGGCCAAGTGCCCGATGTAAGTGGCATGACCCTGCGCGATGCGTTGTTCTTGCTCGAAAACCGTGGTCTGCGCGTACGTGCCGTGGGTAGCGGCCGGGTGCACCGGCAGTCGGTAGCAGCGGGCACACCTCTGCGCCGCGGCACGGTCGTGATGCTGGAGCTACAACCCATTGGCGCTATGGCGGGCACGAAGCCTCAGCCCCCGCCGGCCCGAACTAAGCTGGTGGAAAACAAGCTGCTTACCCCCGCCGACCCTGATCCGGCCAAGCAGCGCGCTAAGCTGCTGCTACGCCAGGAGCAATTAAAAAAGAAGATGCTGGAAGAAGAATCGGAGCCGGTAGAAGCGAAAAAGCCGGAAGTAAGTAAGGATAAAAAGAAGGTATTAATAAGCAGCCTTCACTAGCACCCACAGCAACCGGAATACATTGACTAATTCAGCTCCCATAGCGCACCCACTAGCCAATCTGCTATCCGCCGTAACGGTGCAGGCTCAGCATGGCCCGACCGATGTAGTCGTGCAGGGCCTTACGCTGGATTCGCGGCAGGCGGCACCGGGTATGGTGTTCTTTGCCCTGCGCGGCGCCCAAACCGACGGTCACCAGTTCATCGACAAAGCCGTGGCCCAAGGTACGACGGTAGTAGTGTGCGAAAATTTGCCCCCCAGCCTCGACCTGACCACTGCCTACGTGCAGGTGCCCGATAGCGCCGAGGCTATGGCCCACATGGCCGCCGCATTTTACGGCCATCCGTCCCGCCAACTTCAGTTAGTGGGCGTGACGGGGACCAATGGCAAGACCACCTGCGCTACGCTATTGCATAAGCTGTTCCGGGAATTGGGCTATCATGTAGGCTTGCTCTCCACAGTGCAGAATCAAATTGATGAGGAGGTAATTCCAGCTACCCACACCACCCCGGATGCTATTCGGCTGAACGAGCTGCTGGCTCGGATGCTGCGCGCCGGCTGCACCTACGTGTTTATGGAGGTTAGCTCCCACGCGGTAGTTCAGCACCGCACTACGGCTTTGCGCTTCGTGGGGGGCATTTTTACCAATATTACCCACGACCACCTCGACTATCATGGCACCTTTGATGCATATCTGAAGGCCAAGAAGGGTTTCTTCGATCAGTTAGGTAAGGATGCCTTTGCGCTAACCAACGCCGATGACAAGCGCGGACCAGTGATGCTCCAAAACACCGCTGCCCGCCGCGAAACTTACTCGCTGCGCAGTCTGGCTACGTTTCGGGCAAAGCTGCTGGAGAATGCCGTGCATGGTCTGCATATGGAAGTAGATGGCCGGGAGGTGCAGTTCCGGCTGATTGGGGTGTTCAACGCCTATAATCTGCTGGCTGTGTATGGGGCAGCCGTATTGCTGGGTGAAGACCCGACGGAAGTACTTACGGTGCTGTCGGGCCTGACGTCGGCGCCAGGCCGCTTCGAGCCTATTGTGGCCGAGCGCACCCGCGTGACCGGCATTGTGGATTACGCGCATACGCCCGATGCCTTGGAAAATGTGCTTTCTACCATTGCCCAGATTCGCCAGCCCAGCCAGCAGGTAATTACGGTGGTAGGCTGCGGCGGCAACCGCGACGCGGCTAAACGCCCCGTGATGGCCAACCTGGCGGCCAAAGGTTCCAACCGCGTGGTGCTCACCTCCGATAATCCGCGCTTTGAAGATCCTAACGCTATTCTAAGTCAAATGCAGGCCGGCGTGCAAACCCAGGATTTGGGCAAAGTGCTGACCATTCCCGACCGGCGCGAGGCCATCAAAACGGCCGTTGCGCTGGCCCAGCCCGGCGACATCGTGCTGGTGGCCGGCAAGGGCCACGAGACTTACCAGGAGGTGCAAGGTGTGCGGGGGGCATTTGACGACAAACAGGTCTTGCAAGAGATGTTCGATTTATTGAATAAGTAACGCGAAGCGGTGCTTCGCTCATCGAACAATAGGCTGGGGGGCATTTTAGTACTGTCGCTCAAAGATTCAGACGCGAGGCGAAGCACCGCTTCGCGTTACACCAAAACCTTGAAAACACAACGTTTGACCTCAACCTAAAAAACTAAACCTTTGCATCTTGGCCCAACTCCACTTTCTATCCGCTGACCCTCGCGCCCATGCTTTATTACCTCTTCACGTACCTCAGTAAGCACTATAATCTGCCTGGGGCGGGCGTGTTTCAGTTTATCTCGTTTCGGGCGGCTATGGCCGTCATTACTTCCCTGCTCATTGCCCAGGTATTTGGCAAAAGCCTGATTCGCATTTTGCAGAAAAAACAAGTAGGCGAAAGTATCCGAGACCTGGGCTTGCAGGGGCAGTTAGAGAAAAAAGGCACCCCGACCATGGGCGGCCTGATCATCATTCTGGCCATTTTGGTCCCCGTGCTATTGTTTGCCAAGCTCGATAATATCTACATCGTGCTGATGCTGCTGAGCACGGTTTGGCTGGGGCTGATTGGGTTTCTGGACGATTACATTAAGGTGTTTCAGAAGAATAAAGAAGGCTTGAGTGGTCGCTTTAAAGTGCTGGGACAGATTGGTTTGGGTATTACAGTAGGCTGGGTGCTGTTTTTCAGTAATGATGTAACGGTGCGGCAATACCTGCTACCCAACGGGCAGCTATCGGCCGTAGATGCCAGCACGGTGTATCAGGATGTGAAGCTGATGATTACTACTATTCCCTTCGCCAAAAACAACGAGCTGAACTACGGTAACCTGTTTGCCTACGCCGGCCCGTATTTCAACGGCCTTTACAGCTTCCTTTACATTCCCATTGTCATCTTCATCATCACGGCTGTTAGCAACGGCGCTAATATCACCGATGGTCTTGATGGCTTGGCGGCAGGCACTTCGGCCATTATCGGTATCACGCTGGCTATCTTCGCCTTTGTGAGTGGTAACGCCCTGCTGGCTGATTACCTGGATATTATGTTCATTCCGAACTCTGGGGAGCTGGTAATATTCTGTACGGCTTTTGTGGGCGCCTGCGTGGGCTTTTTGTGGTACAACAGCTATCCGGCCCAGGTTTTTATGGGTGACACGGGCTCTTTGGCCATTGGCGGCATCATTGCCGTGCTGGCTATTATTGTTCGCAAAGAGTTGCTGATTCCGTTGCTGTGCGGGGTATTCCTGATCGAGCTGGTATCGGTAATGGCGCAAGTGAGCTACTTCAAATACACCCGGCGCAAGTATGGCGAAGGCCGGCGCTTGCTGCGCATGTCGCCTCTGCACCACCACTACCAGAAGCTCGGCTACCACGAGTCCAAAATCGTGTCACGCTTCTGGATTGTGGGCATTATGCTGGCCGTTTTTACGCTGGTCACTTTGAAACTACGCTAATGACATTTCCCACAGTGTTTCGCAGTGTTAAAGCGCAGTGTCGCGCAGTGTTCAGTCAGCACACTGCGCGACACTGCACCCGTCACCGCGAAACACTGCGGGAAATCCAACTTAAGCTATGCACATCGTAATACTAGGAGCAGCCGAGAGTGGGGTAGGGGCGGCGCTGTTAGCGCAAGCCAAAGGCCACGCCGTTTTCGTGTCGGACGGGGGATCTATCAAGCCTGCTTATAAGGAGAAGCTTATGCAGGCCGGTATTCGCTTCGAGGAAAACCAGCACACGTTGGAAGAAATTTTGTGCGCCGACGAAGTGGTAAAAAGCCCCGGTATTCCGGAAAAAGCGCCCGTCATTCAGGCGCTGCGTGGAAAAGGCACTCCTATTATTTCCGAAATCGAGTTGGCGGGTCGCTATACGCAAGCTAAGTGCATCTGTATCACCGGCACGAATGGCAAGACGACGACTACCCTGCTGACCTATCATCTGCTAAAGGAGGCTGGCCTAAACGTAGGGCTGGCCGGCAATGTAGGCTATAGCCTCGCCGAGCAGGTTATTGAAGATAAGCACGATTACTACGTAGTAGAGCTGAGCAGCTTTCAACTCGACGATACCCAGGATTTTGCCCCCTGGGTAGCCGTTCTGCTTAACATCACTCCTGATCACCTTGACCGGTACGGCTACAGCTTGGAGAACTATGCTGCTGCTAAAATGCGTATTGCGCGCAACGTAAGCCGCTGCTTTATTTACAATGCCGGTGACCCGGAAACGCGTAAAGCAGTAGAAACGTCGGCAGCTGCCAAAACCGCCTTAGCGTTTGATCGGCAATATGATGGTCATGCGGGCGCAAATCTTGCGGCTTGGTACGGACACGATGGAGCGCTACGGTTGCAGTTGCCTGAATGGGCCGAAAGCCAGGTTGATAGTGTTAACGTCGCCAACTCGCCGCTTATTGGTCAGCATAACCAGCAGAATATGGCGGCGGCTATCCTTGCAGCTCGCGTCGTCGGGCTGTCGTCGGAGCAAATTGAGAAGGGCTTGGTTTCCTTCAAAAATGCCCCCCACCGTTTGCAATTGGTAGGCGAAGTCAACGGCGTTAAGTTTATCAACGACAGCAAAGCCACCAACGTCGAAGCGGCGTGGTTTGCCCTTGATGGCGTACAGCAGCCTATCATCTGGATTGCGGGCGGTACGGATAAGGGCAACGACTATGCTTCCTTGCTGCCTCTGGCCAAACAAAAAGCGAAAGCGTTGATCTGCCTCGGAGTAGACAACGCAAAGCTGAAGGCCAACTTCGGAACGATAGTGCCGCACTTGGAGGAAACGCAAAGCATTGAAACGGCCGTGCATCGCGCCGCTGAGCTGGCCGCGCCCGGCGATGTGGTGCTGCTCTCGCCCGCCTGCGCCAGCTTCGATCTATTCAGGAACTATGAAGACCGTGGGGGGCAATTTGCCGCTGCTGTGGAAAAATTAATGAGTGAATGGGTGACTGAGTGACTGAATGTTTGAACGACCATCCATTCACTCAGTCACTCAGTCACCCATTCACTCAATCACTCATTGTAAGCCTATGGAACCCGTAAAACTCTGGCTGCAACGCAACCTCAAAGGCGACCCCATCCTGTGGGGCATTGTATTGCTGTTTTCTTTTATCAGTATCGCGGTGGTGTATTCGGCCACGGGTACGCTGGCGTATAAGAAGATGGGGGGCAATACTGAGTATTTCTTGGTAAAGCACACGGGTTTGATCTTCGTGGGGTTGGCATTCATGTGGCTTGCCCACCGCATCGACTATCGGTACTACTCGCGCCTGTCGCTATATGCGCTGCTACTGTCGGTGCCGCTGCTGCTGTTTACCTATTTCATGGGCTCGAATATCAACGAAGCATCGCGCTGGCTTACTATTCCGGTCATCAACCAAACCTTTCAGCCCTCCGACTTAGCCAAACTGGCGCTGATTTCTCACTTGGCTAGTATGCTCAGCCGTCGGCAGCAGCACGTGCAGGATTTCAAAACGACGTTGCTGCCCGTAATGCTGTGGGTGGGCCTTATCTGCGGCATTATAATCATGAGTAATGCCTCCACGGCGCTGCTATTGTTTGCCACTTGTCTGCTGCTCATGTTTATCGGCCGGGTGCCGCTCAAGCAAATGGCGGTGATGGTGCTTATCGGGGCGGTGGTAGGCGGTATTGGCCTTTCCTCTGGTCAGCGCTACAAAACGGTACTAACCCGCGTCGAGAGCTTTACCGACAAGACTAAGCCGGTGCCTTTTCAGCTCGAACACAGTTATATAGCCATTGCTACGGGCGGCATCAGTGGTAAAGGCCCCGGCAAAAGCACCGAGCGCAACATTCTGCCCCATCCGTATTCCGACTTTATCTACGCGGTTATTATCGAGGAATATGGCTTGATCGGGGGCGTAGTGGTGCTGTTTCTATATCTGGCTTTCCTCTATCGGGGCCTGAATACCGTAATCCATAGCTACGGGGCTTTTGGGGGGCTTTTATCAGCCGGATTAACCTTTAGTCTGGTTTTGCAGGCAATGGTTAATATGGGCGTGGCCGTAGGTCTAGGTCCTATCACCGGTCTGCCGCTGCCCTTGCTGAGTATGGGCGGTACCTCCCTGATTTTCACGGGTATTAGCATCGGCATTATCCTAAGCGTAAGCCGGGGTGAACGGGAAATTCGCCCCATGACGGGTGAGCCCGAGGATACCGCACGCATTCCCAAGAAGACAGCGTATGCGTAGCCAAACGATTGCCTCATCCCCTAGCCCCGGTTCGCTTCATGCGCGAAGTCCTAGGGGAGAAGGGGAACTAGATTTAGTATCTTTTTTAATGATAATGGCCTTTTCCAGCCTTCTGATTTTTTAGAGCTAGTTCCCCTTCTCCCCTAGGACTTCGCGCATGAAGCGAACCGGGGCTAGGGGATGAGGCAACCGTTGAACACTAATCAATGCCCAAGTCGAATCTTCAGTTTATTTCTTCGCATCCCGAGCCCTACCGCATTATTATTAGCGGTGGGGGCACGGGGGGCATATTTTTCCGGCGGTGGCAATTGCCAATGAGCTGCGCCGGCGCCAGCCCGAAGCCGAAATCCTGTTTGTCGGCGCCAACGGTCGCATGGAAATGACCCGTGTGCCCGAGGCCGGCTACGAAATTGTAGGTCTCGATATTAGCGGCTTGCAGCGCCGCCTGACTCCGCAGAATTTGCTATTTCCGCTGAAGGTGATTCGGAGTGTAAAGAAGGCAGGTAAAATCATCGAGAATTTCCGTCCCGAAGCCGTTGTAGGCGTCGGTGGCTACGCTTCGGCTCCTATTTTATTGGCCGCTACTTCGCGAGGAATTCCAGCGCTTATTCAGGAGCAAAATTCCTATGCTGGGTTGGTCAATAAGCTACTGGGTCGGCGCGTGAGCCGCATTTGTGTGGCTTATGACGGCATGGATAAGTTTTTCCCCCAGAATAAAGTTGTACTCACCGGCAACCCCGTCCGCACCGAAATTGCTTCCGGGGACCGCGCCGAAGCATTAAAGTTTTTTGGTCTTTCGCCCAATAAGAAAACCCTGCTCGTAATTGGGGGCAGCCTTGGCGCCCGCACCCTGAACGAAGCTACGGCCGCTGCGCTTCCACGCCTCAAAGCGGCTGGAATTCAGTTGTTGTGGCAAACGGGCAAGCTCTACTATCCGAAAGCGCAGGAGCAAGCTGCGCCATTCATTACCGACGGCATTCAGGCCTTAGAGTTCGTGCAGCGCATGGATCTTGCCTATGCTGCCGCCGATGTTGTTGTTTCGCGTGCTGGTGCTTTGTCGGTTTCGGAGTTGTGCCTCACTGGCAAGCCTAGTTTGCTGGTGCCTTCGCCCAATGTGGCCGAAGACCATCAGACCAAAAATGCCTCGGCTCTGGTTCGCCATCAGGCTGCTATACTCGTCACGGATGCGGAGGCGCCCGCCCGCCTCTACGATGAGACCCTTAACTTACTAGCCGACGAGCCGCGGCAGCGGCAGCTGAGCGCTAATGTGCGCCAGCTTGCTCGCCCCGACGCTACGGCCGCCATTGTAGATGAACTGCTGACTATTATGGACCGCCGATGAATCCTGTAGCCGCATTTCCTTACGTCTATTTTCTGGGCATCGGTGGCATCGGCATGTCGGCGCTGGCGCGCTGGTTCCAGGCTAATGGCCACCAGGTGAGCGGCTACGACCGCACGCCTACGCCCCTGACCGAAGCCTTAGCCGATGAAGGCATTGCCGTGCATTACGCCGATGCAGTGGAGAATATTCCGGTCGAAGTGCGCGAAAATGCCCCCCAGACGCTGGTTGTTCTCACGCCGGCTATTCCCGCTGGCCATCAGGAGTGGGCCTGGCTGCGCGAACAAGGCTATGATATTCGCAAGCGCAGCCAAGTGCTGGGCTTGCTTACTCAAGGTCAGCGCACGGTTGCTGTAGCTGGCACTCACGGCAAAACTACCACCTCGTCTATGGTGGCGCACTTGCTCCATCACGCGGGCGTCGATTGCTCGGCCTTTCTGGGGGGCATTTCCGTGAATCTTGGGTCAAATCTGCTGCTAAATCGTCTGAGTGGTACTACGGCTCAAAGCCTTAGTACCACTATCGTTGAACATTCCGCCACTACATCTTTAGCAGGTATCAGCAACAATAGTGGTACTACGACGGAAAAAGTCGTAGTACCACAGCCACCAGTAGTAGTAGAGGCCGACGAGTACGACCGCAGCTTTCTGACGTTGCACCCCGACGTGGCCATCGTGACCAGTACCGATGCCGACCACCTGGATATTTATGGTACGCAGGACGCATTGATTGAGTCCTTCCGGCAGTTTGCAGGACAAATAAAGCCCGGCGGTACTTTACTGCTCAACCATACTGCCGACGCCAGTGTGGCTGCTGCGGTGCCCGTTGGCGTACAGGTCATTCATTATGGTCTAAAAGCAGGGCAGGGGGCAAATCTGTACGCTGCGAATGTGACGGCCCACGGCCACGAGTTTCGCTTTGATGTACATAGCCCGCTCGGTAACCTAAGTGATTTGCAGCTGACGGTGCCCGGCTTCCACAACGTGGAAAACATGCTGGGGGCTATTTTTGCGGCACAATTAGAAGGCGTAGCGGCCGAAAAGCTGGTGGCGGCTGTGGCGGCTTATCGGGGCGTGAAGCGCCGCTTTGAGTTTGTCGTCACCACAAAAAATAAGGTGTATGTAGACGATTATGCCCACCATCCACGCGAAATCGAGGCTTTTCTTCGTTCCCTACGTGCGTTGTACCCGCAGAAACGTTTGCGCGTCATCTTCCAGCCCCACCTTTTCACCCGTACCCGCGACTTCGCCCCAGGCTTCGCCGAGAGCCTGAGCCTGGCCGACGAGGTGGTGTTGCTTGACATTTATCCTGCTCGTGAGCTACCAATCAGTGGGGTTACATCCGAGCTGATTCTGTCTCAAATAACTGCCCCCCAAAAGTCTTTGCAAACCAAGGAGCAAGTCGTAGCCGCCGCTGCTACCGATGATGACTTTGATGTGTTGGCTACTGTCGGTGCCGGTGATATTGACCAGCTGGTGCCGCAACTACGAACCATTTTAACCAGCCGCTGGCATGAAACTCAAGCCTGACGCCAAGAATTATCTGTTTGCAGCGACATGCCTGCTGCTCCTCATCGGCTTGGCCGTGTTTGCTGGCGTGCGCCAGGCAAATCGGCCTGTGGGCGAAGTTATCGTGACCATCAGCAACGAATTCAATAACTATTTCATCAGCGAACAGGAGGTAACCGCCTTGCTCACGCGCAATGGCTACCAACGCCTGGAAGGTGCCCGGTCTGAAGACCTGAACCTTAAGGCCCTTGAAGCGCGGCTCAAGGCTCACAGCTTTGTGCGCGAAGCCGAGGTGTACCGCGACTTGGCCGGCAATCTGCACGCCGACGTGCGGCAGAATCGCCCCATTGCCCGCCTGATACACGCCGATACCCGCCGCGATAGCTACCTCGACGCCGAGGGCCATGAGTTGCCGCTCTCTCCTCTGTTCACTGCGCGGGTGGTACCGGTCGCTCGCCAGGGCGGTGTTCCGATTCCTGCCGCGTTTTTTCGTGACTCTACGGGTCGTCGCTACCTTGAAGTATTGCGTTACATCGATGAGCACCCCTTTTGGCGGGCCCAGGTGGCGGAAGTATTTATCGGGCCAAATGGCAAGCTTGCTTTCACCCAGCAAATAGGAGATCAACGAGTAGAATTTGGGTTTCCAGAGAATATTTCAGAAAAATTCGCGAAACTAATGGTATTTTACCGGCAAATTCCGCCGGTTTTAGGGTGGGATACCTACCACCGCGTCAACGTCGAGTTTAAAGACCAGATCATTTGCGAATAACTATACACTCTCTGTAACGTCTATAAAGGGCCTTAAATCGTCCGAAATAGCGTTTTTTTAGATACACACTGCAACTTCCCGCAAACCCTGCCAGTACCTACCCCATGCAAAACGATAAAATTGTAGTCGGCCTCGACATCGGCACCACCAAAATCTGCGTCCTGGTAGGGCGCAAAAATGAGTTTGGCAAACTTGAGATCCTTGGCATGGGCAAAGCCGTGTCGGAGGGTGTAGTGCGCGGTATTGTATCCAATATTGACAAAACTGTCGACGCTATTAAGAAGGCTATTCGGCAGGCTGAAGAGCAATCTGGCATCAATATCGGCGTGGTGAACGTCGGGATTGCCGGCCAGCATATTAAGAGCCTGCAGCACAACGGTAGCATCACGCGCGCCTCACAGGATAGCGAGATTACCGTCGATGACGTGAACCGCCTGACTAATGATATGTACCGCCTGGTAACTCCGCCCGGCTCTGAGATCATCCACGTAATGCCCCAAGACTACAAGGTGGATTACGAGGAGGGCATCATGGACCCCGTAGGCATGTCGGGTGTGCGGCTGGAAGGTAATTTCCATATTATCACTGCCCAGAGCACGGCCATCAACAACATCAATAAGTGCGTTACCAAGGCTGGGCTTGAAATCGATAATCTGATTCTGGAGCCGCTGGCATCGAGCATGTCGGTGCTGAGCGACGAGGAAAAGGAGGCTGGTGTAGCCCTGATTGATATCGGCGGCGGCACTACCGACTTAGCGATTTTCAAGGATGGCATTATCCGCCACGCGGCGGTGCTGCCTTTCGGTGGCAACATCGTGACTTCTGATATTAAGCAAGGCTGCCTGGTAATGCAGAACCAAGCTGAGCAGCTGAAAGTGAAGTTCGGGAAGGCCATTGCGGAGGAGGCTTCTGATTATGAAATCGTAAGCATTCCAGGCCTGCGCGACCGTGCTCCCAAGGAGATTTCTCTGAAGAACCTCGCTCACATCATCGAGGCTCGGATGGAGGAAATCGTGGAGCTGGTGTATGCGGAGATTCAGCGTACTGGCCACGCTGATAAGCTTGCCGCTGGTATTGTACTGACTGGTGGAGGCTCACAGCTCCAGAACCTGGTGCAGCTCACCGAATATGTAACTGGGCTGGATACCCGCATCGGTTACCCCAATGAGCACCTGGGCAAGAGCCGCATTGAGGCTGTAAAGTCGCCGATGTACGCCACTACCGTAGGGTTAGTCTTGGCTGGCTATCGTTCTATCGATGAGCGTGTGAGCCGCGGCTACGAGCCCGAAGAGCAAACCTACCGCCCCGCTGCTGCTGAGCCGCGCATGGAAGCGCCTGTTGTTGCTGCCGTTCCACAAAAAGCCCCCCAGGCGCCTGCACCACCCAAAAAGCCTTCCGGTGCCGGCAAGTTCTTTCAGGATATCATCAGCCGCACCAAAGGCCTGTTGATTGACGATTTTGACGATAAGCAGTACTAAGCCATTTAACAACTAGCATTTATCATTTAACACCATGTAGGCGCTGACGAGGCGTGCAGTGGAGGCCCGATGAAGTGTTAGAAAACAGCTGTTAAACGTTAATTGGTAAATGTTAAATGAAATCACATGAATTATAAATTCGATATTCCTTCCACCTCAAAGTCCATCATCAAGGTAATTGGTGTGGGAGGCGGTGGTTCCAATGCTGTGAACCACATGTTCAGCCAGGGCATAAAGGACGTGGAGTTCGTTATCTGCAACACGGATAAGCAAGCGCTCCATAGCAGCACCGTGCCTACCAAACTGCAGATCGGTGTTGACCTTACGGAAGGCCTTGGCGCTGGCGCTAACCCCGAGCGCGGCAAGCAAGCCGCCATCGAGAGCCGCGAGCAAATCCGGGAGCTGCTTAGTAACGGCACGCGCATGGTGTTTATCACGGCCGGTATGGGCGGTGGTACGGGCACTGGAGCGGCGCCCGTTATTGCCAAAGTGGCCAAGGAGCTAGGCATCCTGACGGTAGGCATCGTGACAGCGCCTTTCCTGTTCGAGGGTAAAAAGAAGCGTCAACAAGCCGAGCACGGAATTAAAGAGTTGAGTGAGAACTACGACACCGTGCTCGTGATTCTCAACGATAAGCTGCGCGAGATTTTTGGTAATCTGCCTATCCGGGCGGCGTTCGCGAAAGCGGATAACGTACTGAGCACCGCGGCGAAGAGTATCGCCGAAATCATTACGGTGACCAGCGAAGTAAACGTGGACTTTGAAGACGTGAAAACCGTCATGAAGGACTCGGGTGCGGCCGTGATGGGTAGCAGCATCACCGATGGCGAAAACCGCGCTCAGCGCGCTGCTGAGGAAGCTTTGGCTTCGCCGCTGCTCAACAACACCGACATTCATGGCGCGCAGAAAATTCTGCTCAGCATCATGTCGGGTGACCAGGCTGAGCTGGAAATGGATGAGCTGACCGAAATTACGGAGTACATTCAAAACAAAGCCGGTCAGGACGCCGAAGTTATTTTCGGTCACGGCATCGATTCTACCTTGGGACAGAGCATCCGCGTGACGGTAATTGCAACTGGGTTTGCCCGTGATGCACACACCATTAACACGGGTTTTGTTAATAATAAAGCTGCTGCCGAATCTGAGCCTGATCCGCAGATCAATCTGTTCGATAAGGATCGTCAGGAAACCCCGGCCGCGCCCGTAGTGCCTACGTTTGGTACGCCGACTCCCGCACCTACACCCGCACCTGCGCCAGTAGAGCCGCCTAAGGTGACATTTGATCTGGAAACGTCGGTCTCGAACTATGTGCCTCCCGTGGCAGCACCTTCCTCGCCGGCGCCGGAGTTGGTAGCCGTGCAGCAGCCCGCACCGCAGCCACAACAGCATGCCGCGCCGCGCCCTACGCTGGATGCCCGCGCCGAGGAGCGCCGCCGCCGCCTTCAGGACCTAAGCAACGGGTTGACCAATGACGCCATAAAAGATCAGCTGGAAACACCCGCTTATCTGCGTCGCCATGTAAAGCTGGAAAATGTGACACCATCGAATGAGCGCGACATTTCCCGGTTTAACCTATCGGATGATAATGAGCTGCTGGGCGACAATCGGTTTTTGCATGATAATGTAGACTAGCTTTTTGCTTTGCTAATGTAAAAAGGCAGAAGCCGCTGGAGATTTTCCAGCGGCTTCTGCCTTTTTACATTCAACCCGACGATATCTGAAAGCTTTGAAATTAGTACAGCCTTGAAGGCCAGGCAGACAAGAATATGCTTGAGTGGCTGCTGATGCCGCTTGCCGCTAAGAACCTAAGAAGGTAAGCCTGCTTACCTCTAAGCGGAGGCAAAGTTAGCCAAGACGGGCCTTAATCAGGCTGACTAAGCGTATCGACGACTACGGAGTTTTGCCGAATCGGGTCTGCCTGCTCCCTATCGGGGCTGAGTGTACGCGAGCCAGAGGAAGTGGTAGTGCTGCACGCCCCGAATATGGCTACAGGTAGCAGCGTTACAAGTAAAAGTAGCTTTTTCATAGCTGGGGGGCTTTTTGGAGCGGCAGGCGGTTGCGCTAAGACAAGGCACAATTTCCTTATGCGAAAACAATAACATAAACCAAAAAGAAGCCGGTTGCTTGCAACCGGCTTCTTTTTAATCTATTGCTGCCCTTGGCCCTGCCCGTCGCCGCCCGACTTCTGGTCGTCGTTGCGGATGCTCTTTTTGGGGCGACTACCACGGTTATCCATTTTACCAAACTGATAGTTGAAGCTCACGCGCACCCCGCGGTTGTACACATAATTGGTGCTGCGGGAGCTGAAGCGTGCGGCATCCAGCTCATTGCGGAAGCGGATGGTCCGGTTGAAGGGGTTATCCAAGCCCAGGCTCAAGCTGCCTTTCTTCTTGAATAGCTCCTTTTTGGCGGCAATACTGTAGTACTGATAAGCGGACGTACGACCCTGTAGCTGCACGCGGGGCGAGTTGAGGAAGCCCGAAAACTGAGCGCTAAATCCTTTATCGAACTGATAAGATGACGAGATGTTGGCGTTATACATGAAGCCGTCATTCGTCGTGTTTAAGCTGGAGCTTTTGAGCGTCACATAATATGCATTCACATTACCGTTCACGGTCCACTTGTCCGTCAGCTTCGTGGAGCCGAACACGCTCATGCCGTAGGTGGCGTTGCGGGCTACGTTTTGAAAGGTTGTATAGATAACTTCGGCCTCGGTATCGTCGGTTTCAATCAAGGTATTGAGTGGTACCAAGCGCGAAACGCTTTCAATCGCATTGTTGGTGCGGCGGGAGTAAAGCGAGAAGTTCAGGTTGCTCTTTTTGATATAGGTACTATATCCCAGCTCGTAGGAATCGGTCAGCTCGGCGTCCAGGGTGGGGTTACCGGAGGAGAAGATGCGGGGGTCGCTGGTGTTTAGGTAAGGATTCAGGAAGTAAATGTTGGGGCGCTGCACGCGGCGGGTGTAGCTCACCTTCAGCTTCTGACTCTTGTCTTTGCCAAAGTCGCGGGAGGCCACGACGCTAGGAATAAAGTTGGTGTACTGCTGGCTGATTTCGGTGTCGTTAGAGAAGAAGTCACCGCCAATGCGCGTATGCTCCAGGCGCGTGCCCAGTTTAAACGAATACACTTTGCGCAGGCTAAAAGCGTAGGTGGCGTAGCCCGAATACACGTCCTGGTCGTAGCGGAACTGGTTGGTGCGGTCGGGGAGAGGCACGAAGTCAGCTAGGCTGTTGCGGTCACCGTCAAAATCGGCTTCGATCTGATAATCGGTGTTTACCTGGCGCAAGATGGATTTGGCGCCTAGCTCCAGCGTGCTGGTGCTGTCGATGGGCTGTACGAGGTCGGCTTGGAAAGTAGCCTCGCGGTTGCGGCTGTCGTTGAAGCTTTGCTCGCGGTAATCGGGTCCAATCAGCTCGGGGCGGAACTGGTCGAGGTCATATTCATTCAGACCCTTATTTATGCTGTAAAGAGCCAAAACGCTGAATTCCTGCCGGGGCTTGGCCAGGGTTTTAGTGTAGCCGAAGTTCAGGTCGAGGTTGCGGTTCTGGTTGTCGTACTCAATATCGCGGGAGTAGGCGTCGAGGCCGGCGGCATCGGTGATGTACTCCGAGCGGAGTGTGCGGGGGCCAGTGTAGCGAAACAAATTGCCGCGGGCGCTCAGGTTGAAGGCGTCCTTGGGCGTCAGGTCGTAGTCGCCGCCGATTTGCCCATAAAAGCCACCTCCCAGGTTACGGTTGGTGCTAAACTGGCTGAGCGTAGCCGTGGTCGTGGAGCCCTCAAAGTCGCGCCGGAAAGTTTCGCCCCGGCCTCGGTTGTAGAACCCGAAGGAGCCCAGGTTGGTATTCACGCCCACTTTTCCTTTTCGCGCGTTCAGGCTGGTATTCAGGTTGCTGGAGCGCGTGCCGGCTGATACGTTCACGGAGCCATTCACGCCGGCCATGTCATTCTTCTTCAAAATGATGTTAATAATGCCCCCCGTGCCCTCAGCGTCATACTTGGCCGAAGGAGAGGTAATTACTTCCACCGTTTTGATCTGGTCGGCCGGAATCTGGCGTAGCGCATCCGCCACCGATGAGGCCACAATGGTGCTGGGCTTGTTATTGATAAGCACGCGCACGTTGGACGAACCGCGCAGCTCCACGTTGCCATCTAGGTCAACGGCCAGCAACGGCACCTTCTTTAATACATCAGCCGCCGTGCCGCCGTTGTTCGTGATGTCCTTATCAGCATTATAAACGATGCGGTCGACCTTGTTTTCTACCAGTTCCCGCTCGCCCGTCACCTTTACTTCGCCGAGCTGCTGTGTGGTAGCGGTAAGCGAAATGCCCCCCAGATTCACATCGGCGTCGGTGAGGCGGACATTGTCCAGCACCTTAGTCTGGTAACCCACGAAGCTAATGCTGACTTTGTAGGTGCCGGGGGGCAATTTGCTGAAGGCAAACTTTCCTTTTTCGTCGCAGATTCCACCATCTACGGCCCTATCAGTGGTTTGGTCGAGCAGGGCGACAGTGGCGTACTCTACTGGTTTGCCAGTTTTGCTATCGGTCACGGTGCCGCTGAGGCCGGCAGCGCCCCGCGGTGTGGCCGGTGACGTGACCAGCGCAGGCCGCGACGTAGGAACAGAAGGCGAAGCCGGAGCCGTCTGGGCAAGCGCGTGAAAGGACAGGCCGAGTCCGGCCAGCAACAATGGTAGTGCGTGTTTCATGAAGTAAAAGTAGAAGCGACAAAGGGCGCGTGTCCTGTTGTTTCGACTAATGGAGGCCAGATGGGGCCAAAACCCGGAATTTCCAGGTGGTTAGCATAAGGTACTTTCAGGGTATAAGGTAAAAAGCGGTACAGCGCAGCTTGGAAGGAGTCAGTGGGAAAAGCGCTCAGCTACGGTGTGTAACTATCGAATTCGCCTTACAGACAAATACTCAAGCCTGGAGTTGCTTGTCAGCTTTCAGTTGGGCTGGATTTTATAGAATAAGCGCTTGAAGCCCATAAAAAGCTTCCACCGTTAAGTTCAGGACCCGGTAATGCGTACACGCCTTGCCTTAATGCCGGATATGTATCTTCGCCTGACTTCCTGCTCAGCCATCGCCTATTCATGTATCGCTACTTTTCTGCTCTTCGCGCCGAGTACACGCCCTTGCTGCTATTCGCGGGCCGTTGGCTACTGATTTGTGCAGTGGTTGGCGGATTGGCTGGTACTGCATCAGCCGGCTTTCTGGTGGCACTGGACTATGTCACGAGCTGGCGCGAAGCTCACCGCTGGATTATTGCTCTGTTACCGCTGGGGGGCTTTTTGGTCGGGCTGCTGTATTACTATTTTGGCCGTAGCGTGGAGAGCGGCAACAACCTGCTGCTCGACGAAATCCATTCGCCTCAAGCCACACTGCCGTTGCGGATGGTACCGCTGGTGCTGATTGGTACGCTGCTCACGCATCTGTTTGGCGGCTCGGCCGGCCGCGAGGGCACCGCCGTACAAATGGGCGGCTCCCTGGCCGACCAACTCCGCGGCCCCCTACGCCTGCGCCCCCGCGACCGCACATTATTGCTGATTACAGGCGTCAGCGCTGGCTTTGCCTCCGTGTTCGGAACCCCATTGGCAGGCGCTATTTTTGGGCTGGAAGTATTTCTGATCGGTCGCCTGCGCTACGATGCCATTCTGCCCAGCTTTCTGGGGGCCATTTTCGCCGATTATATCACGCGCTTGTGGGGAGTGGGGCACACCGCTTACCCGCTGCTGGCAGTTCCGGCGCTGTCGCCGCTCGGACTGCTCAGTGCCGCCGCCGCTGGTATCGTCTTTGGGCTGGCTGCCCGAAGCTTTAGCGGCCTTACGCACTTACTGGGGGGCTTTTTTAAAAAGCTGATTGCCTGGCCGCCCCTCCGCCCGGTGGCCGGGGGCGCGCTGGTAGCACTAGCCGTGTGGGCTTTGGGAACCACGCGCTACATCGGCCTGGGCGTTCCTGTCATTGAGGAAGCCCTAAGAGCCCCCGTGCCGGCCTACGATTTTTTGCTGAAACTGGTATTTACAGCCCTCACTTTGAGCGCCAGTTTTAAGGGCGGCGAAGTGACACCTTTATTTTTTGTCGGAGCTACATTGGGTAATGCGTTAGCATCTAGCTTAGCCTTGCCCATGCCCTTGCTGGCTGGCATGGGTTTCGTGGCCGTATTTGCCGGCGCGGCCAACACACCACTAGCCTGTACCCTGATGGCTATGGAGTTATTTGGCCACGAGTGCGGGTTGTACGCGGGTTTGGCGTGCGTAGTCAGCTACCTGTTTTCAGGCCATCGGGGTATTTATGGGGGGCAAATTATCGGGCAATCCAAACACGGCTTGTGGGCTCGCCAGCAAGGCAAGCGCCTGCGCGATTTGTAGCCGTTGCCCGATTACTTAAAACGCCAGCAACTGCGTCACCTGCTCCTCCAGCAACTGCTGATACAGCGGATTATTTAGCTTTCCATCCTCGCTCAGGTACTTATCAATAGCCGGCAAGCGAACCCGCGTTGGCAGCACTGCCGTACCCAGATACATCAAAATATCCGTCAGATGACTAAGAGCCAGAATGCCACCTTGCACTCCAGTTGAAAGGCCGATCAAGGCTGCTTTTTTGCCCCGAATACCACCAGGGTAGGGCAGACCATCAATAAAAGCCTTTAGTACTCCTGGGAAGGAGCCATTGTACTCCGGTACTACGAATACCAGCTTGTCAGCATTATTAGTCAGTTCAAAAAGCTCGTTGAAACCATCATGCTGACCCGTATTCGCATACAAGGCCGAGGTAATAAAGTCGGAAGGCAAATCGGTGAGGTCCAGAAGCTGGCAATCGGCACCCTGGCTTTTGAGCAATTCAGCGTATACAACGGCGACCTTACGGGCCCGGGAGTTCGGACGGTTTGTTCCGATAATGATAGTAATCATGGTGCGTGAGAGCAGAACCGGCTTAAAGTAGGGACAAAAAAGAGGGCGAAACGGAAGCCGTTTCGCCCTCTTTCACTATAACAGCACAACCCTATGCTAGGTTGTTGGAAGTAGCTTTTGCATTGATAAACTCACGGTTCATCAGGGCAATGTTTTCGAGCGAAATACCCACTGGGCACTCTGCTGCGCACTGACCAATATTGGTGCACGCCCCAAAACCTTCCTTATCCATCTGCGCTACCATGTTCTCCACACGAGTTTTGCGCTCCACCTGGCCCTGGGGCAACAAGGCCAGCTGCGAAATCTTAGCCGATACGAACAGCATAGCCGACGCATTTTTGCAAGCTGCCACGCAGGCACCGCACGAAATGCAGGTAGCAGCCTCAAACGCCTGATCCGCAATATTCTTTGGAATCGGAATCTCGTTGCCGTCGGGTACGCCGCCGGTGTTTACGCTTACGTAGCCGCCCGCCTGAATAATCCGGTCGAAGGCTGAGCGGTCTACGCTTAGGTCGCGGTTTACGGGGAAGGCATTAGCACGCCAGGGCTCAATGGTGATGGTGTCGCCGTCGCTGAACTTGCGCATGTGGAGCTGGCACGTAGTGGTGCCCTTCTCCGGACCGTGCGCCCGGCCATTAATAAACAGGTCACAAGAACCACAGATACCTTCGCGGCAGTCGTGGTCGAACGCTACGGGCTCATCGCCTTTGAGCAGCAAGTCCTCGTTAAGAACATCCAGCATTTCCAGAAAAGACATTTCGGGCGAAATATCCTTCACTTGGTACGCTACTATTTTGCCCTCGCTATTACGGTTGCGCTGCCGCCACACCTTAAGCGTAAGGTTCATCGGTTTTGCATTAGGGTTATTACCGGCCATTCTATTTATAGAAATGAGAGTTAAGATGTGAGAAGTGAGATAGAAAATGAAGCTGATAAGTACCTGACAAATGTCTTACTTCTCACTTCTTATCTCTCGCTTCTGGTTTTACTTGTAGCTACGCTGCGTGAGTTTTACGTTTTCGAATTGCAGCTCTTCCTTATGCAGATTTTCCGGCTGATTGTCGCCAGTCCACTCCCAGGCAGCTACGTAAGCAAAGTTTTCGTCGTCGCGCAGGGCTTCATTTTCGGGCGTCTGGTACTCCTCACGGAAGTGACCACCGCAGCTTTCTTCGCGGTTCAGTGCGTCATCTACCATCAGCTCACCGAGCTCCAGGAAGTCGGCCACACGACCGGCAATTTCCAGCATCTGGTTCAATTCTTCGTTGGTGCCCGTCAGCTTCAGGTCAGACCAGAACTCGCGGCGCAGCTTCTGAATTTCCTGCTTGGCAAACTGTAAACCCTCGGCATTACGGCTCATGCCGCAATGATCCCACATAATGTGACCAAGCACTTTATGAAACTCGTTTGGCGTACGGGTACCTTTGATGCTGAGCAGCTTCTGGGTGCGAGCGTGTACTTCTGCTTCCGCTTCCTTAAAGGCTACGTGTTGGGTAGTAACCGGTACTGGAGCCTCCTTAGCCAAGTAATCACCAATGGTATAAGGGATTACAAAGTAACCATCAGCTAAGCCTTGCATCAGGGCCGAAGCTCCCAGGCGGTTAGCACCGTGGTCGGAGAAGTTGCACTCGCCGGTAGCATACAAGCCTGGGATAGAAGTCATCAGGTTGTAATCTACCCATAGCCCACCCATAGTATAGTGTACCGCCGGGTAGATGCGCATCGGCAGCTCATAGGGATTTTCGGCGGTAATTTTCTCGTACATGGCAAACAGGTTGCCGTACTTCTGGCTCACCTTATCTACGCCTTCGCGCTGAATAGCGTCGGCGAAGTCGAGGTACACAGCCAAGCCTGTTGAGCCTACACCACGGCCTTCGTCGCAGGCCTGCTTGGCATTACGCGAGGCTACGTCGCGCGGTACCAGGTTACCGAAGGAAGGATACTTGCGCTCCAGGAAATAGTCACGCTCTTCCTCGGGAATATCTGCCACCCGAATTTGCCCCCCACGCAGGCGCTCAGCCATTTCCTTGGTCTTCGGCACCCACACGCGGCCGTCGTTACGCAGCGACTCCGACATCAGCGTCAGCTTCGACTGATAATCACCGGATACGGGAATACAGGTTGGGTGAATCTGGGTGAAGCAGGGGTTAGCGAAGTAAGCACCTTTCTTGTGGGCACGCCATGGGGCAGTTACGTTGCAGTACTTGGCGTTTGTGCTCAGGTAGAACACGTTGCCATAGCCACCCGTAGCCAGCACTACCGCATGAGCCGCGTGCGTCTCAATCTCACCCGTAATCAGGTTGCGCGTTACGATGCCACGTGCTTTGCCCTCTACTACTACCAGCTCCAGCATCTCGGAGCGGGTGTACATCTTCACTTTGCCGTAGGCAATCTGCCGGCTTAGGGCCGAGTAAGCCCCCAACAGCAGCTGCTGACCAGTTTGGCCCCGAGCGTAGAAGGTTCGGCTTACCTGGGCACCACCGAACGAGCGGTTAGCCAACAAGCCACCATATTCGCGGGCAAAGGGTACACCTTGCGCCACGCACTGGTCAATGATATTAACCGATACCTGAGCCAAGCGATACACATTTGCCTCGCGGGAACGATAGTCACCTCCTTTAATAGTATCGTAGAACAGACGGAATATGGAATCGCCGTCGTTCTGGTAGTTCTTGGCAGCATTGATACCACCCTGCGCCGCAATAGAGTGCGCGCGACGCGGTGAATCGTGATAGGTGAAAGCCTTTACGTTGTAGCCTAACTCAGCCAATGAGGCAGCTGCTGACGCGCCGGCTAAGCCCGTACCCACGATAATAACGTCGTACTTCCGCTTGTTGGCGGGATTCACAAGCTTCACATTGAACTTGTGCTTCTCCCACTTTTCGGCGAGAGGCCCTTCAGGAATTTTGGAATCCAGATTCATCGTAATACGAGGTTAGGACTATTTAAAAAAGTAGAAGTACAGCGGCATCGCGGCAAACCCAGCACACACGACAATGGCGAAAATGTAGCCGATAACGCGGACAATAGGTGTGTATTTGCGGTGGTTCAGGCCCAGAGTCTGAAAGCCGCTACGGAAGCCGTGAATGAGATGATAGCACAAAGCCGCCTGCGCTGTTACGTACAGTAGCACGTACCACCACTGGTGAAATGAAGTGACCACCAGCGTGTATAAGTCGTCATTGTTATTGATATCCGGATCTAAATCCCCAAACCGGGCCCGATAGAAGAAGTTGTACATGTGCACAATCAGGAAAATCAGAATCAGGGTGCCGAGCAGCGCCATGCTACGCGAGTACCAAGGGCTGTTTTCCGAAGGGCGGCTATCTACGTAGCCTACTTTGCGGGCAGCCCGGTTGCGCACGGCCAGCGTGTATGACTCATAAATATGGAAACCAAAGCCCAGTACCAATACCCACTCCAAGGTCCTGATGACAGGATTGGTCCCCATGAAATGAGAGTAGATGTTAAAGGCGGCCCCACCGTCATCCTTAAATAACTGAAGGTTGCCCACCAGGTGCACAACAAGAAAAGAGCAAAGAAAAAGGCCGGTAATGGCCACAATTACCTTGCGGCCGATACTGCTAGTAAACGTCTTCGTAATCCAACTCATAGGAGTTATTGATGATTTTTGAAAGGTCGGTTGTAGTTGACCAAAGGTAAGGGCCGACCAAGTACGAAACAATCGACATCCGACGTTTAGAAAGACGTGAATCAATCTGGCAGCGGGGCCGTTAGAGCTTCATAGCGAATATGTAACACCGCGCGCGTGTTGTTTGTTAGGTAATCAGCGCATTTTTGCTGACCTTCTGCTCTCCGAAAAATTGTCTTTAATCACTCTTTAATATGAAGCTTCCGCTACCTCGACGCGTTAGTTGGTTATTGGTGGGGCTGGTACTTACCATACTAGCTTCTCTAGGTATAACACCTACGGCTCAGGCCTCCCACCTCCGGGCCGGTGACATACAGGCTAAGTCAGATACTACGCTGCCCGTCAGTGCCCGCAACCCGCGGCGTATCTTCTTCAAGATGGTACTCTTCACCGACAACGAAACTTCAAAAGTTGATGAAGATAAAGTAGCTATATTTTTTGGAGATGGAAGCTGCACTGGAGTACGTGAAATACCTCGTACTACGCTGCGCCAAGTAATACCTGGCACCCAGATTAATGTATACTATTTTGAGCATACTTATAATGCTCCTGGTCCCTATTTGGTCAGTTATATTGGGGAATTACGCAATGATGGAGTGCGCAATATGTCTGACTCCAACACCCAGACATTTTATATTTCTACCCGCGTTACTATTGCCCCCGAGCTTAATATAAACAGGTCTCCGGTACTGAACGCACCAGCTTACGATAAGGCCGGCGTCAATCAGGTATGGCTGCACAACCCTGCCGCTTTCGATGCAGATGGCGACTCTTTAGTGTTTGAGCTGCGCTCCAGCCAGCAAGTAGCCAATGGTGTAAAAGGAACTATTGACATAGATAATTGCCGGCCCCGGCCGGTTGTTACCACTAATTACAGGTTCCCTAACCTAACTGAGCCGCGAGGAGTACAGGTGCCCTATCTAAATGACCCTGGGGGCGGACAGTCGACCTTCACGCAGGACCGTAGGACAGGGCAAATTGTATGGAACGCGCCAAACACGGTCGGTCTCTATAATTTTGCTTTTGCGGTTTTGGAGTACCGACGAACTGGTACGGGGCCAGCCCGTCTGATTGGGGAGGTAATCCGCGATATGCAGATTCTGGTGGAGCCCACCAATAATCTGCGGCCTACTATTACCATTCCGCCCGACCTTTGTGTGATAGCCGGTACGCCCATTACCGCAAGCGTTACGGCCACTGACCCAAATAACGATAAGATAACATTAGCGGCTTTCGGGGGCATTTTCCCGCCTGCCACCTTTGTGCAAAACGCGACGGGGCCACCGCAGGCCAGCGGCACTTTTCGCTGGACGCCCCAATGCACGGATGTTGCTTCCGATCCGTACACCGTTGTTTTTAAGGCCGACGACCAGCCACCATTGGGTACGGTATTAATTGACGAAAAGGCGTGGCGCATTACGGTAATCGGGCCGCCGCCGCAAAACTTCGGTGTGCGCGGCGAAGGCAATACCGCCATTCTGACCTGGGACCGGTATACCTGCACCAATGCCAGCCGGATTCTGATTTATCGGAAAGAAGGACCTTCCAACTTTGTTCCTGGGCCTTGCGAAACAGGCATTCCGGCTAGCTCAGGCTTCGTGCAGATTGGTTCAGTGCCGGTCGGGACGGATATCTTCCGCGATGACCGGGGTGGTTTGGGTTTGGAGCGGGGCAAAAACTATTGTTACCGTATTTACGCGGAGTTTCCGCGGCCCAAAGGTGGCGCCAGCATTGCATCCGCAGAGCAATGCCTGAACCTGCAAGGTCGGAGCGCGGTGCTAACCAATGTAACCGTAGATCGGACCGATGCTGCCAACGGCGCTATCACGGTGCGCTGGACCAAGCCTTTCAGCCAAAGCGGGTTTATTCCGCCCGTGGGCTACCGTCTGCTGCGTTCGGCGGGTACGGCCACGCCCACTGTGGTGTTCACTACGAATAATCTGGATGAGCTATCGTTTGTAGATACTGGCCTGAACACGTTGGCTAACACCTTCACCTACCGGCTGGAATTCTTTAGCAACGCCGTAGCCGGACCCGGCTCAGCCGTGCTGACGGAAACCTCGACGGCATCCAGCGTGCGGCTGGAAGGCACGGCGGATGTCAGCAACCCAAACCTGAACCGCATTACGCTGAACTGGACGTATACTGTGCCGTGGAATAATGCGCTCCGGCCCACGACTATTTATCGGCGCGACCCGGCACCCGGCAGCCCGTTTGTGCAAGTAGGCACCGTGACGGGCACTATCACGGGGGGCACATTTGTCGATCAGGGAACTACGGCCGTGCCCTTGCGCAAAGGGCAGGTGTACTGCTATTATGTCGAAACGAATGGCACGTATAGTAACCCTGATATTCCCGATCCTCTGCTGAATAAGAGCCAGGAGAAGTGCATCGCGCTGAACACGGTGCCGTGCCCACCCGTGCTGACGCTGGCGCCTACCAACTGTGACAGCTTGGCGGCGCTGCCAACTTTCCCGGCACCAAATCAAGTGTATAGCAACAAGCTGCGGTGGACCTTGGGCAACACGCCCGCCGATTGCAGCCGCGAGATTGCCTACTACCGGATTCTGTATCGGGAGACACCCGAGGGACCCTTAGTGGCTATCGACTCCGTAACGCAGCAGAGCTATGTTGATCGATTAGATCGGGATAGGGCAAACCGGCCCGGCAAGGCCACCTTTGCGGGCTGCTATGCTGTCCAGGCCGTTGATGCGGTTGGTAACCGGAGTGCGCTGAGCAACATTGAGTGCAAGGACAACTGTCTCTTCTTTGTGTTGCCCAACATCTTCACTCCCAATGCCGACCAGCGCAACGACACGTTCCGCCCAAAAGTGGCCAGTCCGATACGGCGCACCCGCTTCCAGGCCTTCAACCGTTGGGGCGTGAAGGTGTACGAAAGCGACCAGAACCCATTAATTGAATGGGATGGCGCCAGCAACGCGACTGAAGGCAAGGGTGGCGTGAAGGTGACCGAAGGCGTGTATTACTACATTGCCGAGGTCGAATTCGCGGATTTCAGTAGTACGAAGCGCACCTATAAGGGCTGGGTGGAAATCACGCGCTGATTCCACATTCCGTAAGCTGTCCAGCAACAGGGCGAACCAGATGGTTCGCCCTGTTCTTTTTTAGGTAAGCTCTGAAAACATAAGCTGGGGGGCTTTTTTGGGCTTACGATTCAATTTGTGCAGCTTGCGCGACTGTTGTAGCAGGCAACCCCACAAGCAGCCGTCCACAAAATCCGTGTAACCCCAAAAAATCCGCGTACATCCGTGGTTCAGACATGAAAGCAGTACTTTTTCCCGGCCAGGGTAGTCAGTTTAGCGGCATGGGCCGTGACCTTTACGAGCAGCAACCTACTGCCCGCCAGTTGTTTGACCAGGCCAATGATATTCTGGGCTTCCGTCTAACAGATATCATGTTTGCTGGCTCCGACGAAGACCTGCGCCAAACCAATGTCACCCAGCCCGCCATTTTCTTGCATTCCGTGGCCCTAGCTGCCAGCCTCCCAGGGCTGGTTCCCGATATGGTAGCTGGTCATTCATTGGGTGAGTTTTCGGCATTGGTAGCGGCTAAAGTCCTGAAGTTTGAAGACGCGCTTCAACTAGTTGCGCAGCGGGCACAGGCCATGCAGGCTGCCTGTGAAGAGCAACCCGGCACAATGGCCGCTATTCTGGGGCTTGATGACGACATCGTCGTGCGCATCTGCCAGGAAATCAGCCAAGCGGGCGACATAGTGGTAGCGGCCAACTTCAACTGCCCCGGCCAACTCGTTATTTCGGGGAGCCAGCAGGGCATTACCGTTGCCTGTGAGCAAATGAAGGCTGCTGGTGCCAAGCGGGCGCTGCCCCTGAGCGTTGGGGGGGCTTTTCACTCGCCGCTTATGCAATCGGCGGAGGCGGCGCTGGCCCGCGCCATTGAGGCCACGCCTTTCGCGGCCGGTATTTGCCCGGTGTACCAAAACGTAGACGCCGCTCCTCACCGTGACCCCGACGAAATCCGCGAAAACCTTGTGCGCCAGCTCACGGCTCCTGTTCGCTGGACCCAGCTCATACAGCACATGGCCGCCGATGGTGCTACCGAGTTCGTTGAGTGCGGACCCGGTAAGGTGTTGCAAGGCTTGGTAAAGAAAATTGCCCCCCAGACCGCAGCTAGTTCGGCTGTTTAGTTATTAACTCATGTTACGCACGACTTGCTGCTGCGCTTCAAAAAGCGGCTTTTGCTACGCTCAGAAACAGCCTTACCGACTAATGGATGCAGTTGCTGCGTAACATCAGTTATTAATACGCTTTATGAAGCAAATTAGGCTGCTCTATTAGGCGGTCAGGCAGAGCGAAGCATCTCGCGTGTTTAGTGGAATTACTACTCTCACTACCGCTAGCGAGATGCTCCGCTCTGCATGACCGCCTAATAAAAGGCTGAAATAGATGGCTTTTATTTCAGCTGGCTGAAGTTTTCACCCACCGTTTCACCTCTAATTTATCAGGGCAGTATGCCAGTAATTCGGCTACTGTTTGGCCCAACACCGGATGTACTTCCGCCGCCGCAATTTCGGCCAGCGGCACCAAGGCAAAGCGCCGCTCCGGCAGGCGCGGGTGCGGCACCACGAGTCTAGGGGAATCCAGCGCCAGCGCGTCATATAGTAGAATATCTACGTCCAAGGTGCGCGCATCCCAACGTACGCGCCGCTCTCGCCCCGCGAGCTGCTCTACGTGCAAGCAGACATTTAAGAGGGCATCGGGGGGCAAATTTGTGCGCAGCTGCACGGCCTGATTCAGGAAGGCGGGCTGCTGCTCCAAGCCCCAGGCCGCTGTTTCGTAAAGAGATGATGTGTTAACAACAATACACTCCAACTCGCCGAGCTGCTGTATGGCGGTGCGTAGCGTGGCGGCCCGGTCGCCGAGGTTGCTGCCGAGTAGCAGGTAAGCCGTGTGAGTAGGCAAGGTGCTGGCCAAGCTATTTGATGCCTTTGAAGAAGCCTATCGTGCGGTCGGCGACTTCCTGTGCTAATGCTGGCAGCTGTTCTTCTTCCCAGGGGTGCTTGCCACCAAACATATGACCCGCCCCAGGCAGGATAACCAGCTCCGCATCGGGTTTCCAGCTTTTCAGGTCATGGGCCATGCTCACGGGTAGAGTTTCGTCTTCGTCGCCGTGCAGAATGAGCAGGGGCTGACTCAGCTTTTCGCGCACATTCTTTGGAATATCGAGGCGCTCTTTATTGGCCAGAAAATCTTCGACCAGCTGATAATACAGTGGCATCCGCTGACCAGTACGGGTATTATCAATGTACTGCACACCCTCGGCTTGCCAGCGCCGCATTACCTCCGCCGACCAGCGCTGATCGATGTCGCTGATGGGAGCCCAGGCGGCCACGGCCCGTACGCGCGCATCTTCGGCAGCCTTGAGCATAGCCAGCCCACCACCCCGACTGTGGCCTACCAGAAACAGACGATTTAAGGCCAATTCCGCGGACGGAATCGCGGCTTCGCCTAGCCAGTAAAGGCTGTCCAGTAAGGTGCCCAGGTCGTCAAGCTCCAGGCTGAAGTTGTTGTTGCCGAAAGCTTCCATATCCTCCAGGTCGCCGGTGCCGCCGGGCACAATGCCATTGTGTGAGAAGTTCAGCTTAACAAACACGAAGCCCTGACGCGCAAAGTAATCGGCCAACACGCTGAAATGGCCCCAGTCTTTAAAGCCTTTAAAGCCATGTACAAACACAATTACCGGTTTGGGCTGCCCATCGGGCAGAAAGCGGGCATCGGCGGCAAAAGGCCGGGTGTGACGAGAGGAGGTTAATAAAAACTCAACGGCGATAGGGGCGAGGCTGGGGGGCATTTTTGTACCGATTAAGTAAGAAGGTAAAAGTAAGCTACAAAATTTGCCCTCACAGTGCCCAAACCGACCCAAAACCAACCCAAAACCAACCCCAAACCAACAAAGTGCCAGAACAGAGCGGCACAAGCAGGGTTAGGAAACCGGCCTGCTGCCGCGTATCATTGCAGCGCCCAATGCCCCGCATGAAAGGAACGCTCGACGTGATACAGGCCCCGATAGCGGCCGAAATGGAGGAATTTGAACGCAAATTCCGGGCTTCGATGCAGACCAAGGTGCTGCTGCTCGACAAAATCATGGGTTACATCATCAAGCGCAAAGGCAAGCAGCTGCGCCCGATGTTCGTGTTCTTTACGGCCAAAATAAGCGGTGGCGACCCGCTGCCCGAAGCCACGTTTCGTGGCGCGGCCCTCATCGAGCTGCTACACACGGCCACGCTCGTGCACGACGATGTGGTGGACGAGAGCAACTATCGGCGCGGCTTCTTTTCCATTAATGCCCTCTGGAAAAACAAGATTGCCGTGCTTGTGGGCGACTATCTGCTTTCGCGCGGCCTGCAGCTGGCGCTGGAACACGACGATTTTGTGCTACTCAAAATCGTGAATAATGCGGTGCGGGAGCTAAGTGAGGGCGAGCTGCTGCAGATCGAGAAAGCGCGCCGCCTCGACATTACCGAGGACGTGTACTTCGATATTATTCGCCAGAAAACTGCTTCGCTGATTGCTTCCTGCTGCGCTGTGGGGGCCGCCTCAGCCGGCGCTGACAAGGAAACCATTGAGCGGGCCCGGCTTTTCGGCGAAAAAGTAGGCATGGCCTTCCAAATAAAAGACGATCTGTTCGACTTCGGTACCGCCGAAATAGGTAAGCCCGTCGGCATCGATATTAAGGAGAAAAAGATGACGCTGCCGCTCATCTACTCCCTGCAACAGGTTGATTGGCTGACCAAGCGCCGCGTCATTTTCAACGTAAAAAACAACGATGGCCGCAAAGACCGGGTGCAGGCCGTCATTGAGTTCGTGAAGAAAACCGGCGGCCTCGACTACGCCATCCGGGTAATGGAGCGCTACCGCGACGAAGCCCTAACCATCCTGCGCACCTTCCCCGCTTCGCCCTCCCGCGATTCGCTGGAGCAGCTGATCAACTACACGATTGAGCGGGAAAAATAAGCCTGCACGCTAGCTTGGGTTACAGCAGGTTTTTCATGAATGGGTCGCGGAAGTCAGCGGCGAAATGCAGCACGTTATCCAGGGCGTCGAACTCGGACTGCTGGTGCGTGGTGGTGAGCACCACGGTTTGCATGCCGGCGTTGCGGGCGGCTTCCACGCCTTTGGGCACATCTTCGAAGACAAGGCACTCGGTGGGCGCTACGCCTAGCTGCTCGGCGGCTCTCAGAAAGGTTTCGGGGTGAGGTTTGCTCAGCGTCACGTCATCGGCGCTGACGATGGCCGAGAAATAGTGGCGGATATTCAAGTTATCCAGCACGAAGTCGACATTGAACATAATGGCCGCCGAGCCGATGGCCATCAGAATTCCGCGTTGGTGGGCTTCTTCCAGAAACTTCGGTAAGCCGGGCAGCAGTTGCAGGTGCGGCAGAAACTCCTTCTGATAGCGCTCCTCCTTTTTTACGGATAAGCGCTGCATTTCGGCTTCTGTAAACTTATCGGGGCCGAACACGCGCACCAGCAGCTCCTGGTTCTTGCCGTACATCTGGGTTTTGACCTCGTCCCAGGTAAAATTGCCCCCCAGGTCGTTATTTAATTAGGACTTACGCACTTAGTAGTAACTTGAGAAAAAGCCTGGCTTTATGGTGACGCAAGCGACTTACATCGAGTACCTGCTTAGTACGCCCCGCAATTATACGTGTACGCACTTGGCCGAGCACCTGTCGCAGGTGAGCCACGATCAAGTGAACCGATTTCTGCGCCGCAGCTCGTTTTCGCCCACGCAGTTGCGCGAGTTGGTCTTGCCCTTGCTCCACGACTCGCCGGAGGCCTTTTTGCTGGTCGATGATAGCGTGCAGGACAAGCGCTACAGTCGCTTCATTGAAGTAGCCAAACGCCAGTATTCGGGCAACGAACATGGCCTGGTCACCGGCATCTGCCTGGTTAACCTGGTCCACAGCAGCGGACAGGCCGGGGATTTTCTGCCCCTGGACTACCGCGTCTATGCCCCGGAGCTGGATGGCCTGACCAAAAACGAGCATTTCCAGGCCATGTTCGCCCACGTCGTGGCGGAAAATAAAATTCAGGCCCGCACGCTCCTGTTCGATGCCTGGTACAGCGGCAGCGACAACCTGAAGCTGATTCAGCGGGCCGGTTGGACGTTTTTCACGACCCTGAAAAGCAACCGGTTAGTGAGTGCCAGCAAAGAGGGGGGCTACCAGTCCCTGGCCGACGTAGCCCCGCCGCCGGGTGGGTGGAGCACCGGCTTGGAAGTACGCTTGCAGAAGGTGCCGTTTGCGGTGCGCTTGTTCCGGCTGGTCGCCCCAAACGGCGACATTGAATGGGTCGTGACCAACAACTTCGCCTTTACGCTTACCCAACCGCTGGTCGAGGCCACCACCCGCACCCGCTGGCAGGTGGAAGAGTTTCACCGCAGCTTCAAGCAGCTGACCGGGGCCGAGAAATGCCAGTGCCGCCGTGCCCAGGCCCAGCGCAACCATCTGGCCTGCTGCTACCTGGCGTGGGTGTCCCTGCGCGAGTTTGCCCGATCAACGGCCCAAACGATTTATCAGGCCCACCAGCACCAATGGGCTCCCTACTTGAGCCAGCTGCTCGCCAAGCCCCTCATTCCTGCCCTGCTCCCCGCAAGTGCGTAAGTCCTATTAATAAAGATTGCCAAGTCCGGGTGTGATACTCCATGTCATGGATCATCGTGCCGTTCAGATCGAAAATAAAAGCTTTCATGCGGTAGATTTAATAGGGAAAGGGCGCCATAGGGGGGACCTCACCCCCAGCCCCTCTCCTCGGGGAGAGGGGTGCGTTCTGACAGAGGAAACGTCTGGCTTCCCTCTCCCTGAGGAGAGGAGCTAGGGGTGAGGTCGGCCTTCAAACAACAAGCCTGACAACTGCCCTTATCAGCAGCCATCAGGCTTGTCAAGTTATTATTTACTAGTAGCTTACGCTTCGGGCTCCGCTACCTGGTAGCTCACGCTGTCGGGTTTTACCTCCGATACGTCGAACTGCACGCCTTCGAAGGTGCTGCGCACGGTGAGGGAGTGCGTCATGTCGCAGCCGGGGCACTTTATTTCTTCGGTTTCGAACTGGCCGTCGTCTTCCATGGAGTTGGCCAGCAAGTCGGGGGCAGGCACGCCGATCAGGTCAGTGAAAACTTCGGTGTTGCAGTGGTTGCACTCGAACTTCAGGCCCACAGTGCGGCCTTGTAATTCATCGAGAGGAGCGGGGGTGCCTGGTTTTTGCTGAATCCACATAGGGAGAAAGTGTTTGGTTTTGGAGATAATTGGGGAGCGGCAACGGCAGCGCCACTTGGCGGATACCGTTGGGATGGTGTACGCAGGGCACGAGGTTTTGTGTTGCGCTTCGCAAAAAAGCCCCCCAACCAGCAAAAACCAGCGACTTACAGGCCAAGCGCCTCAGCACATTTTTCTGTAAGCATAAAAGCCAAGTCAGACGTAATTTGAGGGCAGCTTAATCCACTCGTATATGCCTGCTGTTTTTCCAACTGTCGTTAAAAAACTGCCCGAAGTGCCCCGCTGGCTGTCGTTGCGCAACTCCGTTAGGCTGGCGTCCAACCCGATTCCGGTGCTCAATAGGTACCTCGACAGCTACGGCGACACGATTGTGGTGTATCTGGGGGGCATTCGGCGTACGGTGCTCACCCGCGACCCTGGCTTGGTGCAGCACATCCTGCAGAAAAACCACCGCAACTATCCCAAGTCGGAGCTGTCGCACGGCGTAGCGCGCTACCTCGGCCACGGCTTGCTCACTAGCGAAGGGAGCTACTGGCTGCAGCAGCGCCGCCTGATTCAGCCCGGCTTTCATCGGCAGCGCATTGCCAGCCTCGTGACCCTGATGCAGGTCGAAATAAACGATTGCCTGCAGCCGCTGGAGCGCCTCCTACCCCAGGAAGGCGGCTTCGCGGAAGTGAAAGTGCACGACCTGATGACCACTACGGCTTTTCGCATCATTGCCCGCTCGGTGTTTAGCACCAGTCTGGCTGAGCCGCAGCTGCTACGCATGGCCGAACTGCTGACCGCTATTCAGGCCTTTTACGTGCGCACCATTCGCCAGCCGTATTTGCGGCCCTGGCAGCATGCCAGGGGGCAATTTCGCCACCACGACCAACTGGCCACCGAGTTGCGCGACATCGTGCGCGGCTACATCCGGCAGCGGAAGCAGGACGGCGGCCCCGCGCCCGACGATCTGCTGCAAATGCTGCTCGATGCCCGCTACGAGGACAACGGCGAGCCCATGACCGAAGAGCAAGTACTCGACGAGGCGGCTATTATGCTGGTCGCCGGTCACGAAACCTCCGCCAACGCCTTGTCCTGGATGTGGTATCTGCTGGCCCAGCACCCGGAAGTAGTGGCTAAGCTGCGCACTGAAATGGCCCAGGCGCTCGGCGACCGGCCCGCCACCTTCGCCGATTTGCCCGGCTTGGGTTATTCGCTGCAAGTCGTTCAGGAAACCATGCGCCTATACCCGCCCGCCTGGATTCTGGACCGCGTAGCTCAAGAAGATGACAGCTACAATGGCCTGGCGCTGCCCAAAGGCACGCTGCTCTCCGGTTACCTTTACGGCATTCATCACTCCGCCAAGCTCTGGGATGAGCCCGAATCCTTCCGCCCCGAGCGTTTCGCCCCCGACCAGATTCGCCAACAGCCGCCCTACGCCTACATACCTTTTGGCGGCGGCCCGCGCCTGTGTATCGGCAATCAGTTTGCCCTTACCGAAATGCAGTTGGTGCTGCTGGAAATGCTACGCCGCTTCGACATAGAAGCCGTAGTCCAGCCGCCTATCGACCTGGTGCCGCTGATTACGCTGCGGCCCCGGCAGGAAATCAAAGTGCGCTTCCAGCGACGCAAGGCGTAGCAGCCTTCACAGTTTCACTTCTAATTCACCTGCCCAATATCGTAACAAGTCCTGCCCACTATCCATGCTAACCTTACGTGATGCGCCCGCTCCGCTGGTGCCCCCACTCGAAACGCCTGACTTACTGCTGCGCGGCCCCTTGCCCACCGACCTGCCGGCAGCCGTGGCCCTGCACCAGCACCCCGATTTCTACCGCTTTCTGGGCGGCAAGCCGCACGCTGAGGAAGACGTGTGGCGGCGGATGCTCGGCCAGTTGGGGCACTGGGCGATGTTCGGGTACGGGAGCTGGGCCATTGAGGAAAAAACCACTGGCCACTTTATCGGCTCCGTAGGCTTCTTTGATTTTCAGCGCGACCTGACGCCCTCCCTCAAAGGCACCCTGGAAGCCGGCTGGACTCTGGACCCCAGCCTACATGGTCGGGGCTACGCCTCCCAGGCCGTGCAGGCCGCCCTGGCCTGGGTTGAGCCGCGCTTCCCCACCGCCCGCCTGACCTGCATCATCGACCCTGATAATGCGGCTTCGCTGGGCGTGGCCCGCAAGTTCGGTTTCCGCGAATTCGCCCGTGCTACCTATCATAACGCGCCTATTGTGCTGCTGGAACGCGCCCGGTAGTGGCTCAGCAACACCAGGTCATTTGTCGGTATGGTCGGAATGGAGTGCTCCTTAAAACCACAAAAAGCTCGTTTTCTAATTAGAAAACGAGCTTTTTGTGGTTAGAATACGACCAGCCCTTACTCTCTCACCAACTGATCAATGGTCTGGTTGAAATCGGCCACAAACTCCTCGTAGTATTTGCCCGTGCCGGGGCCCGAGAAACCAGTGTGAATCTTCCGCACTTCCCCTTTTTTGTCTAGGATGATAGTAGTGGGGAAGGCTAGAACCTTATTGATTTGGGGTAAAGCTTTGCCGGCCGCGTCTTTGTCGGCAATGCCGGCCACGGCCAGGTCGTAGCCTACGTTGAGGCGCTCCTTCATCTTAATGAGGCGCTGGGCAGCCTTTCTCTGGTCGGGGCTGCGCTCAAAGCCGAGGCCGATTACTTCTACGCCGCGGCTTTTGTTTTTCTCGTACCAGGGGGCCAAAAAGTTGGTTTCGTCCATGCAGTTGGGGCACCACGAGCCGAGTAGCTGCACCACTACTACTTTGCCCCGATACTTGGGGTCGGAAGGGGAGATGGAGCCGCCTTCGTAGATGTTGGGAAATTTAAAGTCGAGCTTTTTCTCGCCGGGCTTCAGGAAAGTGAGCGAGTTGGCGTTAGGCAGCTTGGCGTTGGCATCGAGCTTGGCGGTCCAGGTTTCGTGGCCGCTTTTGCCGCTGTAGAAATCACCGTTGATGATGGTGTTGGTGTCGCTGTTGCGCGTGGCGGTAAACAGGTAGCCGTGGTTGCCATCGAAGGTAGAAAGCTTCAGCGTATTGCCATTCACCTGGCCATCCAGATACCGATAGTCACCCGTAGTCGTGAGGAAAGTGCCGGTTACATCGCTGCTATTTTGCTTGAAGACACCCACGGCGGGATATGTCTGACCTTCATCGTCTTTGAATGTTACGCTCCAGGTGCCGTCGAATGACTGCGGCTTGCCAGATGTTGCGGGAAATAATTTTTGCCCCCCAAGTGTCGCCACCAAGGGCACCCGGTATGGCTCCGGCGCGTCGTACTTCACCCACGCGCCTTTCATCTTGCCTTCCCCATCGGGCCGCACCACCAAGGCCGCGTCAAACACGCCCAGCGTAATCGTGGTAGAGTCGCCGGCCGTGGTGATTTCATCGAGCTTCAGGCGCTCCTCGCCGTTGCGCAGGTACACCACCGATTTGCCCCCCACGGCTTCTACATCAAACAAAAACGGGATTTCCTGGCCTTGGGCCGAGAGCACCCCGCGCCAGGTGCCGGGTTTGAGGGCGGTAGCAGCGCTAGATTCGTTTTGCACGGCAGCGGTGTTTTCAGACGACGAATTGGATTGGCAGGCGCCCAGGCTCAACAACAAAGCAGTAGCTAGGGCTGGGGGGCAAATTTTGAGGCGAAGCGACATAAAGCGGAGGAAATGCAGGAGAAATCGAGACGGAAACCGTGGGGGGCAATTTTAGGTTTTGCGCACGTAGGTTCGCAAAGATAAAATGTATGCACCGCAACGCCGGCCGCCTATATTTGCGTACTGCTTCTAAGAAGCCTACCACTTACCCCTTTTTCCCTCCCGACTATGGCGTTTGACTTAGAAATGATTCAGGCCGTGTACGCTGGTATGGGCGAGCGCATCGAAGCCGCCCGCACCGCCGTTGGCCGCCCGCTTACTCTTACCGAGAAAATTCTGTATTCCCACCTCCACGGCGGCAACGTGCAGCAAGCCTACGAGCGTGGCGTTTCCTATGTCGATTTTGCCCCCGACCGCGTGGCCATGCAGGATGCCACCGCCCAGATGGCCCTGCTCCAGTTTATGCAGGCCGGCAAAGACAAAACCGCTGTGCCCAGCACCGTGCACTGCGACCACCTCATTCAGGCCCGCGTAGGTGCCGACTCCGACCTGGCCCAGGCCAACGAAGAGAACCGTGAGGTATATGATTTCCTTGCTTCTGTTTCCAATAAATATGGCATCGGCTTCTGGAAGCCCGGCGCCGGTATTATTCACCAGGTAGTACTCGAAAACTACGCCTTCCCCGGCGGCATGATGATCGGTACTGACTCGCACACGCCGAATGCTGGCGGTCTGGGCATGGTGGCCATCGGGGTTGGCGGTGCCGATGCCGTAGACGTAATGGCTGGCATGGCCTGGGAACTGAAATTCCCGAAAGTGATTGGCGTGAAGCTTACCGGCAAGCTCAGCGGCTGGGCTTCCGCCAAGGACGTAATTTTGAAAGTGGCTGGTATCCTGACCGTAAAAGGCGGTACAGGTGCTATTGTCGAGTATTTCGGCGAAGGAGCCGATAATTTGTCGGCTACCGGCAAAGGTACCATCTGCAACATGGGGGCTGAAATCGGGGCTACCACCTCGGTGTTTAGCTACGATGAGAAGATGGCAGATTATCTGCGCGGCACCAGCCGGGCCGAAATCGCGGACCTCGCCAACGGCGTGGCCGCACACCTGCGCGCCGACGACGAGGTATACGCTAACCCCGAGAACTTTTACGATCAGCTCATTGAAATCGACCTCAACACGCTGGAGCCTTACGTGAACGGCCCCTTCACGCCGGACGCTGCCTGGCCAATCTCTCAGTTTGCTGCCGCTGTCCGTGAGAACGGCTGGCCTGCCAAGCTGGAAGTAGGCTTGATCGGCTCGTGCACCAATTCGTCCTACGAAGACATCACCCGCGCCGCTTCCATCGCTAGTCAGGCTGTGGATAAAGGCTTAACCGTGAATGCTGAGTTCACCGTGACGCCCGGCTCGGAGCTGGTGCGCTACACCGTGGAGCGCGACGGCCTGCTCGATACTTTCGCCCAGATGGGCGGCGTAGTACTGGCCAATGCCTGCGGCCCTTGCATCGGGCAGTGGGCGCGTCACTCCGACGATCCGAAGCGCAAGAACTCTATCATCACGAGCTTCAATCGCAACTTCGCCAAGCGCAACGATGGCAATCCGAACACCCACGCGTTCGTGGCCTCGCCCGAAATCGTAACCGCCTTCGCTATTGCCGGTGACCTGACCTTCAACCCCCTCACCGACACGCTGGCTACCAAAGATGGCCGCCAGGTGAAGCTCGATGAGCCTACGGGTCTGGAAATGCCCCCCCAGGGCTACGACGTAGAGGACGCTGGCTACCAGGCTCCCGCCGAGAACGGCTTGGGCGTACAGGTTATCGTTGATCCAGAGTCAGAGCGCCTGGAGTTGCTGGATCCCTTCAAGCCCTGGGAAGGCACCGACCTGAAAGGCCTACGCCTGCTCATCAAAGCCCAAGGCAAGTGCACCACCGACCATATCTCCATGGCCGGCCCGTGGCTGAAGTACCGGGGCCACTTGGACAACATTTCCAACAACATGCTCATTGGTGCCACGAACGCATTTAATGGCGAGGCAAATGCCGTGAAGGATCAGGTAACCCAGGGCAACCCGTATAGCACGGTGCCACAGGTAGCCCGTACCTATAAGTCGATGGGTATTGGAACAGTAGTAGTAGGTGATGAGAACTACGGCGAAGGGTCTTCGCGTGAGCATGCTGCCATGGAGCCCCGTCATTTGGGCGTTCGGGCCGTAATCGTGAAGTCGTTTGCGCGTATTCACGAAACCAACCTGAAAAAGCAGGGCATGTTGGCCCTCACCTTCGCCAACAAGGTCGACTACGACCTGATCGAAGAGAATGATACCATCGACATTATTGGCTTAACTGGTTTTGCTCCCGGCAGTCAGATTCAGGCCCGCCTGCACCACGCTGACGGCGACACGGACCTGATCAACCTGAACCACACTTACAATCAAGGTCAGATTGAGTGGTTCAAGGCGGGCTCGGCGTTAAACCTGATTCGCTTGAAAGAATCCGGTGCAGCTGAGCTGTCGCAGAAGTAAGCTTATTGTTTACTGAAAAAGGCCGTCTTCCAATTGGGAGGCGGCCTTTTTTGCGTTTATCAGCAAGCTATTGAGTTGGTATTTGTCTAGTCCGTTACTGCTATTGCTTCTACCTCGACCAAAACGCCCTCCTGAAATAACGCCTCTACGCCAGCCAGGGTGCTGGCCGGACGATTCTGCGGCGGAAAGAATTGGTCGCGCACTTCCCGAATCAGCGCAATCTGGCTGGGTTTGTAGCCTGCCACGTAGTAGTTCAGCTTCACAACATCGGCAGTAGTAGCGCCGGCCGCTGTCAGGGCTGTTTTCAGGTTTTGAAAAACCTGTACGAGCTGGGCTCGCAAGTCGCCGGGGCCAACTAGCTCACCTTTAGCATTGAAGGCTACTTGCCCGGCTACGTACACCGTGCGGCCCCCGCGCGCCGTAACCACCTGCGTGTAGCCCGATGATTTGGCAAGCCCTTCGGGGTTAATGAATTCTTTTTGTGCCTTAGGCTTAGCTACCTGCGCCGCCGCGGTCGTGAAGGAGCCAAGTAGGCAGCAGAGGCAGGTGAAGAGTAGTTTCTGCATGCTACAATACTTCTAGCTCCTTGCGGGTCCGCTCATTTTCTACACTGCCGGTGTTGAGCGTGGTTTTTGGCTCAATCATCATTATCCAGGTTTCGCCCTCGGTGCGCGGACGGTGCTCTACGCCTTTCGGTACCACCAGCAGCTCGCCGGGCCGCAGCTCTACGGTCTTATCGCGGAAGTCCATGATAAGCGTGCCCTGCACCACGATGAACAGCTCGTCCTCGTTTGCGTGGCTGTGCCAGATAAACTCACCCTGCACCTTGGCAATCTTGATGTGCTGGTCATTCAGCTCGCCAATAACGCGCGGATTCCAATGGTCGTGAAACTGCGCGAATTTTTGGGAAAGGTTGATCGGTTCCATAAACAGCAGGTTGGGTAGAAGCTGGATGTTGTGGGTCTGAATGGGCGGCTCAGCACAGGCAAGATACTATAACAAGGCTAGCTTATTCAGCTTGAACAGGGCATAGACAACCTTTTAAGATAGGACTTACGCACTTGCGGGGAGCAGGGCAGGAATGAGGGGCTTGGCGAGCAGCTGGCTCAAGTAGGGAGCCCATTGGTGCTGGTGGGCCTGATAAATCGTTTGGGCCGTTGATCGGGCAAACTCGCGCAGGGACACCCACGCCAGGTAGCAGCAGGCCAGATGGTTGCGCTGGGCCTGGGCACGGCGGCACTGGCATTTCTCGGCCCCGGTCAGCTGCTTGAAGCTGCGGTGAAACTCTTCCACCTGCCAGCGGGTGCGGGTGGTGGCCTCGACCAGCGGTTGGGTAAGCGTAAAGGCGAAGTTGTTGGTCACGACCCATTCAATGTCGCCGTTTGGGGCGACCAGCCGGAACAAGCGCACCGCAAACGGCACCTTCTGCAAGCGTACTTCCAAGCCGGTGCTCCACCCACCCGGCGGCGGGGCTACGTCGGCCAGGGACTGGTAGCCCCCTCTTTGCTGGCACTCACTAACCGGTTGCTTTTCAGGGTCGTGAAAAACGTCCAACCGGCCCGCTGAATCAGCTTCAGGTTGTCGCTGCCGCTGTACCAGGCATCGAACAGGAGCGTGCGGGCCTGAATTTTATTTTCCGCCACGACGTGGGCGAACATGGCCTGGAAATGCTCGTTTTTGGTCAGGCCATCCAGCTCCGGGGCATAGACGCGGTAGTCCAGGGGCAGAAAATCCCCGGCCTGTCCGCTGCTGTGGACCAGGTTAACCAGGCAGATGCCGGTGACCAGGCCATGTTCGTTGCCCGAATACTGGCGTTTGGCTACTTCAATGAAGCGACTGTAGCGCTTGTCCTGCACGCTATCATCGACCAGCAAAAAGGCCTCCGGCGAGTCGTGGAGCAAGGGCAAGACCAACTCGCGCAACTGCGTGGGCGAAAACGAGCTGCGGCGCAGAAATCGGTTCACTTGATCGTGGCTCACCTGCGACAGGTGCTCGGCCAAGTGCGTACACGTATAATTGCGGGGCGTACTAAGCAGGTACTCGATGTAAGTCGCTTGCGTCACCATAAAGCCAGGCTTTTTCTCAAGTTACTACTAAGTGCGTAAGTCCTATAAGAATAAAATATATTTATATACTTTGAAACACAAAGTTCTTTGGTATAACTTTGGCAACATATAATCACCTTTTCCTTCCTGATGTCAATTGCTCGCTCTTGGTGGCCGTATGGCTTTGCTACCATCCTGTTTGGGGTGCTAAAGCTAAGCTACACGCAGGCTGGTACCTCTGATTTACTTTGGTTACTGAAGCCCACAAATGCCTTGGTAGCCGTTGCGTTGGGGTCGGCGTCGGAGTTCAGGGTGGGGGAAGGTTTTGTGCATGCCGGGCTGAACATCACCATTGATAAGTCGTGTTCGGGCTTCAATTTCTGGCTGCTGTGTAGCGCAGTGCTGCTGGTAGCCGGCATGCAGACTGGAGGGCAAAATGGCCGCAGATGGTGGCTGCTGAGCTTACCCGTGCTGGCCTACGGGCTAACGGTGCTCGTGAATGCCTCACGCATTATCACGGCGGTAAGTCTACAACGGGCGCTGCCGGAACTGGAGCGGCGCTACGCCTGGCTGCACGAAGCCGAAGGCGCGCTGGTGTACCTGTTCTTCCTGATTCTTATCTACGCTGGCTTCCAGCTGCTTTGCCATCATCTATTCCGGCCTTATGAAGACCCTGCTTAACCCCAAGTGGCTGCTGCTGCTCAATACCATACCAGTAGTCATACTGCTGGTTTTGCTGAGCGGGGAATATAGCATAATACAGTCCTTGCTGCCCGCCGAGAGCCGGCAAGCCTGGCTGAGCTTGGGGGGCATTTTGATTGGTCTGGCGCTTGTACATGCGGCGTACGCGGCGTGGCAACTACGGCTGGGCCGACAATTATCAGTGCTATATGGACTGGTGGCGCTGGGTGTGTACATCATTTTCCTCTACTTCTACGCCAATTTTTTATCGGAGCTATTTCCGGCCGTGGTGCCTCGGTGGATGATGGCCGACGAAATGCCGCTCTATGCCGGCACCTTCCTGATGCCTACGCTGGCGCACGCGGCCCTGGTGCTGCTCATCCGTTTCACCCCCGACGACCGGCCCCATCACGCACTTCCCAGCTTCGGGATTGCGCTTAGCATACCCTTGTCCCTTTTTCTTTTTTCCAACTGATACTGCCCCTGTGGCGGATACCGGGGGCAAATTTGCCAACCATGTACTGGTGATATTACTGGTCGCGGCTACGGTAGTTTTCCTCTTTTTTCTGGCCCGCGGTGCTTATATCGTTATTAGTCATAAATCGGGCAGATGGGTTGAATATCAGCTGGCCTGGAAAATAGCTGTTGCCCTGGTGCTGCCTCTGTTGGGGTTAGCTGTAAATAACGGAGAGATATCTACCCTGATGGGCTCCTCTGAAGCCGGCGTGTTCGGCAACTTCAATGGCCCCTGGTTCTACGGGTTGGCCCTCCTAAACGGGCTGCTGCTGTGTCTGCCGCCGCCAGCCGGCAAGTGGGCGCACTTAGCCTTGTTTGCGGCTCGCAGCTTTACATTGGCTTACACGCTGTATTTCTTCTTAGTATTCCTACCCTTTCTGCCCTTATCGGTGGTGGCGGTACTGGCCGTGGGGCTAGGGTTTCTGATGCTGACGCCGCTGCTGTTGTTGCTGGTGCATCTGCGCGAGCTGGGGCAGGATTTTACGGTGCTGGGGGGCTTTTTTCGCGCCGCACGCTGGTGAGCGTGCTGTTGGCCAGCGTAGCCGTGTTGCCGCTCGGTATTTCAGGTACCTATTGGTATCAGCGCCGGGTACTGCACCAGGCGCTGGCGTATCTCTACTTTCCCGATTATACTCGGCATCAGCAAATTGATGAAACTGCGCTAGCTCCAACATTGAGGGCTGTGCGCAACCATAAAGATGGACAGCAGACGGGAATGTTTGGTAGTAATCTGCCGTATCTCTCCACGTATTTCAACTGGCTCGTGCTCGATAACCTCACCTTGTCGGATGAGAAGCTGAACCGGCTGGAACGCGTATTCCTGAACATTCAGCCGCCCGAAAAACGCCGGTCTGCGCGGCCGGATTTCACAGATGAGGTTCCTCCTAAGCCTGTCCTGACCAACCTTTCCAGCCGTAGCACCTACGACGTCCGCCAGCAGGCCTGGAGTAGCTGGGTTCATCTGGAGCTAACCAATACAGCTGGCTCTGGCACCGCAGAGTACAGTACCACCTTAAAGCTGCCGGTGGGCTGCTGGGTACAGAATTATTATCTGGATATGGAAGGCCGCCGTGAGTACGGAATTCTAGCCGAGAAAAAGGCCGCCAAATGGGTCTACGCTCAAATTCGCGACACGCGCCGCGACCCAGGCATTCTGTATTATCTCGCCGGCAATACCGTAGCGCTCCGGGTATTTCCCTTTGCAGCCGGCGAAATACGGCGGACTGGCTTGCGAGTGGTGCACAAAGAGCCAGTTACGTTGGAAGTGGCCGGTCGGGCTGTGCGGCTGGGCGATACCAGCCGCGCAGCCACCGCCGCGCTCAGGTACACTACTGCCGGAGGAAGCGTAGTGTACCTGAGCGCGGCCGCCAAGCGGGCGCTGCCGTTGGTTCGTCGCAAGCCCTATTATCACTTTCTGCTCGACGCATCAGCGACGGCCAATCATGCCGCATATACGCAGGAAATACAAGCATTTCTGCGGCGGCGACCGGGTGCGGCCGCCACGGCGCGCTATAGCCTCGTGAATGCTACCTCAACCCCCGTGCCTGCCGGCTACGACTGGCAGCCGCAACTAGCTGCGACGAGTAGGGTGGGGGGCTTTTATTTGGAGGGCGCCATTCGGCAGACATTGTTTGAAGCCCAAACAAAGCCTCGTACAGACTACCCTATTTTGGTAGCCGTGACCAATTCACTCGCCAACGCCATTTTGCCCCCCGACTTCGCCGATTTTTTGGGCGCCACTCCCGAGCAGAATACCTTTTACGTGCTGACCGCCGATGCCAGTCCCACGGCTTATGCCTTCCGCCAGGTACCGATGAACTCTCCGGTGCCTACCGATTCTGCGGCTGACAGTGTGGCCGTACGGGCCTGGCCCAGTGCTAGTCAGCCGCGCGCTTATCTGCCCGATACCGATGAGCCCGCCATTGTGTTAGGTGCGACCGACCTGGAAATGCCCCCCACCATCGGTACCAGTCAGAGATGGGAAGCTGGGCTGTGGCTGCAAGGCTACCAGCAATATCAAACCCTGCATCCGGCCGCGGCGGAGGCTAGGCAGTTGGCGGCCATTCGCACCAGTTTCCGTACCGGCATCATGACTCCGCTTACCTCGTATTTGGCGCTGGAAAATGAGGCCCAGAAAGCAGCGCTCCGGCGCAAGCAAGAGCAAGTGCTAGCCGGCAACGCTGCCCTGGACGCGGGCGAGGAAGCTCAGCGCATGTCGGAGCCGGAAGTGTGGGTATTGCTGGCGCTGCTAGGAGCAGGGCGGCTGTTCCGGTACCGCAAGCGGCCGCGTCTGGCATAGCTCAACATAGTCGGTGCCGCCGGCTAAGCACCAGCGCATTATCGCACGAGTAGTCGATTACGCCGTAGCTGCCGCCTCTAGTCGTACCTCGCGGGGCTTTTGTACCAAGTAATAATACAGCAGCGTAAGCAATCCCAGCACAAAAGGGATAAGCGCCATGTGTTTGCCGGTAACATCGCCCCATACCCGCACGGCTTCGAAGTTGAAAAACTCACTAATCATCCAGTACGAGTTGGCACTAATCCAGAACACGATGGCGAGGTTATGAGCTAGCTCCGCCTTGATGGTACGGGTACGCCAGGTGATAATCAGGGCAATGCTCAGCGTTGGGATAATCATGCTGAGCGCTAAGGGTTTCCAGACGATGCACCAGCCAATATCCTTCAGTAGCCAAAAGAGAATGTGCATGTTTTCCATGCGGCGGTAAGGGGCCGGAATGCTATAAATCTGATCGGTAGGCTGTTCCATGAGTTGGTAATTACACCCAAATATATTTCTTAAAAGGCTGCCTGAAATGCTGGTGGGTACCTAGCGGCAAAATACGGTGTGCCAGGAGGCTGAGTAGGAGGAAATGGTATAAGCCAAGATGATTCACTTTATCGGAGGCATAAATGCCCCCCAGCAACAAATCCTGGCACGTTTCGACCATAGTCATAAAAACAAAAACGGCTGCTTCCGGGACGCGGAAACAGCCGAAAGGCTTAAGTAGGTTGACGAGAAATGCTGACCAGTTAATTGAGCCACACTTGCGCCACCATCTCGAAGCGGTGGGGGGCAAATGCACCATAAGGACGCTCGGCGTAGAAGCCGAGAACATGAACCTGGGGCTGCTTCGTACGTGCGTTCGGAAGCACACGTACCGGATACACCTGCTGGGCCGTGGGCCAGTCGCCAATGTAGTCCATTGGGCGGCGACTGTCGTCTACGCACCGGGCATATTGCTGAACAGGAAGCGGGGTAGGGAGCTTTACTTTCGACATATACAAAGATAACAATTCTATCGATAAACTAAAAATATTAGCCTAATTCTGTTGCTTCAAATCAGCTGCATTAGCAGCTATTTATTAGCTACGTAGCTATATTCAAGTTTGTCTAAGTACTAAAGCCTAATGCTAATCAAATTGTTTAATCAAGCGTTTAAACGAAATAGACGGAACTTTTTACTAATTTATTTAGTAAATAGCAGCCGGGCTGGTACAAGCCGCCCCCTAGCTGATGAGTGCTGTTCTGATCTATGATTTTCCGCTGGAGAGCCTGAACCTCGAACTACCATTTTACGCCTGTCCGGTGCCGGCTGGCTTCCCTGCGCCAGCCGATGACCAACAGGAGGCGGCCCTCGACCTAAGCCGGCATTTATTCACCAACCCCGCCGCCACCTTTCTGGCACGCGTTACGGGCGACTCTATGCTTGGGGCGGGCATCTATCCCGGCGACCTGATTGCCGTCGACCGCGCTCTTTCGCCTACCGATGGACATATTGTGGTGGCGGTAGTCGATGGTGAGCATACCCTGAAGCGCTTGCGCCTGCGTGGTGACGGCATCTGGCTCGAGGCTGAAAACGACGCTTATCCGGCGCTGGAGCTTCTGGCTGGGGTCAGGCTTGATGTATGGGGTGTCGTAACGCACGTCATTCATGCGCTTGTCACTAAGAAATCAGCTTTAGTTAGGTCGCTGCCGCCGCGCCCGTAGAGGCAGCTGAAGGGCATAGCGTTGAGCTTATTCTTTGCCTGATCGAATGATTGGGAAAGAAAGCGGACGTGTAGCAGCAGTTGGGTATGCCGGCACAGCCAACACAGGTTTTGTATTGCGTAGGAAAGGCTATACCATCTTATGCTTTACTGCTATGCCTCACAACCAAAACCTGGACGTTCCCTCGGAGTGGACATCTCCGGGCGGCCCGTCGCCTATTCCGCAGGAAGAACTGCACCGTATTCTCGACCAAGAAAATATTCAGCCGGAAAACCTGGAAAAGAAGACGCCTTATCTGGCCAGGAAAAGCAGGAGCATTTATGAAAAGTCATCGGGTGAAAAGCTGCAGGATAATGACTTAGAGGCTTTTCAGGTCTTCACAGGCCGCGAGTCGGCGAATTATCTGGGGTGCCGTCCCCGACCTTAGCTTTTACAGCGGTTTCACGATCCTTGTAAGCAACGAGGAGACGCGACACTTCGCGTCTCCTCGTTGCGACAGTTGTTAGGGCCCATGCTGCTCCGGTCGTTCTGACGCCGAGACGCGAAGTGTCGCATCTCTACAGCTTAGGTACACTGTTCAAGAAACCGCTATAAGCCCACTTAAAGAGAGTTTTTATTGCCTATCTGATGCTGTGAAAGCATCTCTGTATCAGTCCTTGAGTAAAAGCACAATGACAATAGGGCGCTTGTGTGCCTTATGACTAGAAGATCTTTAGCGCTGTACTACTACACGCCGCTGCAAATTGCCCCCCAGCCCACTAATTTGAACTACGTAAAGGCCGGTTGGCAACTCAGTCATATCCAGGTCAGTTACAGCGGTAGTAGGAGCGATGGTTCGGCGTAAAAGCATCTGACCAAGCGCGTTACGTACTATCAGCTCCTTGGCGCCAAAACTGGTGGGCACTTCCACGCGCACCTTGCCGCTGGTCGGGTTTGGAAAGAGCTGCCAGGCCGTGGTTGAGGCCATCGGGCGGGTAGAGAGCACTACCGTCTGGTACCGGGCTTGGGCGGCAGCGGCGGCAGCTTGCATATCCAGCAAAGAATTGCCCCCCAGTAAGGCAAACGTGACTTTAACTGAGTCGCCGGGCGCCAACGAACCCAGGCTGGCACCGGCCACCTGCGATACGTCGCTGCCGGCTGTGGCGCCGGCCGTGCGCTTGGTGGTGCCGCTGCTGAGGGCGGCAAATTTCTCGGCCGTGCTGAAGCCATTTCCCATCGTAACGGCTTCACCTGCTACAACCTGGTTGTCGATGGCATAATACGTCGGCGTGCCGCCCCCCAGATGTTTGACGCCCGTAAATTGAGAAGAAGAACCGAGGGCGCGCACGTAGCCGAAGCTGCCCGCCGCATCCCACTCGGCCAGATTGCTGCTAATGGCGGGCGGCAAATCCCAGTCGAGGTAAAGGCCGGCGTGCAGCGACTTTAGAGTATCCGGCGTGATGTTGGTGAGCTGATATTCCAATAGCACATAGTCGCGGTGCGGCGCATCAGCCCAGGTCGCAGCCCGCTGCCGTACGCGCACCCCGACCGAGGATGCTCCCAACTCGCCGGCAGGCCGCAAATTCTGAAAGTTGGCCTCCGCCTCTTGCGTAGCTCGAACTGGCTGCGCCCGCAAGGCTACTTGGTTAAGCGACTGAAAATCATCATCCATACGCCACCGGCCGCCACTGCTCTGGTCATTGTGCATCCGGTCGGCAACGCGGGTAGGTGATGTGCCCACCAGCAATCCGCCCTCTGCCAATAGTGGGAGACCTTCCCGGTAGGTTACGCCCGCACCCACACTGGAGTACGCGTCGTCGTAGGCCAGATTACCTTTGCTATTCAGCGAAACATGCAGATTGCCCGCGTCGAGCACCACATAATCCGGGTTGAGCACCACCTCCAGGAATTGCTCATCCGTGTAGCCATCGGTGCTTGAAAAGGCATAGCGGAGCTTGGCACGGGTGTTAGCTGGTACCGAGGCGGCTACCGTCAGCAAAAAGGGTGAGGTCGGATTCGTAGCGCGGCCCAGCGTCACCATCGAGCCTGCCGCAAACGTTCCGCTTTGCACACTCAGGTAGGGTGAGAGGGAAGTAAGCGTGACGGTAAGCCCTGATATTGCCTGGAGCTGGTTTTGCAGCTCGATGGTGAGACGTAAGGCTTCGCCGGGGCGAAAAAACGTGCGCTGGGGGGCAAATTGGCTGGCTATTACGCGCACCTGGCGCCGGTCGGTGAGGGCTACGGCGCGGTGCACGTTTAAGCGCCCCGTGCCCAGCTTACCGCGCAGGGCCGCATTGGCCGGCAACTCATAAATATCGTCCGTGGTTTGCCGAAGCTGCGCAGCCACCTGTACCGCTGAGTATTGCGGAAAGCGCGCCCGCACGAGAGCTGCCGCGCCCGCCACGATGGGCGCGGCAAAGGAGGAGCCACGCACGGCCGAATAAGAGTTATTGCCTACATGCCAGGTGGTCAGGATGTCGCGGCCCGGCGCCGAAAGATCAACGCGGGTGCTATACGTGGCATCCTGGGTATCCTGGGCGTTAAGAGCCGCCACCGAGATGACGTTAGCATAGCTGGCTGGGTAATAATCCGACTCACGGCCATCGTTGCCGGCTGCGGCCACAATAACGGCATCGCGGTTGATGGCGGCGTAGGTAATCACGTCCTGTTCGTACTGCGACTGGCCTCCAACCGAACCCCAGGATAGATTGATAATCCGGCAGCCGTGGTCGGCGGCGTATACAATGGCCTCATAGCCGCCACCAAAAGGGCTACCTGGCCGATTTGAGAATATTTTAATCGGCATAAGCTTGCTGCGAAAGCCTACCCCCGCGATGCCTGTCTTGTTGTCGACGCGGGCCGCAGCAGCCCCGGCAACCAGCAGGCCGTGGTCGCGGGTGTCGGCTACTGAAGGATCGTTGTCTTGATCGGCAAAGTCCCAGCCGCGAAAGTTGTCAACGTAGCCATCGCTGTCGTTATCAATGCCATCGATGGGGTCGGCGTAGTTGTACTTTATCTGTCCCTGCATGTCTTCGTGCGTAAAGACAATGCCCGTGTCTAGCACGCCAATAACGACGCTGGTATCGCCCTGCGTCACATCCCAGGCACGATACGCCCGAATATTTTTGAGGTAATACTGGCCATCCGTGCGGGTCGAATCGGCAAAGGGGTCATCGGGCTGACGCAGCAGGCCACGGTCGTAGAGCGGCTCGGCGTACTCCAAGGTGCCCGTCTGAAGCAGGGCAAATCGGGCTTTCTGAAGAGAAGTGGAGGGCGCAAACCAAACCTGATACACGCCTCGCAAGTCCACGGAGCCGGGCTGATAAACGGTGGGCGGAATTGCCCGTGGAAACTTTTGCTCCACTCGTGTAGCACCCAGCACACGCAAGGCGGCTGCGAGCTGGGGGGCAATTTCGGGCGGTTGAGCACTAGAAGCACCGGCTGACTTAAGTTTAAAAACCAGGGTGCCGGGCTGGGTAGCGGGCTCCAGCGTCTGGGCTCCGCTTGGTTGCGCTTTTACCGCCAGCGTTAACCCCAGGCTGGTACTCAGTAAAAAGATAAAAGCAAGTAATCGTGGCTTCATACGCGGGAGGCAATAGGGGCTGTTCGGGGCGGATTACGTAAATTTAGGCTCTGAAAAGTGAAAACACTTTTCATGCCGTGGTTTCACTTTTCAAGGAAAACCCGGCCCCTGGCACCCATCTACAAGCTACGTTACTTTTTTGACTCTCCGATGACTGAAACCACCCAAAAACACCAGTCCACCCTCGACACGGCCATCAAAGCCTTACACGGGCGTACTTTCTTCGCCCATTTTCCCGAAAACCCCTCGCCTGAGATCTACGGAGCCGATGCCGACCGCCTCGGCCGCGAAGCTTTCGAGGCCAGTCGCGATCAGCACTTTACGGAGCTGCTGCAAGGCGAGCCCGAAGCCTGGACCGGCCAGGAGGAATCTCCTTATGAGCAACAGCCACTAGGCATCAAGTATCCCTATTTTGCCCCCCAGACCCTCGTGGAGCGGGCCGAAAAGGCCTTCGATGAGTGGCGCAAAGTAAAGCCTGCCCAGCGGGCCGCTTTGCTTACTGGCGTGCTGGACGGCATGAAAGAGCGGTTTTTCGAAATCGCTTATGCTACCATGCACACCACTGGTCAGGCCTACATGATGTCTTTCCAGGCTTCAGGCCCACACGCCGCCGATCGTGCTTTGGAAGCCATTGCCGCCGGCTACGAGGAGCAGACGCGCTTCCCCGAGGAAACGACCTGGGAAAAGCCGATGGGCAAGTACAATATCACGCTGCAAAAAACCTGGCGCGCCGTGCCCAAGGGCGTAGCCTTGGTTATTGGCTGCGCTACTTTTCCCACCTGGAACACGGTGCCCGGCATGTTTGCCTCGTTGGTAACCGGTAACCCCGTCATTATCAAGCCGCACCCCAAAGCGGTGCTGCCGATTGCCATTGTAATAGCGGAGGTGCAAAAGGTGCTGGTGGAGAATGGCCTCGACCCCAACATCTGCCAGCTGGCCGTCGATGCGGAAGATCATCTCATCACCAAAGACCTCTGCGAAAGCCCCGCCGTGAAGCTCATCGACTACACCGGCGGCACCCAGTTTGGCGACTACGTGGAGAGCCTGAAAGGCAAAACCGTTTTCACCGAAAAAACCGGCGTCAACAGCATCATTCTTGACTCCTGCGACGACCTAGACAAGGTGGCCCAAAACCTGGCCTTCTCGGTAAGCTTGTACTCAGGGCAGATGTGCACGGCCCCGCAGAACTTCTTCATCCCCGAAACCGGCGTGACGGTGAACGGCGAGCAAGTGCCCTACGAAGATGTCGTGCAGAAGCTGGCCGCCGCTGTTACGGGCTTGGCTACCAACCCAAAAGCTGGTCCGCACGTGCTCGGCGCTATTCAGAACCCGGACACGCAGAAGCGGGTAGAGCAAATGGCCCTGAACGGGGGGCGCAGCATCCTGGCCCACGGTACCGTAAACAACCCGACTTTTCAGAACGCCCGCACCTGCTCACCGAGCATCTACGAGGTGCAGTCGAGCCAGGTGGAGCAATATAGCCAGGAGTTGTTTGGGCCGATTATGCTGGTTATCAAGACGAAAGACACCCAGGAAAGCATCCGTTTGGCCGCCCAGCTGGCGCGGGAGCATGGCGCTATCAGCTGCGGCGCCTACACCACCGACCAGGAAATAAAGGAGCAAATCATGGATGAGATGAGCCTGGCCGGCACACCAGTGAGCTTCAACCTCACCGGCGGTATTTATGTGAACCAGAACGCCGGCTTCTCCGACTTCCACGTGACGGGCGGCAATCCGGCTGGTAACGCTTCGTTTACGAACCCTGAGTTTGTAATTAAGCGCTTCACTTGGGTTGGCTTCCGCGAACCGGTGCAAGCGGCGGTTTAATCTGGATTGATAGTTTAGAGCGGTTTCGGAGTCAGTGTACGGCAGGGTTGTAGCGCGGACTTTTAGTCCGCTAGGCAGAGCGCTACCTAACTCGCGGACTAAAAGTCCGCGCTACTGTACAGCCACTCTGAAACCGTTGTAAAAGCGCCTGCTTTCCTGAGATATGGAGGGCAGGCACTTTTGTGAGCAACGAGTGGCCTCACCCCCCGGCCCCCTCTTTTTGGGAGAGGGGGCCGGGGGGTGAGGCCACTCGTTGCTCACAAACTCATTACCTCCCGAAACCGCACCGACTGCTGGCGCGATACTTCCACTTCTGGCCCATCTTTCAGCTTAATCTTGAGCGTATTGCTAAACCAAGGCTCGATGGTGTCAATCCACTTCAGATTGATAATCTGCTGGCGGTTGGCGCGGAAAAAACCTTCGGGTCGAGGCGGGTTTCGAGATGCTGGAGCGTGCGCGGGATAAGGGGGCGGCAGTCGTTGAAATAGATTTGGGTGTAGCTGCCGTTGATTTCGAAAAGGCGAATATCAGCCAGGCGGACAAACCAGCACCGCTCGCCGTCTTTCACAAATACCTGGTCGTGGGCGGTGAGGAGAGTAGGAGTGGGCTCGGTTGGAGGGGAGACGGGCGGAGCAGTACTCTGCGTTCGGGCTTTGTCGAGGGCAGCGGCTAAGCGGTTTTCCTGTACGGGCTTGAGCAGATAATCCAGGGCGTTAACCTCGAAAGCGCGCAGAGCATACTCGTCGTAGGCGGTGGTGAAAATAACCTGGGGGGCAATTTCCAGCGAGGCCAGCAACTCGAAGCCACTGCCGCCGGGCATGTGGATGTCCAGAAACAACAAGTCGGGGCACAGGGCCTGAATTTGGGTGCGGGCTTCGGCGGCGTTTTTGGCTTCGCCCACTACGGCTACGTCGGGGAAGGCTTGCAGGAGATGGCGCAATTCGGTGCGGGCCAGGCGGGAGTCGTCGATGAGCAGGGCGTTCATGCCGGGTGCAGTTGGGCGGTAAGCGGAAGTTGAAGCTGGGCCGTCACCACGTCGGGGGCTGCGGCATCGTTACCAACCGTGAGGGCGGCTTTCTGGCCAAATAAGAGGTGCAGCCGTTCGCGTGCGTTGCGCAGCCCCACGCCCTCGTGGCCGGAAATGGGCAAGTAGTGGCCCGTGTTGCGCACCGTCACCAGTAGCCGCGCGTGAGCGTCGTCGAGGCGGGCGCTAATGGTAATTTGCCCCCCGGCGGGCCGGGGCGCGATGCCGTGCTTAATACTATTCTCCACCAACAGCTGCAAGGTCATGGGCGGAATGAGCACGTCCAGCGCCGCTGGGTCTACGTCGAGCGAGTAGGTCAGGCGCTCTTCCAGCTGCACCGCTTCCAGCTCCAGATAGTGCGCTACAATCTCCAATTCGCGGGCCAGCGTCACCTGCTCGGTGCTGTTGAGCTGAATAGAGTAGCGCAGCAAATCCGACAGGTGCGTAATCATCTCACGGGCGCGCAGCGGGTCCTCGGTCACCAGGGCCCGGATATTGTTCAGGCCATTGAACATAAAGTGCGGATTGATCTGGGCCTTGAGTGTGCGCATCTCAGCTTCGCGCACGGCGGCGGTCAGCTTCCACTTATCAATGTCGGCCTGCTTGTAATTGTCGAGGTAATGAAAGCTGAAGTACAGACCCGACCAAAGCCAGAACACGAAGTTCATATTCAGGGTGTACAGCAGCAGATAGCTTCCCCGGAATTGCTCTAAAGTGAAGACTTTCAGCCCATAAATCATGAGTACACAGACCACACACTGCGTCAGGAAAGCCAGTGTCAGGTTGAGCGGCAGCAGGCGCAGCAGCACCTTAGGAATCGAAAGCTTCAACCAGTTGCCCCGCCGAATAAGCGCCCGCAACCCATGCGTGGTGGCGATATAGAGCCCCATCATAAACGCCTGCGTCGCCAGCATACCGGGCGTAATCTTCTGCCCGGTGAGCACGATAATCAAGGTTCCCAAGGCCCCAAACAGCCCCCAGCACACAACTTGTAAGGTCCAGTAAAGCCGGCGTCGGGAGATGGAAAATGACATAGGAAAGTCGAGCTAAGACAAAGCTGAAGTATCAAGCAATTGCGACTGCTAAGCTAGCATGTTATCTAAAAGAACGTCATGCAGAGCGGAGCATCTCGCGTGCTGATGTTAAGAGTAGTAATTGTCATGCTGAGCGGAGGCGAAGCATCTCTGCCGCTTCGTTGTAATGCTATTGATTACTCCTCAGTAGAGATGCTTCGACAAGCTCAGCATGACGTTCTTATAGATTCACTTGCTACTCCTACATCAGCACGCAAGATGCTTCGCTACCGCTCTGCATGACGTTATGATTTCAACATGACATATAATTTAATTTAAGCTAACTGCTCCTGCGCCACCTGATTTACTGGCGCGGAATGCAGATATATTGCTTTGTTTTTTCGGTAAGAAACAGAAATTATAATACTCAGCACCACAAGTGAAAGGGCGATAAAAAGCGGAATCAAATACAGGTCTTGGTCGGTAACATTCAAGCCGATAAACAGGCAGCCAAAAGCAATGACGCCAGCCATAACCGCGTACGCTTTTACATTATAAAACCAGGCATAAGGGAAAAAATGGGCCCCGGTTATAATGCCATAGGTCATGATAAAATATTGGGGCTGTTTGATATACACAAAAATCAAAAACGGAAAATAAAAGAGCTGGGCAAAATTCAGCCATAACCCCAGCGGCTCCAACGGATTATCTTTAATGGTCCAGGTAGTCCTGAATAATTTGGAAAAAGTAAAGGCCAACGGCAGCATCGCGCCACTAACTATGAACGTGTAAAGGGCATTGAGGCCCGGCGGGTTGGGCTGCAGCCAGATAACGGTAATTGCCGACCACAAGATGCTGGCCGCCACGATAAAATCAATGCCGTTTTTTGCCTTCACCGACAGTTCAAGTCTTAGGGCAGTGAAGTCTTTTTCGAGTAGCATTAGTGGCAGACTTTTAGTGATTTTGTAGATGATGATTTTCCCTTTCACCGGTACCCAGAGCTTCATCTGAATACCGGTGAAGGCGAAGAGAAATGGCTATTTTTTGGCAATACCGTTCTGCTTCAAAAATGCATCGGTTTGGGCGAAAAACCACGCCGTGTCGTCCCACATCAGGAAGTGCTTGCCGGCCTCCGACATTTCGATGCGGTGCTGGGGCAGCTTGGTGTATTGCTGGGCGAAAATGGCGCGGGTGCTCTCCTTGGTCGAGCCGTACGCTTTGTAGGCGGCCCAGGCACCGAGCACCAGCGCGGGCTGCTGAATGCGGCTTAGGTCGGGGCGCAGGTCGGTGGTGTACATATCGTACATGGCCTGAGCCACGGTGCGCACGTCCGAATCCTGGCCCCAGCGCGTGGCCTGGCTGATGCGGGCCGTGTCGGTTATCAGGCCAGCCACCATCTGGCGCTGAGCGGCAAGCGGTAATTTGCCCGTCATCTGCTGGCGCATGCCTTCGGCCATGGGCCTGGCCGCTTCGGCCGTCATAGCGGGGTTTTGGATGGCCGACAGAAAAGGCAGCGAATCCACAATCACCAGCGGGCCAACGGCTTCTGGCGCGGTGGTGCTCATCCAAAGCCCCAAAAAGCCCCCCAGACTGTGCCCAACTACTACTGGCCGGCTCAGCTTCTGGGTTTTGATGTAGGTAAGTAGCTCGTCGCGGACGGTCTGGAGCAGATGCTCCGGCGTGGCTGCCTGGGCCGGCTGACCGCCAAAACCCGCCAACGAGACTACGTGGCACTGGTACTGTTTCTGGTAGCGCGCTACGGTTTCGTCCCACACGGCGCCGGGGCAGGTGAGGCCCGGAATCAGCAGCATCGGGCGACCTTTGCCGGTTACTTTCACCGAAAAAGAAGGGTGGGCGGCGGGGTTGTCGGCGGCAAATAGGAGTGCAGGCAGGCAGAAGCTCAGCAGCAATAGCAGGATGAGCGAGTAGCAATACTGGCGGAAGGAGGAGAACTGGTTCATGGCTGAGGGTTTTGAGGTGGATAACTGACTCAAACCTAGTCGTGAATTTGCCCCCTGGAAACGAAATTTCAGCGAACGGTAACTGCGGCAGGTTAATGGTGAATAAATCGGCTGAATGGAAAAAGCATAGCGCACGAAAAAGCCCCCCAAAGATGCTTCGGGGGGCTTTTTTAGGTAAGTTCGTTGAGCCAGCAACTAATAAAAAGGTTTATTTTTGAATGGAAATCTGTTTGCGCAAGACTGACTTACCTTGCTTTACTTCGAGGAAGTATATTCCTGCTGGTATATCATGCGTGGTAATTTCTATGCGTCCCGTTTGGGTACTTTCCATCTTTTGCGCTCGTGAGTGCTTATCGAACAAGATAGCCTCAAAGGCGCTTGAAACTGGCTTTCCGGTAGTGTCAACAGTTTCAACCGCAAACTGGTCAATTGCTGGGTTTGGATAAACTGACACGGCGGCATTTGCAGTACACTCTGGATAGAAGAGCTGCTCTGCATTGATATTCAGCCCACAAGCATTGATTGCCTCTACTCGAATATTGTAGCTGCGGTCACAAACTCCTCATGTGATTGGAATAGTCACAAATTCTCCATGTTGACTATGCATGACCCCATTTTTGTACCAATTGTAAGAGGTTGCCCCCGGTACGTGGTTGACGGAAGCTTTAATACGCCATAAATATGAATCTACAAATCCCTCAATAGCGACAAAATTACCATTAGAAGGACCATATATGCTTTGAATGCCAGCTATATCGTCTGGGCCAAGAGATCGGTTCGGGCCAGTATAGAAGCGTTCCATTACTGATCCGGAAATAGTGGTGTGGTCTAAGCCGAGAGCATGGCCAATTTCGTGGGCGGCAACGCTTACTAAGTCAATAGATGGGAAGAGTGGAGTGGGTGGTGCTACCCAATTTTCGCTTTCGTCAAAGTGAATATCACCAGGTAGAGGGTTACCACCTGGAGGAGGATAAAATGCATGGGCCAGTACACCATTAGTTCCGTCAAATGGAAATCCATCCCCATGGTCGCCAATTTTCCAGGAAATAACTATATCAGCCTCCGCTTGTGTACAGGCTTCGACGAATGCCAAGTCTGCTTGTAGTGCCCAGAGTACAAATGCATCCCTGATGGCTTGGCGCTCATCATTTCCAGCAATATCATCTGTACCGTTAGTAAAAAAATAGGTTAGAATGCGGCTGTTCCATCTGCTACCCTGCGCTACGAAATTGGTTGTAACGCCATCTTTATCAATAGAGAACTTTCCTCGAGCAGCATTGGAGGTAACCGTAGTTGTCCAATGATCGTATAATAATTTTTTCTTCTGTGCGAAAGAAGTTCCAACCGCTGAGAAAATGAGAAGGATAAGGAGTAGAGTCTTTTTCATAACGCATTACTGAAATTTCTTTGATTCTATTTTGGATATTTCTAAATAGTAATAACTCAAACCGCCGATTTCTGGTCGCTTTTCACATTCGCGGTAAGTTCCGCTGAAGGTTACTTTTAAACCATCCTGTTGTAAGCTAACGGGTAGATCACCACAGATGAATGCTATAGTTTGATTATCAAAAGTTCCAGATGTGCTTGAATGAACAGCATACCTCTGTTCTGCTTTATTAAACCATATCACACCGTTTTCATTAGAAATATCCTTGACCTTCATCCGTTGAGGTTCACACGTTTGTTGTACAGTAGGGTCTGAAGCATCTTCCTTTTGGCAGCTAGGACTGGTTAATACGACTGCGCAGAATAGCCAATAAAGTGATGAAGTTCTCATATGAGAGTAGGATAATGTTAGTGATGACTTTGTGACGAAATATAAAAAAATATTGTTGCATATAACAGCTTAACCCTATTGATAACAATTAGTTAGCATTAATAAAAAAGGCATTAAGAAGTTTAGAGGCTTTTCTATACTAGGCAGACGTCAGGTTCTCGCGGAGGCTTTCTGAGAAATACTACTGCTTGTTAATTGTAAACTCTCAGTTGCCCGTTGGACGCTCGGAGCCGGAGGCTTGGGGGGCGCAGGCTTTGGCTTTGACCTTGCCATCGTTGCCAAACTCGATGCGGATGGGGCTGGTGTCGGTGGCGCTGCCAAAGAGGTAAGACCATGTTTGGCTGGGCGCGGCGGTGGTGTCGCGGCCCGTGGGTTCCCCCATGAGGCGGCGCACCTGGTCTTGGGTCATCCCAATTTCTACTTCGGCGCAGCTGGCGGCGTTTTGGTAGCTTTCCTGAGCCGTGCAGGCCGGCAGCAGCAGCAGGGAGGCAGTCAACGCTGCCAACGGGAAGATGTTTTTCATAGGTTGTAGGGAGTTGGTGGGGTGGTGAAGGGTGAAGGTGCGAGGGATGAAGTAGTGAAAGCTCAGGCGCGCTGGTTTCATCCCTCGCACCTTCACTCTTCACCACCTCACGCTTTAAATCAAGTTGCGCAAATCGTCGCGCAGGGTATCGATGCCGCGCCGAATCTCGTCCCAGGTGCTGGGCGCGCGGTTGGCGCTGTCGGTGTCAGGGCCGAGCATTTCGGCCAACTTGGCGCGCTTTACTTCCAGGGCCGCCACATGCTCGTGGTAGGTGTGGTGGGAGCTGGCGGTGGTGGCGTGGGCGCGGTTTTGCAGCGTTTTGATTTTGCTATCCAGCTCATCCAATGCTTGTTGCAACTCGGCATCGGAGAGGTGGTTAGGCACGCGCATGTTTTCGGGTTTGGGAGTATAGGACATACAGGTTCGGCAAAAGCGGCGGCCCGCACGGGCTCACCAAAAGAAACGGATAGTGGAGCTGTTTCTATGTACTGTTTTTACCCGATAAAGGATACCAGCTGTGTTACTAACTGATGTTACGCGGCATATTAGTCGATTGCTTGGAAAGGATGTTTCCTGAAGCAGCAATAGCTTCTTTCTGAGGCAGAGGTGCAGTTGCCGCGTAACATCAGTTACTAACACAACCACAACACAAGCATAATCCAGCCGTCACTGCCGAGCTTGGTTGGTCCCGTAGCTTTACGGCGTTATTCTACCTGCTGCTTCATGCCGTCGCGCCTTTTTATTCTGCTTTTCTGCTTGCTGCTCAATAGCTGGGCAGCAGCTCAAATACTACCTGTCGTAGCCAGCGCCGATAGCACCGCGCCGTCTGGCTCTGCCGCATCCGATCCAGCCGAAGTCATTCATCTTTTCGCCGATGAGATGCCCACCTTTCCCGGCGGCGACCTAGCTTTTCAGCATTTTATCCGGGCCAAAATAAGCTACCCAGCTGCTGCCCTCAACAAGGGTATTTCGGGGAAAATACACGTGCGCTTCATCGTCGATGCCGATGGTCGCATTCGTGATGCCGAAGTACTAAAGGGTCTCGGATACGGCCTCGACGAAGAGGCGTTGCGCTTGGTTCGCATCATGCCCTGGTGGACGCCCGGCCGCCTCAATGGCCAGCCCGTGCGCGTGTCCTACACGCTGCCCATCGTTTTTCGCGCATCCGAATAACGAAATCAAGCCCTAAAAAGCCCCCCAGTGCGGCGGCAAGCCCAGCTCCCGTGCCAGCGGCGCGGCGCCCGACGCCCACAAGCCGGTCAGCAGCGCATTGATAGCGTCGGCCAGCTCCAGGTGATAGTCGGGGTGGAGCTTCTCGGCTTGTCGCAATGCTTCCTGCGCGCGGCGTGCCAGGTGCTGAAGCAACGGCTGCGTGGGGCCGTGCAGCCGGGCTACGGCGGCCGGTTGGTGTTCCAATACACGGTTGAGCAGGCGTACCGTTAGCTCTACTTCTCCAAACGCGTCGCCCGTGATTTTGGCGTGGTAGCTAATGCGGGCCTGCAATTGGCGCACGATAACCAGTAAGTCGTTGGGCGTTTGGTGGTAACCGCGAATAGGGTCGTCGATCTGGGTGCGCAGAAACGTGCGACGGTCTTCCAGGGCTTCCGGGCCTTCGAGCAGGCGAAAGGCCAGCTGTTCGGTGAGTACGGCATCCTGGCTCACTAGGCGGGCGAGAAGCTGGTCTTTCTCCTTCTGGGGTAGGTTGAGGAGAGCTTTGCGCAGGTCGGGTAGGAGGGCAGCCATAGATGTTTCAAAACTACAAAACTGCCTGCTACTCACCACAAGGCCCGGTTTGGCTGTATCTTGCAATGCAGCCGCTCGCGGCGGCCTCCACTCACCTTACTGCTCTCAGCTATGCGTTCGTTTTCTCAATTTCTGCGCCTGGCCGCAGCTCTCGTTATTAGTGGGTTGTTGCTATCTGGCCCGGCTCAGGCCCAAAAAGCGTCGGCGAAAAAAGGCGCGTACCCGGCCGCCGAAGGGTTCGACCAAGCCGGCTCCGATCCACAGGCTATAGCCATTGCCGACAAAGTGATGAACGCCATGGGCGGCTACGATGCCTGGCGCAATACCCGCTTTCTGGCCTGGAGCTTCTTTGGGGGGCAATATCAGATCTGGGACAAGTACACCGGCGATTTTCATTGGGAAAAAGATACGCTGGTGGCTAACTACAACCTCAACACCAAGAAGGGGGAAGTGTACAGCCGTGGCCAGGATATTTCGGCCACGCCCGCCGGCCAAAAGGTGCTCGACCGCCTCATGCCCATCTGGATTAACAACTCCTACTGGCTCGTGATGCCCTTTAAGCTCAAAGACTCCGGCGTGACGCTGACCTATAAAGGCGAAGGCAAAACCATGGACGGCGCCGCGGCTGACATCCTCCAGATGACCTTTAAAAACGTAGGCGTAACGCCCCAGAACCGCTACGAAGTGCTGGTAAACCGCGCTAACAACCTGGTAGAGGAGTGGGCCTACTTCCCCAAGGCCACCGACGAGCAGCCCGCCTTCCGCCGCCGCTGGAACGACTACGCCAAGTACGGCCAACTCATGCTGGCCGCCGGCCGCTCCGAAGCCACCAAACCCGGTGGTCTTGAGAACATTGCCGCCGCCCAAACAGTACCCGAAGGCATAATGACCAGCAAAACGCCCGTCGCGAAGTTGAAGTAAGTCAAGCAGCTTTAGGTAATGCAAACGCCAGAATAGCCGCAGCGCGGCGGCAGGTTTGTAGATAAAAGCGTCGGAGATAATAAAGCCGCATAGCGGCGACAGATCAGTTAGGGCGGGTATCCTAGCTATTCTGTCGCCGCTATGCGGCTTTGGTCATTCTGGTATTCGTTTTCTACAAACCTGTCGCCGCTACGCGGCTGACTCTTGGAATGGACTGTTGCCAAACTATTCTCAACGGCCCGTCTGTGCTTTCTTCGTGGATTTGTTCCCCGGCGCGGCCCCGGCATATGCCACGCGGTAAATCACTCCGTTCGCGTCGTCCGATACCAGCAGGGAGCCGTCGGCGTGCTGGGCGATGCCACAGACGCGGCCAAACTGCTCCTTGTTGTTATTTACCAGCCAGCCCGTCACGAAATCCTCGAACTTCTCGGGCTGGCCCTGGTCGTTGAAATGCACGCGCACGATTTTGTAGCCGCTGGGTTCGGCGCGGTTCCAGGAGCCGTGCATGGTCACGAAGGCATCGTTCTGATACTCTTTGGGAAATTGCCCCCCGGTATTGAAAATCATGCCCAGCGGGGCCGAATGAGCGGTGTAGAGCAGCTTGGGCTTCTCGGTTTTGGCCGCGTACTGCTCGTGGGTCAGGCCGCCGGGCGGCTCGTCGGCGGGGTTGGCTTTGCCGTCGGCAAACACGAAAGGCCAGCCGTAGTTGGCGCCTTCTTTTATCTCGTTCAGCTCCTCACGCTGATCTTCGTCGCCGAGCCAGTCGATGCCGTGGTCGAAGCCGTAGAGCACTCTCGTAGTGGGATGCCAGCCGAAGCCGATAGTGTTGCGCAGGCCCTTGGCCACCACGCGCCGGCCCGAGCCGTCGGGCTTGATTTCCAGCAGGGTGGCATTTTCCTTATTGGGCTCGTCGCAGGCGTTGCAGGTGCTGCCTACCGAGAGGTAGAGCTTGCCATCGGGTCCGAAATTGAGCGTGCGGTTGGGGTGCTGGCCCGCGTCGGGCAGGTCTTTGTACAGCGTTTTTAGCTCGCTCAGAGTGCCGTCGGCCTGCACGTCGGCGGCGTACACTTCGCGCACGGCGGCTATGTAGAGCTTGCCATCTTTCAGGGCCAGTCCGTGCAGATTATCGCGCTGGGCTACCTGCTTCGTGAGGTCGGCTTTACCGTCTTTGTTGGTGTCGCGCAGCAGCGTGACGGTGCCTTTGTCGCGGTTGCTCACGTACACGTCGCCGTTGGGCGCTACGGCTAGCATCCGGGGCTTTTCGAGCTTGTCGGCAAACTTGGTAACGGCAAAGCCGGCAGGTGCTTTGAGCTGAGCTACGCGGGCGTCGGTGGCTTCTACCTGGCCGGGCTTGAAGATGTTGCCTTTGTAGGAAGCCGTTACGGTTTTCTGATAATCGTTCTGGGCAACAGCAGTAAAGGCCGAGCAGAGCGCCGCGGCCGTGAGCGTATTTCTAAGGATGGTCATAGCTGAATAGATGAGGTCGTTCTATTCAACTGACAATCGGGAGCTTGGGTTTCGAGAGGTTAGAACGGCCTTTAAGTTTTTGCCCTTAAGTCTTCCAGAGCCGATACCTCAACAAAGTTTATATACCTAGTTCTGGTGCAAAGGCTGGTGTGATAGAAGGACTTAACCTTGCTTGCACTAGGAAAGTGACGGTCATTCAAATTCGCATAAACTAGATATGTAGTCCCTGCCTTAAATACTCTGCCACAGGCAGATTCCTCTGCGTCGCTAAATACAGTTGCGAAAGTATTAGTTGTTTTACCTTTTAACAGACGTTAAACAGAAAAGGTATAGCTAATAAGGTTGTCGCGTTGCACATACCGCGTTTTTCCATCCGTCCCATGCACAGTGTCAGTGGTAACTAAAGTCTCCAACTTAATGACTTTGCCAACGAAAACCAGATCAGCTTTCTCATAAGCCTTTGTAATTCTTTTTGCTGTTGATGTCTCGGTTTCCACACATGAGCAAGCCCAACTCCTAGTAATTGGTAACCAGACTAATATCAGCGCCAGCAGGCCCGGCGGAAGCAGCAGTTTGCGACGGTGGCGACGCGGGATGTAGAGCATAGCTGGCGGTGATAAGGGAGGTGATGTAAGGTAAGAATAAGCCAATATTCTTTAGCTGATTTCACTATAGGCGGTCATGCAGAGCGCAGCGAAGCATCTCGCGTGCTGATGTTGCTTTAAAGCAGGCGGTCATGCTGAGCTTGTCGAAGCATCTCTACTGAGTAGCAACTCAACGAAGCGAGCGAGATGCTTCGCTGCGCTCTGCATGACCGCCTAATAGGGAGATGCTTTCAAGGTTTAAATTGACCTGGGGGGCTTTTTTACTAACCTGTTCCGTTGCTTTCCCGTTCGGGCAAAGGTTACGCTACACTTCCCCCATGCTTCTTCGTTACTGCCAGCCGCTGCCGCTGCTTTTGCTGCTTCAGCTTCCTCTGCGCGCCCAAACCCCCGATACTGCCCGCACCGTGCGCTTGCCCGAGGCTACGGTAGTCGGCTACGGCCAGAATTTGCCGCTGCGGCGCACGGCGGCCGGCGTGAGCGTACTCGATGCCACCGTTATCGACCGCTTCAACCAGACTTCGCTTACTCAGGCTGTAAATACGCTGCCGGGCGTGCGGCTAGAGGAGCGCGCCACGGCCAGCTACCGCCTCAGCGTGCGCGGCAGCACGCTCCGTTCGCCGTTTGGGGTGCGCAACGTAAAGCTCTACTATAATGATATTCCCTTCACCGAAGCCAGCGGCAGCAGTCCGCTCAACCTGCTCGATCCGGCTTCTATTGGGAGGATTGAGGTAATAAAAGGTCCGGCGGGCAGCGTGTACGGCGCCGGCACTGGTGGCGCGGTGCTGCTGAGCACCCGGCGGCCAACGCCCGGTGAGGCGCGGGTGCAGGCCGGATTTACGGCCGGAAGCTTCGGGCTGCGCCGTTACTCAGTGACAGCCGAAACGGGCTCAGCCACGGCTAGCCTGCGGGCCCAATACACCCGCCAGACCCTCGACGGCTACCGCCAGAACAGCGCCCTGCGCCGCGACGTGCTGACGTTGGACGGCGAATTTGTTCCTTCCGAGCAGCGCACCATCTCGGTCCATGCCCTCTACACTGATCTGGATTATCAGATTCCGGGCAGCCTCACCAGAGCGCAGTTTGAGCAGAACCCGCGGCAGGCGCGGCCAACCGTAGGTACCCAACTCGGCACTATAGATCAGCGGGCTGGCTACGCCTCGCGGACGGCGCTGCTGGGCGTCACGCACGACTATCGGTTTACCAGCCGTTGGTCGAATAAGACGACGTTGTATACCTCGGCTACTACTATTAAAACCCCATTTTTGGTTGATCTGGAGCGGAATACGGCGCTGGGCTGGGGCGGGCGCTCGGTGTTTGGCTACCGCGCCGCGCTGGCGGGCCGGGTGCTGCGCCTGAGCGCCGGGGGCGAGTTTCAGAACAGCTTCGAGGATGCGCGCAACTACCAGAACCGGCGCGGCACGCCCGGCCCACTGCGCTACGACGACGAAATCAGTACCAGCGTCGGTTTTGGCTTTGCGCAGGCCGATTGGGAGCTGCCCGCCGATTTTCTGCTTACCGCGGGTGCCAGCCTAAACGGTCTGCGCTACCGCATTGCGCGGGTGTCGAATGCGGCCGCACGGCCGGATAGCTTCGCGTTTCGGCGCAACTTCCGGCCCGTAGTGTCGCCGCGTGTGGCGCTGCTCAAGGAAATCACCTCTCAGATATCGGCTTACGCCAGCGTGAGCAACGGATTTTCGCCCCCCAGCGAGGAGGAAATTCGCCCCTCCGATGGCAGCCTCAACCGCGACCTGGAAGCTGAGCGCGGCACCAGTTACGAGGTGGGCACGCGGGGTAATCTGTTCAATAATCGCCTCACCTTCGACGTGGCTCTGTTCGATTTCCGTTTGAAACAAACCATTGTCACGCGCACTACGGAAGCGGGCGTGAATGTGTTTTTTAATTCTGGCTCCACCCGGCAGCGCGGCGTGGAGGCGGCATTGAGTGGCTGGCTGTGGCGGCCCGTTGCTAGCTCCTTAGGGGGCATTTCTGCTGCTGCAAACAGCTTACCAACCGGCCTGCGCGCCTGGGCCAGCTACGCCTACAACCATTTCCGCTTCCGCGACTACCAGCAGGGCGACCAGGACTACAGCGGTAACCGCCTCACCGGCACGGCCCCGCACACGCTCACCGCCGGCCTCGATTTCAGCCAGCAGCACGGTTTTTATCTGCAGCCCACGCTCAGCCATCAGGCTCAGATTCCTCTCAACGACGCGAATACGGTGTATGCCGCTGGCTACTGGACGTTTGCCACGCGCGCCGGCTGGCGGCGGGTGCTGGGGGGCAAATTGGAGACAGACATCTTCGCTGGCCTCGAAAACGCCACCGACCGGCGCTACAGCCTTGGCAACGACTTGAACGCCTTTGGCCAACGGTATTTTCAGCCCGCACCAGGACGAAACTGGTATGGCGGCGTGCAGCTGGGTTGGCGCTGGTAGGCTGCCTGGCTGAGAAGCTATTTAGCTTAGTTTCTCAGCTACCAGATAGGTTTATGGACGCAAAATTTCGCGTCTCCTTGCGGGAGAATCGTTTAACGACGAGCCACAGGTGGGTGGCGGCCTGCGCATCAATCTGGGCTCCTTGCGGGGGAAGCGTTCAACGGCGAGACGCAAAATCTTGCGTCTCTACATCCTTCCGCCAGTTAAGGATTAACGCAAACTGCTTCTGAGAAAACGCAGTCGCACTTCCTAAAGATAAAAAAGCACCCGTTCCGGCCTAATCCTACGGCTGAGCCGGCAATACCAGCACCGGGCCCCGGCTGTGCCGAACCACCCGCGCCGATACACTTTGGTAAAATAGCCGTTGCAGAATGCTGTGCTGCCGGGCAATAAAAATCAGCAAGCCCATGCCATCTTCTTCTACCGCCGTCAAAATGCCTTCTACGGGCCGAAGGTGACGCTGTCCGCGCATCGTGACGCGCTGAAAACCAGCAGTGAGGCCACTTTTTTCAACTTGCTGATAAGCCAGCGACGAGGTGTCGTCGTCTTCGGGCTCCACTACGTGGGTAATGTTTATCGTGGCATTCAAGGCGCTCAGCAGGTGTTGACCAAATTCCATTACCTGCGGGCTCAGCGAAAAGGGCTGATTATCAGCTGCAATAGTTACGCGGCCCAGATTAGGCTTGGCTGGCGCCGTAACGGGTACTACCAGCAGCGGCACGGGCGTATGACGCAACAGGTTCAACGAAGTAGTATCAATTAGCTCATCGGGCTTGTTGTAGTCGGGGCGGCCCAGCACGATAAGCTGGGGCCGATGCTGAGCTACGGCCGCCGCTACCGCATCTTCCAGTAAATCATTGGAAATATCCACCGTGACCGGCACCATCAGGCCTGCCGTGCGACTACTCAGCTCCGTAGCAATTTCGCCCTCACTTCGATGCGGAATGCGGCCGGTCAACGCCTCCGGATCGAGCAGGGAAGTGCGGCGCACGTGCAGCAGTATTATGGGCGCCTGCAACTCCGTGGCAATAGCGGCGGCGTACGTCAGGCCGCGGTCGGCGGCGGGCGTAAAATCGGTGAGGAGTAGGAGGGGAGCGGACATACTAGGCGCGTAAGGAATCGGAGATATCTACTGCTATACGTCGCCGCTGTAGTCAGGATGCTTACCGGAGGCAGGCGGGGAGCAGTTTGAGCAGGAAAGCGCGTTAAGCTTCTGAGCAAGTAAGACAAAGAAACTCAAACGCGGTATTAAGTGCCCACCACGGCGCTGCGGCGCTCCAGCAGCACCGTGTTGCGCCACACGCCGGCCAGCTTGCCGATACGCTCGCGTTTCCCCACAACCCGAAAACCATTTGCTTCATGGAGCCGAATACTAGCCGTGTTTTCGGGAAAAATACCTGCTTGTAAGGTCCAGATGCCATTCTTCTCTGACTCATCTATCAGCGCGCTCAATAGCTGCCGACCCACGCCCTGCCCGCGGGCGGCATCGGCTACGTACACGCTTACCTCGGCCACGCCCCCGTACACGCACCGCCCCGATACCGCCGACAAAGCCGCCCAACCCAGCACTTTGCCCGCCGCATCGGTGGCCACCAGCCGGCTATGCGCCAGATGTCCGGCGTTCCAGGTTTCCCAGGTCGGGCTTTGGGTTTCAAAAGTGGCGTTGCCGGTAGCAATGCCTTGATTATAAATAGCTTCTACCGCAGGCCAGTGAGCGGCCGTGAGGGGTGACAGTGTCGGCATGGGCGTGGGAGTGGGAGTAGGCAGACAGCTAGCGGGCTTTTATGCGCTGTTGCTTGAGCAAAGTGTTGGGAGCAATGCGTAATCGGCACAAGTATACTTAGGACTTCAGACAGTGTGGTTTTTCCTCAACAACCTTTAAAATTCAGCTTGCTTACATGTGTATTATAAGCTGCGCCGACAGGCAAAGTTGGTTAGCAGCTTTAAGATTAAACTAGTATCGTGCACTCACAAAAAAGCCCCCCAGCATATGTCTGGGGGGCTTTTTTGTGAGTGCACGATACTAGTCTTCGTCTGACACCTGCTCCGCGCCGGGGTTCATGCGCTCATCGGTCATGTCGGAAGTGTCGGGGTCAGGGGTGGTGCCATCCAACACCTGACCGTGCGTGGCGGCGTCCAGCATGGCGGCTGAGCCGGCGCTTTCGTCGGAGGCGGCATCTACGCGGGGTGCGTCGGTGGGCTGAGTGGCGGCGGGGTTAATCTGTTGCTTACTGGCTTTTTCTTCGGGCGTTTTCATCGGAGTGCAAATTCAAAGTGAAAGAAAAAGCCGGGCCTCGCAGCTCGCGACGCCCGGCTTTTTCCAAAAAACAGAATCAGCTTAGTTGGCAGCGGGCCGATATTCTTCGTCCGTATCAATGTCAGCTTGGGTGGTACGGTTGGCGGGCTCAGCAGTTTCCCAGTTGCGGGTGCCGCTGCCGTAGCGCGGATCGTCGAGCTTGGCGGCCTCGCGCCGGTCGTCGGCTTCGTCGTTCATGGTAGCCTGCACGACCTCATTGTTTAGGTTTTGAGGAACCGAGCCACGCTGGTCGGGGGCTGGCGTACTCGGCGCAGCGGCACCGGCACCGTCGGGGTTCGTGCCGGCGGCCACCGGGCCATTCATTTCCTCATCCGAGAGGGGCGCGTGGCCAAAGTCGCCGTAGTTGGGCGTATCCCGCGAGGTCTGGGGCACGGCGTTTTTGCCAGCTGTTCTTCCGGTAGTGTTCTCCGGATTTTCATGGGCTAGCTTAGCGCCTAACTTCTCGTTTTCGGCCAGCGAACGGTTGTTATTGTCGTCCGTATCTGGCTTATCTTCTTGTGTTTTCATAGGGCAGGTGGTATGAAGTGTGAGAGTGAAGCAAGACACTTGGTATCAAGCAACTAGTTGGCTAGTACGCAAAAGGATGGTTTAAGGGTCAACAAAATTCCACCCATTTGGCCCCGGCCGCGTAATGAATAGCAGCCCGATCTGCTTGTTAGTCACGGCCAGGCTTACTTTTCTACAGTTACTATTCTTACGCACATGGCCATTTCCGTCACTCATAATGAGCAAGACCAGTCATTTTACGCTACCGTGCACGGCTATGAGGCGGAGCTGGCGTACAGCAAACCCACTGCCGACAGCATTGATTTCAATCATACGTTCGTAGATGAAAACCTGCGCGGCCAGGGCGTGGGTGAAGAAATGGCCCGCACTGCGTTGCAATACGCCCGCGACCAACACTTCAAGGTGCATACCAGCTGCCATTTTGTGGCGGCCTTCGTTGAACGCCATCAAGCCGAATACCAAGACTTAGTGTCAAAGTAAAGCCTGCCGGCAGCGCGAACTCCAGAGTTCGCGTTGCCGGCAGGCTTTATCCAACGGTAAGAAAAGCGGTTTACTCGCCGCGGTTATTGTCTTCGAGGCGGCTCGACTGCGCAATAAGCGGGTTGATTACGCTGTCGCTGATACCGGACTTGCCATCCGGCGCCGGCTCGTCGAGGAGCTGACCGTGGGTTTCGCGGTCCAGCATCGACGTTTGGGCATCGGCAGGCTCACTAGCCGGCGTATCCTGCGGCTTCGAGGGGTTGCGGGGCTGTGGCTCCTGCATCTCAGGCAGCGTATAGAGGTTTTCGCCGGGCCGATGCTCATCGGACGTTCCGGGAAATGCGGCGTTCGGGTCAGCGGTAGTGGCCGGCTGGTTCTGCGTAGTCCGACGTGGGGGCTTCTCGTCGGGGTTCTGGGGGGCGTTTTTCGAAGAATCTTTCATAGGTAGGTAGAGGTTGACAGCCTGTTTGGGACAGTATCCTCTTTCTACGCAAAACGCTTACTCAACAACTGTTGCCGCCCTAAAAAATATTTTGTTCGAGGGTAGGCTAGCAGAAACTTTCAACATGAAGCTAACCTTACAATAGCCTGGCTTGCCGCTGCATTGCCCCAAGCCGACTGATCACAAAAAAAGCCCCCCAGACTACTCTGGGGGGCTTTTTTGTAAATTACTAGCAGCAGACTATTTGGTCGGCATCAACACGCTGTCGATAACGTGGGTCACGCCATTACTGGAAATCACATCGGCGGTGGTCACGGTGGCCATGCCGCCTTTCGCGTCCTTCAGCATTACACTGGTGCCGCTTTTCATCACCGTCAGGGTTTCGCCCTGCACGGTGGTTAAGGTTTGGCCATTTTGCAGGTCTGCGGCGCGTACGGCGCCGGGCACTACATGATACGTTAGAATGGTGGTGAGCTTGGCTTTGTTTTCGGGCATTACCAAGGTGTTTACCGTACCAGCGGGCAGCTTGTCGAAGGCAGCGTTGGTAGGGGCAAAAACGGTAAAAGGTCCGGCGCTTTTCAGCGTTTCCACCAAGCCAGCCGCCTTTACAGCCGCCACCAGCGTGCCGTGTTCCGACGACATCACGGCGTTGTCGACAATGTCTTTGCTCGGCACCATCATGGCGCCGCCCACCATCACACCTTCGGCGCTGCTCATGGGCAGGTCGGCGGCGTTTACCATCGTTTCGGCGGCTTTGCCGGGCTTGCCCTTGGCTTTCATTTTGTCGCCGGCGGCCGTCTTCCCCTTCATTTTCATCTTCCCATCGTCGGCCATCTTGGTCTTCGACATGTTGCCGTCTTCCTTGGTTTTAATCTTGTCGGCGTCCGACTTGGTTTTGGCGTTGGTTTGGGCTAGGACCGGCGTAATCAGGCTTACAGTTAAAGCGAACGTGAGGGTAGTCAGCAAAGACTTTTTCATTACAATTGAATTAGGAAAAAAAGGATTTAGCCTTCTATACGGTAACTCGATAATATTGGATTATAAAAACAAGCTGAACGGATAGTAAAAAAGCGAACTAAAAGTAATAGCTAGTTGCTAAACGACTACTAAAACCTCTTATAGTAGCTTTTAAGTCAATTTTAGTCACTACTATAGTAAGTAATCGACTGCCTGATTTGTATTAGTTAACATTTGCTGCGACCCATAAAAATTATATATTTGCCCTTGCAAGACTGTCGTTCCTACCTATAATAACAGTAAAGAAGTAATGGTAGGCAGCACGCGCTATCTTGATCAGCAGAATGGCTTTCGTGAGGTTCGGTTTGGACAGAAAGTAAACGACCTGAGCGGGCTGGTGCTCGTATCGGTGCTACATGACCCGCGCATAGCCACTTATGCCCGTGAGCTGGAGGAGCCGCTGTACTTAAACTATCCGCTTCGGCAGATTCACTACCGCTTTTTCGACCAGCAGCTCTACCGCATCGACTTACTGGCCACCGGCAATGATGTAATAGCCGGTCTGCGGCAAGAATTTATTCGGCTCTACGGCTCACCTGCCAGCGGCCCGTTGGGGGAGGAGTGGGTAGGGCAGCAGGTAACGGCTTCTATTCTTCCGTTTCGCACCCGCACTGAGAATGCGTATTTTACCCTGAGCAGTCAGGCGCTTATGGCTAGCGTCACTGAATACGTGTATCATCGGGGCCTGGCGGCGGACGAGCAGAGCGAGGAAAGTTTGGGTATCAGTTAGTTTACTAGGCTTTTTGTAGCCATTCGGCCGCTTCCTGTACTGTTGAAAAAAAGTTGTAGCGCAACTTATGTGTCAGGCCATTGCCAACGGAGCGAGCCGCGAGCCTGCTTAGGGGCGCTTCGGCTTCTACTATGGCGCATCTGTCGTAGCCAGCCTCCGTAATAGCCCGCGGCACCCACTGAATGGTAAGCCACTCCTGAGTCTGCGTTGGCATAGGTGGCCGCTTCCCGTGCACACTCATAAGCTGCGTGGTGCTATAATAATGCATAGCTCGTAGTACGTGCTCATATATCGCCTGCAAATCGGCCATTGATATAGGCGTTGGTTGCCACGTAACACGCAGATAGCCCGGCGCGTGGTAGGTGATGGCGGCGGCAGCGTTGTGGAAATACTGAGTAGCGATGCTCACAAATTGGGAAGATAATAACAAGCAAAGAAGTAGCGGGCGTCAGCGCATCTACTGCCCGCTGGAGAAAGTTATACTTGAGGTTAATAGTCTGAAAGGCTCCGGACAAGCGCCAACAAGAACAACAATTCAATATACTTAGTTAGTCGCCATTGTTGCAGTAATCTAGCCAAAACGCCTGCGGATACAGCGTCGATTGGTGCTGCCTGGAGTCATCTGCACCAGAAGCAACGGAAAGAAATTGTCAATACAACTGATAGCGCTTCCTAATGCAGAGCTACAAACTCGTTTAGTACCTTGCCATTTGTTTTATAACAAACCCAACATGACCAAAAAGATTGAGCCTTGGAAGACGCTTAAATCGGAGCTGATCTTTGATCATCCGTGGTATAAAGTTCGTCGCGACCATGTAGAACTGCCCGATGGACAACAGCTTGACGATTATTATGTGAGTGTGCGCCATAACGTGGTGCTGATATTTGCCGTAACCGAGGACGAGCAAGTCGTATTGGTTCGCCAGTACAAGCACGGCATCGGCCAGATACTCATTGAAGTACCCGGTGGGGTGATAGACGATGATGAAAATGCCCCCCTGGAAGCGGCCAAGCGCGAGCTATTGGAAGAAACCGGCTATGCCTCCGACGAGGTAGAGCTGTTGCTGGAAGTAAATGACAACCCCACCAAAGACACGAACACTACTTCCTTCTTTCTGGCCCGCAACGTGCGCCTGGTAGCCCCGCAGCACCTGGACCCAACCGAAAACATTGAAGTACTGACCGCGCCACTCGCAGAAATAGAAAGTATGATTCTTAGCGGCCAGATCCGGGTGGCGGGCTCAGTGGCCTTGTGTCTGTTGGCCCTCCGTAAGCTCCAGCGCTAAAGTAGTGTGGCTGGTGTATAAAGCAGCGGATACGAATGGCTATAAAGGCTAACGCTCAGGAGTTAGCCACGCGCAATGCCTCGGCCACCTCGGCATCCGTCACCGGAAGAAACTTCTCATAAAATTCCCGCATCGCCTGGGCGTGCGGGGGCTTTGCAGATAGATCACCGCGTCGACCATAGTCCGTAGGCGCGCGGTAGTAGCGGGCGTCGCCGCGGGCAGAGCTACTACCAACAGCGCTGGCTTGCGGGCTCGGGCAATACGTAAAGCCGCTACCAGCTGCGTTTCAGCCGCCATGCCGTCGCCCACCACGATTAGCGTTTGGCCCTTATGTGATGAGGGCTGCGTAGGCGCGCCCGCAAGTAGCCCATTTGAAGCAGTATTCTCCTCCATTGTTTCACTACTTAAGCTATCCATAGTAGAAAGAAACTCCAGCGGGAAGCCCAGTAAGCGCGCGAGCACGGAGCCGATTGCAACGCCGCCCCGGTCAACGGCCAGCAGTAGGGCGTCGTCGCCGCGCAAGTGCCAGAGGCGGTCCGTTAAGTGTAAGGCGGCCGATAGTCGGTCAGATAAAATAGTAGTCATCGTTACGGAGTGCAGAGTGTCGGATAATACTGGGCTAAAGTGATATAGGTCAATCTTGCAGGTCTCCGGCCCGGTTACTTTAGTGCTGCCTATACTCGTTTTGAAAAGGGTGGGGGTGCTTATTTTAGTAACTTCAATCACTCTGATCTTTTAAATTGCCTACTGCTACGAATTGTTTTTTAGCTCATTCGCAATTAGTTATATTCATGTAGAAATGCGGGAGAAAAGGGTGGCTTAGCTAGCTGCTCTGTAGGGTGGTTCGGAAGTTTACTTACATTCCCTCCCATGATTCGCCTGTTCTTAGTCGACGACCACTCGCTTATTCGGGATGGAATGAGAGCCCTGCTAACGGGCGCTCCCGAACTGCTTGTAGTAGGCGATGCCAGCAATGGGCAAGAGCTACTAGACCGCCTAGCTACTACTTCCGCCGATATTGTGCTGATGGACCTGCAAATGCCGGTGCTTGATGGGTTCGTTACGTTGCCTTTGCTGCGGCAGCGGTTTCCGGAGGTGCGCGTGCTGATACTCACGATGCTGGCGCATGAGCGGTACGTGGGGCAGGTAATGGAGGCCGGCGCATCGGGCTACATGCTCAAAAGCGCGGATCAGGCCGAAATAATCGCGGCCATTCGCGCTGTTGCGGCCGGTAAGCGCTTTCTGTGCAGCGACATTGGTCTTGCACTGCTGCAAAAAGTCCTTCACCCGGAAGTTTCGACAGATACTAAGAAAGTTGATGGTTTGTCTTACCGGGAGCTGGAGGTTCTCAGGCTTATCGCGGAAGGACTCACCAACAATGCTATTGCTGAAAAGCTATTCGTCAGCAGGCGTACGGTGGAAACGCACCGCCAGAATATCCTGGAAAAGACGCAAGTAAAAAACACGGCGGCTTTAGTTAAATATGCCGTTGAGCACGGCCTGCTTGAATAATCGCAGCCTTACCTGGGTTTGGAAATAATTCTCAACTTAACTGCTTCATAAACCTGGAAATCAAGCCACTGTACGGTGTGCACTGACTACTTCAACAACTGTTATAACCCAGACTTGGACCTCAGCAGGTTCCCTTGCTGTAAACCTTGGGGGGCAAATTTGCCCGTACTTTAACTGTTTGGCTAATAATGGCCGCCGGCTGTAGCAAGTCGTTCCGATCATGGGTAGATTATTTCCTTCTCCATTATCCGCGGAGCTGAGCGCATTGCGCCAGCAAGCATTGCAGCGCTTGTCCGCTGCCAATCCCGCCGGTTTGGCTGAAAAGCTACCGGAAGAGCTTCTGTACCAAACCATGCTGACTTTGCAGCAGGAGGAGCTACACCGAGCTCAGGCGCAGATAAAGGCCCTACAACAAGCTGCCGCAGTGGCCGCCGCCCAATTAACAGCCGCCGCTGACCCCCATGCTGACAAGTTCCGCCGCCTGTTTGAGCACAGTAGCGACGCCGTATTTCTGCTGCTCGATAACTACTTTGTTGACTGCAATGCGGCTATGCTGGCACTGGTCGGAGCCACCAATAAACAGCAGATCCTGGGCCGACATATTGCTGAGCTAGCTCCCCCGCACCAACCCGATGGCCGCCCCAGCCGCGAGCTCGCCGACGAATATTGCCGCCTGGCCGTAGCCCAGGGACGCTATCGCTACGAGTGGTGTGGCCAGCGCTGTACGGGAGAAGAGTTTTGGGGCGAAATCCTGCTCACGCCGGTCCAGATGGATACCCACACGCTCCTGCATGCCGTGTGGCGTGATATTACTCCACTCAAAACAGCCGAGCAGCAACGCCGCGAGAGTGAGGAAGACCGTCGAAGGGCGTTGGAAGCTGCCGGCGTGGGCACCATCATATACTCGTTAGACAGTAAAGAAATAGTGCTCGATGAGCGTGCCCGGACCTTATTAGGCTTACCCCCCGGATCAGGACCTCTGCCCAGTAAGGAGGTTATCAGGCACATATACCCCGAGGATTTGGCCCCTGCTGGCGAGGCTCTGGCGCAGGCTCAACAAACCGGCCAACCCTTGGTATTGGAGTTTCGGGTGGTGCGGTCCGATAACTCAGTGCGGTATATCCGGTTTCGTGGGGAGGTAGAGAGGACTAAAGGCCAATTGGGGCAACTATTGGGAGTAGTACGAGATATAAGCGCCAAACGGGAAGCCCAACAAGAGTTAAGCTATAAAAACCGCCTTTTGGAGCGCGTACTGCATAATATGCCGGTAATAATGGGCAGGCTTACCCATACAGGAGTCTTTCTGGAACTGGTTGGGTTGGGCCTGCGCCGCTTAGATATCCAGGATAATCAGATGCAGGAGGTTAGCATGTATGCTGTCTTTCCCGCGCAGGCCGAGTTCATTGACCGCCTTCTGGCAGGCGAGGCGGTTAATTTTGTAAGCTTTTTTCTTAATCAAGGCGAGCGGGTATACTACCAGAGCTACGGCTTCTTCGACCAGGAAAAGCAGGAAGCTGTCATCTTCTCAATCGATGTTGCCGAGTCGGAACAGATGAAGGAAAGGCTCCGGGCCGAAAAGGTTTTTACCAAGCAAGTACTTGACCACAGCCTTGATGCCCTTATAGCGCTAGACCTGAACCTGCGCGTGACGGCGTGGAACCAGACGGTCGCTCAGTATTCTTCCATACCTGAAGATCAGGCGTTAGGGCATTCGTTTTTCGAACTCCTACCGCACTACCTCGAAACGGCTGAAATGCGCAATCTGCTGAAGCAGGTAAGTGAAGGCAAGCCAATTAATTTGTTTAACCAGCCTCTGAGGCAGCGACCCGGCAGCTACGATATTTACTTCATGCCCCTGCAGAATCCTGACAGGAGCGAGGTGACTGGCATTCTGGTTACCATTCGTGATATAACGGAGCGCACCCGCATGCTCACCGATGCTGTTCATCTTCAGCGCCAGCAGCAGCAAACAGTCGTGCAGGCTGTTTTTGCCGCCCAGGAAGCAGAGCGTAAGCGTATTGCTGAAGCGCTGCACAATGGCGTAGGGCAACTGCTTTATGTTACCAAGCTCAACCTGGAAAACGGAGGGCAGTCCGCTACGGATCCGGCTGTGCTACAAGTGCTGAACGAGGCCATTCAAGCTACCCGCAACGTCTCGCACCAGCTGACGCCCGGCATCTTAGAGGACTTTGGACTACAGGTTGCCTTACAGGAGCTGGTGAAGCACATTCCACCGGGTAAGCTCAACGTTTACCTGCATCTGACTGGCTTGCAGCAGCCCCGCCCGCTGCTCCTCGAACTAGCTGTATACCGCATTATTCAGGAGCTGCTGAGCAACGTCATCAAACACGCTCATGCCCAAGAGGTCCACATTCAGGTAGAGCACGAGGATAAGCAGGTTGTTCTCAGCGTACAGGACAATGGCCAGGGGATGCCCGAATCTCCAGTTCCCACCTCCGATCCGGGGATGGGCATCATAAGCATTCGCAATCGTGCAGAGCTTCTTGGGGGGCGTTTTTCGCTGGAATCACACCCCGAGCGCGGTACCACCGTGCGTGTAGCATTGCCCGTACCTGAGAGTAGCCAATAGATTCACTCTGGCTTTTATGCGTATAAAAACGCCACTTCTTTTGACCAGCTAAGAATTGGCTGTCCCCGGTACTTAGCATCGACCTTCGGGGCCACTGTATGCGAACAGCAGTATGCGCATCGTTGGCTGCACTGCTAAGCCAAGGTAACACGTGCCGCCAAAATCTGGCTTGTTTGTGAGCAGTTGGCTACCGTTGATACCAAATTTAAAGACTATTGAGCGTAACCAGGGGCATAACATAAAGCGCCCAGTAGCTAATCTCTAATCTGCTTTCAAACTGTAATTCGCTTAGTATCAGTTATAAAATTCGTTATTTCTACCTTTATAACTGAGATTGTGCGCTTATCTCCGGTAAAAGATAAAGTATTTGGCTTGCCCTGAATTGGATAGGCTCTATCCTTATCGCGGCCAGTCAAAACCCAAAAAATAAGTGCGGCTGTAACAGCAAAACAAGGTACAGCTATACCTAGCCAGTCTCTGTTTTCAATTAACCACTCAGTCATACTCTATAGGAAAAATACTAACCGTTATAAATATATGTCAAGTTAAGAAGGTTATAAGTGATTATCAAAAAAATATTGTATTAGTTATAAAGGAATATAAAATAAAGAAGTCATTTGCATATTTCCAACCTTTAAAAATAAAGCTATCAAGTGCAGATAAAAACGAATTCTATAAGGCTTGTTCACAAGCTTCAACCTACCACAGCCGGGGCTATAGCTGCCTAGCAGCAAACCCCGAGACATTACTATTGGTGCTGTACTTGTCCAGATTCAATGCTGCTTTAACAACTAGTGCCATATACCAAGCAAAAACCCCTTGAGAACGCAACATATCTGCCTGTTAGCTAAAGTGATAGGGCTAACTTCAGGGCAGCGCTTGAAGGATGGTTAATGCGCTGTTTACTCTGCCTTAACTGCCTTTCTTGTCCCAAGATTAGCTATCAGGACATCACCGTTCGGACGGAAAATATACTTGACTCTGCGAGCTGTCTCATTGTCCGTCACTATCCAATGTTGACTGGTTTGAGCAGATTTGTCCTCCGGATTCTTACTTAAGGGTTGCGAATCGGAGGTGATGTTTAGTAGAGATATTACCATAAAGTCAGTAAAATAAATAGGCTAGTTACAACGCTATTTGCAGACCTCCTAGCTAGTAAGCGCCGATTCAAAAATAATTCCCACTACCACCTTACTAGCCAATTAACCCAAGTTGCGGACTAGTAGCCACCTCGGTCAAGGGTATGGACTTTATCCCCTGTGACTTCGCTTTGTGGGGTCCCGACGATATGCCGCAGGGGAGACTATATTCTAAGGTTTAAGAGCTAATGTGGTAAGCAAGAGCACTTGCCCTGAAGGGCAAGTGCAGCAATGATTTATTGGTATTGAGCGTTGCTTGAAGGCAATGCCGCTTCAAAAAGCAGGATATAGGACAACGGTATTCTTTACCTTGGAAATCAATAAATATTACGCGGCACCCTAGCCGAAAAAGGCCCTGCACAAGCCTTCCTTGCGCTACGCTTGAACTGACTGGTGGTCCTTGCTCGGACGGAGTTTACTAGACCTTTGTACTTTAAGATAAAATGTAAGCTGAGTCGATCATCTTGATTAGTTATAAGAGTTACCTGATTAGGCAAGAGGAGTTTTTATTCCTTCCGTGCCATAAAAATTCCTCTTGCTATGCTCTTAAAAGATGACTAGGAGGCTTGTCGCCAATATGGTGCCAAGGCCAGCAAGTAGGGTTGGTCAGCAGGCCGATTGCCCGCGAGCGTAGCCATCCACTGATCCCGATGCTAGCCAGCAATCCATAGTACCCAATAGGAAGCCCAGCACCGTTAAGACTCGGGCTCCTGCCACCGGAGTGTGGCTGACATTAGCCGGCGCCTGAGGATGAAGGATAATACCGAGCTTCGTGGTGGCAACAGTGGTCACAATAAACGCCACGGCCGCGAAGGCGGCCGTGGCGATGGCCCAGGTAGTAAGGCGGCGCGGGGAGGTAAGCGTGAGCAACGTTCCTAGGAAGGCGGCAGCAAACCCACCGAGAAAGGCGTTGAGCGACCCTAATTGATGGGCAATTTCAGCCAAGTATTCCGGAGCAAGAGACTACATCAAATAGGGACTAGAGTAGGCCAGCAAAATAATAAACTCTCTGGTAAGTGCACCTTCCAACCCTAGAGCAACGAACTGGTACTTGGCCTATACATAGCCGGCTGCCGCGTTGACAGAGGCCTTCTACCTACTAGGTATTAATTCATCTGATGCTATCCGTAAACTTCTATTTGAAGCCACACTTACAAGTGTACTAAGTAAAAACCCTCTGTAAATGGTTTATTTACAGAGGGTTTTTGCTATAAGTGGTCACGCTAGGAATCGAACCTAGATCAAGAGCTTCGGAAACTCTCATACTATCCGTTGTACGACGTGACCGGAAGGTGGGCAAAAGTAGAGAGAAAAATACGCCTGGCCAAACGTGGTGGGCATTTTGCGCGGCTGGGTAGTAGGGTATAACCTTCGAGCGCTAAAATCAGTTAATTCAAACACACAACCCGAACCCTTACCTTATGTCTACTAACGAGAAAAAAACACTGTATACGGCCGATGCTGCGGCCATTGGTGGCCGCAGTGGCCACGTACGCTCCGCTACGGGCATCATTGACCTGGATATGTCGGTGCCCGAGGGCCTGGGGGGCAAAAAAGGTGCTACCAACCCAGAGGAGCTGTTTGCGGCTGGCTATGCTTCCTGCTTTCAGCAGGCGCTATTGGTAATAGCGCAGCGTAACGGCGACCGACTCGACTCACAAAGTGAGGTGAAATGCTCTGTAACTTTGTTTCAGGAAGGCAAAGCCTATGGCCTTAGCGCCATCTTGGACGTTGATTTAAAGATATTCGACGAGCAAAAGACTATCGATATGGTGCGTGAGGCCCACACCATTTGCCCATACTCGGTAGGAACGCGCGGCAATATGGAAGTGGAACTGCGCGTGATGGGCAAAGCCATTCCGGTGGAAGCGGAAGAAAATGCAGGTGTAGCGCAAAACGGCGGCGTAGAGGGCGGAAACCAAAACTCTACCACTGAAAATACGAGCGTTACTGCCTAACTATTGATTTGTAATCCTTCAAGCACAAAAAAGCCCCCCAGAATAGTTCTGGGGGGCTTTTTTGTAAACTAGTTGAGCTAGAACTACGCGTTCTGCGACTCCAGTACTTCCTTCACTTTCTGAGCGGCATCCTTCAGCAGCACGGCCGAAAATACTTTCAGGCCTGACTCGTCGATGATGCGGGCACCTTCCTCGGCGTTGGTGCCTTGCAGGCGCACGATGATGGGCACGCGAATGTCGCCGATGTTTTTGTAGGCTTCCACCACGCCGTTGGCTACCCGGTCGCAACGCACGATACCACCGAATATGTTGATGAGGATGGCCTTCACGTTCGGGTCCTTCAGGATGATGCGGAAGCCAGCTTCTACGGTTTGGGCGTTGGCCCCACCCCCTACGTCGAGGAAGTTGGCAGGCTCACCGCCCGACAGCTTGATAATGTCCATGGTGGCCATGGCCAAGCCGGCACCGTTCACCATGCAGCCCACGTTGCCGTCGAGCTTCACGTAGTTCAGGTTCGACTCAGAGGCTTCTACTTCCAAGGGGTCCTCCTCGTTGGTGTCGCGCAGGGCGGCGAAGTCCTTATGACGGTACAGGGCGTTCTCGTCGAGGGTTACTTTGGCGTCAACGGCCAGGATTTTGTTGTCCGAAGTCTTCAACACGGGGTTGATTTCGAACATAGCCGAGTCGGTCTCGTCGTAGGCTTTGTATAGCGCCGTCACGAACTTCACCATCTCTTTTTGCGCCTCGCCGGTGAGGCCGAGGTTGAAAGCGATTTTGCGGGCCTGGAAGCCCTGCAAGCCGACGCGAGGGTCGATGCGCTCACGGTGAATTTTCTCGGGATGCTGCTCAGCAACTTCCTCGATGTCCATGCCGCCCTCGGTGGTATAGATAATCACGTTCTGGCCCGTGGAGCGGTCCAGCAGTACACTCATGTAGTATTCTTTGGGCTCCGAGTCGCCGGGGTAATACACGTCCTGGGCAATGAGCACCTTGTGTACTTTGCGACCTTCGGCACCTGTTTGCTTGGTAACCAGCTGCATGCCAATGATCTGGCCAGCTATGTCCTTCACTTGCTCGAGGTTCTTGGCCAGCTTTACGCCGCCTCCTTTGCCCCGCCCGCCGGCGTGAATCTGCGCTTTGATAACGTACCAGCTGGTGCCGGTTTCCTCCGTCAAGCGCTTGGCGGCGGCTACGGCTTCCTCGGGCGTATCGGCCACGACGCCTTCCTGAATGCGTACGCCGTAGCTTTTGAGAATTTCTTTACCCTGATACTCGTGAATGTTCATAGAGGTCAGTTCAATGGGGATGATGGGGTGGTGTTCAGTGCACGAAAGTAGGCAAAAATGCGACGCGGGGTGTTACTAATCCCCAACCTACTTGCCAAACCACTGGGCCATTACCTGCGCGGCCTCTTTGTGCTGGGGCGTAAAGTCGGCGTGGCGCCGAGCGGGGCCATCGGCGGCCAGGCTGGGGTACCACTTCCAGACAAAAAGCCCCCCAAACCATTTCCTGGGCCAAAAGGTCTCGAACATGGCCGCGTAGCAGGCAGCTTGCGTGGCCTCATCGGGCTGGAGAAAGGCGGCTGTGCGGTCGGGCCACGCCCAAGGTTCTACGGCCGCATCGGGGGTACATTTATAGCCCATTTCGGTAAACACAACGGGCTTGTTGAAGCGTTTTTGGATTCGCTCAATGGCTTTTAAGTGTGGTTGCCAACCGGCCAGTAGCTCGGCTTTGGTAGGCTTGCTTTTTTTGGTGAGGGGAAAATAGGCCTGAATCCCAATGTAGTCTAGCGCGTCCCAGAAGCGGATATGCTCATACTCGCCGCTCCAGTTGGCGGCGTAAGTGAGCGGGCCGTGGTATACCTGACGAATTTGGCGGATGAGAGTGCGCCATTCAGCCTCGTGGGCTGCAGTGGTGGTTTGCTCCAGCTCGGTACCAATGCAGAGACCGTTGAGTTTCTGTTGCTCCGCGAGCTCCGCGTAGTGCAGAATAAAGGTAGAATAGCTTTGAAACCAAGCTTCCCAGTCGGCGTCGGAAGTCATGCGGATGTCGCCAGGCCAGCTGCCTTCGCCGCGCACCCAGAGGTGGGGTTTGAGCAGAATTTTTTGGCCGCGCTGGCGAGCGAGCTTCGCAGTCTGGATAAGACCCGCGTCGCTCTCGCCCCAGTACACGCGGCCGCGGCCGGTGTTCATGCCGATGGTGGGAGAGGTAGCGCCGCGCTGCCAGCCAAAGGGCGTTTGAGCCAGCCAATTAACATTATGCTGCTTTAGCGGCGCCAGCTCCGCATCAGTCACGGAGTCGCCGCCTACCCAGCTTACGCCCCGCATGCGGTTACCCAAGTTGGCCGCGACGGTAAAGCTGGCCGCTGTGGTGGAGGGTGGGTAGGAGGGAGCCATACGCGGCCACCACCAGCCGGCCGCCAGCACCGTTGCCAGGCCCAGAATGGTTAGCAGGGGCACAAAGGCCCACCAGCGGCGTAACTGCATGGAACTTGGCATAATAGATTATCAATCAATTATAAGCCTGCGGAAGCTAAAATGGTAACAGCAGAACGGAAATTTGCCCCCCGGCACTCCCTGGCAAGCTACAGATTACAAACCAGTGCTATCTATCTGCGATTCATCCGTAGCTTTGCTTGTTCCCAACTTGCTCACCCAATCCGCTTATCGTTTGCTGCAGGCCATCAATATTCGCAAAAGCTACAACACGCTGGAAGTGCTCAAGGGCATCGACCTGACGATTGAAAAGTCGGAAATCGTGTCCATCGTTGGTTCGTCGGGGGCGGGCAAAAGTACCTTGCTGCACATTCTGGGCACCTTGGATAACCCTGATACGGGGGAGGTGCTGTTTGATGGTCAGTCGGTTAGCTCCCTGGGGCGCTCCGACCTAGCGCGCTTCCGCAACCGGCACATTGGCTTCATCTTTCAGTTTCATAACCTACTGCCGGAATTCACGGCGCTGGAAAATGTGTGTTTGCCGGCGTATCTGGCGGGCCGTTCAGAGAAGGAAGTGCGCGTACGAGCCCGCGAACTGCTTGGCATGTTGAACCTGGAGCGCCGCGCCGACCATAAGCCCTCGGAAATGTCGGGCGGGGAGCAGCAGCGCACGGCCGTAGCGCGGGCGCTTATCAACTCGCCCGAAATCATCTTCGCCGACGAGCCCAGCGGCAACCTCGATTCGCAGAACGCCCAGGAGCTGCACCAGATCTTTTTTCTGCTGCGCAAAGAGCTGGGGCAAACCTTCGTTATCGTTACTCACAACGACCAACTCGCCGACATGGCCGACCGCACCATCACGATGAAGGACGGCTACATTACGGGGTAGATCTCATATAATTGAGGAATTGAGGTGTTCCTTTCAGGCGGTCATGCTGAGCGGAGTCGAAGCATCTCTACCGCTTCGCCTGCAGGATTACTCAGGCGAAGCAGTAGAGATGCTTCGACTCCGCTCGGCATGACGTTCTAAATATTTGCATAGCTTCAAAAAAGCCCCCGGAAAGCGCTTCTGGGGGGCTTTCTTATGCCGCGAAATCTTGCTTTATCACCTCGAAAAAGGAGTGATTCGAGGTCTACGAAAGATCATTTTTTTAGTTTTCTAATATTTTTGGGAAATTGATTCGTAACTATCTGATAATCAAATAGAAAAATTACATAGAAAAATGACGCTTCTTGCACCTTTCGTGCGGCTACGTAGTTATATACCCAAATAACAAAACGTATCACAGGACACTTATGGAAACCGCCATGAACGAAGTAACCAAAACCGCCAAAGACCAGGCTCGCAAGAGCAAGATTGAGAGCTACGACATTTCGCGCTCCGATGAGACGTTGCACTTGGCTACTGATCTGGCGAAGTTTATCAAAGAAAACAAGCTCTCGACGACTGTGCAGGGCAAGGAGTTTGTGAACGTGGAAGGCTGGCAGTACGCCGGCTCGCGCTTAGGCATCGTGCCTATTGTGGACCACGTCATCAACGTCAGCACTGAGACGGAGTTAAAATATCAAGCCAAGGTGACCTTGTTCGACCTGCGTTCGGGTCATACGGTAGGCGCTGGCTTTGCAGTATGCTCCAATAAAGAGTCGGGCAAGAAGTTCTACCAGGAGTTTGCCATCATGAGCATGGCGCAGACGCGCGCTATCGGCAAGGCCTACCGTAATATCCTCGCCTGGATCATTCGCGCGGCCGGCTATGAGCCAACGCCTGCTGAGGAAATGGATTACGGCGGCAATCAGCCTGAAGCAAAGCCTGCGCTAACTGTAATCCCGACTGCTGCTCCCGCCGTTGTAGCTGCTGAGGCTACGCCTATGAAGGCCGTACCCGCTGAGCCAGCCGAGGCCCCAACTCCCGCAATTGCGTACGCTACGGCTGCGCAGAAGGAAGAAATCATCCGTCTGCTCAACCACCCGGTGATTACGCGCCAGGAGAAGACCAAGATGTTGCTCAACATCAACCGTCTGGACGAGGAGCGTGCCAACCAAGCCGTAGCTAAGCTGCGCAAAGCCATCGAAGACCGTGAGAACGGCGAGTCGGCTGCCGCTTAAGGTTTAGCTCACTACATATATAGAAAGCCCGGTTCCGTTTGGAACCGGGCTTTTTTGTGTTGGTAAGGCCTGCTGTATATCGTTAGTATTGAAACATCTCCTGCAATCGGTCACAGACTTCTTGCGCCGTGATGTTGGGCAGCACGCCTAAGCGACGAACCAAGCGAGATTTATCTACCGAACGGATATGATCCAGGGCTATCTGTCCATCCCTGCCTTGGAAAACGCAATCCGCTCGGGAAGGGTAGTCGCGCCGGGTACTGGTCAGGGCAGCAATGGTGACGGTGCGCAGATAACGGTTCATCTCATCAGGTGAGATGATTACGCAGGGGCGGGTTTTATTGATTTCGCTGCCTTGGGTTGGGTCGAGGTTCACCAGCCACACCTCGAAGCGCTGCATGGTTACCACTGCCATTCGTTTTCTTCAAAGGCTTCAGCAGAAAAGCCCCCCAGCAACTCGCTCTCCGGGTCTTGACCCTGACTGATGGCCTGCTGAAATTGCTCATCCCAGCTCTCACGACGGAATTTTACAACCGGCTTGATGAGCAGACCTTCGGCCGTGGGCTGCAAGTCAACTTCGCCGGTGATGTTATATTGTTGTAGTAGTTTCTTGGGTAGCACAATTCCTTGGGAATTGCCCACCCGAATCAGGCGCGTGTTCATGAAAGCAAATGTACGTACAATGTACTTACATTTTGCTTAGCGATATTGGTTTCAGTTATCTAGAAGCTAGCATAGGTAGAGTTGATTTTAGTAAATTTAATATAAGGTACTGTCCCCTTCTGCCTACTATATGGGGTCGATTCACTCCTTTACCCAATTTAAACTACGTAGTGCTTAAGCAGTAGCCAGCGGGCTTATTAGCTATGATAAGTTGTTCATTCTATGCCGAAAAAAGGGTATTTGCCCGATTAACAGGGGGCTAATGACGAGGGATATACAAGTCACAGTGAACATAGTTCCTTCGGCCGGAAGAGGTACATTCCTCCAAATTAGCTCGCTTACGCATGACAACCCTACATAGACGAGTAAGTTAACCACTGACAAAAGAAGGAGACGGTAGTTGATACTTAATGAGGAGCTATAACGATAGAACACCTAGAAAATGGCAACTGAGGGCGCTCCATAGAAAAGTGCCCTCCAGTAGGTCCACAGGAGAAACCCGTTAACATTCGCTCTATAGTTGAATGAATCAAAAAGAAGAAAACAGAAACCAACAATCATTTCCAGCAGCAGCAGGGCTAGATAGAAAATAGAAAAGTGTAGTAGCTTATGCATGGGGTGATTAAGTCAGGCGTCAGGATGCTGATACAGATCACAAAGCCAGTATGATGTACAATGTGAGGAAGCTTAGCGACAATATATGAACCGCTGCTGCGACCCTGAATAGGCTGTCGATAGATAGGATTTTAGAAGCAGTGAGCAGAGGCAAGATAGGACAAATCCTATCTCAGTTTTATTTTTTAATACAGTGTCCGTTGTAAGCTGAGTCGTGGAGTAATTGAGTCAAATCTCTTACTCCAATCGTGAGTTGAGGCATGGCCCACTATCCCTACCTACCTTTGCCGGCCTATGCCTCTACCCACCGATGACATCCTGCACTTGCTGCGCCAGCACTGGGGCCACACGGCTTTTCGGCCTTTGCAGGAGGATATTATTCGCTCGGTGCTGGCGGGGCATGATACACTGGCGCTGCTGCCGACGGGGGGCAAAAGCGTGTGCTTTCAGGTGCCAGCGCTGGCGCGGGACGGCATTTGCGTGGTAGTATCGCCGCTGATTGCGTTGATGAAGGACCAGGTGGAGCAGCTGCGGGCGCGGGGCATCAAGGCTAAGGCGGTGTACGCGGGCATGAGCCACCAGGAAATCGACCAGACGCTGGATAACTGCGTGTACGGGCCGGTAAAGTTTCTGTACGTATCGCCGGAGCGGCTGCTGACGGAGCTGTTTCGGGTGCGGGTGGCTAAGATGAAAGTGAACCTGCTGGCCGTAGATGAAGCGCATTGCCTGTCGCAGTGGGGCTACGACTTTCGGCCGCCTTACCTCCAGATTGCCGAGCTGCGCGAGCTGCTGCCCCAGGTGCCGGTCATTGCCCTCACAGCCACGGCGACCAAGCCCGTGAAGCAGGATATCATTGAAAGACTGCGCTTTGGAGCTACTCATCAGGTTTTTCAGCAAAGCTTTGCTAGGCCTAACTTGTCCTATTCCGTCTTGCAGACCGAGGATAAACTGCGGCGCCTGCAGGAGGTTTTGCGCGGCGTAGGCGCGGATAAAACCGCCATTGTGTACGGCCGCACGCGGCGGCAGGTGGAGGATGCGGCGGCGTTTTTGCAGCACCATAAAGTGTCGGCGGCGGCTTACCACGCCGGCTTGCCCAGCGAGCAGCGCCACCGTACCCAGCAAGACTGGATGCAGAACAAAACCCGCGTCATTGTCGCGACCAACGCCTTCGGTATGGGCATCGATAAGCCCGATGTGCGCTTAGTCGTGCACCTCGACGCGCCCGATACGCTGGAGGCCTACTACCAGGAAGCCGGCCGCGCCGGGCGCGACGAGAAGTATGCTTTTGCTGTGCTTCTTGCCGGTCCTAACGAAGCGGCCGACCAGCGCCGCCGCGCCGAGCTGGCTCACCCGCCACTAGACACGGTGCGGCGGGTGTATCAGGCGCTGGCTAACTTCTCGCGCACGGCCGTGGGTGGCGGCGAATTGGTGGCCTTCGACTTTGACATTCAGCAGTTTGCCGAAACCTACCGTCTCAAAGCACTTGACGCTCACAATGCCCTGAAAGCCTTAGCGCGGCAAGGCTTGGTGCAGATAAATGAGGCGGTCAACAACCCGGCCCGCGTGCACATTCCCATCGACCACACCGACCTGTACCGCTTTCAGGTCGCCAACGCGGCCCACGATAAGCTGATTAAATCGTTGCTGCGGCTGAATGGGGGCGAGATCTTCGCGGGCTTTCAGAAAATATCCGAGAATAGCCTGGCTCAGCACCTGCGCCTGAGTGTACTGGAGGTGCGCAAAATGCTGCTGTTTTTGCATCGTTCGGGCATTATTCAGTATCAGCCCCAGCATAATGCCCCCCAGGCTTTGTTCACTACACCCCGCCACGACGTAGATAAGCTGCCCCTGAATCAGCCGACCCTGCGCGCTGCCCGCGAGTTAGCGCAGCACCAAACCGAAGCCGTCATTCAGTACAGCCTGGGTGGCCGCTGCCGGCAGCAACTATTGCTGGAGTATTTTGGCGAAATGGATGCGCCCGCCTGCCGGGTCTGCGACTTTTGCCTGGCTAAAAAAAGGCGGCGCAACCTGCTGCGCCTTCTCCAACGATCCGCGCTCAACTCGTGGAATTGCTGCAAAATGCCCCCCAGACACCGCGCGAGCTGCTCACCAAATTTGCCCCCCAGCAAGCCGAAATGGTAACGCAGCTACTACGAGAACTGGTTGATACCCAAGTGCTCCGGTATGAGGCGAACGGCCAGTTGCGAGCCTAGAAATACGCCATAAAAAGAGGGTGCAGCCAACCGGCTACACTCTCTTTTTATGTAGCAAGCACTTAAGCGTGCGTCGTAGTGGTCAGGTTTACTTCGATGTTGCCGCGAGTGGCGCGGGAGTACGGGCAGATTTGGTGCGCTTTAGCTACCAGCTCCTCGGCCCGTGCCTGCTCCAGGCCGGGAATATTCACTGCCAGATCTACGGCGATGTCGTATTTATCGCCTACGTGGCCCAGGCTGACATCGGCGGCAACGGAACTACCCGCAATAGGCTGATTTTCGAAACGCGCTACCAGGTTGAGGGCGCTATCGAAGCAGGCCGCATAGCCAGCGGCAAACAACTGCTCAGGGTTGGTGGCACCTTCCTTACCAGGCCCACCCATTTCTTTGGGGGTAGTCAGCGCCAGGTCAATCACATTGTCGGACGAAATAGCGCGACCGTCGCGGCCACCGGTAGCTTTCGCTTTAGCGGTGTACAATTTTTGATAACTCATAGACGTATTAAAAAGAAAATGGAATAGGAAGGAAAAGGGATTTTAAAGTCGCTTACAACGTAAACAAGAGTAGAGAGAAAAAAGCCCCCCAGCCACATACTATGTGGCTGGGGGGCTTTTTCTCTCTGATGCTTATTACTAATAGCATAGCGCAGCCTCAGCAAAGCTTAAGACTTTGAAAGCTGATTGAACTTCAGATCTAGAGTCTGTTACTGCTGATATGCTGTAATGCCACCAATCAGGTTGCGCACGTTGCGAAAGCCATTCTGCGCCAGGAAAGCTTTGGCTGAATTAGCTCGGCTGCCGCCCTTGCAGTGCACAATGACTTCACCTTCTTTCAGGTCTTCCAGTTCCTCCACGCGTTGGGGTAAAGAGCCCAATGGAATGTGCTGGCTGCCTTCAATACGCGATTCTTCATATTCCCAGCCTTCGCGCACGTCCAGAATAACCAGTTTTTCACCAGCGGCCTGCCGCTTCTTCAACTCTTCGGAAGTAATATCGCTCATAATCTTGCGGATTGTTTGTGGTAGAGAGGCCTCGGTTTGGAAGCGTAGTTTAGGAAGAAAAATTAACTCATCCATTGCAAAGTCTTTCTTTGCTGTGTCCAAAGATATTAATTTAGTACTAAACGCTTCGTAACTACTTGCCCCTGAGGGAGTAAAAAACGCGCCATATATACCCCGGAAAGCAGATCTCGCAAGTCAAGTTCGGGCTGGCCAGCTTGCGCCTCCGGTTGTTCCCAAGCAACTCGACCCAACGCATCGAGCACGGTAACGCGCAGATAGTGGCCCTGCACCCGCACCAAACCAGCGCTTGGGTTCGGATACACGCTGATGCTGGCCGCCAGGGTCGGATTGGCACCAGCCGTAACCGTGCTGCCCACCATGACAGGCCGAATCAAGGGCGCGCCCGCGGGCGTTGTTGAGGTCACGGTCCAGGCGTTGGCCGCGTTGGTAAGCAGGTAGCCTTCCGGAGCGGTACTGTTCAAATCGATGCCAAAGGGGATAAAAAAACCTAACGATGCCTGACCATAGCCTGCATAAAAAGTGCCGCTCACGTTTACGGGCTGCGGGAAGGCAATATCGACAAATGCCTGCCCAGCGGGCAAACTGGCCGGAATGGTAAAGGTCTGGGAGGCTTTTGGCTCAGCCGTGGGCAAATTAGTTTGCGGGTCCTGATCCCACACGTTCATCGTTATCACCCGGCTCACTCCAGTCGGCGATGGATAGATACGCACGCTGCGAACCCGGTCGGGGCGGTTCAGGTCGAAGCGGTAGGCGAGGTAGCTGGCGGGGCCAGTAGACAGGGCCGGCAAGCTTACGGTAGCTTCGGCCGAGCCATCATCATAGGCGTAATAATCGGCCAGCTCCGTGATGCGCGAAATGGTGTCGTTGGATAGGGTAAGCGGATTGGTTTCGTTGGTTTGAATGGCAATACGATGCGTTATGCGCTTGGCTTCAGGCGTATTGGGTAGAGGTGAAGTGCGCACATCACCCGCAATCACATCCTGCTGCTGCCGCGCCGACAGCGACTTGTTGCCAGTTAGGAAGGTGGCCCTCGGACCGGCTGGCAGCACTTGCAGCGTGCCAGTCCAGGCAATGGGTGTCGGCGCGGGGCCCACATCAAAGTTGTTGATGGTGGTAAACGTATTGGGGTTTAGCTCGCCGGCGGCATTGGCATTAAACTGCTCTATGGGCATCGCCGCGAAGCGCCGCAGCAGGCTGGTGAGCGGGGCGCTGGTGGCAATGTCGCGGTAAGAATTGTCGGTGGCGGAGCGGCCGCGGTTAAGCAGGATATAATCGAGGCTCCAGGCATCGCGGGTGTTGGCAAGGTTGCCCGTTGCCCGCCACCGAAACTGGAAGGCCGAATGCAGGTACCGGGCTTGATCGACGGCAATGAGCTGCTGCTGAAAATTGGTGCGTACTCCCGTGCTGAGCTGTACCCACACCTGCTGCCACAGGCCGGCATTGTCCAGTATTTCCAGTTCCAGGCGCACAGGCTGACTACCCGTGTTTGCCTTAGGCGGACCAACGATACTACCTGCTTGCCAGAAAAAACTCAGGTACACGCCACTGGCGGCCGTGAGGCCACTCAAATCAATAGGCTGAGAAGTTAGCGTATCCGTATCGTTATAAGCCGATGAGCTACCGTAAGGCTGACCACTGGCCGAAAGCCCGTCGAAGGTGACTACCCCCCGCGATGGTGGCGCTACCGGAAAACGATTGTTCACCAACGTGCCCCCGCCGGGCTTCCAGAAAAGAGAGTTAGGTAAACCTTCGCCCTGGGGGGCAAAATCATCGAATAAAGGCAACGTTACCGCTGTGCCGCGTCGGGCTACGGGAGGCGTACGAATAGTAGATTGGCGGCTTGGGTCAGCGTCGAGTGGCGTAGCTACTTGCGCCTGTCCGGTTAAAGGTGCCAGCAAGCCAACCGCTAATAATGAAAGTAGAAGTTTCGGGTAGATCATAGACAGCAATTTACGCAAGGTAAACGGCTGCGGATGGGAGAAATTTTGCGACAAGCCTGCAAGCTTTTTACTGCACTGCCTTTAAGGGCTCGTTGCCCGCTACCCACAAATCAACCAGTTGCCCCATGCGAATGGTAGCGCCGGGCGCCGCCACCGGGCGTTGCTTCACAATGGTTCCTTCCACCTGGCCTTCCTCGGCAGGCTGGTAGAAAATCTCTCCTACCTGTAAGCCTTGGCCTACGAGTAGAGTAGAGGCCTCATCAGCCGGCATATTGACGACATTGGGCACCGGAAACTCCTGGTTGCCCTGCCCGTCACCGACTACTAAATCTACGCGGGTACCTTTGGCAATGGGGGAGCCTGGCGCTATTTCCTTGCCGTTCACCAGCTGCTTCAATACCGAGTTTTGGGCCAAATCCGGCACCTTTTTAATCTCGCCAACTACCAGGTCATAGCTAGCCAGAATCATCTGCGCATTCTTTACGGAGCCTTCCGTGAGCTTGGGCATCTTGATTACCGGCGGGTTTTTCATGCTCACCGAGATATAAATCTTGCGGTCTTCCTTTACCTGCTGGCCGGGCGCGGGATCCTGCGTAAGCACCGTGTACGCCGGGATGTTGGGGCTGTAGCTGGAGTCGTCGACGAAGTAGCGCAGGTTGCGCTCATCGAGGTAGTCTTCCAGGTCGCTTTGCCGCATCCCGGTCACCTTCGGTACCACAATGGTTTCGCCGTGGTTAGTGGTCATGGGTAGGTACACAAAGAAGAAACCGAACAGCAGCAAGGCCACTGCCAAGCCAATTACCACCAAGTGCTTTAGTACGTCGAAGGGAGTATCGGATTTAAGAAAAGCCATTGTGGTGTGCTGATGTGCTATGTATTGTATGTGCTGACTTTAAAACAAGGCGCAAATTAGCTTTTCGCTTCTATCTCAAGCTTACGCTGCCGCTCTTTGCCAAATTCCAGAATCCGATCAATGAAATCGTAGGGCGTGTAGCCGTTGAGGGCCGTTTGGTGAAAGATGCAGGTGGCGGGCGTCATACCAGGTAACGAGTTTACCTCGATAATCAGTACCTCCACCGCTCCCGTTTCGCGCACTCGCACGAAAGCATCGATGCGGGCATAGCCCTGAATGTTCAGCACTTCGGCTACGTGGCGCAGCTCTTTTTTCACTTCCTCCGAAATGCGCTGCCGCTCGGCAGAGTCGGGGGCGTAGCGGGCGGGCGTAATGTTCTGACCTTCGCCGGCCAGAAATTTTTCTTCCAGACTCAACACCTCGCCCGTAGCCAAGGCCTCGGAGGCTTCAAATACCTCGATGTTCAAGGTGCCATCCGGGCGCCAGTGGGTGAGCAGGCCGCCAGTAACTTCGAGGAAGTGTTGGGCGCCATCACGACTAATCAGGGTTTCGACCAGGAAAGCGTCTTTCTGCGGAAACTCTTCTTTGAAGCCAAGATGCAGCGTGTGGGCGGCGTCGGGCAGCAAATCTTCCTGGTCGCGGAAGATGAGTTGACTGAAAGCTTCCAACTCCTGCCGGTTCTTGATTTTCTTCACGGCCGAAGAGCAGCCGTCGTCGGCGGGCTTGGCGATGAAGGGATAGTGGAACTGCGTTTCCAGCGAGCAGTAGAAGCTCTCAGCGTCGGCCTGCCACTCCAGGCGGTTGGCCATGCGGTGCTCGGCTACGCGCAAACCGGCTTCACGCAGGCGGCGGTTCGTCTCAAACTTGTTAATGGTAATGCTGCTGGATTCGACCCCAGAGCCATTATAGGGCAAGCCAAAGTGCTCCAACTCTTTCTGCAACGCGCCATCCTCACCAGGACGGCCGTGCAGGGCAATGAACACCTCATCCGCCATCTGGGCCAAGTCCTCGAAAGAGATTCGTCGGGGCTGAGCTGTGGGCTGACCAGCATAGGTGCCAGTAATGGCTTCCGCTTCGCGACGGATGCGGGCTAGCACAGGGTGTAATTCATGACCGGCTTCGGCGTACTCGATTTTCTCGCGGATGTCGTCGGCGTTGTCCTTGAGCATCACGTTGATAGGCAGCACATAAAGCTTGTGCTCCTGCGCCGAGCCCGTCAGGAAAACCGGAATGGGCTCGTACTTCACCGAGGAGCTGAGCTTCTCATAGATATTGCGGCCGCTTTCCACCGAAATATGACGCTCGGAGGAGTAGCCGCCCATAATTACCGCTACTTTGGTACGCTGCTGCTCCTGCTGCTGGCGCGAGGCCACAGCCGCATCCAGCTGCGCCAAAATGCCCCCCAGCCGCACGGGCTGCATACCAGCACGGCGCCGCGCCGCGAGGGAAGTGCGAATCAGATAGGTAAGAAACTGAGAAGGATTCAGCCCGATTTCGGCGGCCTGATGAAAGAAGAAGGACGCCGGCAACATGCCCGACGTGGTGTTCGGGTCGTTCAGGAACAGGCTGCCGTCGGTGGCTTGAATGAAGCCGTCCAAGCGGGCGTATACCTGAAAGCCGAAGGTGCGGAACATCTCCTGGCAAGCCTCGCGGATTTCCTGAATCTTGTCTTCCGGCAGGTCGATGGGCGTAATTTTGCGACTCAGGCCGGGCAGGTACTTGGAGCGATAATCGAACATCTCCTCGCCCTTCACAATCTCGGTGGGGGGCAAAGCCAGCGGCTCGCCGTTTGGATCTTCCACCACGATGCACGAAAACTCGCGTCCCGCCACGAAGCTTTCCACCAGCACCTGCGACTCGCCGTCTACATTGGTCAAGAGCACCTGCTCAACCGTTTCAAACTGCTCGTTGAGGGTGTGCAGCAGCTTCTCAGGATGATAAATTAACGCTGCGCTTAATGAAGAATCAGGAGTGAGGAATGAAGAATTAGAGGACGACAACTCCTCATTCTTCATTCCTGATTCTTCATTAAGCGTCAGCGTAACCGGCAGCCCGATGCCTTCCCGAATGTCGGTGAGCTGCTGTAGCCACAGGATTTTCTGCTCGTCACTTTTGCCCTGCCACTCGGTGCGGGTCAGGGTTTTGCGGAATAAGCTGCGCTCAACGGCGGCCACGAACTGGGGGGCATTTTTCTCGCGTAAAATTGAAACGCCGATACTTGAACCCTGGCGCGGCGCTTTAAACACCAATGGCAAGCCTAATTCGCGCACTAAGTACTCAAGTGTGGCTTCCGGATCAGCGGCGTCCCAGTCTTCGGTGCTGATGACGCGAAAAGCGGGCGTAGGCCGGTTCAGGGCGTGCAACAGCTTTTTCTGGGCAATTTTATCGATGCCAAAAGCCGAAGGCAGAATACCGGAACCGGAGTACGGAATGCCGTACCATTCCAATAAGCCTTGGATGGCGCCATCTTCGCCGCCCGGCCCGTGCAGCGCCAGGAAGGCGAAGTCCATGAGCTCACGTAGCTCATGAGGCTGCACGCGCCGGCCGACTTCCGCGATGATGCGGTCCTGTTCCTCCTGACTTAGCTCGCCCAGGCTTTCCAAATACACCTGCAAACGGTGCTCAGAAGGCGGCAGCGCCGATACGGGCGGGAAAAAGTCCCGGATGGTGCCTTTATAGATATAATGCCAGTCGAGCAAAATGAAGTTGCCCCGGCTGTCCACGAATATGGGCACGGCCTGAAACAAGCCTTTGTCCAGATTATCGTACACAGTGCGGCCGCCCGCAAGGATATTTCCCGCTCACGCGACGGGCCACCGAAGAAGATGCCTATTTTCATACGTAGCGCAAAGGTACGGGAAAGGTGAAATGGTGAGTGGTGAAATGGTGAGATAGTGAAATGGTGAGTGGTGAAATGGTGAGTTTGCTATTATTGCGGCGCATTCTACGCAGATGACGCAAACAGAACGTCAAACTCACCATTTCACCACTCACCATTTCACCACTCACCATTTCACCACTCACCATTTCACCTTCCCCGTATAAGGCCTACCAAACCCTACAAACTACTATGCAAACCCTCGATCAGTACAACTTCGCCGGCAAAAGAGCCCTGGTGCGCGTCGATTTCAACGTGCCCCTCGACGACGAGCTGCACATCACCGACGACACCCGCATCCGGGCCGCGACGCCCACCATTCGCAAGATTTTGGCCGACGGCGGCGGCGTCATCCTGCTTTCCCACCTGGGCCGGCCCAAAGGCGGGCCCGAGAAGAAATTCTCCCTGCAAAGCATCGTGTCACGCTTGCAGGACGAATACGGTACGCAGGTCCTGTTTGCCCATGATGTGCTGAGCCCCGATGCCGCTAAAATGGCCGCTGAGCTGCAACCCGGCCAGATTCTGCTCTGCGAAAACGTACGCTTTTATAAAGAAGAAGAAGCCGGCGACACTGTCTTCGCCGAGAAACTGGCAAAGCTGGGCGACGTGTATGTGAACGATGCCTTCGGGGCCGCGCACCGCCGCCACGCTTCTACAGCCGTTGCTACCCAGTATTTTGCCCCCCAGGACCGCGTAGCTGGCTACCTCATGCAAAGTGAGCTGGAAAATGCTCACCGCGTACTCACCCAAGCCGAGCGTCCGTTTACGGCTATTATGGGCGGGGCAAAGATTTCGGATAAGATTCAACTCATTGAGCAGCTGCTGGATAAAGTAGATAACCTGCTAATCGGCGGTGGAATGGCCTACACGTTTTCCAAGGCCGAAGGCGGCGAAATTGGTGGCTCGTTGCTCGAAGCCGACAAGCTGGACCTGGCCCTGCACCTGATTCAAAAAGCCAAGGAGAAAGGCGTAAACCTGGTGCTGCCCAGCGACTCGCTCATTGCCGACCGCTTCGCCAACGACGCTAACGTAGAAACGGCCCCCAACCACCACATCCCGAACGGTTGGATGGGCCTGGACATCGGCCCGGAGTCGCGCGAAAACTTCGCCGACATCATTCGCCAGTCCCGCACCATTCTCTGGAATGGCCCGATGGGCGTGTTTGAGATGTCGAACTTCTCGGCCGGCACCGAGTTCGTGGCCGCCGCTATTGCTGACGCCACCGCCAACGGCGCCTTCAGCCTCATCGGTGGCGGCGACTCGGCCGCAGCCGTCAACCAGATGGGCTACGCCGACCGCGTAAGCTACATCAGCACCGGCGGCGGCGCCTTGCTGGAGTACATGGAAGGCAAAGAGCTGCCCGGCGTAGCGGCGCTGGAAGGGCGTTAGGTTTAGAACGAGAGTAGCGCGAAGCTTCCGCTTCGCGTTTCATTGAACGAGTTACATTGGAGCATTTCTATCAATGACCTCAACGATACGCGAAGCGGAAGCTTCGCGCTACTCTGTTTAAGGTAATACAAGTGACACAAAAAAGCCCCCCAGTACACTGCTGGGGGCTTTTTCATTAATTCGCATAAGGTGCTTCCAGTTCCTGCCCCATACTTAGCAACGGTGAATCTTCGATTCTGCCGGTGAGGCGGGTGGAGAGGGCGCGGGCTTCTTTATCGGTGAGAACTTCCAGCTTGTGCAGCCAGCGCAGGCGCTGTAACTGGGGCTCTATCAGGCCCAGCGGGTTGATGCTGCCGTAGTTCTCGCGCAAATAATCTTTGGTGCGCTGCTCCAGAGCCTCAGAAAAATGGTAAAGCTTATTAAGCTCTTGTGGGCGGTCGGTCAGCACGACGCGGGCGTGGGAGGTACTGATAACAAACTGGTTCCACCAATTGCGGCAACCATACCAATACACGGCCATTACTGTTAAGCTAACGCCAAAAGCAACTAGCGTGTACAATTCGTCTGCCTGCTTCAGGCTGTTGTTTAAGGCATGTAGTAAGAACACAAACCCTAGCACTTGCCATTGCGAAATGACCCGGTGCTGGTGCCGCTCTACGCGCACGGGCAGCACCTCCTCGTACGGCATCTCCACTTCCAGCGTAATCTGACCGCGCCGGTCTTTTCGACAGATATATAGCCCGTGGGGGCGAAGAGCCAACTGCGTGGTTTGCGTCAGCTGGCGTTGTTCAATCAGCATAGAATAAGAAAACAAGCAACGAGCACACTGACTTAGCCGAAGGGCGAAGGCGTGAAGCAGAGCACAAAAATAGCCAGCATTACCCAGCCCAGCACCTTGCGGCCCGCACTCAGCGGGCTTTCATCGGGGGCGGGCGGATGATAAATACCCATTACGCGGCCCAGCAGAAAGCCAAACACCAGCCAGCCCGGATTGCCGTCAATGCCCGGCACCGCCAGGCTCAGCGCCAGCTGCGCCGCTACCACACCCAGCACTAGCATCAACGCCCGGCGCGGCGTAGGTACGGCCCGCCGAAACACCGTGAACAGGTAAAACAGATAAATCGGCCCGCCATACAAAAGCGAGTCGTTTGAGCTATCAACCGTAAATAAACCCAGCCCGGCATAGAAGATAAAGCCGATAAAGAGTATGGCCGATACCTGGTTGGCGCGCTGAAAACCCAGCAAACCGTACAAAATATGCCCCCCATCGAGCTGCCCGATAGGCAATAGGTTGAGCGCCGTAAAGAACAAAGCCAACGAGCCCGCCAGCAGCACCGGGTAGTGCATCAGCTCATTCGGGTGGGGGAGGAGCGCCGGGTCCGCCAGCCACGATTCCAGAAACTGATAAATCAGCGACTTTCCCAAAACCAGACCACCACCGTCCGCATTTTTGTACACATACTGCGCATAATCGGCGCCATACGCACGATACTCCGGGTGAACCTGAAATATATATTCCAGCGGCGGCAAATGGGTAAAGCCGTACATCAGCACCGGAATGGCCACCAGAAAACCAGCCAGCGGCCCCGCCAGCCCAATATCAAAAAACTCTTTGCGGGAGAAAATCCGGTCTTTGATGCGAATAACCGCCCCAAACGTGCCGATGGTATTGAAGAACCCCGTAAAAAACGGAATGTAGTAAGGCAGCGTAGCCCGCACCTTGTAGTAGCGCGCCGTGAAATAGTGCCCAAACTCATGCACCGTGAGCACGCCCAGAAACGGCAGCGAAAACCACAGCCCATCCCGGATTTCGGCCCGCGAAAGCCAGACGCTCAGCGAGCCAACCGTGCGCGGATCAAAAAATGTACGGCCCGTCATCCACTCCGCCCCAGCTAGCGTGGTCGTAATCAGCGTGATGACGAACAGCAACAAATGCAGCGTGTACACGCGCCAGCGCGGCGTGGGAGGCTTATAGACATTGAACTCGCCGCGGTGGCGGCGGAAGTAGCCGCGGTAGCGGGGCCGCTGGGGGGCATTTTCGGGCGGGGGCGCCGGGGCGTCAGGCAGAGGGAGGGAAGGCACGGATAGCGGCAGGCAAGGCGTCGGTGAGCGTGAGCGGCGGGGCCAGGAAGAGCGTATGCAAGCCCAGGCGCTGCGCCGTTTCGATATGTTGAAAACTGTCTTCAATGAAAAGAGTTTCTTCGGCCTGCCAGTTCATTTCGCGCAGCACATGCTCAAAAATCTCCGGGCCGGGCTTACGCAACCCTACTTCCTGGGAATAAAATACACGGTCCAGCACATCGGCAATCCCGTGCTCAAAGCCATACGCAACCTTGAGGCGCCGATTTACTTCCTCAATATGAATTACGTTGGTGTTGCTGAGCAGCGCCATCTGGTGGCCTTGCGCGCGCAGCTCGGCCAGCAGCGCCAGCCGGTTGGCGGGCACATCCAGCAGAATAGAATTCCAGGCCGCGTCCAGTTCCTCATCGGTGGCCGTGAGCTGGTAGCCGGTGCGCAGTCCTTCTCGAAACTCGGCCGGCGTAATGCGCCCGGTTTCCAGCAGGTCAAACAACTCCGACTGATTTTTTTGGCTGTACTCAATGGTACTGCCGGCGCTGGTAAGGCGGCGCATAGCCTCGATGGGGCGCTGGTAATCGATGTTGATCAGCACGCCGCCAAAGTCGAAAAGCAGATTGGGCAGGCGGCGCGAAGTAGGGCTGGGGGCATTTTTAGAGAATAGCGTTGCAAATTGACGGGCAAAAGTCGTAGTTTGCACCGCCGAAACCAACCTATACGGTTGCGAACGCGCCGGGCCCATAGCTCAATCGGTTAGAGCAACTGACTCATAATCAGTAGGTCCTTGGTTCGATTCCAAGTGGGCCCACTAGAACCCTGTTTACGCACTGTAAATGGGGTTTTTATTTTTCTGCTAACACTTTTGGCAACAAGTGGCACTAGAAACCGCCTGAACAATGGTGGGCGCTGGGGCGGACACTGAGTGTGGAGCAGTTAGGGTAATCACGACTTGAGTTCTATTTCTTCTTTTTGGCTCTTATCTCCCTTTTATGCATGAATTAATGGCTGCCTGCACTAATCCTGCATGCGGGTCCATTTTTCCAGTGCTTACTGGTGTATATGGCGGCACAGTTATAATAGAAGACACTACGATGACGTGTCGGCAATGTGGTCACCTTGCATGGGTTAGTGACGGAACTTATGTCGACCGGGGTAATGCCTTACGTTTGTTGTCAGGTCCAAAAGAATCCTTTGACGCACTCCGTAAGGTTAAACTACTCCTTGAACAGGCAAAGCAGACAGAAACAACTAAGGAAGAGGTTATAAATGAAGTAGCTAAAATATCTCCTTATTTAGCTAGCTTTTTTTCAACTATAAACGGTGAAAACTTTCATCGTTGGATCAACACTATACTTGGAATCTTGACGCTCGCAATGAGCTATCAGATGAATTCAAGTGCCAGTGATGCTGAGATTGCCAATAAGCGTCATATTACTCACTGATGTTACGCGGCATATTAGTCGATTGCTTGGAAAGGATGTTTCCTGAAGCAGCAATAGCTTCTTTCTGAGGCAGAGGTGCAGTTGCCGCGTAACATCAGTTACTCACTGATGTTACGCGGCATATTAGTCGATTGCTTGGAAAGGATGTTTCCTGAAGCAGCAATAGCTTCTTTCTGAGGCAGAGGTGCAGTTGCCGCGTAACATCAGTTACTCACTTGACCGAAGATATTCGCGAACTAAAAGCCGCTTCACAATCAGCAAAGAAGCGTGAGCCACCGAGAGTAAATCAGAAACCAGAGCGTAACGACGCCTGCCCTTGCGGAAGTGGCCGGAAGTTTAAAAAATGCCACGGTTTTTATACTCCACCAGCGGCCATTGGGCCAGCTAGGTAGCAGTTGAGGTCAACGGCAATACTTGTCTTACCCTACCTTGTATCTTCGTTTCATGCACAAACACCTTCTCGTAAATATTTTACTGATGCTTACTGGGTTAGTTCGACACTAGCGTCAACTCCAGCCAGGTATTCGTTCATGCTCATGCCGCCCGCAAAAGGGCCTCCTTTTCACGCTCTGAAGACGTTCTCTTATAGGACGGTGCCAGCCATGACCGGACTACTTGTAGCCGTTCCCAATCGGAAAAAGACCCACTTCGGATTTTTGACGCAGCAGCACAGATTTACTACAGAATTGAACTGTAATATGGCAGTTCCTCGGCGCCTGCTTTCGCACCATGTGCTTCGTTAACGATCCCCGGTCTTGCTAAAGCTTTCTTGTTTTACCACTTCCCTCGCTCTAGGACTGACAAGTATAGCGGCTGGGTTGACCGGGTGCGACGCGGATCCGCCGTCTACCCAGCAGCCGTCGCCCACCCAAGAATCCGTACTCGTGACGGAGACTGCCCAACAGGCCTTGCATAACCGGTTTCCTGGGCCGCTGGAGAAGCTGCACTGGCAGCCCGCACCCACGGGCCTGATCGCCACCTTCCGCTGGCGAACCATTGCGATGCGGAGCCAGGTTACGCTCGGCGGGGTGATAGCGGAAACGGAACTGGAAATAGAGGACATCGATGTTCCCCAAGCCTTACGGGCTTCGCTGCAGCAACAGTATCCAACCTATCAGGTCCGGCTGATGCGCTTGGTAGAAACCGGCAACAAGCGCTTCTTCCGGCTGCACCTAACGAGCTCCAGGGGCGAAACGCGCGCCTATTCCTTCACCCGAGATAGCGGGTTAATTACCGGCCCTACTTCGTGATCGATTGCTCATCAAGGACGAAGCCACCAGCGCGCCTACCAAGGTGATAACTGTTCTGATAGGCTCGGCGTAGCCCTGATGAGCCTGTTTATGCTTTCGCGGACAGGCCTTGCTATTCTTCCACCTCCTTTATCCCGACTATGCGACACCTAGCTATTCCTGTTCGCTGCGGGCGGCTTGCTGTGACCAGCATCGTCTGCCTACTAAGTCTGACTGCCCGCGCGCAAGTCGAGCCGCCGCGCACCCCGGTGTACCCGCCGCCCGCTCCCCTCGCCTCCGATACGGCGGCGGCCAACCAGGTCGGGCAAAGTCAGGAATTCGCGGTCCCTTCGGTCTTGGGCAGCGGCCCTAGCAAGGGCGTAGTGGCGCACTACGAACGGCTCAGTAACTTCTCCATCAACACGAAGCTGCGGGACCAGGACCCCGAAGCCCGGGCCAATACCACCGTGACAAAGAACGCCCGAGCTTTTATTAAGGCCTACGCACCGCTGATCAATCACCCGCACCTAAAGCTGATTCTGGGGGTAAACTACGACCGGGAGGAGTTCCAATTCAAGAGCCCTAATGCCTCCACGTTTTACCGAGACCTGGAGGATAAGGGCTTAAAGGTACTGGGGGCGCAGTTGGCCGCTATTCGGCCGGTCGATCAGGTCCACTGGTACATCGCGCGGGTGAAGGGCGAGTTAAATGGTGACTATACCTCCGGCGAGCTGTCGGTACCGGACTATCTGAAGGTGTCGGCTGAGTTTATCTACGGCTGGAAACGCTCGCCCACCTTCGCCTGGGGCGTGGGTGCCCAGCTAGGCTACACGTTTGGTCGGCAGAGCATCTACCCCGTGATCTTGTACAACCGTACGTGGAACAACCGGTGGGGGGTAGAATCCTTGTTTCCGGCGCGCGTGTCGTTGCGCTACAATGTGTCGCCCACCACCCTGCTTTTCGCGGGCTATACCGTGGACGGCTATAACTACAATATTAAGCTGCGCGAACCACTGCAGAATGGGCTGCAAACCCTCATTCTGCGCCAGACCGAGCTGAAGCCCCGGGTGCGGCTGGAGCGGGAAATCTACGATTTCGTGTGGTTGGGTCTGGAAGCTGGCTACCGCTACAATGCCTCTTTCAACGCGCTGGACGAAAATGGAAACAAAGGCCTGAGTCTGTTTCGCGGTAGCGCCCGCCCGCGTATCATCGATAACACGCTGGGCGGCGCCCCTTACGCCAGCGTGGAAATATTCCTGGTGCCCCCGCGTAAGTTCTTGAAGAAAACAACCAACAAATAAGCCCCCCAGGCCCCGTTAGTTGCGTGGTGGGTAGGGTAGCTGGGGTCGTCTCGGGAAAGCCATGCCCGGTTTTTAAGGTGTCCGTCAGGCACCCTGTATTAGCAAACTAGCCAGTAGTAAGAAGCGCATAGCCGCTCATCGAGGGCTGCTATTTTTGGGGCTTAAGTGATTTAGTAGGTAGGGTAGCTTTGGGCCGCACAATGGACACCAGCCAGCGCCCGGCTTCCCGGGAACGGCCCGTGTAGAAACTATCTACCTGCTGTACGTGCACATGCGGTTGCCAGGCCAGCGGCAGCTGGGGAGCGCCCGGCGACAGCGAGAACACCACGATCGGGTGCTGGGGAACAGCCCGCCCTTGCGGCTGTAAAAGGGGAACGGCGCGCCCGGCCTGCCAAACCTGCTTAATGGGCACCTCATTGAGGCTATACCAAGGCAGCTGGTGCAGGTCTGGCTGCTGGCGTACCTGCTCTAACCGCCGTAGGTTGGCCTTGTCCCGTAGTTCCCACACCGGGTAAGCGGGCATGAGCAGGGTGACCACCAGCGCCAGCAGCGTTACCGACAGCCCACTCAATCGGCCGGGCTGGGGTCGGCGAAACCCATAGAAAATCGCCACGCCCCCCAGTAACCCGAAAGCGGGCACGGCTACCCAGAAGCGGACGCTGCGCCAGTCGAAGCCTGCTAGCGGGAAGAACGCCATGGCTACGGGGACCAGCCCGCATACCAAGGCCAGAGAGCCCGCCCACGTTCGGATCCCTATGCGGTCGGCCTGGGGTACGAACTGCTCGCGAAACAGCACCTCCCAGTACCGGAGCAGCCCCCCCATCAGCAACACCAGCGGCAGCAGCAGGGGCAGCATGTAGCGCGTTTTCTTTTCGGGCACGACGCTCAGCAGTACCAACGCGGTGACGAGCCAGCCCAGCGTGAAGGCATACGGCACGTAGCGCGTGAGGCGGGGCCGGGCATACGGTACGACCAGCGCCGCTAACGCCACAACCACCCATAGGCCCGTAAACACCGGCAACTGGCCATAGTACCAGAACGGCTTCATGTGGCGCTCAGCCCACGCCGACAGCTCCGTTTGGGCGACGCCCAAGGCCACCGGGGCTACGTGGTACAATACGTACAAAGGCCATCCGACTCCGACCAGCCCCGCTATACCGGCCGCCAATAGGCTTCCACGCCCCTGGGCACGCACAGACTTTCGCCAGGAGCCAAGTGGGGATAGGATGCATCCCAAAAAGGGCAATAAGATGCTGTAGAGGGCTACAGGACCTTTGCTCAGTATACTTAGCCCGATCAAAAAGCCCCCCACAGCAAACCATCCATAACTCGCCGCTGGCTGCCGCCAGCCCCGGACCAGTGCCCACAAAGCGCCTACCATAAAACTATTGGAAAAGATATCCCACTGTCCATCGCGCCCCACCGTGAGTAGCAATAGGCTGCTAGCCAGCACGAGCGCCGCCAGCCAGGCCGTGCGCCCCGGCGCTTCCGCTTCGCCGGGCAACTCAGCGGTTAGCTCCTCAGCGAGCTTCCAGAAGAAGAAAACCAGGAGAGTGGCCATGAGAGCCGCCGGGAGACGTAAAAGGGCGAGGTTGCCCGTAGGGCCAGCCAAGCGCATGACCACCGCAACGGCCCAGGTCGGCAGCGGCGGCTTTGCGAGGCGCAATTCACCGTTCATGGTGGGCAACAGCCACGAGCCCCCGGCGGCCATCTCGCGGGCGGCCGTGAAATTGCGCGCCTCCATCAGGCTGGCCTCAGGCGCCCCCAGGTGTATAAAGCAACTAAACAGACACACCAGGAGCAGCGACGCCGGGCGAAGCCAGCGAAGCAGAGACGGGGAAGCAGAAACCACGGATAGAAAGCGCAAGTCACGGACAGCGCCGCGCGGCCGCGGAGGAAGCAGATGCCTTGTGCGCTTCATCTGGTCAGCCAGCTTACAAACTGACGAAGTCCCTGGGCCAGGGAAGTTTGGGGAGCGTAGCCCAGCAGCGTCCGGGCCTTGCTGATGTCGGCGTAGGTAACATCGACGTCACCGGCCTGCATGGGCTGGAACACCAGCTGGGGGGCAATTCCGACCGCTTCGCCCACGGCCTGAATCAGGTCCAGCAGCGTAACCGGGTGGCTGTTGCCCAGGTTGAGGGTATGAAAGCCAGTGGGCTGGGATAATAAATACGCCACGCCACGGGCCACACCATCCACCGTATCCCCCACAAAGGTATAGTCGCGGGCCGTGGTGCCGTCCCCAAAGACCGGGATCGGCTGGCCCGCCCGCAGCAGGCGCACAAACTTGTGAATGGCCAGATCGGGGCGTTGGCGGGGGCCAAAGACGGTAAAGAAGCGGGCATTCAGCACGCTCAGGCCATAGAGGTGGTAGTAGGTGTAGGTCAGCTGCTCGCCGGCCAGCTTCGAGGCCGCGTAGGGCGAGATGCACGCCTGCCGTAAGTCCTGATCTTCGCGGAACGGCCGCTGGAGCGTGTTGCCGTACACCGAGGAGGACGAGGCAAAAAACAGCTTACCAACGCCGCGCCGCCGCATCCATTCCAGCAGGTGCGTGGTACCCAGCGCATTGTTCTCCAGGTAAGCGGCCGGCTCGCGCACCGACGGCCCGACGCCGGCTTTGGCCGCCAAATGCACTACTACGTCGATAGGCGTATCACCCAGGGCGTGCGTCAGGGCTTCAGTGCCGACGCGTAGGTCCAGCTCGTGAAAACGAAAGCTCGAATGCTGCAAAAAGCCCCCCAGGTTGGCCTGCTTCAGGGCGCGGGCATAAAAGGGGTCAAAATTGTCCAGGCCCACGACCTCGTGTCCATCGGCCAGGAGCCGCTCACACAGGTGGGACCCAATAAAGCCGGCGCAACCCGTAACCAGAACCGATGGCATAAACAAAAAAGCAAAGGCTCAGCTGCGTGAAAACGCACTGAATCATGGAGTAAACCGGAGCCAACCTATCCGATTCGACGCCATAGTCGAGCGGAGGAGCGCCAGTATTTTAGCCAAGGTGGCGGCCAATTCTGAAGATCATCTGTAGATCCAACACCACGTTATTTATCTGAGCGGAATGGGGCGGCTTACGTCCTCGGGGTTTTTAGGAGCTGTTTGAGTTAACTAAAGCGCGGTAGAGACGCAATACTTTGCGTCTCGTCGTCTGCAGCGTTCGAGCTTCGTTCCGGCAGTTTGTGCAACGAGGAGACGCAAAGTATTGCGTCTCTACCGCGTTCTGACAGTCTAAAACCTAATTCAAACAGCTTCTTAGGATCTGGCTTAATGGTGTAATACACTGCCAGCCAGCCCATAAATACCGTATATCAGAGGCATCAGACAGGGCGCAGGCAGTAGGCGAAGGTATCTGGCTTGCCCGTGGCACTGCCCAGCTATATGATAACAGCTGGGTCGGGCGTTACTTTCTGCCACCCTTGGTAGCGACTCAACAAGGCAGCGCCCGGCTACTATTCAGAATGTCTTCAGATTCACCCACTATTTTCAACCTTTCCTCCAAAGCCCCGCTGTTTTGAAAGTTCTGATTGTGGAAGATGAAGCGGCCCTGCGTGCTTCCCTAGCCGAATATTTGCGGCAGGACGGGTACGTGATTGAGCTTGCCGCTACCTACGAGCAGGCGTACGAGAAGATCAAGCTTTACCAGTACGATTGCGTGCTGCTCGACCTAACCCTGCCCGATGGCAACGGCTTGGATCTGCTGCGCACGCTCAAGGCCGATAGCTCCCCCGCCGGCGTGTTGGTTATATCCGCCCGCGATGCGCTGGACGACAAAGTGCTCGGCTTAGAGCTAGGCGCGGATGATTACTTAGCGAAGCCGTTTCACCTTTCCGAGCTTAGCGCCCGCCTTAAAGCCATCATCCGGCGACGGCATTTTCAGGGCAACCGGCATCTCGTGTTTCAGGAATTAACCGTAATCCCTGACCAGAGCCGGGTGCTGATAAACGATGAGCCCGTCGCCCTGACGCGCAAGGAGTATGATCTGCTGCTCTACCTGCTGGCCCACCCCGGCCGTGTCCTGACCAAGGAGTCGATTGCCGAGCACGTGTGGGGCGACGCGGCCGATGCAGCCGACTCCTTTGATTTTATTTACACGCACTTAAAGAATCTGCGCAGAAAGTTGCAGGAAAAAGGCGCGGGGGACTATATCCGCACTATTTACGGAGTGGGCTACAAGTTGAGCGTCGAATGAAGCTACTGGCCGCAACTAACCGCTATTATCTGGTGCTGGCGGCACTGCTGTTCACCGTCGGCAGTATGCTGCTGTACTTCGGCGTGCTATGGGCGTTGCAGGGCGAGGTGGAAGAACGCCTGTTCCAGCAGCGCGACTACCTCCTAAAGGCGGTGCAACGCACGGGAAAGCTGCCAGCTACCCCCTTTGAAGGCCGTATGAGCCTTAGCCCCGCGCCGCAGCCCGAAGGCCTGCGCGACGTGCTGCTGTTCGAGCCACTGGAAAGCGAGCTGGAACCTTACCGGCAGCTTACTTTCCCGCTCACGCTTGATGGGCGCACCCAATGGGTGGCCTTGAGCAAATCGCTGCTGGAAACAGAAGACGTGAGACGCATCATTCTGTACTTACTAGTAGGCGTGCTCGGCTCCCTGCTGGCGGGCCTGGTGGGACTGAACCGCTGGCTGGCACGCCGCCTGTGGGCTCCCTTCGAGCATACGCTTCACCTGTTGCATAGCTATGACGTGCGGCAGCACCAAGCACTCAGCCTACCTGATACGCCGGTAGAAGAATTCACCCAGCTCAATCGTACGCTGACCAGTATGAGCCAGCGGGTAGCTTCCGACTACATTACGCTCAAGGAGTTTACTGAAAACGCCGCCCACGAGACGCGCACGCCACTAGCCATCATGCAGGCCAAATTAGAGCAACTATTACAGCTGCCGGATTTGCCCGCCCCGGCCGCGCCGCTGGTCAGTGACCTGTATGCGGCCACGCAGCGCCTCACCCGCCTGCACCAGGGCCTGTCGCTACTAAGCAAAATTGAAAACCGGCAATTTGCCGACACCGTACCGGTACGCCTTGACGAGCTGCTGCAAGAGAAGCTGTGGCTGCTGGAAGAGTTTATTCAGGCCAAGCGCTTGCGCCTGGAATTGTCGATCGACTCCGTTCCGGCCCTTCGGCTGCACCCGGCCCTGGTCGATTCCCTGGTGAGCAACCTCCTGCACAATGCCATCCGCCACAACTGCGAAGGAGGCCTGCTGCGCGTGGCGCTAACCAAAACGGAGCTAACAATCACCAACACAGGCCCGAAGCTTTCCTCAAACGAGAAGCCCGAGCAGTTTTTTGAGCGATTCCGCAAGCATAATCCCAGCTCTGACTCGCCGGGCCTGGGGCTCTCCATCGTGCAGCGCATTGGTGAGTTTTACGGTTTTTATATCCACTACGAATACGCCGCAAGTCAGACCCTGCATACGCTGCGGGTTATTTTTTAGGCAAAAGCGCTTCGTAACTACTTCAGGTTTTCCTCAGAATTGAATGGGAGCTTCCTCCCTCCACCTTCCCATTCAGCGTGTTACGACTCTTCGTCCTTGTCCTCACCTGCCTGCTGCCGTTGCCGGTGCTGTTGGCGCAGGCTCCAACGGCGCCTGCCCCTATCCGCCCGGATTCCATAGGCAGTGCCCCACCGATGCTCGCCAAACGTCTGCCCGTAGCTACGCGGCCCCAGCGACCCGTCATGCGGGCACTGCTGGCACCCGTACTACTTCTTAGTGTCGGGGCCCTGACCACGGAAAAAGTAGAGCTGTTCGAAACGGACGAGGGAGTACGCGAGGAAATACGGGAACATTGGGTGCGTCCCCTCACTCAGATCGATAACCAGCTGCGCTACCTGCCAGGGGTGGTCACGGTAGGGTTGGGGTTAGCGGGCGTACGCGGTCGGCACACCCCCGTCAATCAGGTGCTGCTCGGAGCCTTGGCTTTTACTCTGAATGACGCGCTGACCAGTAACGTAAAAAAGCTCACGCAGGTGGAGCGGCCCGACCACTCCAATTTTCACTCGTTTCCGAGCCAGCATACCAGTGTAGCCTTCGCCGCCGCTACCTTTTTACACAAGGAGTACGGGCAACGTAGCGTGTGGTATAGCATAGGGGGCTATTCGGTCGCGGCGGCTACCGGCAGCCTACGCATGGCCAAAGATGTGCACTGGCTCTCCGACGTACTTGCGGGCGCGGGGGCAGGCATTCTTTCTACCGAAGTCGCGTATTGGCTGTACCCACGCGTGCAGCGCCAGCTACAAAAAATAACCGGCAACCAGCGGCTGATAGTGCTGCCCAGCTATCAGGGTGGCGCGGCGGGCGCGACCATGGTCCTGGTCTTATAGCTCCCATTCGTCTCGCCTGCGCAGGCGAGACGCAGCGTCCGCGCCGCGCACGGGTCATATTTGCCCCCCAATAAGCCACAACGGCTTGCACCTACATTAATTTTCTGGCGTTCGTTTTTTTCACAAGACTACCTATTTGCTTCAGACATACCCCCTACAATTATCCTTTGCTACCCGCCCCTGTCTCATTAAACCTTCCTACCCCTATGCGCTCCTTCCTGCTTAGCCGCACCGCTGCCCTGCTGCTGCTGTTCAACTCTTTAGGACCGGCTTACGCGCAGGTGCTGCCCCCCGTGCCACCCGCCGCCGACACCTTGCACAAGTATGAGAAGCCGGTCCCGGCTACTCCTTTAGTTAAAAAACCGTGGTACCGGGGCAAGCTGGTGAAAGCGACTATTGTGCCGGCGCTGCTCATCGGTTACGGCATCAGCACGATCAATGACCACGGGTTCTACAGTAGCTATGACGCCAAGCGCGACGTGCAAAAGGCCTTTCCCACCTTTCATACCCGTGTGGATGACGTCTTGATTTTTGCCCCCTATCTGGAACTGGGGGCCGTAGCGCTGGCCGGTATTGAAGCACGCGATGACCGCCTTAATACCTTGCTTATTATCGGCAAAGCGGAGGCTATCATGCTCGCTAGCGTGTACGCCCTCAAGTACACGACCGACATCGACCGGCCCAACAACGAGTCCTATGCTTTTCCGTCGGGCCACACGGCGCAGGCATTCTTGGCGGCTAGCATTGTACACACGGAGTTTCGGGATAAGAGCCAATGGTACGGCATTGGGGCCTACACCATTGCCACCGGAGTGGGCGTCTTACGAATGCTGAACAACAAACACTGGCAAAGCGACGTGTTTGCCGGGGCCGGCATGGGTATTCTCTCGGCGCATCTGGCATATCTGTCCCACCGCAACCGCTGGGGCCGCAAGCCCACGCTGGTGGGCCTCAACGTGGCCCCGGCCTACTTGGGTGGCGGTACCCCCGGCCTTACGCTGACCTGGCGCGCCCACTAAGCGCCTAGCAGGGCAGGCCCCGACCGGAGCCTTTTTGGCTGCCCTGATGAGCTTCCTGACCGGGTTTCGCTTACTTCAAACGTCATTTGCCGTGGTCCTATGGTCCTGCTTCATTCTCTTTGGGGCTTTCTTCAACTGCTGTGGCAGCAGCACCGCAAGCTGCTGCTTGGGCTGTTACTGGGATTTGTCGGTCCCTGGCTGGTATTCGTCAAAGTGGGTCAGGAAGTGTGGGAGGACAAAGGCTTTCCCCTTGACCAGGCCATCCTGGAATTGCTCCACCAGTTAGGCAACCCCAACCAGGACGCCCTTGCGGTGTGGATGGCGCGGGCTGGCGGCACGTTCTGGACGCCTCTCCTGGAAGCAGCCGTGCTCGTGGGCTTGCTGCTGGCCCGACAGCGCCGGGCAGCGCTGTTTTTTGTCTTATCAGATACTGTGATGAAAAACAAGCCGGAGGGCCAATTTTTTGTTAGATTTGGGCTGTCAAAGGAGCGCCGTTTGGTGCATCCTGTGTAGCCTCGGCCCCGGTGGTCGGGGCTACTTTTTGCGGCAGGACCGTCGCCGGGTGATAGTGGGGGTTGTAGTCTTGGTCGTTTTTCCAGAGCGAGTAGCTGAGCAGGAGCAGTTTGCGCATGACGGCAATCACGCCGACCTTGCCGTTGGGGGAGCGGGCGCGTAGCCGGGCATAAAAGGCTTTTTGCTGTTCGTTGTAGCGCAGGCTGCTGACGGCCGGCAGGTAGAGGGCCGTGCGCAGGCGGGCGTTGCCGCGCCGGGAAATGGCCGTGGGCCGGGCCAGGTTGCCGCTCTGGCGCTGCACCACGTCCAGGCCGGCATAGCTGGCCAATTGCCGCTCGTTTTCAACCAGGGCGAAGCCACTGGTTTCGGCCACGATGGTCACGGCCGTGGTTAGGCCGATGCCCGGCACGCTCGTGAGCTGGGCCAGCTTGCGGGCCAGCGCGGGCGTGGCGTCCACCACGGCCGCGGTTTGGGCGTCAATCTCGGCCATTTGGGCTTCGAACAGGGCCTGGCGCTGCTGCAAGCGTTGCAGGGCCAGCGGGTCGGGCTCGTAGCTATGGGCGTAGGCGTGGGCCCGGTTCTTGGCCTGAGCGGCCTGGGTGCGCAACGCGGCCCGCTCGCGGGTGAGCGAACGCAGCTGGCGCATGGCGGGGGTGAGCGGCTGCCAGGCCGGCAGCTGGCGCTCCAGCCCCAGGCGGCAGAGCAGGCGCGCGTCCAGCGCGTCGGTCTTGCTTTTCTGCTCCGTGCTGCGGGCAAAGTGCTTGACCTTGTTGGGCAAGAGCACGCTCAAGGCCTGCTGCTGGGCGCTGAGGTAGTAGGCCAGTTCTTCGTAGTACACGCCCGTGGCCTCGACCACGAACCAGAGCGGGCGCTCGGGTTCGGCTTGGCCGGCGGCCACCCAGCGGCGCAGGGCCTCGAAGCCGGCGGCGTTGTTGGGGAATTCGACCACTTTGCCCAGGCGCAGGCGCTGGGCGGCGTCGATGCTGCCCAGGCAGGCGGCAAACGTGGCCTTGGCGATGTCGATGCCGACAACATACTTGAGCAAGACGGGCGGCGGGGCGGCCGGGGCTGTGGCAAGCATAACAAAAGGGAATAAAAGGTGGAAAACAGGCCACCCGCAAGGTTTTCACCGCAACTTTCCTCGTTTCATGCGGGATGCCGCCGCTGCCGGGGCTCCCTTTATACTGTCCAGTCTTCGGGCAAAAACAGAAGGCGGGGCACAGTCTCTGTCGCCCAGCATCACCGCCGAATGGCGGCGTGCTTATGGATGGGTGGTGACCCCGCCTTCCTTGCCGGTAACGCCGATAATTTACGGCAGCACAATCATACGAGTGGGTGGGGCTGGGGCGCTGAACCTGTTTGCCAAGCTGTTGCTGGCCCGTGCCCGGCCCACGCTCTGGGTATCCATCGCCCCGGAAACCTCTTTCAGCTTCCCTAGTGGGCACGCTATGGGCGCGGCCGCCCTGGCACTAGCGCTGGGCGTGCTGCTTTGGCCTACCCGGGCGCGGTGGGCGGCGGTGGTGCTGGGCACGGCCTGGGCACTGCTCATGGGCTGGTCGCGCGTGTACCTGGGCGTGCATTTCCCCTCCGACGTGCTGGCGGCCGGCTGGGTGGGCTCCGTGGGCTGGGTGGGGGGCATGCACCTGCTCTTCGACCGTTCGGCGCTGGACCTGCGCCGCCTGTGGAGCGACACGCGCACCTACTGGCTGGCGCGGCGCAGCTAAGCAACCGGGCGCCCAAGCCTTCCTCCTCATTGCCTGGCCGTAGCGTCACCGTTTTATTGAATAATAGCCGCGTTCAACGTGCCGCTAAGCCTCATTCAGAATTGCTTCAGAATTCGCCCGTAAACTGCGGGCCTCACCGACAGAACGTCGGCCGCTGCCCGGCTTGGCAGACACTCCGGAGGCTTTGCTGACTGTTATTTCAAGCGTATGAAAAAGATTGTTGTGGCGATGGTGGTGGTGGCCCTGCTGACCTATCTCTGGTTTCGGGTGGCCGCGCCGGCGCAGCCCCGGTCCGAGGTATCTATCCCGGCCGCTGTTTCGGAAGCATTGCGCAAGGCATACCCGGCAGCCCAGGCGGTGCGCTGGACCAAGGAACGAGGCCAGTACGAAGCTGAATTTCAGGACGCTGCCACCCAGGCCACCATGTCGCTGATGCTCCGGGCCGATGGCCAGGTGATGGAAGTGGAACGGGGAATTGCCCCCCACCAGCTGCCGGTCCCGGTTGCCAAGCGTCTGGCCGAGGACTACCGCGGCTATAAACTGACCGAAGCGGCCCTCATCCTGCCCACCGCCACCGGCGATACCATCTACGAAGCCGAGCTCACTCAGGCCGGAACGGCGCACGACGTATACCTGCGCGCTGACGGCACCGAGGTTCGCAACGCGGAAGCAAAAAAGCCGATGGCTCCGGGTACTAACCCCGGGGTCGGCCGCGTCCTGGCCACTGTTGGGGGTCGGGTCGGCTGGCACCACATAGTTTCCGTAGTGAAAATACTGACATTCCGCCTTAACGGCTCTTTTTTCGTCCGCTTTACGCCGCAGCTGGTCCGCGAGAAGGTAAGCGCCCGTGGCCCTGCCTCCTGGTGCCACTGCTGCTCGCGGGCTGCGTGAGCACCAAATCCATTTACACCCGCGACCAGGTGGCCCGGCGCCTCAAGGCGCGCAGTGGCTACGAGCTGGGCGCGGCCCGCCCGACCAACGCCCCGGCCCCCACACTGCCTAACCTGCAGGACGGCCTGAGCGAAGACGAAACTATCAACCTGGCCCTCACCCGCAACCCCGCCTTTCAGGCCGACCTGAGTACCCTCGCCCTGGCCCAAGCCGACTTGCAGGACGCTGGCCTGCTGGCCAACCCCGTGCTGACGGGCGTGACGGCCTACGGCAGCTCGCCCGTCTTCCTGGCCCTCAACTTTGCCTCCGACCTGCTCTGGCAGCGCCCCGGCCGGGTGGGCGCCGCCCAGCTCGAAACCCAGCGCGTGGCCGAAAGCCTGGTGAGCCGCGGCCTACTCGTGAGCCGCGACGCCCAAGTATCCTACACCGATATTACGCTGGCCGATGAGCGGCTGCGCATTGCCCGCGAGGCCATCACCATGCGGGCCGAGGTGGCGCGCATCGTGCGGGCCCGCTACCGGGTGGGCGAAGCCAGCGAGCTGGAAACCGTGGCCCCCAGTGCCGACTCGCTGCGCGCCGTGGACGACTTCTACCGCGCCCGGCGCGACGACCGGGTAGCCCGCCTGCGCCTGCTGGCCACCCTGGGCTTGGACTCGGTGAATGCCGATTCCTTGCGTTTCACGCCCGCGCCCGCCTCGGTGGTTCCCGTGCCGCCGCTGCGCACGCTGCTGGACTCGGCCTACGCCGCCCGGCCCGATTTGTGGGCCGCCCGCATCGGTATCGAGGGCATCGGCAAGAGGCTGAAGTGGGAACGGAGCCGGGTGTTTTCCTTCGTGCTGTCGCTCAATGCCCGCCTCAACGACCCCAACCCGGTGCATTTGGCGCCGGGCGCGGCCATCGGCTTGCCCATTTTCAACCGCAACCAGGGCCGTATCTCGCGGGTGAAAGCCGAGCTGGAACAGGCTTCGTGGCAGTACCTAGCACTGCGCCAAACCGTGAACCTCGACGTGCGTGAGGCCTACGCCCAGTATGAGCAGGCCACCCAGAGCGTGGCGCTGTGGGAGCGCAGCTACCTGCCCAGCCTGAGCGACGCGCTCCGCCGCTCCACCAAGGCCTTCATCAACGGCGACTTCCCCTACGTGCAGGTGGCCGAAACCACCCGCCAGCTGCTCGATGCCCGCCAGCGCGCCGCCGATGCCCGCGCCGACCAGCGCCGCGCCCTGGCCCGGCTGCGCTACGCCGTGGGCGGCCGCTTTTAGTTGGTAATCAACTATTCAGAACAAAAAGAACGTCATGCTGAGCTTGCCGAAGCATGACGTTCTAAAATTCCAGCAACCATGCCTATTCATAGTGTCATACCATTGGTTCGACTCTTCCCGCTGGCTAGCCTACTCTGCCTGGCCGCCTGCGGCAAAGAAGAAAAGCCTAAAGCCATCAGCCCCGCCGAGGTTAACAACCCCGTCAAGGAGTCGGAGTTGACTACCGTAACCATTACCGCCGACGCGGAAAAGCGGCTGGGCATCAAAACCGTTGCTATCAAAACCGACAACGTGCAGGCCACGCGGGAAGTGGGCGGCGAAATTCAGGCCGTGCCGGGCCAGGCCGTGACCATTGTGGCGCCGGTGCAGGGCACCTTGCGTGGCGGGGCCGGCATCACGGCCGGCCAGCGCGTGCGCCAGGGCCAGACGCTGTACAGCCTGGTGCCGCTCCCCGCCGAGCGCGACCTGCTCACCCTCAACCAGGGCACGGCCCAGGCCCGCACCCAGCTGCAGGTGGCGCAGGCCCGCTTAGGCCGCGCCGAGGAGCTGCTGGCCGACCGCGCGGGCAGCGTGCGCGCCCGCGACGACGCCCGCGCCGACGTGGCCCTGGCCCAACGCGCCTTGGCCGACGCCCGCGCCCGCCAGGGCGCCCTGAACGGCAACACCGGCGGCGGCCAGGCCCTGCCCATCAAGGCCCCGCTCAGCGGGGTGGTGCAGCGCGTCACCGTGGCCCCCGGCTCGGTGGTGACGGCCAACACGGTGCTGGTGGAACTGGCCGCGCTCAACAAGGTATGGGTGCGCGTGCCCCTGTTCGTGGGCGACTTGCGGCGTTTGGGCCAGGACCAGGCGGTAACCGTGCGCCCACTCGACGGCGGGGCATCGCGCCAGGGCCGGCCGGTAGAAGCGCCCCTGCTCGGTGCCACCGCCGGCACGGGTACGGCCGATGTATTCTACGAAATCGACAACGCCGACGAGGCCTTCCGCCCCGGCGAGCGGGTGGCTGTGGACGTGACCCTGACCAACGCTGCGGGCGGCACCGGCAGCGCGGCCGGCACCCCGGCCCTCACCATCCCGGCCGCGGCGCTGCTCTACGATGCCACGGGTGGGCAGTGGGTGTACGTGCGCACCGCGCCCCGGCAATACACCCGCCAGCGGGTGGAAGTGCAGTGGGCGGTGGGCGACCAAATCGTTATTTCCCGGGGCGTAAAAGCCGGCGCAGAAGTCGTGACGGACGGCGCGGCGGAGTTATTCGGCACTGAATTCGGCGGCAGTCATTAACGGTGAGATTGTGAGGTGGTGAAATGGTGAAATAGTGAAATGGTGAGTTAGTGAGCTGTCGTTCGATTCGCGCAAGCCGCGCAGTTCGCGCCATCAAAACATCAAACTCACAATATCACTACCTCATCATTTCACCACCTCACCACCTCACAATCTCACCTTATGAAATGGATAATTGAATCGGCGCTGCGGCTGCGGCTGGTGGTTGTCATCTTATTTGGGGTACTGCTGGTGGTGGGCCTGCAGGTGGTGCGCAACACGCCTTTGGACGTATTCCCGGAGTTTGCCCCGCCCTACGTGGAGGTGCAGACCGAGGCGCCCGGCCTGAGCACCGCCGAGGTGGAAGCCCTGGTGAGCGTGCCGCTGGAAAACGCCTTGAACGGCACGCCGGAGGTGAAGAAAATTCGCTCCAAATCGGTGCTGGGCCTCTCGTCGGTGGTGCTGTACTTTCCGCAGGGCATCGACATCAACAACGCCCGGCAGGCGGTGCAGGAGCGGCTGGCGCGGGTGGCGCCCACGCTGCCCGGCGTCGCCCGGCCGCCCGTCATGCTTTCCCCGCTCTCGTCCACGAGCCGGGTGCTGAAAATCGGCATTACCTCGGATAGTCTCACGCAGGTGGAAATGACCACCCTGGCCCGCTGGAGCATCCGTCCGCGGCTGATGGCGGTGCCCGGCGTGGCCAACGTAGCCATCTGGGGCCAGCGCGACCGGCAGCTGCAAGTATTGGTGAACCCCGAGCAGCTGCGCACGCTGGGCCTCACGCTGGCCGAGGTGGAAAAGGCCGCGGCCGACGCCACCACCCTGGCCGGCGGCGGATTTATCGACTCGCCCAACCAGCGCCTGGCCGTGTCGCAAAGTTCCGCTATTCAGTCGGCGGCCGACCTGGCCCAGATGCCCGTTACGTTTCGCAACGGCGTGAGTTTGAAGCTGGGCGAGGTGGCGCAGGTGGTGGAGGGCTTCCCCGCGCCCATCGGCGACGCCGTGATTAACGACGTTCCCGGCCTGCTGCTCATCGTGGAAAAGCAGCCGGGTGCCAATACTCTGGAAGTAACCCGGCAGGTGGAAGCGGCCCTGAACGCCATGCGGCCCGGCCTGAAAGGGCTGGAAATCGACTCGACCATCTTCCGACCCGCGACCTTTATTGAAATGTCGCTCAGCAATCTGAACAAGTCCCTGCTCATCGGCTGCGTGCTGGTGGTGCTGGTGCTGCTGTTCTTCCTCTACGAGTGGCGCACGGCCCTGATTAGCGCGCTGGCGCTGCCTACTTCCCTCATCGCGGCGGCCCTGGCGCTGCGCTACTCCGGCAAAACCATTGATACGATGGTGCTGGCCGGCCTCATCATTGCCTTGGGCGAGGTAGTGGACGACGCCATCATCGACGTGGAGAACATCATGCGCCGGCTGCGGCTTAACAAGGAAGCGGGCTCGCCCAAAACGGCGTTTGCGGTGGTGTACGAAGCCTCAATGGAAGTGCGCTCGGCCGTGATTTACGGCTCGGTTATCGTGGCGCTAGTGCTGCTGCCCATTTTCCTGCTGCCGGGCCTGTCGGGGGCATTTTTCCAGCCGCTGGCCTTTGCCTACGTACTGGCCATTCTGGCCTCGCTGTTCGTGGCTCTCACGCTGACGCCCGCGCTGGCGCTGATGCTGCTGCCCAAAGCGGCCGAAAAGGCATCGAAGGATGCGCCGGTGGTGGCCTGGCTCAAGCGCCACTACGCCCGGCTGCTGCCCGGCCTGCTGACCCGGCCCAAGCGCGTGGCCTGGTCGCTGACCGGCGTGGCGGTGGTGTCGATGCTGCTGGTGCCGTTTCTTGGTCAGGAGTTCCTGCCTAACTTTAAGGAATACGACTTTCTGATGCACTGGGTGGAGAAGCCTGGTACGTCCTTGCAGGCCATGTCGCGCATCACCATCCGGGCCAGCAAGGAACTGCGCGCCATTCCGGGCGTGCGCAACTTCGGGGCCCACATCGGCCGGGCGGAGGTAGCCGATGAGGTGGTCGGGCCGAACTTCACGGAGCTGTGGATTTCCGTCGACCCCAAGGTGGACTACGAAGCTACGGTGGCCAAAATCCAGACCGTGGTGGACGGCTACCCCGGTCTTTACCGCGACCTACTTACCTACCTGCGCGAGCGCATCAAGGAGGTGCTCACCGGCACCTCGGCCACCATCGTGGTGCGCATCTTCGGTCCCGACCTCGACCAGCTCTACACCAAGGCGAAGGAAGTGGGGGGCAAATTGGAGGGCGTGGAGGGCGTGGTCGACCTGAAAGTGCAGCAGCAAACCCTGGTGCCCCAGATTCAGGTGAAAATTAAGCCCGAGGCTGCCGCCCGTTTCGGCCTGAGTCCGGGCACTGTGCTCCAGGCCATCAGCACGCTGGTGAAGGGCCGCAAGGTGGGCGAAATCTATCAGGAGCAGAAGATTTTCGACGTGGCCGTGTGGGGCCAGCCAGCGGTGCGGTCCGACTTTGGAGCTGTGCGCGAGCTGCTCATCGGCCTGCCCGGCGGCGGGGCCGTGCCACTCAAGGAAGTGGCCGATGTGCGCATCGTGCCCACGCCCAACGAAATCACCCGCGAAGCCTCCTCCCGCCGCATCGACGTGACGCTGAACGTGCGCGGCCGCGACCTGGGCTCCGTGGCCCGCGACGTGCAGGCGCAGGTAGACGGCGTGGCGTTCGGCAACGGCTACCACCCCGAAATCCTGGGCGAATACGCCGAGCGGCAGGCCTCCCAGGACCGCATGGCGCTGCTGGTGCTGCTCTCGCTCGTCGGCATTTTCCTGGTGCTCTACACCGATTTTGGCACCGTGCGGCTGGCCACGCTGGGGCTGCTGAGCTTGTTCTTTGCCGTGTCGGGCTGTTTGCTGGCGGCATTTCTCACGGGTGGGGTGCTGTCGCTGGGCTCCATCGTGGGCTTTATCACGGTGCTCGGCGTGGCGGCCCGCAACAGCATCATGCTCGTCAGTCATTACCAGCACCTGGAGCGCGAAGAGGGCATGCCTTTTGGCAAAGAACTGATTATTCGCGGCTCGCTGGAGCGGGTGTCGCCCATCATTATGACGGCCCTGACCTCGGTGCTGGCCCTGCTGCCCATCATCCTGGCCGGCAACGAGCCGGGCTCGGAAATCGAGCACCCCATGTCGGTGGTGATTCTGGGCGGCGTGGTCACCTCCACGGTGCTTAACCTGCTGGGCATGCCGGCGCTGTACTGGGCCTTTGGGCGCAAGCCGGGTGATGGGCCGGTGGCGGCTGAGCCAGCTATTTCTTAGCTGTACTGGTGGCTGTTGCGCCGCCTCCTGTAGCAGCGAAAAGGAATGGTTTAGTAGGTTGCACGCCGGCCGGAGAAAGCACTAGCCCCGTTAAACAGCTTCGTTCCCCTTATTCTCCCGTACCATGTGGTGGCACTACGCCTTACTTTCTGCCCTGTTTGCCGCCCTGACCGCCGTACTGGCCAAGGTTGGTATAAAGGGGGTGGACTCCAACCTGGCCACGGCCATCCGCACGGTGGTGCTGGTGTTGGCCTGGGGCATTGTATACTTTCGGGGCGGGCTGGCCGACTTGCATACCCTCACCCGCACCAACCTGGTGTTTCTGGGTTTGTCGGGCCTGGCAACTGGTATGTCGTGGATATTCTATTTCAAGGCCCTGCAGCTGGGCACAGTTTCCCAGGTAGCCCCAGTGGACAAGCTTAGCGTGGCCCTAGTCATTGGCTTGTCGGTGGTATTTCTGGGCGAGCGGCTGACCTGGCAGACCGGCGTGGGCGCGGGGCTCATCGTCACTGGCACGCTGGTGCTTCTCTGGAAATGAAGCACCAGCCCGCGCACTGGTGGTGGCGGCAAGGTATAAAGAGCACCCACCCAGAATTTCTACAGAGTCTAGTGGCTTCTTTATTTTCTAGAGCGCATCAAAAAGTGTGGGGCAATCGAGGGACAGGTTAAGCTGCAAATTGCTTCGTTTGCGTCTGGACCAACTAATGGAATTGCCTCATACTTTTTGATGCGCTCAAGGAGGATTGGATAAGAGGATGAATCCAGCCACAAAATCACTAAAAGAATAGGTTAAGAATGCCCTTTCTCGGCCAACAAGCTCGGGCTGGGGCTGCGCTACTCGCCGGTGTACGGCATTGGTCGGTTCAAAGTGCCGTTTGGAGGCCGCGTGGCCAAGTTCAAGGCCCTCAATATTCGCTATGCCTACTACCGCCAAAGCACCGGCCTGACCGCCAGCCTCCTCAGCGCCGACCTATCTTTTACCCTGCCTTAATCAGGCATTTCTCCGCTGTGGTCGGCCGGCCGTATCACAATCGTCAGCGGCTACTGCGTAGCTGCTGCAGGCATCCGGGAATCTGAAAGCACATCCCGTCCTGCGGGACAACCATCCTGAACAGCTGCTCCGTTGTAGCTACATTGGGTGCCCAGCCACGTAGTGTAGCCTGCCATAATCCGTAACCCGCATCCTGGTATGAGGCATATCGAACAACACCGCACTCACCGCATCGGGTGGCTGCGCGCCGCCGTGCTGGGGGCCAACGACGGTATTATTTCCACGGCCAGCCTGGTGGTGGGCGTAGCTGCCGCCCACGCCTCGCGCGACAGTGTGCTGGTGGTCGGCATTGCCGGGCTGGTCGCCGGGGCCATCTCGATGGCCACGGGCGAGTACGTATCCGTCAGCTCCCAAGCTGATACCGAGCAGGCCGACCTGGCCCGCGAGCAGGCCGGGCTACTCACCCAGCCCGAGGCGGAGCTGGTCGAACTGGCCGCCATTTACGTGGAGCGTGGCCTGGAACCCGCCTTGGCCGACGAAGTAGCCCGGCAGCTGACGGCCCACGACGCGCTGGGCACCCACGCCCGCGACGAGCTGGGCATTTCCGAAACCGTTTCGGCCAACCCCGTACAGGCGGCGCTGGCGTCGGCGGCCACCTTCACCGTGGGCGTGGCCCTGCCGCTGCTCGTTATCCTGGTTTCGCCCGAACGCTGGCTGGTCTGGACCGTGTCGCTCACCTCCCTGCTGTTTCTGGCGGCGCTGGACTGCCTGGGCCAACTCCCCGCCGTGGATCCGGCCAGTATCACCCACTTGGTCACAGTCAGTTGCACGGGCATGTATGCCCTGGACCTCGACATTGAGCTGGTTCAGGCCTTAGGCCTGAACCGGAGCGTGCAGCGCACCTGCATCAACTTTATGGGCTGCTACGCCGCCATGAACGCCCTGAAGCTCGCCGACGTGTTCTGCCGGGCCGACGCTGCGGCGCGGGCACTCATTGTCTGCACCGAGCTGGGTACGCTGCACTTTCAGAAAAGCGCCGCCAAAGACGACCTGGTATCCAATTCCTTGTTTGGCGACGGCTCAGCCGCCGCGCTGGTGCAGGCGCGCCCGGCGACATCCGGCCCCACCTGGCCCTGACAGCGTTTCACTGAACAAACCAGCCCTAATGGCCTTTGGATGCACTATTTTAAAGCGTGAGTGCCGCCTTTGGAAGCAATCTGCTTACCCTTTGGACCAAATTTTTAACCAAGGTCGATTTTGCACGACGAGGCGGCTGTTTACCTTCCCTACTCACCACCTACCTATTTCACCACCTCCCAGCCCATGGGTTTAAAGTCGTTCCTCAGCCGCCCGGCCGCCGCTTACATCTACCACCACTACCAGCAGTGGCAGCGCAACCCTGTGGCTACTCAGCAGCGGGTGCTAACCCGGATTACTGGGACGGCGGCCCCCACGGCTTTTGGGCGCGACCATGCGTTTGAGGCCATCAAAACCCCGGCCGACCTGGCCCGCCTGGTGCCGGTGCGCGACTATGAGGGGCTGGCACCCTATTTCAGGCGGCTCAAGCAGGGCGAAGCCAACGTGTTCTGGCCCGGCAAGCCCCTGTACCTGGCCAAGTCCAGCGGCACCACCTCGGGCGCCAAGTACATTCCCATCACGACCGACAGCATCTCAAACCACATCAACGGGGCCCGCGACGCGCTGCTGCACTACGTGCACGCCACCGGCCGCAGCCGCTTTATCGATGGAAAGCTGATTTTTCTGAGCGGCTCCCCGGTGCTGGAGCAGGTCGGCGGTATTCCCACGGGCCGCCTCTCGGGCATCATCAATCATCACGTGCCCGCCTACCTGCGCCGCAACCAGCTGCCCAGCTACGCTACCAACTGCATCGACGATTGGGAAACGAAGCTGGACCGCATTGCCGACGAGATGCTGGGCCAGCACCTGACGCTCATTTCCGGTATTCCGCCCTGGGTGCAGATGTACTTCGACCGGCTGGTGGCCCGCACCGGCCGGCCGGTGGGGGAGCTTTTTCCGGACTTCGACCTGTTCGTGTACGGGGGCGTCAACTTCGAGCCTTACCGCAAAAAGCTGTTCGAAACCATCGGCCGGCCGATTAACAGCATCGAGTTGTTTCCGGCTTCCGAAGGCTTTCTGGCGTTTCAGGACGAGCCCGGCAACCCCGGCCTACTGCTGCTGCTCGACGCGGGTATCTTCTACGAGTTCATCCCCGCCGAGCGGATGTTCGACCCCAACCCGCCCCGCCTCACCATCGGCGAGGTGGAGCTGGACCGGCAGTACGCCCTGGTGCTCAACTCCAACGCCGGCCTCTGGGGCTACAGCATCGGCGACACCATACGGTTCGTGAGTCTGAATCCGCCCCGGGTGGTGGTCACCGGCCGCATCAAGCACTACCTGTCGGCCTTCGGGGAGCACGTCATCGGGGAGGCAGTGGAGCAGGTGCTGCGCGGGGCCATGCAGCAGCATCCCGAGGTGGAGGTCGTGGAGTTCACCGTCGCTCCCCGCATCAGCGACAACCCGCCGGTGGACTCCTGTCACGAGTGGCTGTTCGAGTTTGCCCGCCCGCCCCACAACGTAGCCGGCTTTGCCGCCGCCCTGGACGCGGGTCTGTGCCAGCGCAACGCCTACTACGCTGACTTAATCAAGAGCAACATCCTCACTCCGCTGCGCATCACCAGCCTGCCCGCCGGAGCGTTTCAGCGCTACATGAAAAGCCAGGGCAAGCTGGGCGGACAGAACAAGGTGCCCCGGCTCAGCAACGACCGCAAGGTAGCGGATGGGCTTCTGGGACTGAATTGAGAAATAAAACTCAGCTGAATATGTCCGACGATACTCTCCCCCAACTGCCGCGCAAGTAAAGATTTGGCCCTTAGAAGATTCGATTACTCATGGGACCCAGGAGTACCCGTCCTACCGCCGATCCTTATGGCTCATGCTGCAAGAGGCCAAGTATGACGTGGGTTTCGTGGGTAAGAATCAAACGAACGTGGATGGCCCCAACACTAAGCGGGATTTTGATCTTCACCACAGCGGGGCGTGGGGTTTGCGGGCCGATCAGCTCCTAAGCTATATTCCGGAGTGGGTTACCGACTTGCAACCTGATATCGTGCTGCTGCACGCCGGCACCAATGATCTGCTTGGGGAGTCCAGTGCGGAGAACACCCGGGACGATATCGTTAGCCTCGTCGACGAGATTCGCCGGTATAAACCAGCCGTAACTGTGCTGGTAGCCCAAATCATTCCTGCTTCCTTTACCAACGGGCCGGCGAATGACAAGATCACGGCCTTTAATGCCCTGCTACTGGCTATGGCCCAGGATAAGTCAACTACGCAATCACCCGTACTCGTCGTCGACCAAAACACGGGTTTCAGTAATGCGGAAAGCGTCGATCTCTACGACGGGGTACATCCCAACGGCCGGGCAGAAGACAAGATAGCTGCCCGCTGGTACCAAGCCTTGCAAGAGGGTACTACCCAAACCCTTGCCCGTGAGCCTGGTATCCTTTCGCGCGACGCCCGTGCCGACCGGCGTGCAGGTACAGTGGGCCACGACCAGTAAGCGCGACAACGCCAGTTTTATAATCGAGCGCAGTGTGACGGATACGGCGTTTGCGCCCGTGGGGCGCGTCCGGGGGCAAGGTACCACGGTGCAGCGTCATACCTATTCCTTTCTGGATGCGAGTGCTCCGCTACAATCTGTGCTTTATTACCGCCTGCGCCAAACCGATACGGATAGCACGGCGACCTTTTCGGAGGTCGTTACGGTACACCCGCTCGCCGGGGCTACCCTCGAGGTAAGTCCCGTGCCTGCGGAAGAGACCGAAACCATCCGAGGAGTGCCCCTGCAGACCCTGGTGACGATCTGGAACCTGCGCGGGCGATTCGTTTACCAGCAGGCGGCACAAAAGACGCCGCTCGTGCTGCCCGTGGCCTCGTGGGCCGGCGGTATCTATCAGCTACAAGCGGGCTCCCAGCGGGTGCGCTTCCTCAAGCACTAGCGTTGGCGCTACGGCGGGCCAGCTAGTTGCTCTTCGTGAGAGGAAAACGAACGCGGCGCGGCTGGTAGCTATTGCCTCGCTATTTCCCTGGATAGCCGGTCCCCGATTTGCTCACGCACCGCGTCTGGCAGCCGGATTTTGCCCCCCAGTCTTGATTTGTTCGTTGGGAAACGAGGGTGGCTTGCTTGGCAAAGCAGCAGGAGTAAGCGCTCCTGCTATTTTCTCGGCTTCCCTTCTGCTGATTTGACAGCAGCGGTACTTAACAAGCCATCCGAGCCGCAATTGGCCGGGCGGTGTTCCATCTATATACTAACCTCTTCCTTATCCCCATCCGATAAGCTAAAGGCGACAGAGTACAGCCTGGTTACCAGCGTGATTCATAAGCCCCTGGACGGGCCAAAACTGCAAGCCATCCGTACGCAGGTACTGGAAGGAAAATCCTGATTATGTCGCTTAGGTTCGGGTACCTCAAGAAGCGTACCTTCTAGCGGCATAGCCTCTGTAGCTCAGGCTGGGGGGCAAATTTGAAGCGCCCAAACCTAGCTAAGCGCTGCGCTCATACTCGCGGGTACGCTGGTGCTGGTTTGGAAATAATCAGGTAATTACTGGTTGAGTTACAACGGCTCGACGCTAAGTACCGTTTGCTTTCTGTGGCTTAGCGTTTCAAACGCAAGAAGCACGATAACCCCCTGCTGATGGGTATCTTTCTTTAGCTTTCCATTACCTGCCCGCAGGATAAGCCCTAACTACGAAAAGCACCGAATGATGAGCGCAACACCGACTAAGTATTCGTTTGGAATGATTGGCCTGGGTACCATGGGCCGCAACCTGCTTCTGAACCTGGCTGACCACAATTTTGGTGTCGCCGGCTACGACAAGGACCCCGGCAAAATAACGCTGCTGGCCGACGAAGGAGCCGGCAAACCGGTGCAGGGCTTTACTGATCTGGCGCAGTTTATTGACAGCATTCAGACGCCCCGATCTATTATGCTGCTGGTGCCGGCCGGCAAAATCGTGGACAGCGTTATCGATGAGCTTAGCCCCCTGCTGGCCCCCGGCGACATTGTTATTGATGGGGGAAACTCCCATTTCTCGGACACCACGCGCCGCGCCGCTGCCCTAAAGGCGGCCGGATTCCACTTCTTCGGCATGGGTATTTCGGGCGGGGAGGAGGGTGCCCGCTTTGGCCCCAGTATGATGCCCGGCGGGGATAAGCAGGCGTATCAGGTAATGCAGCCCATGTTTGAAGCCATTGCCGCCCGCGTAAATGGTGAGCCCTGCGTGACTTATATCGGGCCCGGCGCTGCCGGCCACTTCGTGAAGATGGTGCACAATGGCATCGAGTACGGCCTGATGCAACTCATTGCTGAAACCTACGAGGTAATGAAACGGGGTGCGGGCCTCGATAACGCCGCCATCGGGCAGGTGTTCGCGCAGTGGAATGCAGGTCGCCTACAATCCTTTCTGCTCGATATTACCAAAGATATTTTCGCCTTTCGTGCGCCCCACACCGACCATTTGCTGCTCGACGATATCAAGGACGAAGCGCGCTCCAAAGGTACCGGTATGTGGACCTCGCAGGTAGCTATGGAGCTGGAAGTACCTATTCCGACCATCGATACGGCCGTTGCTATGCGCAACTTATCCAAATACAAAGCCCTGCGGGAGCAGTTGGCCACTTCATATAGTAGTCCAGCGCCAGCTACACCGGAGGTAAATACCGAAGCTTTTCTCAGCAACCTGGAGCAGGCCTTTTATTTTAGCATGGTGGTCACATATGCTCAGGGTATGCATTTGCTGGCCAAGGCTTCCAAGACCTATGAATATGGCTTGCAGCTAGCCGACATAGCCAAGATATGGCGGGGAGGCTGCATCATTCGGTCAAGCTTCCTGAACGATATCTTCAATGCGTACCAGCAAAACCCGGCGCTGGAACATTTGCTGCTGGATGCGCAGGTAGCCACCGTAGTAAGCCAGGCAGTGCCTGGCACCCGCGAAATAGTAGCGGCAGCGGTTCTGGGGGGCATTTCTTTGCCGGCGTATACTGCTTCGCTGAGCTACTTCGAGGCTTTCCGCAGCGCCCGCCTGCCCACCAACCTGATTCAGGCCCAGCGCGATTATTTTGGCGCGCACACCTACGAGCTGATCGGTCATGAAGGCGTGTTTCATACCCAATGGACGCCGTTGCACGAGGACGCGGCCAACAAAAAGTCGGTTCAGGAATATCCGGAGAAAAAGAGCGAGGAGAAGGTGATTCCTAATAAGTAGGGCGCCGCCATTTATTAAACCATTCGCTAAAACCTACGCATGACCTCCAGCAAGAAAAGTCAGCCCACCATCTTCGTCATCTTTGGTGGCACCGGAGATTTGAATGCCCGCAAACTCACGCCGGCGCTTTATCATCTGTTTTTGGATGGCTGGCTACCCGAGCACTTTGCCATTATCGGCAGTGGCCGCACGCCCTTAACGGATGAGGAGTTCCGCAGCAAGCTGCTGGATGGCATCAACCAGTTCTCGCGCAGCGGCGAAGCCGATAAGGATAAGTGGAAGGAGTTTTCTCAATACATTGTCTATCAGGCGGCTGATGTGAAGGATGCTGCTACCTATAAGAAGTTTGGCCAGCGCATTGAGGACTACGAGAAGGAGTGGAGCGTGCAAGCCAACGTGATTTATTACCTGGCCGTGGCGCCCGAGTTCTTCCCCACCATCGCCTCGAACCTGGCTAAAAGCAAGCTTGCCTCCGACGCTACTTGCACGCGCATTGTGATCGAAAAGCCCTTCGGCCACGATCTGGAGTCGTCGCGGGAGCTGAACCGGCTGCTGTCCCAGATTTTTGACGAGCGGCAGATTTACCGCATTGATCATTACCTGGGCAAGGAAACCGTGCAGAACATCATGGCTTTCCGCTTTGCCAATGCCCTTTTTGAGCCACTCTGGAATCGTAACTACATCGAGCATGTGCAGATTTCCGTGACTGAGCAGCTAGGCGTGGGCGAGCGAAGCGGTTACTACGACGGCGCGGGCGCTATGCGCGACATGATTCAGAATCATTTGCTGCAATTGCTTTGCCTGGTGGCCATGGAGCCCCCCGTCAACTTTACCGCCGATGAAGTGCGCAACCGCAAAGTGGATGTGCTGCGAGCCATGCGCCCGTTTACGCCCGAAGACATTCGGGAATCGGCGGTGCGCGGGCAGTATGGGGCGGGCTGGATGAAGGGTGAGCAAGTGCCGGGCTATCGGGAAGAACCAGGCGCAGATCCAAAATCGAATACCGAAACCTTTGCGGCCATAAAGTTCTTCGTAGACAATTGGCGCTGGCAGGATGTGCCTTTTTATATGCGCACCGGCAAGCGCATGCACCGCTCAGCGTCCAGCATCACCATACAGTTCAAGGACGTTCCTCACTTTGTTTTTCCGCCCGAAACCGCGGAAAGCTGGCAGCAGAACCGGCTGGTTATCAGTATTCAGCCCGAGATGAGCATTCGCTTACAGGTTCAGGCCAAACGCCCCGGCCTCGATATGATGCTCAACACCGTGGATATGGTGTTCGACTACAAGGGTACTTACACCAGCCAGGCCCCGGAAGCCTACGAAACCTTGCTGCTGGATACCATGCTGGGCGACCAGACCTTATTCATGCGCGGCGACCAGGTAGAAGCCGCCTGGGATTTGCTCATGCCCATTCTGAACTCGTGGCAGGGCCGGGCCAGCCAGAGCTTCCCCAACTATTCAGCCGACTCATGGGGACCGGAGGTAGCCGAGGCGCTCATTGCCCGCGACGGATTCCATTGGTTTACGCTTCCCCTCAATGGCACTGAATAACAACCCCCAACTGCACATTTATCCCACGCCCGATGAAGTGCTAATCGGCCTTGCTGGCTACTTTGTTGAGTTGGCAAACCGGGCCGTGGCTACGCATGGGCGGTTTTCCGTGGCGCTGTCGGGGGGCAATTCTCCTAAGAAACTTTACGAGCTGTTGGCGTCTTCCCCATACCGGACTCAAGTAGACTGGAGCAAGGTTTATTTCTTCTTCGGGGATGAGCGCTACGTGCCGCACACCGACCCCGAAAGCAATTACCTGCTGGCTAAAAACGCCCTCCTTGACCCTGTGGGTATAGCGCCGGCTCAGGTCTTTGCGGTTGATACTGCAATTCCCCCGCTGAGGCCGCCCAGCACTATACTCAAACCATTGAGCAGTACTTTGGTACGAATGAAGCACGCTTTGATTTAGTACTTCTGGGCCTGGGTGATAATTCGCACACCGCTTCTTTATTTCCACATACTCCTGTGTTGCAAAAAACTGAAGTAGGGGCGAAGGAGGTTTTCGTGGAAGAAAAGCAAGCTTATCGAATTACGCTCACCGCGCCCTTACTCAATCAGGCTCAGGCTGTTGCTTTTCTGGTGTATGGTGCCGATAAAGCCGCCGCCGTGCAGCGCGTATTAACCGCAGAGCGCAACGTAGAGGAGTTTCCAGCCCAGCTTATTGCCCCGGCCTCAGGCGAGCTGCACTGGTTTCTGGATGCTGAAGCCGCTGAACTACTAGGTTCGAAGTAATTGGGGTAACTCCTTGAGGCTTGCTACATCTGTGGGCTCAGTGCCAGCCCGTAGCAAAAGCAATTGTTCATCCTGTGCCACAATTGCCGCGCTTGCTAAGCCCAGAAACAAGCCATGCTCAACAACGCCCGGAATGGCCTGAAGCTGAAGAGCAAGCTGAGCCGGCTCAGGCAAGGCATTGAAATGACAGTCCACCAGTAAGTTGCCTTGGTCGGAGCGAACATACTGGGGGGCATTTTTCTTGTCCATCCGCACAGTAGGATCACCTCCGAGCAGCGCCACCGCATCCAGCACCCAGGGCAGCGCAAAAGGCACCACTTCAAGGGGCAGCGGGAACTTACCCAACTGCGGCACCAGCTTCGAGGAGTCGGCAATGATCAGCAGATAACCCGAGGCCGTTGCCAGCACCTTCTCGCGCAGTAAAGCACCGCCGCCCCCTTTTATAAGCTTTAATTGCGGGTCGATCTCATCCGCTCCATCTACGGTCAGGTCGAAGCGCGTTCCGCGTTGGGGCTCTACAAGGGGAATGCCCACACTGCGCGCCAATGCCTCACTGGCCAATGACGTAGCCGTAGCCTGAATCTGTAGTTGTCCGGCCTGTAGTGCTTCGCCGAGCAATTGAATGAAGTATGCAGCCGTACTACCGCTGCCTAATCCTACAAGCATGCCATCGCGCACCCAGCGCAAAGCTTGCGCCGCCGCACGTTGCTTTTCCTTATCTAGCCTGTCTTGCTTCCCGGATTCTGCCATAGTGACTAGTCTAAAGTTGACACCTCTACCTATCGCTACGCGCTAAACCAATTTAGATCCAGATCCGATTGAGCATTGGGAGCAGGATATGATATACTTTCCTAAAGCATTGATCTTAGCTTCTGGGGGGCATTTTTACTGATTACTTCACACGCAAAGCCGTGACTTGACCCGTCTGCTTATCAACTTCAAAGGCAGCAGAATTGGGCATGCGCTGGGCCCAGTCGGTACGCGGTACCAGCACCTGCCAATGCGTACTTACGTCTACCACTCGCGCCGAGTCAGGTTGATAGAGGTCCGCTTCCGGCTGTCCGCGTAAATACAGGGCAACCGCCGCCCGTGCCTCTGCCTGGGTGGAAATGCCACTGGCCACTAAAGTAGTCTCAACGGATTGGGCGTCTTGGTCAGGTGCGGATCGGCAACCAGTTAAGCTACCCATCATGACAGCTACTACTAATGTAAAGGGTAAGGTTCTCATTGCAGCTAGCTAGTGGGATTCGTGTCGTTAAGCTAAAGGAAGGTCAAAGCAACAGTCATTTTAGGTTAATAATATAGGGTAGGAGAGGCAAAGAAGAAAGATTTTGAGTTGTTTATGCCCTAATCGCGCCCAGGCAAGATTTATTTTGGGTCTGAATAGCGTTAGGTATTAAGGTCAAAGCAGTATATATTCCATATGTATTTATGGTGCTATAAATCAAGCCTTTGGATCGCATATCCATGTTTGCCTGAGCCGAATTTGGCTTATAACTACAGCTTTTATTCTCGCATTAACCAATAAAATAAGGGCAGAAATGGCTTGGTGGTATCAATTTTGACAGAAATAATATGAAACCTTATAGGTAGTTGTGAGTAAAAGGACATAAAATCACTGAATAATGTAGTAAAATCTGGTTTTTACTGGATTTACCAAAGTTGAAGCACGGAATATTATAGTTATGTTAACAAAATATTATCTTTTTACATTAAAAAGTCATAAAAAATATTGTATTAACTACAGAATGCTTTTACTTTGCATGCGTACAACACCACTGATTACAGCCTACTCACTGCCTACTGCCTACTTGTACTAACTTATGGAACGCTACAAACACTACACCGATGCTTCACGCATCGTCTTGCCCGTGGTGGACGTACTCATCATCTTTGGCGCTTTTCGTCTCACCGGTTTCTTTTTATTCGACAGCTGGGAGTTTAATAGCTATTATCCTTTCTTCTTCGCCATTTTTGGGCTGTTGTGGTGGATTCTATCTAAGGAGTATGCCAATATCTACCGGATAGACCGGCTGATTACGTACCCTGAGAAGCTTCTTTACCTGATTCGTACCTTCCTGATTCACGCAGGCCTCGTGCTGGCGGGCGCCATGCTGTTCGATACTGATTGGTTGATGGTGCGTTACTTAGTATTAGTGTACGGCCTATCGATAGTAGGTGTAGCCCTGGGTCGCTTTCTGCTGGCTTTCAGTTATCGTCTGTACTGTACTCGTATTGCCCGGGCTCACACGAACTTTATCATTGTAGGCGCTGGCAACAGTGGCCAAGAGTTGCATCGCTTTCTGGAGTCACATGACCCAATTGGCAATAAATTCTTAGGTTTCTTTACGGATGAGCAGGTTTCTGATAATCTGAAATCGTTGGTAAAAGGCTCAGTTGCAGACTTGAAAGAGTTTTGCTCCAAAACGCAGGTAGACGAAATCTACTTCGCTATGCCCCTCGACCAGCGCGATCTTATCGAGGACATATCCCGCTTCGCTGACGACCATTTCCTTTCATTCCGCATCGTGCCCGATTTTAGTGGTACCGTTCGGCAGGATGTGAATGTATACTTCTACGACCATATGCCCATTCTCACTATCCGGAATGAGCCTTTGGGAATGCGCACCAATCAGGCAATGAAGCGCCTGTTTGATCTCTTCTTCTCCTTGACAATTATCGTTACTGTGTTTCCGGTAGTAATGGGAATTTTGGGATTGTTGATCAAACTGGACTCACCAGGCCCCATTTTCTTTAAGCAGCTGCGGCCCGGTAAGCGCAATCAGCTTTTCCCTTGCTACAAGCTGCGTACCATGCAGGCCAATCACGGACAGACGGAGTTGCAGGCTACCAAAAACGACATGCGCATTACTCGCGTTGGTAAATACCTACGCAAGTACAACCTCGATGAATTGCCTCAGTTCTTCAATGTGCTGATGGGTCAGATGTCGGTAGTAGGTCCTCGGCCAAATATGCTGTCTCAATTAGAGGAATACTCCAAGCACATCCGTACCTATCAGATGCGCCACGCTGTAACCCCTGGTATCACGGGCTATGCTCAAGTAAATGGCTACCGCGGCGAGACCCGCGAGGCTGGCACCATGGAGAAGCGGGTTGAGTACGACCTGAAGTATGTGCAGAACTGGTCATTCGGTCTGGACATGAAGATTATCTTCCAAACTGTTTGGAATATGGTTCGCGGCGAGAAAAACGCTTATTAAACCATCGCTGGGGGGCAAATTTGGCCCATGCATCCAAGTACTGTTACATTACGCAAAGGCCTCTATCACGTGCTTACGACCATCGTCGGCAATCGTGACAGGGGCCTTTCTTGTGTAACCTCTGATCCTTGTTCCTACCGGATGCCTTCGCGCTATATTTCGCGCAGAAATTAGCATGGAGGCCGTTTCATAGTAGCAGGCAGTGCCCAAATCCCGGTATATGTAAACCCTTACTCAGGTAATTTTAGCGGGATATCAAATTAAAATGCAAATAATTAGATTATTAATATAAGTATGTCAGCTATGCATAAGTAAAGTGGTGATGGTGCTCCGGGCTGGAGTAATATTTGCTGATTTCCTCCTTTATCTTTCTTTCTTACTCTATTTCTCATGCAAGCAGTTATACTCGCAGGTGGCTATGGTACTCGTATCAGCGAGGAAAGCGGCGTCCGACCAAAGCCTATGGTTGAAGTAGGCGGTAAGCCGATTCTGTGGCACATTATGAAGATTTATGCTCATCATGGCATTACAGACTTCGTTGTGTGCTGTGGCTATAAGGGCCATATGATCAAACAGTATTTCGCCGATTATTTTTTGCACAATGCCGACGTAACATTTCGTTTGGACCGCAATGAGATGATGGTGCACCGCAACCGGGCTGAGCCCTGGACCGTGACTTTGGTCGATACGGGTGAGGAAACAATGACCGGGGGGCGTTTGCGCCGCGTACGTGACTACCTAGACGGTAATACTTTCTGCCTTACCTACGGCGACGGGGTAAGCGACGTGAATATTGGTGAAAGTATAGCTTATCATCAGCAACAGGGGGCCTTAGCTACGCTTACTGCCGTGCGCCCGCCCGGTCGATTTGGTGTCTTCAACCTTACTGATGACAGTAATCTGGTTTCAAACTTTACCGAAAAGCCGGACGGCAGCGAGTCGCCGTGGATTAACGGGGGATTTTTTGTCCTGGAGCCACAAGTCCTGGATTACATTCAAACTGATTCAACAGTGTGGGAAAAAGGCCCCCTAGAGCAGTTGGCGGCCGATAATCAGCTGGTAGCGTATCGTCATACCGGCTTCTGGCAACCCATGGATACCCTGCGCGACCGTAACCTATTGGAGGAAATGTGGGCTGCTGGCAAAGCCAAATGGAAAGTATGGAATGATCAGCCGTCAATCAGCCAACCCGCTGCTACTCAAGCGCAAGAGTCATATGTAGCGCAGCCTCCTGTCCTAATTAAATAAGTTATCGTAACCATCTGGTATGAGAAGGCCTAAGGTATAAATGCCTTCAATACTGGATAGTGAGCAATTTCGAAACTGATATGAAACCGCAACGCATTCTCATCACTGGTAATATGGGCTATGTAGGGCCCGGCGTCGTGCGCCACCTGCGGCAGGAGTTTCCCACGGCTGAGCTGATTGGATTTGATACGGGCTTTTTTGCCCATTGTCTTACGGGTGCTGCTCGCTTGCCTGAGTCTCGCCTTGACCGCCAGCATTTTGGTGACGTACGCGATTTGCCCACGGAGCTTCTGCAAGGTGTCGATGCCATTGTGCATCTGGCGGCTATTTCCAATGACCCTATGGGCTTGGCTTATGAGGATGTAACCTTAGCCGTAAACTATCAGGCGGGCATCGGGCTGGCACAAAGGGCCAAAGAGGCTGGTGTGCACGCTTTTGTATTCGCCAGCAGCTGTAGCATGTATGGAGCCGGGGGCGAAGGCGCCAAAACGGAGACTTCCACCCTAAACCCACTTACGGCCTATGCTCGCTCTAAAGTGTTAAGCGAGCAAGCTCTGGCTCCTCTGGCCGATGCGAATTTTTGCGTGACCTGCTTGCGTTTTGCTACTGCCTGCGGGTGGAGCGACCGTTTGCGATTAGATCTGGTGGTCAATGACTTCGTAGCTGGCGCGGTAGCTACGGGAGAGATTAATATTCTTAGCGATGGTACGCCGTGGCGCCCACTTATTCATGTGCAGGATATGGCGCGGGCTATTGAGTGGGCCATCAGCCGCGAGGCTGATAACGGTGGCGATTTTCTGGCTATAAACGCTGGCTCTGACCACTGGAACTACCAAGTGCGTGAGTTGGCGGAGGCGGTAGCGACGGTCATTCCGGGCACCACGGTAAGTTTGAATACTGCCGCGCCACCTGATAAGCGTTCTTACCGCGTCGACTTCAGCTTATTTCGACAATTAGCCCCCCAGCACCAACCGCAGCGCACCTTGATAGATACTATAGCCGAACTGCGCGATGGTTTGGTGAGTATAGACTTCCGCGATGCCAGCTTCCGCTCTTCGCAACTTATGCGCCTACAAGTGCTTGCTGCTCTACGCGAAAGCGGGCAATTAACAGCCGATCTGGAGTGGGCTGATGCGTCGGTTGCCGCCGACGCTATAAGCGCTTAGCGTTTTATGTACCGAGGCGCCAAGCAATATGATTTGCGTTTGGGTGCTTTTATTTGATTAGGCAATGATTTTTACTGAAACTAAGCTAGCCGGCGCTTTTATCATCGATATGGAGCGGTTATCGGATGAGCGAGGTTTTTTTGCTCGTGCGTGGTGCGAGGATGAGTTTGCCGCACACGGCATTCAGCAGCCGCCCGTCCAGGCAAGTATATCCTCGAATCCCCGGCGTGGTACGTTGCGGGGCATGCACTATCAAATTGCCCCCCACGGCGAAAGTAAGCTTGTGCGTTGCACTCGGGGGGCATTTACGATGTGATTGTGGATATGCGTGAGCAATCGCCAACGTACGGGCAGTGGTTGGGAGTAGAGCTAACCGCCGACAACTTTCGCATGCTGTTTGTCCCTGCGTACTTTGCGCACGGCTTTATCACGCTGCAAGACAACACCGACGTAGCGTATCAGATATCAGCTAAATATACGCCTAATGCTCAGCGGGCCCTACGCTGGAACGATCCGAATATTGGAATCGAATGGCCTTTTGAACCCGTGCTGCTTTCTGAAAAAGACCGTAATCATCCGGATGTCCAGATGTCAATCAGGCTGTAAAAGGAGGAGCTTTAGTAATAAGCTTTACCCAAAGTTGTAGGGCGTCTCTCAAGTTGTAGTCAAACTGGGGTATATGCCGCTGATTTGCTTTTCTAGCTTTTAAACCAAATTTTTCTTGCCCTGCATTATGGGAATATCTACTTCATCGTCTGTCTCATCTACGCCTGTTAGTTCGGTTGAGGATGCACACCCAGAATTCGGACCGCCGCCTGCTAGTCCATGCCGTTTCTGTGGCACACCACTTACCACCACTTTTGTTAATCTAGGTACATCGCCCCTGTGTCAGAACCATGTGCGGCCATCTGAGTTTAATCTGGCCGAGCCCTTTTACCCACTGCACGCACGCGTGTGCAACGAGTGCTTTTTGGTGCAGCTGGATGAGTTTGTGAGTCCTATGGAGGTTTTCAACGACTATGCTTACTTTTCTTCCTATTCGGTTTCGTGGCTGCGCCATGCCCAGCGCTACACCGATATGGCTACCGAGCGGTTTGCTCTTAATGCTGATAGCCTGGTAGTAGAAATCGCCAGCAATGATGGCTATCTGCTCCAGTATTTCGTAGAAAAAGGCATTCCAGTACTAGGAGTGGAGCCCGCCGCCAACGTAGCCGAGCACGCTCAGGCCAAAGGCATTAACACGATGGTCCGCTTTTTCGGGCGCGATACGGCACAGCACATTGCAACAACGGTAGGCCAGGCTGATTTGCTGTTGGGCAACAACGTGCTGGCCCACGTACCTGATATCAATGACTTTGTGGGTGGAATGCAGGTGTTGCTGAAGCCCGAAGGCGTAATCACCATGGAGTTTCCGCACCTGCTGCGCTTGATTGAGGGAAATCAGTTTGATACGATCTACCACGAACACTTCTCCTATTTGTCGTTCAATACGGTAGAGCGCATTTTTGCGCATCATGGTCTCACGCTGTTCGATGTGGAGGAGGTGCCTACTCACGGTGGGTCGCTACGCATCTTTGCCCGCCACACAGCCCATGAGGCTCAGCCGGTAACGGAGCGCGTTACCGAGCTGCGGACGCGGGAAGTAGAGGCCGGAATCCTTGATTTAGCGTTATATGCTGCCTTTGAGGAAAAAACCAAGGAAACAAAGCGTAAGCTTCTGGATTTTCTGATTGAGGCGGCCCGCGAGGGCAAAAAAGTAGCCGGCTACGGCGCGCCCGGCAAAGGCAATACCCTGCTTAACTACTGTGGCGTCCGCACCGACTTTATGGAATATACCGTCGATTTGAGCCCCCACAAGCAGGGTAACTTCCTGCCCGGCACGCGTATTCCTATTCTCCATCCCAATCATATCAAGGAAACCAAACCTGACTATGTACTGATTCTGCCTTGGAATCTAAGGGAGGAAATTATGGAGCAAATGGCAGAGGTTCGCAGTTGGGGGGCAAATTTGTAGTGCCTATTCCAGAAGTGAAGATATATTCATAAAATCTATATTATGGATTGAAAATTGATTATTTGACGACATACTTCATTGTTGATTGTGAAATATATAAACATTTCATGAAAGTCGTCCTCTTCTGCGGTGGTTTCGGAATGCGCTTACGCGAATTCTCCGAAAATACCCCCAAGCCAATGGTGCCCCTGGGCTACCGGCCCATCCTCTGGCACCTGATGCGCTATTATGCGCACTATGGCCACAAAGACTTCATCCTGTGTCTGGGATACAAAGCTGACATGGTGAAGCAGTATTTCATGAACTACAATGAGTGCTTGTCCAACAATTTTGTGTACTCAAAGGGCGGCAAGCAGGTAGAGCTGCTCAATTCAGACATTGACGACTGGAATATCACGTTCGTGGATACCGGAATCAATGCCAACATTGGGCAGCGCCTACTGGCTGTGCAGCCCTTTCTGGCGGGCGAAACCGAGTTTTTGGCAAACTACGCTGATGCCCTCACCGACCTGCCCCTAGACATGATGCTCAACGATTTTCACGCTCACGGTCGAGTAGCCAGCTTCATGGCGTATCAACCCACGCAAAGCTTTCATATGGTAACGCTGGGCCCGGGTGAGGTAGTGCAAAGCATTAGCCCCATTGCGCAGTCAGGATTATATATAAATGCTGGTTTTTTTGCCTTCCGACAGGAAATCTTTAATTACATCGTACCCGGTGAAGAGCTGGTAAACGAGCCTTTCCAGCGACTTATCCAAGAGGAGCAGCTCAAGGCATATCGCCACACCGGCTTCTGGGCCGCGATGGATACCTTTAAAGATAAGCAAGTGCTCGACGAACTGCATGCCAAGGGTAACGCACCCTGGGAAGTGTGGCGCGCAGCTCCTCAACTGCGGCCTGCTTCCCGCTTACAGTTGGCATGAGGCGGCTGGCTTTGACTCTGAGACTGGGGGCAAAAACTGCTGTGCTTGGGTGCTCATTGTGATGACATTGAAATCGGGGCTGGCGGCACAGTATTGCACTGGCTGCGGGAAGGGCGCGTGGCGGCCGTGCGCTGGGTAGTATTTGCGGCCACCGAGGAGAGAGCCCGTGAGGCCCAGACCAGTGCCGAGCTGTTTTTGCGGGCCGCGCCGACTGGTACGACGGTTATCACCATTCACCGCTTCCGTGACGGCCACTTGCCGCTGGCCGCCGAAGCTATCAAAATGGAGTTCGAACGCTTAAAAGACTTTCAGCCGGATATCATCTTTACTCACTATCAGCACGATTTGCACCAAGACCACCGCCTCATCTCAGAATTGACTTGGAACACCTTTCGCAGCCACTTCATTCTGGAGTATGAAATTCCGAAATACGACGGCGACCTAGGTAATCCTGCCTGCTTCGTGGCCTTACCGGAGGAGATAACCAATCAAAAGCTAGCTTTATTGCGCGAAGGCTTTCCTACTCAAAGCACGAAGCACTGGTATGACGACGAAACCTTTCGCGCTTTACCGCGCCTACGGGGTATTCAATGCGCTAGTCGCTATGCAGAAGCCTTTTACGTCCGTAAATTCGTGCTCTAGCTGGTTAAACAAAGCGATTTACAATTCACTCGCGTATAAGTCACGCTCACCCGAGCCTTGCCTTTAACCGCCGCCTATTTTATGAATTCGTTGCCGTCGCAAAATGCCCCCCAGACCATCTACTCAAGGCCGCTAAACGGCGAGCAGTCGGATATGCCGTTCGGGCTTATGGAGCGGTTGTTTCCCATATGCCGTAGCATTACCGGCAACGGAGTGCGCGAAACATTGACTATTCTGCAGGAATATCTGCCCGAGCTAATAATCCATGAAGTGCCCAGTGGTACGCCCGCGCTCGACTGGATAGTGCCTGCTGAATGGAACATTCGGGATGCGTGGGTGAAGAACGAGCAAGGGCAGCGGGTTATTGATTTTCAACAGCATAACCTGCATGTACTCAACTATAGTACGCCCGTGCAGGGTTGGTTCACGCGGGCTGAGCTCGATGAGCACTTGTTTTCACTGCCTGATCAGCCCGACCTTGTTCCATATCGCACTTCGTATTATCAACCTAACTGGGGCTTTTGTCTGGCTCATCACGACCGCTTAGCTCTCCCGGAAGGCCGGTATGAAGTCTGCATCGACAGCACGTTGGATTCTGCGGGTGCTTTGACCTATGGAGAGCTGTTGCTGCCCGGAAGCAGTGAGAATGAGGTGTTAATCTCTTGCCATTGCTGTCATCCCTCGCTGGCCAATGATAATCTGTCAGGTATTGCGGTGGCTACATTTTTGGCTCGTCACTTAGCTGAGAAGCCACACTGTTACTCATACAGGTTCGTGTTTATTCCTGGCACTATTGGCTCGATTACGTGGCTCAGCCGAAACACAGAAACTGTACAGCAAATACAGCATGGGTTAGTTGCCACGCTCTTGGGTGGCCCTGGCAATTTTACCTACAAGAAATCGCGCCGGGGTGCTGCCGATGTCGACCGGGCCGTAGCCATAGTATTGCGCGATACGAGCTTACCACATGAAATACGCCCCTTTTCACCCTATGGCTACGATGAGCGGCAATATTGCTCACCAGGTTTTAACCTGCCTGTCGGTTGTCTTTCGCGCACGCCTTTTGGCGAGTTTGCCGAATACCACACCTCTGCCGATAACCTCGATTTTGTTCGCCCCGAGCACCTGAGCCAAGCTATAGAAGTGTTCAGCCAGGTGTGTAACGTGCTCGAAACCAATATACGCTACCGCAACCTCAGTCCTTATGGCGAGCCTCAGTTAGGCCGGCGTGGGCTCTACAAAGGCGTTGGCGGCGGTACGGAAGGCGCCGATTGGCAGATGGCGTTACTTTGGGTGCTAAACCTCTCCGACGAAGAACATTCTCTGCTTGATATAGCCGAGCAATCTGCCTTGCCCTACGGCCTAATAGAGCGAGCCGCCGCTGCTTTATTGGTTTGTGACCTGCTCGCATGCGTCGCGTAGAGCAGGCACAGGTCAGGTTTACTAAATTATTTGCTTGTCGTTAAGTATCATCTGCCATGAACCTATCCGCCAATCCTGCTACTGTGGCTGTGAGCAGTGGCCACCCCGAGCCGAGCTTCGCTGCCTCTCAAGCGCTACAGGAACGCTTTCACGCTGTAATTCCTGGTGGCAGTCATACCTATGCAAAGGGCGATGACCAGTTTCCGGAACACATGGCGCCTTACATCGAACGGGGCGAGGGCTGCCGGGTGTGGGATGTGGATGGCAATGAGTTTATTGAATATGGTATGGGCCTGCGTTCCGTCACGCTAGGCCATGCCTTTGCTCCGATTGTCATTGCGGCTCAGGCAGAGATGACGCGGGGCGTGAACTTTGGGCGGCCCGCCACTCTTGAGCTGGCAACAGCCGAGGAGTTTCTGGACCTGACCCAGGCCGGCGACATGGTTAAGTTTACCAAGAATGGCTCCGATGCTACCAGCGCTGCTGTCAAACTGGCTCGTGCCTACACAGGCCGCGACCTGATAGCCGTCTGTGCTGACCACCCGTTTTTCTCGGTTGATGATTGGTTTATTGGCACCACAGCTGTTAGTGCGGGTATTCCACAAGCCGTTCGCGAACAGTCACTGCATTTTCGCTATAATGATATTGATTCCTTAGCTACCTTGTTTGCTGCCCATCCTAATAAAATAGCGGCGGCTATAATGGAAGTAGAGCGCGACGTGCCACCGCTTCCAGGCTACCTACAGGCTGTTCGTGACCTCTGCACCCAAAACGGAGTAATTCTGATATTCGACGAAATAGTGTCGGGTTTTCGCTCGCATGTGAGCGGCGGGCAGGGTGTACACGGGGTCAGCCCTGATCTGAGTGCTTTTGGCAAAGCTCTCGGTAATGGATTTTCTATTGCCGCTCTGACTGGCCGTCGTGAATTGATGGAGCTAGGTGGGCTGCGGCAGAAAGATCGGGACCGGGTATTCCTGCTTTCCACTACATATGGCGCCGAGTCACACTCATTAGCAGCCGCTCGGGCGGTTATGCAGGTGTATAGGCAGGAGCCAGTAATAGCGCATCTAAATGAACAAGGCAAACGGTTGCGGCAAGGCTTACTAGCGGCCGTACGAGACCATAACTTAGAAGACAATGTCCCGATTTTCGGGCAAAGCTGCTGCCTTTTTTATGGCTCACGCGATGCGCAGGGACAACCGTCTCAGGCTTTCCGGACCCTCTTCTTACAAGAAACCTTGCGTCGTGGATTGTTGCTGCCATCATTTGTGATCAGTTATTCCCATACACCAGCCGTAGTAGATACTACCATTGAGCGCGTGCATGATGCCTTGGGAGTTTATCGCCGAGCTCTGGACGAAGGAATTGATAAATATCTGGTAGGCCGCCCAGTTCAATCGGTGTATCGTGCACGCAATTAAACAGGTATGCGAATTTTATTGATTCATAACAGGTATCAACAGGCCGGCGGTGAGGATATGGTGTTTAAGGCTGAGCTAGAGCTGCTTCGGGCTCACGGTCATGCGGTTGATACCTTAGAGTTCGATAACGACCACATACAATCCGCGTGGGACAAACTGCTTATTGGCGTACAAAGTCTGTACAATCCAGTCAGTGCCCGCTTGCTGAAAAAGAAAATCGAGTCTTATCAGCCAGAGATTATTCATTTGCATAATTTCTTTCCAGTTGGGTCGCCTTCTTTGCTCTATGCTGCCGCTGCTGCTGGCGTGCCCGTAGTAACCACGTTGCACAATTATCGTCTGGTCTGCCCCAGCGCTATTCTATATACTGGTGGTCAGATCTATGAGCAAAGCGTAAATAAAATACTGCCCTGGGATGCTATCAGACGAGGTGTTTATCGAAATTCTCGCGCTCAGACTGCTTCAGTTGCTATTATGACCGGCGTTCATAAGCTACTAGGAACCTGGCGTGAGAAAGTTGACAGGTATTTGGTACTCACCGACTTTGCTCGCAATATTATCATTAATTCCTCCCTTAAACTGAGGCCAGAGCAAGTAGTTATAAAGGTAAATTCGGTGCCTGATTGTGGCATCGGTCCGGCCCAACGCCAAGAGCAGTTGCTGTTTATTGGTCGATTGACACCCGAAAAAGGGATCGAGGTTTTACTGAGCGCTGCAGAAAAGGGAAAGTTTCCCTTGCATATCATTGGTGATGGTCCCTTGCGCTCTGAAGTGGAAGAGCGGGCCGCTAAGTGCCCTTTCATCACTTATACCGGTTTTAGTACACGCGAAACGGTGGCAGCAGCACTCCAACACGCTCGCGCCTTAATTGTGGCGTCAACGTGGTATGAAGGAATGCCACTAGTGGTATTGGAAGCATTCGCCGCTGGTACTCCCGTGATAGCTTCGCGGCTGGGTGGGCTAGAGGAAATAATTCAGCATCAGGTGAATGGCTTGCATTTTGAGCCTGGCAATGCGCAAGACCTAATCGTACAAGCTAAGCGATTGGGCTGTGACCCCGAACTCGCGGGCAAGCTTGGTCAGAATGCGCGCAAGTCGTATGATACGCGCTACTCTCCCGAGCAGAATTACCAGCAGTTAATTACTATTTACCAATCTGTATTGGCTGAACGGGCTGCCGCAGGTAAGCTTAAAAAGGCTTTATATTCTTAGCTCTTCGTAATACCCAAGTATAACCAAAAAAGCCCCCCAGCACATATATGGGGGGCTTTTTTGCTGTATCAATAGTTAGTCTTCTACCTCATGTAGCAGGTACAGATTGGGGCTCTGACTCCCATTCTGCCAGAGCATATACTGCCGCCAAGCCTTTATCTAAAGGAGTGGAAGCACGCCATCCCATTGATGCTAATTTGCTGACATCCAAAATCTTACGGGGTGTGCCGTCAGGCATCAGTGCATTAAAGCGCAACTTGCCTCGATAGCCAATTATACGCTGAATTAAGCGGGCTAAGTCGGCAATGGAAATGTCTTCACCGGTACCTACGTTAATGGGTTCTGAGCCATCATAGCGTAGCATGAGATGCAGGCAGGCATCGGCTAAATCATCAACGTGCAGAAATTCGCGGCGGGGCGTGCCTGTGCCCCACACCTCTACCGTCGGTGACTCGTTCATGCGGGCTTCGTGAAACTTGCGTAGCAACGCGGGCAATACATGCGAGTTCTGAGCGTGGTAGTTGTCGTGAGGGCCGTAGATATTCGTGGGGATAGCCGAGATAAACGAACAGCCATGCTGACGGCGATAGGCTTGGCACTGCTTCACACCGGCAATCTTAGCTATTGCATATGGCTCATTTGTTTGCTCCAATGAACCGGTGAGCAGGTATTCTTCACGCAAGGGCTGCGATGCCAAGCGTGGGTAAATGCACGATGAACCTAAAAAAGAAGCTTCTGAACATGATGAACATAGCTCTGTTGTAATACGTTAGCCTGAATCATCAGATTGTCATAAAGAAAATCGGATGGGTAAGTGCTATTAGCATAAATGCCCCCACATGCGCGGCAGCCAGGAAAACGTATTCTGGTCGTTCGGTAGCAAAAAAGTCTGCAACTGCAGCTTGGTCGCGTAGGTCTAACTCTTGAGAAGTACGCGTCACCAGATTTTGGTAGCTCGCAGCTCGCAGGCGGCGTTCAATGGCTGAGCCAACCATGCCGCGGTGACCGGCAATATATATTTTGGCAGATAACTCCATCGGAAAAATGTAAAGCGAAAGAAAAGAACGGTAAGGTGGGGTAGGAAAGCGGCGTATTAGGGGTATTAGCTGGGTTGAAGCAACGCTTGCTGCCCAGATTTAATCAAGGAAGTCTGACGACTAAAGAGGCGTAAGTCGTGTTGAACCATCTCTTGTACTAATGAATGAAGGTTGTGGCGAGGCTTCCAGCCTAATTGACGCCGGGATTTGCTGGCTGCTGCCAACGAGGGTTCTACGGTTTGTGAACGGTAATGGGTTGAATCTATAGCAACAACAGTTTGACCTGGCATAAGAGCAAAATCATGGTTGTGACATGCCATCACATAACCAACCTCCCTTGCACCGTCGCCCTGAAACACAAGGTCGATTCCTAATTCGGCAAAAACCAATCGTACAAATTCACGAATAGTAGTATTCGCGGCCGTAGCAATAACATAATCCTCGGGTGCTTCTTGCTGCAAGACACGCCAAATAGCTTCCGCATATTCCTGGGTATGACCCCAGTCGTGGCGCGCTTCAAATGAATCTACGTACAAGGTACCCAGTAAGCCCAACGCAATACAAACCGCTCCCTGAGTTATTTTATGAATCAAAATCGTTTCGCCATGACGAGGGGACTCACAATTGAACAAAGACCCATTGCAGGCATACATCTTATAGGCTGCACGGTACTTGGTTATGAGTTCGTGACTGAAAAGTTTATTGCCAGTGTGAGGGAAAAATGTGTGTTGAGGTTTGGTCTTTGTCTTAGCGCCCGCTAATTGCTGTAAGGTAGTATTCGCTTGTGGTGTGGCAGTTTGATAGATACGAACTCTGTCGACGAGGTTAGTAGAGCAAACAGCTTCTAAAATTCGTAACGTGCAAAGGCCGTTTACTTCCATGGTGTACTCAGGCGTCTCGAAAGGTGCGTTCATGTACAATACAGCCCCGAGATTATAAATCTCATCTGGCTGAATCTCTTGCATAAGTCGAATGAACGTAGCAGCATCAGTCAGATCTGCATAATGCAAGTTGAAGCTGACATTGGTTAGGCAACCAGCCTGATACGATACATCTGCTCGCCCGTAGTTGAACAGAGAAGCATGTCTTTTGATTCCGTGCACTTCATAGCCTTTTTCTAGTAGTAACTCGGCCAAGGCAAAGCCATCCTGCCCCATTATGCCAGTTATTAAAGCCCTTTTCATGTGCAAATGAAGAAACTATATAGCCCTACAGCAATTATTTGTCAATAAATGTACTTGCAATATTTTATAGTGCAATAAATTAATGTAAAAATTAAATCATTCACTTTGTTAAGTAATCATTTTGTGTTAGTTAATTATCTAATAAATAGAGGATTATGCTGAAATATGTCCAATCAAATATGGTTCAGTATTCTGCTCTTATCTTGCTAAAGTGCATAGTGCAACTTGCTTATCTTGACCTAGTCATAGGTAGTAAAAATTGTCCCCTATTCGCATGCTGTTACTCATCCCGTAAGTAGAATGTAACTCTCGTCTTAGATAGGGACAAAATAAAAGCCCGACCAATTTGGCCGGGCTTTTTACTAGAATATAAAAATGGAAGGTGAAAGATATTACTTAGTTAGTTTGATTGTTTTACCCACTAAAGAGCCTGATATAAACATTAAGTAGTACCGACCTGAGGGTAGGTTCAGAGTGCTCATATCGATGCTGCTTTGGGCAATACCAGCGCTGAAGCTAATACTACGTTTCTGTATCAGGCGACCAACTTGATTGAAGAGGGCTACATTCATCGTTTCAGCCGATTTTAGCTGTGTCTGAATAGTTACAACGTCCTCGAAAGGGTTAGGGAATGATTGCGTAGAAACTGAGTTCGTAGTAACTATAGAAGTTGGTGTGCTGCTAGGAATCGGTGCACTACCGGGGGCAGTCCAAACTTCGACGCCTGAAATGTTGGCATCGCCACCAGTGCTCGTTAATCGGAGGGTTCCGTCCGTGACTGTAACTGCCAGAGGACCTATCTTATCCCAGTTGCCAGTCGCACCGCTATTATAGTTTGTAAGAACAGTCTTATTGTTTAGTGCTAGGCTGAAACGCTCTGGTTTGTTATCTTCCCACACATACACATATACGTTGTAGACACCGTTGGGCACATTTGCGAGTTGCACCTTTACGCTACGTCCGCTCACCGATGAGCGAATCATCTGCGCACGTGTGGCATCAGGGTTTGAGCGCAGCTTAACTTTCTCATTGGTGAATAAGGTGCCGCTAAGTTGCAAATTGGCGGCGCTACTGCTGGCTTCCCACTTGTTGCCATCCAAAGTAATAGCCCCTCCATTAACGTTGATTGCCCGATATAGCTGCGCCAGAATAGGAGCAGGAGTAGGCGTTGGTGTAGGATTCGGGGCGGGCGCAGGCGCCGGAGTTGGAACCGGACTAACGGTAATGGTGACAGGGGCAGAGGTGGCGGTAGCGCCGGCGTTGTCGGTGGCACGGGCCGTGAAGGCGACGGGGCCGGCCGTGGTGGCGGTCCAGCTCAGCTGATAAGGAGCCGTGCTCACTTCGCCCAGCTTGGTGCTGCCCTGGAAGAACTCTACTTTCTGCACGGAGCCATCCGCGTCACTGGCCGTAGCCGTCAGCACCTGGCTTTGGCCCACGGTCAAGGCCACAGTAGTGGTCGGAGCGGTCAGGGCAATGCTGGGCGCTACGTTCGGGGCCGGTGCGGGAGCAATAGTAGATTTCCATATTTCTACCCCGGAGATGTTTGCGTTGTCATTACCGGTAGCACCAATGCTCAACTGACCGTTGGTAACAGCCGCCGCGAATGGTCCTAGTCGAGTCCAGCTACCAGCTGAGCCGCTAATGACATTGCTCTGAACTAATTGACCCTGCACGCTAACATTAAAACGCATTGAGAAATTATCCTCCCATATGTATAGATATACGAAATAGTTGCCGTTGGAAACATTAGAGAACTCAATGCCTGCATTCTGACTTCCTATTGATGAGCGGATCATTTGAGTGCGAACTGCGTCAGTGCTTGGATTAAGTGTGACGTTTTGGTTGGAGTAGGGCTCGCCATCAATACGTACATTAACGGCGCTGCTGTTGGCTTCCCACTTGTTGCCATCCAAAGTAATAGCCCCTCCATTGATGTTGATTGCCCGGTAGAAGGCCGCATTGCTTGGAGCAACGGGCACAGGCGCGAAAACAGGAGTTGGAACCGGACTAACGGTAATGGTGACAGGGGCAGAGGTGGCGGTAGCGCCGGCGTTGTCGGTGGCACGGGCCGTGAAGGCGACGGGGCCGGCCGTGGCGGCGGTCCAGCTCAGCTGATAAGGAGCCGTGCTCACTTCGCCCAGCTTGGTGCTGCCCTGGAAGAACTCTACTTTCTGCACGGAGCCATCCGCGTCACTGGCCGTAGCCGTCAGCACCTGGCTTTGGCCCACGGTCAAGGCCACAGTAGTGGTCGGAGCGGTCAAGGCAATGCTGGGTGCTACGTTCGGGGCCGGTGCAGGGGCTGCTACTATCAAACCAGGAGTAATATTCTGGTTCTTGGTTTTCTCTAACCAAGAAGTCCATTCTGCTTGTTCTGTCTCAGCGGTAATAGGGTTAGGAAGGGCAGTATTATTCTTATTGTGGTGGATGTTGCGAAACCAGGAGTCATTTCTGCTTTGCCATCCTCCTTTGTTTACATAGCCAATTTGGTTGTCGTGGACCGAGATGTTAAAGAAATGAGCATCGGTATCAACGCTGCCGCCTCCACTATTCCAGGTGAACATACCTACGTTAGCACCATTATTATACTGGCCATCAACATAGCTACTGGTAACAACACGATTGTTGTAGATTTCTATATCATGACCGTTTGATACTGCAATACCGTAGTTTGACACGCCTACTACTTGATTATTATAGCATTTCATAAAGGCGCTGGCTTCCTCTAGGTAGCCTGGATCTCCATCACCTAGCATTATTCCTCCTCCTGAGTAACCGGCTTCTATTGCAGGTATAGGATGAGCGCCCTTGATAAAGTTGTCATGTATTAGGAAGGGGCTGTCAGCAGTGCCGTTCGACTTATAAAAGTTAAAGTTGTCTTCAACGGTACTGTTATTAGGCGTATTAATTATCTCGTTCCAAGCAATTTCAACTCCGCGCAGGCCGTGTAAGCCATTGAATTGCACAAATTGAACTTGCTCTTTACCTCCGTTGCGGTAGCGTCCATCAATATTACGTGCTTGATTGTAGAGCACCTTGATCGTTTGGTTAGCACTCTTGTCACCTACGTAGGCAGCTAGGTAGATACCAGAGGTTTGCTCCATATAGTTGTGCTCTAAACGCACATTTTTGAAATTATTCGCATCAATGAAGCGTCCCTGTCTCACATTATCCAACGAAGGTCGGAGAGCGAGGCCACGTGTATTGCGAACGGTAACGTCGTTATTCCGATAATGCGCTTTTATGAGAATAGTTGCGCTCTGAATATTCGAATTCTCAATAATTACCGGTTCCGCTGTCTCAATTGAGATGGCGGGTATTCTAGAGTCGAGACTCTGCCAGTTACCAGTGTATGTTCCGCCTTTGGTAATAGAGATGGGCCCATTGTAAATGATACCTGTTGACTGTGCCAGGGATAATAGTGCCCCTGGACCTAGCATAAATAGGAGCACAAATGCAGATGACAGCCAGTGGATGAAATTTCTAGAGTAGAACTGCTTCATTGGTTTGAGTTTAAATTACTACTATATGGATTTGCGTGAAATGTAAGTTAGAGAGGATATGAACCCCTTTTCTAAGTACTGATTACTTGCCAAAATGCATTGTAAACCAAATTAAGTAATTGTACATAATACAGCTGCTGCGTACGGATCTGCAATGACCGAACCATATTTCAGAAACAAACAAGTGGAATATTTCTTATTTGCCATTGTTGACTTTAACATTACTTCTATAAATATAAGAGATAAAAACATCGTTTAGCAACAATAAAGGGGATTATTTTTGAACAATTTTACTATCCAAAGCCTTAAATTGCACATATAGACTTAGAAATATTAAAATTAATTGTCGCTTTAGGGTTTGTTTATTAGCTATACCGGATAAGTGCAAAAATATTAAATATAATTTTTAAAGGATAAGGCTGTACTTGGTACCACTTTATAAGATAATAGAGGTCATGCATGAACAGTATGATTATAGCTTGGTAGACGCACAGTAATTAGATTTGCTCTGACAGAACTTCCACGTAGCCCCATCATAGAAAAAGCCCCCCACCAGTCCCGTCGTACGATATCGTACGACGGGACTGGTGGGGGCTTTTTCTATGATGGGGTTATACGAGACCCAGCGCTTATCGCCAGTATCCGATAATTCGACGCATATAGCCAGTTGCTAGGAACAGCGGAAGATAAATAGGTGGGCAGTTACGACGGGCAAACTGAGTGAAGTCGCGAAGGTTAGCTCCGCCTCTTATGCTGAACAGGTGATTATAGTAATTGCGTAAGCTCTTTCGCTGACGATTGTGTTGGTCGCCACTTTCGTCCGGATATGTGCCAAGGCGAGCGTCGAAATTCATATACACCTCGAAGCCAGCTAAGCGGGCTTGATGTGTAAAATCGTAATCAGCATAGTAATGTGGGAGAATATCGGCCGCAAACAAGCCGATCCGATCAAATACAACGCGAGGAATCATCAAACCTCGACCAGGTAAGTTTTGGCTGGGCCATTGCCCCCGACGCTGATCTGGTGCCAGATCATCTAATAGCCGTTTAAAGCTACCTGTGGCCCAATTGCTCCAGCCGCCGCTGTAAATGGGCTCTTGCGTAACAGCATCTAATTCGTAAGCGCCGTAAAGTGCAGGTGGACGGCTATCGGCCGCCTTTTTCATGTTAGCGACAAAATCAGGATAGGCGATAACATCGTTGTTCATGGTCATCAGCCAATCGGCCCCTTGGTCTAAGGCGTAGCGTAAGCCCAAGTTTACACCTGCAGTCCAAAACAAAGAGCCAGTGCCGAAGAGTACTGTTACCTCAGGGTACTTTGCCGCTAAGGCAGCAGCGGTACCATCTGTAGAGCCGTCGTCTACTATTACCACTTTAAAATCTTGATTAGTCTGCTTACGCAATGAGTCCAGGCAGGCTAAAGTAAAGGAGAGGCGATTGAAAACCGGAATGACAATGTAGAGCATAATAAAAGCTTAGTAACTCAACTAAATTTATATAGTTGGTTGAACTGCTGAAACATCTTTTTCAACTGAAGTTTCATAGAGACGCAGTAGTTTGGAAAGAGAATCATGCATAGAATAGTGCTGTTGAACAAATGCACGGCCGGCTTTGCCATAACGTTGGCGTAGGATAGGTTGCTCAATCAATTCCTGCAAGGCATCTGTAAATGCTTCGGTAGTTGTTGGGACACAGCGGCCAGTTTGACCTTCAATTACTAAGTCGCGCTGCCCGTATACATCAAATACCACTGCGGGCACGCCGCAACTCAACGCTTCAAGGAGCGAGATGCTTAATCCCTCAAACAAGGAGGGCATTGCGTAAATATCAGCGGCTAATAAAGCTTGACGCACATTATGCGTTTGTCCCACAAACTTTACAGTATTGCTTATTCCCAGCTGGTGTGCTTGTTGCTGCTCCGCTGCGTGAGTAATCCCTTCGCCTACATGTAGATAAATCAATTGGTGGACCACCCTCGATTGTAAGACTGTCAATGCCTCCAAAATGACTTTATGATTCTTAATAGGAGAGCAGCCTCCTACTGAGATTACGACCACGGCATCATCGGGAATAGCGAAATGCTGACGTGCTTCTGCTCGTTCTGTTGCGTTACGGGCAGGTATGAAGTGTTGCTCGTCAAGCCAATTAGGCACCAGAACAGTAGGGTTATAATAAGTGTGGGCTTCGACTTGAGCTACTGAAGGTCCGATAGCGGTGAAAGTTGCTCCGAATAACCGTCGTGCTATCCAGCGGTAAGTGCCACGACGCCAGCGCACTTGCCCACGAAAGACAAAGTTATTGTGTATCGTAGACACAAGGCGAGGAACACGCGCGAATCGTGCTACTAGCAAATACCAAAAAAAATTTTGTTCAGTATGATTATGGACTACCGTAAACTGGTGCTGCCTTAAAAAGCAGTATAAGCGCCATAAATGCAGTATTGACCAATTTCTATAAGGCCGATGATGTACTATGAATCCGGCTTCTTGCAAAGTAGGAGCATAGTCACCGACTACAGCGCCGTCGGCCAGCATATGCTGTTCAAAACCTTGAGCTTGTATCGTGGGAGCAGCCAACCGAAGCATCACTTCAGCACCACTGAAGCATAGAGAATGTAGGATATGGAGTATTTTCGGCGCAGGTAGAGTCGGGGGGAGCATGTTATGCAGTAGGCTAAACGCTCAAAACAATAAGGAGCTGGAAACAAAAATTATCATAATCGTAGGACATATTATACTAATCACCTTCTTGCTCTAATCAAGAGTAATTATTTTGTTTAGCATAACAGTAGTCTTATAGTGATATACAACATCATCATGCTTATAGCAGGGTAGCTACAGAACGCAGACGGGCCATTATTTTATCGCGAAGAGTACCACGTAGCTCTCGGTAGTCAGAAACGGTGTCGCGAATCACGAAGCTTGGGTGACGTAAGGGTCTTGATACTGGCTCAGCAGGTAGGTTAGCCCAAGGATGAGAGGTGTTAAAAGTGTGCGTGGCTGCGCTCCCAAAGCCAATGTTGCTTATAAGATTAACATTAGGCATAATACTCAGGCCTGATTGCACAAGCATTGTGAAAGACCACTGATAATCCCAAGTATCCAACTGGCCATTATGCGTAGCCCAAAGTGGACGGAGTAGCATACGGGCATCCAACGGGTTAAAAAACCGGCGCCACAAATAGTTTTTCCGCTGGATTTCAGGGAGTAATGGTGTGGCCGCATCGTAATGCTGCCACGCCCGACGCCAAGTTGCCCAGCCCCAGATAGCAGTATGATGAGAGAAATAATAAGAGTAGTCGGAATCGTGAACCCAGCCCCGCATGATATTGCTGCCACTTATGTGCATCACCCGCGTATCGTCGCGATAACGGTGAAGCAGGTCTTCGCAGTAAGTGAAGAAAGAGGGGTGAGGTAAGCAGTCATCTTCTAGAATAATACCAGCTTCTTCATACTGAAAAAACCAATCTATGGCGGTACTGACCGCATTTCGGCAACCGAGATTTTGTTCGCGAAAAAGGGTGTGAACAGTACAGGGCCAATCTACTCCAGTTTCTACTAAGCGCCGTACTGTTTCACAAGCTGCTGCCTCATCTGGCCGGTTTGGGCGAGCACCATCAGCTGCCACGTATAGGCGGGGCGGTTGCGCAACACGAATGGCAGCAAATACGCGCTCCGTAACATCGGGACGATTGAATACCAAAAACAAAACCGCCGAGCGAGGTGTTGAACCGTTCGTCGCGTCGGCGAGATGAGAAGAGGAATTGACGAGCATGGAATCAGGTGGAATAATGAATGGCTGGTTCACTCTGGGGTGTACCATTGCCAACAGAGATAGGAACCTTGTTTTCTACTAAATGAGTAGAAGCGAGAGTCGCTAAGGTTTTTATCCGGTAGAAACCAAAACCTACCAAGCCATAAAAATAAGGCGGCAAGGCGTACGAGTAGCTGTATACCAAGCTAGTAGCGGTGAAGATACACCACGTCAGCGTTTCGGCATCCATAGCAGGACGTCTTAGCAACTGAAGTATTGCATATAGCTGAGGCATAGACAAAAGTATCAATCCGATTATGCCGAAATAGAACAAAGAGTCAATATAAAAGCTATGTAAGAAGTGCCCATTACCATCGGGGAAAACGACTAACGTTGGTTGGTCAGGATCATAAAATTGGATGGGTAGTTCGAATCCTCTGAATCTCATACCTGCTATTGGATTATCGACAATGAAAGGCCAATAAGACCGTGCCTGTTCAGCGCGCCACCCTCCGGTTCCCTGCTTATCGTAATTTTCAATGTCAGATATATTATTAGATATTTTGGTTAAGATCTTAGGATTTGACACTGCTAACGTTGTCAGCGTTAAGATCAGGAATAGAACAGGAATGGCGAATAGAGGTAGTAGCGCCTTAAAACTTAGACGCTGTCTGGCTGCACCGGATAACAGCACAACGTTAATTGTTAAAGAAATTACAGATACTACCCACACTGTACGGTGCTGAAAAAACAGAATAGTTATCGCAGCCACAAAAAAAAGTGCGAGTTGAATCTGTTTGCGCGTTTGCAGGTAGTTATTAAAATGAAAGAGCAATGGCAAAACAAGTAGATAGACGGACGATGCCACCAATCCCCGTTCGTGGTTGACAAAGGCCCCCATGCTAAGGGCTTTAGGATTAATAATGCTTACATTGAGAACTAAGGCTACCCAGATCATTCCTATGAGATCGGGGAGTGTAATACGCCCAATTATTCTATAGATCCCATAAATGGCAGGTAGGGTAAAGAGGACCATGATCTTCTGAAACACATGCGGATAAACAGCAGGTACATCATAGTGCAAGTATGAATCGGCTATAAGAAAGCCTATACCCGCTAGGGCACACCAGAATATATAGCGTGCTATTCCACTTAGGTGTTTATATAAAAGTATGCTCAAGGGTATGCTACCCACAATGACCATAGGAGGGTAGCCATCAAGTGGCGATGGTCCCGCGTTCCCCATCGCATCCACCGCTATAGGACCAGTGATAAGTGAAGAGAACAGAAGGTCCAATATCAATATGGTCAGCAGGGGAAGTGCATATAAAAACCGATAACGTAGCTTCATGGCAGTAATCGTAAGAAGCGCAGATTAGTAAGACAAGGTGGATATAGTCTGGGGGTAATTTGACCGAGTATTCGGCGATATTGCTGCTCATAGGCCGCAGTGACGATGGGAATCGAAAACCTTTCCTGCACGCTGATAATTCCTTGTTTGCTTAGTTGCTCATACAGTTGGGGCTGAGTCAGCAAATGACACAAAGCCTTAGCTATTGCTGCAGGAGAGTTAATATCGGTAAGCACCCCATACTTTCCATTATCGAGTACCCAAGGAACTGCTCCAGATTTGGCTCCGGCCACCACAGGCACGCCAGCCTGCATTGCTTCCACCAAGGTCATTCCAAATGATTCTTCACGTGATGGATGAAGCATTACGTCAAAATGGGGCAAAAGAGTAACCATTTCGGTGTGTGTAGCTTGCCCTGCAAAGTGAACGCCATCAGCTACACCATGTGTCTCAGCCCAGTGCTGAGCTGGCCCATTAGGGCCATAGTCGGCGCCATATAGCCAGTATTCAACGTCTGAACCCAGACGTTGGCGCACTTCGCGAAATGCCAGCAGAGCTGACTTTACATTCTTTAGTGACGACCACTCTGCCAGCATTGAAATAATGCGACGTCGAGAGACAGTTGGAAATGAGTGAGGAGCACCTGGAGCTGGCCGAACCGCATTGGGCACTACTACTGGATGGCGAGTCTTACTCTGCAATGCCTCAGCTAGATACGGTGAGACAGCAGTAAAGTGCTTCCCCCAACGTAAAATCCGTAGTTTGAGCAAGAGACGAACCACGCGATAAGCATCAGGGACATACCTTAAAACCAGCCACGGATTGTCATGAAGAGTGATCAGATGAGGATAACCACTCATCAGAGCACCTAATGCGAATTCATAACCCCAGTGGGCATGAACAATTTCTGGCTTATCCTGATGAATAAACCGAGCTAATTCTTTTCCTTCCTGCCTAAACAGATCTGGGCAACGGTGACGCGCATGTGGCCGAAAATGGCCCAGATAAATTGTCAGTTGAGAACCGCGTAGTATTACTGGGGTTGTGACCTTTGGATCTAATGAATAAATAGACACTTGGTGACCAGCCTCGAGTAATCCTTGAACTAATGGAGTGATGGCACTGCCCCCCATACCACTAGGAATAACAGCATCAGCGACATCTAGGTAAGGACGTAATGCATTGACATCTATAGGGGTGGAAAGTCCAATTTTCATAGCAGGACGCGTCAATAGGAAAGGGTACGGCTAGCAGGAGCGGATCGATGGAGTAACCGCTTAGCAATTATCAATAGCCGTGGAGGTTTAAAAGACGACGTGGCCGCCAAACTGAGTGCGAAACCTCCAAGTAGCTGCCTAAGTAATCTGCCAGCGCTTCCGAGCGGGCAATTTTCAGAATTGGGAATCACGGTTCACTACTCTGCGACTAAGTACAGACAGGAGCGCTTATATTAAGTAATTGTGGATACAGCGAGTTTGGCGTGTTGGTATCGTCTATGCAAAGACTAGAGTAACAATATTCATCATATTCTAGACTTAACAATCGATATTAGCTTTCTATATGAGAGCTCCTTTGGGGGGTCCACGTCATCAGTGCCTGGCGTGTAAAACCCTCGAAGAGAATAGTCCACCTCTATTCCTTCTGCCGTGAACAATTCTACTACTGCATCTCGGTGCCATTTTCCCCTGTAAATACCGGTGATTGGAGCAAATGGAATGATAGCGTGATTGGGATAAGAATAAAGATCACGATTAATGGTGTAGAAGCGTTCTTTAGTAGGTTTCACCCGACGGTTGATGTAAAACTCTGTTTGCCATGGATTCTCATGAGGGCGAAAGTAACGTGCTATGCGTCTTATATTCCACATGGATGCCATTGCACTAAATAAGTACGAATCAGAATGATCAACCTCCCATAAATCAGGAAAATCACTTGGATGAAATGGCCCTTGATTTCCACTTTCCACCAAACCTACATAAGTCATTTGATGCCCAAGCATGGTATCTGCCAACTGTTGTACCTTTTCTTTAGGTACGTAGTGGTCTAGAAACATATCCTCATGCAAATACACCACAATATCGGTATCAATTTGCTTGAAGGCTTCTAATAAGCGTTCTCCATGAGGGGTGTTGGCACTTCCTGTAAAGCGTGCTACCTGCGTACACGTAATATCGAGGCCCGGAAAGGAGAAGTCTTTAGTTTCAGTACTCAAAAAGATTCTCCCTTGGTAATTTGGCCAGTATTTTTTGAATAGTGTAAAAAAAGGCACCCAACAATCAGAGTAGCTATCAGTGCTGCTAACTAGGATAGAGTAATTAGGTTTCATCAAGTGCAAAAATTGAGATTATAGTCCTGCATACAATTGTGTGTGTACAAGCTTACTGAAAAACAGGTGCCAGCCCTACTGCTTGAGGTGCTATAATCGGTAGTCGAGCTACTACATCTGCCACTGAAATCGTGCCGGAGGCATTTTTGCCCTGAACTTGCCCACATGTATCATAACTATACTCAAACCCTAGTTGAACGGCTAAGCGTGCATAACAGTCATTAAAATAACCACTTGGAAACACTTCCAGCACCCGTAGTCCCTTGGGGGACCATGTTATGTTACTAAGACCTGCACCATGAAGAGCAACAACTGTTCTAGCTTGGCTAAACAGGTTTATTTGTTCTGCAAAGCTTAATTTCTCGCAGTAGACTATTTCGAAACCTCGTTCACGTAGGGCATTTTCAAGCTCTACCTCGTTGGCCATAGCCCTTCTAGGTGCATAACGCCGTGATATATAAATATCACGATGGCCGGTGGGTAATTGTTCGTAGTTGGGAATGTAAGTTGTGCGTAATATATCTATTGCTACAGGAGGCACAAAGCCTGCATCAATCTCGGTCTGTAAAAGAAGTAAATTAGGGATGCGCAGAGGCTCCTCAGCTATAATAATCTTCTGATCAAAGCTGTCGCCTAAGCGTAGCTCTAAGGCTTGGTGTACAAACGCAGGATAGTGTTTAGGGATCAAAATTCGCACCTCAGGAGCTAGCTCTAATGCGGTAAGCAAGTTGGGTAAGGTCTCAAAAAGCCAGTGAAAAAATGGCGAAGGTGCAGCTGCTACCACTAAGCTAGTCTCGGCAAGTTGAGTAGGACGGCGTGTATGGAGCAAGTGTAAGTGTGGCATTATGTTGCCCCAGCCCATAAGCCGGCGCACGTCACCTATACTTTCAGATAACACATAATCAGCATTTGGAAGCCATGTTAGCCCGTTGGCGGGAGCCACGCACACATCACAAAGCCAATATGCTAGCCTTGCTTCAAAGGATTTATGGCGTCGGAAGTAAGGTGGATAATGTTCAGGAAAACCATAGTACTGAGTGGTGGGCGCTGACAAGGTGCGCATTGTGCGTACATGGGGTTTAACTACCTCCCAACCCCATACTTCTTCTAAGGAGCGCAAAGCGGTACCAGGCAAGTTGCCTACCATAGAGCCCAAAAGCTTGCGCTGAATTACTTGAGCTAACCGTAACCGTATTTTAGCCACTGTCAGACGCATCTGTCTCAAGGGGCGCGACTGCTGTAAAAAGCTGAGTTTGCTCAATACGTGCTCATCTAGCTGCATGCGGATAGGGCGGGTAATACTAACGGTTAGCATACCAATCAGTAAAACTCCGCAGAGCAATATATGAGCCAGCAATTGTACCAAAGCTGGCATTTGTGAACCAGAGAATAACTTTGTTAATCCGTAGGAAGCCAAACCAACAACTGTAGCTGTTACAATGGCTGGCAGGTAAGTGGATACGATATCAAAAAATGAATAGCTCAGGAGACGTCTACCAGCTATAAGATATGCTAAGTGACGCAACACTTCACCCACCAGCATAGCCTTAGTCAAACCTATTAGTCCAAACCGACTGGCATAGATCATAAGTAGAGCTTGTATAATCACGTATCCTCCTTGCAGGCCCAGCTTGAAGTTAAGATCTGCTAGTGATTCAAATAAAATGCCGCCAAAAGTAGATAGCATGTTTAGCCCTACAACAAAGGCTACAATCTGAACTATAGGAATTGCCTCCAGCCATTGGTCACCAAGCATTACCTGCACCAGAGGCTCGGCCGTAGTGGCTATTCCCAGGCAAGTAGGCAACACCACGTAGCTAGTAAGGGAAAGAGTAGTGAGATATGCCTGGCTTAAGCGCTTACGATCATTTTGCAACGTGCTGAAGGCTGGGAGCAGTACCCGCGCTATACTAGTTGTCATGTTGTGTACGGGTAAATACACAAGCATAAAAGCCCGGTTATAGATACCTACCATTCGTACACCCAACAGACGACCAATAAATAATTGGTCTAGGTTGGCTCCCAGAAATTCTAAGAAGCTGATGACGGATACCCGACCACCAAAAGCAAACAGGGGCTTAAATATCTCCCAGCTAAAGAGTGGTCGTATGCTGTGGCGGACATTCCAGTAAGCTAATACACCCAATAATATACCTTGGGTAATCGTGGCCCCTAACAAGCTCCAGACGCCGTGGCCCCGAAAAGCCATTCCTAATCCTACACCTCCGTAAGCAATTATATAGGAGGCTACTTCTATTTTGCTTAGTGTATCAAAGGCCATGCGGCGCTTGAGCAGGCTAATAGACGTAGCCGACAAGCCTGTGATCATTAAGCTAACCGCCATTACTTGTAGTATAGGTACTACATGAGGGTTATTGAAGTAAAGCGGAACTAAGGGAGCTATAAACCAAAGTATGGTGGTGCAGGTCACTCCCAGAAGTACTGAAACTGTAAAGGCTACACGTACATCCTCATCGCTCAATTCAGTACGCTGTATCAGGGCTTGCTCCAAGCCCATTTGAGCGAAGTAACCCCCAAAACTTAAAACAACCCCAGCCATAGCGACTAAGCCAAAATCTGCCGGAGTAAGCAAGCGCGACATTAAGGCACTATAGCCTACCTGCATCGCGGCAATCGCGAAGGTGGCCGTCGTAGTCCATTTAATGCTGTGCAGGATACGCGAGGATAGATTCTGACTCATTGACACTGAAAATCTGGGAGCAAAACCGTCAGGTTTGACAGCTACGCAAGGCGAATCTAAGCTGTGTAATAAGCCGATTCGCGCTTATAGCGGTACTCGTAAGTAGATGAGAAGTTAACGCCGTTTAACAGTACGTAGAGCTGCTGGTTGCCAGTCTGGCGTTGAGCCAACTCCTGTACTTGCGACAGCATATTACGCTGCGTGTAGCGATGACGAACCACAAAGATGGTTACATCAGTGTATTGATTAAGAATATAATATTCTGATACTAAGCCCAGTGGCGGAGCATCCACAATTACATAATCATAGGATTTACGCAGCTCAGCTATAAGAGTAGCCATGCGTGGCATTTCCAGCAGTTCCAGAGCGTTCTCCGGAATTGGGCCGGCCGCCAGGATCGTTAAGTTAGGGATATCAGTCTGCTGTATGGCTTCTGTCAAGTTGCATTCCCCATTCAAATACGATGACAAACCGGCATGACGAGAATCGAAACCGAAATAACCGGCTACCGTTGGCTTACGCATATCTGTTTCTATTAGAATAGTGCGTCGTCCGGAAAGAGCTAATTCAGCAGCTAGATTAGTGCAGCAAAATGTCTTGCCTTCGCCAGAGGTTGAGGAAGTGAAGCCGATGACACGTCGGTCGGGGCCGGCTGCTACGTATTGCAGATTTACGCGTACCGTACGGAAGGATTCAGTAACGGCGGAGCGTGGCATTTCCATACGAGCCAACCGAATTTTGCGACCAGCATCAGCTATCAGCCCCAGAAATGGAGCATTTGTAACACGCTTAAGCTCATCAGCACTTTGCACCGTCTGAGCGGTACGGTCGCGCAATAAAAGAAACCCAGCAGGAAGCATTAACCCCGCCAATACGGCAAACATATACATTTGTTTGCCTTTAGGACTTTCTGGTGCGTTATCAGACTGTTGGGCGCGGTCTACAATTTTCTTGTCGCTCACATTGGTTGCCAACATCAAGGCTGCCTCCGTTCTTTTCTGCATCAGGAAGTTGTAGTTCTGGTCATTCAGAGTGGTCTGGGTACGCAAGCGAGCCTCTTGACGCTGGTTTTCCGGCATCTGATTAATGGCAGTTTTAATGGTGGCCAGACGATTGGTTATATCGGCCAACGTTGCATCAGAGGAGCGTATTAAACCAGTAAGGCTGCGCTGGAGCGACCCCCGACGGCTCTCTATTCGGCTATCGAGTGCCTGCAATACCGGATTATCATCATTAGCACTTACTGCTAATCCAGCCCGCTGGCTGGTGAGCTGGGCCAGGTCACTCAACTGGGTATCGAGCACCGGATCGTTAACACCCGCGCTTGCCCATGTACTTACGGCCGCTTCACTCGAATTAGTACGAAGCGCACTCAAAACGCTCTCATACGTGCGACGGGTCGTCAGAAGCTGAGCCTTCTGGTTCTCCAGTTCGCTAATCTTGCCTATGCCCGAGCTAGATTGAGCACCAACGTCCACCATACCGCGCGAAGCCCGAAAGGAAGCAAGGGCAGCTTCCGAACGGCGCAAAGAGTCGGCAACCTTCGTTATCTGTGACTCGATGAACTCAAAGGTTTTGCTGCCTTTGCGGTTTTTATCAATAAGATCATTTAAGACATACGTTTCCATGAGTGTATTAAGGAAACGAGTCTCTTTGGCAGCGACAGAGCCTTTAACCGTAAGCCTGAGCACATGGGCGAATCGCTCGGCCGGCTCTACTACCAACTTGCCTTGATATTCACCTAGCAAGCCTTGCGGGTGGTTGAGCACGAAATAACGCTTAGCAACTTCAGGTAAGGCCTTCGCTGAATCGGTTGGTGTGATGGTGAGCGTAAGATGTCGCGTGCGCAAAACCTGGCCCGGGCGTACTACTTCATTAAAGGTGAAGTTGTCGATGGTTTCTAAGGTAGCGCCTGTGCGCATATCGGTCAGGTAAGCTTTATCTGCCTCCCCCTGTACGTGGTAAAGCCCATCAGGGCGCAACTCTATATATAAAGGCACTCCAGTTACCTGGGGGGCAATTGTGTCAGGCTTTACCGTGTAACCAGCATCTTGATAATGCTCCTGAACTTTCAGGTCGCCAAGCTTATTAACAAAGGAGTCACTGACGTCAAAATATGACACTCCGAAGTCGAGCTTATCAAGCGCCTGTTGTACCAACGCGGTAGAAGTGAGTACACTAATTTCATCCTCTACGCTGGTAAGCTCATTGCGGCTTTCATTAGGCGTAAGCACTTCCTGCGCCTGACGTGAACCTGGTGTTGCACGATCAGCCAACTGAATGGTAGAATGAAAACGGTACACTGGAGCCGTGGTTTGAACTTTGAGCCAAGTGGTAGCCAGCAACACGATTGGTATGATGACAAAAAGATACCAATAGTGTTTGAATTTAAAGAGCAAAGTGCTCAGGTTCAGCTCATCCGAAGATTCTTGCTTGTTCATCTGGGTAACTAGAAAGAGAAAAGCCTGCGTTTATATACAAGTTACAAACCATGAATTTATGCTGCTGTAAATCAGCTCTATATGAGTTATTTGCAGCTTATATTATCTGTTTGCAGTTAGAATTAAGTTTGCTATTACGGCTATTGTAGTTAAGCCCGCAAAAACGATGCTTAGGTTATTAATGTTCGCACGCTGAGTCAAAGCAGACTCCGGCTCTACATATATAGCATCGTTGGGCTGTAAGTAGTAATAAGGTGAGGAAAGTAAATTAGGTTTCGTCAGATCCAGTAGTACTACTTCAGAGCCAGTTGGGGTTTGGCGTATCAATTTTACATTCCGACGGTTACCGAGCGGGGTAAGGTCACCAGCCAGTCCCAAGCCTTCCAATAGGGTAGCCTGCGGGTTTTGGATGAAGAAGTAGCCTGGGTTTCTAACCTCGCCCAGAACCGTAATTTTAAAGCTAACCAGTTTGACTGAGGCCGTAGCTCCCCGGACATAATTATTTACAGCATTCTGAATAGAGCGTTGGGCCTCCGACACGGTAAGCCCCCGAACGGGGAGACGACCAGCAGTAGGCAACGTGATATTGCCCCCCGCATCAATAACATAGCCATTAGTATACTGAGACCCTGGGTCACCGCTAACAAAGTTTCCTTGACCGCTATTCAGATTAAAAACCTGAGTCAACTCGGGCTGTGCGCTTTGAACCGTGATATTTAATACATCATTTGTCGCAAGCTTGTACTCTTGACGCTCATTGGTCACTGCTTTTGCCTGCGTTCTGGAATAGTCAGAGTCTTGCAGGTAGCTGATATCCTTAGTCGAGACACAGGAGGCAAGGCCGCTAAGTGCTAGTAAGGCCAATGCGTAGAGGGGACGGATCATATAAAAGTGGTGTGTTCAGGAAGGGGGTAGAATAAGGAAGAAGCAAAGGCTAAAGCAAAAAGCAAGCGAAACTGTAAAAATGACAAGCTTATTTAGTACTATATAGTAAAAGTAGTCTGATATTTTATGATTATCAAGAAATAATTAAATATTTATTATAGTTTTTTGGATTTAACAATTCCTTATGGTTACGGATTTATAAGACTCAAGGTTTCTGAGCTTAACAGTAGGGCTACCTATTGCCAAGGCTGTAACAGCCTTTCAACCATTCACCGAATTCACTTGGGGGGCAAATCTCGGTTCCTGAAAGACGGTTCGTATACTTGTCTATGAAAATTTTGTTGGTAGAAGATGAGCCCAAAGTTGCGGCCTTCTTACAAAAAGGCTTAACCGAACAGCAGCACACCGTAGAGGTGGCAGCCGATGGCCCCACTGGTTTGCGGCGGGCCCTGGCTGAGCCTTTTGATCTGCTGATTCTGGATAATCTGCTGCCTGGGCTCAACGGCTTGGATGTATGTCGGCAGGTCCGCACCCAAAACTCAGCGGTTCCCATCCTGATGCTCACTGCTTTAGGCGAGACAGATGACAAGATTCGAGGGCTTGATGCAGGGGCCGATGACTACCTGGTGAAGCCCTTTGCTTTTCAGGAGCTGCTGGCGCGGATTCGGGCCTTGGTGCGGCGGCGGCACGAAAGCCCATCGCCTGAAATCATTCTGCGCTTAGCCGACCTGACGTTGGACTCCGGCCGCAAACTGGTTCAGCGCGCTAATCAAACTATTCAGCTAACCGCCCGTGAGTTTGCGCTGCTTGAATATCTACTTCGCAATCAGGAGCGGGTAGTGTCGCGGGTTGATATTCTGGAACAGGTTTGGGAAACATCCTTTGATACCGGCTCCAATGTTATTGATGTGTATATCAACTTCTTGCGAAAGAAAATTGACAAAGATTTTTCCCCTAAGCTTATTCATACCTTGGTAGGCATGGGTTACGTGATGAAGGAAGAGTAGGGGGCATTTTTTGGTGCTGCCTACTCTCGTATCCTTCGCTATATCGTGAAAGGTATTCCTCACGCAACATAGCAGTCGCGTATCATTAGTATTCGTTTATGACCATACGGACGCGTCTGGCACTACAATTTGCGGCCATTCTGGCCATTACGTTGTTGGTGTTTTCCCTGGTGATTTATTATTTTACCTACCAATCCCGCCAGGAGTTTTTTACAGCTAACCTACTGGCTCGCACCCGTGTGGTAGCCCACGTCTATCTGGACGGCACCAACCGGAGCAATGAAGCTAGCCGAGCTTCTTACCGGCGCTATCTGCGCCAGTTTTATCGTACACTACCCGAGGAAGAAGCCCGCGTGTACAATGATGCAAACGAGGTGGTATTTCAAGAAGGTGAGGGACGCCTCAAACCAATACCGCTTGAAATGCTAGCCGAAGTGCGTGCAAAGCGGCAGGTTGTCATCAAGGATGAAGACTTGCGCCAGACCATCGGCGTTCTTTACCATGATGCCCAGCGTGGGGATTTTGTAGTAGTGGCCTCCTCCCTAGATGCGGACAGTCAGCGGCAGTTGCGCAGCTTGCGGCGCCGGTTGCTGGGGGGCTTTTTGGCCTCGTTAAGTGTGGTTGGCATTGGAGGCTGGTTTTTTGCCCGCCAGGCACTGCGGCCTATGCAGCGGATTGTCCAGGAAGTAGATGCCATTACTGCCTCCGATCTACACCGTCGCTTGTCGCAGGTGGATGGTCAGGATGAAGTGTCACATTTGGCTCAGCGCTTTAATAGCCTGCTTAATCGGCTCGAAACAGCTTTTGCTGGTCAGCGTACTTTTGTCCGTGATGCTTCTCATGAGCTACGCACGCCTCTGGCAGCCCTCATGGGTGAGCTGGAGGTTGCTCTGCTTCAGGAGCGGACTCCCGATGAGTATCGGCGCACATTACGCAGCACCCTCGATGCGGCCCGCTTGCTGAGCAACCTCACCAATGGCCTGCTTCAGATAGCGCGCGCCTCCGACGACCCGTCGCAAATCACCCTTAGCTTAGTCCGGCTGGATGAGCTGCTGCTGCAGGCCCACGAAGAAATGCAGCGACGCCAGCCTATCTGCCGCATCGATTTAGCTTTCAACGAGAACTCTAAAGATGGGCAAGCCACGCCCTTCGAAGTGCGCGGCAACGAAGCTTTGTTGCTGGCCGCTATCCTCAACGTATTAGAAAACGCCTGTAAGTTCTCCCGCAGCTCCAATAAGCCCATTATAGCAACGCTCAGCACCACCGAAAATCGGGTTATACTCGAGGTGCTTGACTTCGGTCTGGGTATGAATGAAGCCGATCGTCAGCAAGTATTTGTACCATTCTTTCGGGCCGAAACGGTGCGTAATGTTCCGGGGCATGGCATTGGGTTGCCCCTCACTGCCAAAATTATGGGTTTGCATGGCGGTTTGGTTGAGGTGGAGAGCCAGCTACACATCGGAACGCGGGTTCGCCTGACTTGGCCAATAGCCACCGTGTAGTACACTCCTTGTAGTTGTGCTTACTCACCTAACGTGGGAGACATCCTGTTTTAATTTGGTTTTAATATGATTTTAATCAGATCTTAACGACTGGAGGCTAGGTTTGTATCGTATGAAAGTGTTGTATCAGTAATAGGTGCTGATAGCTACTGTTGTACTTACGATGCATCTCCCTCCATGCCAAAAGTTGCTTCATCTACGCCTCCAACCGATTTGAAGGCCCCTACCACTAACTATTTAAGTACCCTATCCAGAGACGCGCCCGCCGGCTTGGTTGTGTTTTTGGTCGCCTTGCCCTTATGCCTGGGTATCTCGCTTGCTTCGGGTGCGCCTTTGCTTTCGGGTGTTATCACCGGCATTGTGGGGGGCGTTTTGGTCTCTTTGCTAAGCGGCTCGCAGCTGAGTGTAAGCGGTCCAGCAGCTGGTCTTACGGCCATCATCGTGTCTGCCCTCAGCACGCTGGGTTCTTTTGAGGCGGTGCTCACAGCGACTGTGCTGGCTGGTATTCTTCAGTTGGTACTAGGCTTCGCCAAAGCTGGTATCATCGGCATGTACTTTCCTTCGTCCGTCATTCGCGGCATGTTGGCTGCCATTGGTATGATTCTGATTCTGAAGCAGATACCTCACTTTCTAGGGGCTGATAGCGACTACTTCGAGGACATGAACTTTTTGCAGTTCAATGGTGAAAATACTTTCAGTGCTATTGGAGCGGCATGGCGCTCTATTCAGCCCGGTTCGGCAATAATCGGAGCCGTTTCGATATTCATCCTATTAGCCTGGGATTCCAAATTTGTTCGCCGGTTGTCCTTTGTACGGCTGGTACCAGGTGCTTTAGTAGTGGTAATGTTATCTATTATAATGAATAAGCTGCTTGGACTGGCAGCACCTAGCTTACAGTTACAGTTTGAGCACTTAGTAAAGCTGCCTACTATCTCGTCGTTCGGTGACTTAGTGGCGGAGCTAAACTTCCCGGATTGGAGCTTCCTTACCAAGGGCTCTACTTACGTGGTAGCCTTTACCATTGGCATTGTGGCTTCGCTGGAAACCTTGCTTAGCGTAGAAGCGGTTGATAAGCTCGATCCACACAAGCGTCATACCCCCCAAAATCGGGAGCTTCTGGCTCAAGGTGTTGGCAACGTAATAAGTGGTCTTATCGGTGGCTTGCCCCTTACGGCCGTTATCGTACGTAGCTCAGCCAACATTAATGCTGGGGGGCAAACTAAAGTCTCCGCCTTCATTCATGGTCTGCTCTTATTGGGAAGCCTGCTGTTCCTGGCTGGTTTCCTAAATCAGATTCCGCTCTCGGCTTTGGCAGCCATACTGTTAATTGTCGGTTTTAAGCTCACCAAGCCTGCGCTGTATAGCAGCCAGTGGCGTTTGGGTTGGCCCCAATTTCTGCCCTTCGTTGTTACGGTGGTCGCCATTCTATTCACTGATTTGCTCAAAGGCGTCTGCTTTGGGTTAGCAGTCGGCATATTTTACATCCTGAAAGCCAATCTGGAGTCGGCTTACTACTTCCACGACGAGCCAAGCCAAGATACCAACACGGTTCATATCAAGTTATCGGAGCATGTTACCTTCCTCAATAAGGCTAGCATCGTTACCACTCTCGACCGAATTCCCAACGGAAAGCATGTTATTCTGGATGGGTCCGACTCCGAGTATATTGATTATGATGTGCTGGAAGCTATTCAAAATTATCGGATTACGGCTTCCGAACGCGACATCAACCTGGAAGTGCGCAACATCACCGAAGTACCGATACTCGGTCATTGATTAGTAACTTCAATAGCTTGTATGACCCAAGTAAGGTCAGGTCTTACAAGTAACCTCTACTTACGTTTTAACATACCCTCTGATGAAAGAGATTCTCGAAAAAAATCGCCGTTGGGTGGAGCAAATGCGGAGTCAAGACCCGCAATTTTTTGAAAAGCTTTCTAAAGGACAAAAGCCGCGCTATTTGTTTATTGGCTGTTCCGATTCGCGCGTTCCTGCCAGTGCCATTACGGGTTCGGGCCCCGGCGAAATGTTCGTGCATCGCAACATTGCCAACATGGTCGTGAATACCGATATGAACCTGCTGTCGGTGCTTCAGTACGCGGTGGAAGTATTGAAAGTAAAAGACATTATGGTGTGTGGTCACTATGGCTGCGGCGGAGTAGCAGCGGCGGCGGCAGGTAAACAATATGGTCTTATTGATAACTGGCTCACTAACATCCGCGACGTTATTCGGCTGCACGAAGCCGAGTTTTTGGATATCAAGGATGAGGAGCAACAACTCCAGCGTCTGGTAGAGCTAAATGTAATTGAGCAGGTACGCAACCTGAGCAAAACCAACATCATTCAGAATGCCATGAAAGGTGAGAATCCTCCGCGACTGCACGGCTTGGTATATGATATCAAGGTTGGTTTGCTGAAAGATCTGGAGGTAAATGACGAAATGATAGCTGACTTAAAGCATATCTATGGCACCGAAGCCATGAAGCACGCCGAGGAAGTGCTTGAGGAACAAGTGGAGGCTAAAGAGGATTTGGGCTCTAATGAGCCCGCCGGGGTAAAGGGCGAAAAGGAAGGTCGTGACAATAAAGCCCCAATGCAAAAGATGGCTTAACTGCCACAATAGCTGTAAAGCTTTTAGCTCTCATCACCAGAATAGAAGTCATTTCTATTGTTGGTGCTTATTGCTACCACTGGTTGGCGTAAACTGAGGGGGATACGTCGGCAGTTGGGAAACCTCCGTGGCTACTTAGTCGCGGAGGTTTTTTTATGTCCAAAAAGCCCCCCAACCCCCTGCTGGCTTACCTACAGTTGGGTAGCAATGATAATTATCAGTCTGGCCTGCTACTTCCCCTGTTAGCCATCCGGAAAGTAGCCCTCAAAGAAATAGGTGGGTCGGGCAGATAGATCTTGATCAAGGCGCAACACTAGTCCGTGGCAATACCGTAAGAGAATGGAATACACTGAAACCTAACGCTATGAAAACCAAACTAAAGAAGCTCTCTGATCAAGTAATCGTAATTACGGGCGCCTCATCGGGTATTGGCCTCGTTACGGCTCGGATGGCCGCCGAAAAAGGCGCCCGCCTGGTGCTGGCAGCCCGCAGCGAAGATGCCTTGCAGCAACTCACCAATGAGATTGAAAAGGCTGGTGGTCAAGCCATTTATGTAGTGGCCGATGTAAGCAAACAGGATGACATTCGCCGCATTGCGCAAGCGGCAGCGGTTACGTTCGGTGGCTTCGATACCTGGGTTAACGACGCGGGGGTATCCATTTATGGCAAGATCGAAGAGGTACCCACTGAGGATATGCGCAAGCTGTTCGACACCAACTTCTGGGGGCTGATTTATGGCTCCTTGGAAGCCACGAAGCACCTGAAGCAGAAGGGTGGCGCTATCATCAACATCGGTAGTATATTATCCGAAACCACCGCCATTCTGCAAACCATCTATAGCGCCAGCAAGCACGCCGTGAAAGGCTTCACCGATGGCTTGCGCATGGAGCTGGAAATGGATGAGGCGCCGGTAGTTGTCACCCTCATCAAGCCCGCCGCCATCGACACGCCCTACCCGCTGCACGCCAAAAACTACATGGAGCGCGAGGCCCAGCACGCGCCGCCCGCCTACGCCCCCGAAACGGTAGCCCGCGCCATTCTGCACTGCTGCGAAACTCCCGAGCGCGAAATAACCGTGGGCGGTGGCGGCCGTGCTATCACGGCCATGAACAACTGGGTACCCAGCCTGCTCGATAAGTTTATGGAGAACGTGTTTGCCAAGCAGGAAAAAGCTGATTATCCGCCCCAGTCCCAGGATTATAATGGGCTTGACGGCCCTATCGGCTCCCTGGAAGAGCGCGGCAACTACCCCGGCTATACCCGCGAAACCAGCTTCTACACCGCTGCTACCACGCATCCACTAGCGGCCGCGGCGCTGATTGGCGCGGGCGTAGCTATTACGGCTGCTTTGTTGAGTTCTTCGCGAAACGGCAATTCAGCTAAGCTCTCCAAACACGGCACTACCACCTATCCCGACGGCACCCGCGAAGTGCACTAAGCAAGTGTATAGGCAGTCGGGTTTTTGAGTAGCGTAGGGCATCAGCTTTTCGTCAGCTACAAATACCAAAAAAGCCCCCAGCCTCTCCTTGCGGAGAGTTGGGGGGCTCTTTTGTGCGCGCATTCAAGAATAGGTTTGGGTTGTGGAAGGGTTGGTTATGACTTCTTACTCACCTTGTCCCAGCGAGAAGCCGCGCTGTCCATCGAACAGATACAGGTTTTCCGTTTTGATGATGGTGAGGCCAGCGACGGTAAGGCGGTTCATTAGCGCTAACACCTGTGGGTAATCAATAACCCGATAGGGCGACTCGGGACCAGCCACAGCGGCATCCACGAAGCGGCAGCGCCAGTGGTCGGTGCAGAACGTTTCGGCATGACCCTGCGGGTACACTTTCACGCCCCGGTTAGTGATTATTTTTAGCTTTAAATCAGGCCCGGCCAGCTCTGTCAACTGCTGACCTAGAGCGATTCTTAGGTTGATGTATGGGTTTGGGCGTATCTTTTGGATATGAAAGCGTATTCGAATGATTTACGGGAGCGGGTGGCGGCGGCGTGCGCCGCGCCCGGTGCCACGCAAACCGCCGTCGCCGCCCGGTTCTGCGTTTCGGTCTCGTTTGTCGAAAAGCTGCGCCAGCGCCAGCGGGCGAGTGGGTCGGTGGCCGCGCTGCCCCACCGCAGCGGCCCCGCGCCGTTGCTGGACGCGGCAGCCCGCGCCGAGTTGGCGGCCTGCTTGCGCCAGCAGCCCGACGCGACCCTGGACGAGTTGCGCGTGTGGGTGGCCGCGCTGGGCGGCCCGAGTGTGAGCCCAGCCACGATGGGCCGCGCCGTGCAGGCGCTGGACTGGCGGCGAAAAAGAGCGTCCACGCCGCCGAGCGTGATACCGAGCGCGTGAGGGCCTTGCGGGCGGCCTTTCTCGAAGACGTGCAAGCCGAAGAGTTTGCCTGTTTCAAATTTGTGGACGAAACCAGCACCAACCTGACCTACTGCCGCCGCTACGCCCGCGCCGAAGGCGGGCAGCGCGCCCCGCAAGCCACGCCCCTGCACGGCGGACCGAACGTGACGCTCGTGGCGGCGCTGACTCCGAACGGGTTGCAAGCGGCCATGACCGTGAGCGGGGCCCTCAACGGCGACGTGTTTGCCGCCTATCTCGACCAGGTGCTCGGCCCCACGCTCGTGCCCGGCGACGTGGTCGTGCTCGACAACCTGCCGGCCCACAAAGTGGCTGGCCTGGCCGAACGCGTCGAAGCCCGCGGGGCCCGCCTGTTGTATTTGCCGCCGTACTCACCCGATTTCAACCCCATTGAGCTCGCCTTCAGCAAGCTCAAAACCTGGCTCCGCACGGCCCAGGCCCGCACCCGCGACGCCTTGGAGACGGTCATCCAAACGGCCATCGAATGGGTGACCGAAGCCGACGCGAAAAACTGGTTTGACCATTGTGGCTACCACGTACACTAACCTGAAAATTGCTCTAACTCGTCGGGCACGGCTTTATCGGCTAGCAGGAATATATCACAGCCCACCAGGTCCTGCTGCGGGCGGGGGCGAGGGGTAGAGGCGGCGGGTAGCTTGGCCGCCGCCTGACCCGAGGCAGTTTCCGGCTGGGTAGCAGTGCGAAGTTGGTTCGGCTGCCGGCCCAGACGAGCAATAACGGCGTCGGCGAAGGCAGCAGTACCCACCCGCACCTGACTAACCCCAGCACGGTAAATATCTGCCGTGTGCAAGCCGTCCTCAAGAGTACACAGCCAGGCGTTTTCTACCAGTTGAGCTACCTCATGTTGACCAAGGTGGCGTAGCATCATGAGAGCGGCTTGCAGCAGGCCCGAAGGATTCGCGATGTCCTGGCCTGCAATGTCGGGAGCCGAGCCATGAATGGCTTCAAACAAAGCCCCGCTCTCGCCGATATTGGCCGAGCCAGCCAAGCCCACGGAACCAGCAATCTGCGCCACGACGTCCGAAATAATGTCGCCGTATAGGTTCATCGTCACGACCACGTCATAGCGCTCGGGCGTATCGGCCAGCCGTGCCGTGCCAATATCAATGATCTGGTGCTCCTGCTCAATATCGGGGTACTCTTTGCCTATTTCCGTGAACACCCGATGAAACAACCCATCGGTTAGCTTCATGATGTTGTCTTTGGTCATGCACGTCACCTTGCGCCGCCCCTGCCGCCGGGCGTACTCAAAGGCGTAGCGGACAATCTTTTCGCAGCCCGGCCGCGACACCAGCTTGAGGCACTGCACTACCTCAGGCGTTTGCTGGTGCTCGATGCCGGCATACAGGTCCTCCTCGTTTTCCCGAATAATAACCACGTCCAGGGTAGGAAACCGTGTTGCCACAGCCGGGTGCAAAGAGCGATTGGGGCGCACATTGGCATACAGCCCCAGTGTCTTGCGCAGCGTCACGTTCAGGCTCTTATAGCCTCCGCCCAGGGGAGTGGTAATAGGGGCTTTCAATAGTACGCCCGTCCGCCGCAAAGAGTCCCAGGCCTCAGGAGCAATGCCCGAGCTGTGGCCGGCCCGGTACTGCTGCTCGCCTACCTCAATAAACTCAGGTGCCAGCTGCGCGCCGCCTGCTTCCAGAATTCGTAGCGTTTGCGCCATTATCTCAGGGCCAATTCCATCACCAGTGGCAACGGTGATAGGCGCAGGGGCATATTTAGTGGGTGCAACCGGGGCTGCTGAAAGCAGGGCTTCCATACAAGTAGAGAAGTAGGGTGAGGAGGTAAATCAACAATCGAAGGCAAATGTAAGTATTGCTTTGGTATCTGAAAGTATTACTATCAAAATTCAACAAGCTTGTTGCTCAAAACACCTATTATTTAATTGTCGGCCTCACTCAGTGCTGGCGCTTTGCCGTGCCTCGAAAGTCAGCTGACAATAATTTCTCTACTGAAACCAATCATTGGTGAAAGCCAAAAAAGCCCCCTAGAAGCTATTCAAATGCTTCTGGGGGGCTTTTTTGACTTCGTATAAAAAAGCGCTTACTCCGCGTCCTTCAACGACTGCATGTCAATGACATAGCGGTAGTGTACTTCCTTGTCCATCATTTTGTCGAAGGCTTTGTTAATATCCTGCATCCGAATCATTTCTACGTCGGGCAGAATGTTGTGCTGGGCGCAAAAGTCCAGCACCTCCTGGGTTTCGGCAATGCCCCCGATAATAGAGCCCGCCACGGTACGCCTGAACTTGGCTACCTCCATGTTGTTGAGCGGCTTCTTATACTCGCCCAGCAGCCCCACCGCTACCACTGCACCATCCAGATTGAGCAGGCTCACGTAGTCGTTGATATCGTACTTGTCGGGGATGGTATTGAGGATGAAGCTGAAGGAGGCTTCGTGCTGCTTCATGGCATCTGCATCCGTCGAGAACAGCACTTTGTCGGCGCCCATTGCTTCGGCATCCGCCTGCTTGTCTTTGGAAGTGGTAATGGCGGTTACGTTAGCTCCCAATGCTTTAGCCAGCTTCACGGCCATGTGGCCCAGGCCGCCCAGGCCCACTACGCCTACCTGGTCGCCGGCTTTCACCTTCCAGTGCTTCATGGGCGAATAGGTAGTAATGCCAGCACACAGAATCGGCGCTACCGCACTGACATCAAGCCCCTTCGGAATGCGCAGCAAAAACGATTCCTTCACGGTCATGTTAGTCGAGTAGCCGCCGAACGTATTGGCGCCGCTGCCATCCGGCTTCATGGGGCCGTTGTAAGTGGCCGTCCAGCTGACGGGGCCCTGGCAATAGTTTTCCTCGCCGTGCTGGCAGGGTTGGCACTGTCCGCACGAGTCAATCATGCAGCCCACACCCACCATGTCGCCGGCTTTGAACTTGGTAACAGCGCTGCCCACATCCGTCACGCGACCCACTACTTCGTGGCCGGGCACGCAAGGATATACTGTGTTGCCCCAGTCGTTTTTTACCTGGTGTAAGTCGGAATGGCACACGCCGCAATAAAGAATGTCGATATGTACTTCGTCGGCTTGGGGTGGATGCCGCTCTATTTCCATGGGCGCGAGGCCGTTAAAAATCGAATTGGTGGCCCCGTAGGCTTTGGTCTTGATGGCTTCCATAGGATAGAAAGAGGTTGGTTTTGGAGGTGGAAAAAGAGCGGCGCAAAGCCCAGTAGCTTGAGTAGCCAGGCTACCGATAAGTTACGGCTGCAACTAGGTGGGGTTTGGTAAGATTTAGATCTCTTAAATCGTCGGCTTTAAGGAGACGCTGTCAGCGACCTTTTACCGCGTTATCTTTGTTGATTCTTCGCTGCCTTTACTCAGCGAAATCAGTGTATAATCAGCGAACATCTGCGATTTGAAAGTCTGTATAGCCGAAAAGCCCAGCGTAGCCCGCGAAATAGCCAACGTACTCGGCGCCAACCGGCGCATGGATGGCTACTATGAGGGCAATGGCTATCAAGTCACCTGGACGTTTGGCCACTTTTGCCAATTGCGCGAGCCCGAGGACTACCGCCCCGAGTGGAAGCGTTGGAGCATCCACGATTTGCCCATGCTGCCCGACTCGTTTGGTATCAAGCTCATGCGCCGCGACGATGGCGTAGTGCGCCAGTTCAACGTGATTAAAAACCTGCTGGCCAACGCTGAAGAAGTAATAAACTGCGGCGACGCGGGGCAGGAGGGAGAGGTCATTCAACGCTGGGTACTCACGGAGGCCAAATACCGCAAGCCCTTCAAGCGCCTCTGGATTTCATCGCTCACGGAAGAAGCTATCCGTCAGGGGTTTGCCAACCTGCGCGAGGGCTCCGAGTTCGACCGGCTCTATCAGGCTGGCAAGAGCCGCGCCGTGGGCGACTGGCTGCTGGGCCTGAACGCCACGCGCCTGTTTACGCTCAAATACGCCGCCGGCCAGAAGCAAGTGCTTAGCATCGGGCGGGTACAAACGCCTACGCTGGCCCTGCTCGTGGACCGTTACCACGAGATTCAAAACTTCAAGCCCGAGCCCTATTGGGTGCTGCGCACGGAGTACCGCGGCACCATGTTCAGCCACGTCGCGCCACCCAAAAAGGATAAGGCCGACGACGATGAGCCCGACGAAAAAGCCCGCCTGAAAGCCCGTGGCTACTTTGTGAGCCAGGAAGAAGCCGACGCGGCGCTGGCGGCGGTGCGGGGGGCAATTTTCACCGTCACCAACGTGGAAATCAAGAAGGCCCTCGAAACGCCACCGTCCTTATTCGACCTGACCTCGCTGCAGGTGCAGTGCAACAACCAGCTGGGGCTCTCGGCCGAGGACACGCTCAAAACCGTGCAGAGCCTCTACGAGAAGAAAGTAGTGAGCTATCCGCGCGTCGATACCACGTTTCTGCCTGACGACCAGTACCCCAAAATTGCCGGTATCATGCGCGGTCTGGGGGGCTATTCTGGTCTGACTGCGCCATTGCTGGAGGGTAAAATTCGCAAGTCGACCAAGGTTTTTAATAACAACAAAGTCACCGACCACCATGCCATTATCCCAACCGGCGCGAGTGCCGGCGGCCTGGGCGGCTCCGAAAGCAGCGTGTATGACATCATCGTGCGCCGCTTCCTGGCGGCATTTTATCCCGATTGCGAAGTCAGTAACACGACTGTGACGGGTGAGGCCGCCGCGCACCCTTTCCGCGTACGGGGCCGGCAGATTCTGAATCCCGGCTGGCGCATCGTGTACGGCGACCCGGAAAAGCAGCAGGCTCCATCGGCCCCCAAAGCCGCTGGCGAGGGCGACGACGATGTGGTGAGCACTGTGCTGCCCTCGTTTACCCAAGGCGAAAATGGCCCCCACAAGCCCCGCCTGGATCAAAAAGTAACCCAGCCGCCGCGCGAATACTCCGAGGCGATGCTGCTCCGCGGCATGGAAACCGCCGGCCGCAACGTGGACGACGACGAGCTGCGCCAAGCCATGAAGGAAAACGGTATTGGTCGCCCCAGTACCCGCGCCGCCATCATCGAGACCTTATTCAAGCGCGGCTACATCCGTCGTGATAAAAAGAAAATTCTGCCCACGCCCACCGGCGTCGAGCTAATCGGTCTCATCCGCAATCCCACCCTGAAATCGGCGGAGCTAACGGGCCAGTGGGAGCAGAAGCTGCGCCAGATCGAAGCCGGCAACCTTGACTCTGATCAATTTCTAGGCGAGCTGAAAACGTTGGTGCGCGAGATGGTGCTGGAAGTAAAAGCCGATGGCTCCGGTCGCGGTATCAGCATCAGTACGCCGGGCATTGTGGCTGCTGGGGGGCAAAAATCAAATGCACCCGTAAGAAATATGTCCCCCACGGCGGCCAAGTCCACTGCGCCAGCCGTGCCCGGCAGCTTAGGCGAGTGTCCGGCTTGCGGGCAAGGGCATGTACTGCGGGGCAAATCGGCCTTCGGCTGCTCACGCTGGCGCGAGGGCTGCACTATGCGCCTACCCGGTCAGTTTGAAGGCAAAAACCTGACGGATAAGCAAATATCGGCCTTACTTACGAAGGGTCGTACGCCGGTTATCAAAGGCTTCATCGACGACTTAGGCCAGAAGTTTGACGCGGCCGTGCGCCTCACACCTCAGTACACGCTGGAACTGGTGCGCGCCGCCGAAAGCAAGCCCGCCTCTGCCGAATCGCCCCAGCAAATTCCGTGTCCAGTATGTCGATTAGGCACCATGCTACGCGGCAAAGCGGCTTACGGCTGCTCCCGTTTCCGCGAAGACTGCCAGTTTCGGGTGCCGTTGGAGCTATGTGGTCGACTGCTTACCGAAGCGCAAATTGCTCAGCTCCTGCGGCGGGGCAAAACGGGCGTTATCCGTGGCTTCACCTCCCAGCGCACCGGCCAGAAGTTTGAGGCCGCGTTGCAGTTGGCGGAAGGGAAGGTAGAATTCGTGTTTGAGAAGAAGTAAGTAGCTCGGCTTTAGCAACTCACAACTCGCAATTGAAGTACTTCAACTATGCCTATCGGTAAACTTCTCGTACTTCTCGGCCTCGGCCTGGCGTTGCTGGGGGGCTTTTTGTGGCTCGGTGGCGGCAGCTGGTTTAGCTGGTTCGGCCGCCTGCCCGGCGACGTGCGCGTGGAGCGGCCGGGCTTCCGGCTGTATATGCCCTTCGTGTCGATGCTGTTGTTGAGCGTATTATTTAGCCTGATTATGTGGCTGGTACGGCGGTTGGGAAGTTAATTGGGGTGCTTTTTTGAAAGGAGAAATTTAGAAAGCGGTCATGCAGAGCGCAGCATCTCGCGTGCTGATGTTAGGTTACTAATCCAGCTAAACACGCGAGATGCTTCACTGCGTTCTGCATGACGGACTTTATATAAACCGATCAGCCGCGCGCTGGCGTCGGCACTGCCGTCATGCCCGGAACGGCGCCATACTGAGCAATATTCTCTACCATTCCTTTAAAAATGATGAAGTGGAAGGGCACCAGCGAGTACCAGTACAAACGCCCAGCTAAGCCTTCAGGTCGGAAGGCAGCCAGCTGCTCTAAGCGGTGGCCGCCGCTGACTTCATCAGGCACGATGCGAAACTGTAGCCACGCTTCGCCGGGTAGCTTCATTTCAGCATAGAGCAGCAGGCGACGGCCGGGGCGGTCCGCAACGAGCACGCGCCAGAAGTCGAGCTGGTCGCCGGCCCGCAGGTCAGTGGGGGAGCGACGACCCCGGCGCAAACCCACGCCGCCCACGAACTTATCGAGCAGGCCGCGTACCCGCCACAGCCAATCCACTTTGTACCAGCCTCTTTCGCCGCCGATGCTCCACACGTTTTGCAGCACTTCGTCGGGGTCGCGGGTGAAGGCCATTTCCTGCCGGTCGAAGAGCATACCGTTCTGCGGAATCTGCACGAAGTCCATGTAGTTGCGCTCCATCACGCCGCTGCTCAGCGCATCGGTCCAGCTGCTGATTACCTCGTTCTGCTCAATGCGGGTGAAGGCTAGCTTCAACGCTTCGGCGTAGCCCATACACTCGTGCCGGATAACCTGCGAAATGCTGCGCTTGGTGGCAACAATCGTGTCATTGCGCAGGCTTTCTACCAGGCTTTGCGCCAGCGAAAACGTGGTGCTGGTAACCAAAAACAGCCAAAGCGACGATAGCCGCGGCGTGAGTACCGGCACGGTGAGAATATAGCGGCGGTAGCCACGCACTTCGGCCAACCCCAGCAGCATCTGCTTGTAAGTCAGCACATCAGGTCCACCAATATCGAAGCTCTGCCCCAGGCAATCGGGGTTGTCGAGCACGGAAGTCAGGTAAAACATCACGTCGCGCACCCCGATGGGCTGGCAGCGGGAGTTCAGCCAACGCGGCGTAATCATCACCGGCAGCTTCTCTACCAAATCCCGAATAATCTCAAACGACGCGGACCCCGACCCGATGATAATACTGGCCCGAAGCACGGTAAGCTTAGCTTTCTCAGTCTTTTGTAGCACTCTCTCCACTGCCCGGCGCGAGCGCAAATGCGCCGATAAAGCCCGGTCATTGGCAATGCCGCTAAGGTAAATGACCTGCCGCGCCGAGGTGCGGTTGATATACTGCGTAAAATGCTCCGCCGATTGACGCTCCGCCCGTACAAAATCCCGGTCGTCGCCACTCATGGAGTGCACTAGGTAATAGGCCACGTCAATATCGAGCGGTAACTCCTGTAGCGACGCCGGCTGGAGTAAGTCGCCTTGGGCTACGGTGACTTGCTCCCGCAGGCGCTCGGGCAGCGTGAAGCGGCGTGGGTCGCGCACCAGGCACACCACCGCATGGCCTGCCTCTACCAGGAGGGGAAGCAGGCGCTGGCCGATGTAGCCATTGGCGCCGGTAAGCAGAATCTTCATGGGCGGAGGTGTGAAGTGAGATAAAAGAAGAACCGCTGAGTTACTCGTTAGTTGTAAGGCCAGTCTTACCCCACATTTTGGCTAACATTGCAGCCGCTTTCCAAATCATGCTCCTATGGCCGCTCCCCTTACTTCCCGTTCCTGGCTTTGGCTGTGGCTCTTAGTCCTCGGGGGGCTTTTTTGTAGGTCTGGGTGCCTGGGGGCCGCTGGAAAGCAGTGAGGCCCGCTACGCCGAAATCGGGCGCGAAATGCTGGCTACCGGCGACTGGCTGCACCCGCGGCTGCTGGGTATTCAGCACTTCCATAAGCCACCCTTCACCTACTGGCTCACGGCCGCCAGCCTCACCATTTTTGGCCCCCACGCGGCCGGCGTGCGTATTTTGCCGGTGCTGGCCGTGCTGCTGCAAGTGCTGCTCGTGTACAAGCTGGGCGAGCTGCTTTTTCGCGGCGACCGGGCCCGTGCCCTGGCGGCGTCCGTCATCTATGGCTCTTTACCCGTGGTGCTTATTTCAGCCCTCAACGTGACTACCGATGCTTACCTGGCTACGCTGGAGCTGGCGGCTACCTACGGTATTCTGTGCTACTATGCCGGGGGGCAAACTCGGTGGCTGTACCTGTTCTGGCTGGGGCTGGGGCTGGCTTTTCTGACCAAAGGACCCGTCGGATTTGTATTGCCACTTATGGCAGTCATTAGCCATTACTTCAGACAGGATGCCGAGCAAAAGCAAGCCCGTCGCCCTTTCACGGTGCACCACGCCCTCGGGTTTGGGCTGTTTGTCCTCGTTGGACTCAGCTGGTATCTATACCTGATAGCCGAGAATAAGGCGTTTATACGCTACTTCTTATTCGAGCATACTGTCGAGCGCTTTGCGAATGCGAACACCTTCAATCGAGCTAAGCCGTGGTGGTTTTACCTGGTATTAGCTCCCGCTACCAGCCTGCCCTGGTCGGCGGCGCTAGTAGCGCAGGCGGTGCGCATTCGTTGGGCTGAGGTGCCGCAGCTTTGGCGCAACGTGCTCATTTTCTGGGTGCTGGTGCCTTTGGTGTTTTTCTCGCTGTCCAGCTCCAAGCTGCTCCTGTATGTGCTGCCAGTATTTCCCGGCGTGGCCCTGCTCACGGTGTATTATCTGGGGCGCTGCACCGAGGCACAGCTGTTTCGCTGGTACGTCGGAATCGTGGCTTTTTTTGGCTTTTTGCTGGGCGTGCTGTGTCTGGCGCCCGTGCTGGCGGCGTCCTTTAATCTGCCCTTTGTGTTGCGCCCGCTTATGGCGGCGGTGCCGGCGGCTGGCGTCGTGGTACTGGTGATTGTGCTCACGCTCTGGGAGCAGGTGCGCGTCGCGCCCCGTTTGCTGGCGGCGGCTGTTATGTTTACCGTTACGTTGCTGCTGGCCGCTAAGCCCATCCTGCACCAAAATGAACTGGCCGCCAACGGCACGCGCCCGTTGGCCAATTTGCTGCGTGAGCGCAAGCTTACGGCGCGGCCCGTGCTGGTGTACAATGAGTTGCTACCTTCCCTGGCCTTCGAGCTTGGTAAACTGCCTGTTTCACTGAATGATGGCAACCACAGCCTCAACCGAGAAACGCAGTTTGAAACTGATACGCGGTGGCAGCGAAACCTGATTTATCTAAGTGATGCTACCCAGAGGTCTACTCTGGACTGGATGCTCCAGCAGCGGCCCGTGCTCATCGTAAAAGGCGAGCTAAACCCTGAGCGACAGTGGCTGCTGGCCAATTTTAAGCAGCACGAGAAGCTGGGAAAATGGACGGTGTGGTATTAGAATGACCTAGGGCGTATGGACGGTAGCGCGGGAATCCGTTTCGCGTCGCGCCCCGCGCGAAGCCACGCGGTAGCGGATGAATGCATACGTCTGATTCGCGCTGGGCGCGACGCGGAACGGATTTCCGCGCTACTATTTTCCCAATATCCACACACTCTGGGTGGAATAACCAAGTGGTACTACGACTCCAAGGTCGTAGTATCACTATCGATGCTGATGTTCGTACCTGTGCCGGGTCCTACAACGATAGTGGTAGTACGACTTTGGAGTCGTACTACCACCCGCGGCGGGCTACGCGTACACTGCTTCCGCTTTCTCCCGTAAGTTGTACGCCGAACTCATCACCTCCCCATACGCTCCCGCCGAACGCAGCACAACTAAGTCACCGCGTTTCGTCTCGGGCAAAGGCACTGCGCGGCCAAAGGTATCCGACGACTCACAAATGGGCCCTACCACGTCGTACGGCTGAATGGTGCCCTGGCTGCTTAGGTTTTGAATATGGTGGTGGCTGCCATATAAAGCCGGTCGAATCAGCTCCGTAAGGCCCGCATCGAGGATGGCGAACTGCGTTTGCTGACTGCGTTTCACGAACAATACCCGACTTACCAGCGTCCCGCTCTGGGCTACAATGGCGCGGCCTAGCTCCATGTGTACCTGCTGGCCCGGCCGCCGAATCAGGTGCTGCTCGAAGGTGCGGAAGTAAGCCTCAAAATCGGGAATGGGGTTCGTGTCGGGGTCATTGTAATCAATACCCAGGCCGCCGCCTACGTTGAGGTGGGGCAGCTGGTGGCCTTGCTCTTCCAGCCAGGATTGCAGCTCGTTTAGCTTCTGGCTAAGCTCCGCAAATACTGCCAAATCTGTGATTTGCGAACCGATATGGGCATGCAAGCCCACTAGCTCCAGGTGAGGAAGTGAAGCAAGTTGCTCCACTACGGCTGGCAAGTCGTTCAGCCCAATTCCGAATTTATTAGCCTCCAGTCCCGTCGTGATGTAGTGGTGCGTCTGCGCGTCCACATTCGGGTTCACCCGCAGCGCCACCCGCGCCCGCCGATTTTGCCCCCCAGCTAACTCATTGAGCACCAACAGCTCCTCCGCCGACTCCGCGTTGAAGCACCAGATATCCGCCGCCAGCGCCCGCTTGATTTCCGCGTCGGTTTTGCCCACCCCCGCAAACACAATGTCCTGGGGGGCAAATCCGGTGTCGAGGGCCCGCTGTACTTCGTTGCCGCTTACACAGTCGGCCCCGAGGCCGTGCGCTTGAATAAGTCGCAGGATAGGTTCATTAACGTTGGCTTTCAGGGCATAATGCACATGAAAACCTCTGGGCCGAGCCGCTTGCTGCACTGCTTCCAGCGTGCGCGTCAGCAGGCTGAGGTCGTAGTGGTAGAAAGGAGTAGGGCGGGAGAGAAGCTCGCCGGAAAGTGAGAAAGACATTCTTTTAGAGTAATAAGCAACGTGGGCCTCAACCCCTAGCCCCTTCTCCTAGGGAAGAAGGGGACTAGCTTTTAGTTGTTTTAGAAAACTAGTATTGACTAGCAGGCTAGTAATTAGAGTTAGTTCCCCTTCTCCCCTAGGAGAAGAAGGGGCTAGAGGTTGAGGCCAATCGTTAGAAGTATCCGAGAGGAAAATCTACCGCTGAAACAGCCCCGCGTTTAACGCCTTCAGCGTCTGTGACTTATCCGCGGTGTGCACCAGTAAGCTGATATTATTCGGCGAGCCGCCATAGGAAATCATCCGCAGCGGAATATCGCCTAACGCATTGAACACCAGCCGAGCCGAGCCGTGGTTTTCCTGAATCAGATTACCAACCAAACAGATGATGGTCTGGTTCTCATCAATCTCCACGTTGCCGAAATCACGCAGCTCCGTCAGGATTTCCGTTAAGTGCGTGGCATCATCGATGGTCAGCGACACGGCAACTTCCGAGGTCGTAATCATGTCTATAGGCGTACGGTAGCGCTCAAATACTTCGAACACGCTGCGCAGAAAGCCGTGGGCCAGCAGCATGCGGCTCGACTTGATTTTGATAGCTACCAAACCGTCTTTAGCAGCCACTGCTTTAATGGCCTCAGAGCCGGTTTTGCTGGAAATAAGCGTACCGGGCGCTTCGGGCTGCATGGTATTGAGCAGGCGCACCGGAATATTGTACTGGCGCGCCGGCAATACGGAGCTGGGGTGCAGAATCTTAGCTCCAAAGTAAGCCAGCTCGGCCGCTTCATCAAACGACAGCTCTCGAATAGGGTAGGTGCCCTCCACCACGCGCGGGTCGTTGTTGTGCAGGCCGTCGATGTCCGTCCAGATCTGGATTTCGTCGGCGCCGGCCGCTGCCCCGATGAGCGAAGCGGAGTAGTCGGAGCCGCCGCGCTTAAGGTTGTCGATGTCGCCCTTGGCGTTGCGGCAGATGTAGCCCTGGGTAATAAACAGCTTCTGGCCCGCGTGGGGGGCTAATTGCTGGGCCAGATGCTCACGAATGTAGGCGTCATCAGGCTCGTCGCTGGCGTCGAGGCGCATAAACTCCAAAGCTGGCAGCAGAACCGCCTCTTGCCCGCGAATGGCTGTCAGGTAACGATGAAACAGCAGCGTACTCAGCAGTTCGCCTTGCGCCAGAATCACCCGCTCGCCCGAGGTCGACAGGGGCTGGCGCATCAGGTTGAAGATGGTTTTGAAGCAGGTATCGACGTGGCTGATGGCCTCGTCGGCTACGGCGGGCTCGGGCAGCAGCTCACGGGCCACTATCAGGTAGTGCTGACGCAGAATCTCGATCTGAGATGTAGCCGCCTGAATTTCTCCCTCAAACAGCAGCTTCGTAATGGAAACCAGGGAATTGGTAGTACCCGACATGGCCGACAAGACCACGATGCGCGGCTCGGAACTTTGAATGAGGTCGGCCACCGAATGCATCCGCGCCACCGACCCGACGGACGTGCCGCCAAACTTGAGAATTCTCATGAAAAGTATTGAGCGTAAGAGCCTCCAAGGTACGGCCCAGGCGTCAAGATGTGAAATGATGGGTTGCCTGGGGGGCTTTTTTGAAGATCTGAAGGCAATAGACACCGCCAAACCGGTGTGCGATGCAGGAGGCGAATTATTCTTACAAAAGTCGGAACGCGGTAGAGACGCAATATTTTGCGTCTCCTCGTTGCTGAGGTTATTTAATAAGCGCAGCTTCAGTCGTGCAACGACAAGACGCAAGATGTTGCGTCTCTACCGCGTTCAACTCCCTCCAACAACCTCCTTTTTGCTTGCCTAAGTCATTCGGCTTAAGCAACTCTTTCAACTCAGTGGTTACTATATTCAACCTGTTCCCACCCCAACTTCATTGCTCATGAAACCCCGTATTCTCCTTACTATTCCTTTCCTCAGTGTGGCCTATGGGCTGGCGGCCAGCACGCCCATTCTGGCTCAGCAGGCGCTTCGCATTCCAGTAGCTAGCCCTGCCGTGCGTCTCCGCCAGGATTTCTCCGTTTCGTTCGTGGAACTAAGCTACTCGCGCCCCTCCAAAAAAGGCCGTGAGATTTTCGGCAAGCTTGAGCCCTACGGCCAGGTGTGGCGCACAGGCGCTAATACCAACACTAAAATTCGCTTCGGGGAAGAAGTAAAATTTGGTGGCCAAACTGTACCAGCGGGCACCTACGCCTTGTTCAGCATTCCGGGGCCTAAGGAGTGGACTCTGATTCTGAATCGGGATACCGCGCAGTGGGGCGCTTATACCTATAAACCCGAGATGGACGTGGTGCGCGTAAAAGCCATTCCTGCCACTCTGCGCGACCCCGCCGAAACCATGAGCCTGACGCTGGAAAACCTGCGCCCATCTGCCGCCGACCTCACTCTGCGCTGGGACAAAACCCAGGTAAGCGTGCCCCTCACCGCCGACGCTGATACCCGCGTGGAAGCCCAGATTGCTCAGGCTATGCAGGGAGAGAAAAAGCCCTACATCAGCGCTGCTCAGTATTACTACAACAATAATAAAGACCTCAACCAAGCCCTCACCTGGCTGGACGCATCCATCAAACAGCAGCCCAGCTACTACGCTTATTACTGGAAGGCCCGCGTGCTGCACAAAGCCAAGCGCCCCGACGAGGCCACCGCTGCCGCCAAGCAGTCGTTGGAGCTGGTAAAAACGGAGAAAACCCCGTCAATTAAAGAAGAATACATTCGCCTGAATCAGCAGCTGCTAGCCGATATAGGTGGCAAGAAATAGGGCAACTGCGCCATCAGGCTTACTAGTCACTAATAACTAAAAAAGCCCCCCAGAATATTTCTGGGGGGCTTTTTTAGTACTGAAAGGCTTCCTGAAACGTGGCTTGCCGCTACGCTACAGGCGTTTGAGGGGCGGTGGAAGCCGACGAAGCGGGCGGTGCTTCCTGGCGCAAGGACTCATTATCCCAGCCCTCATCCACTTCCCGTAAATTTTCGTTGGCCGCGTCGAAGTGGAGCAGTTGTTCCAACTCCTGAATGCGCTGGCGGGCGGTGCTGAAGTAGGTTTTCCGGTCTTTGTGCACGGCCGCCAGCTCGCGCATGGCCAGCTCATCGTGGCGCAGGAAGGTGCGGGCGGCCCGTTGGGCGTGGTAGGCACGCACGCCCAGCAGACGCAGCGCATCTACGCCCAGGCGCAGGGAGCTGTCCACCGTTTCGCGGTACACGTCGGTCAGGCCGGCTTCAATGAATTCGTAGGCGTCGGGGCGGTCGTGGGCCCGCACCAGAATGCGCAGGTGGGGAAAGTGGCGCCGCACCAGCTCTACCAGCTCCAGCGCCCGCTCCGACGAATCGAGGGCAATGATGATGACTTTGGCTTGGCCCGCGCCGGCCGCGTGCAGCAGATCATAGCGCGACGCGTCGCCATAGTACACGCGCAAACCCAGCTGACGCAGCGTCTCTACGCGGTCAGCGTCAAAATCCAGCACGGTGGTGCCGATGTCGTTGGCGCGCAGAAAACGCCCCACAATGTTGCCGTAGCGCCCGAATCCCGCAATGATGACGGGGTTTTTCTCCTCAATTGTATCCGCCTCCCGCTCCGGCGCCGCCGCTGGCCCCAGGCGAGGCTGAATCACTCGTTCGTTTAGTAAAAACACCACCGGCGTAAGCGCCATGCTAATAGCCACCACGGCCGTGGCAATGCTGGTAATGCGCTGATTCAGAATACCATTCTGGGTGCTGAAGGACAGCAGGACGAAAGCAAACTCCCCAATCTGGCTCAGCCCCAGCGCCAGGGTCACGTTCTGGGCCCGGTTGCCGGTGAAGCGTTGGCCCAGGACCAACAGCACAGCTGTCTTCACCAGCATAACGGCCACCACCGCCCCCGCTACTAGCAACGGGTTCTCCCGAATCAGCCCGAAGTCAATAGCCGCCCCCACCGACATGAAAAACAAGCCCAGCAACAGGCCTTTGAACGGGTCGATGTCGCTCTCAATCTCGTGCTTGTACTCGCTGGTCGCCAGCACCACGCCCGCCACAAAGGCCCCCAGCGCCGGGCTCAGGCCCACCAGCTCCATCAGCAAAGCCACGCCACCCACCAGCAGCAACGCCGTGGCAATAAATACTTCGCGCAAGCCGCTACGCGCCACCAAGCGGAATATGGGCCGCATGCCGTACTTGCCCAGCACCACTACGGCAGCTACTGCCGCCACCAAAGCCAGGGCGCGCAGCCAGCCCGGTGCCGAGGCCAACAAATTATGATCGGCGGCAGCTGCCTCGCCGGCCGCGGCGGGCTGCATTGCCAGCAGGGGCAAAATGGCCAGAATCGGGATGACGGCAATATCCTGAAACAGCAGCACGGAGAAGGTACCTTGCCCGGCCGGTGTGCCCAGCTGATTTTGCTCTTTATAAGTCTGCAACACAATGGCCGTCGACGACATAGCCAGAATAAGGCCCAGCGCCAGCGCCGGTTTCCACCCGATGCCCGCCACCATAGCCAGCCCCGCCAGCGCCAGCGACGTTGCCACCACTTGTAGGCCACCGAGGCCGAGAATAGGCGTGCGGAGCTTCCACAGCAAAGCCGGCTCCAGCTCCAGGCCCACCAGAAACAGCATAATTACGACGCCGAACTCCGCGAAGTGCATCACGTCCTGGCCCTCGGCCCCGACCAGCCCCAGCACAGCTGGTCCAATGACCATTCCGGCCAGCAAATACCCCAGCACCGAGCCCAAACCAAAGCGTTTGGCCAGCGGCACAAACAGCACTGCGGCCGCCAGATACACCAACGCTTGCAGCAAAACAGACTGACTCATACAGCAATGATTTAGTTGGCCAGATCGGTAAGAAATGGAGCCTGTAAGCTGGCGTATTCAGTGGCCTGGCCCGTGGCGAGCAACGTAAGCAAATCGCGGTACTGTATGGCCGCGGCATCAATCTCCGCATCCGTAATGCGCAGGGAGCCATGCACCACGAAGGGCGGCAGGTACTGCATCTTGCAGAGCCGGGCCGTCTGCTCGAAGGGCACCAACAACTGCTGAATTGTATAGCGGTTGGAGCCCGTTTCCTGGTAGGCTTCCTGCCGGCCGCCGGTGGTAATGGCGTTCAGCATGTGCTTGCCAGCCAAAGCGTTGCCGGTGCGTCCGTAGGCCCAACCGTGTTCCAGCACCAGGTCTTCCCACTGCTTAATCATAGCCGGCGAGCTGTACCAGTAAAACGGATGGTGCAACACGACAACCTCGTGGGCCAACAGCAGCTCCTGCTCCCGCTGTACATCAATGTCGAAGTCGGGGTACTGCTCGTACAAATCGTTTACCGTCACAAAGTCCAGCGACTCCACCGCCGCAATCAGCCGCCGGTTCACCCTCGATTTCTCCAGGGCCGGATGCGCAAACTGAATCAGGATACGAGCCATAAGAGGAAGACTATGTTAATCAACGTGCCAAAGCAAGTTAAGCGATTCACAGCAGGAGGACATAATAGCTGTGGAAGCTTGGAAGCCGCTGTGACTTATAATCTATAATGGTTCCTTGATTCATGTACCATGTAGAGACGCGACACTTCGCGTCTCGTCGTTGAACGACTAAAGTCTACCTGTTTTAATAAGCAACGTCAGCAACGAGAAGACGCAAATTGTTGCGTCTCTACAGCACACGTACACGGTTCGGCAAACTGCTCTACAGAGGTATAATCGAAATAAGTGGAACTGCATTACATAAAAGCCCCCCAGACACGGCGTTTGGGGGGCTTTTATGCTGATTATCTAACGATTACAGATCGTTTATGCTATAATAGCGTCGCATGCAGGTCAACCAAATATCAGCACTAGCCGTCCGTATAGTATTGCCGGGCTGGGGAGGATGAGGAAAGTGGCTCTTTACTGTATCTAGACAAAACTCAACAACTTTTCTCCCCTTCGTTATTTCTAATTCTTCATCTACACTTGGCAAACCAAACTATAAAGCGAAAATAGCGGCCCAAAGATTTACGTAATACTGGTGCTCCATTAGATTACTCAAGAAAGTCTGAAGGCCTTCTTGCTGCATGAATCTTTGAGCCAAAGTCTGATGCTGCCGGTAAGCTAGTGAGTCATATTGAGCGACGCTAAATGGATAGATGCCTGATTTATATAAATCTCGACAGCTTCCTAGAAAATTGTCACCTATTTGCTTATCAAGCATATGGTAGTGTGCTGAAAGTGTCCTTAGATGCCATTCTATTGTCCCTTCAGTTTTCGTAGCTCCTCCCGCGTCGCGGGTTTCAGACTGATAGCTGTGCCGCCGCCGGGGGCCATTTGTAGAGGCAGTTGCGTGCGGCTATCCACTAGCACCTGCCGGATTTGGTAAGCCATAGGGTTCTTTTCCCAGTCTGCATCCTTGGCGTCGGCGTAGATGGTGGCGGTGTAGCGGGCCTTGGGGGGCAAAAAGTCGAGCTTCACGGTCTGACGGCGGGCCTGCTCGTCGGTGATGGCGCCCAGGTACCACTCGTCTTTGCCTTTCGCTTTGCGGGTCGTGATGATGTAGTCGCCGGGCTCGGCGGCCAGAATGCGGGTGTCGTCCCAATCCACGGGCACGTCTTTGATGAACTGGAAAGCGTCGAGGTGTTGCTCGTAGGCTTCCGGCAGGTCGGCGGCCATTTGCACGGGGCTATACATCGTCACGTACAGGGCCAACTGCTTGGCTAACGTCGTGTGTACCTGGCGGCCTTTGTTGGCGGTGGGGTTCCAGGGTTCCAGCTTGATCTGGAAAATGCCCGGCGTGTAGTCCATGGGGCCGCCCATGAGGCGGGTGAAGGGCAGAATGGTTTCGTGCTCGGGCGGGTTGCCGGTGCTCCAGGCGTTGAACTCGTTGCCGCGAGCGGCTTCCGAGGCTAACCAATTAGGGTAGGTGCGGTGCAGGCCCGTCGGCCGCACCGACTCGTGCATATCCACCATAATCTGCTGCTGGGCCATGTTGGCGGCCGTGCGGTTGTAGTGGTTTACCATCCACTGCCCGTCGTGGTGCTCGCCGCGCGGAATGATGCGGCCCACGTAGCCGGTTTTCACCGCGTCGTAGCCGTGTTCTTTCATGAAGCGAAATGCGGTTTCCTGCCGACGCTCGTAGTTGGTCACGGAGCTGGAGGTCTCGTGATGCATCATCACCTTCACGCCTTTGCTGGCGGCGTAGCGCTGCAGTTCCTGCACGTCGAAGTCGGGGTAGGGCGTCACGAAGTCGAACACTTCCTCTTTCCAGTTATTGGCCCAGTCTTCCCAACCTACATTCCAGCCTTCTACCAGCACGCTTTGCAGACCGTGCTTGGCCGCAAAGTCGATGTAGCGCTTCACGTTGGCCGTGTTGGCGCCGTGGCGGCCGTTGGGTTTCAGTGTGTTCCAGTTGGTGGTAGCCAGCTTGATGTTGCTGGTGTCGGCGTAATTCCAGCTGGCTTTGTTGACGTGCATTTCCCACCACACGCCCACAAACTTCTGGGGCTTAATCCAGCCCGTATCAGTGATTTTGCTCGGCTCGTTCAGGTTCAGAATCAGCTTGGAAGCCAGCACCTCGGGCGCTTTGTCGCTGACCACAATAGTGCGCCAGGGTGTGTGCTCGGGCGCCTGCAAATGCGCTTTGGCCCCCGTCGCATCGGGCACGAGCTGGCTGGTGAGGCCGAACGTTTTGGTGTCCACGTCCAGCATCATGGCCGGATAATTCACCAGTGCGGCCTCATGAATATTTACGTACAGCCCGTCCTGCGTCTTCAGCATCAGCGGCGTCTGCACCCGCTGGGGGGCAGATTTTAGCTGGATGGGTTCAATAGGTGTGGTGTTTACCTCGCTCAGGCGGGTGGTGCTGTAGCTGTACTCGTTGGAGTCATAGTCGCCCGGAATCCAGAAGGTTTTGTGGTCGCCGGTGAGGTTAAACTCGGTTTTCTCCTCCTGTACGGTGAAGTAGGTGAAGCCTGCTTGAGCCGGAAACTCGTAGCGGAAGCCCAGCCCATCATCGTACAAACGGAAGCGCACCACCAGCCGCCGGTTCTGCACGGCGGCTTGCTGCAACGTCACGGCCAACTCCTTGTAGCGGTTACGAATCTGCTTCACCTCGCCCCACACCGGCGCCCACGTTTCGTCCGTCGCCGACGAGTCAATTTTGGCGATGGTGAAGCCTTTGTCGAAGCCGGGCTGGTTTTGAAGCAGGACGGCTAAGCGACTAGGCTTTATAACGGGCTTCGCCCCGAACCAGAGCTGGTATGTTGGCTCGCCAGCGGGGCTTAGTTGGAAGTTTAGGGTAAGCTTGTTGGTAGGGGAGTGGAGGTTTTGAGCCAGAGCCGGGACGCTCAGCAACACAAGAGCGAAAATACATTTAGGAAACTTCACGGTAGGCTATTATGTAAGACTAATGACGTTTTCAGGTTGCTTTCCTGAGAATGTGGTTTTGGTTGTCAACTTCCTTCCTTCTTCATCATTGTATTCTATTTCGAGCACAACATTTTCAAGGGCCATAGGATATGGATTATCTGCTATGTCACCGTGCATACGCTCATTGCCAGTCATTACATGTAGTTGTTCTAAAGTACATTCTAAATGCATTTCTGCTAAAGGCTGGAGATTATTAATTGGAGCTATTCGTGTATTAATATTTAACTTATTTTCACCCGATTGTCTTATGTTTATATTAAACGCTGGTACTGATGAATTATTTATCAAAAGTAATTTGTATTCCCATTTTGCGCGAAAAACAAATTTTATTGTGCCTGGAAGCATAGGCTCGCTTGATGGTTTTTCGTAGTATCCTTCATTAGTAGACCATGTATTGTTCCAGAGTAGAACACCTTCAATTTTTGGCCTTTTTATTATGGCGTGATTGATTGTTTGGGTGCTACCAGAGAGAATATTCTGGCGCACATCATCTTCAGCCATCACTTTCCACGCCTTTAAAAGTGAAACAGAATATACACTGGCATCCTTGTCAATAAGGATTGAACAATTACTACAAAGCCATATCCCATTATCTATGTCTGATCTTTGAGAAGGTGAGAGAAGTAGATTATATCGCGGACCACCAGCGGCAGTTATGTGTGCAGCAATTCCTATAGAAGTTGATTTATCCTTCTTGGCATTTGGACCAATAGTGATTTTTCTGCATTTAGGATTAGAACAGAGATAGGCTACTCTTTCAGCCAATACTTTGCGAATAGGTTTTAAAAAATTATCTCTAGCCATGCCTTTTATTATTGATTTTTTTTGTAATCGGTTAATGAAAATCTAAACAGTAATGTTCTGAAAAAATTAAAGAAAAAATATAATACTAGTAAACTGTTAATAGTATGCCTAAAGCTAACTTCTTACCGCACTCTGAAATAATATTAGGGTTAGTTCTGTAAAATCAAATACTGATACGGCTGCAAGGTAAGCTGCGTATTCAGCGCCAGTGGCTGCTGGTTTAAGGCGTTTAGCCAAGCTGAGTTGACGAAAGCAGTGGGCACCTAGTAGCTGGTAGTACGAGCAGCATAGACCAAAACAGAAAGGCTACCTTCCGCAGGCGTTTTTGAGTATGCATGATTATGGGTTGGTAAGAAAAGCGCAGTTCAGGTACAAAAGCTTGCTAACAGGTCCAGGATTCTAAGGTGTAAGGTTATTCTGACAGGCGTTATACTGTTGCACAAGGTGGAGCAAGTTCGACTCGCTGAACTTACCCGTAATACCAGGGGCGGCGGAACAGTCGCTAAAAAGACTGCGCAAGTCGTTTCTGAATGTTGTGGCTTGCAATAGGTAAGGAGCGCGTGTACGGTCAGCTGACCGTTCGATATAATAGTAAATGAGCGTAGACTGGTTGGCGTACACCTCGTCTGGATTGTTGCCAAACAGATTATAGGTACTGCGGTAGAGGTTAGCGCGCCCACCGGCTAAGCGTTCGAGCAGCAAGCATAAGGTGTCACGATTTGCCACTGGCAGCATCTTGCGCATTATATAGCTCCTGCCGTCCGTCAGATGAAGGCTGCGCAGTTGCTTAATCGGATAAAACTGCCTGTTTGACGAAGCTAAATCTTTCCGAAACATCACACCACGGGCCACTGTGCTACGGGTTGGAACCTCCAACTCGCCCCGCAGCGTATCACCATGCGCAAATACGATGTAGCCAGGTTGCATTCGCTTTTGGGCATGTGCTATCGGAGACTGAATAAGAGTGATTGTGAGTGTCAGGAATAGTATGAAAATTCTCATGAAATAAATTAGCCCAGCAGATTAGGCTGGTTAATAGTTAAAGGTTGATAGTTAAAAATCAAATGTCTCGCAGTGAGTGACGTTGGACTCAAAGTCCAGCAGGTAGCGTGCATCGTCGGGGTAATAGCGCGCCTTTTCGTAGTCGTCGCCGGCAAATTGTTTGATGCTCTCGTAGCTGTCCCAACGGGTTACGGTCCAGAAATGACAGACTTCGCCTTCCAGGCTGCGCAGCACTTGCACGCCTAAGTTGCCGGGCGTTTTCTGGTAGTCGGCAATGCCGGAAGCTTCCAGAAACTGCAGATACTCATCGGCGTGATGAGCGTGGGTAACGCCGTGCCAAATTCTGGTAATTATCATGTGGGTTTTAGAGCGGATTTGGATTAAGTTTGGACCTGGAACGCGGTAGAGACGCAATATTTTGCGTCTTGTCGTTGCACAATCTGCTGGAACAAAGCCCAGACGGCGCAGACGACGAGACGCAAAATATTGCGTCTCTACCGCGTTCCTGTTACCTTAAACAGTTTATTAGAGCGTATTTGTGTTATTAATAGTCAGGCTATGGTTAGCAGTTACGTTCTCCTGTAGAGACGCGATACTTCGCGTCTTCTTAATTACATGATTTTGTTTAGGAGGCGCAAACGCAAAGACGCGAAGTATCGCGTCTCTACAAGCATTGATGGCTCGTGAAGCTGGTTACTACACTAAAACTGCAGCAACTTTCCCTGCTCCGGAAAGATGAGTTTCAGCTGCAACGAATTCGCTTCGGTGAGCTGCTTTTTGATGGCAGCTTCATTGCCGGCCGTGGGTTTCATGTGGGTAATAACGACCGGTAGACCGCGTAGCGCAGCCGCGCCGGTTAGCTGACTCAGCGTGGTCATTTCCTGCATGAGCAAAGCCGGAGTAAGATGTCCGAACAACTGCGCTGGGGGCTGGGCATTAGCGTAGGAAGTTTCGATGAAAATGGCCTTCAGCTGGCCGGCTTTTACCAGTGGCTGAATGGCTTGCCATAAGTTGCGCAGTTGGGGGGCTTTTTCGATGGCATCGGCGCCGGTGTCGCCGAGGTAGAGCAGGTAATTGTTCTGGCTGCGAATCAGGAAAGCCGCGCTTTGATGTGGTTTGCCGTGGCTCAATACAAACGTCTGAACGCTTAGGGCCGTGTTTTCGAGGGCCGTTTCCTGGCCAGGGGTTAGGGGCCGAAGCTGGTATTTGCCCAGGGCGGGTGGGTTGCCGCTATTGCCGAAGTTGGGCCAGGTGCGCCAGTTGAAATAATCGTTTTGAATGGTTTGAAGACAATTGCTCAGGCCGTAGATGCTTTTGGGCGAGTCGTCGGTGGCATTCAGGAGCAGGCCCGCTACGTGGTCGAGGTGGGCGTGGGAGATGAGGTAAGCCTTGATATTGTTGCGGATCACCTCGCCTGCTGGCCCCGTAAATACCTTACGCGCTACGGCCTTTTCCATGCCGCTATACACGCTGCCCGCATCCAGACACACGTAGGAAGTGGAGCCCGCCGGCGCAACCAGATAGGCGGAAAGGTTGCCCTCATCCAGCCCGCCTTTTACGCCCAGCGGCACGACGCTAAAGGCGGGAGAAGATGTATGCTGCGCGAGGACACTATGCCCCATCAGGAGCAGCAAATGCAGCAAGCACCGTTGGAATAAACGCGTCGTCTCCATGCCCACAAGGTAGCCATAGATTCAGCTTATCAGGCGGCCACAACTACGTCTATACTTGCTTGAATCACCTTGCCCACTCTTCCATCGTCAACTCAAACCGAACTTCCCCGGAGACAGTCCGCCCGACTTCGCGCCAGCCCAATTGTCGGTAAAAAACTTCGGCCCGCGTTCCCGGACTCGTACTGAGCCAAACGGGATGCTGGGTGTGGCTGAAATACCAGCGCAGCATCAGCGTCTGTAGCTGCCGCCCGATGCCCTGCCCCTCGTAATCGGGGTGCACAAAGAGCGCCCAGATGCTATGGTCTTGCAGGTCGGCAATGGCGAACCCCACAATCTGGCCGTCTGCTTCGCACACCCAGCCTCTACCCCGCCAAGTGAGGTAATCGATGTTGTCTTGTTCCGTTACCCGATCAGGGTTGGAAAGCTGGTTTTCCCTGACCGCCATGCGCACGGCCATGTACTGCGGAATATCAGCAACTTGGGCTTCGCGGTAGCGCATGGCTGTAAGATATATTTAGCAACTCATTTAGTACTGATAGTACTGAGTTTGACACATTCCCGATGAGATGCTTTTAATACTATCTCGCTCTACGTATACTTTTCGAGAGGTTGAAGATCGTATCAGTTTATAAAAAGCCCCCAGAAAACTCTGGGGGGCTTTTTGACTGCGCCTTATGGTATCTTAACTAATTAACAGGTTATTCAAAACGCACGATTGTGGTGTCGTTGTAGAACACCTTGCGCGTGTGCTTTTGGTACGTGTAATCCCGAAACTCATAATTAAAGCCAATAAGCCGAACCCGATTACAGGTTACTTTAGTAAAAGTGTACTCCCGGTTTGGCAATACCTTAATAGCGCGAGTAAAATTGACGTTTTGATTAGATCGCACTGTATCATGGAAGATGGCTCCCCCGAACCAGTCTTGCTGGTCCGTGCTTACAAAAGAAAAGGAAATATCAGACTTGCCGCTTTTACCTGACACAGCATTTATTGTAACTGTTTTGTAAGGTGTCACCTCAAAGTTTATCTCATTTCTAGTGCTTAGTCAGGGGGATTGGTTAACAAAACAAGCGGGTTAGCGTTGGGAATCTATGGCCCGTCCAATCACTCCCTTTCCCCTGCCGGCTGCTGACCAAGCCGCCCTCGAAAATTTTACGCGCACTGGTCGCCGGTCGGTACGGGCGGTGCGTCGCGCCCAGGCCCTGCTGGCGCTGGCCACCGGTATCGGCCAGCAGGCCGCCGGCCAAGCCGTGGGCTTAAGCCGACAGGCGGTGAGTCAGCTCCGCCGCCGCTACGAAGAAGGCGGCTGGCAAGCCGCCCTCAGTGAAGCGCCACGGAGCGGCGGCCCGCGGCGTTTCGACGGGGCAGACCGGGCCGCTATCACGGCCCTGGCCTGCACCCAGGCCCCGGTGGGGCACAGCCGCTGGACCCTGCGTTTGCTGGCCGACAAAGCCGTGGAACTGGCCCTGGTGGAAACCATTTCCCACGAAACAGTGGCGCAGGTGCTCAAAAACGAATTGCAGCCTCACCGCCAGCAGCACTGGTGCCTGGGGGCGGTGAATGCGGCCTTTGTGGCGCGGATGGAAGACGTGCTGGCCGTCTACGAGCGGGCCCACGATCCACGCTTTCCCGTTGTCTGCTTCGATGAGCGGCCCTGCGTGTTGCACGGCCAGCCCGTCGAGCCGCTGCCGCCTGTGCCGGCCCAACCCGCCCACGACGGCCAGCGCGCCAAAGCCGGCCGGCCCCGGCGCGAAAGCAGCACCTATGTACGCCAGGGCACGGCCTGTTTGCTGGCCGCTTTTGAACCAGCAACCGGCCAGCGCCTGGTCGAGGTTTCCGCCCGCCGGACCGGGGCGGACTACTGCCGTTTTATGCAGCGCCTGGCGGCGGCCTACCCGCAGGCGGAGAAAATCGTGTTAGTGCAGGATAATCTCAACACCCACACCGATGCCGTCTTTTACCAGCACCTGCCCGCCGCGCAGGCCCGCGCCCTGGCCGCGCGCTTCGAGCTCCATTACACGCCCAAAAATGCCTCCTGGCTCAACATGGTCGAACTTGAACTCTCGGCCATTGCCCGCCAGTGTCTCCACCAGCGCATCCCCACCCAGGACGAGCTCACCGCCCACGTGGCCGCTTGTGTAGCCGAGCGAAATGAGCGCCGGGCCACGGTCAACTGGCAGTTTTCCCTCGAAAAAGCCCGCACCAAACTCGGCCGACATTACCAGAAAATTAGGGTGCCTAATTCCCCTGACTAAGCACTAGTTCCCAGCTTGGCTTCTGTACCATCACTGCCAGAGGGATTAGACAAGTCATAAAACTCCTGACTTTCCTGCAACTTCACCGCGTAGTTGCCCTTGCGGGAAGCACTAAATGAGAGACTATATTGGCCATCTATATCCGTATAGGCCGTGGTCACAGAATCATAAGTAGGAGTACCAAACAAGCGGTAGGTAATTCGACTTACGGCAACGGGTGCCGTAGCCACTGGCTGACCAGTATACTTGTCTATTACGCTGCCCGCTACTACAGTAAACGCATCTTCTTTATCAGAGTCACAGCCCGTCGCAGCCAGACCTACGATAATAACTAATAGGCAAGCTAAAAGGCGGTTTATCATTTGAGATGAAGTATTTACGAGTAGATTCTCGGCAAATATGATGCTAAGCTCAACCGTTTGCTACCGCACTACTTTCGGCGTTACGGGCAGGCCACACATTTTGCGGATTCGAAATTTTGATAAAAACCTTCGGCCCGCGAGCCTAAGTCGTTACCCGGCTAAACAAAGTGCTTGGTCTGGCCAAAATATGTACGCAACATCAGCGCCTGTAGCTGCCAACCGATACTTTCTAATAAACTGATGTTACGCGGCATATTAGTCGATTGCTTGGAAAGGATGTTTCCTGAAGCAGCAATAGCTTCTTTCTGAGGCAGAGGTGCAGTTGCCGCGTAACATCAGTAATTAAAATGTCGATGTCACGCGACTAGATGTTTTATCGCGCCACCCGTCTGCCCAAGGCGTAGCCAAATTTTATATCCAGCCCCAGAGTTGGTTCCCATTGATAATCCACAGGTTTGCGAGCTCCCAAACCAATAGCCGTTTCAAAGAAAAACCGCTGCCCCAACGCCCGGCGCAATCCCCACTTTGGAATAACGCTGAACGCCGGCTGAACGCGCACCCGGTCGCCGATGGTAGTCCCGAATACGTAATCGACACTGAGCGCCAGATAATTGGCTGAATTGTTCGCGGTATTTTTGCCTTTGCTGCTTCGCTTCTGAAAGTTATAATAATAGCGCGGCTCCACGACGACGACAGGGGCCAGGGCGAAGAAGAAGGAGGTTGAACGACCAGTTCCCCCACTCGCTGCCAGAGAACCCGCCAGCATAAACTCAGCCGTAAGAGTAGTGCGCGGACTCAACGCCCGTTCGTACGCATATGATAAGCCCAAAACGGTGAGTCTGGCGCTGTGAATGGTTTCTACACCTGTGCCGGGAAGTGGCGCAACTTCCTGGGCAGCTGCCCAATGTGAAATGCATAATAAGGCAACAAGGAGTTTAATTTTATTCACGCTGGTATAGTTTGTTGAGTTTAATAATTGATAAAAAAAGGCCCCCCGACGTGGTGCCGGGGGGCTTTTTAGCTGTCGCTGCAAGATAGAGACTCAACTTGATACTACTGTATTTTATCCACTGATTTACCGCACCACTTTCGGCGTTACGGGCAGGCTTTCGTGGCCCTCGGCATCCACGGCGGCCACGGCGAAAATGAAGTTGTCCTTGCTGTGGGGCAGGTCGGCGGTGGTGGCGGTCACGAAGAATTTCTGCTGCCACACGGGGCTGCTGGTTTCGCGCATGAGCACGTAGTAGCCGGCTGGTTTTTCGCCGGCGGCGGGCGCTTCCCACTTCAGCTCCGTGCGGTTGGTAAGGTTGGCAGTCAGCACGCCCACGTTCTGGGGCGCGGCGGGCGCCCAGGCCAGACTAGCCATCGTGGCCAGGTTTACACCGGTGTTTTTGCGCAGGTAGTCGTAGTCCACAAACTCTGGCTTGTCGCCGTATTCGATGCCGTTTTCGGTGCGCAGATCCTGGTGCTGGTGGTTGAAGTTCTCGTTTACTTCCGTGAAGCGCACGGCCGTGAAGCCCTGCTGATTGAAGGGAGTGTGGTCGCCGCCGCGCAGGAAGCGGTCGGGGCGGTACTCGATAAGCACGCCGAAGTCATTCACGTACTGCTCACAAGTGGTTTTGATGTAGCGGGCCAGCTGGCGGCTGGGTGAGTCGTTTTCGCTGCTGAGCTGGCGACGCACTTTGGCCTCGTCGGCGGTTTCGGTGGCGGGCACGCCCTCGCTGAAGATGCGTACGTGCTTGGCGTCTTTAATCTCGGGGTCGAAGCCGGTGGAGTTGCCCACGATATCGTTGTTGAGCATCCCGACGATATTCCAACCTTCAGCTTTGGCGCGCTTGGCCATGTGCGTCGAGCCATATAAGCCTTGCTCTTCGCCCTGAACGGCCACGAAAATGAGGGTGCAGGGAAACTGCTTGGAAGCCATTACGCGGGCCATTTCCATTACCAGCGCCACACCGGAAGCGTCGTCGTTGGCGCCAGGCGCGTCGGCGGTGGCGTTCATCACGTCGGTTACGCGCGAGTCAAGGTGGCCGCTGACGATGATAATACGCTTGTCGTTCGGGTCGGTGCCTGGGAGGGTCGCCATTACGTTGGCCATCACCACGGGCTTATCGATGCGCCGGCCGTCGGGCTTTACGGTGAACGTGTCCTGCTCCACTTTCATGCGGCCGCCGCTGGCTTTGGCGTACTTCTTAAACTCTGATTCCACCCAATTGCGCGCCGCCCCAATGCCGCGCTTTTTGCTCTTGGTGTCGCTCAGCGTGTGGCGGGTGCCGAAGGACACCATCTTGCGGATATCTTCCTCCAGGGTTTTAGCCGAAATGGCTTCCACCATTTGCTTAATGGCTGGGTTAGGGGTAGACGGGGGGGCATTTTGGGCGCGCAGGGTGGTGAAGCTGGCAACCGCAGCGAGCAGGAGCATAGAGCGAAGGAAGGTCTTGGGGGGCATTTTGGAATGATTAGAAAATGGAAGAGCAGGGTGTTTATACGATTACAACCAATGACCTATGCGGGGCAGCCGGGTGGTTTGGGTGACGTAAAATACGTGCTAAGAAGAAATAAATGGGTAAGTAGACAGAAGTGGTTGTAGTAAAGCGGTTCTCTACTAGCTATTCACGGACCTCGGCCCGACACAACTACGGGCTAGCCGGCACGTTGTACAGCCTAACCCTGCTCGCCTATGCCGTTTGCTTCCCGTTTGCTTGCCGCGCTTCGTCGGCACTGGTCCCATTACCTGGCTGAAGCCGCGGGAATAGCCTTTTTCGTGGGCAGCGCCGGGTTGCTGACGATGCTGCTGGAGCACCCAGCCTCGCCGGCGCACCAGGCCCTGCCCGATAGTGAGCTGCTTCGGCGGGCGCTGCTGGGAGTTGGCCTGGGCCTGGTGCTGGTCATCATTGTGTATAACCCCTGGGGCAAGCAGTCGGGAGCCCATATTAACCCGGCCGTGACCCTGGGCTTCTGGCAACTGGGCAAAATCCGGCTGACCGATGCCATCTGGTACGTGGTGGCCCAACTATTTGGCGCCATTGGGGCGGCACTGCTGCTCAAGCTGTTACTGGGTGAGCTGTACGCCCATCCCGCCGTGGAATACACCGTGACCAAGCCATTCTCCCCAACCCTGGCTGGCCAACTGGTAGCCTTCGCGGCCGAGTTCGTTATTTCCTTTTTTCTGATGCTGCTGGCGCTGGTGGCCCTGCATTCCGCCCGCCTCAAAGAGTGGACCGGCTGGCTGCTGGGCGCCCTGTTGGCTGTGTACGTGGTGGTGGAAACGCCGCTATCCGGCATGAGCCTCAACCCGGCCCGCACCCTAGGCACGGCCGTGGCGGCGGGTAGCTACGAAGGGTTATGGCTGTATTGGGTGGCGCCCTGCCTGGCTACGTGGCTGGCTACGGTAGCCTTTCTGCGGTTCCACCACGGCCAGGAGCTGAACTGCGCTATCCTGGCAGGTTGTAGTCCGGGTCCGGCCTCACCCCACGCCGGGAACGAAGAGCCGCCCCAGTATCCGGATGAGTGATTCTTATGTAGAATGCACCGTCGTGCAGTGTCGATAACTAATTGAAATTGATGTAGATAGTGCTATGCTGCTGCCTCATGTCAACGATACGATTGCACTGGCTGCGTTGCCACCAAAACCCGCTGCGTTCACCAGTACACGCCGAATTGGGCGGGTAGGGGCGGCAGACAGGTAGGTAGCAAATGGCGGCGTGGGCCAGGTTTGATAAATGAGAATTTGCAAGGCAAACTCCAGGCTAAGCGCGGCCGATGCGCCGAGCGTGTGACCTGCCAGCCATTTGTTGGAAACGAGCTGGGGGGTATTTTCTGTCCCAAAAACGGCTGCTACAGCCCGGCGTTCCGCTGCGTCGCCGGCTGGCGTACCGGGGCTGTGCAGCACCAGCACATCTACGGCTTCGGGGGGGCAATTTGCCTGTCGCAGCGCTTGGCGCATGGCGGTTTGGAAGTGCTGGCCATCGGGTGAAAGGCCGGTTTTGCTGGGAATGGCCTCAAAGCCGAAGCCTACGCTTTCGAGCTGAAAAAAGGCGCTGAAGCACTAGCTGCTTTTTCCTTCAGAAGGGTCTGCCGGCTGATTTTTTCCAAGGCAAACACCGCCGCGCCCTCGCCCAGCACAAAGGTGGAAGGCGCCCCGGCGCCGGGGCGGCAAGGCCAGTACTGGGGGGTAAAAGTGGAGTAAATACCCAGGGCGTGCATTTGCGCCAGCGTAAAATCGGTGAGCGGAGCCTCGGCGCCACCAGCCAAAAACCGGTCGGCGAGGCCGGCCCGGAGCCAGGCTACCGCGTTGCCTAGTGCCTGGAAGGCGCTGCTGCAGGTGCTGGAGTGGCTGAGCGCTGCGGCGCTGTGAGTGCCCGCGTCGTAAGCTACCCAACTGGCAATGTTGCCTAGCGTGGTAAGTGGCGAAGCTGCCGCCGCTACTGTTCCATCGGCTAGAAAATCGGCGTGAAACTGCTCCAAACGACCCGTAGCACCCCGCGAAGAGCCGATGCTTACCCCCAAGCTAGCATCCTGAGCTGCCGCCCAGCCTGCCTGCGCCGTGGCCTGGCGGGCGGCGAGCAAGGCCAGCAGCACCGTGCGGTCGAGCTGGCGGTACGGGGCGTGCGCGTGGCGTAAGGCCACGGCTGCTTCCTCCGCGTCGGCAGGCACGCTGGCAACGGACAACGTGCGGGTTCCGGTTTGGCGGCTGGCGAAGGCCGAAAGAGGTGAGGAAGACACGAAATTGCCCTCTAGCCCCAGCGCGGATACGCTGCCCCGGCCCCGAATCAGAATCAGGTTGTCGTCGGACATTTGCTGTAGAGGCGCGTCGCACGCGCCCGCTATTGTTTGGTTGTTTGGTTGAACCACTGCCCTTGCAGATTCCAGTCGTTAACAATTGCAGCTGTTTAGGTAGTTTAAAAAAGCCCCCCAGAGCGTCCTGCTCCATCTGGCGTCCGGCCACGAGGCACCTTCACTGCTTTGTTGAGACTACAAACCAGAGGGATACTTCGACTCTACTTTGTCTCTGCTTTATGCGCAGAATGCTCAGCAGGACCAAAAGGACTTCCTAAACAGCTTCAGCTTCATTAAGCAACGGCGCGGCGCGCGCCACTACCAGCTCCCGCATGGCGCGCACGGCGTCGTAAAGCAGCGCCAGCTCCGCATCTGTGGTGCAGTAAGGAGGCATTAGGTAAATAATGTTGCCCAGCGGCCGCAGAATCACACGGCGCTGCAAAGCCAGCTGATACAGCTCGTCGCGCAGGGTGCTGAAGTAAGACGTGCTGGCTTGCTCCTCAAACTCTACGGCCAGCACGGTGCCCAGCAACCGCACATCACGGATACCTTTTTGACCCGCTATTTCTTGGTAAAAAACCTGATGGGCTGCTGCAATGCGCACTAAATCCGCAGTGCAAGCCGGCTCGCGCAACAGCTCCAGACTAGCCAGCCCCGCCGCGCACGCCACCGGATTGGCGGTATAAGAGTGGCCGTGAAAAAAGGTCTTCATCTTGTCATCACTCAAAAATGCTTCGTACACCGGCCCCGCGCAGCTCGTGACGCCTAGTGCCATGGTGCCCCCGGTGAGGCCCTTAGATAAGCAAACCATGTCGGGTCTTTCCGTCAGATAATCGCAGGCAAATAGCCGGCCGGTGCGCCCGAAGCCGGTCATTACCTCATCAGCAATGGCCAGAATGCCATGCTGATGGCAGCAGTGAATTAGCTGGTCAAGCACCTCGGGCGTATACGTAATCATGCCGGCCGTGCCCAGTAGCAGCGGCTCAAAAATGAACGCCGCCACGTCGCCCTGAGCCGCTACCGCTTCTAACTGAGCGAGGGATTCCGCCTCACGGCCGGGCACCGGCACGTCAATAAAAGCCACATCGAAGAGTAGGGGCGCAAAGGGCGCCGTAAATGCCCCCCGGCTGCTCACGGCCATGGCCCCGAAGGTGTCGCCGTGGTAGCTGTCGCGGAAGGCCACGATGGTACGGCGCGGCTGGGCGCGGTTGTGGTGATATTGGAGGGCCATTTTCAGGGCTACTTCCACGGCCGTCGAGCCATTGTCGGAGTAGAAGATGCGGCGCTGATTGGGGGGCAAAATCTCCAATAACCCTTCGGCCAGCTCCACGGCGGGCGGGTGGGTGAAGCCAGCAAACAGGACATGCTCCAGGGTCTGGAGCTGCTGGGCTACCCGCGCTGCAATGCGCGGGTGGGCGTGGCCGTGCAGGTTCACCCACCAGGAGGAAATGCCGTCGAGGTAAGCGGTACCGTCTTCGGTGTACAGCCAGGCGCCCTCCCCCGCACAATGGGAATGGGCAGGGGCGCGGTTTGCATTTGAGTGTAGGGGTGCCAGAGTACGGCGTGGTCGCGGGCAGCTAAGGTTGACATGGGGCAAAGGTAAGGGGTGAGGCCGTTCAACGAGTGGCCTCACCCTCGGCCCCTCTCCAAGGGGAGAGGGGAGCCTGACGCTTGGCCTACGCCGCATCCTCAGCTCCCGCCTCCGCTACGGCTACCGCGGTAGCTAAACAGTTTCAGTTAATGAAAAAAGCTAGTAACACGTAACTGGCTTTTGACTTTCTAAACACACTATCTGGTAGCGGTTGCGGAGGCGGGAGCCGACGTAGCCGCTTAGAACTAATCGTCAGGCTCCCCTCTCCCCTTGGAGAGGGGGCCGGGGGTGAGGCCCTCCTAAGGCCTCGTTGAACAGCTACTTCCTCTCAAAAAACGCCCGAAACTCCGCCGCGTAGCGGCTTACCATGGCCGCATCTATCACCGGCTCCGGGCGCAGCGGCGGCAGCACCGGAACGCCGGAATGCTGAAGAATAAACTCCTCTGTAGCCGGAGTATATTCTCCATTGAAAACCAACCCACGAATAGGCAACCCACGCGTTTGCAGTGCTTCCAGCGTGAGCAGGGTATGATTGATGCTGCCCAAATAATTGCGGGATACAACTACCGTTGGCAGCCGCAGCTGGGCCAGCAGATCGACCAGCAGAAAGCCCGGTGCCAACGGCACAAAAAGCCCCCCAGCGCCTTCTACAACGAGGTTATTCGCAGTGTCGGGCAACGTAAAACGCTCAGGCTGAATGCGGATGTCTTCGGCGGCGGCGGCGGCATGGGGCGAGGCTGGAAGCTGAAGGCTATAAGCTTCGGCATGAAACCGGGAAACCGGGTTAGAAACCAACTGGCGCACCGTAGCCGTGTCGGTGGTGGGGGTGGGGGTGAGGCCGGCCTGCACGGGCTTCCAGTAGTCGGCTTGCAGGGCTTCGGTGAGGATGGCGGCAACCAGGGTTTTGCCTACGTCGGTGCCAATGCCAGTGACGAAAAGTTGTTCCAAAAAAGCGGTTTGTTAGAAAGGCGCGGTGCGATTAAAATCTCCTGTAACAGGTGGTGCCAAAATGCTTAAGCTTCGGCGGGATTAGCTGCTAATTTACGTTTCAGCGATGTGCCGGTTTTTGCACTAAGGTTTATACAAATCGAGTCAATCGTCATATTGACAAGCCAATGTTATATTTTTACTCAATCATTTCAAAAGAATTAATAATAACTTTATTTCCGCCGTTTATTCTTGTTTCTCTAAGCAATTCAAGTAATGCGCCTATCGGTGCTGTTCCTAAGTCTATTGAAAATATAAGTGCATTATCTTGATGATCAGGAATTGTTACGCTATGAATGGCGCTGCTTAACCCATCAGATGTACTTTCAAAAGTATCTTCTTCATCAATCCATTTCTTTGTCCATCTTTCCAAAAATGAAGTATCAGTAAGTATCGGGAAAATTTTTATCTCACATCCGTGCCAGTAGAATGGATTTAATTCAACTTCTAAATTATCTACTAAAAACTCAATAGGGTGATGGTTGGTAAATGTGTTCGGGCTTAATTCTTCAATTTCCCACTTATCATTAATGTTTACCATGTAGTCCATTCTCGTTAAGTTTAAAACCATAATTTGTTTGTCTTCTGGATATCCTAATAAAAGCTCTTTAATTCCCTCCGTTCTTTCACTATAAAAATCAAGTAACTGTTTTATATAGACTTCCCTGTGTTTATAGATTATTTCTTCAAATGTCATGTTGTATTTACAATATAGTGTTTGTCTTGTCTGTGCTTTTAAAATAGCACACAACGTTAGTATTGCCGCAACTAATTGAATGCGAGAATTGCAGCAATCTTTGTTTGTAGCTCCTCAATCTCCGCCTCCGTATTATAGCTGTGCACAATCAGCCGCAGGCGCTCGGTGCCGACGGGCACGGTGGGGGGAAAAATGGCGCGCACATCAAAGCCCTGCGCTTGGGCGGCCTGGGCTACTGCTTTCACGTGCGCCGGTCCCGCGTGTTCTGGAAAAAAACGGGATGAATAACGTGGCTGGCCTCCGGCACATGCAGGCCAGGCACTGCGTTTAGCCTTGTTTTCAGCAACTCAGAAAGGGCAAAAAGCTGCTGCCGCTCCTGCTGCATAGTAGGCAACACCTGATACGCAGCGGCCAAAGTAGCTATAGCCAGCGGGGGCAGCGCGGTAGTATAAATAAATGGCCGACTGAAATTCAGCAGATACTCGCGCAGCACCTGGGAGCCGGCAATACTGGCCCCCTGGCTGCCCAGCGCTTTGCCAAACGTGAGAATGCGGGCAAACACCTGCTCCTCCAGCCCCAGTTCCACCACCAAACCTTCGCCCCGCGGCCCATAAATACCATTGGTGTGCGCCTCATCCACCACCAGATACAAGCCGCGCTGCTGGCAAAATGCCGCCAGCTCCCGTAGCGGCGCCTGGTCGCCATCCATGGAGTACAGGGCCTCCACAGCCACAAAAACGGCCCCCGTCGCCCGACTCAGCCGCCGCTCCAGGTCCGACAGATCATTGTGGCGGAAGCTGTAGGCCGTGGCAAAGCTGCCCCGGATGCCGTCCTTCACGGAGGCGTGGCTGGCTTCGTCGTAGAAGATAGTATCGCCGCGCCGGGGCACGGCGGCGAAAAAGCCTAGGTTGGCGGCGTAGCCGGAATTGAAAAGTAGCGCCGCTTCCGCGCGGTGGAAAGCTGCTAGCTGCGCTTCCAGAGTTTCGGCCGCCGCTGAGTTGCCTGTGAGCAGGCGGGAGCCGGTGCTGCCAGCGGCTGGGGGGCTTTTTCGGTTAGAGCCTGCTGCAAAGCACCGCTACGAGCCAGACCGAGATAATCGTTGGAGCTAAAGTCTACCCGACCTGACTCCATCACTGTCAGGTGACGGCGGGTGCCTTCTGCTTCGCGCTTGGCCAGCTGCTGAGTTAGGCGGTGGAGGAGGGGAGATGGAGACATAGCTAAGGTACAACGACTAACCTCAACCCCTAGCCCCTTCTCCTCGGGGAGAAGGGGAACTAGCTGTTAGTTTTTTAGCAGACTAGCTTATTCTAGCAGGCTAATGATTAGAACTAGTCCCTCCTCTCCCCTAGGAGAAGGGGCTAGGGGGTGAGGCCCCGTCAGAACAGGCTAGCTTAAAGTCTATAACGCCGAGGCTTTTGCCAACACCGTAGCACCCTGCGGCATGTCCTTGAATGACTTGCGCGGCTTCAGGCCCAGCGTCGCGAACATCTGCTTATCAGCGTCAATATCCGGGTTAGGCGTGGTCAATAGCTTCTCGCCGGAGAAGATGGAGTTAGCGCCTGCCAAAAAGCACAAGGCCTGCTCGCTTACTGGCATTTCCTGCCGACCAGCTGAGAGGCGCACCATGGTACGCGGCATCAGAATACGAGCCGTGGCAATCATGCGCAGCATCTCCCACACACTCACGCGGGGTTGCTCGGCAAGAGGCGTGCCTGCCACGGGCACCAGCGCATTCACCGGCACCGACTCGGGGTGGGCGGGCAGGGTGGCCAGGGTGTGCAGCATGGCAATGCGGTCTTCGTCGGTTTCGCCGAGGCCGATAATGCCCCCCGAGCACACCGAGATACCGGCTTGGCGCACGTTTTCGAGCGTGTTCAGGCGGTCGTCGTAGGTGCGGGTGGTGATGATTTCGGAGTAGTGCTCGGCGCTGGTGTCGAGGTTGTGATTGTAGGCGTAGAGGCCGGCTTGCTTGAGGCGCTCGGCCTGATATTCGTTGATCATGCCCAGGGTGCAGCACACTTCCAGCCCCATGTCGTTTACCTGCGTCACCATGCCCAGCACACGGTCGAAGTCGCGGTTGTCGCGCACCTCGCGCCAAGCGGCGCCCATGCAGAAGCGGGTGCTGCCCGAGTCTTTGGCGCGGCGGGCGGCATCCAGCACTACTTCATCTTTCAGCAAGGCGTGCACTTCCACACCAGTGTGGTAGCGGGCGGCCTGGGGGCAGTAGGAGCAGTCTTCGGGGCAACCGCCGGTTTTTACCGATAGCAGGGTGCACACCTGGACTTCGCCAGTGGCCTGGTGGGCCTGATGTACGGCGGCGGCCTGGGTCACGAGTTCCAGCACAGGCTGGTGGTACAGGGCTTTTACTTCGTCGAGGGTCCAGTCGGTGCGGAGCATCAAAAAGGGTGGGTTGAGGGTTGCGGAAAGCAGAAAAGCGGTTTGGTAGGGCCACAAAGGCACCTGGGCGCACCGCAAGATAAGGAGGAAAGTGAGTTGGGGTAATGTAAAGGCCGCGAAATAACCTCAGCCCAAGGCGCCAGCAGTACAGTTAGGCTCTAAGCTGAATGCAGATTAGGTCCCCGATGCAAGAAAACGTATCGATCAAGCCAGCGTATACAGCACTAGAAGCGGGTAGGTACTCTTTCTGCTGTGGGCACCCTCACTACCACGGTACCCGCTATAAAATCATGAATGGCCCTGCGCTTGGGGTTTGCGAGCATCGTGATAATGTCGGCGAGTGGCCATAATAGAAATGTGAAAGAAAGAAATACGGCTAGGCTTATCGGCAGACTATCACCTATACCTGATAGGCTAAAAGCTGCAAACCCGATCCAAATACTATCCCTTAAAATAGCCTGTCGCAGCGTTAGGGTATCTGTTTCATCTACAGTAGATACTCTGATACCCGCGACCATTTTGCCGAGCGTTTGCCCGTATTTGTAATTCATAAGAACAGAATACAGAATCGGCACTACAACTCGGGCATTACTAAAGCTTGAAGAGGTTTCCTCATTGATTCCCGTATTGGCAGATATGAATAGAAAGGGCGCGGCAAGCACAATTGCGTCAAATAGGAGTGCCACCATTCTTCGGAATCCTGTCCGTTGGTTATCAATGAGTAGTTCCACTGTATGTCGTTGGTAGAGCGAGAGCTAAAGGTTAATTCTCAAAGAGCCGACCCCTTTGATAGCTTAACCCTCTGCAAAAAGCCCCCCAATTTCTTTGAGTGGTTGCTATAACCCATCAAGACATAATCGCCCGAATCACGCGGCACGGATTGCCCACGGCCACCGAATTAGGCGCAATATCCCGCGTCACTACGCTGCCGGCCCCGATGGTGGTGCCCGCCCCGATAGTCACGCCGGGCAGCACGATGACGCCCGCGCCTAGCCACACATTATCGCCAATGGTGATAGGGTGGGCAAATTCCCAACCAGCCACACGCGGACCTACTTCCACTGGATGACCGGCCGTGCTGAGTACCACATTGGGCGCCACAAACACATTGTCGCCGATGGTTACTGGTGCGCAGTCGAGGATGGTGAGGTTGTAGTTAGCGTAGAAATTTCGGCCCAGCTGAATGTTGACGCCGTAGTCGCAGCGCAGCGGGGCTTCGATGTAGGCATCCGTTTCATAGCCCAATAGCTCGGCCAGCACGGCGCGGTCCAGCTCTAGTGGCTGTTGATTGTAGCGGTGACATAGGGTCTTCGCGCGCTGGCGGGCGACTACCAGTTCCGGGTCGTTGGCCTGGTACAACTAGCCAGCCAGCATGTGCTCAAGTGCAGAGGGCATAGATTATAGTATCGAGAAGCTATAAAAAGCCTATATGTAGAGACGCAATATTTTGCGTCTCATCGTTGCTGTCGTTGAACGACCATAACTGTATAGGATTTGGTCATAACAACCTCAGCAACGACGAGACGCAAAATATTGCGTCTCTACAACTCTACCTTGACTTGAAATTCGCTACCGGCTGCTGCCCCGGCGGCCGGCGTTGCCTTTGGGCGCCCGATTCAACGTCTTGGCGGCGGGCTTGCGCTTGGAGCCAGGTCCGGTGGGGCGGGCTGACTTTCTGGGGGGCTTTTCGGCGCCAAAAGCTGCGGACGAGGCTGCTGGCTTTGGCTTACCCGTGACGGTTTTGCGCGCTGGCTTGGCGCTGCCTGGGGCCGTGCGAGCTTCCGACTTGCCAGCAGTACCAGCGGGTTTGCGGTTGGGCTTTTCCTCGCCCTCGTCGGTGAAGCGGGCGGAGCGGCTACTCCACGCAGTAGTGGGCGGTCCTACGCGGCGCTTGGGTAGCGAGGCTTCCTTGGTGCCAGAGGAGCTTTCGGTCATCTTCATGATGCCTTCCAGCTCCTTCTCTGTTAGCTCGCGCCAGTCGCCTACCCCTATGCCTTTGAGCGTGATATTCATTACCCGAATACGCTCCAGCTGCACCACTTCGTAGCCGAAATGTTCGCACATCTTCCTGATCTGGCGGTTCATGCCCTGGATGAGGGTGATGCGGAAGATGTAGTTGGTTTCCTTCTGCACCTCGCATTTCTGGGTCATGATGCCCATGATGGGCACGCCGCCGCGCATGCCCTCAATGAAGCTGTCATGGATGGGCTTATCCACCATCACGATGTACTCCTTCTCGTGCTTGTTGCCGGCCCGCAGAATCTTGTTGACGATGTCGCCGTTGCTGGTTAGCAGGATCAAACCCTGCGAATCCTTATCGAGGCGGCCGATGGGGAAAATCCGCTCACTGTGCTTGATGTAGCGGATGATGTTGTCCTTGACGCTGGTTTCGGTGGTGCTAGTGATGCCGGGGGGCTTATTGAAGGCAATGTAAATCGCGTCTTCGGGGGCACGGGGCTCAATGTGGCTGCCATTCACCACCACGCGGTCTTTATCGGTTACCTGGTCGCCGACGCTGGCGCGCTTGCCGTTCACCAGCACGTTGCCCTGCTCAATGAATTTGTCGGCTTCGCGCCGGGAGCAGACGCCGCTTTCACTGATGTATTTGTTGAGGCGGGTAGTCATGGGGGGCAAATTTGAAGGCGGGAAAAGCAAGCGGCCCGCCGGAGCTGCCAGCGGGCCGCAAAGATACGGGGAAGTAGTCCGCCCTAAGTCAGAGTTAGAAAAATACAAGACATTTAAGAGGTGGTTATTATATATAATTAATATTTTTGCGAATTATGTTTAGGTTGATGATATAATACATATGTTCCAAAAAGCATTGCTACACAACTTGCTAGCCAGAGCCAATAACCTAATCCGTAGTGAGTTATTTTAGAATAATGTCCAGCTTCATTAGTTATGATTTTGTCAAAAAAAGAAAAGTTAGCGCTAAAAAGAAACCTAATGCACTTGTAAAAAAAGCTGATTTATTATTGTTAAATAATAGTATCCATGATATATACAGTATAGGATTAGAGCCTGTTAAAATTTACGAATGAGGTGCCGAATACTGGACAAATACAAGGTGGCTTCGGCGCTGCTGGTCTCGCATTCGTAGTCTCGGCTTAAGCGTCGGTCCCAGTGCAGCCACCTGATGGAGCGCTCGACGACCCAGCGAACGGGCGCAGGCCTGAAGCCGCCGTGGCCACAGAGTCCGGGAGCCGTAGCCAGTCGCCAGCCGCAGGCTTGCTGCACCCATTGGCTCAGTGCCTGGCTGGCATAGCCGGCATCCGTGAGGATGAGACAAAGCCGGTTGTAGCCCAGTAAAGCTAGTTTTTGCAACGCCTGCTGGCCGCCGATCCGGTCATTTTCCTGCGCCGGACCCACGTGTACAGCCAGCAGCCGCCCGCCCGTATCGACGACGAGTTGCCGCTTGCGACCTTGTCCCTTTTTGTAGCCATCGAAGCCTTTATCCGGCACACCTCGTTCGCTGGATTTGATGGATTGCGCGTCCACAATGGCCACGCTCGGGCTGGCCTGGCGCGAAGGGGCAGACTGCTTCCGCTCTTGCTCGACTAGCATTTTATTCAGTCTTGCCCACTGCCCCGTCTTCTGCCAGCGCCGGAAGTAGTAAAAGCAGATCGGGTAGGGCGGAAAGTCATTCGGTAACAGCCGCCATTGGCATCCACTCTTGGTCAGGTAGAGCAAGGCATTGACAATGAGTCGGATTGGATACTTGCGACGACGTTTGACGGGCAACATTTCTGCCATAACTTGCCATTGGAAATCAGTCAGGTCCGTTTCGTACATCTTTGGTCGGATGAGGAAAAGGGAATAACCTGGCTGGTTTCTTTTTGTCTCTCAGCTACTTACATTCTTTAACAGGCTCTTAGCAAGCCATGATATAGCTGCGCCTGCCCCGAATAGGACACCTGCCCACCCAAATAAAATGAGGATTAATGGTGATGACCAAGCATCATAATCACTTCTGTCTATATAAAAAGCATCCTGTGTTAAACAGAGAAAATAAAGTATTATACTAGCTGTTAGTGTGTAGTTCTTTAACTTTATCATCTTATTTTTTAAAGTAAATCAAAAATCAATTTAGTTTACCTAAAATATAAAGATAATATATTTTAGGTAAGTCTGCTAATGGTAGGCGAATAGGTTTAATTTCACAATGCCACCTTTTTCTCCCCCTTATCCACGCCCTTCATAAACCTGATTAGTCCCGTCATATACGTCTGCTGGTCGTCATAAAAGCTCATGTGGCTGCCCTTGGGGCAAATAAGAGCGGTGCCGTTCTGCACCTGCGCAGCAATGCGGCGCATATGCTCGGGATCCATCGTATCATATTTGCCCCCTATGGAAAGAACCGGCACCGAGAGCTTGGGCAAATCGGGCACTCGGTTCCAGTTCACTAGCTTGCCGGAGACACCAAACTCACTGGGCCCCTGCATGGTCACGTATAGCGACTGATTCATCTTCGCGAAAGAGCGGTTTACCGGCTCTGGCCACTGGTCCAGTGGCAGGCGCAAGATGTGTTCGGTGTAAAAGTTCGGCATCAGCAGCTCCATGTAGCGCGGGTTCTGGAAGTCTTTGCGGGCTTCAATCTGCCGAATTTCTTTCAGCACTTCGGGCTTCATCTGCTTGGCCAGCACGTTGTCGGCGTATTTGCCGTATTCAGGTATGCTCATCATCATGTTGGAAATGATGAGGCCTTTCAGGTTGTCCTGGTATTTGAGGGCATATTCGGCGGCCAAAATGCCCCCCCAGGAGTGGCCCAATAGGTAGAAATTGTCTTTGGTCAGATTCAGCGCCTGCCGCACCTGCTCCACTTCCTCCACGTAGCGCGGCAGGCTCCACATGGCGGTATCCTTGGGGTTGTCGGAGTTGCCGCAGCCGAGCTGGTCGTAGTAGATAAACTCGATGCCTTCCTTGGGCAGGAAGCTTTCCATGCACTCAAAATACTCGTGGGTAGCGCCTGGGCCACCATTGAGCAGCAGCACCTTCATCCTGGGGTTATTACCAACGCGCTTCGTCCAGACGTTGAACTTGCCCTTGGGCGTGGTAATCGGAATCATCTTTACGCCGCCGTCCTGCACGCCCGTTTCCTGGCTTTGGAAGTAGCTGGTAGCTGCTGTTGAAGCTGTTTCGTTTTCCTTTTCCTTAACCGGCGTGGAGCAGGCTGCGCTGAGGAGGCCGGTGAAAAGCAGACAGGCGCTGGTTATTCTCTTCAGTGGTAGCATGGAATGGCGTTGGTTGGAAAGGTGAATTGCATGGTGACGCTTCAGTTACTGAAAAGCTAGTCTCCGATATGGCTAAACCTAGTGATAATTCGGACCCTTCCCAAAACACAACGAGCCGCTCCGGTCTGGAGCGGCCCATATTCATGCATGTGTATGTGGCTGGCTTAAAACTATAGGGATTGAATCAGCTTTTAGCGCGGTGGTAGAACATTAATGCTAATGCGAACTACTTCGGGAGATTCGTACGTGCGTGCGCAAGATAAGCCCGGTGCGGACTGAGGACGCGCAGGTTGTGTAGGCCACAGGCTACGACCATGACCGTGTCGCGCACCCATGCGCCGCGCAGCCGCAGTGGGTCGCGGACCATGCGCAGGCGCTTAATACCGCTGTGGGCGTGCTCGATGACGACGCGCAACGAACTGAGCAGCTGGTTATAGCGCTTTTGCGAAAACGTCAACTCCTGCTTCGGGGGCTTCTTGTGGGGCATCTCCACCACGACCCCGGCCGGGGCATGGCCCAGCAGGCCCAGATCCTGGCGCACCACGCTGCCGGCCGGCAACTGCAACGGGTACTCGTCGGCCATTTTCTTGTCATGCACCCGTCCGCCTTCCGTGGCCGAGAGGAAATACACGTACTGCGTGGCATCGCACAAGGTCATGTTTTTCAGGCGATGCGCTTTTTTAGCACTGTATTCTTCCGCCTGCCCCTCACCGTCGGCGTTGCGCGGGATGCCGCGCTCGACGCCATCGTAGGCAAAGACCTTGTCCGGGTGCTGAGCCAGCCGCTGCACCAGTTGCGCCCCGTCGCGCACGGGCAGCAGGTGGCGGGCGGCCAGTACCTGGTTGAGCACGGCCAGCAACACGGCCGCCAGGCGGCTGACGCGGGTCTGGGAGACGCCGAAGCTGGCGGCCTGGTGTTGCTGCAAAGCATTGCTTTTGAGGTAGGTGAGCAGAAAAAAGAGCTTGGTGTCGGTACCCGGCAGCGTGGCGTTGGCCCGCTCCTGGTGAGCGGGAAACCCGCGCCGCTTCCCCTCCAGGGTATGGTAGCGGTGGTAGCGCTCCCAAGCGGGCGCAAAGTCGAGCAGTAAGTCGTCAAATTCAGCGGGCAGTAGGCTAGTCAGCGCCAGAAACTGCGTCGGACGCTCCCGTAGGGCCAAATAATTCATGCCCAAATGTACAGCCCCGACTCGCGGGTTATGATAGAAAGACTTTCCGCATCAGCACTATTAAAGTAGGCCGGCTATCAAGTGAAACTGCTAGTCTTGATGGATCTGATAACGAAATCATAACCATGTTCGGTACAGTAAACCGGAAGAAGCGCCCAAGGAAGTTTTTTCTCTTTGGCCAATTTGTGGGCCGCGTGAACCAGTTGCATATACTTCGCTATTATAATTTGCTCACACCAATCTTGAGCGTCTTGTTCATCGTCTGAATTGGCATCATTTTCTTCGAATGCCTCTTGCAAGCTTTCGCAATCCGCTAAGATAAAAGCGCTTTGGCTTACGGCTAGTTCATCGAAACTTGCTAGCCATTCTAGGTCTTCCAACCCGCCATCCTCAGGATAAGCAAATCCATCAATACCCCATCCGTCAGTATTAATATCAAATTCAGTCATCTCAAAATAAAGCGCCTTTATCAAAAACGCTTTGGCGTTAGCCTCATAGAAAGCATCAATCCATAAACAGAGATTTGGCGCTTGAGCGAGGAATGATTTGCCGATAATCGCATGGAATGGAGTAGCAGGTATTGCAGCAAGTTTACTTTCAGCAAATTGAATAGCCTGATCAAATTCTGCCTTCTCCAAATAAGGATTGATTACTTCACCAAATTCAAAATTCATTTCAAAACAGTTTACAGGGTAAAAATGCCAGACAGTCGTTAAGTAAGACAAAACGCGGGTCGCTCTAACCAGAGCGACCCGCGTTTCTAAAGCAGCCTAAGCGGCAGGTGAAGCTTACCCCAGCGTGTGATACACGGCCTGCACGTCGTCATCCTCCTCAAACTTCTCAATCAGGTTCATTACCTCTTCCAACTCGTCGCCTTCCAGCGTGACGGTGGTGTTGGGAATGCGCTGGAGTTGGGCGCCAACCACGTTGAGGTGGCGTTCTTCCAGGGCTTTTTGCATCTGGCCAAAGTCGGTGAAGGCGGTTTCCACTACGATGAGCTCCTTCACGTTGCCATGCTCGTCTTCCTCCTGATCTTCGTAAATGTCGTCGGCGCCGAAGTCGATCAGCTCCAGCTCCAGCTCGTCGCGGTCGAGGCCTTCGGCGGCTAGCTTGAACACGCCTTTGCGGGTGAAGGTGAAGTCGGAGGAGCCGGCGGTGCCGAGGGCGCCGTTGCCGCGGTTGAAGTACATACGTACGTTGGCCACGGTACGCACAGGGTTGTCGGTGGCGGTTTCTACCACAATGGCCACGCCGTGGGGCGCGTAGCCTTCATATACAACCTCCTGATAATCTTTTTCCTCTTTGCTGTGCGCACGCTTGATGGCGGCTTCCACGCGGTCTTTGGGCATGTTCACGCCTTTCGCGTTCTGCATGGCCGCGCGCAGGCGGGAGTTGGTATCGGGGTTGGGGCCGCTTTCCTTCACGGCCATCACGATTTCGCGGCCGATGCGGGTGAAATCTTTGGACATGCGGTCCCAGCGCTTCATTTTGCGGCCTTTGCGAAATTCAAATGCTCTTCCCATCTATGGTGAACTTGTGAAATGGTGAATTTGTGAGTCAGGCGTATGCGGCGCGAGTGGGTGGGGCGCCGAACGGGTTGCAAGTTAGCGCAAAGCCCGTCGGGGGGCAAATTACGGACGTAGCGCGGGCGGAAGTCCGCATTACGCTCATCGCCGCTCGCCGCCACTCGTCCGCTGTTGCGGCCAGTAGTCGAAAGCCGCTGGCAAGCGGGTTGGAATCGGGCTAGGTTTGACTTCTACCTAACTGCTTTCCCATGCGAATCCTACTGCGCGATGCCAGGGCGTTATTTCTGAGAAAAATGCCCCCCAGGCCTACCATTTCCCGCCGACCGGCCCTGCTGCTCATCACGTGCCTGCTGAGCCTGACGAGCCGAGCCCAGCGCCCGGCCCCGCCGCTGCCTCGCCCCCGCGCCTACGTCCGAACGAATACCGCCAGCCCCACCTGGGAGCTGCGCAACGGGAAGTGGTTCGACGGTCAGGGGTTTCGGGCGCGGGTTTTTTATATAAAAGACGGCCTGCTCCAGCGCCACCGCCCGGCCCGCGTGGATACGGTGGTAGACCTGCGCGGGCAGTGGGTGGTGCCGCCCTTCGCCGAGGCCCACAACCACATGCTCGACGGCACCCGCGGGCTGCCAGCCATGATTGAGAAATACCTGTGCGAGGGCGTTTATTACGTGCAGGTGCTCACCGACTCGCGGCGCGGGGCAGAGGCGGCCCGGCCTTTTCTCAACCAGCCCCGCAGCGTGGACGCGGTGTATGCCAACGGCGGCCTGACCAGCACCTTAGGCCATCCGTTTATGGCTTATGAGCCACGGGCAATGGGTTTTCATGACTATACCCAATGGAAAATCAAGCAAGACACCATCGCGAAAAGCCGGTTGAAGGAAAACGACGCCTACTGGTTTCTGGACAGCCTACCCGACCTCAACGCCAAATGGCTGCGCATTCTGGCCGGCCGGCCCGATTTGCTCAAAATCTATCTGCTGGACGCCAAAAATTACGAGCGCACCCGGCGCAGCGGCCAGCTCGGCGACAAAGGCCTGCGGCCCGACGTGGCGGCCGAAATCGTGCGGCGGGCGCACGCGGCGGGCCTGCGCGTGTTTGCCCACGTCGAGACGGCCGACGATTTTCGGCTGGGTGTGCGCCTCGGCGTTGATGGCTTTGCCCATGCGCCCAACTACGGCGGCCGCGACTGCCCCGACCCCGCCGACTGCTACCTGACCGTGGCTGATTTGCGGGCCGCCGGCCGGCGCGGCATCATGATGACGCCCACCGTCTGGATTGGTTACGACTTCACGCCCGCCGATTCCAGCCGCCTGCGTCGGCATCAAACGGCCCAGCGCGAGCTGCTGCGCAACATGGTGCGCTATAAAGTCGCGCCACTGGTAGGGGCCGACTGGTGGGGCGAGACGCCGGTAGGGGAGGCCCTGGCCTGGGAAAAGCTCGGTGCCTTCGACCACGCCACCCTGCTGCGCCTCTGGACCGAAACCACGGCGCGGGCCATTTTTCCCGGCCGCCGCATCGGGCGGCTGGCTCCGGGCTACGAAGCGTCCCTGCTGGTACTGGGCCAGAATCCGCTGCTCGACTTTCCGGCCGCCGTGCGCGATATTCGTTTGCGCGTGAAGCAGGGGGAGCGGCTGCCAGCGCCGCCGACCGGCGGGGCCACGCCGGCGGGCGACACTGGCAAGGTGGGGTCGCCGTGAAAGCCATTCGGGCACAAGTTTCAGACTGAAAAATCGTAAGTTAAAGTCCTTACTTTCTCCCCTCAGCTATGACTAATTTGCCCCCCGCGCCCTTGCTGCCGGCCCGCTTCACCCGGCGGGGCGTGCTGGCGATGCTGGTTTTGTACGTAGCCTTTGGCGTGCTCTACGCGGCTACTATTGCCTACGCATCCCAGGATTTCGGTCCGGCGGGCACCTTCCTTGGCTACCTGCGGCGCGTGCTGCTGATTGATTATCCCCTGAAAGCCCTCTGGACCCTGCCCGTATGGTGGCTGTTTTTTCGCACCGCGCTCGATAAGGCTAGTTGGACCATAAAGCTACTGGCGCACTTAGTATTGGGGCCGCTGTGGGTAGCGAGTTGGTTTGTTAGCTATTACCAGATGCTAACCTGGCTGGGGATGGGCGGTATAAGTGGCAGCGGAAAGGCGTGGGATGTGTACATTCCGGCCTTGTTTTACTGCGTGCAATTTGGGGTGCTGCATGTGTTGCGCTTCACCCAGCAACTACGCCAGCAAAGCCAGCGCGAGCAGCAGTTGCAGGCCCAGGCGCACCAAAGCGAGATGTCGGCCCTGAAAGCCCAGATCAATCCGCACTTTCTGTTTAATACCCTCAACTCCATCAGCGCTTCCGTGCCGCCCGAGCTGGAAGCCACCCGCGAGCTGATTGCTCGTCTGGCTCACACGTTTCGCTTTGCCCTGGAAGCCTCGCGGCAGGAGCAGCTGCCGCTGGGCGACGAAATTAGCTTTTTGCGGGCCTATCTGGAGCTGGAGCAGGCGCGGTTTGGGGCGCGGCTACATGTGGAGTTTCAAATAGAAGAAGCGCTGCACACGCAGCTGCTGCCGCCCATGCTCATTCAGCCGTTGGTAGAAAATGCCGTGCGCCACGGCCTGAGTCCTAGCGTGGCGGGCGGTACGGTACTGGTGCAGGTGAGCCGGATAAGGGAGGGCCTGCGCGTGGTGGTGGCCGATACGGGCGTAGGAGCACAGGCAACCTCCACCCTGCTGCATACTGCCGGAGTCGGTCTGCGCAACACCCACGCCCGCTTGCTGGCCCTGGGCTCAGAAGGCCTGAAAATCAGTAAAAATGCCCCCCAGGGCTTGCACGTTAGCTTTGAGCTGCCGCTACCGACGCTGCCATTATCGCCCTTTGCTACAGGCGCGCCGCTACGGCCAGCAACGCCGGCGGCCGCAGAAATTACCACTCCGGGCACGCTTCCGGGGGCGTTGCAGAGCATCTGGTAAAACCATTACTTGTAAGCTAGTGGTACGCGAATCAAGTAGCAAAACTACGCTGGTTCTTCAACTAATACATTCTAAACCAACATAGTCACACCTCTTTTCTATCCCCGCCTGATGATGAACGTTAGCAAAATGGAAGACCGGGCCGTTGCAGCGCCTAAACTGCACGTAGGATGGCCCTCGGTACTGTTGTTTTTGGGCATTGCCATTCTGCTCTCCGCCCTTTGGGTGCAGCAGGCCCGGACGATGGGCCTGCTCCGGCAGGAGGCAACGACTGGCATCGCGGCGGCATTGTCACAACTCAGCGTGCTGCTAGCCGCCTTGCTGGTTATGGGCTGGCGAGTGCGTCCCGCCTTTAAGCTCGTTGGTTGGCGCGTCGGACCAGTCTCGGCCTACTTGGTGGTGCTGGGCGCTACGCTTGCTCTCGTTGCCGCAGCCAACAGCATTTCGCTGCAAATGGGGTGGATGCACTGGTTGGCGGAGGTAAAGCCAACTCAAGTGGTTTTCTCTTTGCTGTTCGTGTTTTTGTTTTGCTGCGTATGCGCGTTTGCAGAAGAATTTGGCTGGCGGGGGTTTCTGCTGCCCGCCTTGCTGCCCCTGGGCACCCGGCGGGCGCTGCTGCTCTCGGGAGTTCTGTGGTTTATGTGGGAGGCTCCGCTGATTATAGGAGGAGTATTGTACCCCAAAATGAGTGCTGCCAGCCTGGCCGGAGCCCTGATTCTGCACTTCTTCCAGGTATGCAGTGTCGCAATTCTGTATGGCTATCTGCGCCTTCGCTTCACGAGTGTCTGGCTGCCAGCCTTTGCCCATGCCGTGCTTAATACGCTAGGAGCTGCTTCTATTATGCTGCTCTCAACGGTCAACCCCGTATGGGCTGGTTTTGGTGGCCCCCTCGGCGTCGCGCTCGTGGTGCTGCTGGCTGGTTGGATATTCTGGCGCTTGCCTTCTCTCCATACAACGGAACCTCGCACTGAGCCGCCTCTCGAGACTTCGACTACCCTAACCTATACGGGTTAGATGCGCAACGTGACTTGATAGCTGGGCAAGGAGTCCAAGCACCGCAGCGATACGCGAGCTGCCAAATGCCAATGCTTGGCTTTGCCGTCCTTCGGTTCGCGCTACCTTCAACGATTACCCATGCCGGAGCTTATGACCACTCTTCTCATCGACGACGAAGCCCCGGCCCGCACCATTATCCGCCAGTACCTCACCGATTTTCCTCAGATCAGCATTGTGGGGGAGTGCGCCGATGGGCTGAGCGCCGTGGAAGCGATTCGCCTCCACCAGCCCGATCTGCTGTTTCTGGATATTCAAATGCCGGGCCTCACAGGCTTCGAGGTGCTGGCCCAGCTAGAGCGAATTCCGCGCGTTATTTTCTCTACTGCCTACGATCAATATGCGCTCAGTGCCTTCGAGGCCGGAGCTGTGGATTATCTGCTGAAGCCCTACGACCGCGCCCGGTTTCGGCAGGCGGTAGAGCGGGTCCTCGCTCAGGCCTCCGCGCCCGATGCTGCGCTGGAGCGTTTGCTACAGCGCCTGGAAGAAACCAAAATGCCCCCCAGCGCTGCGGTACCGCCTACGTACCCGGCCCGGCTGTTTGTCCCGCAGGGTGCGCGCCTGGTGGCCGTGCCCGTGCAGGACATTCGGTGGGTAGAGGCGGCCGGCGACTACGCCACGCTCCATACCCGAACCGGCCAGCAACTCCTGAGCAACCTGGGCATCAGCCAGTTGGCGCAGCGCCTTGATCCGGAGAAGTTTGTGCGTATTCATCGCTCGGTGCTGGTGGCTTTGGATGCGGTGCGCGAGCTGGAGCGCGACGGCTCGGGGGGCTTTTATGCGACGCTGGAAGGCGGGCGCACGGTGCGCGTCAGTCGGGGCCACGCCGACGTGTTGCGCCCCTTGCTCGGGTAGAAGTAGGAATTGCTTCATCTGGAGATGCAGCCTTTGGGGTAGCAGCCGGTCAATGGCAAAACTTCCCGACTATACTTCTGCATTTCGCCATGAAAAACCTGCTCACCGCTCTCATCTTCAGCGCCTCTGCCCTATCCGCTGCTGCCCAAACTGCACCTTCTTTTACTTCCTCCTGCGACCGGGAAAATCGCAACAACTCCAGCAACGATCGTACGCAGCGCGCCTGCGAAAGCCGTGACCTGACGTTAGCCGCGCTGGGGGGCAAAACGCTTACCATTGATGCAAGTCAGAATGGGGGCATTTCGGTGCGTGGCTGGAATGGCACCGATGTGCGCGTGCGGGCCATGGTACAGACTTGGGGCGGCAATGCTCAACAGCGACTCTCTGCTGTCCAGATCAAAACCGATAACAACATGTTGCGCGCTGAAGCCTCCGGCAACGACAACTGGTCTGTGAGCTACGAGGTGTTTGTGCCCCAGCAAACCAGTCTGGCGCTCAACACCAACAATGGCGGTATCAGCTTGCAGGACGTAAGCGGTGCCATCACCTTCAAAACAACGAATGGGGGCGTGTCGCTGACCGGCTTGGGTGGCGACGTGAAAGGCCGTACTACGAATGGGGGCCTTAGCATTAGCCTCGCCGGTGACAAATGGGACGGCACGGGTCTCGACGTAGCTACTACCAACGGTGGTATCACTTGGTTGGTACCCCAAAACTACTCGGCTCAGCTCATGACCAGCACCTCGTCAGGGGGCGTGAATGCGGATTTGCCTATTACTAAGAATGGCACTCGGGGCCGCGAAATAGCCGCTACTTTGGGTAAGGGCGGCGCGCCCGTGAAGGCTGTTACCACCAACGGCGGAATAAGCGTGCGGCAGAAATAAGCGTACTACTAGTAAACAGAAAAAGGCGGGGCTTAGCGGCCCCGCCTTTTTCTGTTTACTAGTAGTATTTCTCTTTGTACGGATAATCAGGAAAAGGCCGCTCGTGGGCTACCGCAGGCGCTGGTCTGTAGCCTTTCAGGGCGTGCTTGCGCTTTTTGCCTTTCTTTTTATCACGCTTACTCAACAGTACTGCGGCTAGCGCGGCAAGGGCTAATCCGCCCCCCAGCATGGCCGCGCGGGCTGGTAGCGTATCGGGTAGGGCAGGGGGAATAAACTCTACGCCATTTTCATCGGTGCGGGCCGGACTTTCGATGTATCGACCTTTGGGCGGCACGGGGAAGTGCAGCGCCAACTGCCGCAGTTCTTCCGCCAAGTGGGGCCCCTGTAATGCCGGACCGTGGCCGCAGCCGATGGCCTGGGGCTCCAGGTTGGACAGCTTCACGACCGAAGCATGCGCCGCTTCCCAGTCAAACGTGAACGGCGTGCCGGCCCGGCTGATTTTGGGCACCCCCAGCAGCACCGACAGAACAGAGTCGTGTTTGGTAGTGGCGAAGGCATCGGCCCCAAGCAAGGTCTTGTCCTCCGCACGGAAAAAGCCACCTGGCCGGGCGCATGGCCGGGTACGTGCAGGCATTGCCAGCCAGTCATATAAGGCACTTCCTCGCCTTCGGGCAAGGCCTGCACGCCGGTAAGGTTAAAGGTTTGGGGTGGGAAAAAGCGGCTGGCAAATGCCAATGAGCCACCCCCGGCTACCGTTGGGTCGGCGGGCGGATACACGGCTTTGCCGGTCAGAAAAGGCATCTCCTGCCGATGCGCCAGAATCGGGACGTGCCAGTGGTCGGCAAGCTCCTGGGCCGAGCCGGCGTGGTCCATGTGGCCGTGGGTAAGGAGTATGGCTTCCGGATGGGTGCCGGGATAAAATAGCTTATCGGCCGCCGCAATGATGGTTTTGGCCGAGCCAGGCAGGCCCGTATCTACCAGTACCCACTGGCCGGGGGCACCGACCTCCACAAAATATACATTGACAAAGCGCTGAATGAGAAGCTGGTTGACGCCAGCAGCTACCTGTTTCATCGGATCCGGGTTTAGTGAAATAACTGTCCTGAGGCGTACGCAGATACGAGCCGCATGGTCAACGGTGGGGGGCATTTTGTGCCAATGCCCGCCTTATTTTCCTGGCTGTCAATAACCTTCAGGGATACGTATCGGTATTAATCCTGGCCTGTTGAGTTTGAGCCTGTCAGACGCGTATCCACGTCTGATAGACCGCTACAGGTTTCCCTTACCCAGTTTATCCTCCTCATTTTGGCCGAATCAACAACCGAGAATACAAACAAAACTGGCGCTCAGAAGGCAACTGTAGTGCTTGCCGGCGCCACCGGCGACCTTGGGGGGCGAATTGTGAAGCACCTGCTGAAGCGGGGGGCAAATGTGCGGGCGCTGGTCCGCGCTGGCAGCGCGGCACCCGCTGTTGCTGCCTTACGCGAGCGGGGGGCAATTATTACGGAAGTAGATTTCAACAGCGTAGCGGAGCTAACGAAAGCCTGCGCCGGCGCAACCTGCGTGGTATCGGCTTTGTCGGGACTGCGGGAGGTAATCGTGGAGATGCAGACGCGCCTGCTGGAAGCGGCGGTGGCTGCGGGCGTTCCCCACTTCATTCCCTCCGATTATTGTATTGACTACACCAAGCTTGCCGTCGGCTCCAACCGCAACCTCGACCTGCGCCGGGAGTTTGCCGAGTGGCTCGATAAAGCACCTATTCGGGCCACTTCCATCCTCAATGGCATGTTCACCGATCTGCTAGCCGGCCAGGCCCCGGTTATCTTGTTTAAGTTTAAGCGGGTCGTGTACTGAGGCAACGCGGACCAGGAGCTAGACTTTACGACCACCGAGGATACCGCTGCCTTCACAGCCGCCGCCGCCCTCGACGCTACCACGCCCCGGTTTTTGCGCGTGGCCGGCGAAGTAGCTACTATTCGCGGCTTGCAAGCGGTGGCCAGTGCCGTCACGGACGAGCAGTTTAGCTTATTCCGGGTTGGTAGCTTGGGAGCTTTCGGAACCGTAATTAAGGTGACCAAGGCACTTATGCCCACCAATGACGACGTATTTCCGCCCTGGCAAGGCATGCAATACATGCCTAACATGTTCAGCGGGCTACCCAAGCTGAAGCCCCTGGATAACGCCCGCTACCCCGATATCCGCTGGACTCCGGTGCGAGAAGTGCTTGCGAGCCGGGAGTCTTCTACCGATTAAGGAGTAACTCTTGGGCAGCCAACCATCAAAAGGTCTCCCTGAACTTTGAAAACTACGTAAACATTACGGACTAGGTACAGTAGCCTTTACCCATCCGTAGCATGAGCAACCAAGCGCAATCAAGACGTTTATATCCAAGCCAGGGTGCCATAGCCCGACAACCCCGGAAAGGGTTGATTTACTTGCTATTGGCCGCAGTATTCATACTCGTTGCGGGTACGGCCTATTGGCTGTCGAAGAAAAACAGCGCCGAGCAAAGACGTGAGGCCCCATTGACTAGTACCAATCTGCCGGTTTCGGCTACCTCTGCTATGGAGGCGTCAAGCGATACTTCTCCAATCCTGGAAGAGAGTGAAAATTCGACACCGTTACTGCAAGGCAGCACTAGTACGAAACAAGCTACGGCAGCCTACAGCGTTCTGCCCGCCAGAGCCTATTTTCATTCCGAACCCAACGAAAAGGGCTCCACAGGCAAGTATGTGTTGCGGGGTGATATTGTGTATGCGGAAGGGGAGAGCGGAAATTTTATCAAAACCCGTTATTTTAATTCCGATGGTAACCCTGTTGTGGGCTGGCTGAAAAAAACGGAGGTGCAGGCCCGAAAATCGGGTGTACAGTCCACGCCTCCCCGCGCCACGGCAACCAGTCCGCGTCGGGTGGCAGAACAACCGGCAGCCCCACCTATCCCAACCAAAAAGCCCGTAGTGGCCACATCCGAACCAGAAGAAACAACTGTTGCTGTAAGTCGGCCGCCAGCCACCACCGGCACCGTGCGGGTAGATACCACCTATTTCTACGACTCGCCCGACCTGACTCAGCGCCGCCGCGCCTTCTGCATCCGCGGCGACAAGATGACCCTGACTGACTCCTCCGAACAAGCGGTATTTGTCACGTTTGTGAACTGGGAAAAGGTGAAAACAACGGGTTGGATTCGGAAGGAAGATTTGACTATGCGGTAAGAAGCTTTTGGGTGAACAGTGCCATTTATAAAGCTGGCCATTTCTAACGCGGCTTTGTTATAAGAGTGGCTGTACCAGAAGGAGGTCGTACTACAGCACGTCATGCTTGATCTAGCGTCCGCTAGATCAAGCATGACGTGCTGTAGTACGAGCTATTAGGACTGTCTAGTGGAGTAGCTAGCTATTCCGTTAAGCTTTTAATAACACTTGCCTTTATGGCCTCAGATCCCCCTTTCTCTGCCGACGCCTTCCGCCGTTCTGATGAAACCCCGGACGCGCAATTTTATCAGCAGCCCCGCTTTGTGACCCACATTGACGAGGGCGCAATTGCGGCCGTCACGCAGCTCTACCGCGAGTATCTTTCCGCCAATAGCAGCCTGCTGGATTTGATGAGCAGCTGGGTGAGCCATTTGCCCCCCGAGGTGCCGTATCAGCGCGTGGTGGGCCTGGGGATGAATGAGCAGGAGCTGCGCGCTAATCCTCGGCTGGCGAGCTACGTGGTGCAGGATCTGAACCAGGAACCGAAGCTTCCCTTTGACGAGAATGAGTTTGATGGCGCGGCCATCTGCGTATCCGTGGACTACCTGACGCGGCCCGTGGAAGTGCTGCGCGACCTGGCCCGCGTGCTCCGGTCGGAAGCTCCCGTGGTTATTACCTTTTCCAACCGCTGCTTCCCGACCAAAGCCATAGCCGCCTGGCACGCCCTCGACGACCGGGGTCATCTGGCCCTGGTGAAACAGTACCTGCTGGCCGCCGGCAACTGGCAGCACATTGAGCTACTCGACCGTAGCCCGCAGCCCCGGCGCAGCGACCCGCTGTACGCCGTGATAGGAAAGGTGAAATAGTAAGTGGTGATTTAGTGAAATGGTGAGTTTGATGCTCTCAAGGCGCATATTGCGTTAATGGTGCAATTAGAACATCAAACTCACCATGTCACCACTCACTATTTCACATGCCGTCTGCTTCTACCGTTTTTCTCGTGCGGCCCGTCCGGTTTGCCTTTAACACCGAAACGGCGGCGTCTAATCACTTCCAGCAGCCCATAGCCGGGCTGGAGCAGGCAGCTATTCAGGAAAAAGTATTTGCTGAGTTCGATGCGGCCGTGGCTACGCTGCGGGCGCACGGCGTGCACGTGCTGGTGTTCGACGATACGCCCGCGCCACCCAAGCCCGACGCCGTGTTTCCCAACAACTGGCTCACCCTGCACCCTGACGGCCGCGTTGTGCTGTACCCGATGCACGCGCCCAACCGCCGCCCCGAGCGGCGGCCCGATATTCTGGAAGCGCTGGGCAGGCAGTTCAGCATTCGAGAGGTAATCGACTTATCCCACTACGAGCGGGAGAGCCGGTTTCTGGAGGGCACGGGCAGCCTTATTTTCGACCACCAACACCGCGTAGCGTACGCTGGCCTTTCGCCCCGCACCGATGCGGATTTGTTTCGTGAAGTGACCAGCCTTTTGGGCTACCGCCCGGTAGCTTTCCACGCCACCGACGCGCAGGGCCATGCCATCTACCACACCAACGTAATGCTATGCGTGGGGGGCAAATTTGCAGTCATCTGTCTGGAAAGCATAACCGACCCGGCCGAGCAAGCAGCGGTAACGGATTCGCTGGCTTCGACGGGACACGAAATCGAGACTATTTCGCTGGCGCAGGTAGCCCATTTTGCCGGCAACATGCTCACGCTGCAACCTGCCGTTGGCGGGCAGGAACTGCTCGTCATGTCGCAAAGCGCCCACGATGCGTTGACCGCCGACCAGCGCCAAACGCTCAGCCGCTACTGTACGCTGGTTCCGCTGCCTATTCTTACCATCGAAACCATTGGTGGAGGTAGCGCCCGCTGTATGTTGGCAGAAGTGTTTCTGCCCGGCATATAAAGGACTTTTTACGCTGCCTCCAGACCGAAATGCAGGCAGGAAGCCAGTAAATAAACTTTCAGCGTCTGATCAAGTATTATATGACCATAAGGATAGCCGTAGTTTTGAGTATTGCGCTGCTGGTAAATAGCTGCGCCGATAGCAGCCAGAAAGTAGGGCACCCAGCTCCTGTACCCCAGCGCATAACCGAGACACCAAAAGGGGAAGTAAAAAGCTACCAGCTGGCCCTATTCGACGAGGCCCGCAACCGGCCGGTTCCAGTGGTAGTGTATAGGCCAGGTTCGGGCACGAAGCTGAGCCCTGCGAAGCGGCCGAAGCTCAAACTGGCCATCCTCAATCATGGCTACGGCGGCACCAATACGGGCTACACTTTTATCGCCTACAATCTGGTGGCACAAGGCTACTTTGTGGCCAGTATTCAGCATGAGCTGCCCAAAGAAGCGCCCATGCCTACCACGGGCAATCCTCAGCAAGTACGACGGCCTTTTTGGGAGCGGGGCACGCAAAACATGCTATTTGTGCTGCAATCGCTCAAAAAGACGAACCCGGAGCTGGACTTCAGGAATCTGCTGCTGGTGGGTCATTCCAACGGGGGCGACATGGCTATGCTGTTTGCTCACAAGTACCCGAAATTGGCGCGAAAAATCATTTCGCTGGATAACCGTCGGATGCCGCTGCCCCGCACCCGGCGTCCGCACATTTTAACCATCCGCTCCAGCGACCAGGTAGCCGACGATGGCGTGCTGCCGACGCCTGCCGAACAGAAAAAATTTGCTATTCAAATCGTCAGAATGGACAATATGACCCATAATGATATCTGGGATGGGGCCACCGAAGAAAAAAAGCAGGAGATAAATCAGACGATTAATACCTTCCTGAAAACGAAGTAGTCGGCTTTCCTAACGCGCCCTCTATATGCAACAGGTCGCTATAGTGTGGCCCCCTGCCTGCCAACCCAGCTTGTTGCGAGCGTATGTGGTGTGGGCAATAGTGGTGGTGCTATTGTAACTGCCATGCCGGTGGTACAGGAATTTTAAACAGCAATATTCGTACTGGTGGCTGTCGTACGTGTAGGGGCTGACAACTCGGAGGTAGCATTGGCCAGCCGCCACTCGTCTTCCAGCACGGCCATTTCTACCAATGACCAGTAGGCGTCCTTGTAGCGCACCACGTCGCGCATAACGCCTTCAACCTTGAGGCCGGCTTTCTGGTAGCAGCCAATGGCGGCTTCGTTGAAATCGTACACGCCCAGGCTGATACGGTGCAGGCCCAGTTCCTCAAAACCTGCCCGCAGTACGGCTTTAATCATGCCCTGGCAGTAGCCGCGGCCACGGGCGGCAGTATTGCCAATCAGAACTCGCGTAATGCGGGCGGCTTTATTTGTTTCGCTGAAGCTGCCCAGGGAAATATGACCCACCGTTTCGCCGGTTTCGGTGTCAATGGCTTTGTAGATAAACGCATCGGGGTCAGTCAGGTCGTTCGCGCCTTCGATGTACCAGGTGAGGCTCGCCTCCGTGAGGGGAAACGAAAACAACGAGCCACTCCATTCTTTTAGAAGCTGCTCATTATCAATCCACTGAATAAGCTGTTTGAAATCGGCAGGGGTAAAATATTCAAGTTTGATCATGAAGAAAACTCCGAGTAGTATACAAGCACAGATGTGCTTCGGAACTCAGCCAACTGCTAAATGCGGCAAGAGCACACAAAAAAGAAAAGCAATTTACGGTTCTGCTTGCTTAGCTTCCTAACCAAAACAAAATAGGGCTGACAACCGCGTACACGGCATCACTTACGCTAAGCTGTAAGAGATACCAAAACCCGCACATATTCGTTCGGGCTGCCACAAAAAAAGCCCCCCAACCACGGTTGGGGGGCTTTTTTGGGCCAATTGTCCTATTGACTTCCCAGGGGCGCATCTACGCTCAGCTCCAGCACGGTGCTGGTATGGGCACGGGTTTGCTCCACCAGCTCCGGGTTGTCGGCCAACGACTGCCCGAACGTGGGAATCATCTCCCGGAACCGCGCCTGCCACTCCGGGGAGGCAGCCTGCTGGGGAAAGCACTTCTGAATCAGGCTGATCATAATGCCGACGGCCGTAGAAGCGCCGGGCGAAGCGCCCAGCAACGCTGCAATAGAGCCGTCGGCGGCGCTTACCATCTCGGTGCCGAACTCCAGCACGCCGCCCTGCTTTTCGTCTTTCTTAATAACCTGCACGCGCTGGCCAGCTATTTCCAACTTCCAGTCTTCGGCGTGGGCGGTAGGTAAGTACTCGCGCAGCGCGGATATCCGGTCCTGGGGCGACTGCCGCACCTGGTTGATCAAGTAGCGGGTGAGGGGCAGGTTTTTGGCCCCCGCGATGAGCATGGGCTTCAGGTTGGTGGCCTTAATGGAGCCGGGCAAATCGAGGAAAGAGCCAAACTTCAGAAACTTGGTGCTGAAGCCCGCATACGGGCCGAACAGCAGCTCGCGCTGCCCGTTTATCACGCGGGTATCCAGGTGCGGCACCGACATAGGCGGCGAGCCGACGCTAGCCTTGCCGTACACTTTGGCTTGATGCTGCTCAATCACGGCCGGGTTCACGCACTTCAGCCACTGCCCGCTCACGGGGAAGCCGCCAAAGCCTTTGCTTTCCGGAATACCCGAGGCCAGCAGCAGCGGCAAGGAGCCGCCGCCCGCCCCGATAAACACAAACTTGGCGCGCAGCTTACGCTTTTCGTCGGTAGCGCGGTTTTCGGCCCGTACGCGCCAGGTGCCGTCGTCTTTGCGGCGTATCTTATCTACCTCGTGGCCAAAGTGGAAGTTGACGCCCGGCTTTTCCTGCAAGAGGGTAAACATACCGCGGGTGAGGGAGCCAAAGTTTACGTCGGTGCCCAGGTCCATGCGGGTAGCCGCGACTTTGGTGGCCGGGTCGCGGCCTTCCATCACCAGAGGCATCCACTCGCGGAGCTGCTCAGGATCTTCGGAATACTCCATGCCCTGAAATAGCGGCGACTGCACCAGCGCCGCGTGGCGCTTACGCAGAAAATCCACGTTCTCATTGCCCCACACAAAGCTCATGTGCGGAATATGGTTGATGAAGCGCTGGATGCCTTCAACGTGGTATTGCTCGGCCAAAAAGGCCCAAAACTGCTTTGAGACCTCAAATGACTCCGCAATACCGATGGCCTTGCTGATGTCCACGGAGCCATCGGGGCGCTGGGGCGTATAGTTTAGCTCGCAAAAGGCCGAGTGACCAGTGCCAGCATTGTTCCAGGCATCGGAGCTTTCGGCGGCGGCCACATCGAGGCGCTCAATTACGGTTATCGTTAGGTTGGGGTCCAGCTCCTTGAGCATAATGCCCAGAGTAGCACTCATAATGCCGGCCCCGATCAGCACGACGTCAGTGGTGAGGTCGGAGGAAGTGGTTTCTGTATTCATCGGGATAAATTGATAGTCCTCACAGCGTACGGGTATAAGGAAGAAAAGTAGCCGCGTGTCTACTAACAGACTCTATTAAGAGCAATTCCCGCAGGCTATTATGTTTAAATTAAGTGCAAACAGGCGGTCATGCAGAGCACAGCGAAGCATCTCGCGTGCTGTCCGTCTGATTACTAATCTAATGGCGCGAGCGAGATGCTTCGCTTCGCTCTGCATGACCGCCTTTTAGGTAGGAGTTAGAATTTATAAAACGCTTTTTGAGCCTGTAGGGGCTTGTTTTAAGCGTTTTCGCCCGAAATACCAGCGGCCGCGGACAGCGTCCGTTCCTCGGTTTCTACTACGGAGCGGGTTTTGGGCAACGAGTCAGGATAATTCTGCTGAATAAAGGCGACCATTTTCTCTCGCACGTCGCAGCGCAGCTCGAAGGCCCGACTTGCGTCGCCGGCGCTGACTAGAATGCGTAGCTCCAGGGTACGTTCCTTGGAGTCAGTTACTTGAAGTACGCACACGCGCTTGTCCCAAAGCGGATGCGGCTCGACCACACGCTTTAGCTCAGCGCGCAACGCATCAACGGGAATCGTGTAATCGGTAAATAGAAAAACGGTGCCCGTAATCTGAGAGGTAGTGCGGGTCCAGTTCTGGAAGGGCTTCTCAATGAAATAGTTCAGCGGGAGCACCAACCGACGCTCATCCCAGATGCGCATTACTACATACGTAAAGGTTATTTCTTCCACCTTGCCCCATTCGCCTTCCACCACCAGCACGTCGTCTAGACGAATAGGCTGGGTGAAAGCTAACTGAAAGCCAGCCAGCAGGTTGCTGATGGAGCGCTGGGCAGCAAAGCCTACAATAACGCTGGCAATACCTGCCGACGTTAGCAGGCCCGTCCCGATTTTGCGCACCGTGGCAAAGCTCATCAGCACCAGCGCCACTGCCACAAATACGATCAGCGACACAACTAGTTTACGCACAAATTGTAGCTGGGTGAACAGCTTGCGCACCCGAAAATTATTTTCCTCATCAATGTGATAGTGTTGAAGCACCAGGTCCTCAATCACATTCACCGTCCTAACCAGACCCCAGGCGAAGGAGATAATCAGCCCGGTTTCTACCACTCGGCGCAGCACCTCAAAGGGGCGGGCCGTAAGCGGCACCAGGGGCAGCATAAACGAGAGCACCAGCACCGGAAAAAAGAAGGCGCTTGGACGGCTTAAATGCTTGACAATGGATTGAACAAGCAGCGGAGAATCGGGCCGCTTAGCATACCTGCGCAGGACACCAAACAGCAGGTATTTTAAGAGCAGCCCGCCCAAGAGGCCACCCACCAGAATACCCACCGTAGAGAGCAGCTCGCGCCACTGAAAGGATAATTCCCAGGACATGTCTTTCATAGTCAGGAGAGTAACGCCAGGCGTTGGCTTGGTGAAGCAATTGCATGTAGCGCGAACCGAAGGACGGCGGAGCCAAGCTTCCGCTTCGCGCTACATGCTTACGACCTCCCAAGCGGGAGATTGGAGTTACATGATAAAGTCAAAGGTTTGAATAGCTTCCCACGGCCCGCCCCGGTAGGCCCATAGCTGCAATCCGGTGCCAGTAGCTTCAAAGGGCACAAAATCAGCCTTGAGCTGCTCAAAAAGGCTGCGGGCCGGCGCCGGGTCCACTTTGTTTTGCACCGTCACGTGGGGCCGCAGCTTCTGCTGGTCCTGGGGCGTGAGGGCGGGCTGCCACTGCGCTTGCAGCTCCCGGTGCAGGGCTTGCAAGGCTTCGTTTTCGAGCGCATACGCTACGCCACGACCCAGAAACCGCAATCCCGTAACCTGCAGCGTGAGTGGAGCTTGCTCCTGACAGCGGGCCGCTAGCTGCGGTACTAAGTCGGGGCGCCGGGCGCCGGGCAGGTGGTGGAAAAGCGTGACGTGGGCTGCTAAAAAATTACGCTCAGGCGGAAAATGCTGTTGGCGCAGCCCATTGAAAAAAGCAAACGACCCAGCATCAAGGGCAAGAGTCAGAATAAGAGGAGCGTCGGCGTCGGTCATGCGGGGAGTGGCTGGGGGGCTTTTTCGGGTGATAACAGCGCGGCGCTACTGATAATTTTGCCCCCCAGCGCTTGCAGGTCGGCCTTGGCCCGCTCAAAGCCTTGCGGGTTTATGGGGCGGGTGGCATCTGCAATCAAAAAGGTGGCAAAGCTCTCAGCTAAAGCGTCTTTAGCCGTAAAATACACGCAGTAATCGGCCGCCAAACCAGCTACATATATGTCCGTAACGCCCCGCCCGCGCAGGTAGTCGGCGAGGCCAGTGGCTTTGCGGTGACCGTTGTCATAAAAACCGCTGTAGCTGTCGATTTCCGGGTCGGTGCCTTTGCGGAAAATAGCTTCAATCCGGTTCGCGTTCAGCTCCGAGTGCAGCTCGGCGCCCGGTGTGCTCTGCACGCAGTGCGCGGGCCACAGCACCTGGGGCAAGCCGTGCAGCTCGGTTTCTTCAAACGGCTGACGGCCTGCGTGGTTGCTGGCGAAGCTTTTATGAATAGCTGGGTGCCAGTCCTGCGTGGCCACTACCAGATCGAAGTGGGGCTGGAGTTGGTTGAGCAAGGGAATTATCTGGTCGCCTTCGGGCACGGCCAGCGCGCCGCCAGGCACGAAATCATTCTGAATATCAATGAGCAATAAGGCTTTCATGCAATAACTTAGACCTTAGAAGAGAGAGGTAGGCGCTTGATCAAATCAGAACGTCATGCTGAGGAATCGAAGCATCTCGCCCGCCTCGTCTGCGTCCTCCAACAAAGCGGTGGAGATGCTTCGACTCCTCAGCATGACCGTCTTTATAAATTCAATTAATCACACGAGATGCTTCGCGCTGCGGACGCCAGATCAAGCATGACGTTGTGATTCTTACCACTACGATAAAATTGACCAAACAACAGTAAAATCATGGAGACGCCCCCAAACTATACCGAGCTGAACCGTCAGCTTTGGAACGCCAAAACTGATTATCATGTCCAGTCCAGGTTTTATGACGTGGAGGGGTTTCTGGGGGGCAAATCGTCGCTGAATGACGTGGAGCTGGGCTTACTGGGTGAGGTAGCGGGCAAATCGGTGCTGCATCTACAGTGCCATTTCGGGCAGGATTCGCTGTCGCTGAGCCGCTTGGGGGCTCAGGTAACCGGCGTCGATCTGGCCGACCAAGCCATTGCGAAAGCGCGTGAGCTAACGACGCAGCTAGGCCTTGCTGCCGAGTTTGTGTGCAGCGACGTGTACGAGCTGCCCCACCACCTGCATCAGCAGTTTGATATCGTGTTTACCACGTACGGCGTGCTGGGCTGGTTGCCGGATTTGGAGCGCTGGGCCGGTGTAGTAAGTCATTTTCTGAAGCCGGGGGGCAAATTGGTGCTGGTTGAGTTTCACCCGGTACTCTGGATGTTCGACGACGATTTTACCCGCGTGCAATACTCCTATTTCAACAAAGAAACCATTACCGAAGTCGAGACGGGCACCTACGCCGACCGCGATGCGCCGCTGGCGCAAACGTCCGTATCGTGGAATCATGACCTGGGCGAAGTGCTGGGTAGTTTATTGCACAATGGACTCGACATAAGGCACTTTGCTGAATACAACTACTCGCCGTACGAATGCTTCAGCCACATGGAGCAGGTGGCGGAGCACCAATATCGTATTCAGCACTTAGGCGATAAAGTGCCGATGATGTACTCTGTGGTAGCTACGAAAAGCTAAGGTGAGTTTGCTGGTAAGAGCTTCATACAGAAACAGAGCGGAAAGGCCGTTGCTATACAAAAGGCGGTTATGCTGACGAGAGGAAGCATGACGCTCTTGCTGATTGCGAAATAAAATTTTAAGTAATTGATTATCAGGCGGAAGCGATGCTGGATTTGTCCTCTTTATTTCAACTCTGAAGGACCTAAAACTGTCTGCGAAACGTTAATCAGAAGCAAGCCAAAACCAGCTTCTGATGCTCGAAAACGCCCCCCAGCTTACCTTATTCGATTCATTACCTGTTCTTACCGAAACCCCAGCTCCGCAGCCCGCGTTGCTGACGCGCCCGGCGCGGGTGTGGCTGCCGAAGCGGGTGTTGTTTACCCCCGATGCGCTCGAGGAGGAGTTTGGCCAGCAGATGTATGAGCGCATCAGCGCCGCCGGTCTGCCCATCGAAGTGCTGAAAAGTAACCGCCTCACCGGCCTGCGCGGCGCCGACGAGCGCGAAACCTACCGCAACGCCAAGAACACGTTGGCCGTGGTAAAAGCCCCCCCGAGTGCTTTCCGCCTCCAGCCCATTCCACCTTCCGCCGATTGGCAGATGAATCTGGCTGAAGGTTGCCCGGCCCATTGCCAGTACTGCTACCTGGCGGGCAGCCTGCAAGGTCCGCCGGTGGTGCGGGCCTACGCCAACCTGCCTCAAATGCTGCAAAACACCGCGCAGTATGAGCAAACCGGCAAGCTGACGACCTTCGAGGTGAGCTGCTACACCGATGTGCTCGGCATTGAGCACCTCACGGGCAGCCTGGCCGAGTGCATCCGCTATTTCGGTACCCGCGAGGGCGCCCAGCTGCGGTTCGTGACCAAGTATGACCAGGTCGAATCCTTGCTTGAGTTGCCTCACAACGGGCAGGTACGCGCCCGCCTCAGCCTGAATGCGGAGCCCGTAACGCGTCGCCTGGAAGGAGGCACTGCTCCGTTGGAGGCACGCCTGCGGGCTATGCGCCAGCTGGCGTTGCCGCGCGAGCAGGGTGGGGGTGGCTACCGCGTGGGGGCCGTAGTAGCGCCCATTATGCCCATTCCCGACTGGCGCGACCATTACCGCCACCTCCTCGACCGCCTGGCCGCGACCCTCGATTTCGAGTGCGATCTGACGGCCGAGTTTATCAGCCATCGCTTCACGCCGGGCTCCAAGGATGTGCTCCAACAGTGGTATCCGAATATGTCCCTGGATCTGGACGAGAGCACGCGCGCCCAGAAGCGCAATAAGTTTGGAGGCGTGAAGTACGTGTACCAGCCCGAGGACATGCGCATGCTCAAGCAGTTCTTCTACGAAGAATGGCAGCAGCGCTTCCCACAGGCCCCCGTGCTTTACTGGACCTAGCTCTAACAAAAAAGCCCCCCAGACATTCTGGGGGGCTTTTTTGTTAGAGCTAAACTAAGGCTGAATAACCAGCTTCTGCGTTTCCGTTCGGCCGTTGGTTGAGAATTTTACGTGGTAGATGCCCGCTGCCCAGGTCTGCGTGTTTACGCGCACGGTGCGCTGCCCTTCCAGGCGTTGCGTCCAGATTTGCTGACCCAAGCTGTTATGTACTTGCAGCGTGCTGCCGGGCGCGGCCAATTGCGGCAGCTCTAGGGCAAACTGGTTCTGGGCAGGGTTTGGATAAACGCTGATAGCTTGCTGCGCTGGCTGAAAATCGACTGACCTGATGGGCGAAAAGGCTATGCTGCCGTCGAAGTCCAGAATGGCCAGACGGTAGTAGTTCAGGGCCGTTTGCGGCGCTTCATCCACGAAGGAGTAGGCGCGGCCCTGGGGGGCATTGGCCGCTTTTACGGAGCCGATAGCGGCCCAGGACTGGCCGTTGTCGGTGCTGCGCTCCACCCGGAAATTATCGGTGCCGATTTCGGTGGCCGTGGCCCAGCGCAACGCTATGCTGGCTCGCTCAGGGCGGGCCTCGAAGCTGGTGAGCGTTACAGGTAGCGGTCGGTTGGGAAGTATAGTAGTAGCGTCGCCGCGAAAGAGGCCTACGCCAGAGTTCAGCGTTATACCTAGGTAATTGCCCGTGGCGGCGTCAATTTGGTATATCTGGCCGGCGTTTGGGCCACCATCCGTGTTGACAGCATAAAGCACGTTGTTGACGCCCCCAAACATGGCGCCCAGCTCGGCTTGAACCGGCAACTGCACAGCGGGCGTAATGACGGTTGCCACAGGGGTACTACTAATATCACGGACGGTGAGAAGTTGTCCTTGTTGTCCTTGCCCGCTCAAATAGCTTTTAAGAACTGGCCCACCGTTTTCTCTGGTAAATACCCAGTCGCGGGGCCCACCAGTTACGTTTGGGTTATTGGGATTTTGGTTGATAGCATTTACATACCCATTGATTATAGCGGCGGTTGCGGGGTCGCTAGTATCAACCAAGCGCCATTGTGGCTCAGTGAGATCATCAGAGTTAAAATTTATCTCGCCTACGTACAAACGCGGATTGCTTACCGAAACAAGCGAAAACGATATGAAACTCACTCGAATATCTAATACTAAGCCGGCTACGAAGTAATTAGAATTGTCACCCCCTGTACCAATAAAGTTAAGTGTCAAGCCTACTCTTCCCGATGCAATAAAACGATCAAATGGATTAGGCAAACCAATAAAGAATGAAGCGGGTGGTTCGATCTCTCCAAGATTTGTGGTACGGCCACTTTCCAAGTCGATGCGGTATAAGTTGGGGCTCGGAATAGGGTCAAAGACTGTCGGACGCGCTAGAATAGTGTTCATAGCGTACACACTGCCAGGGTCAGCAGAATTGTAGCCGAGTGCGTCAAACAGGTTCGTGCCATCGGGGGCTGCTATGAGCCTTCCCGCCCCAAATGTTCCGTCGGAGGAAATAGGACGAAGTTCCGAAGGGTTGGGCTGGGCAGCCGGGCCAGTGGAGACAATAGCAAAGCTGCCAGTGGGTATCTGAGCTAGCATTTGTGGCGCAAGCGTCACCAAAACCAGCGTAAGTAGAATATTTTTCATAGCTGAAAGGCTTACGGTATAGAATCAGTGTCAGGAAAGTGCCGGGCTATGGCTTAGCGTTACGTCATTAGCTAAAAAGTGATGTTTGCATTTAGCTGAAACAAAGCGTTGAGCGAGACAGGCTTACGTTGAATTTACGAGATTTTTTCTGTCATGGTCATCCCTTCCTTTTACTTTTGATTCGCTGGCGAGTACCTAAGCTTAGCCTGATTTGCCCCCCACAATCCTCTATGCTCCTGCCTCTTTACCAAATAGACGCTTTCACTGACCGCATCTTCGCCGGTAATCCGGCCGCAGTCTGCCCACTTACGGAGTGGCTGCCCACCGATACCATGCAGGCCATCGCGGCCGAAAACAACCTCGCCGAAACCGCTTTTTTTGCCCCCCAGGCCGGTGCGGAAGGTCATTTTGAAATCCGCTGGTTTACGCCCGCCGTGGAAGTAGAGCTGTGCGGGCACGCCACGCTGGCCTCGGCGCACGTGCTGTTGCGCCACCTGAATTTTAAGGGCACAGAAATTACCTTCCACTCCAAAAGTGGTCCGTTGCACGTCAGTCTTCAGGATAACGGCCGCCTCACGCTGGATTTTCCCAGTCGTCCGCCCCAGCCGCTGGCCACCGCGCCCGATGGCCTGATTGATGGCCTCGGCGCTACGCCCTTAAAGCTACTGGCCGGGCCCGATCTGGTGGCTTTGTTTAACTCCGAAGCCGAAATACGGGCCATCCATCCCCATCAGCAGCATTTGGCGGAGGTGCCGTACCGGGCCGTTATCGTCACGGCGCCCGGCAGCGGCGACATCGACTTTGTGTCGCGCTTTTTTGGTCCCCGCGTGGGCGTTCCCGAAGATCCGGTAACGGGCTCGGCGCATACCACGCTCATCCCGTACTGGGCCGAAAAGCTAGGCAAAACGGAGCTGCGCGCCCGGCAGGTGTCGCCCCGCGGCGGCGACTTGTGGTGCGAGCTGCGAGGCGACCGGGTGCTCATCAGCGGCTATGCCGTGACGTATCTGAAAGGTGAGATTGAATTGTAACGCGAAGCGGTGCTTCGCTCGTTGCCCGACTAACGCTGGTGGCTTTTCCAGCACTTGTTCCGCTAAACAACGAGCGAAGCGCCGCTTCACGTTACTTGACCTGCTCGCGGGTGTAGCCGCTTTTCTCTATTACTTGCTCCACAAACAGCGCCTTGCCCGGCACCGTCAACAAGGCCTGGTACACCGCCGCGCTGGCGCCCGTGTAGCGCACCACCCGGCCATTGCGATACTCAATTTCCAATGCAAGCATGGCTGGGTCGTAGCCGACGGCTTTGAGGGAGGTGGAGCGAACGGGCTGGCGCTTCATGTGGTAGCTGGTTGGGTTACTTGGTTTTGGCTGCCGCCTTCTTACGAGCCACTGGCGTGGCTAGCTTATCGGGGTTGTCAGCCAGAAACTTACCCCAGCTTTTGCCCCCGCTTTCAGATTATTGCCTTTCTGATAATGATGGCAAAGCGCCACGGCCAGCGCATCGGTGGCGTCCAGAAACTTGGAAGCTTCCGCAATGGGCGGCAGCGTGAGGGTTTGGCGCAGCATGTGAGCCACTTGCTCCTTCGTAGAGGTGCCCGAGCCCGTTACCGACTGCTTTACTTTGGTAGGAGCGTACTCCACGTACGGAATCTGGCGGGAGAGGCAGGCGGCAATAGCCATGCCCTGCGCCCGGCCCAGCTTGAGCATGCTCTGCACGTTTACGCCGTAGAAAGGGGCTTCGATGGCCAGCTCATCGGGCAAAAACTCATCAATCAGCTCCAGCATCCGCTCGAATATTTTCTTCAGCTTCAGCGCATGATTCGAGCCCATTTTCTGCATGTCAATCACGTCGTAGCGCAGCACTTTCACTCGCTGGCCCTGCACCTCAATCAGAGCGTAGCCCATGATAGTGGTGCCGGGGTCGACGCCCATGATAATTTTGGGCATCAGATCGGTGGGAGTGACGGGCAGAATCATTGGGTAGCTGAAGGTCGGCGGTAGCGGGGCGCAAGCCTGTCCTTGGTTTTCCATCGGTAACTTGCCGCCTTCAACTGAATGCGTGCTACCCGCTTTGCCCCACCACCTTCTACAAAACTACGCCCAAAAGCTGGAACGCGCCACCCGCCGTCGGGTGCTGGTGGTGCTGGGCAAGCTGCTGATCACGGCCCTGACCCTGGGCCTGCTGTATCATTCCGTGTTCACCACCCCGGATACGGCCGCGGCCTGGCGCGGGCTGCTGACGTCGGCCCTTACCGGCGCGGGGCGCGGGCCGGTGCTGCTGGCCCTGGCGTTGGTGCCCGTCAATTGGGGCTTGGAGGCCTGGAAATGGTGGCGTCTGGCGCGGCATCTGGAGCCGGTTTCGTTTCGGCGCAGCTTCCGGGCGGTGCTGGTGGGCCTTACCTTGGGCTTCGTGACGCCCAATCGGGTGGGCGACTATGCCGGTCGTATTATGGAACTGAAAAGTCGGCGGCTGGATGCGCTGGGGGCCGTTTTTCTGGGACGCTACTGCCAGCTGGTCATCACGATACTGGCCGGCACGCTGGGGCTGCTGTACTTTCTACTGACGTTTTATGTAGCTGACTATCCGGCTACTGGCTTGGGCTTAGTGGTTGCTGCATTAATACTTAACGCTGCCTTGCTTCTGCCCCTTTACCGCTCGCGGCTGCTGCTGACGGCTTTGGGGCTGGTGCGGCCTCTGCGGCGGTTGCAGCCGTTTTTGGCCGTGATGCCCACCTATCCGGCGCGGGCGCTGCACGCGGTATTGGCCATATCGGGGCTGCGCTACGCGGTTTTCTGTCTGCAATTCGGTTTGCTGCTGGTGGCCTACGGTGCCCGGCCAAGCGCTGGACCGGCGCTGGCTGCCATCAGCAGTACTTTCTTGCTAAAGTCGCTGGTGCCTTCGCTCAATGCCCTGGCCGATGTAGGCGTGCGGGAGCTGTCGGCTACGCACTTATTCGGTTTGCTGGGGCAGGCGGCTTTGCCGGTGCTGAGCGCGAGCCTCAGCCTGTGGGTGCTCAATATTGCCCTGCCCAGCGCCGCCGGGTTATTGTTTGTGTTGCGGCTGAAAGTATTTCGCAAGAAAAAAGCCCCCCAGCAGTCAATCCGCACAACATGAACTGGTGGGGGGCTTTTTTGCTGCTTTTGCCGGCCTTGTATGCGGCCCTCATGGTGCGGTTGCGGCGAAGCTGGCAGCAAGTGCCACTGTCTCAAAGCCAGGCAACGCCGCAAAACCAGGCAGGAGAAGGTCTGTTCTTTTCCGTTTTGATTGCCGCTCGCAACGAAGGCCCGACGCTGCCCCTGCTGCTACACGACTTAACCCAACAAACCCTGCCTGCTGCCCGGTTCGAGGTCATTATAGTAGATGATGACTCAGCCGATAATACGGCCGCCGTCGTGCAGGCCGCGGCTCAACGCAGCTCGTCTGCGCTTCGTCTTATAAAGCTGCAAGACCGGCCCGGCGCACCTACCGGCAAAAAAGCCGCCCTGCAAGCTGCCCTGAACGTCGCCCGTGCCCCGTGGATAGTCTGCACCGATGCCGACTGCCGCGTGGGTTCCGACTGGCTAAGTAGCTATGCTGCTCTGATTCAAGATGATGCAGCGGTAAAGTTCGTCAGTGGGCCGGTGCTGCTTACGGGGGGCAATTCACTGCTTGGCGGTTTGATGGGGCTTGAGTTTGCGGGTCTTATTGGGGTAGGGGTGGCTACCATCGGGCAGGGCCAGCCTACTATGTGCAACGGGGCTAACCTGGCTTACCGGCGCGACGCCTTCGCCGCTGTGCAGGGCTTTGCCGGTAACGAGCACGTAGCCAGCGGCGACGACGAGTTTCTGCTGCATAAGCTGCACGCCGCTTTTCCCGGTAGCATCCGATTTTTGAAAACCCCACGCGCTATCGTGCGGACCGCCGGACCGCCCACGCTCCGCGCCCTGCTGGCGCAGCGGGTACGATGGGCTAGCAAGTGGCGCCACTACCAGCAAAAAGCCCCCAGCGCTTGGCGTTGCTGGTTTTGGGGGCCAATATGAGCTTGTTCCTCGGTTTGTTGTTGCTTTTTGGGTTTCCCCAAGTATGGCCCTGGACCTTAGCTGCCTGGGTAGTAAAGCTCGGCGCCGATGCGTGGTTCCTGACTCCTGTACTCAGCTTTTTTGGCCGACGGCGGTGGCTGAGCTACATTGGGCTGCTCCAAGTTGCTTACGCGCCGTATGCTTTGTTGACGGGCTTGCTGGGCTTGCGCGGCGAGTATGTTTGGAAGGGGAGAAGGACGAAATAAAGTGAGATGTAAGGCTTTAATAAAATAAAGCGAATTCTGCTTTTATTAGATGAATTTTACCAAAATATCAAATGACCGCTAACCAATTTGAAGCGTTTTGGCTTTCTGTCTATCCTCTCTCGGTTCCAATTTCACATTTTCTTCGAGTTGCTTATCCGGACCGATGGTTTAGGATTCATAGTTTGCCAAAGTCAGAAAGATATCCTGCAACTAAAGCAGAATGGGATATACTGCTCTATCGTCAAAATACGATTATATTGGATTTGATGAATGAGGGGTTTGGCTTTCTACTGGTAACTGGCCAATATGAGTTTGGCTCAGAAAAGCACAGTAGACAGCAGTTATCATTCGATTACTCACTCAGTGAATTTGACTTTACGGAAATAAAATCTGTTGAATTATGCAAATTGGAATCTCACCCGCAAGCCCCTGATGCATATAAAGCTGGAGACATTTACAGGCCTGTATTCGCAAAAATAGAATGGCAGTCTTGTCCTTTTAATAATATACTGGAGGATATTGCGAATGATAACATAAGAGCGTTTTTTATTTCGGTGGGTAACGAATGCATAATTGCTCCATATGATGGAGGTATGGATATTATTTTAAAAGATAAGCACACCCGTGATAGATATAAAATAAAATATAAGCATTGGCTGTCTGGTAGGGAAGATGGTTTATGATTTGAAATTTATGTAGATAATTTCTCCTTGTATGAGTAATTAAGTGTCGATTTCTGCCTATTGATTTAGAATGATAAGCTTAATTACCCCACTCGAATCCCGCCCGCTAACAGTACCTTTGCTTTCCATTCTTCCGCCCCCTTGCCCGCTGCCGTGACCGACCCTGAATTCGACATCCTCGACGAGCTGTACTTCGTCACTTCCTTCCGCGACTTGCTGCAAAAAACTGGTTTGCCAGCCCCAACTCTGGAAAAAGGGCTGCGCAATTTGCTAGAGCAGGAGTACGTCAAATCGTTTTACCCCGACCCGGACACCGAGCAAGCCTACGAAACCACTTCTTTCGGCGCCATCTGCCGCGACAGCTACTATTTGGCAACCAAAGCCGGTTTGTTGGCTCACAATACCCGCTGATGGTGAAGGCTGCTCCGGTTTTGGCGCCCATAGTGCCCAGTGTGCCGCCCGCCCGCCCGCCCGGCTACTACGTGCGCCAACGGCTGTGGCGCAATGGGCCAGCTATGTGTGGGCTGGGCTTCATCCTGATCTGTACCCTGATAGCTTTGGCCGGCTACTGGGTGCTGCCCGATAACTCGCCTAATGCCAACAACGGCTTGGTGCAGCTGCAGAAGGAGCCACCCGGTTTTTCAGCCACCGTTTTGCGCCGTCTATTGCCCGAGGCAGCTCAGAGCACCGATTCGGATAATATCTTTCGGACCTGGCTCCGGGGCCGCGCGCCGCGCTTCCAGGAAGTGCCTATTGGCGGCTACCGAGTGGTCGGCAATTCGGTCCTGATTCAGCCTTACCGCAATCACTCGGCTCTCGCTGATTTGCCCACACGCTACTCTCTGGCTGAGCTGGGGGGCAAAAATGCCCCCCAGGCCGAGCTAAAAAATGTGGTGGAAAACGAACGCATCATCAGCCGCACGTACTGGCTGGGCACCGACAAATCGGGGCGCGACATGCTAAGCCGCTTGCTGCTGGGTACGCGCATTTCCTTGGGTATCGGGTTGGTAGCCGTGCTGATTTCGCTCACGTTGGGCATGCTCATCGGGGCGGTGGCGGGTTATGTGGGCGGCTGGGTCGATAGCGTGCTGATGGGCCTGATGACGGTGGTATGGAGCATTCCGGGTATCATGCTGGTTATTGCCATTTCGCTGGCGCTGGATAGCAAAGGCGTCTGGACTTCCTTCGTGGCCGTGGGCCTTACGATGTGGGTGGATGTGGCCCGCGTGGTCAGGGGGCAAATGTTGAGCTTGCGCGAGAAAACCTTCGTGGAAGCCGGCCGCGTGCTGGGTTTGCCCCAAAGCCGCCTGATCGCCCGTCACCTGTTGCCCAACATGACGGGGCCGCTTATTGTAATTGCAACGAGTAACTTTGCAGCGGCTATCCTACTAGAGGCGGGCCTGAGCTTTTTAGGGCTTGGCGTGCAGCCGCCGGCTCCTTCCTGGGGCTTGATGGTGAATGAAGGGTTCCAGCTTTTGGGCACCCAAGCCGGCTTATGGCTCACGCTGCTGCCAGGCCTGGCCATTAGTTTATTGGTTCTGAGCTTCAACCTGTTAGGCAACGGCCTGCGCGACGCTTACGACCCCAAAACACCGTTGAGCTAGCGCTTAGCTGCGGCGAAATGTCTAGTATCAGTTGGTATTTTGAAGTACTTTCAACGCAAGTGCACGTAGGCATAATGCATCATTACACTTCGGGCTATTGCCTTTAGACTACGTGCACTCCACAATACACTACTTAATTCCATGCCTACTCTGCAGGCCATGTCGCCGGAAAAAAAGCTCTTCTTACGGGAGCGGGAACTGAATGCACTGCTGGAGATTACCCAGGCAATCAATCACGACCCCACGGAAGACGCGCTCTATAAAATCTTCCAGTTTACCCTACTCGGACAGCTCAATATTCGTCGGCTGGTACTGTATGTGAAGGAGGAAGGGGAGTGGGCCTGCATGGTATCGTTTGGGTCCGATCTATCGGATTTTCGGCGCATTCCACTGCCGGAGGCCATTAGTAATAATTGCACCAATACTTCTTGCCCGGTGCCTGCCCTAAAGCTAGGTGCGGAATGGCAAAACCTGGAAACCGTAATTCCGGTCGTGAACAACGGCGAGGTGCTCGCTTATGTGCTCATCGGCAACGTGCATGCCGACTACGTCAGCGAAGAGGCCACCAAGTTTCTGGAAACCCTCAGCAACATTCTGGTGGGCGCTATTCAGAACCGCCGCCTGGCCAAGCAGCGTATCGAGTCGGCGGCCATGCGTAAGGAAATCGAGATTGCCCAGGAAGTGCAGACCATGCTCTTCCCGCGTCAGCTTCCCAACGACGCCGGCGTGGCCGTGTGCGCCAGCTATGTGCCCCACACGGCCATAGGGGGCGATTATTATGATGTGGTGAACATTGATGCGAACCGGTTTCTGTTCTGCGTCGCTGACGTATCGGGTAAGGGAGTACCGGCCTCTTTGCTTATGTCGAACTTCCAGGCGGGGCTGCGTACGCTGCTGCGCCAGCAGGCCGACCTCGCCACGGTAGTATCGGAGCTGAATAATCTGATTTATCGCAATGCCGTGTCGGAGAAGTTTATCACGGCTTTCTTCGGCATTTATAATCGTGCTACCCGCGAGCTGCAATACGTGAGTGCCGGCCACAACGCTGCTATTCTGCTGCCCGATTCAGGCCCCCACCAGCTATTATCGGAAGGCACGACCATGCTGGGTATTTTCGAGGAGCTGCCTTTTCTGCACGTGCAGTCGCTCACGGTGCCGCCCCGCTCTCTGCTGCTTACCTACACCGATGGCCTGACGGAAGTATTTAATGCCGCCGGTGAGGAATATGGCGAGGAAGGGGTAATTGAGTTCCTACGACATGCCCGCTACCTGCCGCTGAAGGTATTGCATCAGGAAGTTCTCAGAGAAATCGAAGCTTTCAATGAAAACGGTAACTCCTTCGCCGACGACGTCACTATTCTGAGTTGCCGGTTTAAGTAAGCCAATACTCCATAAAAAAGCCCCCAGCATACTCACTGGGGGGCTTTTTTATGGAGTGTCTTATTGCTCAAGTGCTACATTCTCGTCTTTGATCCAGCCTTCCGCCCGCATTAGCAGGGCAAGGGCGATGTAAAAGAAGGAGCCAACTTTGTCGACTTCCACCAGCTCATTGAGCAGCAAATGAGTGATGATAATAAAGAGCGATAAGCCGGCGGCTAGCACCACACGCCTATGCTCGGCCGATTGACTGCGGTGGTAGAGGCGCTCCACCATAATTAAGGCCGTAGCTACCAGAATAGCGAAAAGCAGGAACCCTGGAATACCCTGCTCGGCCAGCATGAGCAGGAAATAGTTGTGGGTGGTAGACTGCTCGGGGTTGCGGCTTACGTAGGTTCGAAAGCTGGTGACCGTGTATTTCTTGTATTCGGGGTAAAAGTGTTGGGGCCGCTGCCCGTAATGGGACGGTCGCTGATCATGCGGGCTGCCGCTACCCAGCGGTACACCCGCTCCATGCCCGACATATCTTCCAGGTTATAAGTGGCTTGCATATGCTTGCCGAAGTCGTCGCCGTAGAATACGGTCTTCTCGTAGTCGGGCGCATAGAGCATGTAGTTATTCTGACTTACAAAATAGAAGGCGCCCGCCGCTGCGGCCAGAGCTGCGCCGGCAAGCGCCAACCGCGTCAGCCGCCAGCGAATGACAAAGTAGAAGCCGACCGCCAACGGCAGCGCCGCCATCGACGCGCGGGTGTAAGACAGCACTACTCCCAGCAATAGCATGCCAAACGCTGCCCGCCACAGCCAGCGCCACAGCGGGCCCAAATTGGGCTGCCGGGCGGCGTATAGCGCATACGGAATCAGCATGGACAGTGTAGCCGCGTAGGCAACGTGGTTTTTATAAAAGGGGAGAAGCGCGGGGTTTATTCCATCGAAGGAAAAGCCATATCCGGCGTGCCGCGCAAAGGCGTAAAGAAATGTAATGCACGCCCCGGCAACGTGGCACGCCGCTACTCGCCACACGTCAGCGGGCCGGCGCACGACGGCCAGCGTCACGAACACGAACGGCACGATATACCAGGTCTTGGCCAGCAAGTACTTGATAGACTTAGTGGTATCGACCGAGAACAGGGTGACGACCGCGGCCCAAAGCAGGGCCTGCCCCATGATAATTACCAGCGGATGCACCCAAAACCGACTCTCTACCGTGCTACGGCCCAGGAGCATATTTACTCCAAAGCAGGCCAGCAGCACCAGCATCAGCGGCTCGGTGGGCACGTCCATGCTCAGGCCGCCGGGCAGCGGAATCTCCATAGAAAAAGCCAGCGTGAACAAGAGCACATAGTACACCCAGCGCCAATCGACCACCAGAACCGCAAGACCCAGGGCGGCCAGCGGCAAGGCCAGCCATAGCGGCGTATCAGAAACCAGTGCGCATACTCCGGCGACCAGAATGACTGTTACAAACGCCAGAAATATCCGGCGGTCGGCTTTAGAAATAGCCGAGTCGGAAGTAGAATAAGAAGGTTTGCCCTCCATAACTTAGCTTGAAACGAAAAGCATAGTTCGTTTACTGCTTTACCGGTCCACCCAAATTCAAATTGCCCCGATAAAGCTCCAAAAGGGTGATAAAAATCACGGACAGCACGAAGGTGATAAGCACCGAGGAGATGACGATAAGGGAGCGCACCGGCTTGGCTTTGCGGATAGCAGGGTAGGCCTTCTGAACGACATAAATAGACGAGATCTTGCCGCTAATAGCCAAACGAGCATCTTCGTAAGTAGCCCGCGCTGTGATAAGCCGTCTCTGTACATCTTCGAAACGAGCGTAAAGCGTGGTGACAAGATCCGCGCCTGCCAGGTAGCTCTCCAAATTGATAACATTGCCCCCCGCCGTTTCGGTGAGGCCGCGGACGGCCCGCCGCAGACCGGCTACCCGCGCGGCCGAACCGCCCCCGGCCGCTAATTCGCCCTCGGCACGGCGTAGCTCAGTCTCGGTTTCGGCAAGCTCCTTGGCCAGGTAGCGCGATTCATAGCCCGTTTCGTTTTGCGAACCCAGGCTGCCGAAGATGCCATAGCGCCGGCGGGCCTGTTGCAGACTATCGCGCACTTGCGCGTATTGCGTTTCCAAAAACTGAGTTTGGTTTTGGTAAAGGTCGATGATGCTGCCCCGGTTTTCCAGCGTCAGGCGCTGATTGATGGAGTCGATAACCTGAACCAACGCATTCGCGATGTTTGCGGCCTGTATCTTGTCTTCGTCCTGAAATGTGAGCTCAATTGCGTCGCGGTCGTTGTGAACAATCGTCAGGTTGTTATTATACTCGTCGAGCACAGCTTGATCGGCCTTTTCGGTACCGGGCTGCCCCACGCCGTAGCGCTCGTACAGGTCGAAGCGCTTGACAATCAAAGCCGCTACCGGCTGCGACTGGCCGATGGTGATGATGCGGTCCAGGTCTTCGGCCCGGCCCCCCAACTGCAGCCGGCCGCCTTCTTTTACAATGCGGTCGGGGTCGGTGGTTTCAGGATTGGTCGGATAAAAAACCGCGGTGGAGCGGTAGATGTTGGGCAGCAGCCAGGCTACTGCGGCACTTACTACCAGCGCCAGAAGAACGGCTGTCAGAACCAGATTGCGCCATCGATGTATAACGGGCCACAAACCCAAAAGCGAATAAGAACGGGATGACATAAAGTAAGTTGGAAGGCAAATTAACCCCAGAACGACTTGCTACAGGGGCCAAAACGGGGCAAAGCTACTCGAATTGCCTCAGAGTTAGTCCGTCCCTAATCACAATTGCGGCCTAAACCGATCTGCTTTCTGATTTATTGCTTAATGGGCCAGGGCCATAGACGGACCTTGGAGTGCGCAGCTACCTTTGTGTAGTTTTGTTCCTCACTCAGCCTTATCTGCATCAAACGGTTTCTCGGAAACATCAGCTTTGCCGTATTGCTCAACCTCCTGGTAAAGCCGGGATGGGTATTCGTTGAAAACCTGGTGCAGAACCAGCTCGGGCACGTAGCGTTTGGCACCTTCACGGCCTTGTCGTCGCTCACCATTATCGTGGCCACCTTCTCCGATGTGGGCCTGACGCACTACACGGTGAAGCGAGTAGCAGCTGCACCGGCCTATCTGGCCACCTATTTTCCTACTATTCTGCCCCTGCGCGCCGCCCTTAACTTTCTGGCGTTGGGCGCTTTGCTGGTGTTGGGCTGGGTGGTGGGCTACCAGGGCGGGCAGCTTACGTTGCTGGCAATTATCGGGGCGGCCTTGCTGCTCACGCAGTACGGGCAGTTTCTGCGGGGGACATTGCAGGCCCACCAGCACTTTAATACCGACGCGGTGTTATCGGTGCTGGAAAAAGTGTTGCTGCTGGGCTTGGTGCTGGCGTTGTTGCCCAGCGGCCTATCCCTTTCGGGCTACGTGTGGATGCGGTTTGCTGCTGCTGCCTTTGCCGCAGTTTTGCTGTATGGGCTCATGGTGCGCCTGTTCGGGCGGGTGCGCTACCGCTGGCACTGGGGCCACGCGCGCATGGTGCTCCGCGAAACCTTGCCCTTTGCCCTGATTACGCTGCTCTACGGGGCCAACGAGCGGGTAGATATGGTGATGCTGGAACGACTGGCCTCGCCGGCCGAGGCCAGCTACTACGCCGGTGCCTACCGCTGGGTCGATGCCGTGATGATGTACGTCTGGACCATTATGCCCTTATTTTTTGCGCGCTTTGCGGCCGTTTTGCACAGCCGGTCGGAGCAGCGCGAGCTACTCTGGTTTGGACAGCGCATTGTTACGCTGCCGTTGCTGCTGGCCTGTGCCTTCGTTTTGTTTCGGGGCGAAGTGCTATTTTGGCAGTTTACCCACAGCACCCCCGCCGAGCTGGCCCGCATGACTCTGTGCCTCAAGATATTATTCCTGAATGTGCTCGTGCATGGGTTCTTTGCCATCTACAGCTCTCTGCTCAACAGTACGCACTACGTGAAAACGGTAAGTTGGCTGGTTGCCCTGAGCCTGGCCCTCAATGTAGGCCTGAACCTGGTGCTGCTGCCCCGCTTCGGAGCCGTAGCCGCGGCCCTGAATACGCTCGGTTGCGCCGTGCTGGTGTCGGGCGGCTACGTGTGGCTGGTGCAGTACCGGGCGGGCGTGGCCGTGCCGTGGCGGCTGCTGGGGAAGCTGCTGGGGGGCTTTTTGCTGCTGTGCGCGGGTTGGTACGGTTTGCAGCAAACGCTGGCGCTGCATTGGCTGCCGGAAAGCCTGGTGGCAACCCTGGGCTTTGGGGTGCTCAGCGTGGCGCTGGGCCTGGTGCCCCTGGCCGAGCTAAAGTCGTTTCTGCGGCCCGGAGGCGGCGCAAAATTGCCCCCCAACGCTCCGTGAAGTCACTGCTACCTCCCGGCTATTTGTTCTATTGTATTTGATTTGTTTCTATGAATACCGATTTGCTGCACCAGCTAGCGCGCGTAGAGCAGTTGGCTACGGCCTCCAAGCTGCGGCGACTGCTCCGGGCGCCGGGCCGCTATTTGTACGCGGTTGGCTTTCGGCTATTGCGCTACCGCGCCACCAAAAAGGGCGTGATGAAGCAAGCCGACACTTTCTTTGGCACCCCCATGATGGTGGTGTTGCCCGCCGGCACCGACATCTACCTCACTGGCGGTAAGTCTCACGACTCGGAAATTCGCTTAGCTCGCTTCCTGATTCAGCGCCTTCAGCCCGGCGACGTATTCGCTGACGTGGGCGCGCACTTTGGGTATTTCTCGCTGCTGGCAGCTCGGTTGGTTGGCCCAAATGGGCAGGTGGTTTCCTTCGAGGCCTCAGCCACGACTCACGCCGTGCTGGCCCAAAACGTGGCTGCTTCCGCCGTAGTGCAAGCCAACCACTGCGCCGTTTCTGACCAGCAGGAAAGCATTTCCTTCTACGAGTTTCCCATTCTGTACAACGAGTTCAACTCGCTGGATGTAACTCAGTTTGAAGGGGAGCAGTGGTTCAAAGAGTTTAAGCCAACCAAAATCACCGTACCAGCCGTCACGTTTGATGCGTTTTTTGCTCGTTCCGGCCAGGTGCCTGCCATACTGAAAATAGATGTGGAAGGAGCAGAGCTAAAGGTAATTAGAGGCGCCGTAAAGCTGCTGGAGCGCGCCGCGCCGGCCGTGGTGCTGGAGTATCTGGAGCCCAAGCGACATAATACCGGGCACCAGCAAGCGGCGGCCTTGCTTCGCGAGCTAGGCTACCAGTCGCACCGCATCAGTGCGGATGGGCAGCTTATCGTCTGCGCTGACCTCGACGCCTATCTGCAAGCGGAGCAGATTGACTCCGATAATTTTGTGTTCGTGAAGTAACGCACGTTCAGGTGTAGAGACGCGTATTCGCGTCTAATCGTTGAACAATAGATACTGCACCGTTCGAGTAGTTCACCTAACCAACGACTGCGACGATTGAGACACGAATACGCGTCCCTACACTGTTCGGGCGGTTTTCGAATTAGGGTGCGCTAAATTTTGTATTCCCTTGCTTATTTCCCAAAAATGCCCCCCAGTTCCCTGCACATAGCCATAAATACCCGCTTTCTGTTGCCGGGCGACGCGCTGGAGGGCATCGGGCGCTTTACCTTCGAGACGCTGAGTCGGCTGGTGCGGCGGCATCCGGAGCACACGTTCCATTTCCTGTTCGACCGGCCCTACGACGCGCGCTATGTGTTTGCCGCCAATGTAGTGCCGCACGTATTGTCGCCGCCGGCCCGCCATCCGCTGCTTTTTGTGGCTTGGTTTGAAGGGGCCGTGGCCGCGTGGCTCCGTCGCCACCAGCCGGCCGTATTTCTGAGCACCGATGGCTTTACCACGCTTGCTACCTCTGTGCCCCGCGTAACCGTAGTGCACGATCTGGCCTTCGAGCATTTCCCGCAGGATGTCGGCTGGCTGGTGCGCCGCTATTACCACTTTTTTATGCCCCGCTTCGTGTGCGCCTCGGCGCGGGTAGTAGCCGTGTCGGAGGCAACCAAGCAGGATTTGATGCAAACCTACGGCCTCGCCCCCGACCGCATCAGGGTGATTTATAATGCGCCGGGGGACAATTTTGCCCCCCAGGCTCCTGCCGAGCAGGTTGTTACCCGGGCCAGGTTCAGCCAAAGTCAGCCCTATATTCTGTTTGTCGGGGCCTTGCAGCCGCGCAAAAACCTGGTCAATCTGCTGCGCGCTTTCGATGCCTTCAAAACCCGGACGGGCTCCGCTACACGGCTGCTCATTGTGGGGCGGCAAGCCTGGAAATCGGGCCCCATCTTCGAGGTGTACCAGCAGATGCGCCACCGCGAGGCCATCCGGCTCACCGGGCGCGTCAGCGACGCGGAACTAGTGCAGCTGTATGCCGCCGCCCGCGGCTGTGCTTATGTGCCTTACTTTGAGGGCTTTGGAATTCCCATCGTCGAGGCGCAGGCCAGCGGCTGCCCCGTTATTACATCGAACGTTAGCTCCATGCCTGAAGTAGCCGGCCCCGAAAGCGCGCTGCTGGTCAATCCTTTCGATGTGGCTGACATCTGCGAAGCCCTAGAACAGCTCGACACGAACCCTGAGCTGCGGCAGCGCCTGGTAGCGCGTGGCCTGGAAAACGTGCAGCGTTTTTCCTGGGAGCGCAGCGCCGAGCAGTTGTGGACTTGTTTAGAGGAGGTAGCGAAGCGGTGAATGGGTCTTTGCTTATTCGTATCGTTCAACTGGGGCCTCACCCCCGGCCCCCTCTCCTAAAAAGAGGGGGAGACTGACGATTCGTTCTGCCGCCCGCCTTAGGGCGGACTCTCCGCTACAAAGAAAGCGGTAGAAGTCTCAGCCTAAGCTGGGGCTTCGTAGGTTGAGCACTTGGCTCCCCCTCTTTTGGGAGAGGGGGCCGGGGGGTGAGGCCCCGCCACAACAACTAAAACGCTATGCTCACTCGCCCGCCCGCCCTTCTACACTCGTTATTTCCCGGTTGCGAATGGCAGCATCCGACGGCGGAGCGCATCTTGTACCTTACTTTCGACGACGGCCCCATTCCCGAAGAAACGCCTTGGGTTCTCGACCAACTTGCTGAATACCAAGCCAGCGCTACCTTTTTCTGCGTGGGCGACAATGTTCAACGCTACTCTAGCATCGCCCAGCGCGCTGTAGCTGAAGGCCACCGCCTCGCCAACCACACCCACCACCATCTGAGCGCCTGGGCTCACTCCCGCGCCACCTTTCTGCAGGACGTAGCCCAGTGCCAGGAAGTGCTGACGAAGCTACGCTTGCTGCCAGCTGAAAAGCAGCCCCTGTTGCGCCCGCCCTACGGTCGGCTTACCTGGCCGCTGCTGCGCCACCTGCGCCCCCAGTACCGCCTGATTATGTGGTCGGTGCTAACCCAGGACTACAACCGAAACCTGCCGGCTGAGCGTTGCCTGCGTCAATCTATTGCCGCCACGCGCCCCGGTGATATTATCGTGTTTCACGACAGCCAAAAGGCCAGCCGCAACTTGCGCTATGTGCTGCCGCGCTACCTGGCGCATTTTGCGGAGCAGGGCTTTACCTTCGCCTCTTTTTAAATGGTGAAATGGTGAGTGGTGAAATGGTGAGTTTGATTGACGTTCTCAAGGCGCATACAGTGTTACTAGTGCAGCTAGAACGTCAAACTCACCACCTCACTACTCACCACCTCACTACTCACCACCTCACTACTCACCACCTCACTACTCACCACCTCACTACTCACCATTTCACCACTTCACCACTTCACCACTTCACCACTTCATGCTGGCGCTGCTGACAGGGTATTTTGCGACTTGGTTTGGGGTAATGCTGGTTTCTACCCTGCTGTTCGCGCGGCGGCGCGGCGTCGTGCCTGCACCCTTAGCGGAGCCCCGGCCGCGAGTCAGCATCCTGATTGCCGCCCGCAATGAGGAAGCCGCTATTGGGCGCTGCCTGAGCGCTATTCGGGCGCTGGATTATCCCACTGAATTGGTGGAAGTGTTGCTTGGCGATGATGGCTCCACTGACCGCACGCGTGCCCAGGCGCAAGAGGTGATGCAGGGCTATGGGGGGCATTTTCAATGTATTTCCATTACCGATACCTTGGGGTCGGCGCGCGGCAAGGCTAATGTGCTGGCCCACCTTACCCGCGCCGCTACCACCGACTTTTTCTTCATCACCGACGCCGATATTGCCGTGCCCCGCACCTGGCTGCAGGGGCTGCTGGCGTATGTTCGGCCGGGTATCGGCACGGTTACGGGCCTCACCATTGTGCGCGGCCCCCGGCTTTTCGACCGGCTTCAGGGCCTGGATTGGCTGCTGTCGCTGAGTCTGGTGCAGGTAGTAACCGACTTGGGAAAGCCTGTGACGGCCATGGGCAACAACATGCTGGTCACCCGCGAAGCCTACGAAGCCACTGGCGGCTACGAAGCGCTGCCTTTTTCAGTAACCGAGGATTTTGAGCTGTTCAAGGCCATCGTGAAGCGCGGCTTCGGCTTCGGCAATGTATTTCGCCCCGAAGTTCTGGCCCTTTCCCTGCCTATCGCCACACCCTTGGGCTTGCTCCACCAGCGCCGTCGTTGGATGCGCGGCGTGGAGGCCTTGCCCTGGGGTCTGAAGATGGGCTTGCTCATCTACGGCAACTTTTACCTGGGCGTGCTTGCCTTGGCGTGGGTAGCCGGACCCGGCCCGGCGCTGGCTGTGCTGGGGGGCAAAATGCTGGCCCAGGGGTTATTAGCTGCCATTATCTTCCGGCGTGTTGGGCTGCGCGCGCCTGTAGAGCTGCTGCCGGCTTTCGAGCTTTATACCGTTTGGCTCACGGTGAGTCTGATCGGGTTTCGGTTGCTGGGCCGGCGCTTCGACTGGAAAGGGCGTACCTATTCGTAGGGGCGCCTTGCAGTCGCCCGTCGTTGAACGATGCCACTCGTAATTGCCTCCATCCAAGCACCCAAACAACCGGGGGTCAGCGTTTAGCTAACGACGGGCGCCTGCAAGGTGCCCCTACGCCCTACCTTTGCTTTCTTTACCACCCGCATTCCACCCCATGCACCTGACCGATTCGCACGCGCATATTTATTCCGAGCAATTCAAAGGCGACCGTGACGCCACCCTGCACCGCGCCTTCAAGGCCGGCGTCACCACCATCGTTATGCCCAACATCGACCATACCAGCGTCGATGCAATGCTCGAAACCGAGGCCCGCTTCCCGCGCCAGTGCTTCGCCATGATGGGTTTGCACCCATGCTCGGTGGGCAAGCATTTCGAGAAGGAGCTATACCAGGTGGAGGATTGGCTGGGCAAGCGTCCGTTTGCGGCGGTAGGGGAGTGCGGCCTTGATTTGCACTGGGACAAAACCTTCTTTGCCCAGCAGCAGGAAGCGTTGCGCGTCCAGATTGGGCTAGCCAAAAAGTTTAAGCTGCCCCTCGTGCTACATACCCGCGAGGCTTTCACCGAAACCGCCGACCTCATCGAGGAAGCGCAGGATGGTAGTCTGGGGGGCGTTTTTCACTGCTTTTCGGGCACGAAGGAAGAGGCGGAGCGCGCTATCAAGCTGGGCTTTAAGCTGGGAATCGGCGGCGTGGCAACATTTAAAAATGGCGGCTCCGACAAGGTCCTGCCCAATATGGCGTTAGAGCATCTGTTGCTGGAAACCGACTGCCCCTACCTGGCGCCGGTGCCTCACCGCGGTAAGCGCAACGAGCCCGGCTATCTGCCCCTGATAGCCCGGCGCGTAGCCGAGTTGCTGCACAAAGACGTGGAAGAAGTGGCCGCCGCTACCACGCGCAACGCGCAGGCCCTGTTCAACTTATAGTCCCTTCCGCTTTGTTTCCGATCGTTGATATTCAAACCGCCGCGCACGATGGCCAGGTTAGCGCTTCCATCTTGGTGCTGTACACGGGCGGCACGGTGGGCATGGCCTACAATAAGCGTGGCGAGCTGGCTCCCATGCGTTTCCGCCAGGTCAGCAAGCTGATGCCCGAGCTGCGCCACCTGCGTATGCGCGTGTCGGTGCTGAGCCTGCCGCACCCCATCGACTCGTCCAACGTGACCGTGGCCGACTGGGCGCTCATGGCTACCATCATCCGCGACCAATATGATCAATACGACGGCTTCGTGGTGCTGCACGGCACCGATACCATGGCCTACTCGGCCTCCGCGCTGAGCTATTTGCTTGAAAATCTGGCCAAGCCCGTAGTTTTTACTGGCGCGCAGGTGCCCGTAGGCCGCATCCGCACTGATGCGCGCCGCAACTTCATCACGGCCCTCGACATTGCCGCCGCCCGCCACCCCGATGGCTCGGCCCGCGTGCCCGAAGTCAGTCTGTTCTTCAACACCTTACTGTTGCGCGGCACCCGAGCCAAAAAGGTGGAAAGCCAGCATTTTGCCGCCTTCAAAAGCGAAAATTTGCCCCCCTGGTAAAGGCCGGTATCAAGCTCGACTTCAACGATGCTATTATTCGCCCCCTGCCCACAACGCCTCTGCACGTGCACACCCACCTCGACGAAAGCGTAGCCATTCTGAAGCTTTTCCCCGGCATCACCGAAAAAGTGGTGGGCGCTATTCTGGGCGTAGAAGGCCTGCGCGGCTGTATTCTCGAAACCTACGGCTCGGGCAATGCGCCCACTCAGCCTTGGTTTCTGCGCTGCATCGAAACCGCCCATGCCCGCGGTATCCATGTCCTGAACGTCAGCCAGTGCGAAGAAGGCCGGGTGGAGCAGGGCCGCTACGAAACCAGCGCTTCCCTGCTGGCCCGCGGCGTGCTCAGCGGCGACGACATCACCACTGAGGCCGCCATCACCAAGCTCATGTTTGTGCTTGGCCAGAAAAAAAGCCCCCCAGAAACCATCCGACTGCTTACCAGCAACCTGCGCGGCGAAATCACGCCAGTGTAACTTCCCCCAAGAATGGCGTCGCCCAAAGCCTAAGCTTAGCTGCGCTGTCCTTCGGTTGAAGTTACATTAGGCGCTTGGCTTGCGTTTGCGGAAAAAGGGGCGTTACTTTGCCACCGCTTTCCCATTCAGAGAGGTGTCCGAGTGGTCGAAGGAGCACGCCTGGAAAGTGTGTATGGCTCAAAAGGTCATCGTGGGTTCGAATCCCATCCTCTCTGCTAAAAACCCTGTTTACGGTTTGTAGACAGGGTTTTATTTTTCATAGATAGTTCTTGGGACAGAGTTTTTAATCCCATTGATCGTAGGATAAAATCAGCTGTAGCTTCATCGTAGCTACTTATTTTTGTTTTACCCGTTGGGCAAGTAGTTGCCAGCTCTACCTAAATAATAAAAACCCCGCATCCTCTAAGGAATGTGGGGTTTTGTGTGACTAAGGAGAGAGGAGGCTTTGTTGACAGCAGAATAAGCCTTTACGGGCTCGGAGGCTGGCTTATGCTACTGTGGGGTTACTACCGACCGATAAGGCGGCCTGTCGTAACAGTGAACCCAGCGCTGCGCAGATGATAATAGTGCGTAAAATAGTAATGCCGCTGGTAGTAGTTATCTAAATCGTTCGTGTAGCGGATGTTGAGCAGATATAGTGCCTCGCGATGATGCCATGCCAATTCTGCGCCAACTACTGTGGCCAAAAGCACATGGGGGCTACTAAATGCATTGGCGGTATTCAGTTTGGATGCCTCAAGGCACGGGGCCTTTGCAACTATGTTTAGCGCCATCCCGCCTTCTATGTGCATAGTAAGAGGACCTACCCGAAAGGCCTGTAAGTTCAGCAGTGCAGGAATCTGTATATAGTCAATCGTGTAATCCGTATCGTTGAGCACGAACCCAGGGATAGGGGTGGCCGTGAAATTGCCGCCTTGGCGTACATAGTTCAGTTCCGTCTGAAAAGATAGGGGCTTCATTAGGCGCTGGCGATATACGAGTCCGGTGGTAAACCAGTGAACGGGCAGCTTTGCATCATGCACCATGACCACGCCAGCCGAGTGCTGGTAGGTAAAGGGTGTCGTCCGCGTTTCAGCCTCACTGCCCCACATCTGATAGTAACTGTAGCCAACCCTGAATCCAATGTAGCTCGTGACATCATCCGGGACAGTTGAATAGACAGCAGTTGTGCCCCTGCTAATGAGCAGCAGCACCGTGCCGATAATCAGGTAGGGCACCTGCACGGCCGTCACGTCGATGCGGGCGGCGCTGGTGGCGTCCACCGTTTTGGGCAGCTGGCTCAGGATAAGCGCGCTGCCCAGCAGCGGGGCCAGGTAGGTGCCCAAGGAATTGAAGGCCTGCGTGAGCGTGAGGCGGGCCGAGGCCGACTTGGCCGGGCCGAGAATGGCCACGTAGGGATTGGCCGCCACCTGCAGCACCGTAATGCCCGAACGGGATGAGATGTGGACGTTTGTGGGCCCGTCGAAAGCGCAAAGTCTGGCGCTGGCTGGCCGCGGCGCGGGCCTCGCGGCGCATCGTGGCCTGGGTGCTGGGCTGCCGGGGGGCGAAACCCGCGCAGGCGTTGTGGCTTGCCTTGCCCGCTGCCTATCGGCAGCACGCAACTTACTACACTGATGAATGGGAGGCCTACGCCACGATGTTGTCCGAAGCCACGCACCACCCCAGCGTCAAAGGTAGCGGGCACACCAGCATCGTGGAGGCCATCAACTGCTCCTTGCGCCAGCGCTGCGGGGTATTGGTGCGCAAATCCTGTTCCTTCAGCAAGTGCCTGACCATGCATCAGCGGCGCATCCAGTGCTGCATTGACGCGCATAATCGCCGATTCACCACAACTTAGACCACCGCCAAGGTCCGATAAGGCCACGTGGCTGTTGCAGAATGCTTACTGGTGCTTTGGGCACCGCCTAAGCCCACCATACCTGATCTGGAAGGCTCCTTGACTCCGCTTTTTGGTTGTTCTAGGCTTACGTTGCCAGTGAATGGGCAAGCTACTGTACGGACTGCAACAGCTACGCCTGTTCACTAAGTGTTACGGCGCACTGTCACCTATTTCAATCGTTGGTGGCTGTTGCAGAACTCTCCCAACGGCTAAGAAATAGCGTAGCCTAACTACTAAACCCGTGTAACCGGCCCGTTTAGTGGCCATTTTCGTATTGCTTTGGCTCGCGGATACCTCATGGGGAGTTGTCGCACCGAGTTCTGCAACAGCCTCAAGATTGTTCCCAACAGCAAAAGGGATACCTACGCCGTGCTCATGCTTCACTTGTAGTTACCATCCGACGAATCCACCGCCAAATAAAGGCTACTGAGCAGTAGCCTATTGAGAAGCGCCAGCAACCCATGACAAAGAAACCTTCGGGAAGTGCAGCTAGCGGTGGGGGCAGTCATGAACAGCGAAATACGGGTAAGAAGGAAGAGTAGGCTAATTGGAAGCGGGACGATAAGCGACCAGTGGTTTTGGCGTTGCTGCCGCTATCGGATGCAACGGTTGTCGTTGGGCGGGCGTCAGCCGACGGGTGAACCAGTAATCTAGTGCTTAGTCAGGGGAATTAGGCACCCTAATTTTCTGGTAATGTCGGCCGAGTTTGGTGCGGGCTTTTTCGAGGGAAAACTGCCAGTTGACCGTGGCCCGGCGCTCATTTCGCTCGGCTACACAAGCGGCCACGTGGGCGGTGAGCTCGTCCTGGGTGGGGATGCGCTGGTGGAGACACTGGCGGGCAATGGCCGAGAGTTCAAGTTCGACCATGTTGAGCCAGGAGGCATTTTTGGGCGTGTAATGGAGCTCGAAGCGCGCGGCCAGGGCGCGGGCCTGCGCGGCGGGCAGGTGCTGGTAAAAGACGGCATCGGTGTGGGTGTTGAGATTATCCTGCACTAACACGATTTTCTCCGCCTGCGGGTAGGCCGCCGCCAGGCGCTGCATAAAACGGCAGTAGTCCGCCCCGGTCCGGCGGGCGGAAACCTCGACCAGGCGCTGGCCGGTTGCTGGTTCAAAAGCGGCCAGCAAACAGGCCGTGCCCTGGCGTACATAGGTGCTGCTTTCGCGCCGGGGCCGGCCGGCTTTGGCGCGCTGGCCGTCGTGGGCGGGTTGGGCCGGCACAGGCGGCAGCGGCTCGACGGGCTGGCCGTGCAACACGCAGGGCCGCTCATCGAAGCAGACAACGGGAAAGCGTGGATCGTGGGCCCGCTCGTAGACGGCCAGCACGTCTTCCATCCGCGCCACAAAGGCCGCATTCACCGCCCCCAGGCACCAGTGCTGCTGGCGGTGAGGCTGCAATTCGTTTTTGAGCACCTGCGCCACTGTTTCGTGGGAAATGGTTTCCACCAGGGCCAGTTCCACGGCTTTGTCGGCCAGCAAACGCAGGGTCCAGCGGCTGTGCCCCACCGGGGCCTGGGTGCAGGCCAGGGCCGTGATAGCGGCCCGGTCTGCCCCGTCGAAACGCCGCGGGCCGCCGCTCCGTGGCGCTTCACTGAGGGCGGCTTGCCAGCCGCCTTCTTCGTAGCGGCGGCGGAGCTGACTCACCGCCTGTCGGCTTAAGCCCACGGCTTGGCCGGCGGCCTGCTGGCCGATACCGGTGGCCAGCGCCAGCAGGGCCTGGGCGCGACGCACCGCCCGTACCGACCGGCGACCAGTGCGCGTAAAATTTTCGAGGGCGGCTTGGTCAGCAGCCGGCAGGGGAAAGGGAGTGATTGGACGGGCCATAGATTCCCAACGCTAACCCGCTTGTTTTGTTAACCAATCCCCCTGACTAAGCACTAGCCCAGCGTGGCCGTGAGCCACCGAAACAACCCCTGGTACACCCGCCCCCGTACGGGTTGGCGCGATAGCATCAGGTCGTGCATCCCGCCCGCAACGGCGTAGACCGTGACGCGTGGCCCAGCCGGGGGGCCAGAGTGCGGATGTCGCGCACGTTCAGCACCCCGTCGGCGCGGAAGTATTCCTCGCTCCAGCCAGGGGCCTGCACCGTCTGGTCGGCGTGCAGCACTAGCACGGGCAGCGCGAGGGCGAGGCCGCGCCGGATGCGCCGGTGGCCAGCGTGAATGGCGCGCAGCCACCCGGTGGTGATGGGAAACACCACCACGGGCTTCCAGGGCAGATGGTAATCCCACTCGCCCCGGTGCTGCTGGTGCAGGCTGGCGCCGTAGTGGGTGGGCAGGGTACCGGGAATTTTCAGGTTGGGCGCGAACCGGCCCACGGTGGCGGCCAGCGGAATGCCCAGATGCTTGCTCACCCAGTCTTGGTGCATGGCTAGAAAGGGGCTGTTGAGAAACAGCGCCGATATAGCCGACCGGTTTTGCCCTTCCTGCGCGTAGAGGGCCGCCACGAGGCCGCCGGTGGAGTGGCCGCTGAGCAGAACAGTGGTGTGGCCTTCGGCCCGCAGCACGGCCAGCGCCGCGTCCAGGTCAGCGTAGTATTCGCGCAGGTCACGCACGTTGTTGGGCCGCTGGTGGGGGAGCCAGGAGCGACCGTATTTGCGCAGGTCGAGGGCGTAAAAACCGTAGCCGTGCTGCTGGTAGCGCAGGGCCATTTCCCGCTGAAAAAAGTAATCGTTGAAGCCGTGCACGTACAGCACCGCCTTGGTAGCGGGGCCCGTGGGCCGGAGCCGGACGAGCGTGCTCTGCACCGCACCTTCGTAGTCGGCCGGCTGCGGCAACACGCGCTGCTCGAAGTCGGGGCCCAGGATATCGGGTTGATAGGAAGAGGAAACAGCCATAAACATTGCAAACTAATTCGGCACCGTTAGGCGGCGACAGCGCACCTTCGCGGAGAATTATGGTATAAATCTATGCGTTAAAAAGCCCCCCGGCCCAAACCTACCGGCGTCGGCACCACTAGGCTGCGCGGGACCTTGCGAGGGATTCCTTTTGGAAGCGGCTGGAAATTGTATAACTCCTAAGCTGAATTCTGTAGAACTCTCCATTGGCAGTCTCCGTAATTTTGTAGGCACCTTAGGGAAAGTCCCTTTTAACTCCGCGTGAAACGCTTCGCTAGCCTGTTTCTGCTCTTTAGCTACCTGCTGTCCAGCCCTGGGCTGGTGTACAGCATGCACTTCTGTGGGCAGGCCCTGACGGCGGTGACCGTGGCGGACGATGCCGACAAGCACTGCTGCTGCCAGGACACGGGCACGCCCGACTGCGGCTGCTGCCACGACCAGAAGGTAGTCAGTGCGACCAAAGACCTCCAGCTCACGGCTACGCACTTTCTGCTGCAGGCGCCCGACGTGGCCCCGGCGCCCGCCGTGGTACAACTCGTGTGGCAGCTTAGCCAGCTCGCCTACCCGGCTGATGAGCCCGCCAGCTGTCTGCTGGCCCACGCGGCCCCGCCGCCCGAGTGCCCCGCCTACGTGCGCGGGCACGCCTTTCTGATTTAGCTCTGGGATGATGCTCGTCTCCCCCGGCCAGTCGGCCGGGGGGCTTTGGTGCGTGCTGCTGCTTCCAGCGGCGCGCACCTGCGACAAGCCAACCGGGCCGCCGATGTCCCCGCTCGGGGTTTCCGGCGCCCGGACGCTTTCCAACTTCTTGCTGCTAATCAGCTATGATTGAGCGACTCATTTCCCTTTCCCTGCGGAACCGCTACCTCGTGCTGCTGCTGGCCGCCGGGTTGTTTGCCTGGGGCGCCTTCTCGGTGCGCGAGAGCAAAATCGACGCCATCCCCGACCTGTCCGAAAACCAGGTTATCGTCTTCACCGAGTGGATGGGCCGGAGCCCCCAAATCATGGAAGACCAGGTCACCTATCCGCTGGTGACCAACATGCAGGGCCTGCCCAAGGTGAAGTCCGTGCGCGGCACGTCCATGTTCGGCATGAGCTTCGTGTTCCTGATTTTCGAGGACGACGCCGACATCTACTGGGCCCGCGAGCGGGTGCTGGAGCGTCTTAATTACGCCCAGCGCCTGCTGCCCACCGGCGTCACGCCTACCCTGGGCCCCGACGGTACGGGCGTGGGCCACGTGCTCTGGTACACGCTTAAGGCCCCCGGCCTGGATTTGGGCGAGCAGCGGGCCCTGCAGGACTGGTACGTGAAGTTCGGCCTGCAAAACGTGCCGGGCGTGAGCGAGGTGGCCAGCTTCGGCGGCTTCCAGAAGCAGTACCAGGTGACGGTGGACCCCACCAAGATGACCTACTACGGCATCACGCTGCCGCAGGTGCTGGCCGCCGTGCGCAGCAACAACAACGAGGCCGGCGGGCGCAAGTTCGAGCAGTCGGGCGTGGGCTACATCATCAAAACGACGGGCTACATCCAGGACATAGCCACGCTCGAAAACGTGCCGGTCATCACCCAGGGCACCACGCCGGTGCGCATCAAGGATGTGGCCACGGTGCAGATGACGGGCGAAAGCCGCCTCGGCATCATGGACCTCAACGGCGAGGGCGAGGCCGTGGGCGGCATCGTGGTGATGCGCTACGGTGAAAACGCCGACGCCATGATAACCCGGGTGAAGGCCAAGATGGAGCAAATCCGCGCCGGGCTGCCGCCGGGCGTCTCGTTTCAGCTGGTGTACGACCGCAGCGGGCTGATTCAGGATTCAGTGGATTCCATCAAGCACACGCTCATTGAGGAAATGGTGGTGGTGTCGCTGGTCGTGCTGCTGTTCCTCTTTCACTGGCGCAGCGCGCTGAGCATCCTGATTCAGATTCCCATTACCATCGCCACGAGCTTCATCCTGCTCAACGCCTTTGATATCTCTTCCAACATTATGTCGCTCACCGGCATTGCCCTGGCCATCGGCGTCATCGTTGACAACGGCATCGTGATGACCGAAAACGCCTACCGCAACCTGGCCGAGTACCAGGCCGGGGAGAATGCGGACGGCCCGCCGAACGCCGGCCCCTCGCCGCCTAGCGCCCTGCCCACCGCATCCGCGCCTGCTCCTTCCACCTCAACCCCCGTTTCCCATGGATAACCAAAAGCGGCTCGACATCATCGAGTCCTCCAGCAAGCAGGTGTCGCGGGGAATCTTCTTCTCGACCATCATCATCGTGACTTCCTTTTTACCGGTGTTTCTGCTCACCGGGCAGGAGGGCAAGCTCTTCCACCCGCTGGCCTGGACCAAGAGCTTTATTCTGATTATAGACGCCATTCTGGCCGTGACGCTGGCCCCGGTGCTGATTTCCTTTTTTAAAGGGCAAGTTTAAAACCGAGGACCAGAACCCGCTCAACCGCTTCCTGGAGCGCGTGTACTCCCCCATGCTGCACTGGGTGATGCGCTGGCGCAAAACCACCATTGCCATCAACGTGCTGGCTTTGCTCGTCAGCATTCCGCTGGTGCTGAGCCTGGGCACCGAGTTCATGCCGCCGCTCAACGAGGGCTCCATCCTGTTCATGCCCATGGCCCAGCCCGACGTATCGAACACGGAGATGAAGCGCATCCTGCAGGTGCAGGACAAGATTATCAAGCAGGTGCCGGAGGTGCTGAGCGTGCTCGGCAAGGCCGGCCGGGCCAGCTCGGCCACCGACAACTCGCCCATCAACATGATTGAAACCATCATTCTGCTCAAGCCCCGCGAGCAGTGGCGCGCGGGCATGACCAAGGCCAGGCTGATTGAGGAGATGAATGGCAAACTCCAGATTCCGGGCGTGGTGAATGGCTGGACCCAGCCCATCATCAACCGCATCAACATGCTGAGCACCGGCATCCGCACCGACGTGGGCGTGAAGGTGTACGGCCAGAACCTGAACACCATCAACGACGTGGCCAACCAGGTGAACGCCGCCCTCAAGGGCGTGCCTGGCGTGGAAGACCTGTACGTGGAGCCCGTGACGGGCGGCAAGTACCTGGAAATCGACATGAATCGCCCCGAGCTGGCCCGCTACGGCCTCACCGTGGATCAGGTGAATGAGGTGGTGGAGTCGGCCATCGGCGGGGCCCCCATCGCCAGCACCGTGGAGGGCCGGCGGCGCTTTGCCATCAACGTGCGCCTGGCCCAGGACTACCGCAACAGCTTGGCCGATATCAAGCGCATTCCCATCCAGACGGCCAACTACGGGCCGGTGCCGCTGTCGGCCGTGACCACCATCCGCTACGCCGAAGGCCCGCCCATGATAAGCTCGGAAAACGCCCAGTTGCGCGGCGCGGTGCTCTTCAACGTGCGGGGCCGCGACCTGGGCAGCACCGTGGACGCCGCCATGCAAAAGCTGCAAAGCGTGGAAAGCAAGCTGCCCCAGGGCTACTATCTGGAGTGGAGCGGGCAGTACGAAAACCTGATTAGCTCGCAACGCACGCTCAAGCTGATTCTGCCGCTGGTGCTGGTGGTGATTTTCGGCGCGCTGTACTTCGCGTTTCACTCCGTGCGCGAGGCGTTTATGAGCCTCATCACCATTCCCTTCGCCCTGATTGGCGGGGCCTACATGGTGTATTTCTACGGCGTGAACCTGTCGGTGGCGGTGGCCGTGGGCTTCATTGCCCTGTTCGGGCTGGCCGTGGAAACGGGCGTCATCATGGTCATTTATTTGAATGACGCCATGCAGAAGCTGGTGGCGCTGAAGGGCAACTCTCGGGAAACCATCACGAAGGAAGACCTGCAGGAAGCCGTGTTTCACGGCGCGGCCAAGCGCCTGCGGCCCAAGCTGATGACCGTTTCGGTGTCGTTGTTCGGCCTGGTGCCGGTGCTCTGGGCCACCGGCACGGGCTCCGACGTGATGCTGCCCATCGTGCTGCCCATGATAGGCGGGGTGTTCACCTCGGCCACCCATATTTTGCTCGTCACGCCGCTCATCTTCCTGTACACTAAGGAATATGAGCTGCGCAAATTCGGAAAAATAGATGTCCTTGAAGTCTCCCACTAATCCCCGGACGGGGCCTTGGCTCCCTCCCTTTTGCTTCATGAAAAACTGGCTTAGTATCTCCCTCTCCTCCCTGCTTTTGCTCGTTGCCGGCGGGCCGACCGCCCACGGCCAGACGATGAGCAAGGAAATGCACATGGCGCCCCCCGACGGCCCCGTGCTGCCGCTCGATTCGGTCCTGCAAATTATAGAGCGCCGCAACCCGGCCGTGCAGCGGTACACCTACCAGGCGCGGGCCAAGGAAGCGGCGGTGGCCGGCTACAACAGCTGGGAAGCGCCCAAAGTCAGCGCCGGGTACTGGATGACGCCCTACAACCAGCGGCCCATCAAGGAGCTGAACAACGGGCAGGGCGAAGGCATGCAGATGGTGTCCGTGGAGCAGATGCTGCCCAACCCGGCCAAGCAGCGTGCCCGCCGGGAGTACCTCAGCAGCCAGGCGGCCGTGGTGCAGGCTGACCAGCAAAACACCGTGGTGCAGCTGCGGGCGCAAGCCAAAACCCTGTATGTGGAGCAGGCCGTGCTCACCAAAAAGCTGGCCGTGCTGGACGAGAACGAGGAACTGCTGCGCTTCCTCATCAAGCTGGCCGAGGCGCGCTACCCCTACAACCTGGCCACGCTGCCCAACATCTACGACGCTAAGGCCCGGCTGGAAATGCACCTCAACGACCACCGGCAGGCCGCGGCCCGCGCCACGCAAAACCTGATTGCGCTCAACACGCTCATGAACCGGCCGCGCAGCGCAGCCTTTGCCGTGGACACCGCCGTGCTCACTTCCCCACCCCCGCCCTGGCGCCGTTGGATACGGCCGCACTGGCCGGCCGGCGCAGCGACATCCGCAGCCTGGACCGGGCCCTGACCACCGTGCGCCTGAGCCAGAACCTGGAAGCGAGCCGCCGCCGGCCCGACTTCGGGGTTCGCTACGACCACATGCGCGGGCTGGGCCGGACCCCCAACCAGTTTACCGTGATGGGCATGGTTTCCATTCCGCTGGCCCCGTGGGCCGCCCGCGAATACAAGGCCAACACGGCGGCGTTGGGCTTCGAGGCCCAGGCCCTGCGCAAGCAGCGCGAGGACGTGCTCAACGAAGCCAGCGGCCGGCTGGCGGGCTTGCAAACCGACCTGACGCTTCGGCGCGAGCAGACCCGGGCCTTCGAGCGCCAAATACTGCCGGCCCTGCGCCGCAGCTACCAAGCCACCATGCTGGCCTATGAGCAGAACACCGGGCAGCTCTTCCAGGTGCTCGAAGCCTGGACCACCCTCAAGCGGACCCGGCTGGAATACCTGGACAACCTCCAACAGCAACTCACTCAGCAAATAGCGTATGAAAAAGAGCTGGAACAATAGCCCGCTGCGGGCCCGGCTCGTGCTGGCTGCTTTGCCGCTGGCCATGCTGCTGGGCGCCTGCGGAGCGGACAAAAAGCCGGCAGACGCCACCGGCAAGATGGAGGCCCCGGCCGCCGACGCGCACAACCACGAAACGGCTGGCGACCTCTACACCTGCCCCATGCACCCGCAAATCATCCGGGACCAGGCCGGTGACTGCCCCATCTGCGGCATGAACCTCGTGAAAAAGCTCAAGGCGGGCGGCACCCAGGCCCCGGCCAGCGCCAGCCTGCAGAACCTGCTCCGCTCCCCCGACGCCACGGTGGTCTCCACCCAGGCCACCGTGTACCCCACCACCGGCGCGCCCAACCTCACGCTGACGCTGACCGGCCGGGTGGAATACGACACGCGCCGCGCCGAGGTCATTGCCGCCCGCTTCGGGGGCCGCATCGAAAAGCTGCTCCTCCGCTACAACTACCAGCCCGTAACCAAGGGCCAGAAGCTGCTGGAGCTCTACAGCCCCGAGCTGGTGACGGCCCAGCAGGAGCTGATTTTCATTCTCACCCACGACGCCGAAAACCAAACCTTGCTGCGGGGTGCGCGCCAGAAGCTGCGCCTGCTAGGCCTGACCGACGCGCAAATCAACCGCACCATCGCCACCCGCAAACCCGAGTATAAGGTGGCCATTTATAGCCCCTACACCGGCTACGTGGTCGAGCAGCCCGCCCAGCCCGGTGCGGCCCTGCCGCCGCCACCCGCCCCGGCTGGGGGCAGCATGGGCAGCAGCGGCGACGCTATGGGCGGCGGCGCTCCCGCGGCGAGTAGTATGCCAGCCGCCACTTCGACCATGCCAGTCGAAGCCGGGCTCACCCTGACCGAAGGCGCTTACGTCACGGCCGGCCAGACCCTGTTTCGGGTGGTGAACACCAAGCAGGTGTGGGGCGTGTTCGAGCCCCGGCCCGACGAGCTGGCCGCCCTGCAGGTGGGCCAAACCATCCGGTTGCTGCCCGAAAATAACCCGGCCCGCGCCCGAACCGCCCGCATCGACCTAATAGAGCCCTTCTTCCGCGAAGGCGCCCGCACCGGGGCCGTGCGGGTGCACTTAAGCAATGCCAATGGCCAGCTGCGCAGCGGCGCTCTGCTCACCGGCACCGTGAACCTGCCGGCCGCGGGCGGGCTGTGGCTGCCCCGGGCCGCGGTGGTGGACTTGGGCAACCGCGAGGTGGCCTTCGTGCGCCGCAACGACGCCTTCCAGGCCGTGCCGGTACAAACCGGCCGGCGCAGCGCCGACCGGGTACAAATCCTGCAAGGGCTGAGCGAGCAGGACGCCGTGGCCACCAACGCCCAATTTCTGGTCGACAGTGAAGGATTTGTGCAAACCGCTCGAACGACGACGCCCACCCAGCCCCAAACATCGAACCCCTCCAAGACCGATTACCGTGATGAATAAGCCTCATAACCTGCTCACCCGCTGGACCCGAGCCCCCCTGCTGGCCTTGGCCCTGCTGGTAGGCCTGCTCGCCTTCGGGGTCGGCGCGTGCCAGAAAGCCCCGCCCGAGGAAGCTCACGCCCACGACGGCGCCAGCACTTACTACACCTGCCCCATGCACCCGCAAATTGTGCGTGACGAGCCGGGCAAATGTCCTATCTGCACTATGGATTTGGTGAAAGCCACCAAGCAAGCGGCTCCTGCTAAATCCGCGGCGGCCACAGCCACCACGTCGGCGGCGCTTACGCATTACACCTGCCCCATGCACCCCCAAATCAGCCGCGAAGAGGCCGGCAAATGTCCGATTTGCAGCATGGACCTGGTGAAAGCGACCAAAGCCGCGCCCCCGGCAGCAACTCCGGCCGGGGAAGCCGCTGCCGCCCCGGAAGTGATGCTGAGCGAGCAGCAGCGGCAACTGGCCAACATTCGGGTGGCCGCCCTCGGCGCCGTCAGTAGCGGCGCTGGCAGCAGCACCGTGCTCACGGGCACCATCACCACCAACGCCAACCAGACCCGCACGGTCAGCAGCCGGGTGGCTGGGCGCGTGGAGCGACTGTTTGTGCGCCAGACGGGCGAGTCCATCCGCGCGGGAGCCCCACTGGTATCCATTTACAGCGAACAGTTGCAGGCCTTGCAGCACGAATACCTGCTCAGCCTGGCCCAGCTACGGGCCGTGGGTACGAGCGTGAACCAGTACGGACGCCTAGTGGCCAGCGCCCGCCAGAAGCTGCGCCTGCTCGGCATGACGGACGGGCAGCTCCGCACCCTAGCCGCCACGGGCCGCCCCACTTCCTCGCTGACCTTTTACAGCCCGCAAGCAGGGCTGGTGCAGGCCGTGGGCGTGACGGAAGGCCAGTACGTAGGCGAGGGCGCGCTGCTTGTGTCGCTCACCAACCTTTCCTCGGTGTGGGTGGAAGCCCAGCTTTACCCCGGGGAAGTGGCCGGCATCCAGCTGGGCCAGTCGGTGCAGGTGCAGGTCGCCGGCCTCCCCGATACCTACCCTGGCAAGGTGGTCTTTCTCAGCCCCGAGTTGCAAGCCAACAGCAAGGTAACGCTGCTGCGCGTGCAGCTGGCCAATCCCGGCGGGCGCCTACAGCCCGGCATGCAGGCCAACGTGCGCCTGGCTGCTAGCCGGGGTACGACGCCCCAAACGCTGACCCTGCCCCAAAACGCGTTGCTGCGCGACAGCCGCGGCAGCTACGTCTGGCAGCAGGTGGATGCCGCCGGTCGCTTCCGTCGCCTCAAAGTCACCACGGGCGCCGAAACCGACGAAACCGTGGCCATCACCGGAGGCGTGGCCGCGGGGGCGCAGGTGGTGGTCAGCGGGGCTTACCTGCTGGAAAGCGAATACGCTCTCTACCAAGGCACCGTCCCCATGGCTGGCATGGAACCCAACATGCCGGGCATGGACATGCAGAAAAAGCCAACCCCGCCCCCCGGCGCCGGCCATGGATCCCAACATGAAGATGTAGTCAACGGGCTGCTCGCACTTATTAAGTATTACCATCACCCTGCCCCCCATGACCCATGCCCAAGTACAATCCATCAAAGTAATCCAACCGCTGGCAACCTTTGCTTTGGTGAAACGGTACAAGCCGTGTCCTGTGCTGTATTTGGCTAGCTTCGCCGCACCATGCGCCTGATGTTCCTGTTTTTCGCCTTTTACTTCGCCTGCCTGTCGACCATGACGTGTACGGACGATGTAGCGGTGTGCCAGGACCAGATGCAAACCACAGTGGTCGCCAGCTCGCACAGCGACTGCGGCAGCGACGTGCTAGGCGATTGGTGCTCGCCGCTGTGCCACTGCTGTGGCGGGGTCGTCATCTCGCTGGTCCACCCGGGGCCGACGGAGTACCCCCGCTTGGTTGAGTGGGCCAATGCGGCAAGGCACGGCCGGTTGATTGTGGCCGCTCCCACGCGGGTAGCCGGAGCCGTATGGCAGCCGCCGCAGGCCTAACCCTTCCCTCTTTTTCCTGCTGACCACCCTCACTGGGTCGCTCGCCACCTCATGTGCTGGGCCTTTTGGCGCACGTCGCTGAATCGGTCTAGGTCCCCGCCGTTCCCGCTCCCGCAGCCGGAACCGCCGGGCTGCTGACCCTGGCTCTAGTGGCCTGGGGCAGCTACTCGCTGAAGCATTTACCCATTGACGCGGTGCCCGATATCACCACCAACCAGGTGGTGGTGTATACCGTGGCGCCCTCGCTGGCCGCCAGCGACATCGAGCGCCTCGTCTCGTTTCCGGTGGAGCAGAGCGTGGCCACCATCCCCGACCTTGAGGAAGTGCGCTCTTTTTCTCGCTTCGGCCTGTCGGTGATCACCATCGTCTTCAAGGACCACGTGGACATCTACTGGGGCCGCCAGCAGATTACCGAGCGCCTGCAGGAGGCACAGAACCAGATTCCCGCGGGAGTCGGGAGTCGGGCGGCCCACGCTGGTCCCGGTGAGCACCGGCCTGGGCGAGATTTATCAGTACGTGCTGCGCCCCGCGCCCGGCTACGAGAAGCAACACGACGCCCGCGAGCTGCGCACCATGCAGGACTGGATAGTGCGCCGGCAACTGCTGGGCATGCCCGGCGTGGCCGACGTCAGCTCTTTCGGCGGCCTGCTTAAGCAGTATGAAGTGGCCCTCGACCCTTCCCGGCTGCGCTCCCTGGGCGTGAGTGTGGACGAGGTGTACCAGGCCGTGTCGCGCAACAACCAGAACACGGGCGGAGCCTATCTGGACGTCAACCCCCAATCCTACTTTATCCGCACCGAAGGCCTGGCCGCCACGGCCGCCGCCCTGCGCACCCTCGACGGCGGCTTTGTGGAACTGGCTGGCAGTTGGGATACGCGGGAAAAGGAACGCGCTCTGACTCTTAACAGTGGCCCCATCTGGCGCGTGAGCGACAACCTGCAACTGGACTTCGGCCTCAACTACCCCCTGACGGCCGACACCGAAACCACGTATTTTTTCGGCCTTAGCTTTCGGCGCTGATAGCACCGCTACCGAACGCTGGCCCGCCGCCCGCCGTTTACTCTCCTCCCTAAGCGAACATTCCTATCTTTGCCCCGATGAAACGCCTTTTGCTTTTATTCCTGAGCCTGCACCTGTTGGCCGTAAGCTGCCTGCCGGGCGGCAACGTGCAGGAGCTGTCGGAAGCTTCGGCGCTGTGGCAGCACCACGACCAGGACCACGCGGCCAGCGGCTTGGCGAACTTCTTCTACGACCATTTCCTGGCCGACAACCACGCCCACGATGGGGACAATGGGGCCAATGAGCACCAGTCGCTGCCCTTTCACCACGTTCACGATTACGCGGCCCCGGCCGTGTACCTGCCGCCGGTAGCCGCGCGGTGGGCGCTGTCGGTTCCGGGATGGTCCGCGCTCAGCGCTAGCCGTCCGTTGCCCGCCGTGCTGGCCACCCATCCGGGCATGGCCCGTGCCTGCTGGCAGCCTCCCCAGGCCTGAATCAACCCCCGCTTTTCTGGGTAACGCCTCCCCCTGGTCCTTCTGCTGCGGGGAAGCTGGCCGGGGCGCGGGCGCATTGTTGATTCAGCCAAACTTTTCATGCTTGATTCCATCATTCGCTTCTCTATCGGCCACAAGCTGCTGATAGGGCTGCTGACCCTGGCCCTCGCGGTCTGGGGCGGCTACTCGGTGGCGCACCTGCCCATCGATGTCGTGCCCGACATTACCAACAACCAAGTGCAGGTCATCTCCAAACCCCCTCGCTGGGGGCACCTGGGCCTGCAGTACCGCCTTGTGCTTAGCTTGTTTAGAGGTAGAGCTACTTAATTTCTTAGGCGTTAGCTCTCAGATGAGAGCTAACGCCGCACCCGCCGACCAGTTTTAGGCTGTTTTCGCGAACATAGCCCAAAAACAGTTTTCCGGCCAGCTACGAAGCCGAAGGGTTCCGGAAAAACAGCCTCTCATTCTTCAACTAAACGTCAACTGTTTTTAACCCGCGTTTCCAAAATGGAAGCCAGATTTTCTTACACCCTTTTTTTACAAAACCATCATGAAAAAATTACTCATCCTCACAACCTTCGCTTTCGGGGTACTTTCAGGCTGTTCATCTGATGCTAACAAAGAGGCCGCTACATCAGAGGCCGCTACATCCCCCGAAATGAACACAACAGCGCCGATGGTGCAAGAAGAAATCAGTGCTGACAGTATCGTGACCCCTGCCGATACCACGATGACTGCCGAAGAGGCTGCTCATGGCCACAAGCACTAATTCAGGGAATTGAACAGAAAGCCTCTGTGATTTGGGTATAGCTTGTCAAAGGGCTATACCCAAACCGCAGAAGTGCTTATCGCTCTTAAAACTAATCAGTCATGAATAGTAAAAAGGTACTGTTAACTAGTTCCCTGTTGCTACTATCCGCTATTGGCAGCGCTGTTTTTGCCCATGGGGTTGACGAAGACACGAAAGCTTTTCTGGTAGGAAATAATGGAGTAGCTTTTGTTCCATTCCTATACATCGGGGCCAAACACATGCTCACTGGCTACGACCACTTATTGTTTTTAGTCGGGGTCATATTCTTCCTATACCGTCCTAAAGAAGTATTGCTCTACGTCAGTTTTTTACTGTAGGCCACAGCCTAACACTACTGCTTGGGGTTTTGGGTGATATTCATATCAATGCATTTCTTATAGATGCCATAATAGCTCTATCAATCGTCTACAAGGGTTTTGATAATCTGGGTGGGTTTAAACGAATCTTCGGGTTCCAGCCCAGCACCAAAGCGGCCGTTCTGATTTTCGGGCTGTTCCACGGATTCGGGCTTGCCAGTAAGTTACAGGACTTTAATTTTGGAAGAGAGGGCCTTTTTACAAATTTAATCGGCTTTAACATAGGCGTAGAGATAGGGCAGTTTATTGCGTTGGCTTTCGTGCTTATACTCATCAGCTTGTGGCGAAGACATACCAGCTTTATTCGCTTTTCATCCCTCACCAACATGTTGCTTATGGCAGCGGGTTTTGTTTTGTTAGGATACCAACTAACCGGCTACTTTACATCTTAAAAACAGTGAATCATGACAGAGCTTAATCATCCTGTACTAGAAACGAAAAAAATCATCAAAGCTGTAGTAGCCGCTTTATTACTAGGAATAATCATTCTGGTAACGGCCGTGCTCCCCGCTGAATATGGCTTAGACCCTACAGGCGCAGGAAAAATACTGGGCTTTAGCCAATTGTACCAACCTGCGGCAACCGCAAGTGAGGAAACGATGGTGGGAAATGTGGCCCAGGAATCACATCCGCTCCTGAAACTGGAAAAAGCCGGCTCAGGCCCTGACGTAAAAAGACCCATCGAAGCCGACAACCCTGCTCCTGAAAAGCAACTGGCAGTAAGAGAAGATACCGTTCAGGTAGTTGTGCCGGCAGGGAAAGGAATCGAGTATAAAGTAGAAATGCTGAAGCACGGAACATTGAAGTATGAATGGGCCACGGAAAAAGGCACCGCTTACTTTGATTTTCATGGCGAGGTAAAAGAGGCCAAACCGACAAAAGCAGTTTACTTCGAGAGCTATACTATCGCTTACTCCAATAACATGGTCGGTACTTTTCTGGCACCTTTCGAAGGTAGGCACGGCTGGTTCTTCCGGAACAGCGGACCTACGGACATGGTCATAAACCTGAGGTTAATGGGCGAATATGAGCTTTTAAAGTAGGTTTGCTTAGTGCAGTTCTGTAAGTACAGGATTTTCCTTTTCTATACGTAGTCTGGCTTAAATAAATCTCTGTTCTCTTTCCTCCGTATCTTTGCTCCCAATGAGGAACCTCGTCGCCGTTTTGCTTAGCCTGAATCTGTTCCTGGTGGGTCTCCTGCCCGGAGCCGACGCGCACGGGCTGGTGGACGCGGCCACGCTCTGGGAGCACCACGACGCGGACCACGCGGCCACCGGCTTCTGGGACTTCTACCTCGACCATTACGTGGGCGACCACCACAACAGCCCCGAGCACCAGTCCCTGCCCCTGCCCGGACACCACGCGCACGCGGCCACGGCCGTCTGTTTCTTCCCAGCCCCCTTGTGGAGCAGCCCCCGGTAGCGCTGCGGCTGCCGGAAGCGTTGCGGCATCTGCCGGCCCCGCTGCCCGCCCGCCAGGGCGTGTCCGAACCCTGTTGGCAGCCGCCGCGGGCCTAACCACTTCCTCCTTTCCGGTTTTTCACGAAGCTGCCCGGCCCTGCGCCCGGGTAATTCGTGGGCTTGGGTGTCGTTCTGACACCCGTGTCTCGCCCATTTGGGGTGGCCGGAAAGCCCTGTCTTGTGGTTAGGCTTTTCCCTTCGTGGCTTCATGTTAGATTCCATTATTCGCTTCTCTATCGGCCATAAGCTGCTGATAGGGCTGCTGACCCTGGCCCTCGTGGCCTGGGGCGGCTACTCGGTGCTGCACCTGCCCATCGATGCCGTGCCCGACATTACCAACAACCAGGTGCAGGTCATCACCCAAACCCCCTCGCTGGGCGCGCCCGACGTGGAGCGGCTCGTGACCTTCCCCATCGAGCAGGCTATTGCCACCATCCCCGACGTGCAGGAGGTACGCTCCTTTTCGCGCTTCGGCCTCTCGGTGGTCACCATCGTGTTTCCCGACGAAACGGACGTGTACTGGGCCCGCAACCAGGTCACCGAGCGCCTGAAAGACGCCGAGCGGCAGATTCCGCCCGGCACCGGCACGCCTGAGCTGGCCCCGGTCACGACGGGTCTGGGCGAGATTTACCAGTATGTGTTGCACCCCAAGAAGGGCTACGAAAAGAAATTTTCGCCCACCGAGCTGCGCACCCTGCAGGACTGGCTGGTGCGCCGGCAGCTGCTGGGCACGCCCGGCGTGGCCGATGTAAGCTCCTTCGGGGGCAACATCAAGCAGTACGAAGTGGCCGTGGACCCCGAGCGCCTGCGCTCCTACGGCGTCACCATCGGAGAGCTGTTCACGGCCCTGGAACAGAACAACCAGAACACGGGCGGGGCCTACATCGACAAGAACCCGGCGGCCTACTTCATCCGCACCGAAGGCCTGGTCGGCTCGCTGGAAGACGTGGGCCGCATCGTCGTCAAGGCCCCGACGGCGGCGGGCAGCGTACCCGTGCTGGTGCGCGACGTGGCCGAGGTGCGCTTTGGCCACGCCGTGCGCTACGGCATGATGACCCGCAACCAAGAAGGCGAAGTGGTGGGCGCGCTGGTGCTGATGCTCAAGGGGGCCAACTCCTCGGAGGTCATCAAGGCGGTGAAGCAGCGCATGGCCGTTATCCAGAAAACGCTGCCCGAAGGATTGGTGATTGAGCCCTTCCTGGACCGCACCAAGCTCGTGGACCAGGCCATCGGCACCGTCACCAAAAACCTGGCGGAAGGCGCGCTGATTGTCATTTTCGTGTTGGTGCTGTTTCTGGGCAACTGGCGCGCCGGGCTGGTGGTGGCCTCGGTCATTCCCCTGTCCATGCTCTTCGCCATCAGTCTGATGCGGGTGTTCAACGTGTCGGGCAACCTGCTCAGCCTCGGGGCCATTGACTTCGGGCTGATTGTGGACGGGGCCGTGATTATCGTCGAAGCCATCGTGCACCGCCTGGCTTTCCTTAAGCGTCCCGCCGGCTCGGCCAACCTAACGCGCCCCGAGATGGACGACGAAGTGTACCACGCGTCGAGCAAGATTCGCTCGTCGGCCGCATTCGGCGAAATCATCATCCTGATTGTATACCTGCCGCTGCTGGCGCTGGGCGGCATCGAAGGGAAGATGTTCCGGCCGATGGCCCAGACCGTGGCCTTCGCCATTCTGGGGGCCTTTATCTTGAGTTTGACCTACGTGCCGATGATGTCGGCCCTGGCCCTGAGCCGGAATACCGAACACAAGCCTAATATTTCCGACCGGGTACTTGGGGCCCTGGCCCTGCGCTACCAGCAGGTGGTGGCCTGGGCGCTGGGGGCCAAAACCCTGATTCTGGGCGCCGCGCTGGCCCTTTTCGTCGGCGCGGTGTTGTTGTTCCGCACACTGGGCGGCGAGTTTATCCCGACCCTGGAAGAAGGTGACTTCGCCGTCGAGACCCGGGTGCTGCCCGGCTCGTCCATCACCTACACCGCCGAAAAAGCCCAGCAGGCGGCCGGGCTGCTGCTCAAGCACTTCCCGGAAGTCAAGGAAGTGGTGGCCAAGGTGGGCTCGTCGGCCATTCCCACCGACCCCATGCCGGTGGAGGCCTGCGACCTGATTATCGTGCTCAAGGACCGAAAAGAGTGGACTTCGGCCGACAGCCGCGAGGGATTGGTGGAGAAGATGTCGGCCAAGCTCAGCAGCATTCCCGGCGTCACGTTCGGCTTCCAGCAGCCCATTCAGATGCGCTTCAACGAGCTGATTTCGGGGGCCAAGCAGGACGTGGTGATTAAGATTTTCGGGGAGGACCTGCAGCAGCTCGACGACTACGCCGGGCGGGTGGGCGAGCTGGTAAAGGGCTTGTCCGGCGCAACGGACCTGTACGTGGAGCGCGCCACCGGCCAAAGCCAGATTGTGGCGCAGGTGGACCGCGACCGGCTGGCCCAGTACGGGCTGTCGGTGGACGACGTGAACCGCACGGTGCAGGCCGCTTTCGCCGGCCAGGTGGCGGGCCAGGTGTTTGAAAAAGAGCGCCGCTTTGATTTGGTGGTGCGCCTGAAAGAAGACGCCCGCCAGGACATCAGCAACCTGCGCCAGCTCTTCATTGCCGCCCCCGACGGCCGGCAGGTGCCGCTGGAGCAGGTGGCGAAAGTATCGTTGATTTCCGGGCCCAGCCAGATTCAGCGCGACGACGCCAAACGGCGCATCATCGTGGGCTTCAACGTGCGGGGACGCGACGTGGAAAGCCTGGTGCAGCAGGTGCAGCAACGTATTGAGAAGCGACTGAAGTTCGCGCCCGGCTACTACGTGACCTACGGCGGGCAGTTTGAGAACCTGCAGTCGGCCCGCGACCGACTCCTGATTGCCGTGCCGGTGGCGCTGCTGCTCATCTTTCTGCTGCTCTACGCCACGTTCAATTCCATCGCGCAAACGGTGATGATTTTCACCGCCATTCCCTTGTCGGCCATTGGCGGGGTGTTGGCGCTGTGGCTGCGCGGCATGCCGTTCAGCATCTCGGCGGGCGTAGGCTTCATTGCCCTGTTCGGCGTGGCGGTGCTCAACGGCATCGTGCTCATCGGCTATTTCAACCAGCTCAAGGAGGAAGGGATGACCGACCTGCGGGCCCGGATTCTGGAAGGCACCCACGTGCGCCTGCGCCCCGTGCTGATGACGGCCACCGTGGCTTCGTTGGGCTTTCTGCCGATGGCCCTGTCCGGCTCGGCCGGGGGCGAGGTGCAGAAGCCGCTGGCCACCGTCGTGATTGGCGGGCTGTTGACGGCCACGCTGCTCACCCTGCTGGTGCTGCCGGTGCTCTACTACCTGGAAGAAACCTGGACGGCCCGCCGCGCCGCGAAAAAGCAGAATCGAGTAGCCCCCGGTGAAGCTCGGAGTGGCCAGCATCGTCCTGTTGGCCGTGGGCATGTCGCTGCTACCCGACCGGGTGATGGCCCAAAAGCCTGCCGGGCCCGATAGTGGGGCGCTCAACGCCACGCAGGCGGTGGAGGCCGCCCTGACGCAAAGCGGCACGGTGCTCGGCGCCCAACAGCAGCTAGCCGCGCAGCAGGCTGCGGTGCGGGCCGCCCGCGACTTCGGCCGCACCACCATTCAGGGCAACTACGGGCAGTACAATTCCCGGCAGCAGGATAACCTGTTCACGATAACGCAGCCACTGGCCTGGCCGGGCTACTACCGCACGCTCACGGCCCTGGCCCAAGCGCAGGTGGCGACCAAGCAGCAGCAGCTGGACCTGGTCCGGGCCGACGTGCGCCGGCAGGTGCGCCTGCAATACGAGGCCGCCGTATACGCCCGCCACCGCCTGCGCACCCTGCGCGCTCAGGACAGTCTCTACACCGAGTTTGTGCGGGCCACCCAGCTGCGCTTCCGCACCGGCGAAACGGCCCGGCTCGAAGTAGCCACGGCCCTGGTGCAGCAGGGCGAAACCCGCACCCGCCTGGCCCTGGCCCGCACCGAATACGCGGTGGCCGTTCGCCAACTCCAGGCGCTGCTGCAACGCACCGCGGCCGTGAGAGTCGCCGACAGCACCTTAGCGCCCCTCGTGCCCCAGGTTACCGTGATGGTCGGCGATACCACGCTCTTTGCCCGTAGCTTGCTGGCCCAGGTGCTGCGCCAGCAGGTGGCCGTAGCGCAGGCCGAAACCCGCGTCACGCAGGCCCAGGGCAAGCCGGGGCTGAGCGTGGGCTATTTCAATCAGTCGATTAAGGGCGTCCAGTTAGTCGATGGCGGCACGCGAACCTACACCGGCAGCGACCGGTTTCAGGGCGTGCAGGCCACCGTGGCCGTGCCCCTGATTCAGGGCCCGCAAAAAGCCCGCGTGCAGGCTGCTCGCCTGCAGGAAAAGGTCGCCCAAACGGGCTACTCCCGCTTCCAGGCCGAGCTGGCTGGCCGGGTTGAGGAGTTGCTGCTCCAGCACGCCGAGCAGCAGCAGCGCCTGCAATTCTACGAGCAGACCGGCCTGCCGCAGGCCGCCGTCATCACCCGCGTGGCTACCAAAGCCTTTAAGGCGGGCGAGAACGGCTACACCGAGTACCTGCTCAACCTGGACCGCGCCCTGCGCCTGCGCACCGATTACCTCGACGCGCTGCTGCAACACAACCAGACCGTCATCGAACTGGACTATTTGCTAAGCACCGGCCAGTAAGCCCGGCTCTTTTTCTCCTCTGTCTGAACGTACCCTTCATGAAAACCACGTTTTATAAGCTCGCCGTGCTGGCTCTGTTGCTAAACGCCGGCTGTGGCAGCAAAACCGAACCCGCCGACCCGGCGGATGCTCCGGCCACGGCCGCCGAAGCCGACAGCACGGCCGCGCCCACCGACCTGATTTCGCTCACGGGCGATGAGCAGCGGCTGGCCAACATCCAGACCACGACCCTGGCACAGCGCGTACTGGGTGCCGGCCTCAAAGTCAACGGCGTGCTCGACGTACCGCCCGACAAGCTTATGTCCATCAGCGCGCCGCTGGGGGGCATTGTGGAGCGCACCTCCCTGCTTCAGGGCATGTTCGTGCGCAAGGGCCAGGTGCTGGCCGTCATCCGCAACCCTGAGTTTATCCAGCTTCAGCAGGATTACCTGGAAACGCAAAGCCAGCTCCGCTACGCCAAAACCGACCTAGACCGCCAGCGCGAGCTGGTACGCGAGGAGGTAGCTCCCGCCAAGAACGAGCAGCAGGCCCAGGCCCGTTACAGTGCCCTGGCGGCGCAGGCGGCCGGCCAGGTGGCCCGGCTGCGACTGGCGGGCCTGCCCGTGGGCACCCGGCCCTTCGTCACCACGGCCGCCCTGCGCGCTCCCAGAGCGGCTTTCGTGAAGGCGGTCAATGTCGCCGTAGGCCAGAGCGTCACGCCCACGGATGCCCTGTTTGAGCTGGTGGACCCCGACCACCTGCACGTGGAGTTGACGGTGTTTGAAAAGGACGCCGGGCAATTGAAGCAAGGTCAGCGCATCCGCTTTACTGTTCCCAACGACAGCAGCATTGAGCGCGGGGCCACGGTGTACCTCATCGGGCGCACCGTGGATGAGGCCCAGCGTACCGTGCGCGTGCACGGCCACCTCGACCGCGAAAACGACCCGGCCCTGCGGCCGGGCATGTTCGTGCGGGCCGTTATTGAAACCACCTCCCGCCGCGTGCCCGCCTTGCCTAACCAAGCCGTGGTAGACTATGAGGGCAAGCAGTACGTGTTCCGGCAGCAGGCTGCCGCCGCCGGTAAGCAGGCCTATCGCATGATAGAAGTACGGCGCGGCGAAACAGCCGATGGCTACAGCGAAGTCTTCATTCCAGGTACGGCCGCCGCTGACACGGCCGCTCGCTACGCCACCGAGGGTGCCTATTCGCTGCTGAGCAAGCTCAAGAACCCCAGCGAAGAATAACCGTCTGGCCGATGAGCCCGCCCCCTTTTTCCACTTCGTTCTCCCTAACCGCTGTATGACTTCCCTACGCATTTCCATGGTGCTGGCCGCATTGCTGGCCGGCCTCTCACTCCCCACGCGGGCCCAGGTGTATACCCCCGAGGCCGACGAGCACCCGCACCCGCACCCCGCGCCCTTGCGGGGGCCCGAGTCGGCGGCCACAGCCGCCGCCCACCTGCCGCTGGCCACGGTTTCGCACACCCTGTACACCCCAAAATCGGAGCTGTATGCGGAGTCTAAGCCGCTGATAGCGGGCCGCCCGACGCGCTTTACGGCCCATCTGACCACGTTGGGCACCTCGTTTCGCCCCTACACGGCCGGGCAGGTGACGGTGCGCCTGCAAGTGGGCGGCCAGACCGTCACGGCCACGGCCGCCAAACCCGAAGCGCCCGGCATTTTCCGGTTTCAGCTGCCACCAACGCCAGCCGGTACCGGCAAGCTCATAATCGACATTGTTACCCCGAAATTCACCGACCAGTTCACGATTCCGGGCGTGGTCGTGTACGCCGACGAGGCGGCGGCCCGCCAGCAGCCCCGCAACGAGCAAGCCGGCGACATCCCCTACCTCAAAGAGCAGTCCTGGCTGCTGCCCAACTTTGCCACCCAGCCGCTGGGCCGGGGCAGCATTGGCGGCAAAACGCCGGCGCAGAACGTGCTGGTGCTGCCCCTCACGGCCTTCGTGAGCATCGACGGGTTTCCGCACGTGTACGTGCAGCGCACGGACCCGGCCAGCCCCTACCGCCAATTTACCTGGAACCCGGCCGCGGGCACCCTCGACCCGGCTGCCCTGCCCTGGGCCGGGGCCGTGGTAAACCTGGCCGGCTCACGCATCACCGCCGGCCGCTGGACCGCTGCCCGCAAGCAGGACATCCTGGGCAGCCGCCTCGACGCCACCACCTTGCTGGTGCGGGAGCTAAGTAAGCCCGGCCACGGCGTCCAAACACTCCTTTCGGCCTCGGCCTACGGCTACTACGGCGACACTGGTACCCGCCCCACCGAAGAAAATGCCCCACCCGGCCCCACGACGGACTTTCTGGCGCAACTGTGTCAGCAATGGGAAGCAGCCGCGGCCCCGGCCGCGAATGCCGGCGTGCGGCTGGTGGTGCTGCGCCTGGGGCTGGGCGGCGGGTTTGGGTCGGGGCGGCAATATGTCTCGTGGGTACATGTAGACGACGTGGCCCGGCTGGTGAGCCAGGCCCTGCGCGAGCCGGCCTGGGTCGGTGCGTACAACGTCACCGCCCCGGCGCCGGTCCCGAACCGCGAGTTGCTGGCGGCCGGCGGCCCAGGAGTTGGGTCGCCGGCCGGGCCTGCGGGTGCCAGCCGCGCTGCTGCGCCTGCTCCGGGGCGAGATGAGTGGCCTGCTACTAGGCAGCTACCGGGTGGTGCCCACGCGGGCCCTGGCGCAGGGCTTCCCTTTCACTACCCCGACGTGGCCGCCGCGCTGCGGGTCTTTGCTCACGTTCGGCTTCATCTGTCAGTTTTAAGCCCACCGGGGTATTATTTATGGAGACTTCCTCTTTATCGAATTGCGCCAGGTGGGCAAGCAGTACGAGGGCGCGGGCAACCTGCTGCCCGCCCTGCACGACGTGTCGCTGGCCATTGCGGCGGGCGAGTTCGTGACCATCGTGGGCAAGTCGGGCAGTGGCAAATCGACCCTGCTCAACCTGCTGGCGGGTCTGGACCGGCCCACGGCCGGGCAGGTGCGGGTAGGCGGGGTGGCCGTGCAGGCGCTGAGCGAAAACGCGCTGGCCACTTGGCGCGGCCGAAACGTGGGCGTGGTGTTCCAGTTCTTCCAGCTGCTGCCCACGCTCACCGTGGCCGAAAACGTGATGCTGCCGATGGACTTTTGCAGCACCTACCCCCGCGCCGAGCGGCGGCCCCGCGCCCTGGCGCTGCTGGCGCAGGTGGGCATTGCCGACCAGGCCGACAAGCTGCCGGCGGCCCTCTCGGGCGGGCAGCAGCAGCGCGCCGCCGTGGCCCGCGCCTTGGCCAACGACCCGCCCCTGCTAGTGGCCGACGAGCCCACCGGCAACCTCGACACCCGCACCGCCGACCAAGTGCTGGGCTTGTTCGAGGCGCTGGTGGCCGAGGGCAAAACGCTGGTCATGGTGACCCACGAGCGGGACCTGACCCGCTACCGCACCCGCGCCATCGAGCTGGCCGACGGGCAGTTGGTAGCAACTTCCACCCTGCAATCTGCGGCCCGATGAGCACCCGCTGGCAAAAACTCCGGCGCGACGCCCGCCAGTACCGGGGCCGGCTGGCCATAATGGTGCTGGCCATTGCCGTGAGCGTGTTCGGCGTAACGACGGTGCTCACCGCGTTCAGCATCCTGCGGCGCGAACTGCAAAGCAACTACCGGGGCACCCGGCCCGCCTCGGCCACGGTGCGGGTCCACCGGCTGCCCTCGGCGCTGCTGGCCCAAATCCGGCAACGGCCCGACGTGCGGGCCGCCGAAGTGCGCCAGACGGTGGAAGTGCGCGCCCGCACGGCCGGTGGCGGTTGGGCCGGGATGCTGCTGTTCGTGGTGCCCGACTTCGCCCACGCGCAAGTCAGCACCGTGCAGCACCTGACGGGCAGTCAAACGCCCGCGCCGGGCACGGTGCTACTGGAGCGCACGGCCGTTGCGTTTCTGGGGGCGGGGGCGGGCGGACCGGTGCAGCTCAAGCTGCCCGACGGCCGGCAGGTGGCACTGGCGGTGAGCGGCACGGTCCACGACCGGTCGCTGCCGCCGGCCCCGATGGAAAAAACAGGCTACGGCTTCATCACGCCCGCCACCCTGGCTAGCCTGAACCTGCCGCCGGCCGACGACGAACTACGTCTGCTCGTGGCACCCGACCCTTATGACGCGGCCCGCATTACGGCCGTGGCCCAAGCCGTGGCCGGCACCCTGGTCCGCGCCGGCGTGGCCGTGGACGAGGTGCAGATTCCGCCCCCCGGCACCCACTCGCACCAACCCATCATGCAGGGCATTATGACCTTGCTGCTCGTCTTCAGCCTGCTGGCCATGCTGCTGAGCGGGGTGCTGGTGGCCACGCTGCTGGGTGGGCTGCTGGCCGGCCAGACCCGCCAGATGGGGGTGATGAAAACCCTGGGAGCTACCGCGGGCCAGCTCGCCCGGCTCTACCTCACGCTGGTGGCCGCGCTGAGCACCCTGGCGCTGCTGCTGGGCGCGGGACCGGGCTGGTGGCTGGGCCGCGTGATGGCCGACCGCCTCGCCACCCTGCTCAACTTCACCATCGCCAGCTACGGCGTGTCGGCCGTGGTGCCGCTCACGGTGGCGGCCGTGGGCCTGCTGGTGCCGCTGGCCCTGGCCTGGCCGGTACGGCGGGCCACCCGGCTGAGCGTGCGCGCCGCGCTAGCCGATTTCGGCGTGGCTGCCGATGCCGGCCGGCGCGGGAGCCTTGACCGGCTGCTGGGCCGCCTGCCGGGGGTGGGCCGGCCGCTGCTGGTGTCGCTGCAAAACGCGTTGCGCCAGCGCCGCCGGCTGGTCCTGACCCTGGGCCTGCTTTCGGTGGGCGGGGCTATGTTCCTGACCGCGCTGACCCTGCTCAACTCCTGGACCCGCACCATCGACGACTCGTTTGCCCGCCGCCGCTACGACCAGGAAGTGTGGCTCACGCGCCCCGCCGCCATCGACTCGCTGCTGCGGGTGGCGCGGGCGCTGCTGGGCGTGGCCGTGGCTGAAGCCTGGAACCTGCGGCCCGTGGCCTTCGGGCAGCCCGGCCAGCGGTTCGTGCAAACCAGCACCTACGCCGACCAGCGCCACGGCAGCCTGTACGTGGTGGTGCCGCCGGCCGACTCGCGCCTGCTCGACGTGGCTCCGGCCGAGGGCCGCTGGCTGACGCCCGCCGACACCGCCGCTGTAGTGCTGAACCCGGCCGCGCTGGCGCAGGCCCCCGGCGTCCGGGTGGGTGGTCGGGTGTGGCTCTCGGCCGACGGCGGGCCACTGCGGGCCTGCCGGGTGGTGGGCCTAGTGCGCGAGGTGGCTACGCCGGCCAGCGTGTACACCACGGCTGCCGGCCTGCGCCGCCTGGGCTTGACTCCCGACCGGGCCAACGTGCTGCGCCTCGGGGCGGGGGCGGCCCGGCCCGAAGCCCTGGAAACGGCCTTGAACCGCGCCGGCTACGGCATCGAGCGGCGCTGGACTACGGCCGACTTCCGCGCCGCCGTCTCCGACCACATCTACATTTTCGTGGGCGCCCTGCTGTTCATGGCCGCGCTGATGGCCGTGGTCGGGCTGCTGGGCTTGTCGGCCACCATGAGCACGAGCGTGGTGGAGCGCACCCGCGAGTTTGGGGTAATGCGCACGCTGGGCGGGACGCCCCGCACGCTGCGCTGGCTGGTCGTGACGGAGGGAGTGCTGATTGGGGCCGGCAGCGGCGTCGTGGCCCTGGGCCTGGCCGTTCCGCTGGCCGCCTTCCTCTGCCAAATGATTGGTACGATGGCTTTCCGCACCCCGCTCACCCTCACGCTCAGCGCCGGCCCCTGGCTGCTGTGGCTGGCGCTGGTGGTAGGCTTTGCGGTGCTGGCCACACTGGCCCCGGCGCGCCAGGCCACGCGGCGCACGGTGCGGGCCGCGCTGGCCTATGAGTAGCGGTTAGTGGCCGTTGGCTTATCTCTTTAACCCTTTTCAGTTCCTTCAACCACTTCTCTCATGAACATTCTGCACCTCGACACCAGCGCCCGCCACGAGCAATCCGTCTCGCGCCGACTTTCCACCCACTTCGTCGCGGGCCTGACCCAGCGCCACCCCGACGCGGCCGTCACCTACCTCGACCTGGCCCGCGATACGCCGGCCTACCCGGACGAGATGTTCAGCGTGGCCATGTACACGCTGCCCGCCGACCGCACCCCGGCATGGGCGCCAAGCTGGCCGAATCGGACCAGCTTATCGACCAGCTGCTGGCTGCCGATCTCATCGTCATGGGCCTGCCGATGTACAACTTCACGGTGCCGGCGGTCTTCAAAACCTACATCGACAACATCGTGCGCATCGGCCGCACCTTCGCCTCAGCCAACGGGACCTACCAGGGCCTGCTGGGCGGCAAAACGGTGGTCATCATCACCTCCCGCGGCGGCGACCACACGGCGGCCAGCCCAATGGCCGGCATGGACGTGCTCACGCCCTACCTGAAGGTAGTATTCGGCTTTATCGGCATTGATTCGCCCATTCACGTGGATGCGCAGCCCACGCAGTTTGCCGGGCTCGATGCGCGGGGGTCGTCCATCAAGCAGGCCACGGCAGAGCTGGATGCGCTGGTTGGCAAGTTGGCAAGTTGGCAAGCAAGACATTGCAACCCTCTACGCCGCTCAGATGGTGAGCCTGCCCGACCTCGCGGCCATCGATGCCGCTTTGGGCAAGAAGGGCATTTATAACGAAGCCCAAGCCACGCACGTGGTGGCCTTGCCCCGCAATGATTTAAAAATCAGCATCGAAGGCGGGCCGATGTCCATTGCCTTCGACTAAATGCCTGCTTCGGGGGCCCTAACCGGTGCCAGCTTATTGCTGCGCCGCCCGCTCCCGTTTCAGCCGGGCCAGCATCTGCTGCATCAGCTTGATTTCGCGCTCCTGCGCCTCAATAATCTCATCAGCCAGCTGGCGCACCTCGGGGTCCTTGATGTCGGCGCGCTTGCTGACCATGATGGCGATGGAATGGTGCGGAATCATGGCCTTCATCCACAGCGTATCACCCACAAAGGTCTGGGAGCGCACCATAATGGTGACGACCACGAACAGCACCAGGCTGCTGCCCATAATCAGGGCGTTCCGGCGTTTGTCGGGGTACATGCTCCACATAAAGCCCATCATAATCAGCGTCATGGGCACCAGCATCAGCAGGGCCATGTACAGGCGGGTCAGGCTGAAGTACACGTGGTCCCACTCGTAGACGTTCAGGTACATGACCATATACATGGCTACCAGGGAAACGGCCAGCATCAGAAAGAAGCGGGAGTAGGGTTTTTTGTGTTCCATAAGAGCAAGAAAAGTAAGTTGGCAAACGTATTGATTTGAAAGCAAAAGGCTTGTTAAAATAGAGGGCAAGGGTCCCGCAGCCTAAAAGATTCAGGCGGTTGGCCCTTCGCAGGTTGTTACAAGAAGCGTGAACTGCTTATTGGTCGGGTCAATCAGGGAGAGGTGCTTTGTACGCTTTCCGCCCTTTGCTGGATACTGCGCCGTACGGCCGGAGTTATCCGAGCGCTGCCGAAAAGTGCTTGTCCCATAAGAATTGACGAATTGTAGCATCGAAAAATTACCCTCGCACCCTGGGGCTACACATCCAGCAGATGTTAGCTATTCATAGGCAATAGGCCCTTACGTAGGGCCCTTCCAGCCAACTACATCCGATGTCCGGGCATCACCATACCGGGCATGCCCATCATTGGCTGGCCGGGCCGCATGGACAGGTCGCCGTAGCGCGCCGCCAACCAGTAGCCCACGGCCAGCATTGCTAAAGTGAGCAGGGTCACGAGGGCTTTTCGCAAGCCGGACGCAGGGGCACCACCCTCCCTATCCGTTGGCATAGCAGCCATGTTGTGCCCGGCGTGCGCGGCGGTGCTAACTTCTTGCTGCGGGGCCCCGCCTTTGCCCAGAGCTCGTTCGGTGCCCATGCCGTGCTTGAGCCGGTTTTTCACCAGCCAGTAGTTGACCGGGTACGAAACGGCCACCCCGACCAGCGTGGCCGCCGACATGGCCGCCCAGAACCAGGGCGAAGTGGCTTCCATGGCCCGCATGTCACGGCTCATCAGAATGACCATGGTGGGCAGCATGCCGGCCATCATGGCGTTCATCGATATCCACTCCGGCAGAAAGGAGCTGCGCAGGGCTTCACTGTAGCTCATTTTCATCATGTCCTTCATAAACAGCGCCTGGAAGATGAACAGGCCGAAGGCAAAGCCGGCCGCGTACTCAATCCAGATGTCTACGCCCATGCGCAGGCTGAAAAAGCCGGTGATAACTGCCGCCACGATGATGCCCGTCGCGTCGCCGGCCGCGCAGTGGATGGTGGAACCCACCGCCTGCTTCCACAGCGGGGCGATAAATTGCTCGTGGGTACCCGGCGAGGGCTCCCGGCAGGAGAACCAGTAAATTAGCCCCCCCACGGGCCCGGTGTACAGCATGACGAGCACCCAGCCCCACTTCATCACCTTCATCTCCGGGGTGCGGGTAAACAGGTCCCAGGCCACGTACGCCGCAGAGAGGGCCATCAGGGCAAACCAAATCCACAACAGGTACTCGGGAAACAGCGGCGCGGACATCGAATGCGTCATGGGGCAGGGGAGGAGGTGCAGCAGAATGGAGTGAAAGGCGCAAGCGAAAAAGCCGGGGCCTTACTGGGGCGGCAGGTGTAGTTGCGCCTCCATGGTGGCCGTCAGGGGGTCGGTATACACGCCGTACGCATTCACGAGCACGCCCCGTGGGTTAGGGCCGGTGGCACTGATGGCGTAGCGAATCGATTGGTCTGCGGGGTCGGAGGGCCCCTCAAATCGAAAGCAAAAAGAGCGGCCCCAGGGGAGCCGCTCTTGTAATCGTAAACTCAATAGCCTAAAATTTCTTGTTTCTCAGCAGCCACTCTTGCAGCATCTTGATTTCCATTCTCTGGTCTGCGATGATTTGTTCGGCCAGCGTCCGGGTGGCATTCTCCCGTCCGTATTTGAGCAGAGCGTTGGAGTTCCCGATGGCACTCTGGTGGTGGTCGATCATAAGCTGGGCAAAATCATAATCCGGGTTGCCGGTCAGCGGGCGCAGATCCACGGCCTGCATCATTTGCGTCATGTTCATCATCTGGAGCATGTTGAACTCCGGTACCGCTGGCGCGTGGGCCGGATGCGCGGCTAAAAATGCCTGGAATTGTTGTATTTCGGCCTGTTGCTTGTCGATGATGCTTTGGGCCATGGCCCTCATCTCGCTGTCTTTGCCGCTTTTCAACTCCTCCTGGCTGTTTTTTATCGCCGTCTGATGGTGGATAATCATCATGGAAGAGTAGTCGTTGTCCGGGTCCTGGGTTTTGGGCATGGCTTCCATCATCGCCATTGACTCGTGCATATTACGCATGTACACGCTCGCGTCGTGGGGAGTGGTAAGCACCAAGCCGCCGTCGTCTTTGCTACAGCTGGTAAACGAAAGGGCAGCACCCACAAGGCTCAGGGCGAGTAGGGGGAGGCGGAAAAGTTTTTTCATAGCAAGTAGTTGTTAGGGAAACGTATCTACTCACCAAAACGGCCAAACAGCGGAGGAGATTTGCGGCAATTCAATTTAGCCTTGCATAATTTCAAGCACCGCGCTCACCCTAAGTGCATTGTTCGGCCCGAAACTAAAACAGCTTACGGCTTGTATGAGCGCACACCGGGTTATCCTACGGATGATCTCTGTTCACCCTAATGCTACTGCTATGACTGTGTTTACACTTGCTTGGCTTGCGGTCACCGCGCTGTTTCCCGTTGCTACGCCGACTTCCCCCGCGGCCGAGACGGCGGTAAGCGTGGTTGTTACCAACCTCCCCTCCAGCAAGGCTACGCTGAAATTATACTTCTACAACGTGAAGGCTAACTTCCTGGTCCGCAACCACTATACCCTGCTTAAGTACGTCAAGCCGGCTGGCCGCACCAGGGTCGTGTATCCCATCCAGCTACAACCCGGCGAGTGGGCTATTGCGCTGACTCAGGATTTAAATGAAATAGGACTTACGCACTTAGTAGTAACTTGAGAAAAAGCCTGGCTTTATGGTGACGCAAGCGACTTACATCGAGTACCTGCTTAGTACGCCCCGCAATTATACGTGTACGCACTTGGCCGAGCACCTGTCGCAGGTGAGCCACGATCAAGTGAACCGATTTCTGCGCCGCAGCTCGTTTTCGCCCACGCAGTTGCGCGAGTTGGTCTTGCCCTTGCTCCACGACTCGCCGGAGGCCTTTTTGCTGGTCGATGATAGCGTGCAGGACAAGCGCTACAGTCGCTTCATTGAAGTAGCCAAACGCCAGTATTCGGGCAACGAACATGGCCTGGTCACCGGCATCTGCCTGGTTAACCTGGTCCACAGCAGCGGACAGGCCGGGGATTTTCTGCCCCTGGACTACCGCGTCTATGCCCCGGAGCTGGATGGCCTGACCAAAAACGAGCATTTCCAGGCCATGTTCGCCCACGTCGTGGCGGAAAATAAAATTCAGGCCCGCACGCTCCTGTTCGATGCCTGGTACAGCGGCAGCGACAACCTGAAGCTGATTCAGCGGGCCGGTTGGACGTTTTTCACGACCCTGAAAAGCAACCGGTTAGTGAGTGCCAGCAAAGAGGGGGGCTACCAGTCCCTGGCCGACGTAGCCCCGCCGCCGGGTGGGTGGAGCACCGGCTTGGAAGTACGCTTGCAGAAGGTGCCGTTTGCGGTGCGCTTGTTCCGGCTGGTCGCCCCAAACGGCGACATTGAATGGGTCGTGACCAACAACTTCGCCTTTACGCTTACCCAACCGCTGGTCGAGGCCACCACCCGCACCCGCTGGCAGGTGGAAGAGTTTCACCGCAGCTTCAAGCAGCTGACCGGGGCCGAGAAATGCCAGTGCCGCCGTGCCCAGGCCCAGCGCAACCATCTGGCCTGCTGCTACCTGGCGTGGGTGTCCCTGCGCGAGTTTGCCCGATCAACGGCCCAAACGATTTATCAGGCCCACCAGCACCAATGGGCTCCCTACTTGAGCCAGCTGCTCGCCAAGCCCCTCATTCCTGCCCTGCTCCCCGCAAGTGCGTAAGTCCTATGAAAACGATCTGGTGGACCGCAACCTGGTAGGTATTCCCACCGAACCGTTTGCCTTGTCCAATAACGTAAAGCCCCGCTTCCGAATCCCTACCTTCGACGACTGCAAGTTCACCGTCCGTGGCTTAACCACTACGGTGACCATTTCAATGAAATAAGGACTACGGCTGACGATTCCCTGCTGTCATTTCTCCTTCCCGCCTGTGGGCTGACGATATGCTGGGGCCTTACGTCAACGCATCCAGGCTGCGCCGGGCTGCGCTGGCCGGCCCCAGCCGCTGAAATTCGGTCGGCGTAAGGCCGGTCACCTGCCGAAACTGCCGCGACAGATGGGCCGGGCTGCTGTAGCCCAGCTGCTGCGCTACTTCCGCGATGCTTAACTCGCCGTAGCTAATCAATTCCTTGGCCCGCTCCACCTTCTGGCGAATGATAAATTTCTCAATCGTAAGGCCTTCGGAGGCCGAAAACAGGTGGGACAGGTAATGGTAGTCACGCTCCAGGTGCTCGACCAGATAGGCGGAGTAGTTGAGCAGGCGTAGGCCGGGCGGCGGGTAATGAATCAGCGTGACCAGCAGGGTTTTGATGCGCTCCACCAGCTGGCCCCGTGGGTCTTCGAGCAAGGAGAACCCGGTTGCCGCCAGGCTGGCCCGAATAGCCCCCCAGTCGGGCTCGGCTCCGTTCGGTACCGAAACATCCGCCTCCCCCAGCACCACGCGGTGCACGCGCAGGCCCAGGGCCCTGAGGTCCTCGCCCACCACCCGAATGCACTGCGGGCAGACCATATTTTTAATCAGCAGCCGGTGACTGCCGGGTGGGGGCAAGGTGTGCGGCGCGCTAAACTCATTGTTCATAAGAACTGGGGGGCTTATTTTACCACCAGACTGCCGCGCAGCATTCCCATGCCGCAGGTAAACTCGAAGCGGCCGGCCTGCTCGGGCAATAGCTCGACCAGCGTAGTCTTGAAGGCCGGCAGATCGCGCCGAATGCTGAAGTCCGGGAACAAAATCTCTTCGGAGCAGCTGTTTTCCTCGTCGCGGTAAAAGCTCAGCTGCACGGGCTTGCCGCGCTCCACTTCTATCACGTCGGGCGAGTAGCCGCCCTTGACGGTGATATCCACTTCCTGTACGCCGCTGGAGGAGGAAACGGCACTGGCCGTCTGGCGCGCCGAGAAGAAAAAATACCAAATGACGAAGGCGGCCAGAGCCAGGCCCACGACGGTTACGATGATTTCGGCAGTATCCATAAGGATTGGTTTAATTGATAAGTGAAGGTGCCATAGAGGGCTTGGTAGAACACTGCGCTCCTCTGCGACACTCTACGGGAAATGACGCCTGGCCGTATGTCAGGTTCAAGCTTCCGCTCGCTTAGTTTTTAACGGGCGAAAACCCCCGCAGGCGCAGCGAGTTGGTGAGCACCGATACGGAACTGAGCGCCATAGCCCCGGCGGCCAGCATGGGCGAGAGCAGGATGCCAAAGAAAGGGTAGAGCAACCCGGCCGCGATGGGAATGCCCAGCGTATTATAGATAAAAGCAAAAAACAGATTCTGCTTAATGGTCCGAATCGTCTGGCGCGACAGTTCAATGGCCGTCACTACCCCCTGTAGGTCGGAGCGCATGAGGGTGATGCCGGCCGCTTCCATGGCCACGTCGGTGCCGCCGCCCATAGCCAGGCCGATGTCGGCCTGGGCCAGGGCGGGCGCGTCATTGATGCCGTCGCCCACCATGGCCACGGTACGGCCCTCGGCTTGCAGCTCCTTCACCTTGCCAGCCTTGCCGCTGGGCAGCACCTCGGCAAAGTAGCGCGTGATGCCCATCTGGCCGGCTACCTGCGCGGCCGTCTGGGGGTTGTCGCCGGTCATCATGACCACTTCCAGGCCCAGGGCCTGTAACTGCTTGATAGCCGCCGCCGACGTTTCGCGGACGGTATCGGCTACGCCGATAAGGCCCACGGCCTGACCCGCCACGGCCACGTAAAGCACCGTTTTGGCCTGATTCAGCAGCTGCTCGGCCTGCGCCGTCAGCTCAGCCGACAGGCCCACGCCTTCCTCGGTCAGGAGGCGGCGGTTGCCGATAAGCACCGCCTGGCCCGCCACGGTGGCAGCGGCGCCTTTACCCTCCACGGCCCGGAAGCCGGTGGCGGGGAGCTGGGGGCATTTTGAGCATCGGCGTAGCGCACCACGGCCTCCGCCAACGGGTGCTCCGACTGCCGCTCCACCGACGCTATAATTGGCAACAGTTGACCGGCGTCCTGCCCCGCAGCGGGGACAAAATCGGTTACGGCGGGCTCCCCGCGGGTGATGGTGCCGGTTTTGTCGAGCAGGATGGTATTGACCTTGTACGCTTTTTCCAGCGCTTCGGCGTTGCGAATCAATACGCCGTGCTCCGCGCCCTTGCCGGTGCTGACCATGATGGCCGTGGGCGTGGCCAGGCCCAGGGCACAGGGGCAGGCAATAATGAGTACCGCCACAAAATTCACCAGCGCCAACGGCAAGCGCGCCTCCACCGGGGCCAGGTCAAACCACAGCACGAAGGTGAGGATGGCGATGACCACCACCGTGGGCACGAAGATGGCACTGACCTTATCGGCCAGGCGCTGGATGGGCGCGCGGCTGCCTTGCGCGTCTTCCACCAGCTTCACAATCTGGGAAAGCATGGTGTCGGCCCCTACTTTGGTTACGCGGAAGCGGAAGGAGCCGGTTTTATTGAGCGTGGCCCCAAACACCGGGTCACCCTCTTTTTTCTCCACCGGCAAGCTTTCGCCCGTGAGCATGGCCTCGTCCACGGCCGAGTGGCCTGTTTCAATAAGGCCGTCGGTCGCTACTTTCTCGCCGGGGCGCACCACGATGAGGTCATTCAGCTGCACCTGCTCAATGGGCACATCAATTTCCTGACCGTCGAGGCGCACTACGCGGGCGGTCTTGGCCTGCAAACCCATCAGAGCCTTCATGGCCGCCGAGGTCTGGGTTTTGGCCCGCAGCTCCAGCACCTTACCCAGCAGAATCAGGGCAATGATGGTGGCCGTGGTATCATAGTACACCTCCGGCATCAGGCCCCGGCGCATAAACCAGCCCGGCACCAGCGTAGCGGCGAGGCTGTAGAGAAACGCCGCGCCGGTACCCACGGCAATGAGCGTATCCATGTTGGCGGCGCGGTGCTTGAAGCCGTTCCAGGCGGAGGTGTAGAATTCGCGCCCACTATACAACAGCACGGGCAGCGTCAGCCCCAGCAGCACATAGTTAAGCACGGGCATGGATACGCGCTGCATCAGGGCCGGCCAGAGCATAAGCATACTCAGGGGCATGATGACGATAGCCAACCCGGCCGCCACCCAAAACCGAAGCTTGAGCTTCTGGTAGGCCAGGGCCTTTTGCCGATCAATTTCCGCGTTGCGCTCGGCCGCGCTGGTGCCCGGCGCGCGCTGCGCTACGCCGTAGCCCGCGCTGACCACGGCTGCTGTCAACGTAGTCGGGTTGGCCTGGGTGGGCAGGTAATCGACGGTGGCTTTCTCGGTGGCAAAGTTGACTACGGCCCGCTGCACGCCGGGCGTACGGCTCAGCGACTTTTCCACGAAGGCCGCGCACGAGGCGCAGGTCATGCCTTCAATGTCGAGGGTTTCAGTTTTAGTGGCTGGTTCCATATAAGTAGGGATTGCGTGAGCGTAAGGGAGGGTTCAACCCTCTTAGCCTTCCTGAAAAGACCCAGAAAAGCTTTCTACAAAGTAACGGCTACCAAGAGCCGGAGTTGGTACGCAATCCTTCCTTAAACTTGCATAATTTGAACCATAGAGCCTGATGATAGGCTTAAAGGCTGTTTGAAATACGCTTTTCAGATGGTTGGATGCGGTAAAGGCGCAAGCGTTGGGGTCTCCTCGCTGAATGACGCTCGAGTGGCGCGGACAACGACAAGACCCCAACGCTTGCGTGTCGTCGTCCGCCATTACGTTTCAGCTAACTCAAACCGCTTCTTATAAAATCCTGTTCTACAGGTGCATAATTCTGGGGCAGGCAAGAGAACCACTCCCTGATTAATTTTATTCAAATGGCTGAACGGACGCCGTTAAGCTACTTTATGGTTTTCAGCCGGAGGGAGCACTTTCAGCTGGAAACTTTTTAGCCAAAAATATAGTAGAGTAGCAGTATTTCCCTTTCAAAGGAGAATTCTACTTTTGCAGCCGCTTAGTGCCTGTCCGTCATGTTCCGTAGCCTGTTTCCTTTCCAACGCTTGCTGGCGACGACCTTTCTGGTTGTCTTCGTCAACGTGTTCGTGGGACAGTGCTGGTGCGCGACAATCAGGCCGGTGGCTATAGATTCTGCATTGGCGGCCCCAGTTGCTACGCCTTTTAAGCCCACGCATCCGGGCTGCGCTGGCCACGGCAAGACCACAGCAAAGCAGGCCCCAGGTAAAGCCACACACGCTCACCAGTCAAGTAAGCCAATAGGCAAGCACGACTGCTGCCGCGACAAGTCCGCGTCGGTGCTCGCCTCCCTGACGGCTCCGGTTCACAAGCACCTGCTCGCGCCCGCCCCGGCGCTGTTGCCCGTGGCATTCGACTACCACTTCCGGTCGATGGCCGGCCAGTGGGACCGTACGGGCGCGGTCGTACTGGTTCCCCGGCAGCACCTGCCGCCCAAGATTCCTGATATCCGCATTTACCTTCAGTCGCTGACTGTCTGATTTTTTCTGACGCGCCAAGGCTCGCGCCGGCATAGCTATGCTATGTCCGGCGGGGGCCTTTTCGTTTGCGCGTCCGCCCGGCTCCACCGCGCCACCCTCCCTCTCTTCCTGGCTCTTTTGCCCGACCAAGCTAAGCTATCGGGACAAGCTGATGCACCCGCCTCGCCGCCGACTTCGGGTCGTGCCGGCCACTGCCCGAGCCGCAGCGGCGCTCTTCACCCGCCTACCGGGGCCTTGATTTTCAACACCAAATTTCCTTCTTATGTATCGCTTTTCTGTTTCTCTGCTGGCGCTAACCAGCTTATTTGCCATGGCTAACTGCTCGTCCGATTCGGCTTCGAGCAGTGCCACCGATACCGTAACCACGCCCACGGCAGGACCTGCTGCGGGTACCGACGAGCACGCTGGCGGCCACATCTATTCCTGCCCCATGCACCCGGAAGTAACCAGCACCAAAGCGGGCGATAAATGCCCGAAGTGCGGCATGAACCTGGAGCACACCGATCTGCCCGCCAGCAACGGCAAGGCGTACCAGATGAAATTTGCCCCCCAGCCCATGCAGCTTACTGCCGGGCAGCCGGCCAAGCTGACATTTGCCCCCCAAGAAACCGGCAACGAGGCCGCGCCCGTGCCGCTTGCCGTGGTGCACGAGAAGAAGATTCACCTGATCATCGTTAGCAAGGATCTCTCGCAATTCTACCACGAGCACCCCGAGTACACGCCCCAGGGCGACTATCAGGTGGATTACACCTTCCCCAAGGGCGGTGAGTTCGTGCTGTTTCAGGACTACACGCCCGCTGGGGCTGGCCATCAGCTCGGTCGTCAGCCCGTCACGGTGCAGGGGCCCAAATACACGCCCGTCAAGTTCAGCAACGACGACATGAGCTGGGAGCAGGACGGCTACTCGGCTACGCTGGCCTTCGATAAGCCGCTGCGAACCGGCCAGCTGCTGGGCATGAAAATCACCATCAGCAAAAACGGCCAGCCGGTAACCGACCTCGACAATTACCTGGGCGCGCTGGGCCACGTGGTGGTTATCAGCGAGGATACGGAACGCTACCTGCACGTACACCCCAACGACCAGGCCGACAAAGGCCCTGCCATCGGCTTCAATACCAACTTCGAGGCTCCCGGTCTGTATCGGGTTTTCCTCCAGTTCAATCACGCCGGTACGATTCATACCGGCGACTTTACCATCAATGTAAAAGGCCCGGCCGCTAGCTAGGCTGCCCTTTTTACCGCGTTTCACTTTTTCATTTTCCTCCAATCCTAATCCCTCAAACCCATGAAAACCCAGGCCTTTCTTTTCGCCGCGCTTTGCTCCGGCACCCTGTTGCTGAGCAGCTGCGACACCAAAACCACTACGGAAACTACCGCCACCACCGAAACCGGCGCGGCTGGCGACATGGCCACGATGGACCACTCCACGATGGGCAGCGACGCCGCTACGGCCGGCGACTCGCCCCTGAAGGCCTCAATGGATGAGATGATGGGCAAGATGGACGCCATGAAAATGAAGGGCAACACCGACCACGACTTTGCCCACATGATGCTGGAGCACCACAAGGGCGCAGTCGTGATGGCCGACATCCAGCTGCGCGACGGCAAGGATGCCACCATGCGCCAGATGGCCGAGAAAATCAAGGCCGAGCAGCAGCAGGAAATCGGGGAGCTGGAAGCTGTGGCCACCCGCCTCGACAATGCCCCGACCAACTACAAGCCCCAGGACCCGAACGACCCGTTCACGGCCCAGATGAAGACGTCGATGACGACCATGATGACGGATATGCCCAAAACGGTGGCCAACCCGGACATGAACTTCAATATGATGATGACCGTGCATCACCAGAGCGCCATGGACATGGCCAAAGCCGAAGTGGCCCACGGCAAAGACACCAAGCTCAAGGCAATGGCCCAGAAGATGATTGATACCCAGCAGAAGGAAATAGACGCCTTCAAGACCTGGCACGCCCAGAACGCCGACAAAATGTAGCCTTCCGCGCTTCCTGCTTTTTTCTCTCAACCCACTTTCCATTATCCCATGAAGATTTCCCAAATCCTGCTCGCCGCCGCCCTCGTGGCCACTGTTTCTTTCTCGGCCCAGGCCCAGCACAGCCACAAGCCCGCCGCGGCCCCGCACGGCCATAAGGCGGCCGGCGAAACGCACGCTCATAAATCGCCGCACGGCGGCGTTGTGCGCACGGCCGGTACCCTCCACATCGAGCTGGTGCAGCACCCCACTGAGCTGCACGTGTACCTGCTCGACGCTAACGAAGCGACCGTCACCGCGACCCGCGCCACTGGCTCGGTGATGCTGCTGACCACGGCCAACAAGAGCAGTACCGTAGCGCTCACCCCGACCGGCGACCACCTCGTGGCCAAACTGCCCGCCGATGCTTCCCTGCGCACGGCCATCGTCAACCTGAAAGCCGGCGGCAAGTCGCTGTCCGCGCGCTTCGAGAAGCTGGACGCGGCGAAATCAGCACCCGCCAAATCCGTAGGGGCCGCCTATATGTGCCCCATGCAGTGCGAAGGCAGCGCCAGCGACAAGCCCGGCAGCTGCCCTAAGTGCGGCATGGCCCTGGTCAAAAAGCCCTAGTCGGAGCTACTCGTTTTTTCGGCGGGCCGCGCCCGCACTTCTTCTGTGTAAAGTCGTTCGCCGCGCAACGGCGGACGGCCCTATAGAGGCCATTACCCTGACTACGTAATTAACATGAAGTACCCTAGAAATAGAGGAATACCCGGTTGGCTGCTGGTGCTGGTGCTACTGGCGGGCTTGGAGCCGGCCAGGGCCCAAACCACCGCTATCAGCCTCGACAGCGCCGAAGCGCAGACGTTGCGCCGCCACCCGCGGCTGCGGCAGTCGGCCCAGGAGCTGGAGGAGCAGCGGGCTCTGAAGCGGGGCAGCTTCGCGCCCGCCAACCCGGATTTTCTGTTTTCGGCCCCCACTGGCGAAATGTGGGCGCCCGGCGTGGTGCAAACCATTGACTTTCCGACGGTTTACCGGCGGCAGGCCAATGTGGCGCGGGCGGGCGTCACCCTGGCCGAGCGCAACCAGGATGTGAGTCGCGCCACCGTCCGCCGCGATGCCCGTTTGGCCTACCTGAACCTGCAATACGCGGAAGCCCAGGTGCGGCAGCTTGTGTATCAGGATAGTCTTTATCAAACCCTGCGGCAGGCCACGGAGCGGCTGTTCGCGGCCGGGGAAATAACCTCGCTCCAACGCATCAGCACCGCGGCCGAAGCTCAATTGGTAGCCGTCGAGTTGGCGCAGGCCACGGTGGAGCAGCGGGCGGCCCAGCGCCGGCTGGGTTTGCTGCTGGGCCGTCCGGCCCTTGAATTCACGACCAGCACCGACCTGCGCGAAACCGGCCCGGCGCTGGCGCTGTCGGGCGCGGCGCTGCTGCGCGGGCTGCCCGTAGAAGACAGCACCGCCCTGTTGCGCAGCCCCACGCTGGCCTACGCCGCCCAGAACGTGGCGCTCAGCCAGTCCGGCATCAGTCTGGTGCGGGCGCGCCGCACCCCGGCCCTGACGGTGGGCTACCAGAATCAGGCGTTCGAGAATTCGGCCACCCGCTACCGCTTTCAATTCGGCGTGTCGGTGCCGATCTGGTTCTGGACCTACCGCTCGCAATTACAGGCGGCCACAGCCCGGGCCAGCGCGGCCAGCTACCAGCTGGAAACGCAGCGCCTGGAGCTGGGCACCCAGTACCAGCAGGCCCTGGCCGATACGCGCAAGTTTGCCACCACGCTCACTTACTACGAGCAAACTGGCATTCCTCAGTCGCGGGCCATCATCAGCCAGTCGCAACGCCTGTTCCAGTCGGGCGAAATCAGCTACCTGTTCCTGATTCAGAGTCTGGATCAGGCGTTTACCATTCAGAATACTTACCTGACGACCATTCGTGACTACAGTCAGGCTGTTATTGAACTTAACTACCTGCGGGGCGAATAAGGAACATGATGTAGCGCGAAGCTTCCGCTTCGCGCATCGTTGAACAATTACTTAGGGGGCATTTTTAACATCGTTGTTCAACCAAACAACGACACGCGAAGCAGAAGCTTCGCGCTACATCCTGACTACTACATAGTATGAAACACCTACTGATTGTACTACTGAGCCTGCTGCTGACCAGCACGGCCCACGCCCATGGGGGCGAAGACCACGGGGAAGGCGGCGCGGCGGCGGCACCCGCCGGGGCCACTTCCTTTTCGGTGGCGGCCCTCTCGGAGCAGTTTGAAGTGCTGCTGCGCTACGAGCCCCTCACCGGCGGTGAGCCCGCCGATCTGCGCCTGTTCCTGTCGGATTACGCCACCAACGCGCCCATCCGGGGGGCAAAAATTACGTTGACTAACCCCGAAGACGCGCAGCTCAAGTGGGCCGTGACGGAGCAGGAGCCGGGCGTGTATCTGGTGGAGGGCGAGTTTCCAGCCAACAAGCCCTACAGCTTTACGGCCAACATCGTAGCCGGCGAAAAGGCTGATTTGCTGCTGTTGGACGGTATCAACGTGGGCGCGAAGCTGCCCGTGGCGGATGCTCCGGCAGCGACGGCCCCGTCTGTTTTCTCTTCCTGGAAAAATGTGCTGCTGCTGCTCGGAGCCTTTGCTCTCGGCATTGGCCTGACGGCGCTGCTGCTCCGCCGCCGGCGTGCGACCCCACCCGTTTCTGTTCCCACTGCTACCCCTACTCCCGCTGTCTATGAAAACCAAGCATAAGCTCCTGGCCGCGACGGCCGCCGCCGGCCTTGTTCTGACGGTCTTCTTCCCCCGCCCGCGCCCGTGTTGGGGCACGGCGGGGAAGACCACGGCGCGGCCGCCCAGCCGAGCACCGGCGTGGCCCTCACCGACGAGGTGCTGCTGCCCAAAGAAAGTCAGTTCCTGTTTGCGGTGCGTACCAACCTGGCCAGCTACTCCACCACCTATAGCCGGGCCACGCTCTACGGCACCGTGGCGGCGGCGGCGGGCGGCGAAGGCCGCGTGGTGGTGCCCCAGGCCGGGCGCATCGTCAGCCTGCCGGCCCGCGTGGGCCAATCGGTGCGGGCGGGACAAACCCTGGTCGTCATCGAACAAACCCTCGACGCCACCCAGCAAATCGGCCTCAGCACCGACCGCGCCAACGCGCAGGCCGAGCTGCGCGCGGCCCAGCAGGAGTATAATCGCCTGCAAAGCATTGCCGACATCGCCGCCCGCAAAGACGTGATAGCCGCCGAGCTGCGTCTGCGCCAGGCCCGCCAGAACGCTGGCATCCTGAATGGGCAGGCCAGCAACCGCCGCGTGAGTATCACTTCCCCCATCAGCGGCACCGTGGATGTGTTCAACTTGGCCGTGGGGCAGCAAGTGAGTCAGGGAGACGAATTGTTCCGGGTACTCAACCCTAGCAAGCTGCGCGTCGAAGCCCAGGTGTTTGCTCAGAACCTGGACAAAATCACCCCGGACACCAAGTTTCGGGTGGAAAGCCTCCAGGGCCAGGGTAGCGCCCCCGCCCGGCTTGTATCCTTCAGCAACGTGGTGAACCCGGTGAACCAGGCCCGCCAACTCATTCTGGAGCTGGACGGGACAGCAGGCAACCAGTTCCGGGCCGGCCAGGCCGTGAATGTGCAGGTCGTCAGTCAGAGCGGCGAGGGTACGCCGCAACTGGTGGTGCCTACGTCGGCCGTCACCGATTTGAACGGCCGGCCGGTGGTGTTCGTGCACACCGACCCCGAGCGGTTTGCCATTCGCTTCGTGCAGCCGGGGGCCAGCAATGGCGAGCAAACCGTGCTGGTGCAGGGCGAGGTAAACGAAAACGACCGGGTAGTCACGTCGGGCACCTATCAGCTCAAGTCTATTTACCTCAACCAATAACTCGCTTCGCAACTCTCTTCACGATGAAAAAACCCGTAGTCTTAGCCGCCCTGACCACCACGCTGCAACTCACTGCCTGGTCAGCTAGTGCCCAAACAGCTCCTGCGACCGGCAGCTCCCCCGCCGATGAGGCGGCCGTAAAAACCGTGCTGCGCCAGTATCAGCAGGCCGTTGAGAAGCTCGATACCACCGGCACCCACCGCCTGTTCGCGGCCAACTCGCAAGTGTTTGAGTCGGGTGGGGTAGAAGGCACTTACGCCCACTACGCCGCCCATCACTTAGCCCCCGAGCTAAAGGAATTCAGCGCCTTCACCTTCAGCGACTATAAAGCGGCCGTGCAGGTGGATGGCCCCTACGCCTTCGCCACCGAAACCTACACCTACACCATCGGGCCGAAAAAAGCCCCCCAAACGCCGATTGTACGCCGGGGAGTAGCCACGTCGGTGCTGCACAAAAACGCCGCCGGCCAATGGCAGATTCTCAGCACCCACAGCTCCGCCCGCACGCCCCGGCCCAAGAAATAAGGATAAATCACCCGAAAGGGTGCTGGGGGGCTTTTTCTTGCCTGTTTGGCCGACGGTCGGCTGATTTGGCTTCGTTATTTTCTGCTTTTGACCGATGCTTGATAAGATAATCCGCTTTGCCCTGCAAAACCGCCTGCTCATGCTGGCCTTTGCCGTAGGGCTGCTCATTGCCGGCACCTACACGGCCCGGCAGCTGCCCGTGGACGTGCTGCCCGACCTGGACCGCCCCCGCGTAACCGTGTTTCTGGAAGCCCCCGGCATGGCCCCCGAAGAGGTGGAGGCACTAGTGACGCTGCCCGTGGAAACGGCCCTGAACGGGGCTACCGGCGTGTCGGCCGTGCGCTCCAACTCGGCCATCGGTTTGGGGATGGTGTTCGTGGAGTTCGACTACGGCACCGACATTTTCACGGCTCGCCAGATTGTGAGCGAGAAGATGCAAACCGTTGCCGAGCAGCTGCCCACGGGTATTACGCCGGTGCTCGGGCCAATTTCTTCGGTCATGGGGCAGATTATGCTGGTCGGGATGACGGGCGACACCACTTCGGCGGCCGATTTGCGGACGCTGGCCAATTACACGGTACGCCAGCGGTTGCTCAGCATCCCCGGCGTGGCCCAGGTTATTCCCATCGGGGGCGACAACCTGCAATACCAGGTGCTGCTGGATATGGCTCGTCTCAACGCTACTAGTCTGACCGTGAACCAGGTGGAAGACGCGCTGCGCAAGTCCAACCTGAACACCACCGGCAACTTCTTCGACCGCAACGGCTCCGAAGTCCTCATTCGCAACCTGGGCCGCTTGCGCTCGGTCTCAGACATTGAAAATATCATCGTCGGCTACCGCGACCAGTCGCCGGTGCGCGTGGCCGATGTGGCCAATGTGAAATTCGGGGCCCGCTTCAAGCGCGGTGACGGCAGCGTAAACGGCCGGCCGGCCGTGATTCTGAGCATCGAAAAGCAGCCTGGCGCGGCCACCGTGGGCCTCACTGAGGCGGTAGAAAAGGCGCTGGTGGAGCTGAAGCCCTCACTGCCCAAAGACGTGCAGATGAACACCCGCCTGTTCAAGCAATCGGACTTTATTGAGTCATCCATCACCAACGTGGAAGAAGCCCTGCGCGACGGCGCTATCCTGGTCGTCATCGTGCTGTTTGCCTTCCTGCTGAACGTGCGCACCACGTTTATCTCGCTGGTGGCCATTCCGTTGTCGCTGCTGGTAACAGCTTTGGTATTCCGCTTCGCCGGCATCAGCATTAACACCATGACCCTCGGCGGCCTGGCTATTGCCATTGGTGAACTGGTCGACGACGCCATCGTGGACGTGGAAAACGTGTATCGCCGTCTGCGCGAAAACCGGCAATTGCCCCATCCTAAGCCCGTGCTGAAGGTTATTTACGCGGCTTCCTCCGAAGTGCGCAATTCCATCGTGTACGCTACCATTATCGTGGTGCTGGTGTTTCTGCCGCTGTTCGCGCTGGAAGGCATGGAAGGCCGCATTTTTGCCCCCTGGGCATTGCCTACATCACCAGCATCGTGGCTTCGCTGTTCGTGTCGCTGACCATCACGCCGGTGCTCTGCTACTATTTATTGCCCAACATGAAGCAGATGGGCCACGCCGAAACCGATGGCGGGCTGGTGCGCTGGCTTAAGAAAAAAGATGCTCGCCTGCTGACTTGGGGCCTGGAGCGGCCGAAGCTGATTCTGGCGGGTACGGGCCTACTGTTTGTAATGGCCGCCGCGATGGTGCCCTTCTTCGGCACCGAGTTTCTGCCGCCCTTCAACGAAGGCTCCCTCACGGTGAACTTCTCGGCCCCGGCCGGCACCTCGCTCACCGAATCCAACCGCCTGGGAACCCTGGGCGAGCAGCAGATGCTGCGCATCCCGGAAGTTGCCTACACGGCCCGCCGCACCGGCCGCGCCGAGCTGGATGAGCACGCCGAATCGGTGAATAACTCCGAGATTGAGGTAGCCTTCAAAACCGAGGAAGAGCTGGCAAAGGAAGGCCGCGAGATGCGCAACCGCGACGAGATTCTGGCCGATATGCGCCAGCGCCTGAGCCTGATAACGGGCGTGAATGTGAACATCGGCCAGCCCATTTCCCACCGGCTGGACCACCTGCTGTCCGGTGTGCGGGCCCAGGTCGCTATCAAAGTGTTTGGCAATGATTTGCTGGAATTACGCCGCTACGCCAATGAAATCCGCGACGTGGCCGGCACCGTGCCGGGCGTGGTTGATTTGCAGGTCGAAAAGCAGGTGCAGATTCCGCAGCTGCTCATCCGGCCCCGCGAAGACGCGCTCCGCGCCTACGGCATGGAGCGCGGCGAGGTGGTGCAGGACCTGGAAACGCTGTTTCAAGGCACCGTCGTGTCGCAGATGCTGGACGGGCAGAAGCGCTTCGACCTGATCGTGAAGCTGCCCGAAGACCAGCGCAACGACCTGGCCGCCATCGCCCAGACGCGCATCGAAACGCCCACCGGGGCGCTGATTCCAGTCAGTCAGGTGGCCGACGTGGTGTATGAGCCCGGTCCGAACACCATCAACCACGAAAACACCCAGCGCCGCATCACTATATCGCTCAATGTAGCCGAGCGCGATTTGGGCTCCACGGTGCAGGAGATTCAGCGCAAAGTCAGCGCGCAAGTGCAGCTCCCGGCGGGCTACTACCTGACGTATGGGGGGCAATTTGAGAGCCAGCAGTCCGCCTCGCAGAAGATTCTGTGGCTGAGTTTGTTCTCGCTGGCCGGCATTTTTCTGGTCTTGTTTTCCCACTTCAAGTCCAGCTACATGGTGCTGCAAATCATGCTTAATATTCCGCTGGCGCTTATTGGCTCGGTGGTGGCGGTGCTGCTCACGGGCGGCACGTTCAGCATTGCTTCAATGGTCGGCTTCATCACGCTCACCGGCATTGCCTCGCGCAATGGCATCATGATGATTTCGCACTACATCCACCTCGTGGAGCACGAGGGCGAGACGTTTGGCCGCAAAATGATTGTGCGCGGCTCGCTGGAGCGGCTGGTGCCGGTGCTGATGACGGCCCTGGTGGCGGCCCTGGCCCTGGTGCCGCTCACCCTGGCCAAGGACGCGCCGGGCAAGGAAATCCTCTACCCGGTGGCCACCGTGATTCTCGGCGGCCTGCTCAGTTCTACCTTCCTCGACATCATCGTTACGCCGGTCGTGTTCTGGCTGGTAGGGGAGAAGGCCCTGGCCCAATACTTTGCCTCCCACCAGGAAACCAGCCTCGACGACCAACCCCAGGAATTAGACGCGCAGCCGCTGACCCCAGCCGGCGACCAGAATTCTATTCGGCCCGCCGGCGCCTAGTCGTATGCTACACCTCTTGCTGCACGTAGCCTGGCCGGCCCGCACCCGCGTCTGGGCCATCGGCTTTCTGGTGCATATGGTACTGGACTACCTCGAATGCCTGCCACTGGGCGTGTATCTGCCCTAACACATTCCGCCAATGTCCGTCTTCCCCAACCTGGCTCTTTCCACCACGGTGCTCTACATTAAGCACATGGTGTGCCCGCGCGGCATTCGGGTGGTGCGGCAGGAGCTGGAAGGGCTGGGCCTGGAAGTGCTCGAGGTGCGTCTAGGAGCAGCCACGGTTACGGGCGCACCGGAGGAGTTGGACTGGCCCCGCCCGCTACCCTGGAAGCTGCCCATTTTACCCTCCTGGAAACCTTATCCCAGACCCTACTGTACCGGGTTCAGGCGGCAGTAAACCGCCGGCTGCGCCAACCCGGAAGCCTAGGCCACCGGGCTTTCGCCGCGGCTGTGGCCCAAGAAATCGGCCTGCCCTATCCCCGGTTGAGCGCGGCCTTTGCCCGGCTTTCTGCCGGCCACACCTTAGCGGGCTGCATTCTTAGTCAGCGTTTGGCCTATGCGCAAGAGCTACTGGCTTCGTCCGACCTAGGAATTGGAGTCATTGCCCGGCAGTTGGGTTACCGCAGCTTGGCGCATTTTTCCGGGCAATTCCGGCGCGTAGCCCGGTGTTCCCCGTCCACGTATCGCAAGCTCCTATCCTCGGCCGAAGCGCCTTTGGTCACGACCGGGGCACTCAAATAATGCAAGCATAAACTACTGCTGCATAAAACCGTCGGCCTTAGACTGGGTATAATCAGGTAAGGCAATCAAGTCGATTGCAAGTATTTTACTTAAACCCTTTACCCATGCATACCCAAAACCAATCCCTGCTCGACGCCCTGAACGCCTGCATTGCCGCCTGCGAGCATTGCGCCTCGGCTTGCCTCCAGGAAGAAGACGTGAAGATGATGGCCCGCTGTATTAGTCTCGACCGGGACTGCGCCGATATCTGCGCCCTGACGGCCCGCTTTGTGGCCCGCGGCTCGGAGCACGCCCAGCACCTGCTGCAGGAGTGCGCCGACATCTGCAAGGCCTGCGGCGACGAGTGTGAAAAGCACGGTGCCCATATGCAGCACTGTAAAGAGTGCGCCGAAGCCTGCAAGCGCTGCGAAGAGGCCTGCCGTCAAGGGATAGCTGCTTAGCTGCCCTTTTTTGGTTAACATGGCTACGCCCGACCCAAGCAGGTTGGGCGTTGCTATACCCAAGCGACGATAGCGCACCCCCGAACCTGATTAAATGGAATCCCAATCCTGCCCCTGGCACGAGTTTGAGTATTCGCCGGCGCAGTTCTGCGAGGAATCGCTCTGCGGCTGGGTGCGGCAGCCGGGCAACACGGTTTCCAACCTGGGCTTTCTGGTGGTGGCTTACCTGATATTTCGGCACGCTGGAAAACACAACGCGCGCCACCTACTTCCCCTGGCGTACATTTCCATCGCCACGGAGCTCGGGTCGGCCTTCTTCCACGCTTCTGAAACGTGGGTGGGTGGTATCGTGGACTTTTCGACCATCTACCTGGGCTCCGCTTTCATGTTCGCCATGAACGTGCGGCGGCTGACAAAATGGGGCAAGCCAGCTATTGTCGTGGTGTATTGGCTGTTCTTCCTGGGATTCTTCGGCCTACTGTTATGGGAGCGCGACCTGGCCCGCACGTCGTACGCGCTGCAAAGCGTGCTGTGCTGCATCGTGCTGGAAGCTATTCTCTTTTTCCGGCAAGACTACCGCCCGCCCTACCGCTGGTTCTGGGCTTTTTGGGGGGCTTTTTTGCTCGGCTACGGCCTGTGGCTGCTCGACGTTAAGCATATCGTCTGCGACCCCACGAACCACTGGGTTTCCGGCCACGCCCTCTGGCACTGGCTCGACGCGCTGGCCTTGTACTGCGTCTACCGCTTTTACACGGGCATTCCGCTGCTGCGCTTTTCCCCGCAACCGTCGGTAACGGAAGCAGGCTCACGGGGCTGATTCATCAGCTGTCTTTTCCCTGAAATCCTGGGAGCATCATTCTGTTGCTAACTATTACTGCTGTCAGCCCCTCCGAAGGGTGCGCCAATTCATGTTTTTCGATACATAAGGACTACTATTAGAGACTCCATGCCGAATTCCCCGTCACCTATCAAGCGTAGTTCGCAGTTGGTCCGTGGGTTGTATTCTGCCCGCGCCCGACTTTACGACGGATTTATCCACCTGCTTCGCTATCCACAGGGTCTTCAGCGGTTTTTTGAGCAGGCGGACTTCCTGCGTACCCACTTAAAGGCCCTCGACGCGGGCTGCGGAACCGGAGCCACGACCCTGGCGCTGCACGCGGCCCTGGACGCGCGCCACTTGCTGCCGGCCCGCTTTTCCGCCTTTGACCTGACCCCGCTTATGCTCAGCCGGTTCCGGGAGGCCCTGGCCCGGCATCCCATTCCCGATTTGGAAATGGTGGCCGCCGACGTGTTAGCCCTCGAACAACTCCCTGCTGCCTGGCATGACTACGACCTCATCATTTCGGCGGCCATGCTGGAGTACCTGCCAAAAGCCCGCCTGGCGGAGGCCCTGGCGGGCCTGCGCCACCGGCTCAAGCCGGACGGCACGTTTGTGCTCTTCATCAGCCAGCAGTCCATTTGGATGGACTGGCTCATTCGGCGGTGGTGGCAGGCCAATCTGTACACCCGAGCCGAGCTGGAAGCCGTGTTAGGGCAGGCGGGGTTTACAACCCGACACTTTGCCAAATTCCCCGGCCCTTACGGCTATCTTAACTGGTGGGGCCACGTGGTAGTTGCCCGCCGCTAACGCCAGTTGGGCCTATCTATTTGAGGTAGCCAACACGCAGCCTGGGGGGCATTTATCTTGGGTAACCTCTTTCACTTGGCCTTCCGCCTAGCTTTGTACCGGTTCTTACACCCATACCTATCCTTTTGGGGAAAGAAGGTAGTGTCCCTGATCAAAGATTTATGCTGCTGATACCTCTGCGCAAGACTATCCTCACGTCTCACGCGAGCTTTTTTACTTCAAATCATGCAAGCCCTAAGCTTAATTCTATACCCCTTCCGGGGCACGGGCCGCTACTTTTGGGTGTTACTAACTCGAACCCGCCCGCTATGGGCGCTACTTATTCTACTCCCATGAAAACCCTTCAATTCCACACCAACATCAACTGCGGCGGCTGCATCAAGGCCGTGACACCTACCCTCAACGGGGAGAAAGCCATTGCCTCCTGGCAAGTGGACACGGCCAACCCCAACAAGGTGCTGACCGTGACCGGCGACGTCACCGAAGAGCAGGTCTTGGCCTTGGTAGAGGACGCGGGCTTCAAGGCCGAAAAGGCCTGATTATCTCCCTTAAATAATCTTACGGCGTACGGGCCGTAGCTTTTTAAATTGCCCTGCTACCGTGCCAGCAGGTCCACTTTAACCTCCTGAACTGATGAAACGCAAGATGATGCTGTTCGGCGCTGCGGCGCTGCTCTCCGGTGGGGCCCTGTTTGGCTTTACCAGCCCCACGGCTACCACCTCCGACTGCCCGCTGAAGGGAACCCCCGATTGCCCGTTGGTGCAAAACTGCGCGCAAGTCGGTACACCGGCCTGCGCGGCGGGTACTCCCGCCTGCTGCGTGGCCAAGTAAGCTGCCCGTTTTTTGACTCGAACGCCCGGCCTAGCCGGGCGTTTTTCGTTTCAGCCAGTAGCAGAGTGTGGCTCTACAACACGCAGGCACCCGGGCTCAGAGTAGTTATGAGCTACCGCCGTGCTTGGTTCTCCGCGTTACGCTACTTTCTTTTCCCCTCCAGGCGGTTCTTTCGATAGTGGGAAAAGCCCCTGAACTGGATGACCAGCACGGGCAAGATGAGGGCGATCAGCAGCAGCGGATAAGGCAGCTAGCGGCTTTCAATGACCTGATAGGAAACACCGTGCACGAGCACGTAGAGAAAGTAGTTCCAGCGCTGCCAGTATTTCCAGCGTGGGGCCTTGAGCTTGCGCAGGGAAAGGTTGTTAGACAGGGCCAGCAGCAGGACCAGGATAAGCCCGCCGGCCAGTCCCGCGTAGTTAGGCAAACCCAAACAGGTCGGCCCGTAGCGAAAGCGCCTTGGTGCGCTTGTCTTCCTCAAAGAAGTAAAGCAGCATATTACCCATGTGCACCTGCCAGCCAATGGCTACGTGGGCCAGCCCGACTATGCCGCTCCAGATGCCAATATCCCGGCGCAGGTCCGTTGATACGGGGTTGTGCTTTCGGCGCAGCAGGTTGAACGGCCCGGTCAGCAAGGTGGCCCCTAGCAACAAGAGGGAAACATAGGCCGTGCTCATGCTCCACTTGTACTTGACGTCGGGTGACTCTACGGCGTAATAAAGACCGATGAGCAGAAGAAGGTTGAGCAGGCCCAGCATCATATGGTGATAAAGTCTGCGGGAAGAACGAAAATCTAGCATGGACTGATTGGTATAACTTAATCAAGCGCTGCCAATGTGGAGGACCTTGAATCGGTAAGGTAGTTGGTTCTATCAGACGCTGTCAACCGTTTCCAATTTCTTAAGGATTCGTCAAAACTGACTTGAGTTTGAGGTTTCTACTTATAATTAAGTGTCGACCAGTCATCCTTATCACTTCGCAATTATTTGAAGATAAGGTAAGATAAGTAAGAGTTATCTTACCTGCCTCCTATTTTTTCATCCCGCCTTTTAAGTTATGATAATCCTTACTTATGATACCTAAAAGGGCACTATTTTAAAAAGAACAGAATGAGCACAAATGGCCTAGCTTGACTACATTGTAATGGAAGTAAATGAGCAAGGGGTTAGAAGTTAGTGAACACAGCTTGCATTTTAGTTGAAGTACATGAGCAGAGTTACTCGTGTATCCTCATGAGTTTACTTTTTGCGCTACCTTGACGGCCCTGTTACGATTGCATCCTATCGTCTGTCAGCCTGCTCATCAAACCACCTGATGGCGTCCTCTAGCGTGACCACGTCCGTGGCACTGAGCGGCTGAAGCTCAAACGTTTCTGCCCCCGGCTCTACCTGACAGAATTTATCCAGCCCAAGCATAAAGCGTCCGTCCCGCTTATAGAGCGTACATTCTAGGACTTTATCCAGCCGCAGGGTCCTGGTAGCGTAGTCGGGCGAGATGGCCACGTTAAAGGCCTGCCCGGTGGCCATCACGCTGGGATAGTAGACGCCGGCCTTTTTCCGCTCTACGGTCACCTCCGCGAATAGGGCGGAAAGCAGATATTAATAGTGGCTCTTAAACTGTTGGGAAGGCTTGACAAATTCGACCGCAAAGAAAGCATTGGCCGTCCGGGACTGCTCACGCAGGGGTGAGTCTAGCTGGGCAGTACCGCGCTCAAAAGCGGCGTACAACTCTCTGCCCTTCGGGCTGCGCTGGGCTAGTTCCTGATGGTAGCAGAGCGCTACCATCGGCACGTCGTTGGTCACGACCCAGCTACCGGACGTGATGCCTTCCTGCTGCAAGTCGGAGCTCCTATCCGGCAGGTGGGAATGCCGTAGCAACGTACTAGCTTCGGAAACCGAAATCATCCGCTCAACCAGGTTGCCCTCGTCCTCGGGCGAGAGAACAGACGCATAGAACATCGTCTGGCGGGGGGGCTGGCGCGCCCGTGCGGCCAACTCTAAGGTGTCATCCGTAGCCACTGGCAGCGTCACCAGCGCCGAGCGAGTGTAGGGGGAGACTAATTCCCGAACCGGTTGGTACTAAAAAATACCGTCAGATCCGCGCCGACGACCTCTGCCGTCGCAGCTTCTCCGCGGCCCGCGATACAAACGTGCTAACTGCTCCAGTATATTCTCAAAGTCAGTTAGGGGCTTGCCAAACAATCGAATGCAGGCAATAGACTTGCGGGCCTGCCCTCCATCCTCGCTCGGCTCCATACTCAGGCACTGATACCCTTGCAGCACCTGCACTACTACAATGCACCTAGGTGCTTACAAACCCAGAGTAGGGCGCAATATGATCTAGTGAATTCAGATATCCACTAGTTCTCGAAGAGATAGATTTAGGACTTACGCAAAACGGAGGGTAGGCTGAGTCAGTTCTCGGCGCAGATAGTCGTCCAGCAGGCCTTGTTTGAGCTGGTACACGGTGGTGGTCGTTTGGTACGCTAGTCGTTTGAGGCTGGTCCAGGTGCGTAGGGCCAGGGCAATGTGGTTACGTTGGCTGCGCGCCAGCCGACACTGACAGGCTTGCAGACCGGTGAGTTGTTTGGCTTCGCGGTGAAACTGTTCAATCAACCAGCGGACGTTGCTTTCTTGCGCGGCAGCGCCCGTGTCGTCTTGTGCTAGCTCGTTGGTGACGAGATAGTCCGTCCGGTGGGTAGACACCCGTACGCGGAAACATTTCAACTTGACCTCCTGGGGCATTTTACGCACCTTGAGCAGCTGGCCGCGGGCCACCTCCTGGGCCGACCAGCTCAGGCAGGCCAAGGGCTGATAGGGTTGCTGCCCGCCCGAATCATCGACTAAGCGGTTGCTTTTGAGCGGACAATAAAACAGCTTTTTCTCCTTCATGAGCCACTTAAACGCGTCGTGGCGTACCAGGAGTCCATCAGCACGGTGCGGTAGGGCACCTGCCGCACGCCCAACTGGAGGAGCATATCGCGCACGTGCGCCTGTTTGTCTTTGCCATCTACTTCCGGGGCGAAAAGCCGATAGTCCAGGAGCCAAAACTGGTTGGTGTCGGGATTGACATAGACACAGTTGACCAAGCCGATGCCTTTGATCAGGCCGTGGGCGTTGCCCGAATACTGGCGGCGCACCAACTCGATTTGGTGGCTGTGCGACTTGTAGAGCACTGTGTCATCGAAGAGCACGTAGCCGCGGGCGCTGGCCACGAACTCGCCTTGCCGCGGTTGCCAGAGTTGGCGGGGCGTGAAGCGGCGCGTTTTGAGAAAGTACTGCACGTTATCGTGCGTGAGGCCGGCCAAGTGGTCAGCCAGGTAAGTGCCCGTGTAATTTACCTGGCTACTGAGCAGAAATTGT
>NZ_JAKWBD010000002.1:0-57688 GCF_056835965.1 Hymenobacter sp. R533113
CTCGGCGGCCGCATGAAACCAGATGAAGCCACCGAACTAAAGGCTATTTTTGAGTTGGAGTAATAGTGCTGCGCTTCATGAGGAATGAAGAATGTTCTTCACTCTTTGCCATCTCATAATTTTACCACTTCACCACTCACCACTCACCTATGCACGAGGCGTCGCTGGCTTTTTCAAAACTTCTACACCAACGTATCGCTGTACGTGGTGGCGGAGACTGCTGAAAATGCCCCCAGCTACCAGTAGCGGCGGCGGTGGCTAAGCTTACTCCGGTGGCAACTGCTGCTCAGCCTGTTACTCCAGTGGCGGCGCCCGTTTTGCCCCCAGCCCTCTGCCCCACCCGCAGCACCGGTAGTACCGGCACCGACGGTTTTCGCCCCACCCGTGGCGGTGAAGCCTGTTGCGCCCGCGAGGCTGCCTTCAATGGCCGGGCTGAATTTGCCCCCACGCCACCCGCTTCCGCGCCGACAATTCCGGCTCCGCCTGCCCCACCCGTGGAGGATAGGCCACAGCGCACAGCCCCGCCCCTTACCGAAACGCCTTACTCCACACTTGGCAGCAATGCGAACGGCCTTATTATCATCGTGCGCATGGACCCGGAGCGCTTTCGGCGACTGCCCAAAAACGTATTCCTCAACAACCTGCTCAAGGCTATCCGCCTGATTGTGGAGGATGTAGTGCTGATCAACGTGGAATCACATTTACCCGTGGCCCTGAGCACGTTGCGACAGAAGCTGGCCGCCAAGCAAATCATTGGCTTTGGCAAAAACCTGCCCGATGTAGCCGTGTACAAAACCCAGCTTTACGAGCCCGTACTGCTGGTCAATGATGTGGCCTATCTGCCCGCCGCCGAAATCGAGTTACTGGAAGAAGATACCAGTCGCAAAAAGCTGCTTTGGCAAGCCATGCAGCGTATGTTTTTGAGTTAAAGCGAGGCTTACTAGTTGAACTTGGCAGTAAATTCAAACAAGCGGTCATGCAGAGGCGGAGCCGAAGCATCTCGTGTGCTGATGCGGGATTAATAACTGTCATGCTGAATCTGGCGTCCGCTTGTCGAAGCATCTCTACCGCTTCGTTGAGATTACTAACCAAGTAGAGATGCTTCGACAAGCAGACGCCAGATTCAGCATGACGTTCTCTTTGGTTGATTTACTGTGGCAACGACCGCACACGAGATGCTTCACTCTGTTCTGCATGACGTCCTATAAAAAAGCCCCCCAGTATCTAGCTGGGGGGCTTTTTTACTTATAACAGCTCAGAACTTTAGTTCGCCGCCAGCACTGATTTCAGCTTCTCCTCCAGCTCCTCACCGCGCAGGTTCTTAGCGATGATGCGACCCTGCGGGTCCAGTAGCAGCGTCTGGGGAATGGATTTTACGCCATAGGTCTGGCCCGCGGCGCTTTCCCAGCCTTTCAGGTCCGAAACGTGGGTCCAGGTGAGTCCGTCTTTAGCAATAGCCTTCTCCCACTTGGTTTTGTCCTGGTCGAAAGAAACGCCATAGATTTCGAAGCCTTTGCTTTTGTACTTGTTGTACATGCGCACCACGTTGGGGTTTTCCTGGCGGCAAGGGCCGCACCACGAGGCCCAGAAATCGATGAGCACGTACTTGCCCCGCAGGCTGCTCAGCGCCACGGGCGCACCGGCCGGAGAGGTCAATTGAATCTCAGGCGCCACCACACCCACGGCCGTGGGGCGCAGCACATCCAGCCGCGTCACCAGCGACTGCGTGTAGCGCGAGTCGGGCAGGGTTTTCTTGAACTGCGTGGCCATGGAATCGGCAAACGCAAACTGCTCATCCGGATTCAGTACGTTGCCCACCACGAAAGCCGACACGACTGAATTGGGGTTCTGCCGCACTAACTGTTTGATACCAGCGATGTTGCGAGCTTGCACTGTTGTGAAGCGCTCCCGGATGGCGCGCAGGGTGTCCTCGCGGCCAGCCTGCGCCGCCTGGTTGTAGCGCTCACCCAGACTTTCTACCGTTTTTTTGGTTTTGTCCAGCTCCTGCATCAGGCGTTGCAGCAGCTCTGAATCGGGTGAGCCTTTTACCGTGTAGCTGGTGCTTAGTTGAGTAGCGTCGCCGCTTACCTGCACCTGGCTGCCATTGTTGAGAGCCAGCAGCACCTGGTTGGCATCGTCCGTTTTAAGCTGATACAGGCCGGCTTCAGGCACGCTGCCTTTCAGGGTGAAAGCGCCTTTCTCGTCAACAATGGCCGTATCGCGGGAGATATACTGGGTTTCGCCCAGCTCAGCCAAATACACTTTGGTACCGGCCGGGGCATTGGTCAACTGTCCGCTTACCTGGTAACTCTCGCTGGCAGCAGCGTTGGCTGTGCCGGAGGTAGGCGCGGCAGCGCGGTTGCAGGCATTAGCCATGCCCAGCACGGCGGTAAACAGCACAATACTCTTCATCTTGTTCATTTTCTCGGTTAAAAACCCTGATCAGACCAGGGAGTATTCATTCTAAGCCGAATTCGGCTGCTGAGGTTCCCCGGTCGGTAACCCAAGCTTCACTGGGCGGGCGCTTAAATGTAGAGACACCTATTTATATCTCCTCGTTGAACAGCCTGGCCGCGAATCGTTTAACGGTATCGTTCAGAGAGGAGACACAGGTATGTGTCTCTACATTTAAGCGCTGGCATCCAGCTTCTGGCGCAGCAATTGGTTCGCTGCTTTCGGGTCGGCTTTGCCGCCGGTCAGCTTCATCAGCTCGCCCATAAACATGCCGGTCAGCGCCTTTTTGCCGGCGCGGTATTCGGCTACTTTGGCCGGGTTGGCCGCCAATACCTGCTCTACCATCGCCAGCAAGCCTGCCTCGTCCGACTCCTGCAGCAGGTTCTGCTCCTGCGCGGCCTGGGGGGCATTTTTACTTGGGTTTTCGAGCAAATAAGGGAACAGCTGCTTGGAGGCAACCGAGTGGCTGATCTTATTCGCGTCGATAAGCTCAATAATATCGGCTAAGTGCTGCGTGCTCAAAGGAAAATCAGCCAGTGGCAAGGCACGCTCATTCAGGTACGATTTCACCGGACCCATTACCCAGTTAGCAGCGGCTTTGGCGTTGGTCGTCTGGCGGGTCAGCTCATCAAAGTACAAGGCGACTTCCTTCTGGTCGGTGAGCACCGAGGCGTCGTAATCCGAGAGGCCTAGCTCCCCGGTGAAGCGTGCGTAAAGTTGCTGAGGCAAGGCCGGCAACTCGGCCTGCACGCGGTGCAGCCAGGCATCATCGATGACCACGGGGGGCAAATCCGGCTCGGGGAAGTAGCGGTAGTCGTTCATTGTCTCCTTGCTCCGCTGCCCACTCGTGGTGCCCGAGGCCGCGTCGAAGCCACGCGTTTCGCTGTCGATGGTTTCGCCGGCTTCTAGAATAGCTATCTGCCGCTCAATCTCGTGCTCAATGGCGCGCTGCACGTTGCGGAAGGAGTTCATGTTCTTCACCTCCACCTTGGTCCCGAACTTATCGGCCCCGCGCAGCATCACCGAAATATTGGCGTCGCAGCGCAGAGAGCCTTCCTCCATGTTACCGTCGCAAATACCCAGATACACCACCAGCTTCTTGATTTCGGCCAGATACGCGTAGGCTTCCTCCGCGTTGCGAATGTCCGGCTCCGACACAATCTCAATCAGCGGCACGCCGGCGCGGTTCAGATCCACCAGCGTTTCCACCTCGCCCGCCAGGTGCATGGATTTGCCCGCGTCTTCCTCCATGTGAATGCGCGTCACCCCGATTTCCCGCGTGGTGCCGTCACTCAGCCGAATCGGGACGTGGCCCTGGGTGCAGATCGGAGTTTTGTCCTGGGTGATCTGGTAGCCCTTGGGCAGGTCGGGATAGAAGTAGTTTTTGCGGGCAAACAGGTTGTCACGGGTAATGTGGCAGTTGGTGGCCAGGCCCATTTTCATGGCAAACTCCACGGCCGTATAGTTCACCCGCGGCAGCGTGCCGGGGTGCCCCAGCGTAATCACCGACAGGTTATGATTGGGCAGCGCGCCGTACTCATTCTCGTCGGAGGAGTACATTTTGCTGTGCGTGAGCAGCTGCGCGTGCACTTCCAGCCCGATTACAGGCTGGTATTTCGATTTTATTGCTTCGTCCATGAATCGCAGATTTACGCGGATTTTTCGGCTGATTAGGCTGATTTATAATGCGAAGGTAGGATACGCTGGCTACCTTTTATTTCTCGTAGTGGTAGCGGCAGGAAGCTACGAACACATTAGCTGCATCAACCTTATACACTAACCTGTGTTCCTGGGTGATGCGCCGCGACCACAGCCCCGCTAACTCACCTTTCAGCGGTTCGGGCTTGCCGGTTCCCGCGAAAGGTGTCCGCTGGCATTCGCGTAAAAGTTGATTGAGTTTGCGCAGGATTTTCTGGTCGGTTTCCTGCCAGTATTGGTAATGCTCAAAGGCATTCACTGAAAAATTTACGCTTCTCACTCCGCCGGAATATCTACCTGCACGGTTTGCCCCCGCCGTATTTGCGCAAGCGACTCGCGCAGGTGTTCGGCGTTGGCCGGCGAAGCCAGCAGGTATTCGGTGGTATCCTGATCTGCATCCGGCTCACTTTCGGTCGTCTCCCCGCGCAAAGTAATGTAGGGCAGCCCACGCAATAATTCCAAGATAAAGGCGGCGCGGTTATCGGGCACTTCAAACGTGATTCGCATATTTTGAATGAGTTTACAAGGTGCAGTTGTTTAACGCCGGGCGGGTCAGGGAAGTGCAGCTAATACTTCAACAAGAGTGTTGATATTAAATAATTTATCGGACATCTGGCGGCAGAATTCGCGCTAATTCATCTTTAACTTCTAAACCATACATGATTGCTACAGCGCTAATACGCAAGCCTAAATCAGCTCTGAGCTTCCCTAATGCAGTGAAGAACGTCCAACTTTCCGGACCTGAACTAAATCTACTATCGACAACCAAGCGAGGCCTTCGTTTATCTTGAACTGCGTCAAGGAAACTCCTGCAAGCACTACGCATTGGGCGAATCTGTTCAGCTAGCGCACTACCGTCATTCAACCCTTTCAATGTATCAGTTAGAAATTCTCGGATTTTTATTACGGATTGAGCACAGTATTCCGGGCTTTCCAATTCATAATCGTTGAACAATACACGGCGGTCTTCGAGGAAAACAAGCAATTGACGCGCTACTGTAATTTCAGGGGCAGATGGGTTCCAAGACACGCCAAATACTGGAATGCTAAAACCAGTAATTCGACTAAGTATTTCTGTAAAATTCATTGATACACAAATTAGCCAATGGTATTATTTATAAGTTCCTCCGCCTTCCCAATAGCCGCCGCCAATCCAGCCACATTTTTGCCCCCCGCCGTAGCAAAGAACGGCTGACCGCCGCCGCCGCCCTGAATTTCTTTAGCTAGTTCGCGCACCAGCGTGGAGGCGTTCAATTTGCCCCCCGCGGCCAGTTCATCAGCCAGCATTACGGCTAATTGCGGTTTGCCATCAATCTCAGCGCCGAGCACCAGCACCAAATTGGGCACAGCTTGACGCAGATTGAAGGCTAGCGTTTTGAGGCCGTCGGCGGAGGTGGCCTGCACCTGAGCGGCGAGGAAGTTTACACCATTTAGGGGCTTTACCTGGGCCACCAATTGGTCTTTCTGCTGGTTGAGGCTTTGCTGGGCAAACTGCTCAATCTGCTTGCGCAGGCCAGCAATTTCTTCCGTTTGCTTTTCGATGCTGGTCAACAGATGCTGCGGGTTGCCCAGCGCCTCACGCACCTGCTGAAGTAAGTCCACCTGCTGATTCACGTAGGCCTCGGCAGCCTCAGCCGTTACGGCTTCGATGCGGCGCACGCCGGCTCCTACCGCCGACTCGGCGGTGATTTTGAGGAAGCCGATGTCGCCGGTGGTGCGCACGTGGGTGCCGCCGCACAGCTCCACCGAGAACTCTTTATCGAAGGTGATGACGCGCACAAACTCGCCGTATTTCTCCCCGAATAAGGCCGTGGCACCTAGTTCTTTCGCCTCGGCAATGGGCACGTTGCGGCGCTCATCCAGCGGGATTTGCTGACGGATACGCTCATTTACCAAGGTTTCCACTTGGCGCAGCTGATCGTCGGTTACTTTGGTGAAGTGGCTGAAATCGAAGCGCAGGAGCTTTTCGTTTACCAGGGAGCCTTTTTGCGCGACGTGGGTGCCTACTACCTCGCGCAGCGCGGCTTGCAGCAAGTGCGTAGCCGTATGATTGCGCCGAATCTGGTCGCGGCGGGCGCGGTCGATGCGGCCGATAAACTCGACGTTCAGGTCTTCGGGCAAATCCAGCACGGTGTGCACGATGAGGTCATTTTCCTTTTTCGTGTCAATCACCCGCACCTTCGACAAGTCCGACTCCAGGTAGCCCGTGTCGCCAATTTGCCCCCCAGACTCGGCGTAGAACGGCGTTTGATCCAGCACCACCTGGTACTCGGTTTTGCCTTTGCGGTCGGTGCGGCGGTAGCGCAGAATGCGGGCCGGCGCTTCCTCCAGGTCGTAGCCCACAAAGGCCGGCTGCTCCTCCGATTCCGTTACGATTGTCCAGTCGCTCTGCTCGGCCTCCTGGGCGTTGCGCGAGCGGCTTTTCTGGGCTTCCAGTTCTTTCTTAAACCCTTCCTCGTCCACAGTAAGGCCTTTTTCGCGGGCAATGAGAGCGGTAAGGTCCAGGGGAAAGCCGAAAGTATCGGATAGCTCAAAAGCCGTAGCGCCGTCGATGCGGTTACCGTTGGCTTTGGCGGTTGCTTCCAAGGCATCCAGGCGGCGCAGGCCGTTTTCCAGCGTTTTCAGGAAGGCAATTTCTTCCTCCTCAATCACGCGCTGCACGAACTGCTGCTGTTGCTTTAGCTCGGGGAAAATAGTGCGCATCTGGTCGGCCAGCACGGGCACCAGCTTATAGAGGAAAGGCTGCTTCTGATTCAGCGACGAGAAAGCATAGCGCACGGCGCGGCGCAGAATGCGGCGAATCACGTAGCCGGCCTTCACGTTGCTGGGCAGTTGCCCATCGGCAATGGTGAAGCTGATGGTACGGATGTGGTCGGCAATAACGCGGATGGCAATATCCGTCTTTTCCTGGTTTTTGGTTTCTGGTTGTTGGTTGTTGGCTTCGTCCGAACTGTTAATTGTTAATTGCTCATTGTTAATTGACAAAGAAGGCGTCGTGCCGTGGTATTCTATGCCCACTTCCTTGGCAATAAACTGAATCAGCGGCTGAAAAACGTCGGTGTCGTAGTTCGACTTTACGCCCGACACGGCCATCATCAGGCGCTCGAAACCCATGCCCGTATCGACGTGCTGGGCCGGCAGCTTCACCAAACTCTTGTCGGCCAGGCGCTGGAATTCCATGAACACGTTGTTCCAGATTTCGACTACCTGCGGGTGGTCATTATTCACCAGCTCCCGCCCCGATTTTTGGGCTACTTCGGCCTTGTCGCGCAGGTCGATGTGAATTTCGGTGCAGGGGCCGCAGGGGCCGGTATCGCCCATTTCCCAGAAGTTATCCTTCTTGTTGCCGGGCATGATGCGCTCCTCGGCCACATACTGCCGCCACAGCGTCTGGGTTTCGGTGTCGGCGCCGAGGCCGTCGCCCTGGTCGCCCTCGAAGTAGGTGACGTAGAGGCGGTCTTTGGGCAGCTTATACACTTCGGTGAGCAGCTCCCAGGCCCAGGCAATGGCGTCTTTCTTGAAATAATCGCCAAACGACCAGTTACCAAGCATCTCGAACATGGTGTGGTGGTAGGTGTCGTAGCCCACCTCTTCCAGGTCGTTGTGCTTGCCCGACACGCGCAGACACTTCTGGGTATCGGCGATGCGCTTGAAGGGCGCGGGCTTGTTGCCGAGGAAATAATCCTTGAACGGGGCCATGCCCGAGTTGATGAACAGCAGCGTCGGGTCGTCCTTGACCACAATGGGCGCGGACGGCACAATGTGGTGGCCTTTGGAAGCGAAGAAATCGAGGAATTGCTGGCGAACGTGGTGGGCCGAAGGAAGTGACATGGCTGGAGCCCTAAGCTTGAGCTTAGGGAATTGTTAGAATCGTGGAACGGAAGCCGGCCGCGCCACCCGAAAGTTGGCAGCGACCAGGATTTTGGCTACTTTTCGCCATTAAACTTAATGGCACTAGCAGCAAAGTTAGCCGACTTTGATAGTAGCGCGAACTTTCAGTTCGCGTTTCGTCAGGTTTGCTGCAAAAATGCCCCCCAGCCATTAACTCAACGATACGCGAACTAAAAGTTCGCGCTACATCGCGCTAGCCTTATGCCTTACAAAGAACGCGACATCGAAAAGCAGTACTTCACCATCGGCGAGGTAGCCGCCCAATTCAACGTCGCGCCGTCGCTGATTCGCTTCTGGGAAACGGAGTTTGAGGAACTTAGACCGCGCAAGAGCAAGAAAGGCAACCGCCTCTACACGCCCCAGGACATCGATATTTTCCGCACCATCTATCATCTGGTAAAAGAGCGCGGCTACACCATTCCCGGCGCCCGCGACCTGATGAAGCAAAAAGGCCCCCAGCTCAAGGAGAAAATCGACGTGATTCAGAGCCTGGAAAAGGTGCGCAAGTTTATGGTGACCATGAAGAAGGAGCTGGACGCTATCAGTAAGACGCAGTAAGAGCAATAGCAGTAGTATCTAATCAGAACGTCATGCAGAGCGCAGCGAAGCATCTCGCTAGCGGTAGTAGGATTACTAATCCTGCGTCAGCACGCGAGATGCTTCGCTGCGCTCTGCATGACCGCCTTTCGGGATAAAGTACTACTGATTGAATTCAAGTCGTGGCGTACTATTTGACTGGCCGGAAGGCACCACTCTCTACTCGCTTCCATACGCTTTCTACTTCATGCCCGCCGACGATACGTTATTCTACGAAGTCGCTCTCACCTTATTTCCCGGAATTGGCCCCCAGCTCACTCGCCAGCTGATGAGCTATGGTGGCTCGGCCAAAAACGTTCTGCATTTGCCCCCCGGTAAGCTGCGCAAGATTCCGGGCGTCGGCCACACGACGGTGGCTACACTTACTGGCGGCGAGCGCGGTAAAGTATTACAGCTCGCTGAAACCACCCTGCGCCGGGCCGAGAAAGACGGCGTGCAGCTGCTGTTTTACACCAGCAAGCGCTACCCCAGTCGCCTCAAAATCATTCCCGACGCTCCTGCCCTGCTATACTACCAAGGCACCGCCGACCTCAACCACCCCAAAACCGTAGCCCTGGTCGGCACCCGCAAAGCCACTGACTACGGCCGTGAGCAAACTGAGCACATTGTAAAGGGTTTGGTAACGCACAATCCGCTGGTCGTCAGTGGCCTGGCTTATGGTATTGACATTACAGCTCACCGCGCCGCTTTGCAGGAAGGTCTGGCAACCATCGGCGTCATGGCCACGGGCCTGGACATTATTTACCCCGCCGTCCATCGCAAAACGGCCGAGAAAATGCTCACCCAGGGCGGCTTGCTCACCGAATTTCCCTTCGGCACCCAGCCCGACCGCTACAACTTTCCGGCCCGCAACCGCATTATCGCCGGCCTCTCCGATGGTACCGTGGTCGTGGAAGCGGCCCGTAAAGGCGGCGCCCTTATCACCGCCGAAATTGCCCTAAGCTATAACCGCGACGTGCTGGCCGTGCCCGGCAACCTCGGCACCGACACTTCCGAAGGCTGCAACCATTTGATTAAAAGCAACAAAGCGGCCATGTACACCGAGCCCCGCGACCTGGAAGAAGTGCTCAACTGGGACTCGGCCCTGCACCAAACCGGTAAAAAACGCCCCCCAGCCACCTACGACGCCGACAATTTCTCGACCGAGGAGCTTCAGCTTATACAAGTGCTGGCTTTGCAGGAAGAATTGCTGGATAATCTGAGCTGGAAAGCCCAGTTGCCCGTTAATCAGGCGGCTAGCCTACTGCTGGGGCTGGAGTTTCGGGGCGTGGTAAAGGCCCTGCCCGGCAAGCGTTTTGCGCTGCTATAATAACTAGATTTTTTATTATTTGATAATCAGTAGCTTGTGGGCATTAACAGTTCTTTTCATTTTTGTATGGCTTTCAGCATCTACCACAACCTGCGAACGGACAACCAATACAAAGCGGCAACCGGGCTAACTCAAGTTCAGTTCGACCAGCTTTACGAGCTATTCGCGCCTTTTTATGAACCCAAAATTCCGCAACCCTACCTAAAATCAAACCCGGTTTTAACCGATACACGCGAAGCCTTATTTTTTATTCTGCACTACTATAAAGCCTATCCCACGCTGCATAATATGGCCATCTACTTCGGCTTTTCTGAATTTGCGGTGAGCCAGTATTTAGAGCGACTAAAACCGTGTTTAAAAGCAGCTTTGCAAGCACAAGGCCTGACACAACGCGTTTTATTTACCAAGCAGACGCAATTTGACGACCTCTTCGCGGGTATCGACGATTTAGTCATTGACGTAACCGAAGTTCCGATTGAACGGGCTGCTAATCAGCAGCTTCAGGAGGAATTTTATAGTGGTAAAAAAAGGCACACCCTGAAATGGTTGCTCATCTGCTCGCTCAGCGGCCGGCTGTTGTGGATCAGCAAAGCCTATAGTGGCCGAACGCATGACTTCACTATTTTCAAAGAAATTTTCGCACATATAACCTTAAAAAACTATCGGATTCATGTGGATGCAGGCTTTGTGGGTATTAAAAAATTTATTAACTGCAAGTATGTTTTTATTCCTTTTAAGGCGCGAAAAAATCATCCACTCACGCCACTCGAACGTCTTATTAATCAGGTGTTGGCTCCACTTCGCGTCGTGGTGGAGAATGTCATTGCACGACTCAAATCGTTTTTCGTGCTTCGTACAACCAACCGGATGAGAAAAAAGGAAAAGCTAACCGATGCCTTCGCTTTGTGCGCCGAAGTAGCACATTTCAAGAATATCTGCTCAATCTGCTGATTATCAAATAATAAAAATTCCACTGATGCCGGGCGGAGTTGTCCTACGAATCGCCCACAGGGCTTCGTAGGACAACTATTGCTGCTGATGCCTGCACTCATGCGGGTCGCTTAACGATAGTGGTACTACGACGGAAAAAGTCGTAGTACCACCCAGCACTTATCTTTTCTCTTATTCGCCGGTTTTGACTCATCTCATCTACAACGGCCAACTAATCGAGGAAACGGCTTTTGCGTTGGCCTTGCCCAACCGAGGCTTATTCTACAATGACGGCTTTTTTGAAACCCTCATCTGGACCGAGGGCGGTGTGCGCCTGCTCCCCTATCACCTGAACCGGATGCAGGCTGCCGCAGCCGCGCTTCAGCTTACTCTACCAACCGAAATAGACACATTAGAAGGACTGGGGGGCATTTTTAAGCAGCTAACAGATGCTCAAGGTTTAGCAGCGGCCCGTCTTCGCCTGCAGATCTGGCGGGCGGGCGCCGGCTTATACACGCCTGTTACTTCCACCGCCGATTACCTGGTCACGGCCGCGGCCTACGAGCCAGCTGCAACCACCGGTGCACGCGCCGATTTTAGCCAGCTAGCGCGCACCTACTTGTCGTCCCTGAGCTTTTGCAAAGGCCCCAATGCGCTGACCTACGTACTGGCCGCCCGCGAACGAGCGGAGCGCGGCCTCGACGAAATTATTCTGCTGGACAGCGCCGGCCACGTTGCCGAAGCCGGAGCAGCCGCAATATTCTGGGTCAAAAACGATTGTCTATATACGCCGGCACTAAGCACTGGCTGCGTGGCCGGAGTGCGCCGGGCTCACCTTCTGCGCACCGCTCAGATACATGGCCTGGCTACTGCCGAAGGGCTTTATTTGCCCCAAGAGCTCCTGGACGCCACCTTCGCATTTACTGCCAACGTAGCCACGCTGCGCCCAGTCAGCCAACTAGGCAGCACTATTTTCTCTGTTGATGCCGGCTCCTTTTACGCGGACCTACAACGCTGGGAAGCAGATTACTTAACCAGTTGAGCCGGGTTGCGACGCCGCAGTTTGCGCCAGCTCTCCTCGAACTCCAGCAAATCGGCTTCGGTCACATCGTTCGTGTGTAATACGTCCATACGGGGGCCTTGCCCAGCGTGCAGAGCGTACAGTGCTACCCATGCACGGTGCTGACGCGTCAGCACGCTCTGCTCTGATTCGGTAACGTAAATTGAAAAGTAGTCGCGAGTAATCACGCGGGCAGCTACGGAGTTCGTGATGGTTCGGATTCAGACTTTGGATAATTTTATTCTTATTTAAATAATTATATTAAATAAATAGTATGGGGTTCTCATCGTCTTATATTGGGAGGTATATAGTATTAAATGCAATATAGGTAACAGCCTGACAATTGCTATTGAATAGAGAAATTAGCGCTCAAGTCTTCTTCTGAAGTTTGGGGGCCAGGCTCAAAACGCAGCATTCGGAATACGCGCTGCGCCTCCTCGGCAAGAGCTTGCAGGGCCGGAGCCGGTACTGGCCCATCGCGGTACGGGTTGGGCGCCGGCGTGAGAGCAACAACCGACGTCCGACTCACCCGACCATTCGGCGCTACCTGTAGCCTGATAACCACTTTCGCCTCGGCCCGCGCCTGCACCGCGGGCGACGGATAGCGGCTATTCTGGGAGAAGAACACCATCGAAATACTGTCTTCGGGCAACGACTGCCCCTGGCGCATGCGGCTACCCAGGCCGCGCTTTAGCAGCTTGGATTGGGCCACGCGGGGCTGTTCCGTGGTATCTGGCGTCGCGGCCGGCGGCTGCGGTTTAGCGGCTCGTTGCTTTTTTTGTAAGGGCTCAATGGTGGCGGGCGGCTGGGCCGTCCAACGGTTGTAGCTGCCTTGCGCATAGGCCGCGGGGGCCGCCATCAGGGTCAGCAGTAAGCACCCGATGAGCAGCAGTAATCCTTTGTGCTTCAAGCTTGCGGGAGTCGCGGCGCTACGCTTCATAGTACTTACTACTTGTGAGTTAACGGATGCCGGGGGGCAAATTTGTTTCGGCTTGCTATGCTACGTCAGCCCCGGCAAATAAATTCCCCGTTGCCGAACGTCAAGTAGCCTCCTATTTGATGAGAGCCGCCAGCTAAATGGTTGCAAAGCATCCCGCAGGCTGGCATACGATTACAAACACAGCATCCATTCGTGGGCTGCTTCGGGGCGTTCAGCCTGAGCGAATTTTACAATCGGTTCCTTCTCAAGCTAACGACCAACTATACGGCGACGGGCGCCTTGATGGCTGGGTGCGGCTCGTAATTTTCGAGGGCAAAGTCCTCATACTGAAAGCCGAATATATCGGTCACGACAGGGTTCAGGCGCAGCTGCGGTAAGGGCCGCGGCTCGCGTGTGAGCTGTAGGCGCGCTTGCTCCAGGTGGTTGGAGTACAAGTGCGTATCGCCGCCGGTCCAGATGAATTCGCCGGGCTGCAGGCCGGTTACCTGGGCCATCATCAGCGTGAGTATAGCGTAGGAAGCAATATTGAAGGGTACGCCCAGAAACACGTCGGCGGAGCGCTGGTAAAGCTGGCAGGAAAGCTTGCCATCGGCCACGTAAAACTGAAACAGAGCGTGGCAGGGCGTGAGGCGCATGAGCGGCAGGTCGGCCACATTCCAGGCCGATACCACCATGCGCCGCGAGTCGGGCTGCGTGCGCAGCAGGCGCACCATTTCGGCTATCTGGTCGATGCTCTGGCCATCGGGGGCCGTCCAGCTACGCCACTGCTTGCCGTAAATGGGCCCCAGGTTCCCGTTCTCGTCGGCCCACTCGCGCCAGATGCTCACGCCCACTTCTTCCAGCGACGTATTGCTGGTGTCGCCGCGCAGAAACCACAGCAGCTCGTGGATAATGCTTTTGAGGTGGACTTTTTTGGTCGTAACGAGCGGAAAGCCCTGGGCCAGATCGAACCGCATCTGGTAGCCAAATACCGAGAGCGTACCGGTGCCAGTGCGGTCGGTTTTGGTGGTGCCGTGGTCGAGAATGTGACGAACGAGGTCGAGGTACTGCTGCATGCGAAGAATAGCGCCAGCCGAAGCCAGCTTGAAAGAGGTGCGGATAGGTCGAGTTGTCAAAAATAGAAAAAGCCGCCCGGTTTAGGGCGGCTTTTCTGTTTTCCTGGGGGGTGTGGACAGTCGGGGGCGCTTTTGCAGAATGCGATGCCGCGAACCAACTGAGTGAAAATAGATACTTATTTAGCCACACGTATTAAACAAATATCTACTTATCTAGCACTTCAATATTCCTAGCTTGCTTTGCTATTCTTCCAAACTATCTTATTGTCAACAACTTTGTAGTTGGGATGATTATTAGTAATGTTTGCGAAGACCGTTGCATGAGGATTACCGCTTGGTGGTACGTCCATCATGCAGTTAAGCAGATATTTATGTCCAGGTATGGTAACATTGTGTTGACCCAGCAAATGAACAATCTTGCTATACCAGACGGTAAACTTCGGCTTAAAATCATCATAGTCGATTTCCGGCTTATATGGGTTCCGAGCATGAATCAAACTACTGCACTGGCTATACATGTCTCGTAGTTCGTCTTCGGTCAACCACTTGCCTTCCGGCAACGGCTGAAAACCTAATACTCCATTTTCGTCTTTCTCCCGTGTTTGTATATGGGGTTGAGGATAATAATTCGGGTTAATTTCCTTGACGCGATTGATAATCTGCCCAATTCGCCATTCCTCGTCTATCTCGTAAAGCGCACTGTATTCCTCTTCGTGACCAATAAGCGTTGCGAACAATATCAGTTCAGCAATCTTGCGGAAATTTAAGGCAATGGTTTCAATGTTAATAGCTAAGTAGGGATTGGTAAACTTTCCGGTCTGCAACAACTGAATACAGTTCATCCGACGCTTGACTTCCATCATTACTGTTTCGTAAGCGAGACGGATAACTTGCATTTGAACATCTTCAGGTGTGCTATCATCACCATGCAGTATTTGCATCTGCTCTGGTGTGAGCCCGAAAGGTTTATACCGGGGACGTGGCTGTTGAGGATTTTTCCCTTGGGTCTGTTTTGCGTTGGATTTGCTATGGTTGCGTTTGCGGCTGGATGGCATAATTAGACGTGGTAACAAGTAGACTTAAAATAGCCATAGAGCCGCAGTTAGTTCGTGGCGTCGCATCTCGCAAAAGTAGCCCCGACTGTCCACACATCTTAGTATAATAACTTCATCTAAAAGGCGGTCATGCTGAGCTTGTCGAAGCATCTCTACTGGTTATTAATCCCAATTAATGCACAGCAAAGCAGTAGAGATGCTTCGACAAGCTCAGCATGACCGCCTTGTTAAAAACTACCGCTTACTGATCTTATTCATCGAAATAGCGCGTTGCTGATTACTCTTAAACCCATCCATATCATCAGCCCGAAGCGCGAGATGCTTGGTGCTGCGGCCAGCCATGCGTTTGCGCCACATTCTGAATGAGGACGCCTTCATTTCCTTTCGCATGAGGGCAATGACGTCTTTCTCTGCCAAGCCAAACTGCGCTTCAATGGCTTCGAAAGGCGTGCGGTCTTCCCAGCCCATTTCAATGATGCGGTCAATGTCGGCGGCTGACAGGGGTTGGGGGGCTTTTTCTTCGTTTTTCATAGCATTCGGAATAGATGGGGCGAGCCGGTCGCAGTAAGGCGTTTCATTCGGCAGAAAGAATCTGCTTCTGTGGGGTAGCAGCGGCCGGCGCTTCTGTAACTGAGTGCCGTTGTCAATGTTCTGTGCGGGCGCGACTGATTGCATTTCTGAGCAGCTATTTCGGGTGTTTATTTTTTCCAAACACCAAAAAAAGCCCCCAGAGTGGGCGGCGGCGGCGGCTTTCCTGCACGCTGACTTTATTGCGCCTCTACTTGGGCCAAGTCCAGATAATAATACGTTTGCCCCCCAAGCATGGGGCGAGAGTTGCCCGTGTAAACGCGGTAGGTGCCACTGAATACTACCTGCTTTCCATCTTGCTGCAAACGCTTCGGCAACGTGCACACGAAGCCAACGTCCTGAGAATCATACGTGCCTGGTATAGCGCGCACAATGGTGTAGCGCTGCTCCGTATCGTTGAAAAACACGGTGCCCACCAAGTCGTTCGCCTGCTTTACCGACGGGGCGTCAGAAGCGCAGGAATAGCTTAATGCATCAGCATCTTCCTGGCAGCCGCTCCCCGCGAAGCACAGCAGGCATAGGCCAGCGGCTAGAAGTTTTATAGAGGGCATATATAAGGAGGCGGTAATGGTTTTGTAGCAGACTCATCGCCTGGCCCTTATGGTTGCAATAAGTAAGAATTGTTATTTTGTAAAAGCGACACGTTGATTTGTGGTAGCAATGATGGAAGTTGCTTATCACTACTCTTTCTTATTGGAAAAACCCTTCAAAGTTGTTAAACCCAGACTACTGAATAAGGCACCGATGCCCCCCGTTTTGTAAGCGCTTAAAAGCACGCATAAGTTTTGGCCAGTGACATCAGAGACGCAATCTGTTGCGCCTTGCGTTTCATATTTAAGACTGACCATCGTATTCAAGACTGCGAACCCACAATAGACACCAATTCCAAACAGCACCCAAATAAGTGAATTAATCCAGCGAGATTTCACAGAAGCTTCATTTCTATGTTAACAAAAAAGCCGCGCTGATCAGCGCAGCTTTTTTATTAATGATCTATTTACAGCGACTTCGTAACTGGCGCGGCGGCCGGCGCGGGCGCGGCTTTCACGGCGGCCGTTTTGGTGTCTTTCTTCATGCAGCAGGCCGCGGTGCCTTTCTCGGGCATGGTGCAGGTTTTGGCGGCGGCGCTTTTCTTGGACTTCTTCTCGTCTTTGCCCTCGTGGGCAGCAGCGGTTCCGACGAAAGCAAACAGGGCGAGGGCAAGCAGGGCGTTTTTCATAAAGGGGAAGAAGCAAAAGTGAGGAAACAAAACCTGGCGGGGCGTGGTTGGCTTGGCTGCGCCTTCCTACTACTGCTCGCCGCTTCTAAAGTACGCATGGCGGCTTAAATTGCCAAGTACGCCGCCGTTTAGTATATCCTATCTAGCTCGAATGCCCCTTCGCAAACTAAGTTACCTCACGCTGCTGGTGCTGGCCCTCATATCGGCCCTGAGCGTGTATTACGTGGCTCAGCTGCGCTTCAACTATAACTTCAACGACTTTTACCCCGCCGGCGACCCCGACCTGGATTACTACGAGCAGTATTCCAAACGCTTCGGCAACGACAACGACTACGTGCTCATTGGCCTGGAAGCCCCAGCTGACGGCTCCGTCTTCAACGCGCCGTTCCTGGCCCGCGTCGATTCGTTTACGCGCTTTGCCCAGGGCCAGCGCTACGTAGAGCAAGTCACCTCGCCCACTACGCTTACCAACCCTATTGTGGAAGGCCTGGGGGTATTCAACATTCCGTACCTGCACCTGGATGAGCCCGCGCGCCTGCCCGCCGATTCGGCTCTCATCTACCGGACGCCGGGCCTGGTGGGCAACCTGTTTGCCACCAACGGCCGGGCCGTCACGGTGATGCTCCAGACCGCGCCCGACCTGAAAAAGCCCCCGGCGACTCCCTGATGACCAGCCTAACTAGCAAGCTCACCCAGTTGGGCTTCGCCGACAGCGACTACCACCTGGCCGGCAAGCTGGTGGCGCAATCGGTGTTCGTGGATCGGTTGCAGCGGGAAATGATCCTGTTCATGAGCCTGTCGGTGCTGCTGGTCACGGGGCTGCTGTGGTTTACGTTTCGGACGTGGTGGGGCGTGGTCATACCGCTGGTGGTGGTGCTGGGGGCCATTTTGTGGGGGCTGGGGCTGATGTCGGCCTGTGGGGTCAGCATTGACCTGATGACGGCCCTGCTGCCGGTTATTATGTTCACGGTGGGCATGTCCGACACTATTCACTTCATCACCCGCTACGTGACGGAGCTGGGCTACGGAGCCCCCAAAAACGCGGCCCTGCGCACCACTATTCGTGAGTCGGGCTTCGGCTCGGGCCTGTCGGCGCTGACCACTAGCATCGGCTTCTTTTCGCTGATGACCAGCTCCATCCGACCCATTCAAAACTTCGGGCTGTTCACGGGCATCTCCGTGTTGCTGGCTTTCGTGCTCACGTTCACGCTGTTGCCGGCCCTGCTCCTGCTGCTGCGCAAGCCCCAGCTGCGTGAGCCCCGCCAGCACGGCCGCGACTGGGACGGCGTACTCGGCCGCTTGTTTCGCTGGGTGCTGGTGCGACGGCGGCTGGTATTCGGGCTTGGGGGGCTACTAATTGCCGGCTCCCTCGCCTCGGCCATGCAGGTGCGCATCAATTCGGCCTTGCTCGACGACTTGTCGGAGGGCGACCCGGTGCGCCAGGACTTCGGCTTTTTTGAGCAAAACTTTGCCGGCGTGCGGCCCTTCGAGCTTGATTTGAAGCCGGCCAACGGCGGCACAATCTACGATCTGGCCGTGCTGCACGAGATTGAGCGCGTCGAAACCTACCTACGCCAGGATTACGGCCTGCGCTTCGTGGCCTCACCGGTTACCATCGTGAAGTCGGTGCGCAAGGCGCTGAATGGCGGCGACGTGGCCGAGTATCGCCTGCCGGAGTCGGAGGCGGAAATGCGCCGCATTTTGTCCAAAATCAAGCTTTTTCGCAAGAAGCCGGAGTTTAGCTCCCTGGTGCAGCCCGACGCCCGCGAAGGCCGCCTCACCGGCCGCATGTCCGACATCGGCAGCATTCGCGCCGACGCAGCCAATGCCAAGTTGCGCACTTACTTAGCCCAAAACATCGATGCCAGCCTGCTGCAAACCCGCCTCACCGGCTCGGCCAATCTCATCGACAAAAACAACGAAAACCTCAGCCGTGATATGATTGTGGGCATGAGCCTCGATATTATCATGGTCATGTTGATCGTGCTGGCATTGTTTCGTAGCCTGCGCATGACGGCCGTGGTGCTCGTGCCCAACCTCGTGCCCATTATCGTGGTGGCGGGCGTGATGGGCCTTGCTGGCGTAAACATGAAGGTGAGCACCAGCATCATCTTCACCATTGCCTTTGGTATTGCCGTGGATGATACCATTCACTTTATCAGCAAGTTAAAGCTGACATTACTTAAAGAGCCTAACCTGTTTCGGGCAGTGCGACGCACCTATCTGATGGCCGGCAAAGCCGTAATTGTCACCTCGCTAATACTTGTGGGGGGCTTTTCCACGCTGATTTTTTCCTCCTTCGACGGCACGTTTTACGTGGGTCTGCTCATTGGTCTCACGCTGCTGTTCGGCGTTGTGGCCGAGCTGACGCTGCTGCCTCTGCTTATCCTGTACTTCTACAAGCACAAGCCCAAGGAGATACGACAGCCGGTGGCGGCGCTGGGGGCTAATTAGCGCATTACTATATAAGCCGCCACCCAGACAAACTACACGCGGCACTTCGCCGTTATAATGGCGTATGAGGTTGAGAACGTGTATTTTTTCTGGCTGCTGCTGGTCGTGGGCGTCGATGGAGCATTGGCCCAGCAAGCTACGGCGGCGAATGATCCGCTGCTGAGCGAAATCCGAGAACGGGACGGGCTCATGCGCACCTACGAGCAAACCAGTAGCCAGCGCAATGGCTTGTTCGGAAAAAAGCCTCCAAGAAAGATCTGAGCGAGGTAAACGCGGCCCTGCGCCGGATTATTCGCAAAGACACCGAGATTTTACAGGCCGTAAAGCAGCGCACCCTGCCCAACTTAGCCCAAATTGAAGCCGCGCGTATTCGGGCCGAAAGCAAGGCCATTGCTGCTACCAACGGTCGGTACGCGGCCCTGGAAAATCAGATTGAGGAACTGCAGATCAGAGAGATGGAGCGCGAAAAGCGGGAAGTAGAGCGCGAAACCCGCCTGCTCATAGCCCAGGCAGCTGCGGCCGAAGCCGAGCAGGTTCGTGCCCAGCGCGAGATGATAGCTATGGGGCTGGCCGCGTTGAGCGCGGTGCTGCTGGGCTACATTCTGTGGCAGCGGCACCGCCAGGGTAAGATGCGGCCGGTTCCGCTGCAACGCCAGAGTCGCTAGGCGAGTAATGGGAAGGCGTTGTTACTTTGCCGTATGATACGATGCTTGCTTTCCGGGTTTTTCCTGTTCATCACCTTCTTTGCCGCCGCGCAAACCGCTGGTTCGGTTCCAGTTACGGAGCCTAGCCCCGTCACCCGCCTGATTCAGGAGCGGGAGCTGCTGGTGCGCCAATACGAAGCGGCTAATGCCCGCCGCAGCAGCTTATTTGGCAATCAGCCTTCCAAAAAAGACTTGCAGGAAGTAGTGGAATCGCTCAAAGGCATCATCCGCAAGGACACCGAAATTGTGCAGGCCGTGAAAAACGACGCCCTGCGCCGCACGGCTAGCGTCGTAGCCGAGAAGCAGCAGGCTCAGCAGCAAATCACGGTGGCTCAAACCGACCAGAGCAGCACCCAGCAGCGCTTCTACGACCTGGAAAACCAGATTCAGAACCTGGAAATGCGTGATAAGCAGCGCGAAAAAGCTCCTCGACGCCCAATCCGCCGCCAAGGAAGCCGAGGACGCCCGGACCAGTCGCGAGATGATTGCCTTAGGCTTAGCTTTGCTCTGCGTGGGGCTGCTGCTGTATATTTTCAAGCTGCGCCAGCGCATCCCGGCCCGCCGCGCCCGCCGCTAAATTTGCCCCCCAGAGCGCGGTAGAGTAGAGACACAAGAGTTGGAGTCTTGTCATTGCTGACGTTGTTTGAGTTGTCATCCTTGATCTGGCGTACGGCACGAAGGACCTTATCGCATCAGAACAAGTGGTTGTTGCGCTAGCCGTGCCCATCCTACAAGGTCCTTCGCGCCGTACGCCAGATCAAGGGTGACAACTGAATTAATAACTAAAAAATGCCCCCCAGTAGCTTCTCCACATGCTTATTCCGGCTGCGCAATACCTGACGTACGCCGAAGCCGTGGGGCTGTATAATGAGCTGCGCGACGCCGAAATTGCTGCGCTGGTCAAAACCTGCGGGCCGCCCTCCTTTCCCTTCGGCGATGGGCTGTATTATCAGTTATTAATAGAAGAAGATGAGGCGCCCGCGGCCCAACAAATCGTGGCGGAGTTTGAGCGCCGCCGCGTAGAGCCGGCGCCCCATAAATGCCCCCGTTGCGGATCTTTGGCAGTAGCCGCTGCGCTGCGGCCGGTGTGGTGGAAGCGGCTGTTTTATGCTGGCACGACGCTATACAAATGTGAAAATTGCAAGTCAGATTTTTCGGGGTAGAGGCGCAATATCTTGCGTCTCGTCGTCTGCGCCGTTCGGGCTCTATTCCAGCACATTGTTCAACGACGAGACGCAAAATATTACGTCTCTACACTCCCCAGTCTATTCGCAAAAAACGCGAGTATTGTCTGAAAGCCTCTCCGTTTCTCCCGCTGCATGAAATTCACCCTGACCCTGCTCTTGCTCCTGCTTATCATGATGTTGCAAGCCCAAACCCGCACCCCTACGGCTACACCAGCTTCTGGTACGATGTAACCGATAAAGTGAAGTTTGGGGCCAACAACGTGGTGGCCGTGCAGGTCAGAAACGAGGGCGCGAACAGCCGTTGGTACTCTGGCTCCGGCATTTACCGCCACGTGTGGCTCACGGTGCAGGCGCCCGTGCACATCCGGCAGTGGGGGGCTTTTTTCACCACGCCCACCGTAACGGCCGCGACGGCGCAGGTAAAAGCCCAAACCCAGGTAGTAAACGAGACCCAGCAGGGAGTCCAAATCACGCTGGTGACCCGCCTGCGCAATGCCGCTGGCCAGGAAGTAGCTCGTACCGAGTCGAAGCAAACCGTGGCGGCGGGCACCACGGCCACCGTGGATCAGCTGCTGACGGTGAAGTCGCCGGAACGCTGGTCGGTGGAGAAGCCGGCAGTGGCGGGAAGCTAAAAACCCTTATGATTATCACCTCTACTTCGACAGGTGGTGGCAACAGGACATAGCCAGCATGGTGCGCCGCGACCGTAACCACCCGTCCATCATCCTGTGGAGCCTCGGCAATGAAATACCCGAGCGCGGCACCGCGGAAGGCGTAAAAACCGCCCGTCAGCTGGCCGATTATATCCGTACCCTCGACACCACCCGGCCCATTACCGCCGCCGTGAATGGCCTCGGCCCCGACAAAGACCCCTACTTCGCCGTGCTCGACGTGGCCGGCTACAACTACGCCGGCGGCGGCGACCATCACCAGCCAGATATCTACGCCCAGGACCACGCCCGCCTGCCCAAACGCATTATGTACGGCGCGGAGTCCTACCCGCTCGAAGCCTTTGGCAGCTGGATGAACGTGGTAGACCACCCCTACGTGGTCGGCGACTTCGTCTGGACCGCCGTTGACTACATCGGCGAAGCCAGCATCGGCTGGCTGGGCTACTGGCAGTACCAGTATTTTTACCCCTGGAATCTGGCCTTTTGCGGCGACATCGACATTTGCGGCTGGAAGCGTCCTCAGTCGTATTACCGCGATGCGCTGTGGAAAGAAAATCAGGTTTCGCACTTCATAAAGCCCCCCACGCCCTCTTTTCCGCTGAATCCTAACAAGGAAGAGTGGAGCAAGTGGGAATGGCACGACGTGGTAGCCGACTGGACCTGGCAGGGCCAGGAAAACAAGCCGCTGACGGTGGAAGTGTATTCCTCCTGCGAGCAGGTCGAGCTCCTGCTGAATGGCAAGACCCTCGGTGTAAAACCGACAACTCGCGCCACCAAGTTCATCGCTACCTGGAGCGTGCCCTACCAGCCCGGCGAGCTAAAGGCCATCGGCCGCACTGGCAATCAGCAAGTGAGCACCGCCGTGCTGCAAACGGCTGCCCAACCTACCCACCTAGCCCTCAGCGCCGATCGCCAAACCATCCGGGCCAACGGCCAGGACCTGAGCTACATCACCGTGGAACTGATCGACAGCAAAAGCATTCGGCACCCCAAAGCTGAAAACGCGCTGAAGTTTGAGCTAAGCGGCCCCGGCACCATTGTCGGCGTCGGGAATGCTAATCCTCGCAGCGTTGAGAGCTACCAGCGCCCCCAGCGCAATGCCTGGCAGGGGCGGGCGTTGGTAATCGTTAAGTCAAGTGAGAAGGCGGGGAAGATTATCCTACGAGCTCTTGCCGACGGCTTGCCGGCTGCAGAGGCAGCAATTACGGCGGAATAGTTGTCCGTATTTCTTTAGGATAGCCAAGCTCCAATTGGTATCGGTTTGCCACAGTTTAGCTTTACTCATGGAACAGAGGCCAAAGCGCAGTAATGATATAAGCTCGACAGAAAGAGCCTGTTGCCGTATGAGCAGTAACCATTTACTAGCAGAACTTTTCGTGGCCTCACGTTAAGACCTGCTGTCCCTGCCTATGAAACTACTTCTCACAATGCTTCTGCTTGGGTTGCTTGCGCCAGGCTGTCAAAGCCGGACTGACCTCCCCACGGAGGTCTCTGCGCCCAGCACTAGCTTCACACCGGATTCCACCACGGAAAGCACCGATTCGGCAGCTTCGGCCGTGCCCGTTGAAACCCAAGTGAAGCTGGCATTGACGGCTAACGCCCTGCAACTAGTGAATTCCCAGACAGGCGCCACGACAGAAATCCCGCTGGGCCGGCCATTTGAGCCGTTGGTTGCTACACTAACCACCATCTTGCGGCAGCCACCTACCAGCGTCGGCGTGAATGGGGAATGCGGTGCCGGCCCGTTGAAAATGGCCACCTGGGCCAATGGCCTTACCCTGGCTTTCCAGGAAAAAACGCCCCCCAGCGCGGCGGACCGGGAGTGGCAGTTTGTGGGCTGGTCGCTCAACCCAGCGCGGGTTCAAGCCTCTGCCCTCACCACTATGGCGGGCGTAGGTCTCGGCTCCACCCGGACTGAAATGGAGAGTGCCTACGTCATTAAGGTCGTCAAGTCCAGCCTGGGCTATGAGTTTTCTACGTCCGCGGGCCTGTATGGCTTATTTGACGGGCCGGGTCCGGAGGCTCGGATTACGGCGATGTGGAGCGGCACCAGCTGCGTGTTTCGTTAGATTGTGGTTTGTATTCTTCTAAGTTCAAACCTTCTAAATCAACACCACATACCTCAATAGTAAACTTGCTGGAAAAGTCTTCAAAATCATTGACGACTTTTCCTCCAACTGGGTCTAAACGGGCACCTTTCTCTGTTACAACTGATAGGTTAAGGGACTCAATTAATATCCAATTCGCATCTAAATACTTGGTTTCTAAATACCTGTTGGAAACTCAAAATATATTGCTCTGTCGGATTGAAATCACCGCCAATAACCCCCATCGTTTTGTCAAGTATCTTCATATAAAAGCTGCCTAGAACTGTTTTATCAGATAGTAGATAAGCTTTCATGTAAGGCCTAGTAGGGATGGGCGTTGGCTAGTATTAAGGTCAACGAGCAGACGGGGGAAATTACGCTACGGGCTTCGGTGGAAAGGCTGCCAATAGCGGCGGCGGTAGTTAAGACGAAGTAGCTAGCTTTATTTCTTCCGCCATAGCTTGCACTGTCGATTATAACTCCTGCCGCATTATGCTTATTTCTCGCTTAGTATTTTGCATTGCGGCGTTATTACTCTTCACGTCCTCAGCCGCAGCCGGTTCAGCAGATACGCTTACCAGCCGTGAAATCCGCAATCTCACGGCGCTAACTCACTTGGTGGGCAGTGTAAAATATTTCTACCCCAACCGTCATACTGCAAAGGTGAATTGGGAAACCGTGCTAGTGCGTGTTATCCCGGTTGTCCGTCGAGCCCGCACTGATGCGGCGTTGGCAGTTACGCTCGATAGCCTATTACGCCCCTTGGTAGCGTTGGGGGGCATTTTCACTAAGCCAGAAGCGGCCACGGCGGATTCATCGGGGGGCCCGTTGTTCAGTGCCGGGCCTTATTACTTCTGGGAGCACCACGGGCTGGGAATGGACAAAACTGGACTACCCGTAGTGCGCCTCATGTTCCGGCTGGCGAGACTACACTATGACAGTCGCATTCGGGCCGCTCCAGCAGCGGAAATAGCTAACATTTTCCCTGCTGACCAGCAATATTATAGCGCTTGGCTTACGGATTCCGTTCGCCTATCAATTCCCTTGGTGCTTTCAAAAGCTGATTATCAGCGTCAACCCCGTCATCCGCAGGGCCGTCGGGTGCGGCGACTTCGGGCAGATGACGCCGCGCACCGCCTTGCCACGGTCATTCTGACCTGGAATATTATTCAGCACTTTTATCCCTACCGTGACATACTGAACCGCACCCGCTGGTCGGCGATGCTGCCGGAGGCGCTTCAGCAGGCAACCAGGACTGACACTGAAGCCGGGCTGCTCCGCGCCTGCCGTATGTTGCTGGCCCAGCTGCCTGACCGGCATTTAAGTATAAGTCCGAAAACCCGTACTGGCTTGCATATCGTTCCCCCGCCTTGGGCGCTGCAATTTACGTTGCTCGATAGTCAGGTAATAGTGCGGCATTCGCCACCGGAGTTGCGGCCTGAGCTGGCACCAGGCACCGTTTTGACACAGGTGAACGGACAACCCGTATCGGCCTTACTGACTGATTTGCAGGCCGCTATTCCGGCCACTTCCCCAGCAGTAGCCCGCCAGCTCGCGGCTGAATCCTTGCTGACACACGTAGCGGCTTTGGCTCCGGTGGCTACTTTTACGCTGCTCAATGCACAAGGCCAATTGGTTGATTATCAAGTAGCGCTTCGTCGGGCGCAGGGCAGTCTGTACCATCAGCCACCGGCGGTGCGGGAGGTAGAGCCGGGTATTTTTTGCCTTAATGCTGCCCGCTTACGCTACGTGGATTTTCAGCGGGCGCTTCCTCAACTGCGAGCGGCCAGGGGTATTATAGTGGATTTGCGGCAACGCCCTACCTATGACTTTTCGCGGGTGCTACCCCACTTCTCGGCCGACTCTATGCTCCCCGACAGCACAGCCACGCCCCTGCTCCGACAACCGGATTTCCGGGGGGCAATTTTCCGGGGTTCCAACTCTCAACTTCGGCCTCCACAGCTGCCGCTGCTTTCGGCCCCCAAGGTATTTCTGATTGGCCCCCATACGTACAGCTACGGTGAAACTATTACGGAGCTGGTTCACCGCTACCACTTGGGGTTATTGCTGGGCCAGTTCACCGGCGGCACCAACGGCGAAATGAACTTTGCCGCCATAAGTCGGGCCTACATGCTCAGTTGGACTGGCCGCCGCGTTATTGCCCGGAATCAGCCTTACCAAGGCACTGGTATTGCACCGAACGAAATTGTAACGCCCACTTTAGCGCAAATAATACAGGAACAGGATGCGGAGCTGCTACGAGCCGTAGAGTGGCTGGAACAGCAATAGCTGAGCTGAATCAGATATTGCAAAACTTCTCCCTCTCCTTCAGCCACCAATTCTCCGTTTCCGTTGTTACCAACGGTCTTAAATAACGCCTACTTCTTTTGTCTGAACAACCGACCCTTACCGATCCTTACGCGCTGGAAAAAGAGCTGCGTAAGGTGCAGGCCCTGCTGAAACTGGAGCAGCAGGAAGACCTGGAGCAATTCAAAATCAAGAGTGCCAAAACCACCATCGCCGAGCGCCAGCACCGCGGCCTGACCTGGTATCCGGTCACCATTACCAAAGAAGAAATTGGCTTTGGCGGCAAGCTGGTGCTGGAATTGGAGCGCCCGGCCAGCCAGAGCAGTCTGCACTTGTTTCAGGTGGGCCGCAACGCCGCGCTGTTCGGCAATATTCCCAACCGCGCCGGCTCCGACCGGCCCACACTCAACGGCGTGATTACGGCCGTGCGCCGCAACAAAATCCTGCTCGCCACCAATAAAGAAGACCTGCCCGACTGGGTGGACGAAGGCAAGCTGGGCGTGGATCTGACCTTCGACGAGGTAAGCTACCGCGAGATGGACTACGCCTTGGGCAAAGTCATGGGCGCGTACGAAAACCGCCTGGCAGAGCTGCGCGACGTGCTACTGGGGGGCAAATTAGCCCGCTTCCGCCCCGATGCGGAGGCTACGCTCTATTATCCGAGTCCGCTGAATGAGTCGCAGCTGGCGGCGGTGCGCCACGTTTTGGCGGCGCAGGATGTGGCCATTATTCACGGTCCGCCCGGCACGGGCAAAACCACGACGCTGGTGCAGGCAATCATCGAAACCATCCGGCGCGAACGGCGGGTGTTGGTGTGCGCGCCCTCCAATACAGCCGTGGATCTGCTCACCGAAAAGCTGGCTGAGCGCGGCGTGAACGTCATTCGCATGGGCAACCCCTCGCGCGTGTCCGATTTGCTGCTGGAGCACACCTTGGACGCTCAGATTATGGGCCACAAGAGCTACTCCGAGCTAAAATCAATGCGCCAAACAGCGGAGCAGTACCGCGACATGGCCGGCAAATTCAAGCGCCACTTCGGCTGGGAAGAGCGCGAGCAGCGGCGCTTGTTGAAAGAGCAAGCGCACCAGCTTTTGCAGGAATCCGACCAATTAGAGCGCTATATCACCGAGGATTTGTTGGATAAAGTGCAGGTAATCACCTGTACGCTGGTGGGCGCCGGCAACCGCGCCATCCGCCACCTGACCTACGAAACCGTGTTTATTGACGAAGCCGCCCAGGCCCTGGAGCCCGGCTGCTGGATTCCGATTACCCGCGCCAACCGCGTAGTGCTGGCCGGCGACCACTGCCAATTGCCCCCCACGGTGAAAAGCGAGCAAGCCGCCCGCGACGGTCTGCGCGAAACGCTGTTCGAGAAGTGCATTCAGCGCCAGCCCGGCGTAGCCCGCATGCTGGAAGTGCAATACCGGATGCACGAGCAGATTATGGCCTTCAGCTCGGCCCAGTTCTACGACAACAAGCTGGTAGCTCACTCCACCGTGCGCCACGCCGACCTGCCCGACTACGACCTCCGCTTCGCCCCCGACCTGGCCGTAGAGTTTCTGGACACAGCTGGCTTCGGCTTTCAGGAGATGGGTATTGCCGAAAGCCGCTCCGTGGCCAACCCCGAGGAAGCCGACCTGCTCCTGCGCCGCCTCACTGAGCTGCTGGCCGCCTACGTGCCGGAAGATCACTTGGAAGATTTGCTCACAGTGGGCGTAATTGCCCCCTACCGCTCCCAGATTAACTATCTGAAAGACCGAGTAGAAGAAACCCCCGAGCTGGCTGAAATGACCACCCACCGCCTGCTCACCGTAGGCACCGTGGACGCTTTCCAAGGCCAGGAACGCGATATTATCTGCGTATCCATGACGCGCTCCAACGCCACCGGCGAGATTGGTTTCCTCTCCGATATCCGTCGCATGAACGTCGGTATGACCCGCGCCCGCCGCAAGCTCCTCATCGTCGGCGACTCCAGTACCTTGGGCCGCCACCCGTTCTACAAGGATTTTCTGGATTACGTGGAAAGCATCGGGGCCTACCGCACGGCCTGGGAAATGCAGTAGCATCACCGCCTCACGGTGGCCTCACCCCCGGCCCCCTCTCCTAAGGGAGAGGGGAGCCTGACGCTCGGCCTACGCGGCTACGTCGGCTTGCGCCTCCGCAACCGCTACCGCCTTCTGATTCTTGGAAAGAAAAAGCCCCCCGATAACAACTCGGGCGGGGGGCTTTTTTGATGCTGAGCTTAGCGTATAGAACTGGTAGCAGTAGCTGAGGCGGGAGCCGAAGGTGCTGCGCAGAACTAGTCGTCTGGCTCCCCTCTTTTCGGGAGAGGGGGCCGGGGGTGAGGCCAACGGCAAGGGGCCGGGAAGTGAGGCCAACCGTCAGGCCCCTACTCCAGATTAATCACCGACATCGTATGCGGAGCATCTGACTTCGTGTTCACGAAGTTCTTCTCCGGCTTGTCGAAGTTGGTCACGTAGAGGCGCTTGCCGATCAGAAGTACTTCGGCGGGCTGGTCGAGGAGGCCGTTGGAGCCGTCGGTGTCGCCGTTTTTGGCCAGGGTGGTTACCGAGTTGCTTTTCAGGTTAATGACCTGGATGGCGTTTTCGCGGGAGTTGCAGACGTACACCTTATCGGTGGCGCGGTCGATGATGAGGCCATCGATGCAGGTGATTTTGTCGCCGGTAAGCTTGACGGGCTCGTTTTTGGCTAGGGTGCCGTCGGGCTTTAAGGTCATTTTGTAGAAGGTGCCGTCGCCGAAGGAGCCCGTGTAGAAGTCGCCTTTGCTGTCGTAGTCGAGGCCATCGGCGCCATTGTCCACGTTGGTTTCGTTGACTTGCGTGGTGAAGGTGGCCAGCACATGCGGGTCCATTGTTTTGGGCTTCAGATGCACAACGCCTTTGTTCAGTTCATCCAGGGTGAGGACCAGCACGGCACTGCCTTTGTCGTTGTTGGGCATGTCCCACTGGCTATCGGTTACATAAATCTTGTTGCCTTTCCAGACCACGGCATTGGCCAGCGCGAAGTTATCGACCACCGTTTCCACGGTGCCGGGCTTGCCGTTTTCCACCCGCACCCGCATAAGCCGCGATTTGAAATTCTTGTCGTTTTCGTACTGGTTTTCGGCGTAGTAAAGGTTGCCATCGGGTCCGAAGGCCAGGTCCATGGGAGCCGCTTTGTTGGTGGTGGGCTCGGGGGGCAAAGTGGTCAGATAGGGCTGGATGCTGGTATCGGTCATTTCCATGAGCACGGCCGGGTAGGAGTTGTTAGCCAGATTGGGCACCGAGAGGATAATGCTGCCGTTGGGGGCCAGGGCCATGCCGTCGGGAGTGTTGTGGGCCTCATCGAGGGTGTGCAGCAGCTTAGGATTGCCCACCTTGGCCACCGTATCCGCCACTACGGTCGCCGTGGTGGCAGAGTCGGCGGGAATGGCGGAAGTTCTCTCAGAATCGGTGCTGCTGGTGTTGGACTGGCAGCCAGCGAGTAAGGTGCCGCTGGTGAGCAGCACTGTGAGTAAGTTGGTTTTCATAACGCAGTGAGTGCGGGTAGGTAGCTCAGATTGGAGTATTTATTGGCTTAACGGCTGGCTGCTGCCCTGGGTAACGGATACCGAAATTTTACATCATCAAAACCCAGCCGCCAGGGTTTGAGTATCACTTATAGAGCGCGGGCGTTAGGAGTCATTTCCGTAACTAGCCGCTCGAAACCCATTTCCAACCCACATTCCAGGACGCACCAGTCCCCTTGCAGTATGGCTCAAATCAGCGAAAACAAAGTCGTTACCATCACCTACGACCTGAGCGTGACGGACGAAAACAACGAAAAAGTATTGGTCGAATCGGCCGAGGCGGATAGCCCCATGGTGTTTCTGTTCGGCCACAGCGGCCTGCCCGAAGAGTTTGAGAATCAGCTGGCTGACAAGCAAGCCGGCGACGCGTTCACCTTCTCCCTCACCCCCGACCAGGCCTACGGCGACTACGACCAGCAAGCCGTCGTGGCCATTCCCAAGCAGGTATTCGAAATCGATGGCCAGATAGATGAGGAAATGCTCCAGGAAGGCAACTTCCTGCCCATGTCCGACAACGAAGGCAATCAGATGCAGGGCAAAATCATGTCCATCGGCGACACAGAAGTGCAGATGGACTTCAACCATCCCCTGGCCGGCATGGTCATGCACTTCGACGGCCAAGTAGCCGCTGTCCGCGACGCGACGCAAGAAGAGCTAGCCCACGGCCATGTGCACGGCGAGGGTGGGCATCAGCATTAGGCTTGCTTTTTGGCTTGAAAGAGAAACGGGGCTTTTAGGCCCCGTTCCTCTTTTAAATCGATACTATTCAAAACAATGATAGTTGATCCTTATTTGGCACTGTTAAATCCTTAGAATTTCTCTTCACTCTTGCCAAGGCTGATCGACTTGAGTTGCAGTCTTTCCTAACTAAGCGTAGGTTCGCCTTAGCAGCATGGAATGCTATAAACTTCGCAGTTATCTCACTATCCTTGAATATGATGAGATTATCCTCTGTACTCGTATATTCTAATACGCTCAAATCCAAAGCGTGCAACTCCTTAAATCTTTCTATGATAACGGATAACGTATTAGGTTGCCGGTGATCAACCACCAAATCATCCCACTGAGAATTTATACTAGTTTCCTGGCATTTCACGCTCCCATTTACTGCGTTTGCTTTAAAGAAATTCTGTTTGACCCGAAGCATATCTTTTTGAACAACATTTCTACAGCTGACAGAAAATAGTTTTTCGGGAGTATACTCCTGGGCATTAATTATCATCAGATAGGATATGTATCCGCTAGTATCATCAGAATACACAACTTCAAAACATTTTGTATTATACTAGATTTTTTATTATTTGATAATCAGTAGCTTGTGGGCATTAACAGTTCTTTTCATTTTTGTATGGCTTTCAGCATCTACCACAACCTGCGAACGGACAACCAATACAAAGCGGCAACCGGGCTAACTCAAGTTCAGTTCGACCAGCTTTACGAGCTATTCGCGCCTTTTTATGAACCCAAAATCCCGCAACCCTACCTAAAATCAAACCCGGTTTTAACCGATACACGCGAAGCCTTATTTTTTATTCTGCACTACTATAAAGCCTATCCCACGCTGCATAATATGGCCATCTACTTCGGCTTTTCTGAATTTGCGGTGAGCCAGTATTTAGAGCGACTAAAACCGTGTTTAAAAGCAGCTTTGCAAGCACAAGGCCTGACACAACGCGTTTTATTTACCAAGCAGACGCAATTTGACGACCTCTTCGCGGGTATCGACGATTTAGTCATTGACGTAACCGAAGTTCCGATTGAACGGGCTGCTAATCAGCAGCTTCAGGAGGAATTTTATAGTGGTAAAAAAAGGCACACCCTGAAATGGTTGCTCATCTGCTCGCTCAGCGGCCGGCTGTTGTGGATCAGCAAAGCCTATAGTGGCCGAACGCATGACTTCACTATTTTCAAAGAAATTTTCGCACATATAACCTTAAAAAACTATCGGATTCATGTGGATGCAGGCTTTGTGGGTATTAAAAAATTTATTAACTGCAAGTATGTTTTTATTCCTTTTAAGGCGCGAAAAAATCATCCACTCACGCCACTCGAACGCCTTATTAATCAGGTGTTGGCTCCACTTCGCGTCGTGGTGGAGAATGTCATTGCACGACTCAAATCGTTTTTCGTGCTTCGTACAACCAACCGGATGAGAAAAAAGGAAAAGCTAACCGATGCCTTCGCTTTGTGCGCCGAAGTAGCACATTTCAAGAATATCTGCTCAATCTGCTGATTATCAAATAATAAAAACTCTACTGAACCTTTGAAACTTTTACGTCTTTTATAAAAAATTCATCTTGCAATAGTTCACCGTCACCAATCTGCGGCAGACTAGTGTCTTGTTCACTATTTTTATTATCTGATATAATTTTATCTGAATAACATTTAAAATTATAATTCAGCAAATCCATTATATCGTTAAAGTGAGTATCACTTAAAGATTGCCCAAATGAATAGGAATTGAGAATTTCTTTGTAGTGAAACAGAGCTTTCTTCTTTGAGCAATATTCCGTATTGCCTATTTTAATTGGCTTTTTCATTACTGACTTTTGCTTTATTATAAGGACAATATAGGCACTCTAAATGGCGTGAGGTTAGCCTCTCAAAGCGGCTCTATTTCAAATTTTACTCTTGCTCCAAGAGTTAAAAACACCTTCTGCAAAGTCTCCAGCGTCACGTTAGCCGTGGATCTTTCCAGGCGCGAAACCTGAGCTTTTTTCACGCCTATTTTTTCGCCCAACTCTGCCTGCGTCATGTTTTGCGCCTTGCGTAGCTCTTTGATTTTTTCAGCTATGAGTTCAGCTCGAAGCTCCGATTCGTACGCGTTACGCTCTGGTATTCCCTCGGCCCCAACGTACTTGCTTTTCACTTCCTGAAACCGTTTGAGGCGAATAGAGCGAATTTCTTGGGCTGGCTGATTTGCGGTGTGAGTTGCCATATATGTAGAGGTCGTACGAGGTAGAGGCGCAATATTTTGCGTCTCGTCGTTGGGGTCGTTATTTAGTTTGTGCGATAGTAAACGTCCAACGACGAGACGCAAAATATTGCGCCTCTACTTTTAGCAAATATGTAAACTAAAACTTCCTCACGGCCCCCCGCAACTCGGGCCAGAACTCTTGGAAATCCGCTTCATACGCCGGCAGCTCCGCCAGAAACGCGGCGGCTCCCATTGCTAGAATTTCGGCATTGGGTACGCGGCGGCTGAGGCCGAGCAGGGCGCGTTCCAGGCCCTGGGGACGGGCGTAGCCGGTGAGCCAATCGTCGCGGCGCATGTAGTGGAGCAGGTGGCGGAGACGCTCGGGCAGCTCATGGCGGCGGGCGTGGAGCAGGGCGTAGTGGCGCTGGGCGAAGGCGGGCAGCGACTCCGTGGGGTTCTGGTGGTAGTGGGCGAAGTCGCGGGCCAGCAAGTGGTCGAAGCCCATATCGGAGACGACACCGGCCCACTTGCCCAGGCCAGCCGTGCGCAGGCGGGCGGTGGTGCGGCGCACCAGTGGGTGAGCATCGGTGAAGGAGTCGATGAAGCGGTGCAGACGGATGCCGCGCTGCACCGCGGGCGGATAAGCCAGCACCCTGGCCTGTCCGCGGACGGCTTCGGCGGCGAAGTTGCCGACCACGATATCGGCGTAATCGGGGGCGGCGGGTGAGCCGGACAGCAGCAGGTGGGCCAGAAAATTCATGGGGGGCAAAAGTACGCGGCGGCGGGCAAAAAGCTGAGCCGCCCTGAACCTTCAGCGGCACCGGCCGTATTTCTAAGCACTATTCTAAACACCACCAAAACCCTGGAAACCATGGCCGAGAAAGTAGCCGTAAGTAACGACGTTAGCAAGCTGATTGAGCGTATCAAAGACATCCGAATCGCGATGATGACCACCGCCGAAACCAACGGCATGCTGCACAGTCGCCCGATGTACACGCAGCAGCCCGATGAGGATGGCACGCTGTGGTTTTTCACCGAGCGCGACTCCGCCAAAATCGATGAGGTAAAGCAGGACCGCCACATCAACCTGGGTTACTCCCAGCCCGACGATAACCTGTACGTGTCGATTTCCGGCACCGCCAGCATAGTAAACGACCGCCAGAAAATCAAGGACTTATGGAGCGAAGGCCTGCGCGCCTGGTTCCCTAAGGGCTCCGATGATCCAAATATTTCATTGCTCAAAGTTGACATCGAGCGTGGTGAGTACTGGGACCAGCCAAGCAACGTACTGGTGCGCGCTTTCGGCTACGTGAAAGCTGTAACCACCGGCGAGCGGTACCAGCCTACCGGCGACGAGCATACCAAAGTAAATCCCTAGAGTTGCTTTTCTGAGCTATAAGGAGAGGGCCGGAAGCAATTCCGGCCCTTTTTTGTTGTATGCCCAAGCGCTAGGTGAATGTAGCGCGAACTTTCAGTTCGCGTATCGTTGAAAAATGATGGCGGGGGCTTTTTCAACGCTTAGCAACGACTGCAACGATACGCGAACTGAAAGTTCGCGCTACATTCACCTACCGCTTGGGACTATCTAATACTGCTTCCTTGACCTCCACCTCACTTACTACCATTTCGTTATTTGGCTTGGCCCCTGGTCAGGCGCGCTGGGGATTGGCCCAGATGGGCACTTCACAGGCGCCCCTGCGCAAGGTGGCGGGGCTGCGGTTTTTCAAGCTGCTGGGCAGCGGGGCCGACAACGGGTTTGGGCTGCGGCCCAATCTACAGTTGTATGGCATGATGGCGGTGTGGGAATCAGCGGCGGCGGCAGAAGCGTTTTTTGCTACTCATCCGCTTTGGGCGGAGTATCAGCGGCGGAGCCAGGAAATATGGACGGCTCGCCTGGCACCCATCAAAGCGCACGGGCTTTGGGATGGCACAAATCCCTTTGATTATTCCGCAGAAATGCCCCCCAGTGACGGTCCGGTGGCCGTACTGACCCGCGCCTCCATCCGCTGGTGGAAAACGCCGCGCTTCTGGAAGTACGTGGCTCCTACCAGCGCGGCCATTGCCAGGGCCCAGGGCGTGCTAGGTGCGGTGGGATTAGGCGAACTGCCGGTAGTGCGGCAGGCTACGTTTAGCATCTGGGAATCGGCGCAGGCCATGCAGCAGTACGCGTATCGGGATGAAACACACAAGGAAGTTATCCGGCTGACGCGCCAGGAAAAATGGTATGGAGAAGAGTTGTTTGCGCGGTTTCGCGTGCTGAGCAGTGAGGGTACTTGGGGGGCAAAAACCCACTTTCTGCATCTTCCTCTGCTGTATCAGAAGCTTAGCATTGCATCGTACATGGCCGATTTACGTACTTGCCGGCTTATGACACGACGTATACTAATGGCCGCTGGCCTGAGCGGGGGGCTTTTATTAGGCCTGAATCAAGAAGCTCGGGCCCAGGGCGAAGCCGATGAAAGACCATCGCGTTTCAACGGCATGGAATTCCGGTCTCCTGACTCTCTTTTCTATATCAACTTTCGCTTTCGGATGCAAAACCGCATAGGCTTCGTGACCCGCTCGGGCACGGATCTGGGGGTGCGGGAGTACGACGCGCGGGTGCGCCGGGTACGTTTGCGGGCCGATGGCTATGTCCTGCGCGAGCGACTAGGCTATAGCCTCCAACTGGCTTTTTCACGCGCCGACCAGGATTTTGAAGCTTCGGGCATTGCCAATATTGTGCGCGACGCGGTGATTTTCTACAACTTCAGCCCTAACTTCTACGTGGCCTTCGGGCTGAATAAGCTGCCCGGCAATCGGCAGCGGGTCACGTCCTCGGGGCAGTTGCAGTTTGCGGAGCGCTCTATTGTGAATTCAGCCTTGACGATTGACCGCGACTTTGGAATTAAGGTATACTTCACCCACCCCATTGGGCCCGTGGCGCTGTACTCCTTGAAAGGAGCCATAACGACTGGCGAAGGCCGGAGCGCCAACGGCTCGGGGCCTGGCTTGGCTTATACTGGCCGCGTAGAGTGGCTTCCGTTCGGCGCTTTCCAAGACGGCGGCGACTACTCGGAGGGTGACCTGGCCCGCGAGCCAACTCCTAAAGTGTCGGTAGCGGCTGGCTATAGCTACAACCGAAAAACCACCCGCACCGGCGGGCAGTTGGGTAACACATTATTTAATCCCGTCGACTTGGGCACCTTTATTTCTGACGCGATGGTAAAATACCGCGGCTGGGCTTACTTAGGCGAATATATGCAGCGTCATAGCCCCGATCCGTTTACCTACGACTTCACCCCTGACCCGCGCTTTGCTTATGTAGGCCGGGGCCTCAACCAACAGCTCTCCTATTATTTCGCCTCGGGCTGGGAGCCGGCATTGCGCTACTCCTGGCTACAGCCCGACCGAGTGCTCAGGGAAAGGCTAACCCAACAGGAAGTACTGGAGGTTGGCCTCACCAAATACCTGCGCAAGCACCGCGTGAAGGCCCAGCTCAACGCCAGCTACCAGCCCGCCCGCGGCAATTGGAGCCTCGACGCGCCCGGCAACCGCTGGGGCGGCGTGTTTCAGTTTGAGCTGGGAATTTAACATCAGAACACTGCGCACCTCTGCGCCAAACCTCTGCGCTCCTCTGCGGGAACCTGACGCCTGCACCACTGGGGGGCAAATTCGGTGCGCTAACGTGCCGCCAGCGTTTTTGCGTAATTTCGCCTCACGCAATATTTTATTTCGCTAAATAACTGCCGCCTAATGCCCGCGTATCGTCCCGAGGAAATTGAAAAAAAGTGGCAAGCCCACTGGAAAACGCATAAAACGTTCGAGGTCAGCAACCGCTCCGACAAGCCCAAGTACTACGTGCTGGACATGTTCCCGTACCCCAGCGGCGCGGGCCTGCACGTAGGCCATCCGCTGGGCTACATTGCCTCCGATATCGTGTCGCGCTTCAAGCGCTTGCAGGGCTTCAACGTGCTGCATCCCATGGGCTTCGACTCGTTTGGCCTGCCCGCCGAGCAGTACGCCATCCAGACCGGCCAGCACCCCGAAAAAACGACCCGCGAGAACATTCAGCGCTATATCGAACAGCTCTCGTCCTTGGGTTTTAGCTACGACTGGAGCCGTGAAATCCGAACCTCCGACGCCAGCTACTACAAATGGACGCAGTGGATTTTCCTCAAGCTGTTCAACTCCTGGTATAACCTGGAAACCAATCGCGCCGAGAACATCCGCACCTTGCAGGATATTTTTGGGACTCAAGGCAGCGCCGGCGTGCGCGCCGCCGGCGACACCGATGAGCGCCACGACTTCACGGCCGGACAGTGGCAGATGATGACCGAGAAGCAGCGCATCGACGCCGTTCACCCCTATCGGCTGGCCTATCAGTCGGATACGTACGTGAACTGGTGCGCGGCGCTGGGCACCGTGTTGAGCAATGACGAGGTGAAAGACGGCCTCTCGGAGCGCGGCGGCTACCCCGTCGAGCGCCGCCTCATGCCCCAGTGGAACCTGCGCATTACCGCCTACGCCGACCGCCTGCTTGCCGGGCTGGACACCATCGATTGGCCCGAGCCGGTAAAGGAAATGCAGCGCAACTGGATCGGCCGCTCCGTGGGTGCGGAGGTCACGTTTCCGCTCCAAAATGCCCCCCAGCAGGGTATTAAGGTGTATACGACGCGAGTGGACACGATTTATGGGGCCACGTTTATGGTGTTGGCGCCCGAGCACGAGCTGGCCGCCCAGCTCACCACGCCTGAGCAGAAAGAAGCCGTGGAAGCCTACGTTCTGGCCAGCAAGCGCCGCTCGGAGCGCGACCGGATGGCCGACACCAAGACCGTGTCGGGCGTGTTTACCGGCAGCTACGCGCTGAATCCCGTGAGTGGCGAGCCCGTGCCCGTGTGGCTGGCCGATTATGTGCTGGCCGGCTACGGCACCGGAGCCGTGATGGCCGTGCCCAGCGGCGACCAGCGCGACTACCTCTTCGCCAAGCACTTCGACCTGCCCATCGTGGCCGTCACCGATGCCCAGCAGAACCTCGATCAGCAGGCCGATCCCACCAAGGAAGGCCATTACATCAACTCTGAGCTCATCAACGGTTTCACCTACAAGGAAGGCACCGACAAGCTTATTGCTTGGCTCGAAGAGCATAACCTAGGCAAAGGCAAGGTAAACTTCCGTCTGCGCGACGCCATTTTTGGCCGTCAGCGCTACTGGGGCGAGCCGCTCCCGATTTATTACAAAGAAGGCTTGGCTTACGGCGTAGCCGAAGCCGACTTGCCCATCGTGCTGCCCGAAATTGATGAGTACAAGCCCACCGAAACCGGCGAGCCACCTCTGGGCCGCGCGCAGGACTGGAAGTACCGCGGCAAGTTCGACTTCGAGCTGAGCACCATGCCCGGCTGGGCCGGCTCTAGCTGGTACTACCTCCGCTACATGGACCCGCACAACGAGGAGCGGTTTGTGAGCGAGGAAGGCGAGCAGTACTGGCAAACCGTGGACCTCTACATGGGCGGGGCCGAGCACGCCACCGGCCACTTGCTGTACTCCCGCTTCTGGTATCTGTTTCTGAAGGATCTGGGCCTCGTCAGCGGCAACGAGCCTTTCCAGAAACTGATAAATCAGGGGATGATTTTGGGCGTTTCGGAGAAAATTCTTCGCTTTAGTGGGGGCGCTCCTTTTTTTGAAACTGCAACTTCACAGGCAGAAACAATTGCTGCTTGGAAAGCTCTTGCTGACGGTTCAGCTCCTGTTAAGCTTCGTACAGAACTGGAGCTTCCAGGATTAGGAATAAAGGCTACGTTTCAGCCAACAAAGGATATTTTTATCAGTAAAGATGCAGAAAATGCTTTGCTGGGAGAACAGGTAATAACTGGTTTCACCTCCTCCCTACATGTCGATATTTCAATTGTTAATAACAGCGTATTAGATATTGAACAATATATTATCCGTCATACTGATTTAGTAAATCCTGTTTTTATTTGTCAAGGCGGCTTCTGGCAGAACGGTAAATTTTATCCTGCTAGCAATAATAAATCTGACAAATTTTTGACTTCATCTGAAGTTGAAAAAATGTCAAAGTCGAAATATAACGTAGTGAACCCTGATGACCTCATCAGCCGCTACGGCGCCGACGCTTTGCGCCTTTACGAAATGTTCCTAGGGCCGCTGGAGCAGTTTAAGCCCTGGAATACCAGTGGCATGAGCGGCGTGAGCAGCTTCCTCAAGAAGCTCTGGCGTCTCTTCCACCCCGAAGATGGTAAGCTGGCCGTCACCAATGAGGCCGCAACGCCTGCGGAGTTGAAGGCCCTGCACAAAGCCATCAAAAAGGCGCAGGAAGACATCGAGCGGTTCTCGTTCAACACGTCCGTCAGCACCTTTATGATTGCCGTGAACGAGCTAACGGCCCTGAATTGCCACAAGCGTGCTATTCTGGAACCGCTCACGGTCATCATCTCGCCCTACGCGCCTCACCTGGCCGAGGAGCTGTGGGCGGAGCTAGGCCACGAGCCCGGCAGCATTACCACGGCACAATTCCCGGTATTCGATGAGAAACACCTCGAAGAAGCCAGCATCGACTACCCCATTTCCTTCAACGGCAAGATGCGCGGCAAAATGACCTTCGCCGCCGCTGCCGTTGCCGCTGATATAGAGAAGGAAGTGTTGGCCTCGGAGATTTTCGAGAAGTTCAGCGAAGGCAAGGCAGCGAAAAAGGTAATCGTTGTGCCGGGGCGGATGGTGAATGTCGTGGTGTAGATTTTAGTTGTTGGCTTTTATAAAAAAAGCTCCCCAGTGGCCTCACCCCCGACCCCCTTCTAAGGGAGAGGGGAGCCTGACGCTCGGCCTACGCAGCACCTTCGGTTTTCGCCTTAGGTACTGCTACCACTCTAATAATAGAACGAAGACCTGTTAAATAGAAAAAGCCAACGACTAATCGTCGTTGGCTTTTTCTATTACCCATAAATCATATAAAATGTGGTAGCGGTTGCGGAGGCGGCAGCCGACGTAGCCGCGTAGGCTGAGCGCCTGGCTCCCCCTCCCTTAGGAGAGGGGGCCGGGGGGTGAGGCCACTCGTTGAACGGGCCGGAGGGGTAAGGCCTACACTACAGGCACGTGCGGCGGAGCTTTATCAAGGCCGGAGCGCTCCATGAAGGCGTTGGTAAATACCTGGCGCGTAGGCGCGTCCAGCAGGCGGTGGCGGCAGCCGAGCCACTGGTTTACGGCGGTATCGCCGTACATTTTGCGGAGGCGCGGTTCGGTCAGGTTGAAGTTGATTTTGCCCCAATGCAGGGTATAGGCGATGTTCAGGATTTCCAAGCGGGCCCAGATCATCTCCAGAAACCGGCGCGTAACTCGCGCCTCTACCCCATCGAACTCCAATACGGCCGTGACGGGGAAGCGCGTGAAGCCCAGGGTGGCTTTGGTGCCTTTTACAAACCGTAGTCCCAGCACGCCGGGAAAGGGCGTTTGTTGGTTGAGGGAGTGAACTTCGGCCAGCACGCGGAGCACATCGCGGTTGTCGATGCCGATGGCGGCGCTGGCCGCGCGGCCCCGGATGTTGGTGTTGTCGAAGGTCTCGCTCATGGTGCCGGCCGTGCCGTTGTTTCGCTCCAGGGCCAGCGGGTACAGTCGGTTTACCAAGGTGGGCACCAACGCCACGCCCGCACTACCCAGATGGTCAAGCACCGTGGCAATCAGGCCCAGGGAGTTATCACCATAGATAAAGCCTGAAGCGGGTGCCGGCCGATGCGGATACACCGCCCGATAGGGTGCCTTAAACAGCAGCTGCACAAATGCCCCCCGGTTCGGATCAGCGCCGGTGGGGTCGAACTGATGGGGATTAATGATGACGGTGAGATGATAGGGCTGGCGCGTGGGGTCATTGAGTGGGAGTTGGAGCCACGGCTGCAGGCCCGTCAGGTCGAGGTGAGTCATGAGCCGCTTTAAGCCGTCGCGGTACGGCACGCGCGGGGAGCTGGATTCTTCCAGCAAAAACAGCGGCTCCACTTCCAACAGCACCCCATGAATAAACCCGAAGCTCCCGAAGCTGACTAAGACAGCATTAAACAGTTCGTCGTCGCGCCACACGTCCGTTACGCCCAGCCAGTCCATAAACCTGGGTGCGGCCGCCGGGTACGAGGCCCTCTCCAGCCACACGTGCCGGTCGGGGCCAGTGACAATGTGCAGCCCCACCACCGTTTCCTGAATGGCGCCGAAGCGAAAAGCCCCCCCGTGCGTCCCCGTTGATAACGCGCCCACAATGCTTTGCCCATTGCTGGCCCCGGAGCCCGCACCGACTTTTTGCGGGGTTCCAGCTGCTGCTCCAGCCCGATGATACTCATGCCGCACTCCGTAAAAAACAGATTATCAGCCGTGCGCCCGGCACTCTGATATGCGGGCGCGACCATACTCGGCTGCAAGGCAAACGACTGCCGTAAGGCCATTGTGTCCACCAGGCCGCCATCGGTCACGGCCACTTCCGAAAACGACCAACCCTTGCCGATAGCACGCATCCGCACGTTGTGCTCAATGCCGTAGCGAATCAGCCACTGGAAGTTGGCCGTCGTCTGCCGATACTGCTCCTGGCTGGTGGGCAGCGTGGGAATGCGTAGCTTGAAGCAGGCGCTGGCTTGCAGGCGCTGCGTAAAGTTCTCGTGGCGGTTGGTCCACTCCGCCATCGGGTGCGCCTCCATTCCGTTGGGCAGGCTCATGGGCGGACGGATAAACTGAGTTTGCCTTCGGGCCTGGTTGCTGGCCCAAGTCCCAGGGTGTCAACGGCAGGCGTGTAGGGCGCGCAGCACCAGCTTACGCGCTGCTTCGTTACCACGCCCACCGTGACGAGGGAAAGCAAAAAGTAGCCGAAGTTGGTGTTTACCGTAACGCTGTTCAGATGATTGGAGCGCGAATCGCAGGGCGGCTTAATATCGGCAGGCTGCCTGAGGCCCCAGAAATACGACGTAACGACTGTGGTACTATTGGGGTCATTCACGACCGTGTCGCAGTCGTAAATCGTGGTGATGCGCGTGGTCATGCAGCCCGACAAAGCCACGGCGATCAGGCAGAGTAAGCTTGTGGCAGAGTATAAACGAGTCATAGCCAACCCAAATAATTTGTATAGTGATAATATATATATAAAATATACCAAATACAAATCTTTAAAACACAAAGAAGCCGCGTCACCTAAACCTGTAGCGGTTAGCATGACACGGCTTGGTGCTTTCGAAGAAACTAAAGGGAATTCTTAGCTCTCTTTGACAAGTTCTTCCCGGACTGCCCGCGGCAGCGAGGCCCGCACTAACTCGTATGAATGGTCGGTCCACTCGCGGAGCTGAAAAGCAGAAACACCGCTGCCAATGACAACGGTGTTCCAATGTTTTTTATTCATATGGTAGCCCGGCAGCACATAGTCGAACTCCTCGCGGAACTGCACGGCACGCTCGGGGTCACACTTCAGATTCACGCTATCATACCGACTAATGCTGGTGAGGGCGAAGATTTTGCCCCCCACCTTAAACACCAGCGTGTCCTGGTCGAAGGGCGTTTCCTCGGTTACGCCGGGCTTCAGGAGGCAGTAATCGCGGTAATCTTCGATGTTCATTTTAGCATTAGAGCACGTAGCGGAACAGCATCACCAGCAAGCCGACCAGGAACATGGCCATGGAGAGCTTATTAATAAAATGCATGGAACGCAGGTTGAAGTTGGTGTGCCGGTTCGGGTCATTCTTGCGGAAGAAGTAACCGAGGGCAGGACCGAAATTAAACAGGTTGCGACCTTTCATTACAGTGGCTTTTGGTACGCTATAAGAACACCCAAGGGTACAGAATGATTTGATTGCAAGGTAAAATAGTTAGCCAAATTTTAGCCTATTTTCGGTCCGGCTTACCGCGCTGCCCGCAAGATAGCGTGGATGCAGCTTACGCTTCATAAGTAGCTAATTGACCGCTCTGGGGGGCTTTTTATAAGGATTACAGTAATTAGGATGAGCTTCAATTGAGCTTATATAGTCCTTGAGCTTGTAGTACATTTTCTAGCTTTTCCCCTTCTTTCCCGCATGAAAAAACTTCTCCTCGCTGCCCTGCTGCTGGGGGGCAATTTTGCTGCCTTTGCCCAAACCAGCACCGCCGAAACTGCCGCCATCAAGCAAACCATCACCACCTTTTTCGACGGCATGCGACGCGGCGACAGCACGTTGGTGCGGAGCACGCTGGCACCGGGCGCAGTGTTTCAGGTCATTGCCAACCGCGAGGGCAAAACGCAGGTGCAGGTGGAGAAAGTGGCTGGTTTTCTGAAAAGCGTAGGTACGCCGCACAAGGAAGTGTACGATGAGCGCATCAGCTTCGAGCAGGTGCTCATCGATGCCAACCTGGCCAGCGTCTGGACGCCCTACCAGTTTTATGTGGGCACCACCTTCAGCCACTGCGGCTACAATTCGTTTCAGCTGGTGAAGCTGGCCGAGGGCTGGAAAATCGTGCACATCATCGACACGCGGCGTAAGGAGAAGTGTATGTAGCTGCTGCTACGATACCGGCGTCGAAAGCCCCATAATCAACTCAGCATTAAGCTGCCTCAGATCCGACACAACCTGGTCGGCGTGGCTTAGGTCCTGGCCGCCGGAATGCGGACTGCTGAAGCCGATGCAGTACATGTCAGCCGCTTTGGCCGCCGTCACGCCGTTGGCCGAGTCCTCAATTACCAGGCACTCGTGCGGGGGCTTACCGGCCAGCTTGGCGGCGTGCAGGAAAAGCGCCGGGTTGGGCTTCGACTGGGGGAAATCTTCTCCGCTAACGATGTTGTCGAAGTACGGATACAGCTCGAAGCGCCTGAACACGCGGTGAATTGTTTCTTTGGAAGCCGACGAGGCCAGCTGTAGCGGCACTCCCGCGCGGTGCAGGTCCTCGACCAGCGCGCGGGCGCCGGGCAGCAGCTCCAGATCGGTCGATTCGTCGAAGGCTTTGCCGAAGAATTCACGCTTGCGGCTCATCAGCGTTTCTACGTCCGGCGTCAGCCCAAATTCTGCCTTGAACTGCTGGTACATATTGCGGGTGGAGGAGCCCAGAAAGGTGGCGTATTTCTCAGCCGTTAGCGTTACGCCCAGCTCGGCGAAGTGCCGAAAAAAGGCGTCGCGGTGCAGCGGCTCGGTGTCAACGAGCACGCCGTCCATATCGAAAATGACGGTTTGAATCATGTAGCAGGCAGTTGTCGGACAAATGTAGTACGCTTTCTACGCGTATTTGCCCCCCACAGCTGGTCTACGCCGAACCTTCAGCTTTGGCCAGCGCCACGATATCCGGCACTTCCAGCACGCGTTTGGGGTAACCGTGGCGCACGGCGTTAATCATAGCTAAACCCATCTCCTGCAACGTGGAAATGTACTTGGGAAACAGGGGCCGCAGCACCGGATAAAGCCAGGATATGTAAGCGTAGGAGGACAACGTATTTTTCAGGCCTTTGGTAGGATACAGGAAGCCGGGACGAAACATGTAGGCTTTCTGGAAAGGCAGCTTCAATAGAGCATTTTCCGTCTGACCTTTCACCCGCGCCCACATCAGTTTGCCTTGCCCGCTGCCATCAGTGCCCGCCCCCGACACGAAGCAGAACGTAAGGTCTGGGTTGCGGTACAGTACGGTTTGGGCAACGTGCAGCGTCAGATCGTGGGTGATGCGGCGATACGCTGGCTCCTTCATCCCCACCGACGACACGCCCAAGCAGAAAAAGCAGGCGTTGTAGCCCGTGAGCTGATCCTGTATGGCCGACAAATCGTGAAAGTCGCTGTGCACAATTTCGCGCAGCCTGGGGTGGCTCAGGCCGTAGCGCTTGCGGCTAATGGATAGCACCTGCTCCACCTCGGGGTCGTTGAGGCATTCGTGCAAAACGCCTTCTCCTACCATGCCCGTCGCCCCGGTTAGTATCGCTCTGATCTTCATAAAACAGTAGACGGCCGGCCAATCGATATGTTTTACCAGATACTTTTCCTGGCTTAAAATGCCCCCCAGTGAAGCAAAAAAGACCCCAAGACCGGAATCGGCCTTGGGGTCCTTTTTGGTTGTAAGTGGTGCTATCGTGTCAGCTCGTGGCAGCGCTAGTCGCCTTTTCGCCGACGAGTAATCACGTAATACTGACCGGGGCTGGTGGTAATATTCGTGCGGTATTTACCGTCGTTTGAATCCCACACCGCTTCATCGGCTTGCACATTCCGCGCATTCAGCTTCGTTTGCATTTTCAACAGGCTCGTCGAGTCCGTGAGGGCCGTTAGCGTGGTTACGCACACGTCGTTCCGAAAGCCAAACCCGATTGTGGCACTCTCCAGATTCTTGTCGCCGGCCTGATACCACTCGATATCGGTGCCGTCGGCGGCCATATCCACGCGCAGCTTTTTGTACTTTCTGTCGCGCTTCTGTACGTCCTTCTTAATGGCCTTTCTATCCTTACCAATGGACTGAATATCCTGGGCCTGCGCAACGGTGGCGCACACAAGGCACACCAGGATCAATGCTAAGAGGTTCTTCATGGTTTCTAGTAGAGCCGAACCAGAAAGCAAATAACGGACCTTTTGTATGGCTGCTATTTTACAAGACACAGGTGAACTGAAATGATTACACTTTGGTGCCTTCCATTCCTCCGTATTTGGCCACAATCCTTTCTAAATCTGTGAGTGTAGCTTGGAGGTATGTTTGATCGGTGCCAAATTCAAACCGCAGTTCATTTTCGGCGGAGTTGTACTCCCGGAATTTCCCTAAAAAAGACACGTGCCCATCTACATCATAGCGTGCGACAAGCTCTAAATTATGCTTGTAGTTGCTCAGTCGAGCTTCACCTTCTAGTCGTTCATTGCCTTTACTCAGCTCTTCGAAGAAGGTATAAATTTCACCTGTAGATGTCCACAGGGTTGCCGTTACTTGATAATTGCCTGACTTTATTTGTATAGTTGCCCGTACCTCATAACCGCCCCAAGGACAAGTTGAATTCGAAAATCCGTATACTTCAATAAAACTCAGCCGCAGGAAGTCACCACTGTCTCCTTGAATGGCAAATTCTTCTATAGCTTCCATATCCATATAAAATAGAACATCATATTAAGGTCCCAGCCAAATAGGCGGTCATGCTGAGCTTGTCGAAGCATCTCTACCGCCTCGTCAGAGCTGTTCCACGGAGCAGTAGAGATGCTTCGACAAGCTCAGCATGACCGCCTGGCGACTTCCTAAACAGCTTCATTGTGAGAATGTACTACACCCCTACCGGCTCTTCCAGCCGCACGGGCTCAATCCAGCGGCCGTCCTCGCGCATCAGCTCAATTAGCTCATCCACGGCCCGCTCTTCGGGCACGGCTTTCTTGATCACGTCCTGGCCGCGGTAGAGGGCAATTTTGCCTTTGCCCACGCCCACGTAGCCATAGTCGGCGTCGGCCATTTCCCCTGGTCCGTTTACGATGCAGCCCATGATACCGATTTTGACGCCCTTGAGGTGGTCGGTGCGCTTGCGGATCATGGCGGTGGTTTCCTGGAGGTCGAACAGGGTACGGCCGCAGCTGGGGCAGCTGATGTACTCCGTCTTGCTCATGCGGGTGCGGGCCGCCTGCAGGATGCCGAAGGAGAGTTGGTTGAGCTGGTCGATGGTGGGCAGCCAGTCCGCTTTGGCGCGCTCGGGCAGCAGTTCGGTGCTGAGCACTATGCCGTCGCCGAGGCCGTCGAGGAGCAGGCCGCCGACGTCGGTGGCGGCGTAGAGCTGGGTTTGCTCGGGCGTTAGCTCCGGGTACTGGCGGTTGATAATAACCGGGTTGGTTACGTCCTGATTAATCAGCCGGAAAAATGCCCGACGCAGCTCCGGCATGGCGTGGGCGTTATCGGTATAGAGGATAATGACGGCCGTAGCGTCGGCGCGCAGCTGATCGAGGGCCGACGGCGTGAGCGACTCCAGGTTCTGAAACACGAAGTTCAGCTCTGTGTGCTGCGGGCCGGCGGTGGCGTATTCGGCCTGGGTAAGCACCGGGAAATGGTCGGCGCGGCAGCCAGCATCGAGCCAGGCCTGGTAGTCCACCACTTCCTTCAGGCCATTGGGCAGCATAAACGGCACCGGACGCTGGCCGCTGTAGATATAATCGGCCCCCAGGTCATTCATCTGAAACTTGTCCAGAAACACGGAATACAACTGCCCGACGGCGCGCAAATCGGCGTACTCCGCCGACGACAGACGCGAGATATCCGCCATAACCCGAGGCACATTTTGCCCCCCAAGGTTCAGCACTTCGCGCGTAAGGCGGCGGTGATACTGAAATGGATTGATGGGAGATAGATTAGCGTCTAGCTCCCCTCCTTTTTTCAAGGAGGGGTGGCCGGAGGCCGGGGTGGTAAAGCTAGAGTTAGAAGCTACATCTACTTGGTCGTTCAACGATTGAACCACCCCGGCCTCCGGCCACCCCTCCTTGAAAAAGGAGGGGAGCTAGACGCAAGCCCCGATTCTATTCCCAGGGGTTTAATGAATGTCGCGTCGGCGGCGCGATTCACATATCTGTCAATCAGGGCTTTGGCTACGGGTGCTTCGGCTTCGGGTGCTTCGGTGAGCGACACGCGCACAGTGTCGCCGAGGCCATCTTCGAGCAATGTACCAATGCCCACGGCCGACTTGATGCGGCCGTCTTCGGCTTCGCCGGCTTCGGTTACGCCCAAGTGCAGCGGGTAGGGCTGCAGGCCCTCTTCGTCCAGCTTTTGCACCAGCAGGCGGTAGGCCTGCACCATCACCTGGGTGTTGGAGGCCTTCATGCTGAGCACCACGTCGTAGTAATTCTCTTCCTCGCAGAGGCGCAGAAACTCCAGCGCCGACTCTACCATGCCCAGCGGCGTATCGCCGTAGCGCGACAAAATACGGTCCGACAAGGAGCCGTGGTTGGTACCGATGCGCATGGCCGTGCCGTACTGCTTACAGATCTGGACCAGCGGGCGGAACCGCTCCCGGATGCGGTTTACCTCGTCCTGATAGGTGGCATCGGTGTACTCGATGAAGTCGAATTTCTTCTTATCGGCGTAGTTGCCGGGGTTCACGCGTACTTTCTCCACGATGCGGGCGGCCAGCTCGGCGGCGTTGGGCGTGAAGTGAATATCGGCAATGAGCGGCACGGTGCAGCCCCGCTTGCGCAGCTCCTTCTTTATTTCCAGCAGGTTCTGGGCCTCCTTCATGCTGGGCGCCGTGATGCGCACGTACTCGCAGCCGGCCTCCACCATGCGCAACGTTTGCTCCACCGAGCCGAGCGTGTCCATGGTATCCACGGTGGTCATGCTCTGCACCCGTATCGGATTTTTGCCCCCCAGCGGCACATCGCCAATCTTGACTTCCCGCGAAAGGCGGCGCTGGTACTCGGTGAGGCTGGGGCAATAAATCTTATTCATCATCTGGGGGGCAATTTTCTGGGTAGAAAACCAGCGGGGCGAAGGGAAAGTTGCGGAGCCGCAAAGGTACAAGCTATGGGCGGCTTCCGGCAGGGTTCGGGTTTTGGAAGAAGCAGCAAGCAATTATTGCGCTATCCTTCCTATCGAACGTCATGCAGAGGCGAAGCCGAAGCGTCTCGCGTTCGGTCGTTGCCACCGATAAAGGCAGTCATGCTTGATCTGCCGTCCGTTGGTCGAAGCATCCCTACTGGTTACTAATCTCATAGCATTGCACCGAAGCGGTAGAGATGCTTCGACCAACGGACGGCAGATCAAGCATGACTGCCTTTTAATTAGGTAGATAGCACCACAACATCAGTACGCGAGATGCTTCGCTACCGCTCTGCATGACGGACTGGTATAGTACAACAGAACAAGTCGACAGCTACCAGAACGATGTAGAGACGCGACACTTCGCGTCTCGGCGCTGAACGACCAATGCCGCACCGTCCGAATTGATAACGATGACAGCGTCGAGACGCGAAGTGTCGCGTCTCTACAACCTGGGGTGAACATTAAATTGCTGTCTGCTACCTTGCCCAACCTTACTCCCACCTTCTCCTATGACCTTTACGCCTTACTCCCGCCGTCATTTTCTGCAAGTTTCTGGTTTAGGGCTGGCGGGCTTGCCCTTGGTACTCTCAAGCTGCGCATCGATGATAACTGCCGAAAAAGCCCCCCAAAGCCAGGACGAATACTTAGTGTATGTAGGTACGTATGCCAAGCCCGAGGAGGACAGCCTTTTTCTGTACAGGCTCAACGTGAGCACCGGCGCTCTCACCCGCCTGGGCGCCACCAAAGCCGGTGCCAATCCCTCCTATCTCACCCTCGACTACCGGCATGAGCATCTGTATGCCGTCAACGAAACGACTGACTTTCAGGGTAAAGCCAGCGGAGCGGTTAGTGCCTTTGCTATTGATCAGAAAACCGGCGGCCTTGCTTTGCTGAATCAACAGTCGGCGCTGGGGTCGGCGCCATGCTATATCAGTCTGGACAAAATGGACCGTTACGCCTTGGTAGCCAGCTACCTGGGGGGCAATGTGGGTATGCTTCCGATTGAGCCCAACGGCGAGCTTGCCCCTATTTCCGATACTCAGCAGCACACAGGCTCCAGTGTTCATAAAAACCAAAAAGCCCCCCACGCCCACTGCATCGTGCCCGACCCGGCCAACCGCTTCGTTTTCGCGGTAGACCTGGGCACTGATAAGGTGTACGGCTACCGGCTCGACGCGAAAGAAGACGCCCTGGAGCCTAGCGCTACGCCGGCCTTTACCGCTGCGCCCGGCGCGGGCCCGCGCCACCTCACGTTTCACCCTGGCGGCCAGCTGGCTTATCTTATCAATGAGCTAAACTCTACCATTACGGCCCTGCGCTACGATGAAGGGGCCGGTACCTTCCAGGAAATTCAGACGCTCACCACGCTCCCACCCGACTTCACGGGGGAGAATTCCTGCGCCGACATTCACGTATCGCCCAACGGCGAATTCCTGTACGGCTCCAACCGCGGCCACGACAGTCTGGTCGTCTATGCCATCGACATCACGAGTGGCCGATTAACCTTGGTGCAGCATGTGCCTACGCTCGGCCAGAAGCCCCGCAACTTCACCATCGATCCGACGGGCCAACTCGTGCTGGTAGCCAACCAGGCCACCAACAACATCGTCACCTTCCGCGTTGACAGCCAGAGTGGTAGGCTTACACCCACCGGCAAGTCAGTGCAGGTGCCAGCGCCCGTATGCCTACAGGTAGTAGAAGATTTTACGCGGAGCAATGCGTGAGCCAGCGCTTGGCCTCACGCATTGCTTTAGCTTACTCGCAGCATAATCTTGCCGATATGCGCGCTGCTTTCCATGAGCTGGTGCGCCGCCGTGGCTTCTTCTAGTTCAAATACTTTAAAGATAACCGGCTTAAAAAGCCCCCCAGCGACCAGCGGCCACACTTTCTCCTCCACCTCGGCCGCCAGCGCCGCCTTGAACTCCCCGCTGCGGGGCCGCAGGGTGCTGCCGGTAATGGTAAGCCGCCGACGCATGATTTCCAGGGCGTTGAACTCTGCTTTGGCGCCCTGCATGGCGTTAATGAATACCAGGCGGCCATCGTCGCGGAGCAGGCGCAGGTTTCTGGGAATGTAGTCGCCGCCGACCATATCCAGAATTACATCAGCGCCGCCCTCGGCTTGTAGCACAGCCTCAAAATCTTCGGTTTTGTAGTTGATACAGCGGTCAGCACCCAGGCTACGGCAGGCAGCGCACTTCTCGTCGGAGCCTGCCGTGGTAACTACGCGGGAGCCCAGCGCGTGCGCCAGCTGAATGGCCGTGATGCCGATACCACTGCTTCCGCCGTGCACCAGCAGCGTTTCGCCACGCTGTAGCTGACCGCGTTGAAACACGTTGTGCCACACCGTAAAGACCGTTTCGGGCAAAGACGCCGCATCTAGTAAGCTCCAGCCAGCTGGTATGGGCAGGCAGTGCCGGGCATCTACCGCCACATACTCGGCATAGCCGCCCGCGGCTACCAACGCACACACTGCGTCGCCCTCGCGCCAGCGCGTTACCGCCGCGCCACGCGCTGCTACGGTGCCGGCTACTTCCAATCCCGGAATCAGGCCTTTTACGTCGCCGCTGCCCGCGTATTTTCCCTGGCGCAGCAGTACATCCGGCCGATTGACGCCCGCCGCGTGCACGCGCACCAGCACCTCGTGAGCGGCAGGCTGAGGCCTGGGGCGCTGCCCAATTTGTAATACCTCCGGCCCGCCCGCCTCCCCAACGATTATGGCTTTCATCTGTTCTGGCTCCGTATGCATTGTTTGGTGTGAGTAAGCTTTGTCAGAGCGGTGTAAAGACGCAATACCTTGCGTCTCGTGCTTGGTTAGCGCGTTCCAGCCGTTAGCTCCGCTGACCTGCGGTTCAACGACGAGACGCAAAGTATTGCGTCTTTATACCATTAACGCGCTTCCATCCCCAAACGCTGCCCATACTTCGTCTACCCGATCCAAAACCCGTCGTATCTTTTGGCTGCCCGGCGCTCCCGTCCTATCTGGGGGGCATTTTTACTTTGTTATGAAAAAGATTAACCTGCTTCCTACCATCTTCAGCGCTGCTCGGGCCACGGGGCTGCGTGCCTGGCAAACTGGAATGCTTTTCCAAAAAGTAGCCCGCACGGCCCTCGATACTATTCAGGACGTGCTGCGGGCCGAGATAAAGAAGGGCAACGCCCAGCTTGTCACCGACTTCCTGGCCGATAAAGCTTTGCCCGCCGCTAAAGCTCTTCTGCTCAAGCGCATGACTACCAGCTTGCTCATGCGCATTGGCTTGCGCGGTGCCCTGGCTAGCAGCGTTGTGGGCTGGATTCTGCCTTTTGTGCTGGACAAGATGATCCAGGTTGGCGTCAAAACCGGCTTTTTTGAGAAGGTAAAAAACCATGACACCATTGTCGATGCGCTGCACCGATTGGACGAGCTCAAGCGCGCCGTCTGGAAAATCATTGCCCCCGATGCTGGCAGCGGTGCCGAGCTTCTTCCCGATGACGTTCGTATTCCTCCCGCCCTGCCAGCTCCCAAGCCCTAGTTTACGGCGCGATGCAGTACGCTCTTGTATAATGATTAACTGCTTTTCTAAATGAATTCAATTTTTCCAGTAAAAACCCAATCCATCGGTCAAAAAACCTGCTGGAAAACCGAAATTCGGCCTGAAAAAGCCCCCCAGAACGTATATCTACTGGCAGAATATAGTAGATTTACCGCTCCGTGGATCTTTCGCCATTTTGTACGCTGGGCCGTCTATGAAAAAGCTGATTATTTTCCTGGGATTGCTGGCCTGGTCTGGACAAAGCAGCCAAGCTCAGAGCGTTAGATCCAAAAAGGCGACGCGCACGGCCTCGCCCTCTTTACGCGCCCTCGATACGCAGAACGGGTTCGGCAAAGCCACCTTCGGCGCCGACATCAGCAAATTCCGCGACCTGGAGCTGGTCAGGACGGACCCCGCCACCCAGACCCAGTTCTACAACTACCTCACCGACCATCTCAAAGTCGGTCCCCACAAGCTCACCGGCATCACCTACGGCTTTTACAAAGACAAGCTCTACTATATCGAGCTGCGTATGATGGGCGAGGCCAACTGCCGCGGTATCCGCGAGCTGCTTAGCGCCCAATACGGTCCGTCTCAGAGCGCCGGCCAGGCCCAAACCTTCTGGTGGCTTGGCCAGCAGGTAACCCTGCGCTACACGGAAGCGCCCGTAGGCTACGCGACTATCGTTCTGGGCAGCAACCAGTTGGCCGGGCAGCGCCTGGCTCAGCGAAAAGCTACCAGCTCGCCAGCCGTATAAGCCAGCTTTTTTGGTGAACTTGTCAGCCTTCACCGCTGGGGGGCAAATTCTTCGGCCTCGTCAGGAAAGTTAGTTGCGGTATTTGCTAATCAGCTTCATCCCAGTAAGTTCTAAGTTTGCCAATCAGCAAGCTCTCCGCCAGAGGCCGAAACGCTGCTGACCTAGTGCTCTCGCGTTTCTGTCAAGATAGGCCTTGCAATTCCTGCTTCATGCTCACAGAAATAGTTAATGGGTTCGGTAAGGTTTATCTAACCATCGAGTACGATACGGTCAACCGCTGGGTATACAATAATTGGATTGGCTATCAGACTTACATCGGTATAATTGCCGGTGCCGATGCGTGCCTGCACCCTCTTCAGGACCACGCCTGCCCTTATTTGCTTAATGACAACCGCCTGGTTATTGGCCCCTGGGACCACGCCGTAGAGTGGATTGTTAGCGATTGGGCGCCCCGCGCCATCGCGCAGGGCCTCACTCATTTCGCCCAAGTAGTCAGCCCCGAGTCGATGGCAGCTCTCTCGGCAGAGGCGATGCACCTCGGGATTGGTGAGCGGCTGCAAATGCGCATGTTTGGTGATATCAAGGAAGCGCACAGTTGGCTGCAAGAGGCCCAACGGGCCGCGTAAAGCGCTCCGTGCGGCGCACGGGAGTTGATTTATCATTGCCGAAACGATAGGGAGAGGAAAGCGTGGCCAGGCGCGAATCATGGAGCTAATGGAAGCGCCTCGCATAAATCCTTCACCAGCAGGCTATTGCTCGTCACCGTCCCCCGCTTTTTGATGCTCTCTGGAGTCGCCGCTCTTAAGAAGACAAGAAGGCGGTAACAGCACCGGAATACGTCAGCGTGAGCTGGTGCATGGCCCGCGTGCAGGCTACGTAAAGCATGCTCTTATCGACCTCCGTTCGATACGTACGGGCGGAGGCAAAGGGCACCACGACCGCATCAAATTCCAGTCCCTTCGCCAAATGGGCAGTGGTGATGACAACCCCTTCCTTAAATGTAGTAGACTCCTCCGTGAGCAAATGAACGCCCGGACCTTGGAGCGCCTCATATGCCTGCGTGGCTTGCCGGAGGGTTTTGCAGATGATGCCCAGGGAATGATTGCCAGAGCTTTTAAATTCCTCAGTCAGCTGACGGATGGCCGCCAGCTCCTCCTCGTGGCTATGGCAGCGCCTTACGACCGGTTCCTGCCCATGCCTTTCCAGCGGGATGATATCGGGATTTGGTGTGATACGCTGCGCGAAGGCCGTAATCTCGACGGTGGAGCGGTAGCTGCGGTACAGCTTGACCACATCAGCCTGCGGAAAGACGCGTTCAATAGTTTCGGCCGAGGAAGCGCTGTACGGATTCACCGTCTGGCTGACGTCGCCCAGAATAGTTTTCCGGCACAGAAACAAGCGGGACAAAACGGCATATTGCACCGGGGTATAATCCTGCATCTCGTCCACCAGCAAGTGCTTTACCTGATCGTAGGTGGTGATGCCTTCCAGGCGCAGGCGCAGGTAAATCAAGGCAAAAACATCCGCGTATTCCAGGCGCAGGCGGTGGTCGACCTTCAGCAGCTCGGGCTTACCGATCCAGCGGTAAAAATCCCGGTAAAGCTCCAGCACCTGGTGGAACCGGAACATGCGGGGAATCGCTTCCCCAATCGTGGCTTTCTCCTGCCCGGTAAGCTTGCGACCGGCGGCGTCGCGCACGTAGGCCCGGATATCATTGGCTACCAGCGCAAAGCGTTTGAGGAGCGGAACCCGATGGTAGGTCCTGAGCTTCTGCTGAATGACGGAAGCGGGGACGACGGTTCTGCCAACCCGCAGCTCGGTGATGGTGAAGTAGGTATTCTCAATATGAACGAGGTATTGGTTCAGCTGGGTGAGGAATTCAAACGAGGCCTTAAATCGGATGCGTTCGATGAAAGCGGAATCGTGCTCCGCCAGCAGCGCGGACACCTGCTCGAAGAAGGTCTGGAACTGGTACCGATTGTCGAGCAAGTCGGCCGCCAGCTCGTCCATACCCATCTCGGGGATGTGTTCTTCCCCCAGCTCGGGTAAGACGTTGGAGATATAATCGGCAAAGACTTTGTTGGGCGAAATAATCAGCAGGTCCTTGGCCGCGATGGTCTCGCGGAAGCGATACAACAGGAACGCAATTCGATGTAAAGCGATGGAGGTTTTGCCCGAGCCGGCCACACCCTGGATGACCATCACCGGCGCGGTTTCGTTGCGGATCACCGCGTTCTGGTCCCGTTGAATGGTCGCGACAATGTTCTTCATCTTGTCGTCGGAGGACTTGGCCAGCTCGCGCTGCAACACGTCGTCGTGAATGTTCACGTCGTTTTCGAGCATGAACTCCAGGCGGCCGTCTCGGATCTTGTATTGCCGCTTGAGGTCGATGGTGCCCCGAATCGAGCCGGATGGGGTGGTGTAAAAGGCTTCTCCCAGCTCGAAGTCGTAGAACATGGAGGAGATTGGGGCCCGCCAATCATAGATCAGGTTCTGGCGCTGCCGCTCGTCCGTGAAGGAATACACGCCGATGTAGACTGACGAGGTCGCTTTACCCTGGGGGGCAAAATCAATGCGGCCAAAGTAAGGGGATTGCCCCAGCTTGAGAAGCTTGCGCTTCCGGGCCACGGCGGCTTCCCCCGTGAAGGCCATGCGGTTGATGGATTGGCCGGCGGCGACCATATCGGCGGCGTCCATGCCGGACTGGTGCTCATGGATATATTCCTTTTTCTGCCGGAGCTCGTCGGAAAACTGCTTGACGGCGTCATCAACCCGTTTACTAGCCAGCACCAGCTTCTCCTTAATTTCCTCCAGATATTCTCTTTCTTCCTGTTCAGTTGGGTTTATCACGGGCGGCTCTTGCGTAATGAACCGCAAAGGTGACCGCAAATTCTGGTTTGTAGAAGCGCCTTGCTTCCTTTATTAAGTATGAAGCGCGTTGCCTCCCACTGATCACACGCTGGCTGATCAGTGAGGCGTTTCCAGGGAAGTGCTCAAAGTAAAGCTGCCGTCAAACAGCTCCGTTTTGAGTCAATAGCCAAGTACTTCCTGCTAACAGGGCTGGGCTGCCTCAACGTTACCGGCTGCACGACCACCCCAGGCGGCGCGTGATGAGCACCAGCGCCAAAGCTACCAGGGCGCCCGTCAAAGGCATGAGTAGCATATGGCCACCCAGCAGCACATACCCCACAGGCACGCCCACAATCTGCACCATTTTCAAAGTTTGAGAAGCGGTACAGGCCGGCGTCGGGGCCACGCCCAGCAACCCAAACCAATAACCTAGCGAATTACCAATGATGCCCGCCAGCACGCCCAGGCCAATATCCACCAAGTGGGGCATCATTCGCGTTAATGATTCGGCCCGCACCCACAGCAGCAGCATAAAGCTTACGATAATTATCCCGGCCATTGCTTTGCGCAACTGTGTCATGCTTCGTGACTCGGCCGCTCGTCCGGCTGGGGCGAAGCTGATGGTTTCCATCTGCGCGCGCCGCGTCTGCTGGTAAGCCAGGAAACGACGATACCCGTTGGAAGCAAAGCGAAACACCCGGACAGCCGTGGGAATATGGATAGCAACGGGAGTAGCGGCGGAAGTAGCAGAAGAATTCATGGCGGCGGGCGTATAAGTGATAACTCACCAGGAAAGACGCTCGCCGCGCCGCTTCCTTACAACTTTGCGTGTTAGTTCATAAAAAAAGCCGCTCCCGTTGGGAGCGGCTTGCCAGCAAATTCTATTGCTTGGCCAACGGCGGATCGGCGGTTCAAAATGTGGCGGCGGCCGCTATGGCACTGCCGGCTTCCAGGTCTTGCCGCACCCTATCGAGCTTGGCCTGGCAAGCGGATCAAACGAACAGTTACCGCAACAGATACTGTGATGAAAAACAAGCCGGAGGGCCAATTTTTTGTTAGATTTGGGCTGTCAAAGGAGCGCCGTTTGGTGCATCCTGTGTAGCCTCGGCCCCGGTGGTCGGGGCTACTTTTTGCGGCAGGACCGTCGCCGGGTGATAGTGGGGGTTGTAGTCTTGGTCGTTTTTCCAGAGCGAGTAGCTGAGCAGGAGCAGTTTGCGCATGACGGCAATCACGCCGACCTTGCCGTTGGGGGAGCGGGCGCGTAGCCGGGCATAAAAGGCTTTTTGCTGTTCGTTGTAGCGCAGGCTGCTGACGGCCGGCAGGTAGAGGGCCGTGCGCAGGCGGGCGTTGCCGCGCCGGGAAATGGCCGTGGGCCGGGCCAGGTTGCCGCTCTGGCGCTGCACCACGTCCAGGCCGGCATAGCTGGCCAATTGCCGCTCGTTTTCAACCAGGGCGAAGCCACTGGTTTCGGCCACGATGGTCACGGCCGTGGTTAGGCCGATGCCCGGCACGCTCGTGAGCTGGGCCAGCTTGCGGGCCAGCGCGGGCGTGGCGTCCACCACGGCCGCGGTTTGGGCGTCAATCTCGGCCATTTGGGCTTCGAACAGGGCCTGGCGCTGCTGCAAGCGTTGCAGGGCCAGCGGGTCGGGCTCGTAGCTATGGGCGTAGGCGTGGGCCCGGTTCTTGGCCTGAGCGGCCTGGGTGCGCAACGCGGCCCGCTCGCGGGTGAGCGAACGCAGCTGGCGCATGGCGGGGGTGAGCGGCTGCCAGGCCGGCAGCTGGCGCTCCAGCCCCAGGCGGCAGAGCAGGCGCGCGTCCAGCGCGTCGGTCTTGCTTTTCTGCTCCGTGCTGCGGGCAAAGTGCTTGACCTTGTTGGGCAAGAGCACGCTCAAGGCCTGCTGCTGGGCGCTGAGGTAGTAGGCCAGTTCTTCGTAGTACACGCCCGTGGCCTCGACCACGAACCAGAGCGGGCGCTCGGGTTCGGCTTGGCCGGCGGCCACCCAGCGGCGCAGGGCCTCGAAGCCGGCGGCGTTGTTGGGGAATTCGACCACTTTGCCCAGGCGCAGGCGCTGGGCGGCGTCGATGCTGCCCAGGCAGGCGGCAAACGTGGCCTTGGCGATGTCGATGCCGACAACATACTTGAGCAAGACGGGCGGCGGGGCGGCCGGGGCTGTGGCAAGCATAACAAAAGGGAATAAAAGGTGGAAAACAGGCCACCCGCAAGGTTTTCACCGCAACTTTCCTCGTTTCATGCGGGATGCCGCCGCTGCCGGGGCTCCCTTTATACTGTCCAGTCTTCGGGCAAAAACAGAAGGCGGGGCACAGTCTCTGTCGCCCAGCATCACCGCCGAATGGCGGCGTGCTTATGGATGGGTGGTGACCCCGCCTTCCTTGCCGGTAACGCCGATAATTTACGGCAGCACAATCATAC